>JBFXJL010000002.1:0-528265 GCA_050174915.1 Elusimicrobiales bacterium | reverse complement strand
GCGAGCGCAGGAAGCCGAAGCCGTCCGGCAGCACTTCGAGCACGCCCTCGCCCTGGGCCACGCCGTTGGCCTTGGCCTGGGCTTCCATGATCTTGCCGATCAGTTCCTGCTTGCGCAGGCTGGCCACGCCTTCCATGTTAAACTGCTCGGCGATCTTGACCAGCTCGGCCACGGTCATCTTGGTCATGCCGGCTATGTCGAGCTTGGGCAGGTTCGGGTTGGGGGCCTGCCCCTGGCCGTTCTGGCCCTGTCCCTGATTCTGGTTCTGGTTCTGATTCTGGCCCTGGTTGTGCTGCCTGTTATCGTTCATTTTTTGGTTTCCCCTATCGTCCCGCCGGGGGTCGCCGCCGTTGCCGCGCTGCCCGCCGTTAGGCCCCATGTTCTGATTTCTCTGAAATCTTTTTTCGTCCTGCTGTTGTCCGTTCATTTCATTTTTCCTTGAGCCGTCTCCTTCAGGAAACGGCAGATGAATCTTATTTTCTCCGCCAGCTCGCGCGGCGCGCCGGAATTATCCAGCGTCAGGTCCGCCCTGGCGTATTTCTCCGCGGCGGGCAGCTGGGCCCTCGCCCGCTCCAGGTACTGCGCCCTGCTCCAGCCCCTTTTCAGGGCTCTCTCTTCCAGCGTCCGCGCAGGAGCGGACAGGCAGACCGTGAACGTAAAACACTCCTCGAGTCCCGCTTCGAACAGCAGGGGCGTCTCGACAACCGTAATCTTTTTGGGGGAGCTGGTTATTAGGGAGTGAATTCTTCTAAGGATCCGCGGGTGCAGTAAGGCTTCAAGCCATTTGCGTTTCGCCGGTGAACCGAAGACTTCGGCCGCCAGCTTCTTTTTGTCCAGTTTTCCGTTTGTGAGGATTTTACCAGGGCTAAACTTCTTCAATATTTTATTATAGCAGGCGGGTTCTGTCAATAAGGAAGCTGAAACGGCGTCAGCCGACAGCCCCAGCGCCCCCTCCTTAATAAACAGCTCCAGCGCCAGGCTTTTGCCCGAGGCTATGGGGCCGGTCAGGCCTATGACGGTCTTGCCCCGCGGTATCCTGAATTTCATGCCCTGCCCCCCTTACGCCTGGAATACTCGTCGAGCCGCTCCAACTCGCTCCGGCTCAGGGCGCCCTGCCCCTGCCGCGAGATCTTCTCCAGCAGGCGGTCTATCTCCTCCCGCTCTAGCACGGCCGGGTCCGGCTCCTGCCGCGCCGGCCGCTCAGGCCGCTCCCGCCAGCGGCGTTCGCCCCACAGCCAGGCCAGGCCGGCCGCCAGCCCTCCCAGGTGGGTGATATTGGAGATCCCCGAACCGGGCTGTGAAAGCGTCATCAGCAATTCCAGCCCGCCCAGCAGAACGGCCATGGTGCGCGCGCTCATGGGGAATAGAAAGTAGAAGTAAACCTTCGCGTCCGGGAACAGGAAGGCGAAAGCCCCCAGCAGGCCGAACACCGCCCCCGAGGCGCCTATGACGGGCCGGATGGAGCCGGGCTGCCAGGCCACGGTCAGCAGGGCGGCGGCGGCGCCGCAGCCCAGGAAATATATCAGGAAACGGCGCGAGCCCATGACCGGCTCCACCGCGCTGCCCAGCATCCAGAGCATGAAGGCGTTGAAAAGGAAATGCCAGAAATCTGCGTGCAGGAAGATGTAGGTGCAGGCCTGCCACAGCCAGCCGCCCAGGAACTGGTACGGCACCAGGCCCAAATAAAAGCTGATCTTGAAGCCGAAAGCCAGCTTCAGCACCCAGCCGGCCAGGAAAGCCGCCGCCAGCCACCGCGTCACCGGCGGCAATTCCCTCAACGGCGCGGCGCTTAGCCTCATATTTCTTTCCCGCCGCGACGGAGGGACAGGGTTAGCAAAAGCCCCCCGGAAGGCGAGGCTTGCGTAAGCGCCGAGCCTGAGGGCGGCAGGCGCGGCCACGGTGTGGCCGACGCCGATTTTGCGTTCCTGTCCCTCCGGCACGGCCTAGATGTCATATTTGGTCATGTCGCGCCAGTTGGGGCCGGACTTGAAGTCGGCCACCAGCGGCACCGAGAGGGCGTAGGCGCCCTCCATGCCGCGCTTGATGACGGCGGCGGCTTCCTTCAGCCCGCCCTTGCGCACCTCGAACACCAGTTCGTCGTGCACCTGCAGCAGCATGAAAACGTCTTTGGAGCCCAGGAACTCCCGGAACAGGCCTATCATCGCTTTCTTGATGATGTCGGCCGAGCCGCCCTGCACCGGGGTGTTCACCGCGGCGCGCTCGGCGAAGCTGCGCAGGTGCGGGTTGGTGGCCGTCAACTCTGGCAGGTGGCGGCGGCGGCCGGTGAAAGTGGCCACCATGCCGGTCTTCTTCGCCTCGGCCACCGTGCGCTCGCTCCACTCTTTCACGCCGGGGCAGGCCTCGAAATAATGTTTTATGTAGCCGGCGGCTTCGGCGCGGCTGATGCCCAGGTCCTGAGAGAGGCCCTGCGCCGTCTTGCCGTAGACTATGCCGAAATTTATGGCCTTGGCCGCGCGGCGCATCTCGGGCGTCACCAGCTGCGGGGCGCAGTGGAAGATCTCGGAGGCGGTGCGCTGGTGTATGTCCTCGCCGCTGCGGAAAGCCTCGGTCAGGTTCCGGTCGCCGGACAGGTGCGCCAGCACGCGCAGGTCTATCTGCGAGTAGTCGGCGCTGAGCAGCTCGAAGCCCTCGCGCGCCACGAAGCATTTGCGCACCAGCAGCCCGGCCTCAGACCGCACCGGGATGTTCTGCAGATTGGGCTTGGAGCTGGAGAAGCGGCCGGTGGCCGCGCCCAGCTGGTCGAAAGTGGTATGCAGCCGCCCGTCGGGGCCGGCGGCGGCCAGCAGGTTATCCACGAAAGAGGACTTGAGCTTGGAGACCTCGCGGAACTCCATCAGCAGCGGCACCACGGGGTGGGCGGCCTTGAGATACTGCAGGGCCTCCTCGCCGGTGGTATAGCCGTCCTTGGTCTTGAATTGTTTCTTCTGCGCCTCGCCCAGGCCCAGGTTCAGCTTCTCGTAAAGCAGCGCGGCCACCTGCTTTGGCGAATTCAGGTTCACTTCCATCCCGGTGAGGCGCTGCGACTCGGCCTGCAGCTCGGCCATCTGCCGCTCAAAGCGCGTGGAGAGCTCCCCCAGCAGCGCGGTATCGGCGGCGGCACCGGTGCGCTCCATGGCGTAGACCACGGGCAGCAGCGGCAGCTCCAGCTCCTCATAGACGCCCAGCATCCCGGCTTTTTCCAGGTCCGCCTTCAGGAGGTTCCACAGCGGCGGCAGACCGGCGCAGGCCTGCGCTTTCTCCTCGTCGCTGCCGGGCAGCTGCAGCGGCAGGCCGAGGCGCTCGAAGAGCTGCTGAGGCAATTCGGTGCGGCGCGTGCCGGCCGTCAGCAGCGCGGCGGCCGTGTCGGCGTCGTAATAATTTTCGGGGACGAAGCCGGGCGGCAGGTCCAGCAGGCGCAATACGTTCTTCAGGCCGAAAGTGATCTTTGGCAGCGCTTTATCCCCCAGGAGTTTTACCGCAAGGGCGGCCTGCTCCGGGGAGAAGAAGCCGGGGAGCAGCACGCAGACCCCGTCCTTATTGCCTATGGCCAGGCCGTCGGCAAAAGCGGCGAAAGCGGCGCCCCCCTTCAGGCCGGCCAAGACTTCTTCGGGAGCGCGCAGGGGCGGCAGCGGCACGGCCTGCTGTTCGACCGGGGCAGAGCCGGCCAGCGCCAGCAATTCTTTGAATTCCAGGCGGCGGGCCATCTCTGCCAGCAGCGCTCCGCCGGGAGCGGCGGGCTTGAAGATGTCCAGCCCTTCCTCCACCGGCGCGTCGGCCGCCAGCGAGACCAGGCGGCGGGACAGCCGGGCGTTCTCCATGTCCCTGGCCACTTTGGCCAGGGCCTTGTCCTTCTCCGCGAGGACCGGGTCCATGGCGGCGGCCAATATCTTCTCCAGCGGACCGTAGGTTTGAATAAGTTTCACCGCACCCTTGGGGCCCACGCCGGCCACGCCGGGCACGTTGTCGGAGGAGTCGCCGGTCAGGGCGAAATAGTCGGGCAGCAGCGAGGGCGGCAGGCCGTATTTCTTCTCCACGGCCTCGGGGCCGGAGAAATCGGGGGAGCTGCCGTCCCACATCTTCACCTTGTCCCCCACCAGTTGGGCCGCGTCCTTGTCGCCGGAAACTATCACGGCCTCCAGGCCGGCCGCCGCGGCGCGGCGCGCCAGGGTGGCGATAATGTCGTCGGCCTCGAAGCCCTTCAGGTAGACGCCCTTGAGGCCCAGCGCCGCCGTCAGGTCCCGCGCCGTGTTCAACTGGCCGACGAGGGCCGGCTCGGTCTCCTTGCGGTTGGCCTTGTACTCGGTGAACATCTCGTCGCGGAAAGTGCCCCCCTTGGAATCGAAGCAGACCGCGACATACTCCGGCTTGCGCTCGCGCAGGATCTTAAGCAGCACGCGCGTGAAGCCGTAGAGCGCCCCCACCTCCTCCCCTTTCGAGGTGGAAAACTTGGGCAGGGCGTGGTAGCTCCTGTGCAGGAAAGCGTGTGCGTCTATGATGAAAACGCGCTTGGTGGACATTATTAAAGGGGACCGGGAGAGAGGAACGACCCGCCGCTTTTTACGGCGGCGGGCCGGCGGGGACGGCTCAGAGCAGTTCGTCGAGGTGCTTCTTCAGCTCTTCCTTGGGCTGCAGGCCCACGAGCTGCTGCACCACCTTGCCGCCCTTGAAGAGCAGGATGGTGGGAATGGCCGAGATCTGATACTTGGCGGCGGAGTCCTGCGCCTCGTCGGTGTTGAGCTTGCAGACCTTCACCTTGCCGGCGTATTCCTTGGCCAGCTCCTCGATCACGGGGCCGATCATGCGGCAGGGCCCGCACCAGGGTGCCCAGAAGTCCACGAGCACGGGCTGCGCGCTCTTGACCACTTCCTGTTCGAAATTCTCATCGGTAAGTTGTATCTCGTTTGACATGTTTGGCCTCGCTTTTTTTATTCCCGAAATCCCTGGCGGCAGAGAAGATAGCCTTATGGTATAAGACTTACTTTTTATTGTCAAGCCCGGCGCCGCCTGAGCGGCCGAGCAGGTAGCTGAGCTCCTTCCAGAGCTCGTCTATGTCTATGGGCTTGGAGAAGAAGGCGCCGGCGCCGGCCAGCATCGCCTCCGAGCGGTCCGCCGGCTCGGTGTACTTGGCGGAGATGAACACCACCGGCACTTTCTTGAGCCGCGCCGATTCGCGGATCAGGCGCAGGAACTCCACGCCGTGCATGTCGGGCAGCTGGATGTCGAGGATGATCACCGAGGGCACCACGGCCGCCAGCTGGTCCAGCGCCTCCCGGGCGCTCTTGGCCACCTTCACCACGGCTTCCACGTTCTTGAGCTTGAGGCCGTCCTCCAGCGTCTCTATAAAGTTCTTGTCGTCGTCCACTATCAGTATGGTCATGGGCATAATTAAAATCCGAAGCTGAGCCGCTCCGCGAGTATCGAGGGCATCTTCAGCCCCGCCATCAGGTTCTGGACGGCTCCCACGTCGTAAAAGACCCTGAACAGCTCGAAACACTTCCGATCCGAATCGTAGATGCCGCAGGCGGCGCGGGTGTCGCCGTCGCGCGGCTGGCCCACGGAGCCGGGGTTGAGCATCACCTTCCCCTTCACGAAGATCTTCACCGCGGGCTTGAGGAAGTCGGTCTCGGGGATCCCGGCCTCGCCTTCCCGGAAATAGAGCGGCATGTGGCTATGGCCTATAAAACAGGGTGAGGTTTCCCAGCCCTTGGCGTTGTCTGTGAACTGGCCCTCGCTGAGCAGGTACTCGGTCAGCGGCTTGCGCGGCGAGCCGTGCACCATGGTAAAATCGGCGTTATCGGCGCGCTCCGGCAGGCGGGCGATGAAGTCCAGGGCCTCCCCGGTCAGCTGCTTGCGGGCGAAATCTATGGCCCAGGCGGCGTTGGGATTGAACCACTTCACGTCCATCCTGCCCACGGCGGCCGCGTCGTGGTTGCCCATCACGGCCGTCAGGTTCTTCAGCGCCATCAGCTCCCGGGCGCATTCCAGCGGCTGGGGGCCGTAGCCCACGATGTCCCCGCAGCAGACGAAGTTCTCCACTCCGTTGGCGCGCAGGAAGGCCAGCACGGCCTTGAGGGCCACGTAGTTCCCGTGCACGTCGGAGAAAACCCCGTATCTCACAATTTCAGCCTATACCCCCACCGGCTCTTCGTTGGTCACCATATTGGCGGCCCGCTTGAGGTCCACGCTGACGAGCTTGCTGACGCCGAGCTCCTCCATGGTCACCCCGTAAAGCGTGTCCGCCGCTTCCATCGTGCGCTTGTTGTGCGTGATCACGATGAACTGCGTGGTCGCCGAGAATTCCTTGATCAGGCGCACGAAGCGCTCCACATTGGCCTCGTCCAGCGGGGCGTCGGCCTCGTCCATCACGCAGAACGGCGACGGGTTGACGCGGAAGAAGCTGAACAGCAGCGCCAGCGCGGTCAGGGCCTTCTCGCCGCCGGACAGCTGCGAGATGCTCACCAGCTTCTTGCCGGGCGGGTGGGCCAGGATCTCCACGCCGGTCTCCAGCAGGTTGTCCGGCATGGTCAGCACCAGGTCGGCCTCGCCGCCGTTGAACAGCAGCGAGTAGAGTTCCTTGAAGTAGCCGCGCACCTTGTCGAAGGTGAGCTTGAAGTTCTCGCGCGTGGTGTCGTTGATCTTGTTGATCGCCGAGCGCAGGTCGCCCTTGGCGCGGTTAAGGTCCTCCACCTGGGAGTTCATGAAGTTATAGCGCTGCGTCAGGGCCTCGTACTCCTCGGGGGCGGTCATGTTGACGTTGCCCATCTCGGCGATGCGGCGGCGCAGGAACTGCACGCGCTCGTGGTCCGTCTCGATGCCGGCGTAGCGCTCGCGGGCCTCGGCCGGAGTGATGTTGAATTCCTCGGCCATGCGGCGGGCCGTTTCCTCGGCGCGGGCCGCTATGGTGGCCAGCTCGGTCTCGATCTGGTAGCGGGCGCGCTCGTTCTCCTGCGCCACGTCGCGGTTGTCGCGCAGGTTGGCGCCCAGGCGGGCCAGCGTGCCGCGCATCTCGTTGAGCTCGTCCTCCATGGCGCGGTCGATGATCTCCTTCTCGGCCAGGTCGTGCATCAGCTCGGCCAGGCGGCCGCGGAACGAGGAGATCTCCTCGTTGTAGCGGGCCTCGCGTTCGGCGTACTCCGCCCGGCGGCCTTCGAAGTGCGAGCGTTCCTCGGTGATCGCGGCCAGGTCGCCCTCGGCGCGGGCGAGCTCGCTCTTGAGGGCCTCCAGGGTAGCCCGGTAATTTTCCAGGTTGGCGCGGCGGGCGCCCAGCTCCTCTTTCTTGTGGGCGTAGTCCTGGTGCAGCGCGTCCTTCTTTTCGCCCAGCGCGGCCTGCTCGGCCCGGCGGGACTCGGTGGCGGCGTTGGCGGCGGCCTTGTCCTCCACCAGCGCGGCGAACTCGGCCTCGGCCTGCCGTATGCCGGCTTCGGCCTTCTCCAGCTCGGACTGGGACAGCGCCAGGCTCTCGCGCTTGACGCGCAGGTCGTCCTCGGCGCCGGCGACCTCGGTCTCGTTCTTGTGAAAATCCACGTTCAGGGCGGCGGCCCTGTCGCCGGCCGCGGCGGCCGCGGCGCGGGCGCCGTCGAGCTGCGGCAACAGCGAGACCTTCTCGGTCTCGAGGGCGGCGTTTTCCTCGTCGAACTTGGCGATCTGGGCCTTCAGGTCGTCGGCCTCTTCCCAGTACGGCTCGTTGGAGACGATCTCGTCCACGCCGCCGGTCACCCAGAACGGCCCGTGCACCGAGCCGCCGGAGGCGTACACGCCGGCCAGCAGCGCGGTCACGAGCGGCAGGTACTGCGGCTCGCAGGAAATTTTCTCCAGCACGCGCTGCGCGCCGGGGGCGGTCCAGCCTTCGGCCTGCGCGCCCTGCGCCGGGGCCTTATCGAGGATAAGGAAGCGGCAGCGGCCCTTGCCGATATGCCTGAGGTAGCCTATGGCCTCCTGCGCGGCGGCCTCGTTCTCGCAGACTATGGAATCCAGGAAGCGGCCCAGCGCCTCGTCCACGGCCATGCGGTCCTCTTTGCGGATGGACAGCAGGTGGCGCAGCGTGCCCTTCACCCCGGCCACGCCGGAGTTCAGCACGCCGTTGATGCCCACCCAGTAGGAATCGTGCTCGCCCTGGGCCAGGATGGCCTCGAGGCGGCTCTGGTCCCAGGCCTTCTCTTCGCGGATCTTGGCCTGGCGGGCGTCTATCTCTTCGAGGCGGGAGGAGAGGGTGCCGGCCTGGGCTTCGGCGGCGGCGCCCTTCTCTTTTTCGGCGTTCAGCTCGCCGGTCAGGGCGGCGGAGCGGGCCTTGAGCTCTTCTATGCGGGCCCCGATGTAAGTAGCGGCGCCGTTGATATCGGCTATGTCCTTGTCCAGACCGGCCTTGGCGTCGTTGAAATGGCCGATGTTGGAGCCGGTGACGGCGATCTTGCTGGAAATCTCCATCTCGCGGGTGTAGGCGGCGTTCATCTCGGCGGCCAGCTTGTCCACCTCGGCGTCCGTGGCCTGCATCTGCGTGCTGACCTCGGCCAGCGCGGCCGCGGCGGCGTCGCACTCGGCCTGCAGGGCGGGCAGGCCGCCCTCGTCGGAGGAAAGCCTGGCATTCAGCTCGGCCATGCGGGGCTCTATGGCGGCCAGCTGTTCGGCGTTGCGGCGCTCGGAGGTCTCGAGCTGGGCCCGGTTGCGGGCGATCTCGGCGAGCATCTCCTGCCCGCCCACTATCTTGCCCTCGGCCTGGTTCTTGTCTATCTTGACGTTGGTGACGGCCTCTTTGAGCACGCGCTGCTCTTCCACTTTCTGGGTGAGGGTCAGGTTGAGGGCGGCGATCTCGCCCTCCAGGCCGGTGATGGCCACGGCTATCTCGGCGAGTTCTTTCTTGACGGGCTCCAGGCGGGCGGCGGCCTCGGCGCTGCGGGCGGCGAAGGCGTCCCCGTCCTTGAGCAGCAGGGCCACTTCGGCGCCGGTCAGCTCTTCCTTGTACTTCTGCTGCAGGCGGGCCCTGGCGGCCTCCTTGTCGAGCTTCTTGATCTGCTCGTCGAGCAGGATCATGCTGTCGGCCAGGCGGTTCAGGTCGGCCTCCACCTTTTCGAGCTTGCGGCTGGCCTCCTCGCGCTTGGCCTTGTACTTGCTCACGCCGGCGGCCTCTTCGAACAGCTCGCGGCGCTGCTCGGCGGTGGCGCTCAGCACGGTCTCCACCTCGCCCTGGTCTATGATGGCGTAGCCGTCCGTGCCTATGCCGGTGTCGAGGAACATCTCGCGGATGTCCCTGAGGCGGCACTGCACTTTATTGATGAAATACTCGGATTCTTCGGAGCGGTAGATCTTGCGGGTCACGGTGACTTCGCTGAAATCGAGCGGCAGCTTGCGGCTGTCGTTGTCGAAGGTCATCGAGACTTCGCCCATGTTCAGCTGCTGGCGCTTGGTGGTGCCGGCGAAGATGACGTCCATCATGGACGGCATGCGCAGCGACTTCCAGCTCATTTCGCCTATGCACCATTTCAGGGCGTCCACCACGTTGGACTTGCCGCAGCCGTTGGGGCCGACTATGCAGGTTATGCCGGGTTTGAGCGGCATCTTCACCTTGTTGGCGAAAGATTTGAAACCGTAAATTTCAAGCGCTTTGAGGTACATTTAAGAGTTCCCCTTGGGTGAGTAATACAAAATCGGCCGCTCCAGCCTGCCTGGCGGGAACGCTAGAAAGACAATTATATAAATAAAAGGGCCCGGGTGTCTGCCCGGGCCCGCTCTGCCGTGGATCGCGACACTTAATTATTGGCCAGTATCACCCACGTGGGAGTCGCGGTAGCGTCACCGTCATAGTCCAGCATTCCGCCGCTCTGCACCGTGGCGTACTGGAATTGGCCGCTCAGGTCCATATTGTCGTTTCCCTCTATGGTCTCGGTCAAGGGAATATCCCAGCCATAGGCGCCTAAAGTAACGGTAGTCATTAACGGGTCTTGGTCTATACGCTTTACCGTATAAACCCGGCCGGTTACGCCAGCGGCCGGCGGCAGGACTACATTCACGTTCCCCCCCGAAGCGTCCACCAGGATGGTGCTGTCCTGGTCCGTTATCGCGTAGTCTGAAGTTACGATCCTTACAGGCAGCGACATGGCCCCGTTGACACTCAGGACGGAATTAGGCGAGGCCGTGCCGATGCCGGTGCGGCCGGCGGCCACCACCAGGCCGGAGGAGATCCTTACCCCGGGGTCGGAGGCGTACTGGGCGGTAAAAGCAGCACTGGAAGTGAAAGTATTGACCCCGGTAAAAGTCTGCGAGGAGACCAACGACTGCGCCACCAGGGCGTAGGGGGCCGAAACCATCTCCTGGCGCGGCAAGAGCGGCACGCCGTCCACGGTTATCTCTATGTAGCGCGCCCCGGAGAAAGCGGCACTGGACAGGGCGGGAGTGCCGCCCGAGAGGGTGGCGTTAAATACGCCGTTAGCCAGCGTTACCGCCTGCGAATCGCCTGTCCACACCAGGTTACCCCCGGAAACCGCGTCGTGGAGAGTGAAGACGAAATTCTTGGCGCCTTCGGCCGGCACCCCGCCCTCGTCCAGGCGGCCTTGAAAACTGATCTTCAGCGGCGCTCCGGCGCTCAGTTCGGAGGGGATAAAGGGCAGCAGCGCGGCGCAGGCCAGCGCGAGATAAAGGGCTTTAATTTTCATAAGTCTCTCCATAGGATCACCAGATCACCATCAATTTGCCGGTGGCGGTCTCGCCGCCGCTCTTGACCGTAAAGACATAGACGCCGCTGGCCACGTTCTGCCCCCGGGCGTTGCGCACGTCCCAGTCCAGGGTCTCGCCGCCGTCGTTCTTGTCCAGCGTGCGCACCAGTTCACCGCTCACCGTATAGACGCGCACCCGCGCCTGGCGGGTGAGGCCGGTAAAAGTTATGCGCGTATGGCCGGCCGAAGGCTTGAAGGGCACCGGGTAGCAGTGCGCCGCCCCCAGGCTGGCGTTGGCGGCCTCTATAATGACCACGGCCGGAGCGCCGCCGGCGGCCAGGCTGAAAGCGCCGCCGGTGAGGGCGGCAGAAGGGGCGACGGGCCCGCCCATGCTTACGGCCGAAAGCGAAAAGGCCCCGCCCGCGGCCGGGGCGCCGCCTGAAACCGAGAAGACCAGCGGCACGGAGAAGGTGCCGCCGCTCATGGCCGAAGCGCTCAGGCCGGGCGGCAGGGCCGCAGCCAGGGCGGCTGTCAGCAGGCAAAAGCACATTCTCTTCAGTGTCATAAGCCGCCCGCCTTACCCAGCGCCTGTATAAAAGCGTTCTTTACCGTTTCGTCCTCTTCCTGGCGCAGCAGCTCCTGCAGGCGTTCGGCCGCGGCTGCGCCGCCGCGCCCGTCCAGCGCCCGGGCCGCCGCGGCCCGAACTTCTGGCTCGGAGTCGCCCAGAGCCTTGATCAGCTCGGCGGGGGCGCGGGGGTCGCTGCTGCGGGCCAGGCCGGCCACGGCCGTCTGCCGCCACTCCGTCTTGCCTGAGGAGAGCAGGGCGGAAAAGTGCTCCATGGCCCGGGGTTCGTTGGCAATAGCCTCCGCCGCCGCGAGGGCGGCGGCGGGGTCGGCCCCATACAGGTCTTCCAGGCTTAGGTTGAAATCGGGAGCGGCGGCGGGCGCGGTCGCCACCGCCAAGACGGCGGCTACAGCGGCCTGGCTGGCGGGGGCCCCGGCTTTTTTGGCCGCGGGGGGCGCGAACTTATACGAGAGACCGAATTTATGCACATTCCCCAGGTCGTAGGTGGCGCCGTAGGAGTAATCCAGGCTGAGGTCGCCGGCGTAGCGCCGCGGCAGGGCCAGGCCCAGGCCGAAGGTGATGCCGTTGGAAACGTCGCCGGCGGCGGTGTAGCCGGCCCGCAGGGCCAGCGCTCCGTACAGCGTATTCTCTATGCCGGCCGAAAGGTAACTGGCGCCGTCCTCCGGGAAATTGAAGTCGGCCGTGAGCAGGGCAGTGATCGGCAGGCCGCGCACCAGGTAAGCGGCGCCGGCTTTTAACTTGCGGGCAGGCCGCGCGCCCGAATCGATATATTCCATCCGGCTCCCCAGCAGATTTTCCACGCCCAGGCCCAGGCTGAGGCCGCGCAATGCGGGCAGCAGCGCCACTCCGGCGTCGGCGCCGTAGCCGGAGGCGGTGGCGTCGTCCAGCCGGCCACGCAGGTATTTCACGGCCGCGCCTATCCGGATGTCCGGCAGCAAGGCCAGGCCGGTGCGCAGGCCCGCGCCGTAGCCCAGGTAGGCCGCCGCGTCGTAAGCCGACACCGAACCGATGCCCGCCCCCGAGGCGTCGTAGGCGGCAAAGGACTTCACCGCGAAATAGTTAAGGCCCAGCCCCAAACCGCCGGGCCCCAGCGGCAGGGCCGCGGCCAGCCATTGCTGCGAGAGGCCGGAGAAATAGTTGTTGTAGGAGTAGGAGACTTCAGCGGCGGTCAGCGAGCCCAGGCCGGCCGGATTATAGAACAAAGCGGCCGGGCCGGCGGCGGCGGCGGTCAGGGCCCCGCCCAGGGCCGTCTCGCGCGCGCCCACGGGGATCTTAAGGAAGTTTGCCGCGGTAGTGCCGGGGCCGGCGGCCGCGGCAAAACCGGCCGCCAGGCAGAGGGCGCCGGCAAGCAGCGGGGCAAAGGAAACAGGTCTCATAGCCACAGTATAATTATAGTACACCCATGTTACAGAAATGAGAAGGCCCGGGACTCTCCGGGCCTTCCCCAGCCGCAGCCGTCTTAGTAAGACAGGCTGTAGGCTATGCCGAAGCTGTTGCCGGTATAGTTATACGGCATGTACTTTTCGAACTTGCTGTTGGAGCTGGCCACTATCATCGAGCCGAACAGCCGCACCATGGCCACTTCGTTGATGCGCTTGCGGATGGAGCCGGTGAGCGTGGTCATATTGTTCACCTGTTTCTCGGAGGTGAAGTCGTTATTCGAGTCGCGGGCGAAGCGATCGTCGTAGGCGCGGCGGGTCAGGTTCAGCGAACCGCCTATGGCCCACTTGCTGGTGATATTGAGGTCCACCGGCACGCTGAGGTTGAGCTCGGTGAAGTTGTAGTAGTCCGGGGAGAACTCCGGGTTGGTGTCGCCCAGGAACTTATACTTCATGAAGTTCTGGTTGGACTTGTGCATGGTGTAGGACACCATGGGATACATCTCGAAGATCCACAGGCGGTGGTGGAAGCCGAAGTCCAGCATGGTGTCGGTGTCTTCCTGCTTGGTGTCGCCGTACACGCCGGTCAGCTCCACGACCTTCTGGTTCTTGTAGTTCTGCATGGTGTAGGTGACGCCGCCGAAGAACTTGTTCCAGGCCGGGCGCAGGCTGACCTGGCTCATGGTCTGGTCGTTCAGGCCGCCGTCGATATTGCCCTGGCTGCCGGCGCTCTGGAACTCCGCCAGCAGGTCGGTATAGTTCGGGAACTCCACCTTGCGGTACAGGTACTGCAGCGTCACGTAGCCGTTGCGCTCCCGGTCAAAGGTATAGTCGGCGGCCAGCTGGCCGCCCACCGAGTCCATGTTGTACAGGCCGGTCTCCCAGGCCTCGTTGGCGCCGCTGCGGCGGTATTCCTTGGTAAGGGACACGCCGGGGCGCAGCCGGAATTTCTCACCCAGCGTGCGGCGGTACTCCAGGTTGAAGCCGTGGGCCATGGAGCGGTCGGTGAACTGCTTCGAGTCCTGCGGCGTGAAGCTCTGGCCGATATAGCCGAAGTTGTACAGGCCGAACAGCTGGTCCTTCTGCGACACATTGGCCAGCAGGCCCACCTGCGTGTTGATATTGCCGCCGCTGAAGATATTGCCCTCCGAAGGCAGGAAAGCCGCCTCGGAGAGGGTCATGTCGAAGAACGGCGTGAAGACTTTGGAATCCTCCGCCACGGCCGCCCAGGCCCCGCCGGACAGACCGGCGGTCAGAACTGCGCTTAAGATTAATTTTTTCATCATTTTATCCGTTAGAAATTAAGATGGAAGTTCCAGACGGGGTGGAACACCAGCACGCCCTCCGGGAAGATGTTCAGGCCCAGCTCGAAGTACTTGCCGTACCAACTCACCTTGCTCGAGAAGGTCTGCGTCTTGAGGCCGTAATTAAGCTGTATGCTCCAAAGCTTGCCTATGCCTTTGGGCGTCTCTATGCCGGCCACAAAGAAGTCGTCCTTGAAGCCGGTGTCGAAACTGTTCACCGTGGTGCCCAGCAGTTCGGGCTCCTCGCCGGCTTTGAAGTCCAGCTTGGCCTTGAGCACGCTGTGCTTGTAGCCCCAGAACGTGCGCACGCGCGGGCTGACCGAGGCGCTCATGATGGCGCCGGCATAGTAGCCGCCGAATTCTGCGCTATCCACGGTCTCCGAGTCCTTGGTGGCCAGCTTGGCCGCCAGCATGTCCCAGTAGCCGCCGATGAGGTCGAGCTGCGGCACGCCGGGGGCTATGCGGCCCTCGCCGTGCAGCCGCACCTTAGCCGAGACATTGGCGTAAGTCATCGGTATGGTGGTGGGGAACAAGGAGGTCTGTATGCCGAACCGCTTGCCGGGCGGCAGCGGGGTGGTGGCTTCCAGGTCCTGCTGGAAGTCGTAGAAGAAGCCGGCCGGGTTGGCCACTATTTCGCCTACCATCTGCATGCCCTTGGATTCCCAGTCTATGCTGGCAAAGGCGGGGCTTTTAACCAAGAAGAGCCCCAAAAGGATTAAGATCAGCCTTTTCATCGTTTATTCCCCTGTTATTCCCCGAGATTGGTTATGGCAGGCAGCATGCGCTGTACCGCGGCCACCATCAGGTCCGGTATAAAGACTACGTCTATATTTGTCCCTGTGCCGGCATAATTGAAGTAGTCCGTGTCGCTTACGGCAGCTTTCGCAAGCGCGCTGCTGGTTATTGCACCAGGAGTCGTGCTGTTGGACTGCTTGACGTACATGATGCTCTGTACGGCGCTGTCTTTGAGCAGGCTGAACGGGTCGGTAGAGGAATTCGTAAAGTCATTCACGTTCCTGACCCCGCCGCCGTTATCTATCACATAGTTTTCCTTGGCAAGCCACAGGAAGTCCGTGCCGGCGTTGCCTACGTCGAACATATCGGCCTGATACTGCCAGAGACCAACGTTATCCCCGGTCTCTTTTGCCTCGTAGGAAACGGCAGCGGCCGTCTTTATAGCCCAGACCACGTTGCCCGCCGCGTTTACCGCGGTGGTAGGAGTGCCGTTTGCGTCAGTATAGTTTAGAGCTCCGGAACCCGCGTCAGCTATCTGTAGCCTGGATATCTTGTTAAGTCCGTCCACGGCGGTAGCGCCGGTCAGCACGCCGGTGACTATCACCTTGCGGTCATCGGGCGAGTCCGCGGTGGTGGGAATACCGATGGTCCACGGATTGCTTACCAGTTCTCCGTTCCCATTATCACGGCTGGGGTCGAATTTGTAATTATCGGCCACGAAGAAGATCTCGCTAGCATTGGTGCGGTTGGCCACAACGAAGGAGGCCCAGTCGGGGTCTATGGAGTTGCTGTCGAAGAACGAAGGCCATTCCTCTATGCGCTGGGGCAGGTCTTTGTTGAAGTTCATCGTCATCTGCATGTAGTCAAGACGATCAACTACCCCCTGAGCTCCGTTATATATGAAACCCGCTGCGCCGGAATTTTTGGTGTAGTTATAAACCGGCCGCTTAACGAGGTTAAAGAACTGTATTTCGTCCGCATTGGGGCGCATCAGGCGCTGGTCCACGCGCACCAAATTGCCGTGCACGTCGCGCAGGGTGCGGCCCGCTTCCAGGTCGCTCTCCTTGGCCACGTTGAGGAAATTCTTTACGGCGCCCTCGGCGTTGGCGGTGGCGCGGGCGAAGTCCTTTATCTGGGCCCTGTCGTTCTCTTTCTGTATCAGGCCCTCCTGGCGCTGCTCGGCGGTGAGGCCGGGGTTCCAGCTCTCAAGGGCGGCGCGCTCCTGCTTGGCGGTCAGCAGCACGGGCTTGGCGGGCTTGCCCTCTTCGGGGCTCGCGAGGCCCTGGCCCTGCGGGATATTGAACTCGGAGCGGCCCTTGGCCTGCGGCACGGTGAACTTGAACTTCACCTCGCCGAAGAGCACCTGCACGTCGGTCTTGCCGTCCTCGGTGGTGCCCATGGTGAATTCGGTGCCGCGCACGGCGCAGACGGCGGCCGGGGTGCGCACCTCGAATTTTTCCTTGCGCATCAGGTGCGGCACGCGCACCTTGATCTTGCCGAACACCAGGGCCAGCCGGCTGGCCAGCGTCTGGCGCTGCTCTATCTCCAGGGCGGTGCCCTCTTTGAGCCAGACCTTGGTCTTGTTGGGCATCAGCACCACGGCGCCGCCTTCGGCCCCGGTGCGTATGCCTCCGCCCTCGGCTATCTCCATATTTTCTGAAGCGGAAGTCCACTGGCCCTCACGGGTCGGCCGGACCTCCACGGCGCCATTCATGGAAAGGATCTTGGCCTCAGCGGCAAAAGCCCCCCCGGGCAGCGCTATTAATAGAAATAACGAAAGAATATTGTTCCTCATAAGGGAAGTCTAGTAGAAAATCCTCCTTGTGTCAATGAAACTTTTATGGGATAATAAAAAAATCGCGGGGGCCGTTTCTCCAATGAAAAACGGCCTTTTGTAACCGCGGTCAAGTTTGATATCGGTCACTTGGCGCCACCGCCCCCGCGGGGCGCTCCGCAAACCCCCGACGGGCCCCAAAATAACGGGGCAGGAGGGGATTTTAAGGCCGGGAGGCCCACCATGAAGAATGTAACCTTAGTCATACTGTCCCTGGCGCTGGCCGGCTGCGCCACCGGCCGGGTGAAAACCGCCGGTTGCCCCGCCTGCCCCCCCTGCCCGCCCCCTACCGAGGCCGGAGTTCCCCCGGTAAAGCCGGCCGAGCCGCTGGTCATGTTCTCCCCCGCCCCGGAGGCCCTGCCGGTCTTCGCCGACCAGGACGAAGCCGGCCCCCTGCTCAAGGCCGCCCTGCTCAACCGGGAGTACTTCCTGCGCAATACCACCCCCGGCACCGCCTACACCTTCGGCAGCCGCAAGGTGACCCGCGCGGAACTGAACGCCGCCAATGAAGAATTCATAAAGATACTGCAGTCCTCCCCCACCGCGGCCGACCTGGACCGCCTTATCAAGGAGCGCTTCGACATCTACCAGATGGCCGGGCGCGATTCCACCGGCACCGTGGTCTTCTCCTCCTATTACGAGCCCACCCTGGAGGCCAGCCTGCAGAAAACCGCCGAGTACAAATACCCCATCTACGCCAAGCCGGCCGACATGGTCTCCATCAACCTCGAGGACTTCAACGAGAAGTTCAAAGGCGAGAAACTCACCGGCCTCCTGAAAGGCAACACCCTGGTCCCCTACCTGGACCGGGACCAGATAGACTTCCAGGGCGCCCTGGACGGCAAAGGCCTGGAACTGGCCTGGTTCAAGGACCGCGCCGACATCATGGACCTGCACATAGAGGGCTCCGGCCGCCTGCAGCTGCCCTCCGGGAAAGTCATAAAAGCCAATTTCGCCGCCACCAACAGCCTGAAATTCAAAGGCTGGCTGTCCGCCCTGGTAGAGAGCGGCGCCATGCCGCGCGAGGGCATCAGCCATGAGAAGGGCAAGCAGTACCTGCTCGACAACCCCGACAAAGAGCGGGCCATCATGACGGCCAACCGCCGCTACACCTTCTTCAAGCTCAATACCGACATAGACCCCGAGACCGGCCCGGACGGCACCTACGGCCTGCCGCTGACCGGCTGGCGCTCCATAGCCATGGACAACAATCTGGTGCCCATGGGCGCCATCGCCTATATGCGGGTGGAAACCCCCGACGTGGACCAGGCCGGCAATTTGCTGGGCCGCAAGCAGGACAGCCGCTTCGTGTTCTGCCAGGACACCGGCGGCGCCATAAAGGGCCCCGGCCGCGTGGACTTCTTCGCCGGCGCCGGCAACAAGGCCCGCACCTTCGCCTTCAAGCTGTGGGACGCCGGCACTCTGCACCTGCTGCTGCTCAAGGAGGCCAAATGAAAAAGGCAGCCGCTACCCTTTTGACGTTAATGCTATCTTCCGGAGTCTGCTCCGCGCAGACCCTGAGCGGCCTGGACGTGCTGCAGCGCGACGGCTTCGCCCAATTGCAGGGCAAGCGCGTGGGCCTGATCACCAACCACACCTCGGTAAACCGGGCCGGCGCCAACGCGGTGGACGTGCTGCACGCCGCCCCCGGCGTAAGGCTGGCCGCCATCTTCTCTCCTGAGCATGGCTTTCGCGGCACCGAGGAAGGCGGCGTCTACATAGAGAGCTCCACCGACCCGGCCACCGGCGTGCCCGTGTACAGTCTGTACGGCAAGGGCAAGCAGCGCCCCGCCCCAGAAATGCTCAAGGACCTGGACGTGCTGGTATTCGACATACAGGACATCGGCGCGCGCTTCTACACCTACCTCACCACCATGGGCTACGCCATGGAAGAGGCGGCCAAGGCCGGCCTTCCCTTCATGGTGCTGGACCGCCCCAACCCCATAGGCGGCAAAGTAGAGGGGCCCGTACTGGCGTCCGATATCAGCGCCTTTACCGCCTATTTTCCCGTGCCCACCCGCCACGGCTTCACCGCCGGCGAGATGGCTATGTTCCACAGGGACAATCTCAAACTGGCCCTGGACCTGAGCGTGGTAAAGCTGGAAGGCTGGAACCGCCGGATGTTCTTCGACGCCACCGGCCTGCCCTGGACCAATCCCTCGCCCAATATACGCACGGTGGACGCCGAGGTCTTGTACCCGGGCCTGGGCTGCTTCGAGGCCAGCAATGTTTCGGTAGGCCGCGGCACGGATATACCATTCGAATGGTTCGGCGCGCCCTGGATGAAGGCTGAGAAAATAGCCAAAAAGCTCAACAGGGCCGGCCTGCGCGGCGTAAAGTTCTCTATGCTCACGCTCACCCCCGCCAAGGACATGTACGAGGGCAAGGCCTCTCCCGGCGTAAAAATAGAAGTCACCGACAGGGCCGCCGTGGACGCGCTGGAAGTGTTCACGCACGCCTCCTACTGGCTGAAAAAATACAACGGCAAGGACTTCAGGCTCAAAGAAGCGGAGATCCGCAAGATGACCGGCTCCTCGCACCTCTACGACCTGCTGGGCAAAGGCAAAAAGCCGGCAAAAATAATAGAAGCTTTCCAAAAGGACAACAAGGGCTTCCGCGAGGCGGCCTCGAAGTACCGGCTTTACAAATAACGGGGAATGTGTTAAATTTACCTATATGGGGAACAAAATTCTTGTAGTCGACGACGACCCTGAGATCTCGAGCCTGGTGCAGTACACCCTCGAGTCGCTGGGCCACCAGATTAAGGTCTGCGACAACGGCCGCGAAGTGATGGACGTGCTGCGCTCCTACCAGCCCGACCTGCTGGTGCTGGACGTGATGCTGCCCGGCATAGACGGCTATTCGCTGGCCACCCAGATCTCCGAGGACGAAGCCCTGGGCAAAATGCCCATAATAGTGTTGTCCGCCCTGGAACCCTCCCGCACCATGTTCCAGCGCTTCTCGCAGGTGGCCGCTTTCCTCACCAAGCCTTTCAATACCGACGACCTGATGGAAGCCGTGAAGAACGGCCTGGCGAAAAAGCAGTAACAGCCGCCAAGGCATAAAAAAAGGGAAGCGCGCGCTTCCCTTTTTTATTTGGAGGGGACGTTCTTGACTATTGGACTATTTATTAACAAAACGTCTCCGGCCTGTGGATAAATATTCCTTTAGTTAACAACGTCCCCTTTAATGGGTTCGAAGCCCGGGGCGATTTGCCCGGGGGCTTTGTTTTGGGGGCAGGCCTCCTGGCAGAGGTCGCAGCCGTAGGCCCAGTCCTGGCGGCGCTGCGCCGCCTCGCCGGGGATGCGCCACTTGGCCTGGGTGGTCCAGTAGGACAGGCAGCGCGCCGCGTCCAGCCGGCCGTCCTTGAGGGCCTTGGTGGGGCAGGCCTTCACGCACTGGTCGCAGGCGCCGCAGGAGTCGTCCTGCGGGGCGTCGGGCTGCAGGTCCAGGCTGAGGGCGATGCCGCCCAGGAAAAAGTAGCTGCCCAGCCTGCGCGAGAGCAGCAGGGTGTTCTTGCCGCGGAAACCCAGGCCGGCCAGCCGGCCCAGTTCCTTCTCCATCACCGGGGAGGTGTCGCAGAAAGTCTTGCCTTCGGTCCCGGGGAATTCCAGCTTTATCGTCTCCAGCATGGTGGTGAGTTTTTCTTTCACCGTAAGATGGTAGTCGCGGCCCAGGGCGTAGCGGGAGATCTTGGCGCCGGGGGCGGCCACCAGTTCGGCCTGGCAGGCCTTGCGGCCGGTGCGCTGGAGGTAAGCGGCGGGTTCGCCGGCGGCCGCCAGCGCGGCCCGGTAGTCCATGTCGGGCGTCCAGTAGCGGAAGGCGCAGACCAGCACCGACCGCGCGGGGCCGTACCATTTCTTCACGCTTTTCCTTACGAGGGGGTCCCGCTTGAGGTAGGCCAGGCCGTCGGGGATCATGGTGACGGCTTCGGAATATCTTTTGAATTCGGCCAGGTCGGCGGCGCGCACAATGCCGGCCGCCGTGGCGCCGCAGGCCAGGGCTGTCGCTTTAATTCGCCCGGCGCTCACGACTTGGCCTGGCTGCCGTACTCCCAGGCCGAATACTCCGTCCAGAAATTCCTGAAGAAAGCCTCCAGGAACTCCTCGCGGCAGACCTCTTTGCCGGTGATGCTCTTAACGCTGACGGCGGTGTCGAGCTTGGGGGTATTGTTCAGGTTCACGCCCACGCCCAGCAGCAGCCAGTTGGCGTCCTTGTTGATGGAGGAGGACTCGGTGAGTATGCCGGAGATCTTCAGCCACTTCTTGCGGCGCGGGTGCCAGGCGTAAACGTCGTTGGGCTTCTTGATGCGGGTCCTAATGCCGTAGACCTCGGTGAGCGTCTCGGCCACGGCCTCGCCGCTGAGCACGCTGAGGTGCGGCAGGAATTTCACGCCGGTCTCGGGCTTGAGCAGCAGCGTCATGTACAGCCCGCCCCTGGCGCTCTCCCACTCGCGGCCCAGGCGGCCTTTGCCGGCCGTCTGGGTCTCGGCCAGTATCAGCGTCTTTTCGGCGGCGCCTTCCAGCGCCAGCTCGCGGCCCACGGCCTGCGTGGACTCCACGTCCTCCAGGCAGACTATCTTGGCCACGCCGGGCAGGGTATCCAGATCTAAAACGGTGTTTTTCATTTTGTCCTCGCTTCGAAAGAGATGTCCAGCGGCCGGGCGCCGCTGGTGATGGAACCGACAGAGATGCGGTCGGCCCCGAGCCTGGCGTAACGCGCGGCCATCTTCAGGTCCACGCCGCCGGAAATTTCCACTTCGGGCCGCCGGCCTTTATAAGAGCGGATCAGCGCTATGGCCGCCCGCATGTCGGCGTAGCTCATGTTGTCCAGCATGACCACGTCGGCGCCCAGGGGCAGGAAAGCTTTAAGCTGGGCCAGCGTGTCCACTTCCAATTCTATCTTGAGCCCGGGACGCGCCTTGCGCATGGCGGCCATGCGGGCCCCCAGCACGCTCGCGCTGTTGCCGGCGAAGGCCACGTGGTTATCCTTTATCATGGCCATGTCGTAGAGGCCCAGGCGGTGGTTCCTGCCGCCGCCGCAGCGGACGGCGTATTTCTCCACCAGGCGCAGGCCGGGCAGCGTCTTGCGCGTGTCGTAAATTTTGGTGCGGGAGCCTTTCAGCGCGGCGGCGAACAGGGCGGCCTTGGTGGCCACGCCGCTCATGTGCTGCATGAAATTGAGGGCGGTGCGCTCGGCCGTAAGTATGGAGGCGGGGCCCTCAACCTTCATCAGCACATCCCCGTGCTTTATGCGGGCGCCGTCTTTTTTCGTTAATTTGACTCGGGAACCGGGAGCGGCCAGGGCGAAAATCCGCTTGGCAACCTCGCCGCCGCAGAATACGCCGGCGTCCTTGGCCCGCATTTCACCGTAGAAACGGGTGCCCAGAGGCACAAAGAACCGGGTAGTTACGTCGCCGGTCCCGATATCTTCCTTCAGCGCGGCCTTAATGACAGCGTCAAATTCTTTCACCCTTAAATTTTACCATTTACACCCCCTCCCGTGCCGTTCTTCCGGGGGCTAATTACAGTGACACACAACTTAATTGCAGTCATTGACGCGGAACTTGATCAAGAGGAGAGCGGCGGCGGTTGCCGTTTTACTGGATTTTCAACGAAACTACTTTTTCCGCCGCGGGGCTTTCGCCTTTACGCCGGCCATTTCGCGGATCTCGTAGAGGCGGTCGCGCAATTCGGCGGCCAGCTCGAAGTTAAGGTTTTCGGCGGCTTCGCGCATGCGGCTCTCTATCTCGCCGGCCATCGCCTTGACGCCGGCCTTGGGCAGGCCCACCGGCAGCGGCTCCGCGACGTTGAGGCCCTGCCGCTTGGCCTGCGTGCGCAGCTCCTCGAATTCCACGAATTTTTTAATGATGGTCTTGGGCTCTATGCCGTGCTGCTTGTTATAGGCCGTCTGCCGGTCGCGGCGGCGCTTCATTTCGGCTATGGCCCGCTCCATGCTGCCCGTCATGCGGTCGGCAAAAAGGATGACCTCGCCGCACAGGTTGCGGGCGGCGCGGCCGGAGATCTGTATCAGGGTGGTCTCGCTTCGGAGGAAGCCCTCATTGTCGGCGTTGAGGATGGCCACCAGGGTCACCTCGGGGATGTCCAGGCCTTCGCGCAGCAAGTTGATGCCGACGAGCGCGTCGAACTCGCCCTTGCGGAAGGCCGAAAGTATGTCCAGCCGTTCCAGCGTGTCCATGTCCGAATGCATGTAGCGCGCCTTGAGGCCCTTTTCCTTCAAATACTCGCTCAGGTCCTCGGCGGTCTTCTTGGTGAGCGTCAGCACCAGGGTGCGCTCGCTCTTGGCGGCGCGCTTCTCTATTTCCGCCGTCAGCGCCTTGATCTGGCCCGTCACCGGCAGTATCCTTATCACGGGGTCCACCAGGCCGGTCGGGCGGATGATGAGGTCCACGATGTCGGCTTTGGCGCAATTGGCCAGCTCGTAAGGGCCAGGCGTGGCGGAGACGAACACCGTAGCGGGCCGCAGCGCCTCGAACTCGTCGAACTTGAGCGGCCGGTTGTCGAGCGCCGACGGCAGGCGGAAACCGAAGTCCACCAGCGTCTGCTTGCGCGCGCGGTCGCCGGCGTACATGCCGCGGATCTGCGGCAGCGTCACGTGCGACTCGTCGATGAAGAGCAGGAAGCCTTTCTTGTAATAGTCGAACAGGCAGTCCGGCCTGCTGCCGGCGGGGCGGCCGGCCAGGTGGCGGGAATAGTTCTCGATGCCCGAGCAGAAACCGGTCTGGCGTATCATCTCCAGGTCGTAGCGCACCCGCTGGCTCAGCCGCTCGGCCTCCAGCGGCTTGCCTTCGCCTTTCAGCACGGCCAGGCGCTCGGCCAGCTCGGCCTCTATGTTGGCGGCGGCCGTCTCTATTTCGGCGTCGCCGGTGACGAAATGCTTGGCCGGGAACACCGTGATCTCGCCCAGCTCCCCGAGGGTATTGCCGGTCAGCGGGTCTATCTCCTTTATGGCCTCCACCACGTCGCCCAGCGCCACGCGCCAGGCCGTCTCGCCGTCGCCGGGAAAGATGTCCAGGTTGGCCCCGCGCAGGCGGAAACAGCCGCGCCTGAACTCCATCTCGTTGCGCTCGTAATGGATGTCCACCAGGGCGCGGGTGAATTCCTTGCGGTCGGCCCGCTGGCCTTTCTTGATGGTCAGACAGAACTCGGAGAAATTCTCCGGCGAGCCGATATTATAGATGCAGGAGACCGAGGCCACCACCAGCGTGTCCGGCCGCGTCAGGATGGAGGCCGTGGCCTTCAGCCGCAGCTTGTCGATATGGTCGTTGATAGACGAGTCTTTCTCGATGTAGGTGTCGGTGGACGGGATGTACGCCTCGGGCTGGTAGTAGTCGTAATAGGAGACGAAGTATTCCACCGCGTTCTCGGGGAAAAAGGTCTTGAACTCGCCGTAGAGCTGGGCCGCCAGCACCTTGTTGGGCGAGATCACCAGGGCCGGGCGCTGCAGGCGCTCTATGGCGGCGGCCACGGCGAAGGTCTTGCCGGAACCGGTCACGCCCAGCAGGGTCTGGTTGGCCTTGCCGGCCAGCACCCCTTTGCAGAGCGCGTCTATGGCCCCCGGCTGGTCGCCGGCCGGCTTGAACGGGGCCACTAGTTTGAACCTGCCTTCCATCCCCTAATTCTACTAAACATAAAGCCCGCGGCCATAAATGTTAAAATTTAGCCATGTCGGAGCGCATACAGATCACGGTAGCCAGGAGCGCGGGGTTCTGCCCCGGCGTGAAGAACGCCATAGACAAAGTGCTGGAGCTCTCCGCCCAGCGCCAGAAAACAATTTATACGCTGGGCCCCCTCATACACAATAAGCAGGTCATAGAGACCCTCAGGGAAAAGAATATCCTGGCCGTAAAATCCGCGGCGGAAATTAAAGAGAAAGGCGCCATTTTGGTGATACGCGCCCACGGCATACCGCCCGAGGAAGAGGCCCGCATCCGCGCCCTGGACCTGGAGGTGGTGGACGCCACCTGCCCGCTGGTAAAGCGCGTGCAGGAGAATATCCGCGTCCACGCGGAGAAGGGCTACGCCACTATCATCGTGGGCGACAGCGACCACGCCGAGGTGCTGGGGCTGATGGGCTACACCGCCGGGCGCGGCTACGTGGTGAGCGGGCCCGAGGAGGTTAAAAAACTCCCCCGCCTGGACAAGGCCAATATAGTGGCGCAGACCACGCAGGAGCCCGAAGTTTTTCAGGCCGCGGCCGCCGCCGCGCGGGCCGTGGCCGCCGAGTTGAACGTCTCGGACACCGTCTGCAATCCCACCAAGCAGCGCCAGACCGAGACGGTGGAATTTTCCAGGGACGCCGACCTGGTTATAGTGGTGGGCGGCAAGAACTCGGCCAACACGGCGCGGCTGTTCCAGATCTGCGAACGGCTGGCGAAAAAAGCCGTGCACATAGAGAAAGAGGACGAGCTGACCCCGGAAATTTTCAAGGACGCCTCCAGCATCTTCATCACCGCAGGCGCCTCCACCCCCACCTGGATGACCGACAAGGTTCTGGACCGCGCGCGCGAACTGACCGGCCGCCGCGAGCACCCGCTGGCCGAGGCCCTCTCCTTCGCCTGGAAACTTTTTATCACCGGCTCGCTGTACACGGCCCTGGCCGCCACCGCGCTCACCTATGTCAGCCTGAAGCTGCTGGGCGCGCCGGTGTCGGTCAACCTGCTGCTGATGGCGGGGCTGTTCGCCTTCAGCCTGCACATGGCCAACCGCTCCGCCGAGAAAGGCGCCGCCGCCCCCGACCGGGCCCGCCGCCTGCTGTTCGTGAAATACCGCGCCCAGTCCCGCTTCGCCGCGCTGGGCTGCGGCGCGCTGGCCATCTTCCTGTCGGCCGCGCTGGGCTGGAAAGTGTTCCTGGCCGCCGCCTTCTTCTGGGGCGTGGGCATGCTCTACCCCTACAAGCTGCCGCTCGGCCTGGAAAAATTCGGCAATTTCCCCGCTTCCAAGGACCTGGTCACCGCCCTGGGCTGGGCCTTCATGTGCGCCTACGCGCCGGGCCTGTGGTACAAGGGCGGGCTGAGCGATTCCACCCAGCTGGCGGCCTTCTTCGCCTTCCTGCTGGTGTTCATCCGCTCGGTGCTGTTCGGCATCAGCCACGCCCACAGCGACATGATAGTGGGCCGCGAGAATTTCTACAAGGCCGCCGGCGCGCGCCTGACCTATTTCACGCTGTTCTCCATCTTCCTGCTGCTGGCCGCCGTGCTGGTGACGCTCAAAGGCTCCGGCTGGCGGGCAGACCTGGCCGCGGCCCTGCTCACCGGCATGCTCTACTACCTGGGCCTCCTGCTCTTCTTCTTCCTCGGCAAGATCCCCGAGCGCATCACCGCCGAAACCCTGATAGACACCCAGTTCATCCTCCTCGCCCTCCTCGCCTACGCCGCGTAAACTAGGGACAGCGCCCTATTAAAAAACCAGGGACAGCGCCCTGTTTCTCATTGGGCGTTGTCCCCTGAAAGGACCGCAATAAAATAGGGCGCTGTCCCTATTTATTCCACGTATTCTTTTTTGAGGGCCTGGCGGGCGCGGAAGAGGCGGGTTTTGAAGGCGGGCACGGTGATCTTTAGCACCTTGGCGGCCTCCTCCATGGTCAGGCCCTGTATGTCGGCCAGGGTGATGGCCAGGCGGAAGTCCACCGAAAGTTTGGAGAGGGCCTTGGCCACGCTGGAGGATAGGTCCTGTTTTATCACCTCGTCGGCGTGCGTCAGGTCCTTGAGTTCGGCCAGGTCTTCCATGCTCACCAGCTTCTCGCTCTTGCGCTTGCGAAACTTCATCCAGCAGTTGTTGGCGGCGATGCGGTACAGCCAGGTGCCGAAACCGGAGTTGCCCTTGAACTTGCCGATGTTCTTGAAGGCGTTGATGAAGGTTTCCTGGTACACGTCGTCGGCCTCGGACTTGAGGCCCATGCAGACATAATTGGCCAGGCCGTAGATCTTGTCCTGGTATTTCTTCACCAGCGCCTCGAAACTGGCGGTGTCGCCCGCCTTGGCTTTCTCAACCAGGTCCGCGTCGTTCTTGTCCATATATAACCATTATAAAAAATTGTAGAATAGTTTCCGCGGAATTAAACTCGCGCAGTTAGCTCAGCGGTAGAGCGCCTCTCTTACACAGAGGATGTCACAGGTTCAAATCCTGTACTGCGCATACAATTTCAGCAGTGCGCAGTAAGCAAGCCATAATTATGGCTTGCGGCAGGATTTGAAAGGCGGAGCCGCGAGGCCAGCAGGCCGCAGCGGCGAGCCGGGGTCGAGGGCGGCGACGAGCGACGGCGAGGAGCCGACCCGTGACCAAATCCTGTACTGCGCACCACTTTCATCCCCTCATAAAAGGATACCACAATGGCCGACGAAAAACGCGACGACCTCCCCCGGGAAGAAGCCCTGGCGGAGGAAGAAGTTGAACTCGTAGAGGAGCCCGAACAGGCCCCCCACATAGCCGCCGGCGGCCCCGAGGACATAGAGCTCAAGTGGTATAAAGAAGTCTACCAGGGCGACAGCATGAAGCAGCTCACCCTGCGGGCCATCATAATGGGCGGCTTCCTGGGCGGCTTCATGTCGCTGTCCAACCTCTACATCGGCCTCAAGACCGGCTGGGGCCTGGGCGTGGCCATCACGTCGTGCATACTCTCCTTCGCCATCTGGAAATTCCTGCGCGTCACCATGCCTTTCCTCTTCAAGGAGGATATGACCATCCTGGAGAACAACTGCATGCAGAGCACGGCCTCTTCGGCCGGCTACTCCACCGGCGGCACCATGACCTCGGCCATCTGCGCCTACCTGCTGATCACCGGCGCGCACATGAGCTGGCACGTGCTGGCCGCCTGGACCGTGGCCCTGGCCGCGCTGGGCGTGTTCATAGCCATCCCGATGAAGCGCCAGATGATAAATATCGAGCAGCTCAAGTTCCCCAGCGGCATCGCCGCGGCGGAGACGCTGCGCAGCCTGCACGCCAAGGGCGGCGACGCCACCGCCAAGGCCCGCGCCATGGGCATAGCCGGCCTGTTCGGCGGCCTGGTGGCCTTCTTCCGCGACAAGGGCATAGGCGGGCCGCTGTTCCCCGGCGCCATCCCGTTCCCGGGCGCCATCAACGGCATCCCCCTCAGCAAGATGACCATCTCCTTCGACATGAGCGCCCTGATGGTGGCCGCCGGCGCCATCATAGGCTGGAAGATGGCCTGGTCGCTGATGATAGGCGCCGTCATAAACTACTTCGTGCTGGTGCCGTGGATGATACAGCTGGGCGCCATAGACGCCACCAGCCTCGGTCTCAGCGCCATACTGAAGTGGAGCGTCTGGGCCGGCGCCTCTATCATGGTCACGTCCAGCCTGGTGATGTTCGCCCTGCAGTGGAAGACCGTGGTGCGCGCCTTCGGCGGCCTCTCCAACATCTTCACCAACCGCAAGGACAGCGCCGCCGACCCGCTGGCGCATATAGAAGTCCCCAATTCCTGGTTCGTCACCGGCACGGCCCTGGCCGGCCTGGCCTGCATGGGCGTACTGCACTACGCCTTCCAGACCACCTGGTGGATGGGCCTGGTGGCCGTGGCGCTCACCTTCCTGCTGGCCATCGTGGCCGCCCGCGCCACCGGCGAAGCCGACATCACCCCCGTGGGCGCCATGGGCAAGATCACCCAGCTCACCTTCGGCGTGCTGGCCCCGACCAACATGACCACCAACCTCATGACCGCCTCGGTCACGGCGGGCGCGGCCGGTTCCACCGCCGACCTGCTCACCGACCTCAAGAGCGGCTACCTGCTGGGCGCCAACCCGCGCCAGCAGTTCATAGCGCAGTTCCTGGGCATCTTCGCCGGCACGCTGGTGGTGGTGCCCGCCTTCTACGTCCTGGTGCCCGACGCCTCGGTGCTGGGCACCGAGCAGTGGCCCGCCCCGTCCGCCCAGGTCTGGGCCGCCGTGGCCAAGCTGTTGTCCAACGGCATCCAGTCGCTGCACCCCGCCGCCCGCATGGGCATGCTGGTGGGCGGCATCATCGGCATAGTGGTGCCGCTGATAGAGCTGGCCTTCCCCAAGCGCAAGAAGTACATCCCCTCCGCGATGGGCCTGGGCCTGTCCATGGTGATAGGCTTCTCCTACACGCTGTCCATGTTCCTCGGCGGCCTGATAGCGCTGATCATCGAGAAGAAATCCCCCGCCACGGCCGACAAGTACATCATCCCCGTCAGCTCCGGCATCATAGCCGGCGAGTCGCTGATGGGCGTGGGCGTGGCCCTGTACGACGCGCGCGCCATGTTCACAGCCTTCCTGGGCCCGGTACGGGCGCTGCTGGGCCGTTAAGCGTTCCAGCCGTTAAGAAAGGCCCGGGCGACCGGGCCTTTTCTTTTCCCTCCCGGCGGCGGCCGTCAGATTTTTATGGAAAAAGATTTAATTTTTTAGTATCCTATACAAATACCGCGGGGTCGTGGTGTAGCCTGGTTTAACACGTCGCCCTGTCAAGGCGAAGACCGCGGGTTCGAATCCCGTCGACCCCGCCAAATTTTTCTCCCGAGAAATTTGGCAGAATTTAAGTCCGCTACCATTAGTGGTCCGATTAAGAAGGCTTATCGGAAACGACAAAAACCGCGCCATCAGAGGCGCGGTTTTTATTTGTGGTTATTGCCGACAATTCGCCAATCTTCACACAAGCGAAACTCTATAGAGGTTCCTCTATCCTTTCAGTCTCCATATTCTTAAGGTCGATCAAAGCATAGCTTAACGCATTCGCCTTCATTTGACCCGGCTGGACGCACACTGTTTCCCCGATCTTAGCTTCCCATACTCCGCTGATAGCCGGCGATTCGTGAATGTGGCCGTGCAGGGTTAATAGCGGTCGCATTTCCTCAATAAACCGGCTGACGGCCCGTGAACCCACCTTCTCGCCTGAACTTATTACGTCCAAGCCAAGCCCGAAAGGCGGCGTATGTATCACATAAATCGTTCTGCCGGGAACAGCGGGCTTTGGAAGAGCGGCAAGTTCGTCCGCGATGGCGGGAAGCCTTGCGGCATAAGCCGGCCAATCCTCCAATTCCCTAAACCCTTCAGCCGTAGACAGGAGCCCGGTACCGAACTGCTCTTGAAAGACATAGCCTGGCCCGTCGCGGCGGCAACGGTCCTTAAGCCTGAAAGGATAATCCGCTACCCAGTTCATGCCG
Organism: Elusimicrobiales bacterium; assembly: GCA_050174915.1. Classification (GTDB taxonomy): domain Bacteria; phylum Elusimicrobiota; class Elusimicrobia; order Elusimicrobiales; family UBA9959; genus UBA9959. The sequence continues at coordinate 498,623 of JBFXJL010000002.1, read as the reverse complement.
ATGAATTCAATGCCGCTCAGCTCAAACCGGCGCTGCGCCAGGTTAACGACATTCTTGTATTTACGGCAGGTTTCATCAAAAACGTCGTCGTGAATTTTTAGGTCGTCATTGCCTAAAAACCCAAGATGGTGGATACCGGCTTTTTCGTACCCGGCGAAATACGGAGACAGGAACCCTTCAATAAAATCTCTTTGCGAGCCATGCAGGTCGCCGTCCAAAGTTAGCATATCCCCGCCATTAACAACGGCGGCAACGCCGTGTTTCATGGCCGCCTCGAAAATGCGCCGGTATTTGGCGCTGTTTCCGTGCAAGTCGGTTACGAATAGTATTCGCATTGTTTTGTTGCCCAGGAATTAAAGCGCAACTGCCCGCTCATTCGGACTGCGGCATGATGCGCTTCAGGAACCCCTCGAATAACGGCACCGTAAAGTCCGTATCGCCAAATGCCGGGCTATACACCATACCCTTGGATATCAGCTGACTGCGCAGTGGAGCCACACTAGACACGTCTCTTCCTAGTTTTTCAGCGATATCTCCGGAACGATGCGGCCCTGCCCCCAATTCCGCCATAGCGCGGACATATCTTTTTTCAGCAGGCGTCAGACGATCAAAACGGACCCGAAAGAAACTGCTATCAAGTTCGGCAAGGGCCGTTATGGTCGCGGTTTTAACATCCGACAACCTGATCGAAGTATCTTTTGCGATATCCCAACTATGCTTTCCCCACTCCTGCAAGAAATACGGGTAGCATTGCGTTTGCTCAAGAATTTCCCCTATAGCGCCATCTTCAAAGACAACATTCTCTTTTTTCGCGGGGAGACACAAGGCATCCTTTGCGGCGTTTTCATCAAGACTGCCGATACGAATGAATTCGAAAAGGCGCTCAGCGTATGACTTCGCTTTTCCGGTCTGTCCCAACACTTGCGGAAGTCCGGCCGCTATCATTGTGACAGGCAATTGATTCTGGCTGATCCGGTGCAGCGCCGTTATCAGGGCGGCCAACTGCGCCTCCTTAAGATACTGCAACTCGTCTATAAATATAGCCACTATGGTGCCTTTCTCCAACGCGGCTTCCCCTATCCTGCTGAACAGTTCTACCAGATCGTTCTCCAGATCGCCACTATCGGCAACCCCTTTTTCCGGCTTATAATCAAGCACCAGTTCGATGTCGTTGTACTTAACCTTCATCGCGCTGGCAAACCCGGAAAGCGCGATAAAAGCTTTCTGAAGCGCTGCACGAGTCGCCTCACCTGCGCTCAGTTTTATTAGCGCAGCACGTAATGGCGGCAATAAAAGAGCCGGCAGGGACCTGTCCTCAGGAGCTTCAACCCATACACAAGCGCAATCACGGGCTTCTGCATCCTGACGGATCTTATTCAATAAAACCGTTTTACCCACGCCTCGCAGCCCATAATATATGAAGCTGCGAGCGGCCCTGCGGGCACGAATCCTTTCTAAGGCAACTGTGGAGCGCGCAATCAGTTCTGAACGCCCAGCCAATTCCGGCGGAGGCGTGCCTGCACCTGGTGAGTATGGGTTTTTTATCGGGTCCATTTATATCCACCTTATCATGGTTTATCCCAATGCCATAATATATAATAAACTAGATATAATCAAGCAGAATCCATTTATTGATGCGAGAGAACTCGGTATAATACCCGTAACTATGAGGGGAGGTTAAATGACAGGAGCGCAGAAAGATCCGGTAGTAATGCCCGAACCAGGGGAAAACGGCCTTATACGCACCCTTAACGGCATGGGAACGATGACCCCGGCGCCCGACAGATTTTCCCGGGAATTCATACAATTCGCGCCAAAGGCCCCCGGCCGCAGCCTGGACATCGGCGCGGCGTATGGCGTGGCCGCCGTCCCCGCGCTGGAGGCTGGCGCGTCGCTTATCGCCAACGACATCGACGAACGCCACCTGCGCATACTCTTCGATCGCGTACCCCCGCAGCATCATCCCCGGCTTGAACTTGTCCCGGGGGAATTCCCCGACGGGCTCGATTTCCCGGCGAACAGCCTCGGCGCGATACTGATCTGCAGGGTATTGCACTTCTTCGACGGCCCCCGCATCGAGCGCGCGGCGGCAAAAGCGATGACCTGGCTTGCGCCGGGAGGAAAAGTTTTCGTCGTAGGAGAATCGCCGTACATAGGCACGGCAAAAGCTTTTTTTCCGACCTACGAAGCCCGCCGCAAGTTGGGAGATCCGTGGCCGGGAATAGTCGAGAAGGTCTCCGCCCACGACCCCAAGCGGGCCGGCTCCCTCCCCAGCCTGTTCCACCTTCTCGACGACAGCGTATTGGGCAGAGTGTTCACTAAAGCCGGTTTTAACATAGAAAGACTTGAACTGTTCGCGCGCCCCGATTATCCGGCCGACATCCGGCTGGACGGCAGGGAAAGCGTAGGTTTGATCGCGGTAAAATAATGCAAGGTGGCAACAAAAAAGCTCCCCAACCGGGGAGCTTTCTTGTTTTACGGCTGCCGGAGGGTTTTAGAAGATCACCCTGAAGCCCACGGCTACGGCCACGTCCACGTCGGTGTCGGGCGCGACGTTGAGTATCGGTACTATCTCGCCGAAGGCGGTAAAGCGCACGTCGGTGAAGAAATACTGCAGGCCCACCGGGAAGCGCACGCCGGCTTTGGATTTATCCTCCAGCTTAAGGCGCCCGCCTATGCCGTAATACAGGGGCAGCCGTCCCTGGCTGACCTTGATGACGTCGTGCTTGTACCAGAGGCGGTCGGCGTGCAGGGTGAGCCTGTCCTCGCCGGAGAAAGACCAGGCCACCGCCGCGGCCACCGCGCCGCCGCCGGCCAGGTCGGTCTTGGCGCTGATGCCGGTGGGCTCGCCCACTATCAGGCCCAGCTCGTATTTACCCGCGGCCGAGGCGCACAGCGGCGCCAGGGCCAGAACGAACGCAACTATTATTATTTTTTTCATATTTTATTCCCTCTCCATACTACACTACCATTATTTGCCGCCGTCCTTTATACCGAAGAGCCGTTTGAACCAGCCGCCTAGGCCGCGCGTGTGCAGCGGGCATTTCTCTTTGGGTTCGGTGCCGGCCGCGAAAACCTCTTTGCGCTGCTCCGGGCAGCCGGCCACGGCCAGCAGGCCGCTGAGCGGGTCCACCTTTACCGTCACCAAACCCTCGGCGGGCGGCTCGAATTTGCCGGGCTGAACTCCGGCGAGGGACGCGCGCATGAAGGCCGTCCACAGCGGGGCCGCGTCGCCGGCGCCCACCGCGCCCACGGCCTTATTTGAATCGTCTCCGGTCCACACCCCGGCCAGCAGCCGCGGCGTATAGCCCACGAACCACGCATCCCGGCCCTTGTTGGTGGTACCGGTCTTGCCGGCGGCGGCGCCTATCCAGCCGTAGTAGCGGCCCAGGGCGCTGCCGGTGCCCTCGGTCACCGCGCTCTCAAGCAGGGAAGTCATCAGGTAGGCCTGCGCCGGCGTGATCACCGGCACGCGCGAGCGGTCGGCGTATTCCAGCACGCGGCCGCGCTGGTCGGTCACGGCCGTAACTATCACCGGCGTGATGCGGAAACCGCCGTTGGCGAAAGGGGCGTAGGCGGCGGTGAGTTCTATGAGGCTGACCTCGGAGGCGCCCAGGGCCACGGCCAGACTGTTCTCCAGCTGGCTGTCCACGCCCAGCCGCCGGGCATAAGCGGTTATCTTAGCCGGGCCCAAGCGGCCGGCCAGGTCCAGCGTGGCCAGATTGAGCGACCGGGCCAGGGCTACCCGCAGCGTGACGGTGCCGGCGTAGACATTGTTATAGTTGCGCGGCTCCCAGGCCTCGCCGCCGGGGTTCTGATAGGTGCGCGTAGTATCCTGCAGCAGCGTGGCCGGCGTAAAGCCGGCCTCCAGCGCCGCGCCGTAGACGAAGGGTTTGAAGGCGCTGCCAGGCTGGCGCCGCGCCTGGGTGGCCCGGTTGAACTGCGACTTGGCGTAGTCCCGCCCGCCGGCTATGGCCAGCACGCCGCCGCCAGCCGGGTCCAGCGCCAGCAAGGCGGCCTCATAGCGGCCTGCGGCGGCAGAACGCTCGGCCGCGGCCTGCAGGTACGGGTCCATAGCGGTATAAATCGTCAGCCCGCCGCGGAACAGTTCGTCCTCGTCGTAGCGCTGCAGCAGCTGCCGCAGCACCTCGGCTGTGTAAAAAGCGCCGCGGCGGCCGCCGGGCCGGGCCGGCAGCGGCGCGGGCTCCAGCGGCGCGGCGGCGGCCTCGGCCAGCTCCCAGGGGGTTATCATCCCCTCGGCGCGCATGCGCGACAGCACATGGTCGCGGCGGCGCGCCGCGGCGGCCGGATCGCGCCGCGGGTTATAGAGGTAAGGCGAGCGTATCAGGCCGGCCAGCGCGGCGCACTCGCTCAGGGTCAGCGCGGCCGGGTCCTTGGCGAAATAGAAGCGGGCCGCTGCCTTCATGCCGGCCACGCCCGTCGGCCCGTCCTGGCCCAGGTAGATATGGTTGAGGTACAGCGTCAGGATCTCGTCCTTGGTGTAGCGCAGTTCCAGGTAGAGGGCCAGCGCGGCCTCGGCCGCCTTGCGACGCAGCGTACGGCGGGGCGTGAGGAACAGGTTTTTGGCCAGCTGCTGGGTGATGGTGCTGCCGCCCCAGAGGCCGCGGCGGGTAAGCGTGTAGAGCAGCGACCGGACAGTCGCGCGCGGGTCCAGGCCGAAATGGGAATAGAAGCGCTTGTCTTCGGCCGCTATCACGGCGTCGCGCAGTTCCACCGGGAGTTCGTCGAGCGTGGCGGGGTCGCGGCGCACGCGCAGCGGGCCTGAAAGTTCCTCGGCCAGCTCCGGCTCCAGCAGCACGGCGCCCGGCGCGCCGCCTGAAGAATCGCGCACCTGCCACTCGCCCGCCTTGTCCGTCAGCACGGCGCCCAGCGGCTCTTGAGCCGCCAGCGGGGTGCGGAAACCGCGCAGGAAAACTTCCACTACCGCGCCTTCCCTGCGGTACTCTCCGGGCGCGGCCGCAGCCGGCGCTTCGCGGTAGTCCAGGCGGGCCAGCCGCTCCAGCAGGCCGGAGAGGTCGGCCGGGGCGCCGGAGCGCAATTCATGCGGGGCGGAATAGATGCGGGTGGAGAAGGCCACGCCCAGGCCGCCCGGCGCCAGCCGGGCCAGGCCGCGCTCGGCGTAATAGGCGGTGAGCATGGCGGCAAGCGCGGCCAGCAGGCCGGCCGCCGCGGCTGCGCGCCAGAAATATTTTTTTATCATGCGCTGCAGATCGTCCTTTTAGAAACGGCGGGCGAACCCGGCGCTCAGCCCCAACTGCGGGCTGCCCTCGGACAGGCCCAGCAGCAGGCCGGCGGAAACCTGGTCGCCGTTGGGCAGGGTGCGCACCAGCGTGCCGTTCACTTCGCGCTGGTCGGCGTTGTCCGACACCAGCGCGCTGCGCGTCTGGTAGTAGGCGGTCACGGAGAGGTCCTCGCGCAGCTGCCGGTAGAAACCTATATCCAGGGCCACTTGGTTGTCGTAGTCCACCCCCTCGGGGTCGCCGATGATGGTGTAATAGCCGTCTATCAGCAGGGTCCAGTTGCTCGACATCTTCTTGGCGAATTCCAGGCCGGCGCCCTGGTCTATCTCGCCGGTGCCCAGGCCCTTCTTCTCGTTGGCCGTGGGAAATTTCAGGCTGCCGGCGAAAGCCAGGTCGAAGCGGTGCAGGCTCTCCTCCTTGATGGCGAAGGTGCCGCGCAGCAGCACGTCGCCGATGCCGGATTCAGCTCCGGAAACGGCGCCGGAAGCCCCGTTTACGTTGCGGCTGGCGCGCACCGGGCTGCCGCCCACGCGCGTGACGGCCCCGGAGGAGCTTTGGCGCAGCCAGGGCACGGTGAGAGACACCTGGCCGCCGGTATAATAGCGGGTGGCCGTGAAAGGGAGATAGACCGAGTCGGTCCTGGTGCTGGTGCCGTATTTGCCGGTGTCGTAGTTCAGCGAGGTGCCAAGCTTCCAGTCGTAGGCCCCAGCTCCGGGCACGGCCGCCAGGCAGAACAGTAAAAAGGCGCAGGCCGAGATATAAGGTGAACGCATATTTCCCCCGTCAGTAGCTCTCATGCCGCCCGGAACTCCGGCGGACAGTACAATCCTACAATATCAGCGCGCGGGCGCGAAATAAGTATTAACACCGAGGCCCGGCCGGCCCATTTTTAGTATCATTACCGCAGGTACAGGAGGGCATATGGACAGATCTAAAAAAGCGATAGGCGCCGGCATAGCGCTGGCGGCGATAGCGGCGGCGGCCACTTATTTCCTCACCGGGCCGCGCGGCCGCGATAACCGCGAGAAGATAGCGGCCTGGACGCTGGACATGAAGGCCGAGGTGCTGCGCCGCATAAAGCAGGTCAAGCTCCTCAACCGCGAAGCCTACCACACCGTGGTAGACGAGGTGGCCGCACGCTACCAGCGCGTGGGCCGAGTAAGTTCGTCTGAGATGCGCCACCTGACGCAGGAGCTCAAGGGCGCCTGGAGCCATATCAGCCGGCAGCTGAAGTAAACGCCCCGGGGGAACCATGCGGAAACTGCCGATAACGGACGAGGAGAGCGTGCTGTTCACGAAGATAGTGCGTAAGATCAACTTCTTCGCCTCCATGAACATGGGCCTGCTGGAGAAGATACTCGGCCATATCGCCTACTACAGTTTCGATAAGGGCGAGAAGATCTGCCGCCAGGGTGACCCGGGCGACTCTTTCTACGTGGTGGCGGAAGGAAAACTGAGCGTGAACGTGAAGGGCGGCCTGCTCTCTTTCTCCAAAAAAGTGGCGGAGTTGGGGCCGGGCAGCTGCTTCGGCGAGATGGCCCTGCTTTCTCGCGCCCCCCGCACGGCCACCGTGGCCTGCGAGGAACCGTCCAAATTATTCGTGCTGCTGGCCGACCATTTCGAGGCGGCCCTGGCGCAAAACCCGGCCTTCGCCGAAGAAATCCGCAAGCTGGCCGCCGACCGCAAGTTCGAATTGGACCACAAATAAACCGCTAGCCGGCGCAGGCGCCGGTCTTCCTGAAAGTCACGGAGAACGCCGTGCCCTTGCCGGGCTCGCTCCGCACCAGGACGCTGCCCTTATGCGCCTCGGCCACCCGCTTCACGATAGCGAGGCCCAGGCCGAGGCCGCCGGTCTTCCTGGTCAGGTAGTCGGCCACCTGGTAGAACGGGTTACCCAGGCCAGAAAGCAATTCCTGCGGTATGCCGATGCCGCTGTCCGTGACGGTCACCGAAACGTAGCCGGGCTGGTCCAGCACGGCTATCTCGGCGGTGCCCCCCTTCTTGTTGAAAGCTATGGCGTTGAGCGCCAGCTGGCGGAAAGCGCTGCGCAGCCAGTCGGCCTGGCCTTCCACCAGCGGCAGGCCGGCAGAGCGCCTCACTGTCAGCGTCACGCCGGCCGCGGCGGCCCTGGGCTCCAGTTCCTCGGCCACCGCCGCTGCCAGCTCGTCGAGGTTTACCGCGGCGCAGTTCTCCGGGGCGGCCTCCTTGCTGGAGTCGGCGTAAAGTATCAGAGACTCTATCACCTCGCGCAGTTCCCTGGCCCCGGTCAGGGCCGTCCCCATCAGGTTCGCGCGCTGGGCTTCGGGAGCGTCCTTCAGTAGTTCCAGGCCGCCGTGTATCTTGGCCAGCGGCGTGCGCAGCTCGTGGCCGATCACCGACAGGAAGGCCTCCTTCATGCGCTCGGCGCTCTTGAGCTGCGAGTAGGCGGCCGACAGCTCGGCCTGCGCGGCCCGGATCAGCCGCAATTCGGAGGAGATGGCGCGCTTCTCCGCGCAGCGGTCCACGGCGGTCTCCAGGCCGTCGTAGGAAAAGGGTTTGGTGAGGAAGTCGTAGGCGCCGGCCTTGATGGCGGCTACCGCGTTGTCCAGCGTGGCCTCGCCGGTGATCACCACCACGTCGCATTGCGGGGCCACGCGCTTGATGTGGCGTGTCAGGCTGAGGCCGTCCTGCCCGCCCGGCATGTTGATGTCCACGAAGACGATGTCGCAGCGTTCCAGCTCGGCGCGCGCCAGGAAATCCGGCGCCGAAGAATAACTGATAAAGGACTTGGCCCCGGCGAAAGCGCGCTTGAGAAAGCCCAGCAGCGCCTCGTCGTCGTCGACGGCTATTACCGAAAGTTCACGGTCGTTCATTCCCCCTCCCCCCGCTCCGGCCGCCAAAACTAGTCCCTGACGTAGTGGCAGGTATAGCCGCCGGGATGCTTCTTGAGATAATCCTGGTGGTACTGCTCCGCGGCCCAGAATTTCCCTGCCGCCACCACCTCGGTGGTTATCGGCCTCCGCCAGCGGCCGCTGTCAACCGCGCGTTTTACCGCCGCCAGGGCCTCCAGCCGCTGCCCCTCGTCATGATAGAAAATTACCGAGCTGTACTGCGTGCCCACGTCGTTGCCCTGGCGGTTGGGCGTGGTCGGGTCGTGCATCTTGAAGAACATGTCCAGGATGGCCGCGTAGGTGATCCTGGCCGGGTCGAAGCGGAACTGTATGGTCTCGGCGTGGCCGGTAGTCCCCGTTTTAACCTGCTCGTACACCGGGTTCTCGGTCTGACCGCCGCAGTAGCCCACCACGGGGTCTTCCACTCCGGGCAATTCCCGCAGTATCTCCTCCATGCCCCAGAAGCAGCCTCCGGCCAGCGTGGCGGTCTCGAGTTTTTTGTTTTCAGCCATAGGTTTTTTCTCCGTATCAGCCCCGCAGGCGCAGAGCAGCGCGGCGGCGGCCAGCGTTAAAAGTTTCTTGCTCATTTGCCAGCTCCGAACCGGGGCGCTAACAGCCTGAACCACAGCGCATTGCCGGCAGTGAAGGCCAGAAGCGCGTACCAGGTCCAGGCGAAATACGGCAGCTCGGCGGAGAGGTCCCCTCCCAGCTCCAGTTGGTGGCCTACCGAGAGCGCCAGGCCCAGGTAGACGCCCAGGTGCAGCCGCTGCCAGAGCGCGTAGGGCAGGCGGCGGCGGAAAAGATCCAGGGAGAGCAGCGCCGCGGCGACTATCAGGGCCAGGCCCGCGGCGGCCGGAAGCACGCCGTCCCAGCGCAGTATGGCCAGGTATTGTTCGGTAAAAGGCAGGCCGGACAGCAGCGAATGGTGCCAAGCCACGAGCGGCGGGTGTGCCAGCAGCAGCAGCGGGATGGCGAGCCCGGCGCGATGATGCCATTTCACCGGCGGCGCGCCGCCGGTGAGCGGCTGCAGCCAGGAGGCGCGCGACATCAGCAGTATCTGGCCCATCACGCCCAGGGCGCCCAGTATGCCGGCAAGGCGGGCCAGCGCCATCAGCCACCCGGTCGCGTCGGAGAAAAAACTGCCCATGGGGGCCGTAAGGCTGTCGTAAAGCCAGAGGCCCAGCGCGGCCAGCGCCAGGGCGGGGAACAGCGTCAGCGCGGTTTTCTTCATCAGCGGTACTCGAACTCCAGGGCTATGTCGGGGTGCAGGCTGCGGCTTACCGGACAGGCCCGCACCGCGGCCAGGATCTTCTCGCGCTGCGCGGGGTCCAGCCCGGGCGGCAGCGTTATCACACCGGTCAGACGGGCTATGCGCCGGGGGTTTTCCTGCATGTGTTTTTCTATCTCGAAGGAGGCCCCTTTAAAATCTAGGCCGTGGCGCTCGGCGATCTTGGCCATGATGGTCAGCACGCAGGAAGCCACCGAGGCCGCGGCCAGGTCGGTGGGCGAGAAAGTACGGCCCCGGCCGCCGTTGTCGGGCGGCAGGTCGGTGACCATCTTGTTGCCGCTGAGGCCGTGGGTGAGCTCCACGCGGTCGTCCCCGGTATATTCGGCGCTGATCTTGAACCCCATATTTCCTCCTAAAGGCCCGTTCCTATTTATTATAATACTTATCTCTCGTCACGTTGCGTTAAGGAGGATACAGTAAAATGAACATCCGTCACTTAGCGATACTTTCTGCCGCGTTGCTTGCCGTTTCCTGCTCCCCCAAGGCGCCGGAAATGCAGGAGCCCGTGCAGCAGATCGGTCCCGCGGCGCCGCCGATCTCGTCGGCACAAGGAAATTACAAGGAGATGACACCCGAAATGGACATTCTTAAAGACCCTTCCAAAGCTACCGAGAAAGCCCCCGAAAGCTTCAAAGTTAAATTCACCACCACCAAGGGCGACTTCATCATAGCCGTCACCCGCTCCTGGTCGCCGCTCGGCGCCGACAGGTTCTACAACCTGGTCAAGGCCGGCTTCTTCACCGACGTGGCCTTCTTCCGCGTCATCCAGGGCTTCATGGTGCAGTTCGGCATACACGGCGACCCCGCGGTGTCCGGCGCCTGGCGCGGCGCCCGCATACAGGACGACCCGGTGAAGGAATCCAACGGCCGCGGCTACGTGTCCTACGCCATGGCCGGCCCCAATACCCGCACCACTCAGATGTTCATCAACTACGGCGACAACGCCCGCCTCGACGGCATGGGCTTCTCCCCGTTCGGCATGGTGGCCGAGGGGATGCACGTGGTGGACACCATATATTCCGGCTACGGCGAAGGCGCCCCCTCCGGCATGGGCCCCGACCAGGGCCGTGTGCAGATGAAGGGCAACGCCTACCTGAAGGCGGACTTCCCCAAGATGGACTACATAAAGAGCGCGGAACTCTTGAACTAAAGGAAACCATGAAAACAGTACTTATGCTCGCGGCGGCGCTGGCCCTGACAGGCTGCGCTTCGTCGCATTACAACACACTCAAGTTCCGTCCGGAACCAAAAGCCGCGATAGCGGTGCTGCCACTGGAGAATTACACAGAATCCGCCATGGCCGGCATCAAGACGGCCTCCATAGCGGCAGGCATCCTCTCGGCGCGGGGCGTCGCGGTGGCAGACAGGTTCAGCGGCGCGCAGGAGCGGGCTTACGGGGAGCAGGAATTCAGGAAAGCCCTGGCCGACCTGGCCGCAGCGAACGTGTCCTATACACTCTCCGGTTCGGTGAACGAGTGGAAGTACAAGGCCGGGCTGGACGGAGAACCGGCCGTAAGCGTTACGCTGCGGCTCTTCGACAACAAGACCGGGGCCCTGGTATGGACCTCGGTGGCCTCCAGGACCGGCCGCCCCAGCCAATCCACCGCGGTGCTGGCGCAGAAACTCCTGGACAAGGCGCTTGGTGAACTCGAATAGCCGCCTGTTCATCTACGGGGAAACGGCCGTTTTCTGCCTGATCTTCCTCTATGCCGGCCTGCATTTCAGGCCGGCAGACCCTTTTCTACTGTTCTCCGCCTACCAGGTATACATCCCATTCACTCTCGTCCTCACACTGGCAGGCGGTACCGGCGCCGGGCTCATAGCCCTGGTCTTTGCGGCGGCCCTGGCGCACTTCTATTACACCCCCTACCCTTACCAGCCCCTGCTCTGGACAGCCCTCATCACCCTGGCGACCGGAGAATTCAAGATCTACTGGGATCGCAAGATCCATATGTATACGGAAGAGCGGGACTACTTCCGGGAAAAGCTCAGGGACCTCACACGCAACTTCATCCTGATGAAGATGTCGCATGAGAGGCTGGAGAAGAACTACATCCTGCGCCCTGTAAGCATCCGCAGCTCTCTGGAAGAGATCCGCACCCTGCTGCTCAAACACGAAGGCGAAGCCTGCCAGAGCCTGATGGATTTCATGGCTAATTTTTACGGCCTGGAGTCGGCCGCCCTCTTCATCCGCCGGACGGAGGCGGCAGCTAAACCCTCCGGCCGTCTAGCCTGGCTGTTCAAGGATAAACCCGGCGTTTCCTGGCAGGAGGCCGGCAAAACCGGCCTCGGCGCGCAGTTGGACCTTACCGACCCGCTGATAGGGCTGGCCCTGGGCAAACGCGAGGCAGCCTACTTCACCACGAGCCAGTTAAAGAACGAGAGCAAGTCGGCCTATATAGCGGTCATCCCTTACTTCTACTACGAAGGCGAGGAACCGCAGGCTATCCTGGCCATAAAGGACATTCCCTTCCTGCAGCTCAACCGGGACAACCTGATCACGCTAGCTATGTACCTGTCATTCTTCATGGGTGAATTCGTAGACACCGAACGTTTTTCCACCGCGGCGGAGGCTTTCCCAAAGCTCGATTCGGATATTTTCAAGGAGCTCGCCCGCCTGCAGAAAATGCGCAGGGACTTCGGAGTTGACAGCATCCTTATCCGCTTCCAGGCCCGCTACGGAGACATCTCAAAAGAGGTTTCCTCCTTCATAGAGTCGGAGATCCGCGGCTTCGACCTTTCCTACAGCGGCTGCGACGAGCACTGTGTGGTCCTGGTTATACTGCCCCTTACCGGTTACGCCAACGCGGCCATCTTCACCTCCCGGGTGGAGGAAAAGGTAAAGAACAATTTTGCCTCGTTCAAAGGCACGCTTGAGAAAAAGGTCCTCCCGATAACCGGGGACGAAGTGCTGCCCCTGCTCAACCAGGCCATGTCACAATGACGGCGGAAACAAAACTGATCCTCTACTCGGTCGCGCTGGAAACCGCCGCCATCGCGTCCCTTTTTAAGGGCCCCTACTTCCTGCGAATAACCTCCTTCCTGACGCTGCACGCTGCGGCCTGCGCCATCTCAGCCGGCCCGGCCTGTGGCCTGCTGCCGGAAAAATACAGACATCCCAGGGTTCTTTCCCTCTCTTTGATCTTCTCGCTGCTGTTCACCGTCTCCCTGGCGGGCTTCGCGGGTCTGGCCTTCTTTACCGTCTACCTGATGCGTTCTCAGAAAAATCTGGGACTGGTTAAGGCCGCCCTGCTGAACCAGGACCGCCTCGACTCCGGCACTTTGTCTATGCCAGGCCGAGGCATGGGCGAGGGAGCCATAAAAGCCCTCTGCACGGGCGCAGCCTCCTCCCCGCAGGCGCGCATGCGCACTGTGATGATGATAAGCGAGATCTCCTCAGAGATCCCCAAACACGTCCGCCTGCTCAAAGAAAGCATCAAGTCCCCCGACGACTCCGTCCGCATGTTCTCCTTCAGCATGGTGGACTCCATGGAGAAGCGCCTGAACGACCAGATCCACTCCAAACTGGCCCTGTTCCGCGACGCCCACTCTGCCGGGGAAAAAGCTCCTGCCGCCAGGGAACTGGCCAGCCTCTATTGGGAATACGTGTACACCGGCCTTGCGGACAAGGAATACAGGGATATCATGACGCGCGAAGCGGAGAACTACGCCTTGCTGGCCATGTTGCACCTGCGCGAGGACCCCATGCTGCTCTCGCTCATGGGCAGGATCTGCCTTTCCCGGCGGCGCTACGACGACGCCCTCAAATATTTCCGCGAGGCCATGTCGCATTGCCGCAACCCCGACAGGTTCCGGCCTTATATAGCCGAAATACTCTATATCCGCCGCGACTACGCCGCGGTGCGCGAAACTTTCCGAGGCCACTCCGGTTTCACCCACGACCCGGCGCTGGTCCCCATAGTTCAGCTCTGGACCGCCTCATGAAGGCCGCCCCCGCCCAGGTTACCCTGCTGGCAGAAGGCACCTACCCCTACGTTCGGGGCGGCGTTTCAGCCTGGATGCACGATCTGATAACCGGCCTGCCGGATACGCGCTTTGCCCTGGTCTTCCTCGGCGCGCGCAAACAGGATTACTCCGGCCTCAAGTATAAACTGCCGGAGAACCTGGTACATTTCGAGGAACACTTTCTTTTCGACGACAGCGAGCGTCCCCGGCCCTCGCTGATTGAAGGCACCAAAAAAGCCTATGGCCTTATAACGGACCTGCACGACAATTTCCGCAAAGGCGAGGACGTGAAGATCCCGGAGCAGGTAAAGCGCCTGGATTTTTACAATAAAGAAATAACCTTCGCCCAGTACCTGTTCAGCCGCCGCGCCTGGTATTTCATCTCCGACCAGTACGGCAAGCATTGTCCCAAGATCCCCTTCATAGACTATTTCTGGACGCTGCGCAATATCCACGCCCCCATCTGGGTGGTGGCCGGGATCGCGAAAAAGATAGAGGGCCTCGGGGAAGTGCTGCACAGCCCCTCCACCGGCTATGCGGGTCTGCTGGGCGCGCTGGTGCATTACCATACCGGCAAGCCGCTGGTGATAACCGAACACGGCATCTATACCCGCGAGCGCGAGATAGACATCCTGAAGGCGCAGTGGATACAGGACAACCGCTCTTTCCTGGAAAAGACCGCCGGGGAGACCAACTACCTGCGCCAGGTCTGGATCCGCTTCTTCAAGACCATTGGCCGCATGTGCTATGACGCCGCGGACGAAGTGATCTCCCTTTTCGACCACGCCAGGAACATCCAGGTGCTTTACGGCGCCAGCCCCGCCAAGACCAGAGTGATCCCCAACGGCATAGATTTCCCGCGCTTCTCCGCCCTGCGCCGCGAGCACGCCGGCGGCACGCCCAAGGTCATCGGCCTCATCGGCCGCGTGGTCTCCATTAAGGACATCAAGACCTTCATAAAGGCCCTCAAGATAACCGCCGGGGCCATTCCCGACGTACAGGGCTGGATCATAGGCCCGCAGGAAGAAGATCCCGAATACACCAAAGAATGCCTCATGCTGGCCGAATCCCTGGGGCTGCAGGAGAACATAAAGTTCACCGGGTTCCGCAAAGTGGACGAGGTCCTGCCGGAACTGGGCGTGATGACGCTTACCTCCGTCAGCGAAGGCATGCCGCTGGCCGTGATAGAGGCTTTTGCCGCCGGGGTGCCGGTGGTCATAACGGATGTGGGCGCCGCCTCCCAGCTTATCCGCGGCGGGCTGGACAAGGCCGACCGCGACCTTGGCGCCTCCGGGGAAGTTACCGGCATCTCCGACCCGCACGCCCTCAGCGCCGCCTATATAAAACTCCTTTCCGACCGCGCCCACTGGGAAGCCTGCCGCAATGCCGCCGCGGCGCGCGCCCTGGCCTATTACACCAAGGATAAATTTTTAGCCAGTTATGCGGAAGTCTACGGGAGGGCCTTCAAAAAATGGCGGGCATAGGCTTCGAACTCTCCAAGATCCTCAAGGAAAAGAACCTTTCCGCCCTGCTGCGGGCCTACGGCTATTCCATGGCCATAGCCGCGGGCCCGTGGATAATCTCCATAGTCAGCATCCTGATAGTCGGCCTCGTCGCCCGCCCTTTCGTCAAGGATCCCGTCCAGCTTACCCAGTTCCAGGTCGCGGTCACTTACCTTATAGCCTTCAGCCTGATCTTCACCGGGCATTTGCAGCTCTATTTCACCCGCTATATAGCCGACCGCATCTACGAAAAGGACCTGAAGCGGGTGCTGCCCAACACGCTGGGCGTCATCCTCTTCATCATCGTCTCTTTCGCCGTGCTGCTTTACCCAGTCTTCATTTACCTCTTCCGCGGTCTCAGCCCGGTATTCACCATGTTCTTCATAATGACCCTCGGGCTCATGGGCTCGGTCTGGATCCTCAACACCCTGCTGACCGGCATAAAGGATTACAAGTACATAGCCTTCTCTTTCCTCGTCTCCTACCTGGTCATCATCCTGGGCAGCTACGCGCTGGCCCACACCGGGCTGCGCGGCCTGATGCTCGCCTTCTTCCTGGGCCAGGCCCTGCTCTTCTTCATGCTCCTGGGGGCCGTGATCTACCATTACCCTTCTAACCGCCTGGTGGAATTCGATTTCCTGCGCCGCAGCCGCGTCTACCCCATGCTCATGGCCACCGGCTTCATCTACAACCTGGCCATCTGGGTGGACAAGTTCATCTTCTGGTTCCACCCCGAGACCGGCGACCGGGTGCTGGGCCCGCTCAACAATTCCATCATCTACGACATGCCCATCTTCCTGTCCTACCTGGCCATAGCGCCGGGCATGAGCATCATGTTCCTGCGCCTGGAGACGGACTTCGTGGAGGCCTACGACGGCTATTTCGGAGCCGTCACCTCCGGGGACAACCTGCGCCGCATCTACAACCGCAATTCCGAGATGGCCGGCGCCGCGCGCCTGATGCTCATAGAGGTGCTGCGCGTGCAGGCTATAGTGACCATAGCCCTTTTCCTGGCCTCGGACCTGATCTTCGACTTCTTCGGCTTCTCCAAGGTCTACCAGCCGCTGTTCCATATCGACCTTATCGGCACCCAGGCGCAGCTGTTCTTCATCTCCGTGCTGTCGCTGCTGTTCTACCTGAACCGCCAGAAGGAGACGCTGGCCCTGGTCACGCTGCTGCTGGTCCTTAACACCGCGCTCAGCTGGCTGTCAATTTACCTGGGGCCCTTCTACCACGGCTACGGCTTTACGGTCTCGTTCATAATCACGGGCCTGCTGGGCCTGGTAACGCTTAACAGGCTGATGACCAAGATTACTTATGAAACTTTCATGTTCAGCTAACCTCGCCCTGGCGGCGCTGCTGGCCGGGCCCGCTTTCGCGGGGCCGGATTCCGCCGCTTTCTACTACGGCAGCCGTGTGCCGGAAAGCCTCTACTCCGCGGGCTGGCTGGTCACGGACCTGCGCAATCTGGCCGAACCGCCGCTGCGGCTCAAAGGCCAGAAACTGATCTGCTACGCCAGCGCCGGGGAGTTCGAACCGGGCGAAGCGTCCGGGAAGAAGGCCGATGCCTGGACACTCGGGGCCAACGCCGCCTGGAAAACCCTGGCAGGAGACCTCCGCAAACCTGATTACCGCGCTTTCGTGGCCGGCAAGATAGCCGCCCTCGCGCCCTCCTGCGACGGCTTCTTTATCGACACCCTCGACTCCTATACGCCCTTTGTAAAAGAAGCCGACCGCCCGGCCTACGCCGCGGCCTCGGCGGCTTTCCTGGAACAGATCAAGAGTGACTGGCCGGATAAGCTGCTGGTGCTCAACCGCGGCTTCGAACTGCTGCCGCTGCTCAAGCCCGGCACTGCGGACGCGGTGGCCGCGGAATCGCTTTATTACGGCATCGACCCCGCCGCCAGAACATACCGCGCCATGAAGCCGGAGGAGACGGCCTGGCTCAGGGACAGGCTCCGGGAGGTTTCCGCTTCCGGCCTGCCCGTGATAGTGATAGATTACCTCCCCCCCGGCCATGCCGGCCGCGCCAAGGCGGCCGCTACGCTGGCCTCGGACGGCTTTATCCCTTATGTTTCCGACATGGACCTGATGGGGGAAGGCGAGACCGGGCTTTCCCCGGTAAAGCGCCGCGTGCTGCTGGTGGCCGGCAATACCAACGATATTTATTTTTCCCCGCTGCACGCTATGGCGCAGCTGCCGCTGGAATACCTGGGTTATGACACGGTGCTGCTCAAAGAGAGCGAGGTTATGGCGCGCCGGCCCGACCCGTCGGCTTACGCCGGAGTGATAGTCTGGCTGGAGTATTCCCGCGCGGCCAACCCGGAAGCCTTCAGGACCTGGATAATGGAAGGCCTGGGCAAGGGCGCCAAATTCCTCTTCGTCAACTCCTTCGGCTTCGAGCCTTCTCCGGCCAACCTTGCGTCTCTAGGCCTGCGGGTCCGCCCGGACGACTACTCAGGCCTTGCTGCGGCCAGGATCACGGCAAGTACGGATCTCTGCGGCTTCGAAGGTGAACCGCGCCTTGCCCCTGACGAGTTCCTGCTGAGCGCCTCTTCCGGAACTCCCGTAATGACCGCCAGGACAGAAGACGGCCAGAACTTCCACCCCGCCGCGCTCATGCCCTGGGGCGGCTACGCTTTCTATTCCAGCCTGGTCTCCAATCCCGTCGGGGAGGACCTCTGGACCATAGACCCTTTCCGCTTCCTTCCGGCCGCGCTCGGCCTGCCGGAACTGCCCGCGCCGGACATCACCACCGCCAATGGCCGCCGCCTCTTCTTCTCGCACCTGGACGGTGACGGCTTTGTGGAGCCGGCAGAGTGGGACAACTCCCGCATCGCGGCCGAAGTCATACGCGACGAACTCATAAAGAAGTACCCGTTCCCTTTCACGGTTTCCGTCATAGAAGGCGAGATCTCCGCGGCCGGAGCCTACCCCGCCCGGCACAAGCGCTACGAGAACATAGCCAGGAGCATTTTTTCACTGCCCAATGTGGAGCCGGCCATCCACAGCTTCTCCCATCCGTTCATTTGGGGAGTACCTTATGACACCGTCGTCTACGAGAAACATCACCTGGACATCCCCGGCTATGTCCTGGACTACAAGCGCGAGATCTTCGGCGCCCGGGATTATGTCAACTCCCTGCTGCCGTCCGGACGCAGGACCGAGCTGTTCCACTGGACCGGCAACTGCCTGCCTAACGCGGAACAGCTGAAGCTTTCCAGGGAGGCGGGGCTGCTCAACATCAACGGAGGCGGGGCCACCATCATGAACTTCCTGCCCTGGCTGTCCAGGGTCAGGCCGGCCTTCCTGGAACGCGCCGGAGAACTGCAGATCTTCTCTCCGATACAGAACGAGAACGTTTTTACTGAAGGCTGGAAACATCCCTTCTACCGGTTCATGCAGGTGATGGAGACCATAAAGCTCACCGGCGAGCCGCGGCGACTTAAGCCTATAAACGTCTATTTTCATTTCTTCTCCGGTTCAAAACAGTCTTCCGTCAACGCCCTGCGCAAGGTCTATAACTGGGTGTCGACGCTTGAAACTACTCCCGTTACCACCACGCAGTGGCTGCGCCTGGCGGCCGACTTTAAGACCTCTTTTCTGGCCAGGGACGCCTCCGGCGCCTGGCTGCTGCGCAACGCGGGCCGCCTGCGTACGCTGCGGGCCCCGGCCTCTTTCGGAGTCCCGGACCTCAAGGCCAGCTCCGGCCTGGCCGGCTTCAAAGAGGAGAAGGGCCTCACCTATATACACCTGGACGGTTCCGGCTCCGCCCGGGTGGTCTTCACCAAAGCCGGCGCCGCCCAGCCGGCTTACATAGAGAACGCGTCCGCGCTGTTGGATAGTTTTGAGCGGAAGGGCCGTGGCTTTTCCGCCAGACTGCGCGCCGAAGCGCCGGGGCAGGTCCTTGTGCGCCTGCCGCAAGGCTGCGCCGCCTCAGTGGACGGTAAAGCCAGCAAGGACGGGAAGATAAAGTTCGCTAAAGGGACGATAAACCTCAATGTCGATTGCGAATAAGTACCACGTTTTCAGGCTGCATGAATTCCTGGCCACCCTGGCGCTGGCCGCGGCGGCCTGCTGGGCGGTATACCCGGAGAACCGCCTGACCGAACTCATCCTGGCGGAGGGCAACAGTCCCGTCTCCGTCAAGTATCTAGAATCCATAGTCCGCCTCGATCCGGGCAATGGTGGGCACCGCATACTGCTCTCCGACAGGTACCTCTGGGCAGGCCGGCCGGAGCAGGCTATGGCCCAGCTGCTGACGGTGACCGACACCTCCGCCGAAGTGCGCTTCAGCCGCGACGCCCGCGTCCTCGCGCTTTACACCCGCCACCCGGAGAAATTTAAAAATCCTTCGGATAAGGCCAAGCTGGACGCCCGCATCCTCAGCCTGGTGCGGCTGGAAACCTCCCGGCAGCGCCTCGGCGCCATGTACGCCGAAACGGCCGCCGCAGGGCTCTGGCCCGCGGCCCAGGCCGCCGCCGAACGCATACTGCCTTTCGAAACGTGGAACCTGTATTTCTGGCTGGCCAGGGCCGCCGCCGCGGCCGAAAAAGCCGGGGCCCCGGAAACTTCCGCGGCCTATTACCTGCGCGCGGCGGCCGCGGCCCCGGATATCAACAAGCGCAGGGATAATTTCCGCCGGGCCTTCCTGGTGCTGGCCGCCAACGGCAGATTCCAGGAATTGCGCAGGCAACTCTCCGCCTCGGCCAGGCCATTCGCCCGGGACAGGCATACGGCCGCCACCTTGCTGTCTTTCTCCAGGCAGACCGGGGACGCGCGTTTCGCCAGGGATATAGCCCTGGTGATACTCAGGAGCCAGCCTTGAAACTGCTTTTCTGTTTTCTGCTTGTCCTTGCCTCCGCCGCCGCGCCGCTGCGGGCCCAGGACGATACTCAGCAGGAGCTCATGCGCTCCCTGCTGGACACCTTCATAGGCTCGGGGGACTTCGACAGCGCGATAGAGACCGCGTCCAAAGCCGCCGCCCTCTACCCCGAAGACCCTTTCTGGCTCAAGAAGCGCGCCGAACTCGCCCTTTGGAAAAGCGACCCGCGGACGGCGCTGGCCTCTTTCAAAAAACTCCTTTCCCTGGAGAACACAAAAGAACTGCGCCGAAGGGTGGCCGTGCTGGCCATCGGTCTGAAAGATTACGAAACCGCCCTTTACGCGCTGGAGCTGGACCTGGCCGCCAATGACCTGGAAACGGCCGACGACCTTATTTATATCTATGAGCAGCTCGGCCGCCCGGAAAAGGCCGCGCAGCTCATTGAAAAATATTCCGCCCGCTTCAATTCCCCGCGGGGCTACACTAAAGCCATAGAGCTGTTTGCGAACATGGGCCAGCGCCAGGACGCCGAGCGGGCCTATAAAGAGGCCATCTCCAAGTTCGGCCTCACGCCTGCGCTGGCCCAGGGCTACGCCGAGCTGCTGAGTTCCAGGATGGAACTTGTCAAAGCCCTGGACCTCCTTAAGAAAGCGGAGCCGCGGGCAAAACCCGCGGACACCGGTTTCTGGAACATCCTGGGCGACCTGGCCTGGCATTTCGGCGACATAGAGACCTCCGTCAGGGCCGCCAGGACGCTGGACATTTCCGGCAAGGCGCAGGAACCGGAGTACGACAGGCTGACCGCCTATTACCGCGCCAAAGGCCTGGACGCGCGGGCGGAGGCAGCCTATGGTAAAGCCTGGGCCCGCACCTCGAAACCATACTTCTTCCTGGCCTGGCTGGGCATGATGGCGGCCCGCGGCGACCAGGCAGGCATCGGCGCCGCCATCTCCTCGCTCACTCCCGACCAGGAACTCCGGGTCGGGGCCGACCAGTACTACTGGAGCCTGAAAGCCTTGTCCGAATCGGCCGCCGGCCACACGGGCGGGGCCCTGGCCGCCTATGAGGCGGTGCTGAGGCTGAACCCGTATTCCGAAGAAGCCAAGACCCAGCTGCTCTGGTTCATGTCCTCTGCGGGCCTGGACGCCCAACTGCGCGAGCGCATAGGGCCGCTTTCCGCGGGCGGCTCGGAACTGCCGGAGAAGCAGCTGGCACTGGCCTACGCCTATCTTTCCCTGGAAGACTCGCAGTCGGCCGCCTCCCGCCTGGCGGCCTATTCCCGGCTGCGCCCCGAAGGCGCCGACCTGGAACTCCGCTCCGACGCCGCAGAGACCGCCGGCTACCCGGCCGCGGCCCAGGACCTGCGGTTCGCCAAATGGCTGGCCCTGGACAAGGCCAGGAGGTCCGGCTCTTTCAGGTCCACGGAGGACGCCGAGGCCTGGCTGCGGCTTTGCGCCAGGTTCTGCGCCGCGCCGCGCTTCGCCTCTGAACTGTCCCTGCTGGCCCCGGCGCTGCCGCCTGAAGCGGCGCTCAACGCGCGCCTAGCCAGAGCCGCGCTGCACGGGGACGCGGACGGCTCTTTCCGGCTGGGAAAAGCGCTGAAAGAGTACCCGGCCTGGCTCAAACTCTCCGAGGCGCTGACCTACAACCAGACCGAAGAGCTTGGGCAGCTCCTCGAACGCAGCCTCTACGTTCTCCCCTTCCGCGACCGCATTACCGCGCTGGAGCGGCTGGGCCTGAAAGACGAAGCCGGCGCCGAAACCGCGCGGCTGCTGCCGCAGAACGGCAGCGACCTGTTCCTCAACCTTAAAGCGGCCCAACTGCTGGACCTCCGGAACCCTTCCGTTACTCCCTCCGTTCTTTACCGCAAGCGCAAGGCCCTGGAGATCTCCGGGGCGGCGCTGACCGCGCGCGCGCCGGCGGGAGAAAGCCTGTCCTTATCCGCGGGCGGCGCGGCTTTGCGCCGCAGCGTTGCCGCCGGAGGGGCTTTGATGCTGGGCAGGAAGGAAGAAAGGGAAGCCTGGGCGGGCCTGGCCTGGGACGGCCGCCGCTGGGACGCGGCGCTGAAGGCCGGCGGCAGGGACGCGGCCAGGAAATTTTTCACGGCGGGGCTGGAGGCTTCCCGGGAGCTCAGGAAGGGCTTTAAGACCGAGTTTTCCGCCGGCTACGGCGCGCGGGCGGACGAATCCCTGAACCTGGAAGCGGCGGGGCTAAAGGATTTTTTTTCGGCCTACCTTTCCGGCCCCCTATCCCGCCCTTACTATTTCCGCGCCGGGGCCGAGGCGGCGCAATTCCTCTCCCAGGACCGCGTCTACTCCGGGCGGCTGAACTCGCTGCGGGCCGAGCTCTCCAGGCAAGGCAGGCTTTCCGGCTGGGCCCTGACCACCCGCCTGTCCTATCAGAACACGGCCGCGGCCGAAGCGCCGGGCGCCAAAGGCGCGCTCGACGCCTCCTCCCCTTTCGAGAGCACCAAATTCCTGCCGGACTCTTTCAACCAGTACGGAGCGGGTATAACATTGACCCGGGACGGGTACCGCCTGCCCCTGCGCCGCCTTTCGCCGTACCTTTCCGCCGACTATTATTACAACAGCAGTTTCCTGGGCGGTTTCGGGACGCGCGCGGGCGCTTCCTGCTCCCCGTGGGGCAGGAACATACTCGAAGCATGGCTGGAATATTTGAAGGGTTACAAAGGCTCCGGCGACGAGGTCAAGGCCGCCGGGGCGTCGTTAATCGTCTACTTCTGAGCGCCGCAGACCTTCCCCGCTTTCATCGTCAATTCAAGCCCGCGCCGCAGCGTATAAGCGGGCTTGAACTTCAATAACTTCCGGGCCAAGGCTATATCCGGCAGGGAATGCCTTATATCCCCGGGACGCGCGGCGGCGAACCGGAAGGAGGGCGCCTGTCCGCAGACGGCGGACATCTCGCGGGCCAGCTTCAGCAGGCTGGTGGAGCGGCCGGTCCCGACATTGACACACTCCCCCCGGCCGAGCCCGGCGCGGGAAAGCGCCAGGGCATTGGCCCGGGCCACGTCGCCCACATAAACAAAATCCCTGGTCTGCTCCCCGTCGCCGAAAATATTTATTTTCTCCCCGTCCGAAAGCGCCGCCGCGAAGCGGCTGATGACTCCGGAATACTGGCTGGTAAGGCTCTGCTTGGGACCGAACACGTTGAAGTAGCGCAGGCAGACCGTCTCCAGGCCGTAAAGGCCGGAGAAAACGCTGGCGTAGTGCTCTACCGCAAGTTTACCCGCGGCGTAAGGGGATTCCGCCCTGAGCGGCATGGTCTCGCGCTTAGGCAGGCCGGGCAGGTTGCCGTAAACCGCCGCGGAACTGGCAGAGACTACGCGCCCAACCCCGCAGACCGCGGCGGCCTCGAACACATTGAATGCGCCGGTGTCGTTTACCTCCTGGGAGCGGCGCGGAAACTTTACGCTTTCGGCCACCGACACCAGCGCCGCAAGGTGGAGCACCCGGCCCATCCCCTTCATGGCACGTCTCAGGGCTGCGGGGTTGCGGACGTCGCCTTTTAGAAAATCAACCTTCAACCCAGCCAGATTGGCCATGCTGCCGGTGGAAAGGTCGTCGAAAATCCTCACCTTCCACCCCAACGACAGCAGATATTCCGCTGTATTAGAGCCTATGAATCCCGCGCCGCCTGTAATGAGTACCTTCATCTTTTATCCTTTATCGGGACACGCTACCCTCATATTCTACTAAATGCCTGTTTCCCCGCCACCAGACCGGTTACGGACTACTGGATGAGACCGCAGCCGCTAGAAACTAAAGGCCCGGACGGAGGATCAGTGTGTGCAGGAGAACAGCAGCGCGGGCAGCAGGTCGCAGGCGTCGCCTTCCAGCCTGACGTCGGCGGCGGCGTCCTGGGCGGTGGGGCCGAGGTTCACTATTATGTAGGGTTTTCCCGCGGCCTTGGCCGCCAGCGGCACCGAGGCCGCCGGTTCCACCGACAGGGTGGAGCCCGCCGCCAGCACCAGGTCGCAGTCCCCGGCCGCGCGAAAAGCCCGCAGCAGGGTTTCCTCTTCGAGCGGCTGGCCGAACATGATAACGGCCGGTTTCAGCCAGCCGCCGCAGGCGCAGAGCGGCGGAGCGCCGTCGGCGTTGAACTTGTCCAGCGCCTCCTCCATGGAGGTCCAGCCGCGGCAGTCCAGGCATTCGGCGTACAGCCCCGAGCCGTGCAGCTCCACCAGCCTGTCGGCGCCGGTGCCGGCCGCGCGGTGCAGGCCGTCGATGTTCTGCGTCACCAGCGCCAGCAGCCGGCCGGTACTTTCCAGGCCCGCTAAAGCCAGGTGCGCGGCGTTTGGCGCGGCTTTTCTGAAAGCGGGGAACGTAGCGGCCTTGTAGCGCCAGTAATCCTGCTTGGCCTTGGTGGAGGACAGGAAATCTTGGTAGAGCACCGGCTCGCGCCGGGTCCATTCTCCGTCGGCCCCCCTATAATCGGGGATGCCGCTGCCGGTGGAGACTCCGGCCCCGGTGAAGACCAGGATCTTCTTTGCCGCCGCCAGCAGCTCTCGGGCCTTTTCCAGTCCTTCCGGCATGCCTAGGCCTGCAGGGGCCGCGCGCAGTCTGCGGTATCGTTGGCGGGGTCGTTGACGGTGTCGGAGACGCGGTAGAGATGCATCTTGGAGGAATCGTAAGCGCGCAGCAGCGGCAGCAGGGTTTCGCTGTCGCGCATTTGGGGGTCCACCCACAGCGCCTCGTGGCGCGGCTCCAGGATCACCGGCATGCGGTGGTGCACGGTGCGCACCAGGGCGCTGGCGGCGGCGGTGATGATGGCGAAGGTGCCGGTCTTTTCTTCGTAGACGCCGGCCATGCCGAACAGGCCCTGGTGCCGCATTTCGAAGCGGTAGGGCGCTTTGACGCCGGCCGAGCTCTGCCATTCGTAGAAAGCGTCGGCGGGGATGATGCAGCGGCTGCGGTAGAAGGCGTTGCGGAAGGCGGGGCGGGAGGCTATGCCTTCGGCGCGGGCGTTTATGAACCCCTCGCGCCCCGGAGTGGCGGCACTGTCGGGCGCGGTCTCTTCGGAGAACTTGCGCTCCAGCGTGTTGCCGGCGGAAAAAAGCGGCACGGAGGCCCCGGCGCCGAAGGCCCCGGCGCTCCAGCCGGGGACGAAGCCCCATTTCATCTGGCGCAGGCCCGCCGCGCAGATCACCGGGACCTGCGTCCCGGGCGCGATATTATAGGAGGGCTTGGCGTTGAAAGGCGCCTGCTTGAGGCCGAAGCGCTTCACCACTTCGGCCAGGTCGAAAGATTGTGAGTATCTGCCGCACATAGTGTCCCCCGGAATTATACCAATTACCCAGACACCGCTTTAGAAATCGACTTTACTGACCGCCGCCAGGTGGGCCTTCAGCCGCCGATGCCACAAAAACACCGCGAGAAGCATTCCCGCGCCGCCCAACCAGCGTGACCAGGCCCAGAAGCGCGGGCCCTTCTCAAGTATTTCTATATCTTCCGCGGAACGCACATAGAGCAATTCACAGGCGCCCTCGCCCCTGTCCTCGCGGGTGACGCTGCTGTACCAGGAGAGTATCTTGCGCGGGTCCGTCTCGCCGGGCTCCTTGAACGCCTTGGCGTTCACCAGCCAGCCGCGTATGCGCACCTGGTCGCCGGGGCGGATGCGCTTGGCCGCGGCGAAGGCGTCCTCGTCGCAGGAGGCTAAATGCGTGTTGGCGGCGTCGGCCAGGTTGAAGCGCTGGCCGTCCTTCCACCAGACCTCGTAGTGGTCCATCATCACGCGCAGTTTCACGTCGCGGTAAAGCTCCTTCGCGGCGTTCTCGCCCCACAACAGCCCCACGTCGGCGGCCATCACGTCGTCGAACTCGCTCGACAGCTTATGCGAGATGCCGAAGGCCAGACCGGTGACGGCATACTCGTGAAGCGGCTTGAACTGCCAGCAGTAGGGCCCCTTGCAGCAGGATGGCGCCTCGACCGGCCCGGCCAGGGGGCCCTGCAACGGCGCCGCGTGGGTGGCCGGCAGCAGCGGCCCCACGCGCTTGTAGGTGCCGGAATACATGTACCAGGAAAGGAGGAGCAGGGCCGCCGAGGAGAGGAAAAGATATTTGAGGTTGAGCCCGCCCATACCCCATTATCCCAAATAAAAAGGCAAAAAAATACCGCCCGCGGTTGCGGGCGGCATTCTTAGGGCGCCGGGTCTTAAACCATTGCCTTCAGCCGCGCAATGCGCTCGTCGAGCGGCGGGTGCGTGGCGAACAGCGAGAACTTGCGCTTGCCGGAGATCTTCAGGGTGGCCAGCGACTCCTTGCCGGTCAGGTCCACCAGGCCGCTGGCGCGCTGCAGCGCCTCGAGGGCGCCTATCATCTTCTCGCGGCCGGCCAGTTCGGCCCCGCCGGCGTCGGCGCGGTACTCGCGGTAGCGCGAGAAAGCCGCCACGGCTATCATGCCCAGCGCGCTCAGCGCTATCTCGAGGATGAAGATGATGAAGTAGCTCGGAGCGGCGCTGCTGTCGTCCGAGCGGCCGCGGTTGGCCAGGAAGAAGGCTATCACGCGGGCCAGGAACATCACCAGCGCGTTGATCACGCCCTGCACCAGCGTCATCGTGACCATGTCGCCGTTGGCGACGTGGGCGATCTCGTGGCCCAGCACGCCCTCCACAGCCTGGCGGTCCATGCGCTCCAGCAGGCCGGCGGAAACGGCCACCAGCGCGCGGCTCTTGGTGGGGCCTGTGGCGAAAGCGTTCACCTCGGGGCTGGGATACCAGCCCACCTCGGGCATCTCGGGCAGGTTGGCCGCGCGGGCCAGGCGGTGCACGGTGGCCACCAGCGCGCGCAGCTCGGGCTCGGAGGTGTTCGGGTCTATCACCTTCACGCCCATCATCCACTTGGCCAGCACGCGCGACAGCGCCAGCGAAATGAAGGCGCCGCCCATGCCCCAGACCAGGCAGAACACCAGCAGGGACTGGAAATCAATGCCGCGCGCGGTAAAATAATGCCCGACGCCCAGCAGGTTCAGCGTGACGGACAGGGTTACCAGGATCAGGGCGTTGACGCCCAGGAAGATCAGAGTTCTTTTAGCGAAAGCCATTTTGCCTCCTTAACTTGCCCCTATATTTTACAAAATTCGGAGCGCTGGCTTTTTTTGCTATCATTTAACGACGGGTACTTACAGGGAGGAAAAAATGAATATTAGGACAATTCTCGTCTCGATTTCGCTGCTGCTGGCGGCGGCGCCGGGCTTTTGCGCCGGCAAGAAGATCATCTGCGTGATGGAGCTGGAGGACAAATCCAGCCACAGTCACAGCTGGCAGAACGTGGGCACCGGCGTGGCCGACATGATGGTCACCGCCCTGGCCGGGACCAAGAAATACACTCTTATAGAACGGGAGAAGCTGGACAAGGTGCTGGAAGAGCAGCGGCTGGGCGCCTCGGGCGCGGTCACCGCGCAGACCGCGGCCAAGATCGGCCGCCTGCTGGGCGCCAACTATATCATCACCGGCTCCATCACCGAGTTCGGCGTGAAGGACAGCAAGATCGGAGTGGGCGGCCTGGAAAAAGTGCTGCCTTTCGGCGGCGGGGCCAAGGTATCCAAGAACACCGCCCGCGCGGCCATAGATATAAGGGCCATAGACACCACCTCCGCCCAGATCGTGGCGGCGGCCAAGGGCGAGGGCAGCAAGTCCAGCGCCGAGTTCTCCGGCGACCTCAGCATAGCGCCCGACTTCGACTTCGGCAAGGACGGCTTCGACGAGACCATCATCGGCAAGGCGGCCCGCAAGGCCGTGGAGGACGTGGTCAAGGAACTGACCAAGTCTTTCGACGAGGGCGGCGGCGGAGCGGTGAAGATCATCAAGATCAGCGGCAACCAGGTCTACATAAATTCCGGCGGCGCGGACGGAGAAAAGGTGGGCAAGGTCTACGGCGTCTACCGCATGGGCGAGGACATGGTGGACCCTGACACCGGCGAATCGCTGGGTTCCGAGGAGGAGAAGATAGGAACGGCCAAGGTGGTGAAGGTCAATCCCAAGTTCTCCATAGCCGAGACCAAGGCCGCGGTACAGAAGACCGACATTCTCAAATAACCCCGCCCGGGGTTCGAAGAACGCGGCGGTTCACCCCGCCGCGTTTTTTTTTTGCGCCTGCCCGCCAGGCCCTTGACAAGCCTTGACTTGTCAAATACACTATGGCGAGGCCATATATGAGAACATATACCCTGCTGACCGCCCTCCTGTTAGCCGCCGCCCCGGCCGGCGCCCAGTCGCTCTCCCAGCTGTCGGAATACGGCGACGCCGCCGGCATAGAAGTGCCCGCCGCCGCCCCAGTCAGCGCCGAAGAAGAGCGCGGCCCCGAGTCGCTTAGGGCCGACTTCGATTTCCTGGTGAGGCCCGAGGCGGAGCATGAGCCGGGCGCCGAACTTTATATCCCCTGGGAGCAGGAAGGCGGCTTCTCCAAAGCCGCGGGCGGCGCGAAGCCGATACCCTTCCTGGCCGAGGCGCGGGCAGAGGCCGAGGCGCAGGGCGTAGACCTGGCGCTGGTGCTGGCCGTGATACAGAAAGAGTCCACCTTTAACCCCAAGGCCCGCAGCGCCGCCGGCGCGGTAGGCCTGATGCAGCTGCTGCCCTCCACCGCCAAATGGCTGGGCCTCAAGGACACCTCTAAACTTACCACGCCCGCCGTCAACATCAAGTACGGCGTCAAGTACCTGAAATTCCTCTGGGGCGAGTTCGGCGACAAGGCGCCGGCGGACCTGACCTCCGAGGACCTGGCCAGGAAAGCTTCGCGCATGTCCATCGCGGCGTACAATGCCGGTCAGGGCAATGTGCGCAAGTACGACGACGTCCCCCCCTTCAAGGAGACGCGCAACTACGTGACCAAGGTCACCGAATATTTCGCCTATTACGAGGGCCGCCTGGCCACCGCCCCTTAATGCCGGCCTTTACCGCCATAGACTTCGAGACCGCCGACCACGGCCGGGATTCCGCCTGCGCCGTGGGCCTGGCGCGCGTGGAAGACTGGAAAGTGGCGCGCACGGCCTACAGGCTGATCTGCCCGCCGCGCCGCGAGATCCTGTTCACCTACATACACGACATAACCTGGGAGCAAGTGGCCGGGGAGCCCGACTTCGCCGGGGTCTGGCCGGAGTTGGCGGATTTCTTCGAAGGGATAGATTTCATCGCGGCGCATAACGCGCCCTTCGACAGGGGCGTGCTCTACGCCTGCTGCGCCGCGGCCGGCCTGCAGGCGCCGCCGCAGCCTTTCGTCTGCACGGTGCAGCTGGCGCGCAAGGAGCTGCTCCTCAAGCCCGCCACGCTGTCGCATGTCTGCCATCACCTCAGCATACCGCTGAAGCATCACAACGCCCTCTCGGACGCCGAAGCCTGCGCTAAGATAATGATAACGGTGGAACAGGCGAGGGCCGAAAAGGCCGCCGGCGCTAGCCCGCGGCCGGCGGGTTCCAGTCGCTAAAATCCTTGATCACGGCGGCGGGAATGCGGGCCGGGCGGCCCGTCTTGTAATTTATCCACACCCAGAGGGTTTTGCCCGCGCAGGCCAGGCGGCCGTCGGAAACCCTGAAGACCTCGTAGCGCCGCTCGGAAGAGGCCCGCTCGGCCGTCTCTATCCAGGTGCGCATGCGGAAAGAGTCGCCGGGCAGCACCGGCAGCAGATAGTCGACCTCGTGCCGCCGCACCACCCAGCCCTCACCAATAGCGATAAGTTTATCTATATCCCAACCCACCTCTTTAGAATGCCTGGTGGCGGCGCACATGAGCCAGTCCAGGTAAACCTGGTTGTTCACGTGGCCGAGGCCGTCTATTTCCTCGGGCTTGACGGGCTGCACATACTCTAAAACCTTGGAGATAGCCATGCCTATATATTATTAAAATTGAGCCGCCGGCAAAACCTTAAAGGGCGGCCGCCCGGGGTTTTCCGAAGCCCACGCTCAGGCCGGCCACGCCGGGGTGGGCGCGCAGCGCCTCCACGGCCCCGGCCTTCACCCAGCCGTTGAGCCGCACCCGCTTGACCCCGCCCGACACCAGGTAGCGGCGGCCGGTAAGGATGAAGCCCGCGCTGCGCTCCAGCTCGGCCGCCAGGGCGGCGCCGCCGGCCGAGCGGGGCAGGATGCTGACGTATACATAGGCGCCGCCTTTCGCGGCGGAGGCGGCCGGGGCGGCCACGGCGTCCCGGTACGCCGGGGCGCGCAGCGCGTCGCCGGCCGGGCCTTTATAGCCGTAGGCGGTTTCCACGAAATCCTGGAAGGCGGGGTCGGAGTAGACCGGAGAGCCTGCCAGCGCGTCGGCGGCGGGGTCGGCCGCCGCCGAGGGAAGCGCCGACACCGTCAAGACCAGGGCCGCCAGCAGTAGTTTCAGCATCCGTTCCTCCGTCCTATCCGCGCACCGCTTTGTTATTTCAGTGTAATACATTGTATTTCATACCGGCCGCTTTGTCAGGGGCCCGAAGGCCCTGCGCGGCCTGGGCCCTACGGCCTACGCGGGGCGGCACGGGCGCAAATAAGGTAAAATTTTCGCATGACCCAGCGCCCGGAGACGGCCAAAGGCGGCAGGACGCGCCAGCGCATAGTGGAGTCGGCGATAAAGCTGGCGGCCAGGCACGGCTTCGCCGACGCCAGCTTCCAGATGATAGCCGACGACATAGGCCTCAGCCAGTCCGCGGTCATGTACCATTTTCCCGACAAGAACGCCCTGTTCGCCGAACTAGTGACAGCCATAGTGCGGCGCAACCATGACGTGGTGGCCGGGCTGGCGGACGCCAGGGACGACGCCGGCCGCCGGCTGCTCAAGCATTGCGTGGGCAACGTGACCTGGGCCCTGCGCTACCGCCGGCAGGACGCGCAGATACTCATACTGCTCTATTACCTCGCCGGCCGCGGCGGGAATTTTTCCGAACTTTTCGAAGGGATGATAGCCAGGGGCCGCGAGCGCATAGTGGAGCATTTGCTGGCCGGCGCGCGGGAGGGCCTGTTCGTCCTGCGGGACAAGCCCGAGGCCGTGGCGGAGATCCTGCAGGACGCCCTCTTCGGCGCCATGCTCTACGCCGCGTCAGCGCCGGAACGCTCCCCCGCCCCTGCCGCCCTCGAAGCCAAATGGAAGAATTACCTAACCGCCCTGACAGGCTGGCGCCCCTGAAACCCTAAATCTCTTTCTTGCCGCCGGCCCTGTAGATAGAGGCATGGCCGAACTTCCCGCGTATGGCCTCTATGGCCATATGGGCCTTCTCCCGCCGCCCGTCCTCCTCGTCCTCGAACAGGCTCTCCCGCTCGCCTGCCGGCATCAGGCCAGACACCTTCACCCCCAGCAGCCGCACCCGTTTGCGCCCCCGGTCGAAGGCGGCGTACAGCGCCAGCGCTTCACGCGCGATCACGTCCGCGTAATTGGTAGACAGCGTCAGCGTGCGCGCGCGGGTATGGGTCTCGAAGCCTTCCAGCCTCAGCTTCAGCGTAACGGTGCGCCCTTTGAGGCCGGCCTCGCGCAAGCGCGAGGACACCTTGTCGGCCAGGGCCAGCAAGGATCCTTTTATCTCCCGCGCGTCCCCGGTGTCGGTCTCGAAAGTGGTCTCGTTGCCCACCGACTTGGTCTCGCCGTCCTCGCGCACCTCACGCGGGTCCTCCCCCAGCGCCAGCGCGCGCAGTGCCGGTCCCTGCGCGCCCAGGCCGTGCAGCTGCTCCGGCCTGGCGGCGGCCAGCTCGCCCACCGTGTTGACGCCGCGCGCGCGCAGCAGCTCCGCGGTCTTGGGCCCCAGCCCCCAGAGTTTGGAGATGTCCAGCGGGGCCAGGAAAGCGCGCAGCCCGGCCGCGCTCACCTCCACCAGGCCGTCGGGCTTCTCAAGGTCGGAGGCGATCTTGGCCGCCATCTTGGTGGGGGCCAGGCCCACCGAGCAGGAGAGGCCGGTGAGCTCCCCCACGCGCGCCTTGACGCGGCGGCAGGTTTCCGGCGGCCCGCCGAACAAATGGGCGCTGCGGGTGATGTCCAGGAAAGCCTCGTCTATGCTGACCTGTTCCACGTCGGGGGTGAACTCGAAGAAGGCCTCCCGTATCTTGGCGGAGGCCTCCTCGTATTTCCGGAAATCCGGGGGCAGAAAGACTCCGCGCGGGCAGCGGCGCCAGGCCTCCGAGATGGGCATGGCAGAGCGCACGCCGAACTTGCGCGCCTCGTAGGAACAGGTGGACACCACCCCGCGCCCTCTCCCCCCCTTCGGGTCGGCCCCGATAATGACGGGCTTGCCCTTAAGCGCGGGGTTGTCGCGCTGTTCGATGGCCGCGAAGAAGGCGTCCATGTCCACGTGTACGATGCGGCGTTCCATGACGGGTTCAGGGGCGGGCCAGATACAGCAGGACGGCGGCGATCAGGACTATAAGGACGGCCGAAAGACGGGCGATGATCACATAACGGCTCATTTATTTTCCGGCAGGATTTCCAGCCAGTAGCCGTCCGGGTCCTCTATAAAGTAGACGCCCATGGCTTCGTTCTCGAAGCAGACGCAGCCCATGCGCTTGTGCAGGGCGCGCGCCGCCTCATAGTCGGGGGTGGTGAAGGCCAGGTGTATCTCGTTGTCTCCCAGGTTATACTTCTCCTTCCTGTCGCGCAGCCAGGTCAGCTCGAGCTTGTGAGGGGTGGCGCCGTCGCCCAGGAAGACCAGGGTAAAGCTGCCGTCGGCCGCCTGCTTGCGGCGGGTCTCGCCCAGGCCCAGCGCCTCCCGGTAGAACTTCAGGCTTTTTTCCAGGTCCAGCACGTTGAGATTGTTATGCGAAAAGGTGAATTTCATGGCTTTCTCCTTGCGCTAATGTTACCACTCGCGGCCGGCACTACACAAGCCCTCCGGTATTTTATATGCTACCTTCAGGAGACTATTATGAAATATTTATTCACCGCCCTGCTGCTGGCCTGCGCCCTGCCGCTGGCCGCCCAGACCGGTCCGGCCGCCGGCCAAGATAAGGATATACGCCTGCAGACACCGGCCGAGCTGGCCAGGACCGCGGTGGAACTAGAGCAGGCCCTGACCCTGCAGCCGGCCAGCGTGGAACTGCACGTGAAGCTGGGCTTCACCTACACCCGCCTGGGCCGCGCCGACGCCGCGCAGCGCGCCTTCGAGGGCGCCGTCCGGCTGGACCCCCGCAGGGCCATCGCCCACTACATGCTGGGCCTCATCTATGAGAAGAAAGGGCTCAAGGACAAGGCCATAACCGCCTGGAAGGCCTGCCTGGAAACCGCCGCTGAGCAGAAGCTCAAGGACACCGCGGTCAAGCACCTCAACAACCTCAACGCCCGCTGACGCCATGAAAAAACAACTCTTGCTGCCGGTACTGCTGCTGCTAGCCGCCTGCGCCGCCCCCAGGGTGGCCGTGAACCCCCGCTCGGACTTCTCCTCGGTCAAGCGCGTGGCCGTGATCTCCTTCAACGGTCCCAGCGGGGAATTGGCCGCCGACCTGATGACCCAGAGCCTGCTGCTGCACGGCGCCGACGTGGTGGAGCGCCAGCGCCTGGACGCCGTCCTGCGCGAGCAGTCCCTGGCCGACTCCGGCTCCTTCGACCCGGCCACCGCCAAACAGCTGGGCAAGCTGCTGGGTGTGGACGCCCTGTTCGTGGGCACGGTGGCCGAGAGCACCCCCCAGAGTTCCTACATAGTCAACCAGTCCGACAACCCGCGCAACACCACCATGACGCAGGTCAGCGGCGGCACCGTGTATTCCGAGGGCTCCGTGATGGGCCTGCCCAACTCGCAGCTGCTCAGCACCACGGCCAACGTCTCGCTGCTCTCTCGCATGGTGGACGTTCAGACCGGCTCCGTCATGTGGTCGGCCTCGATGGCCTACGAGGGCTTCGACGTGGCCTCCGCGATGACCGGCATCACCGACGCCTTCGTGCGCTCCCTGTCCCCCATCTGGCCGGGCCTCTACAAACCCAAGTAATTCCTCTCCATACAAAAGACGAAGCCGGACAATAGTCCGGCTTCTTTTTTTTACGCGGCGCGACGGGCATGGGGCCCGCGCGACTTTGGGGAAGGGGGACCCGCACATAATTTTCCCTGTGCGGGGGGAACCGCGCAACGGTTCCCCTCTTCCAGGAGCGCGGGACCCATGCCCGACGCGACTAGTCCATCAAACGTTTCTGGCCCTGCAGGTCGCGGATGTGCTGGACGTCCTGGGTGAACTCCAGGCAGCCGAGGTATTGGCCTTTGGGGTCGCGCAGCGCGTAGAACTCTATGAGTATCTTATGCTTCGGCTGGCCCTTCTCGACCTCGAGGTCTATCCAGAAGGTGGCCTTATCGCGTGTGCCGGCCTTCATCTCGGCTATCAGCCGCTCCACCATGGCCAGGCTGTGCTCCGGGTGGCATTGGCGGAAATTCATGCCCATGGCGGTCATCGGCCGCTTAAAAAGGCGCGTCTCGTGCTTGTTCCAGCCGGCCACCTCGTCGTTGGCGTCTATCACGGTCAGCTCGGCCGGCATGGCCTCTATCATCGCCTTTACCATGTCCGCGCTCATTTTGTCGAAAAGCATGTTACCTCCTGCGGCAGTCGGGTCATA
Organism: Elusimicrobiales bacterium; assembly: GCA_050174915.1. Classification (GTDB taxonomy): domain Bacteria; phylum Elusimicrobiota; class Elusimicrobia; order Elusimicrobiales; family UBA9959; genus UBA9959. The sequence goes on along the minus strand of JBFXJL010000002.1, from coordinate 464,400 downwards.
TGATTATAGAAAAATTGGCGCGCGGCGCCGCAAAAGAAAAGCCCCGCTCGGGGCGGGGCTTTTCGCGCCGGGAGGCCGGCTCAGTTGGTCTGCAGCTTGATGGCCAGGCCGGAGTCGCTGAAAGAGAAGCCGGTGAGGTGCAGGTCGCCGATGAGGCCGGCCGGCACGAACTCGCGCATGATGCGCGATGACACCTGCGCGTGCAGCGTCCAGGCGGCCTTGTCGTAGCGCAGCGCCACCACGTCCTGGGCCTTGAGCGGGATATTCTTGGCCTTCAGCTTGGCGTCGAGGGCGGAGTAGACGCCCTTGATCAGCACGTCCATCACCTGCGTCATGATCTGCTCCTGGTCTATCTGGGCGGGAGCGGCTTTCACCGAGGGCTCCATGGATGCGTGCAGCTGTATGCGCTGCACCCGCACGGCCAGTTTGTCGGTGCCGTTGAAGTAGGGTTTGAGCGTGAGCGTGGGAATGATGATGATGCCGCCCTGGTCTATCTTGAGGTTGCTGATGCGCAGGAACTCGCCGTACTTGAACACCACCGGGGCGTTGCGGTCAATGATCGTCAGGCGCTGTTCCGTAGCGGCCATCGCCGACACCGCGTTCTTCATCAACTTGTAGGGCACGCGGATATTGATGTCCAGGCCTATCAGGTCGCTGCCGGCCTGTACGGCCTTATCGGAGACGTCGGCCAGCGGGGCGGGCGCCCGGAAGTCGTACTGCGCGGCGCGCACGTCGCCGGCGTCCAGTTCCGAGAGGTCGAACTGCTGCGCGCTGGCGGGGCGGGCGCCGAGCAGCGCCGCTACTGCTATCAGGAAAGTGAGTTTTTTCATAAATTTTCCTCTTGCCGGTCCGCTCACAGGTCGAAGCCGAGGTACAGCAGGCCGTTGGCGATCTTAAGCCTCTGGATCACGGCGCCCTTGGCGAAGGAGGGCATGAAAGCGCTGTTCTTGAGCACTATGCGCACGGTCTTGTCGTCGATCTTGCTGGCGGTCATCACCTTGGCCAGGGCGGGGGTGCTCACCAGCGTTTCGGTGAGGGAGCGGATGACCTTGCCCTGTATCCAGTTGTTGAGGAAGCCGGGGATGCCGATGCCGTAGGCCTTGTCCACGTCCACGCGCTCCACTTTCACGCGCAGCGTGTTGGGCCCCACGCACTCGGCCAGGATGGTCGCCTTGAAGTAGACGTTGGGCTTGCCGAACACGTCGCGGGCGTAGATCTTGCCGGCTATCTCCAGGCGGCCGTCCGCGCGGAACTTCAGGCCGCCTTCCTTACCCTGGGGGTGGAAGGTGAAGTCGGTGCCCTGGGTGAACTGGTTGATGAAGTTGTCCAGCAGGCCGTCGGACAGCGTCAGGTTATAGCCTGCCAGCTGGGCGGCGTTGACCGAGCCGGTCTTCACGCTGAGGGCGAAGCCTTCGGCGTCGAAGCTGAAGTTGGAGAGGCTCACGTTGCTGATCAGGCCCGGCATCAGCGGGGCGATGAAATTGGGGTTTACGGTGGCGCGCAGCGTCCAGCTGCGGCGGTCATAGGCGAACACCAGAACGTCCTTGGCCTTCAGCGGCACCTTGTTCTTGGCGAAGGCCTCGTCCATGCTCTGCAGCATGCCGGTGGTGAGGTTGGTCATCACCATCTCCATCAGGCCGTCCTTGTCCAGTTCCGTGGGCAGGGCCTTGGCGGGGCCGAATGCTATGTCGGCCTCCACCCGCATCACCTTTATGGAGAGCTTATTAAGGCCTTCGAAGGCGGGCTTGATGAGGATGGTGGGCTCCACCTCTATGCCGTTATAGTTCACGGCCACGTTGCTGAAGGCGATGTGGTCGGCCTGCTTGAAGAGGATGGGGGCGCCGGGGTTGATGGGCTGTATCTTCACTCCGGGCAGTTCCGAGAGGCGAGAGGTCAGCGAGGCATAGGGCAGCTTGATGGTCAGGTCCAGGAAAGGGGAAGGCAGGTTGGGCGACTTGGTGATGCCCTCGATGTCCTCGGGGGCCGGCACGCCCAGGGCCAGGTTCTCCTGCGAGGCCTTCAGGTCGGCGACGCTGAGCGACTCAAGGCCGAAATCTCCGGCGAGGGCGGAAGCCGTGAGTCCGAGCGACGCGATCAGGGTGAGGATAATTTTTTTCATAAAAGTCCCTTTCATGCTTATAGTCTAACAGCCCCCCCTTGAATCGGCAAGGCCTAAAGGGCCTACGCGCCTGGGCCCTATATGCCCAGCAAAAAAAGACGCCCGCACCCGCGGGCGTCCCTTCTATCGAGGCTTCGCCTCGATAAGGAGGCGAAGCCTCGATAGTTTAGTTGCGGCGCTTTTCCATGAAGGCTTTCAGGGCCTCGGCCATGGAACCGGCCGGGGCCTCGGGCTGGCGAGGGCGGTTGTCGGGCCGGCGGCCGCGGTCGAAACCGGGGCGCGGGCCGGGAGCGGCCGCGGCGGGCTGGCTGCCGCGGCTCTCGCGGGGGCCCACCACCGGGTTGGACTTCATGGAGAGGGCTATGCGGTTGCGCGGCAGGTCCACGTCTATCACGGTAACGTTCACCCGCTGGCCCACTTTTACCACGGCGGACGCGTCCTGCACATAGCGGTCGGAGAGTTCGCTGATATGCACCAGGCCGTCCTGGTGCACGCCGATGTCCACGAAAGCGCCGAAGGCCGCCACGTTGGTCACTATGCCGGGCAATTTTTGGCCGGGCTTGAGGTCGCCTATTTTCTGCGCCTCGCCGAAGACGAAAGCCTCGAACTGCTTGCGCGGGTCGCGGCCGGGCTTGGCCAGCTCGGCCAGGATGTCCCGGAGGGTGGGCTCGCCCACGCCGTCGGAGATGTATTTCTTGATGTCGATCTTGGCGCGCAGCTCGGCGCTGTTCACCAGGTCGGCCACGGTGCAGGCCAGGTCGGCGGCCATCTTCTCAACTATCTCGTAGCGCTCGGGATGCACGGCACTGGCGTCCAGCGGGTTCTTGCCGCCGGAGAGGCGCAGGAAGCCGGCCGCCTGCTCGAAAGCCTTGGGTCCGAGGCGCGGCACTTTCTTCAGCGCGGCGCGCGAAGGGAAGGCCCCGTTCTCGTTGCGGAATTCCACTATGTTCTTGGCCAGGGCCGCGTTGAGGCCGGAGACGTAGGACAGCAGCTCGCGGCTGGCGGTGTTCACTTCCACGCCCACGCTGTTGACGCAGCTCTCCACGGTGGCGTCCAGGCTCTTCTTCAGGCCGTTCTGGTCCACGTCGTGCTGGTACTGGCCCACGCCGATGGATTTGGGGTCGATCTTGACCAGCTCTGCCAGCGGGTCCATCAGGCGGCGGCCGATGGAGACGGCGCCGCGCACGGTGACGTCCTTGTCGGGGAATTCGTTGCGGGCCACCTCGGAGGCGGAGTAGACCGAAGCGCCGCTCTCGTTGACCATCACCACGATGACGCCCTCCAGCTTGAGGCCGCGGGCGAACTCCTCGGTCTCGCGGCCGGCGGTGCCGTTGCCGATGGCTATGACCTCGGTCTTGAACTGAGCGGCCAGCTTCTTCACCTTGTCGCCCGCCGAGGCGGCGGCGCCGTCGCCGTTATGCGGGTAGATCACGTCGTCGTGGAGCAGCTTGCCGTTGCTGTCCAGGCAGACCAGTTTGCAGCCGGTGCGGAAGCCGGGGTCCAGCGCCAGGATATTCTTGTGGCCCAGCGGCGAGCTCATCAGGATCTCGCGCAGGTTGCGGGCGAACACGCCTATGGCCTCGGCGTCGGCGCGCTTCTTGGTCTCCAGGCGGGCCTCGCCTTCCATGGAGATGGCCAGCAGGCGGTTATAGGCATCGGTAACGGCCTCTTTGACCTGGGCGCCGCAGGCGCCGCCATTCTTCACGAAAAGGGGCGGCAGCAGGGCTATGGCCTCTTCGGCCTCCACCTCTATGCGCATGGAGAGGAAACCTTCGGTCTCGCCGCGGCGCATGGCCAGGATGCGGTGGGACGGGGCCTTGGCGGCCGGCTCTTTCCAGTCGAAATAGTCCTTGAACTTGGCGCCCTCGGCCTCTTTGCCGGTCAGCACCTTGGAATGAAAGACGCCTTTCTGGGCGAAAAGCTGGCGCAGGCGGGCGCGGGCGCCCTCGTCCTCGCTCACGCGCTCGGCGATGATGTCGCGCGCTCCGGCCAGGGCTTCCTCGGCGGTCTTCACGCCTTTTTCTTCGCTGATAAAAGGGGCGGCCAGCGCGGCGGGGTCTTCCGAACCCTGCGCGTACACCTGGTCGGCCAGCGGCTCCAGGCCCTTTTCCTTGGCTATGGTGGCGCGGGTGCGGCGCTTGGGGCGGAAGGGCAGGTAAATGTCCTCCAGCTTGGACAGCACTCCGGCCGCGTCTATCTTGGCCTTGAGTTCCGGCGTGAGGAGGTTGCGCTCGGTGAGCGACTTGAGTATGGCCTCGCGGCGGGTGTCCAGCTCCTTGAGCTGCTCCAGCCGCTCCTGTATCTTGCCGATGGCGACTTCATCCAGGTTGCCGGTGGCTTCCTTGCGGTAGCGGGCTATAAAAGGGATGGTGGCGTCTTCCTTGAACAGGGTCATGACCGCGGCCACGCCGGCCGGGTTCAGGCCCAGCTCGCCGGCTATCTTGGACACATATACGTCGCTCATTATTCCTCCGGAAAAATCTTTAACTCCGGTATAGGATATAAAAAAGCCGGCCGGCCGGGCCAATGCGCCGACGGGCGCGCGCTACATCAGCCCCTTCTGCTTGAAGCTCATGAAGCCCTCCCGCGTCACTATCACGTGGTCCAGCAGCTCTATGCCCAGCAGCTTGCCGGCCTGCGCCAGGCGCTTGGTGAGGCTCAGGTCCTCGTCGGACGGCTCCAGGCAGCCCGACGGGTGGTTATGCGCCACTATCACGCTGGCCGCCAGGTTCTTTACCGCCGGCTCGAACACCTCGCGCGGGTGCACCAGGTTATAGTTCAGCGTGCCGATGGAGACGATGTCCCGCTTGATCTCCTGGTTGCGGGTGTCGAGGTAGAACACGATGAAATGCTCCTTCTTCTGGTCGCGGATGTCGCGCAGCTCCTCCCAGATGTCGCGCGGCTTGAGGTAGATGCCGGCCTTCTTGCCGTTGAGGTAGCGGCGGCCCAGCTCGAAGGCGGCCAGGATCTCGCAGGCCCTGGCGGGCCCCAGCCCCGGCGCGGCCCGCAGATCGGCGAAGCCGGCCTTGGCGATGTCCGCCCGGCCGAACTTCCGCAGCAGGTCTCCCGCCAGGTCCAGCACCCCCCGCCCGCGCGTGCCGGTGCGCAGCAGCACCGCCAGCAGCTCCTCGTCGGCCAGCTTCTCCGGCCCGTAGCGCATGATCTTCTCGCGCGGGCGCTCTACCCTCGGCATGTCCTGTATGGCTCCTGCTCCTTTCATAGTTCCCCCTTTGCCCCTCGGCCCCGGTTATAGCCTAGCAGGTCACCCCGTCAAGGGCGTGTCGGGTTGGTATCCAGGCGAAGCCTCGATAGGGATTTTGTAGAATTAACGGCTATGGAACCCATGACTTTCGAAATTTACGCGCCGGTGCGCAATACCATCAACAAGGCCCTCGGCGTGGTGGTTAAGGTGGCCGGCGACAATGTCACCGTACAGCCGCTCGCCGGAGAGCGCCTCACCTTCCGCGCGCAATACCTGGCCCCGGCCACGGAGACCGAGGCCGCCGCGCTGCGCGACCTGGTCACCCGCCTCAAGCTGGAAGAAGAGAACCGCGAGCGGGCCAAGACGGTAAAGACCGACCCGGCGCTCATCCGCGAAGAGTTCGAAAAGTTCGTCAAACACATAGCCGTACGTTATCCCAAGTCGGCCGAGGCTTTTCGCGAATTCTGGGCCGAGCTGATGGCCGCCGCCGGCGACGCCCCGGGCCAGACCTGGGAGATGCGGCCCAACACTTCCAAGAACCCCGGCCCGGTGCTCAAGATCTTCAACAAGAGCACGCAGAAATGGGTGTACTGCCTGTCCCTGCTGGCCGGCTGGGGCCTGCGCCTGGAGATGAAAAAAGAATTTCTGCCCCCGGGCAACGAGGCCCTGTTCCCCATAGACCACGCGATGTTCGGGGCGGGCCGCGCCGTGGAGCTGGTCTACCGGGATTTCACCCCGGAAAAGCGCAAGCCGTACGCCGACTGCGTGCGCGAGATCTACGCCAGGTACGGTTTGACTGCCGGCGCAGGCGCGGCACCCGCAGCCCCGCCCGCCCTTGACAACCCGTCGGCGTGAGGTAGACTATATTAGTTATGAAAGCGCCGCGCTTCCTGATAGCCCTGACCCTGCTGGCCCTGGCCGGCACGTCGGCTTTTGCCCAGGAGGCCGTGGAGTGGAAGCATCCGGACTTCCTGCCTGAGTTCGCCTTGTTCACTGAGAGCGTGGCCTACACCCGCGAAACCTGGACCGCCCTCCCCCCCCTCGAGCAAGCCCGGGTTCTGGAAGCGGCCCGCAAGCCGGCCGCCGAGCGCCTGGCCGCCATGACCGAATATTACGAGACTGCCATGCGCCCCTGGAATACGGAGCAGCTGAACGGCTATGCCGCAGGCGTGAAGGAAGCCGACGCGGCCGCCGTGAAACTCTGGCTGGGCCAAGCCAAGGCGGACGGCTTCAAGAAGAAACTTTCGGTGACCAGGGCCATGATAAAGAAGGCGGCGGCCGATAGGCTGACGGAAGAAGACAGGCACGCCCTGCGGCCTTACCTTACCCCGGAGGCCATAGCCGACCTGGGCGCCTTGCGCGCCGCGGCCTCGCTGCAGCGTCAGGCCGCGGTTACAGCCAACCCGAAAAAAAATGAAATTCCTAAAGGCACGGTAAACGCCGCCCTGCAGGGCTTCACCGGCCAGCCCGGCGGTTCGGTCAGCGGGAATTTGGCCAAGGCTTTCGACGGCTACACCGCCTCCGGAGGCGTTTTGCCCCTGCCAGAAACCGCCGCCCGGCAAACTGCTCCCGGCGCGCCTGGCGCCGCCGTCTCCGGATCCGCCGGTCAGACCGGCGCGCGGGCCGACAAGAGCGCCGGAGCCGCCCTCGCCCAGCGCGGTCCTGTCTCCGCCAACGTAAAATCTTCAGTCCCCGCCCCCCTGCCGGGAACCCCGGAACAGAAAAGATCCACCGCGTGGACCTCTGACGCCTACGGCATCACCGTGCAGGTAGCCGGCCGCCCCGAGCCGCTCTCTTTCCGCAAGGCCAGGGACGCCGAGGCCGCCATCCGCCAGCTGCCCGACGGCTCCATCTCCAGGATAACCCTTTACGGCCACGGTTCGCCCGGCATGCAGACCGTCGGCGACGACGCCTACGATCCCGACTCCGCCGCCGCCATGCTCCGGGGCAAGATGGCCCGCGGCGGCGTGGTGCAGTTCTCCGGCTGCAATACGGCCTCCATCGGCGGGGCCTCCGTGAACCCGGCGGTGGGCATCTCCATGGCCGCGCGCCGGCTGCTCTATTTCAGCCTGCCCTATTTCCAGGACCGCATGGACGGCGTGCCCGCGGCGCAGGCCAGGCAACAGTGGGAAAAGACCTGGAACGCGGACCTGTCGCGCGACACCAGCCTGCAGATGCGGGGCACCGTGGTCTGCGGTTACCGCACCTTCGGCCTGGTGCCGGGCCGCCTGCCGGGCCTCACCCGCCTGCTGGGCAACCAGGAAGCCACCACCCCGGGCTACGTGGCGGGAAAGAAGGTCTGCTACCAGGACGGCAGGGAGGTGCCTGAGCCATGACAGACCTGGGCTACCTGCTCGAGGCCATACTGCTGTTGGCCGTGCCCTTCGTCCCCATAGCGGTGGGCGTGCTGCTGCGCAGGAAATTCTCGCCGCCCCCTCCGGCCGAAGGAGCCGAAGCGATAGCTCCCACCGGCGCCCAGAGGACCGGGCGGGTAATAGGCGCGATCCTGATAGGCGTCGGCGCCGCCTCCATCCTTTTCATGCTGATCGTGCTGTTGAACTTCAAGGGCTATATTTAGAAGCCCCCTGGGCGTAAAAAAAGCGCGGCTTGCCGCGCTTTTTTTATTTATTCGGGCTTTAGCGCGCCGGCGGCGGGGCCGGTTTAGCGGGCAACCGCGGGGCGGCCCACTCGTAAACCCTGGCGGCCCAGGCGTCGGCTATGGGCAGGCCTTCCTTGAACCAGTAATGTATGCCGTCGCCGCCGGCCGCCGGGTACTTGGTGACCAAAGTGCTGTCGAAGACGGGGCACTTGCCCTCCGTGGCCTTGTAGGTCAGCTCCAGTATGCGCGGTATATCCTCGTGGTTCTTGCGCGAGTCCGGCTTGGTCACCCACAGGCAGGAGGCGCCGGCGGCCAGTATGGCGTCGGCCATGGCCCGCATATCCTTCACGGCGAACTCGTCCGACGGGTTGCCGGAGTAATTGGCCCCCAATTCCACGATCACGACTTCCGGCTTTATCTGGGCCAGCAGGTCGGCGAAGATCGGGGTGGGCCCTTTCTGCCCTTTCTGCGTCCCGCCGGCCAGGTCGCGGAAGAAGTAGCCGCAGGGCGTGGGCTTGCCGGTGACCCACCACTGCGCTATCGAACCGCAGGAGGCGTAGGTAGCCGCGCGGTGGCCGGCCTCGCGCAGCAGCGCGTCCAACTTCCAGCCGAAAGGCCCGACGGAATGCGAATCCCCCACGAACAGCACCGTGCCTGCTCCGGCGGGCAGGGCGCCCAGCAGCAGCAGCGCGCAAAGTATCAGTTTCTTCATAAGTCCCCCGTATCTTCCTGTTTGTCGCCGCCGTCGGCCAGCTTCAGCTCCAGTATGCGGTCCACCCTGAAGGTGCGGCGCTGGCCGCGCTCCAGGCAGTCGGCCACCAGGCCTTTGAATTTCGTCTTCTGGAAGGCGCAGTCGCCCACCAGCACCGGCCGCACCACGCGGCGGCTCTTCTCGTCGGTGGCTTTGAGATAGGTGAGCTCCAGGAGGCGTCCCTCGGCGATGGCGCGCTCAATCAGGAGTATCTTGTCGGCCCCCGGCATCAGCTGCTCGCTGGCGCCGTACTGGCGGCCCGTGACGTAGCGCACTATGCGCCAGTCGGTCATCACGTCGGAAGGGCGCACGGCCCGCGCCAGCGACAGCCCCTCCAGCGCGGTGCAGCGGCTGAGCGCCACGTAGGTCTGGCCGGCCGCGAAAGCCCGGCGGCCCAGGTCTATGACGGCGCGCTCGAAGGTCTTGCCCTGGCTCTTGTGTATGGTTATGCCCCAGGCCAGCTTGAGCGGGAATTGTTTAAACGTGCCGGCCGTCTCGGCTTTGATCCTGTCCTGCGCCGGGTCGAAAGCGAAATGGAAAAGTTCCCAGGCGTGCGGTTCCACCGGCTCCACCGAGCCGTCGGCCAACCGCACGTGGATAATATCCTCGGCGCCGGGCCTGCCTTTCATGATGTCCTGCAGCACGGCCATGGTGCCGTTCACCCAGCGGCCGTCGGGATCGTTGTTGAGCAGCATCACCTGCGCGCCGGCCTTCAGGTGCAGCTCCTCGTCGGCCGGGTAGGAGTCGCGCGAGAATTCGCCGGCGATCTCGGCCTTGTACACCTGCGCCCGGCCGTCTATGGCCCGCAGGCGCTCGTTGTTGATCTCCGCCGCGTCGGCGTTGGTGGTGAGCAGGCGCACCACGATGCCGCGGCCCTCGCTCTCCACGTCGGCGCCCACGCGCCGGTTGAGCAGTTCCAGCTGCACCGGGCTGACGCGGTTATTGCGGATGGCGTTGAGGATGTCTATGAAATTCTGGTCCCGCTGGCGGTAGATCTTCTCCAGCTCCAGGTACTCTACCCCGGCCTGCGCGAAGACCCTCGCGTTGAAGAAATAGGGGCCGGGGTAATAGGAGCGGAACAGCTCGCGCTCCGGGCCGGTCACCACCGGCGGCAGCTGGTAGAGGTCCCCGAACAGCGCCAGCTGCGCCCCGCCGAAAGGCTTGCCCGGATCGCGGCCGTTAAGGCGCATGAAGGCGTCCACGCAGTCCAGCAGGTCGGCCCTCACCATGGAGGCCTCGTCTATCACTATGGCGTCGAGGGCCTTGTACAGTTCGGCGTCCCGCTTGCGGGCGCGCCGCACCTTGTCGGGCGTGGTCCCGGGCTTGAAGCGGAAGAAGGAATGGATGGTCTCGCCGCCCACGTTCAGCGCGGCCACCCCGGTGGGGGCCAGCACCACGATCTTCTTGTCCGTATGGGCGCGGAAATAGCGCAGCAGCGTACTCTTGCCCGTGCCGGCCTTGCCCGTCACGAAGACGTTGCCGCTCCCGTGCTGCAGCACGTTCAGCGCGCGGCTGAACTGCTCGTTGAATTCTATGTCCTGATCTTCCATGCGAGAGGCCTATTTTACCATTTAAGCCAAATCCGGCCGGGCGCAAAAAAACCGGCCCCCCACTGTCGCGGGGGCCGGTCCTTTGGGCGCGTTTAGTTGAAGCTGACGTTCACCAGCTGCAGGCCGGCGGTTTCCAGCCTGGTCGCTTCGCGCTGGTCGCGGGCGTTCTTGAAAGGCGTCCCGAGCTCTTCCATCAGGCCGTCGCCCTGCACGTAATAGATGGCCTTGGAGGAGATGTCCTTCACGGCGGTGTGCACCGACCACTTCAGCTGCACCTGCATGGCGGCCACGGGGTCCTCATGGGTGCCAACGTTGGCTATGGTGGAATCCGGCACCTCGGAGACCAGGCTTACCTTATAGCCCCAGGCCGTGGTCACGCTGATGGGCTCCACGGTGACGCCGGTAAGGAACTGGCCCTTGCCCTGGTAATTGCCCTTATAAGTATAGTGCAGCTGGTAGACCACATTGACAACCTGCGAACCAAAGCCGTTCTTCATGGAGAAGCTGTACTTCTTGGTGGCGGGCCGGCTCCAGCCCTGCAGCTGGCTCCAGTGGCTGGTGCCGAAAGGCACCGCGTTGGCGTAATTGGTGGTGATGTTCACCACCGGCTGGTTCTTCTCTATGATGTTCCAGATCTTCTCGAAGAGGTTGACGATATTGCTCAGGGTGTCTATCGTGCCGCCTATATCCAGTTTGGGGGCCGCGGCGCCAATGGGCGCCAGGGGCGGCACAGCCTCGCCCTTGATCTCTTCTATAACTATGGAATTTTCGTCTACCGCGAAGTACCGGGGATCGTTGACGTCCTCGGCGGAGGCGCGCCCGGCGAGCAGCGCCGCTGCAGCTACGGTCAGGGCAAGTATTTTTTTCATGGTGTTCTCCTGTTCCGGCTTTCAGCTACATCTCTAGTATACAGCCCTCACAAAGCAGGCGTCACCCCCATAGTACCCAGGCCTTGCGAACATATGGCCCATAACCATATAGGTCTTTAGGCCTAGACCCAAGTAGGCCCTTTGGCCCTTGAGCAAAGTCAATCCTCACCATAACCTATATATGGCTTCTGTGTAATTCCCGGGATTGGCCGGGAAGCATCCACCTCCGGACCTTAATCCGGATTCACCACTGGGCCGGAGCGAGCGGCGCGCAGCTTTTACTTCAAGCGCCGGCGCAACAGTGGGAGGTGGATATGCACCGCGTGAACCAGAACTCTCCAGTCCCCGCAGTCTTCAAAGCAGCCCTCTCGGCCGCTCTTCTTTTCCTAACCGTATTCCATTTTGCCCCCTCCGCCGCGGCGCAGGCCTATGGCCAGCTGCTGGCCGCCGCCCCCGCTGTTGAGATACCCCTGGCGCCGGTACCGCAGGACGCCACCCTCTACTCGGCCGGCCCCGGCCTTAACGTATATTTCCTTAATGTCGGCCAGGGCGACGCCATTTACATGGAGCTGCCCGGCGGCCGCAATGCCCTGATAGACGGCGGCCCCTCCCGCGCCGCCGACGGCAACCTGGCCAAGTTCCTTACGGCCAAGAAAGTCTCCAAGATTGACCACGTGGTGCTCACCCACCCCCACAGCGACCATTACAACGGCCTGCAGTACGTCTTCTCCAACATAACCGTGGAGAACTTCTACGACACCCGTCTGGACAATACCGGCGCCACCGGCGATAATACGCTGCGCGACCAGGTGCGAGAGCTGGGCGTCAACACCGTCTACCCCGCCCCCGGGGACAGGCTGGACTGGAGCGCCCCCGGAGTGGACATAAAGGTCTTCAACTCCTGCCCCACAGCGTCCGCAAGCAAGACCAGCAAGGTCATTAATAACTGTTCCATCCTGTTCAAGCTCACCTATAACGGCTCCTCCATGCTGTTCACGGGGGACACCGAAGGCGAGACCGAGGAGCACCTGGCCGCCAAATACGGGGACGAACTGCGCGCAGACGTGCTGAAGGTCGGCCACCACGGCAGCAAGTACTCTTCCACCAACGCTTTCCTGAAGGCCGTGAAGCCCTCCAGGGCTTACATAGAGGTGGGCAAGAACAATTACGGCCATCCCACGCAGGACGCGCTGGGCCGCCTGCTTGGCTCGGGCGCCAAGGTGTTCCGCACCGACCTCGACGACACCCTGGAAGTGGTCGTGGAAGGCGCTTTTAAGGCCGCTGAACCGGCCGCAAAACCTGTTTAATAGCCCCTGCCCCATACCCATAGCATAGCAGGCTAACCCGACAAGGGCTTGTCGGGTTGCTGGAAGAAAAAAAGAACCCCGCGGCGGCGCGGGGTTCTTCTTTGGCCGGGCGGCCTAGCGGATCTCGAAACTCCCTATAATTGTGGCCTCGGCGCCGGAGGACAACGGGCCGGAACGGGAGAATTTCACGGTGACCATATACTTGCCGGGCTTGGGCGTGTCCGACAGCTTCAGCTCGTAGATGCCGGCCACGTCGAAGGTCTGCGTGACTTTATACTTGGTAAAGCCGTCGAGCAGGTCTTCCACCGGCATGCTCTGCGTTATCTCGGGCAGGCGCAGGCAGTCGGCGGTAATGGTGATCTGGCCGTCGCGGAAGTATTCGGCGCGGCTGTCGGCCAGCACCATGCGCACGTCGCCGGCGGCGGTCACTCCGGTAAAACCTATAGCGAGCTCCCTGGAATCCGGACGTGCGGGCTTCTTGGCGCCGGGGGTGAGCGTGAAGACGGTGGAGCGCTTAAAGATGCCGTCGTCGTTGCGCACGGCCACCGCGTAATCGTAGAGCATACCGTCGATATTGGCGTCTATGCGTTTGGGGCTCCTCATGCAAAGCTCCAGCCGCTCGGTCTCCCAGGATTCCAGCTGGCGGCGGCCGACTTCCACGGTTACCTTGCGGCGGTGGTAGCGGCTGGCGGGACGGCAATGGGCGCTGAGGCCGGGGCCGAAGGACTGGCACTCCTGGCCGTACTCCTCCAATATCATCTCGTCGTTTATCGTCAGGGGGCTCTGCGCGGTAAAGGTGAAGGTGCGGCAGCTGTCGCGGTAGCCGCCGAAATTGTACTGCGTCGGGGGCTGAGGCGGGGGCGGCATGTTCGGGTTCCAGCCGGGGTGGCCGGGCTGCGGCGGCTTCGGGGGCTTGGGCGCCTGCTGCGGGCCGTGCGGCGGCTTCTGGGCCTTGATCTCGGCCGCTTCCTGCATCAGGTCCAGCGCGTCTGCGGCGCGGGAACCGTCAAAATTAACTTCAGCGGCGCGGGCCGCGGAGGAAAAAGCCATCAGCGCCGCAATAAGAAAAGCTGCTCCGTTGTTCATGTTGCCTCCTGACACTGTATAAGAATGATATAAAAAGCGGCCAGCCGCCAATAGGGGCTAAGTGCCCAGCAGGCCGGAGGTATTTGGCCCAGAAGCCCGCAGGTCCTATGGCGGAAAAAAGAAAACCGCCGACTGTCGGCGGTTTTCCTTTAACTATTGGCGGCGCTAGCGGAACTTTTCCCCCACCCGGCGGTAGGCGTCGCGGAAGGGCACGCCCTTCTTAACCAGCCTGTACGCTTCCTCGGTGGCGAACAGCTCGGAGGCCGGGGCGCAGCGCTCCCGGTCGAACTCCAGGCCGGCGGTCACGGTGGCCATGATGGAGAGCGAAGCCAGCGCCGCGTCCAGGCAGGCGAACAGCGGCCCCTTGGCCAGCTGCGCGTCGCGGTTATAGCCCGAGAGCAAATTGCCCGCCAGGCTCAGCGCCTTGAACTCCTCTCCCAGCACCACGTGATACTTGCCGCGCACCAGCTCCAGCACGTCGGGGTTCTTCTTCTGCGGCATGATGGAGCTGCCGGTGCAGAACTTCCCCGGCAATTTCACGAAGCCGAACTCCGGCGTGCTGAACAGCACCAGGTCCGTGGCCAACTTGTTGAGCGTCAGCATGACCTGCGAACAGAGGTGCATGACGGCCGGCTCGAACTTGCTGCGGGTGAACTGGGCGTAGACGGGATTCTCTATGGCTGTCGAGAACCCCATAAGTTTTGCGCTGTAGTTCTTGTCGATATTCAGCACCGGCACGCCGAAACCGGCGGCCGAGCCCAGCGGCGACTGGTCTATGAGCTTCAACAGGAAGTCCGCGTGCCGGGCGTCGTCGGCCGCGGCGGCGGCGAAGCAGCCTATCCAGACCCCCACGGTGGTGGGCATGGCCCGGCGCGTATGGGTATAGCCGGGCATGGGGACGCTCCCCTGCTTGCCGGCCAGCGCTTTGACCGCCGCGCCGAAGGCGGCCAGCCGGGCTTTCAGCTCTGCCAGCGCCTCGCGCTCGTAAAGCCGCAGCGCCGTCAGCACCTGGTCGTTGCGCGAGCGGCCGGTATGCACCTTCTTGCCGGCCTCGCCGTAGCGGGCGGTCAGCCAGTTCTCTATGGCCGTATGGCAGTCCTCATCCTCCCGCTTGATCACGAACTTCCCCCCGGCGTCCAGCGCGGCTATGGTCTTGAGCCCGAGCGTGAGGTCGGCCAGTTCCTTAGCCGTCAGCAGCCCCGCCTTGCGCAGCGCCTTGGCGTGAGCCAGCGAAGCCGCGCAGTCATGCTTCACCAGCCGGCGGTCGAGCAGATAGTCGTCGCCGACGGTGAAGGATTCTATGTCCTTGTCCAGGTCGCCGCCTTTAGCCCAGAGTTTCATCAGTTGTTACCGTGCTTGTTCATGATAGCGCTGTGGGCCATCAGCCGGGTGGCGTGGATCTTGATGAACCCTTCCGAGTCCTTTTGGTCGAAGCCGCCGGCTATGTCCATGCTGGACAAGTCCTTGTTGTAGAGCGAGCTCGGGCTCTGCCGGCCCACCGCCATCACGTTGCCCTTGTAGAGCTTCAGCGTCACGGAGCCGTCTATGGCCTTCTGGCTCTCGTTGATGGCCGCCATCAGAAAGTTCATCTCCGGGCTGAACCAGAAGCCGTTGTACACGAGCTCGGCGAACTTGGGAGAGAACATGTCGCGCAGGCGCATCACCTCGCGGTCCATGGCTATGCCCTCTATGTCCTTGTGCGCGGCGTAGAGGATGGTGCCGCCGGGCGTCTCGTACACGCCGCGCGACTTGATGCCCACAAAGCGGTTCTCCACCATGTCGATGCGGCCTATGCCGTTCTTCGAGCCCAGGTCGTTGAGCATGTTGAAGAGCTTGAGCGGGTCGGTCTCGCTCTTGCCGGTGTTGAGGTTGGTGACCTTCACCGGGGCGCCGTCCTTGAACTGTATCTTGATCTTGGTCGGCGTGTTGGGGGCCTTCTCCGGAGAGACTGTCTTGGAATAAATGTCCTCGGCGCATTCGTGCGCGGGGTCCTCCAGGATACCGGCCTCGTGGCTGATATGCAGCAAATTGTCGTCCTCGCTGTAGGGCTTCTTGATGGTGGAGCTGATCTCTATCTTGTTGGCCTTGGCGTAATTTATGAGGTCGGTGCGGCCTTTGAATTCTTTCAGGAAGGACTCCATCTTCCAGGGTGCGATCACTTTTATTTTCGGATTGAGCGCGTAGTAACCCAGCTCGAAGCGCACCTGATCGTTGCCTTTGCCGGTGGCGCCGTGGGAAACGTAAGCGGCGCCTTCCTTGGCGGCTATCTCTATCTGCCGCTTGGCGATCAGCGGCCGGGCGGCCGACGTGCCCAGCAGGTAGCGGCCCTCGTAGAGGGCGTTGGCCTTGAAGATGGGGAAGATATAGTCGGTGACCAGCTCTTTCTTCAGGTCCTCGATATAAACTTTTTTGGCGCCTACCTTGAGCGCCTTGCGCTTGGCGGCCTGGAAATCACCGGCCTGACCGACGTCGGCGATATAAGCAATCACCTCGTAGCCCTGGTTGATGAGCCACTTGAGTATCACCGAGGTGTCCAAACCGCCGCTGTAGGCGAGCACCACTTTGTTGTTCTCTTTCATTATCCTTCTCCTTGTCCGCTCCCGCATAATGCTTGTATAACTATACATATTTGCGCATATTTATGCAATACGCGCCGTTTTGTGCTATAATATTTTTGGAGCAAATATGACCAAGACTGAACGTCTCTACTGTATAAGGAAGATCATCGCCGCCGGCGCGGTGGGCAGCCAGGAAGACCTGCGGCGCGAGCTGGCCAGGGAAGGCTGCAAGACCACGCAGGCCACGCTGTCGCGCGACCTTAAAGACCTGGGCGCCTCCTGGGTGCCAGGCCCCGACGGGGGCCGCTACTCGCTCTCCGCCCAGAGCGGCGCCGCCGCCCTGCGCCCGTTCCTGGGCTCCAACGTTACCGATATCGCCGCCAACGAAACGCTGATACTGATACGCACCCTGCCCGGCGCGGCCGGCACCGTGGCCGAGTACCTGGACTCGCAGCGCCTGCCCGAAGTGCTGGGCACCGTAGCCGGCGACAACACCGTACTGGTGATCCCCTCCAGCATAAAGCGGCTGTCCCCCCTGCAAAAAGTCCTCAAAGAAACACTGCTGGCCTGAACCCGCCCCGCCAAAAAAGAAAAACCGCCGGCAAGCCGGCGGTTTTTCTTATTTAAGGCGCGCCTTCAGGGGAATATTTCCTCGGCCTTGGCGACGGCAGCTTCGGTAAAGCTCAGGTTGCAGCGCTTGGCCGCCGAGGCGTTGAGCGTCAGCTGCGCGTTCTCCGGGTAGACTATCGGCGGCAGGGCCGCGCCCGCGCGAAGTTTCATCACAGCATCGCTGGCGGCCAGGCCTATCTGCGAGAAGCCGATCCCGATCGAGGCGCAGGCGCCTTTCTGCGCCAGGCCCTTGGTGGAGACATACATCGGCAGGGCGTTGCCGAGAGAGAACTCCCTGAAGATACTCAGGATAGAAGGTGAAAACAGCAGCGGGTCCGGCGGCAGCCAGAAAGCGTCCGCCTTGCCGATGGCCGCGCGCAGCAGGCCGGGGATCTGTTCTTCCCGTTTAACCCTTGCAAGGGTGACTTTCACCCCTATGGCCGCGCCAGCGGCGGCGTAATCCTCCAGGATGGCTGAATATCCGGGCGCCCGCCAGAGGATGAGCAGCCGTTTCAGGCCGGGCTGCAGCTCCTTCAGCCCCGTCAGCAGCCGTCGGGCGGGGGCAAGCATACTTACCTTGACCGTGGCGCCGGTGCGCCCGCCCGCGGCCGCGACATAGCCGGGAGCCAGGGCGTAAACGAGCTGCAGGCCGGGCGGGTAGGCATGCTTTGCCGCCGCCGAGCCGAAGGTCACTACCGTGCGGGTACCGGGAGGGATGACGGGCTTTTTTACCGAGATGTCGAAGTAAGGTATTTCCTCGCCGTAGCCGGTACGGAAAGCCGTGAAGGCCTCCCAGTAGACCCCGGAGGCCTCGGAAAGCACGGCGATGGTATCCCCCGCGGCCGCGGGCCCGGCGGCAAAGGCCAGGAGCGCCAGGAGGGCGAGTTTCTTAAAAAGCATATTCCGCCTTTAAAAAAAACTCCCGGGAAGCGTAGGGCAGGGGCGCGTGCCCGCCGTCATAAGACTGTATATAGCTGTAATTGGCGCCGAGGATGTCGTGCACGCCGAAGCCCAGGGCCAGGCCGCGGGTAAAGCTGTCCTGCAGCCTGAAATAGATATTGGCCAGGAGCAGTTCGCGGTAAGCTTTCACCTCCCCGTCGGCGTCATAGCCGTAGCGCCGGGAAAGGTAAATAAGGGAAGGGGAAACCGCCAGCCTTTCGGAGAGATGGTAACGGGAATTGAGCACCGCCTTATGCCGCGGGGTAGCCAGCATCGCTGAAGAGCCGGGAGAAGTCTGGGTATGGCTCACCCTATTCTTGGCCGCGGAGTAGGCGGAATAACCGAGTTCCAGAGAATTTCCGTTTTTATGGAACTTAAGATCCAAACCGTAGCCGCGGGTGCCGGTCCTGGCGGAATTCTCGTAATTCTCGGTGTCGGTGGCGGGATCGTAACGGTAAAGTATGGTGTCCTGTATGGTTATATCGAAGACATTGGCCGAAACGAACAGATTTTCCCCGGCCTTATAGCCCGTTTCGAATTCCATCGCGCTCATATGTTCCGGCTTGATCCCGGACGTAAGCCTGATGTTCTCGGCTGTGGGCGCGCGAAAACCGCCGCTATATATGGCCTTAAAATGAAGGGCGTCCAGCCGCTTTGTCAGGGCCAGCCTGGGCGAGAATTCGGGGCCGTTATGGGAATGTGAGTCCAGCCGGCCGCCGGCCGTAAGCGCGAACAGCGGCAGGTCCAGGCCGGCCTGAGCGAAGAGGGCCAGATTGTCGTACTTGGCGCCGCTGCGCGTGCCGGTGGTCAGCGCGTCCACCTCTATTTCATCATGGGTGAATTCGGCGCCGCCCATCAGGGAGGCTCCGGAGTCCGGCTCATAAAAAGCCGTCAGCCCGCCCGTGTATTTCCTGACCGTCTTGTCGAAAGGGAAATAGGCGTCGGTCTCGTACCAGGGCTTGGAATACTGGAAGTCGAATTTGGACTCCAGCCTGAACTTCTCCCCGGCCGCCAGCGAGTGCCTGGCCTCGAAGGAATAGACCGGGAATTTTATCAGGGCCGGGCCGGTGGTGAGGATAGTGGTGAAATGGTCCCTCTCCTGCAGTGAATAGTCGTCGGCTATGAACCGCAGGCTGAGGCCGCCGCGCGCCAGGAAAAGATTCAGGTTCTTCGAGGCCAGCCTCGAATCCCCGTTCATGTTGTAGGTGCTGCCGGGGAAATCCCGGTAGGTCCTGTCGCTGCGCTGGGCCGAGGAGACATGGGCAAGGGCCGAGAATTTGGTTTCGCCGTAGACCCGGCCAAACTGGTAGCCCCCGAATTTCCGGCCCCAGGCCTGCCGCATCTGCCCGTACCCGGCGTAAATCCTGCCGCCGTCCAGATCCTCGGGGGATTTTGTGACTATGTTTATTACCGCCATCTCGCCCAGGCCGCCATAAATAACCGACACGGGCCCTTTTATGATCTCTATTTGCTCTATCTGGTCCACCGGGAACCTGTCGAATTGTACGGTGCCGTACAGGATCTCGTTATAGGTGTGCCCGTCCCAGATAACGCGCACTTTCCCCTCTATCGCCGAGTTGCCCCGCACCGCGAGCCCGGTATTCCCCTGCACGTCCGCCACGAATTCCAGGTCCGGCACCAGCCGCAGCAGGTCCACCAGGTTGCGCGCGCCGGAGAAGCGGATATCTTCCGCGGTCATCACGGTGACAAGCCCCGGGGACTTCCTGAGCTCTACCAGGACGCGGGAGGCCGCGGAGGTCTTGATATTGAGGAGGTCTTCCAGCGAAGTGCGCTCGCGCTGGTAGAACAGGTCCTCCGCGCTGGCCGCGGCCGCGCAGACCGGCGGCATAACCCACAAAAGCGGTAAAAGCACCCAAAGTATAAATTTCATGATCCTCCGAATACCCCTGACCCGGCGACATCTCATTATATCCAAATTGAGTGCCCGGTTTCAGGATTTCGCGGGAGGGCCGGGCGGCGCGGCGGCGGGATAAATATCCACGGACCGGAAGCCTATGGCCGCCAGGAGGAAACCCGGCTTGGCCGCGCCAGGCAGGGTTGTTTCCCGCACGCGCCTCAGGAAGGGGGTTATGGCCGCGGCGCGCAGCGCGGCGCTTATAAGCAACAGCGTCACAAAACCCTCGCCGGGCAGGTAAGTGTAAAGCAGGCCGCCAACGAGCGCGCCCGCGAACTGGCCGAGACAGGCCGTGAAACCGAACAGAGCATTGTACCTGGTCCTGTTATGGGCGCCGGCCAGTTCGTAGACGAAGTTATTGGTGCCCATACCGTAGGCCGCCCAGATCACGCCGGAAAAAAGTTCGACGCAGACCAGCCAGGCGAACGAAGGCGCCAGGGCCCAGAGCAGCGGTATCAGCGGTATCCCGAGGAAAGCCAGCCGCAGCACCCGCACGCTGCCGTAAGCGTCCGCCATGGTCCCCCACCGGCGCATGAGCAGGTAGGTCACCAGCTGCCCCGCCGTCATGATCACCATGTAAGGCAGGTAGCCGTAGCCCAGGTCCTTGAGGAGATAAACGCTGAAGTAGGGCGCCGCCAGGAATACCGAGAACATGACCGCGAAGATGCTGATCAGGAAAGGCCGCAGCGCCGCATCGTCCGGGCGCGCCGCGGAGCCGGCGGCGGCGGCGGGCAGGTGGAACCCGGTTACCGGCTCATACATCCGGCCGATATAATGAAATGAGAGCAGACGAAAGACCCCGGCGGCGGCGAACAACCCGGAGAAAGCCCAAAGCCCGGGATAGAAATTCAGCACCCGGGCCGCGGCCAGGCTGGCGGCGAAAAAAGTTACCCCTACTATCTGGTTGCGGGAACCGAAGAAAGCTCCGCGCTTGCGGGGCGGGATATACTCCCCCATCAGGGTGGCCCACGGCGGGCCGGCCAGGTTCCCCGCCACGGTATAAACGACCATGGCCGCGGCCAGGCAGAGAAACGCCGGGCCGGCAGGCAGGAAAACCGCGGCCGCGGCTATGAAGAGCGAAGCCGCCTGCGCCAACACGTCCAGGCGGACTGCCTGCCGGCAGCTGCCCAGGCGGCGCACCATCCGTTCGTTAAAGAGCTGCGCCACCGAGGCGGCCAGAGGCGGGGCAGAGCGCAGGAAGCCGATGGCCGGGTTGGAAGCCCCAAGCGCCAGGGCGAAAGGAACGATATACGGGTCTACGAAGCCGCTCATCCCGGCCCAGGCCAGGCCATCCTTGAGCGAAGCGGCGACGCTGCTTCTTACCTTGTTCCTGACCATGTGCTTTTAATCCCGACCGGGAGCGGCCGGTCCATCTATGATATCAAAAACCGGCCGGGCTAAAAGAAAAACCGCCGGTTTTGCCGGCGGTTTTCTTTTTACCCTGTTAAGTCTTAGAAGCCCTGCAGCAGCTGGTCCACGGTGGAGGAGCCGCCCGTCAGCGGGGCCAGGGGCACGGTGACGGCTACTTCGGAGAACTCGGGGATCTCCGTCAGGTCGACGGCCTTGCCCGGCGCACCGGGGATGGTCTGCGTGGTGCAGTGTATGGAGCCACCGGCGACTATGCTGTCGTCGGAAGCCACCGGCGCCACGGTGTAGCCGGCGGACTCGTAGGCGGCCCTGGCGTTGGCTTCCTCGGGCGAGTTGGAGTAGGACGGGATGATGGCCACGCCGTTGACCAGCGTGGAGTTGGTGTAGGTGTACCAAGCGTCGGTGGCCCAGGCCTTCACGGGGATGATCTTGTAGGGCTGGCCGTTGGGGGCCTTGTTGGCCTTGAACCAGGCCATGGCCTTGTCGCAGGCGGTCTTGAAGGGTTCGTCGTTCGTCACCGCCAGCAGCACGGTGTTGTCGTTGAGCAGCTTTATGTACATGTCGATGTGGCCGGTGCCGTCGGCGGGCTCGCCCGGGTAGCCGGCGTAGTCGAAGGTTACTATCTTCTTGACCTTAAGGTAGTTCTTAAGGTGGTTGTCCACAGCCTCGCGGCTCATATTAGAGTTCCACAGGTAGGTGCGGTTGGTGTGGAAGAGGGTGCCCTGGCTGTCCACCATCAGGTTGCCGCCGTCCATGATGACCGGCATGCCGTACACGCCGATGTTCTTGGCGCGGCCGAGCACGCCGGGCACGGCGTCGTCGTTGCGGCGGTACTGGTAGTGGCGGTAAATAGAGTCGACGATACCGGGCTTGCCGTTGGAAACGCCGAACGGGCCGTAGTCGCGGATCCAGACGGTGTCAAGCGGGGCGGCTATCCTGGTGTATTTGGAGGCGGGGACGCCGGAGATGCTGGCGGGGCCGCCCACGGCCCAGAGCTGCGCGTTGCCGAGGCCGGTCACGGCCTTGGCTATACCGGTCAGCATGGGCGTGTAAGCCGCCCAGCCGATGGTCACGGCGGCTACCGGCTCATACTCGGCCGGCATGCGAAAATCGGAGGGCGTCATGCCGCGGCGGGTGGGCGCCATTATGGGCGCGCGGCCATCGGCCTTTTCGCGGGACTGGTCTATCCAGTTCGGGAGAGGGTTATTGAGGTCCAGGGCAACCGCGTTAGAGGCCATGGAACCGAGGAGTATCAGGGACAGGAAGTTAATTTTCTTCATTCAGCCGCCTTTTGTCTGATTTTAACAGCCGCTACTTAATTATAGCCGTATTCCGCCGCCGCCCGCACGGGCCCTAAGGTAAACCTGGGCCTAGGCCTTTGGACCTATGGGGACGCTGCTTCCTATCTTCCTAACTACTCCATGTCGCGGGCTTGCGCGCTGAATTAGGAAGATAGGAAGCAGCGTCCCCTCTCCGACTAGGCCTCAGGCTGTAATTGCCAGGAGTTCAGCAGGGCCAGCAGCATGGCCGCCACTATGGGGCCGAAGATCACACCCAGCAGGCCGAACATCCTGATGCCGGCGAAAATGGAGACCAGCGCCAGCAGCGGGTGCATGTCGCCGTGGCCTTTCATCACTATGGGCCGCACCACATTGTCCATCAGGCCGGCCACCACGGCCACCACGCCCATAAGGACCAGTTTGGCCATGGAACCCTTGAAATAAAGATAGACGGCGGCCGCCAGGCAGACGGGCATGCTGCCCAGTATCGGTATCCAGGCGAAGATGAAGGTGGCCCCGCCGGCCAGGAAAACCCCGGGCACGCCCAGCAGCAGGAAGCCCAGCATCACCACTACGGCCTGCGCGGCCGCGGCGGCCGAGGTGGCCCACACGGTGGAGGCGGCGGTGGCGCGGAAAGCGGCGGTCAGGCGGCTCTTCAGCGCGGCGTCCATCGGCACCTTGCCCACCAGCCACTTCATGAAACCCTCTCCCTCGAACATCAGGAAGAACCAGGCCAGCAGCGAAAGTATCACCTTCAGCGCCAGTTCGGGCAGGGCCGCGGCCTGTACCAGGATAATTTTGCTCAGCGCGGCGCCGGAGCTCTGGGCGAATTCCAGGCCTTTGGCCTGCAGTTCGGCGGGATTGGCTATCACCCATTGCACCGGCTGCAGCGCGGTGACGGCGGTCACGGCCTGGCGGATGAACTCGGCCCCGCGCTCGTCGGCTAAATAGGCGGCCAGCGCTATGGCCTGCTTCACTGCCGTCACCGCGAAAGCCGTGAGCGGCGCGATGATAGCCAGCAGTATTATTGTCATGGTCAGGGCGGCGGCGGTCCGCGGCCCCAGCCTGCGCTTGACCATGGCGTCGTAGAGCGGCCGACTGAGTATGGCCAGCAGCAGGCCCATGAACAGGGCGAACAGGTAGGGCCAGATCATGGCGAGGAAGACGCCCAGGCAGACGGCCAGCAGAGCCAGCAGCGTCAGGTTGGAAGCTTTTTTAGAGTTTGCTGTCATATCCTCTCCAGTATACAAAAGACTAGTCCACCCACTGGCGGCCGCACAGCCGCCTGAACTGGCAGCCGGCGCAGTTCTTCTCTTCGGCGGCGGGATAGAAAGGCAGTTCCGGGTCGAGGATCTCTTCCACCAGCGCCGTGATGCCGTCGCGGAAACCGGCGAATACGGCCTCTTTCACCGGCGGCTTCCTGTGGCGCTCGCGGAACAGGGCTTCCTCGTTTATATTCTCGGAGCCCAGCAGCAGCAGCGAGGCGTCCATACCCGAAGCGGAAGTGCCCGGGTGCGAGGCCAGCCAGGCCAGGATATAGAAGGGCAGCTGCACCGACTTCAGCGTCTTGGGCCAGTCGGCGCGCATGCCGGTGTCGAAGCGCTCCCAGTTGGGCACGGCGGCCGCGGAGCCGGTCTTGTAGTCGAGTATATGCACGGTGCCGCCGCGCTGGTCCACGCGGTCGGCGTAGCCTTTCAGTTTCACCGGCCCCCAGCGGGTGGGCAATTCGGCCTTGAGCTCGGTCTCGCAGCCCAGGACGGTGATGCCGGCCAAATTGTCGCGGTGATAATCCAGTATATCGCGCAGGCGGCGCTCCACCTGCCGCTTGATCAGGTACTCGAAGCCGGCTTTGTGGCCCTTGAGCTTGGCGTCGAACACCGTCTCGGCCGCGGCCTGCAGTTCGCCGTAGTCTTTCTCCATTATGGCCAGCGGCTTGTTCACCCGCGCGCCGAAGAAGAGCTCCAGCGCCTCGTGCACGATATTGCCGATGTCGCGCTGCTCGATGTCGTCGGAGACGCCCTCTTTTTCTGCCAGGCGCAGGGCGTAGCGGTAGTAGAAGCGCAGGTTGCAGGCCAGGTAAGTGTCTATGGCCGACGGGGAATACTCGCGGGCGCGCAGCGCGGCGATGATCTCCGGCGTCTTGGGCGCGGGTTTGGGGTCGGCCTGCGAGAAGTTCACGCGCAGGTGCACCTCCTGCTCGGCGGGTTTGGCCCCGCGGCGCTCCAGGTCCCAGGCCAGCGCCTCCACGAAGGGGCTGCGCTCCTGGTCGGCGGCGTCCTTGTAGAAGATATGCGCCTCGCGCGCGCCGTTGAGGAGGGCGTTGAAATAGTAGCGGCTCAGGCGCTCGCGCGTCTTGTAGGTAGACAGGCCCAGCCCCTCGCGCACGAAATGCGGCAGGATGGTGTCCTCCTTGCGGGCGGCGGGCAGCAGGTCGGCGTTGGCGTCGAGGAAATAGACGCGGTCGAACTTCAGGCCGCGGGTCTCGAGGAAGCCCAGCACCTGCAGCCCCTTGAGCGGCGTGCCGGGGAAAGGGTAGCTCGCGCCCTGCATGAAGGTCTTGAAGAACTTGAAGTAGCCCGCCGGCGCGGCGAAGCGCTCCCCACCCAGGCGGCTGCCGCGCAGCTCCAGGATGCGCTCTATGGCGCGCTCCACGAAAGGCGCCCAGTACGGGTGCAGCGGCGCGGTGCTGTTCTCGGAGACCTGCGAGATGAAGTCCAGCAGCTTGCCGGCGAAATCGGCTATGTCCTTTATTTCCTCGAAAGGCCGCAGCAGCCGGTCGTGCACGCTCCGGATATGCGCTTTTACCGCCGCGGCGTCGGGGCCGCCTTCGCCCAGGCGGGCGGCGGCCGAGCGCAGCAAGTCGGCGTCGTCCTCTATCTCTTCCAGGGTCACGTACTTGTTGACGCGCCCGGACAGGCGCTCTTCCACGGCCTGGAAGATGACGCGGCTGGGCTCGGCCGCGCCGTCTAGATAGGTGTTCTTGATATAGGGATGGAAGACGAACTTGAGGTAGTTCGGGGCGAAGTAGCCCGCCTCGCCGCGCTTGTCCAGCAGGTCGCCCAGCGCGTCGAGCAGCGCGTATACCGGCGTGGCCGAGAGCGGGTAGCCCATGGACACGTTGTAATCCCCGGCGGCCGGCAGCACGTTCTCGATGAGCGGGAACAGCGCGCGGGCCTCCGGCAGCACAATGGCGTCGCCGGAGCCCGGGTCTTTCAGGGCGCGCGCCAGGCTGAAGATCTCGCCGTGCGCGTCGGGGGCCTTGTAAAAATGCAGGGCCGGGGCGGCCTGCCGCCCGGCCGCGAGCGTCGGCAGGCTGCCGCCCAGGAAAGCGAACTGCTCGGCCAGGCCGGGGCCGGGTTCGAGCAGCAGCTGCGCCCCTTCGCTGCCCAGGCGGCGCAGTATGGTTTTCTCGGCTGCGGTCAGGGCGAAGAAGCCCGCGAAGACGATGTTCTCGTAGCCGGAAACGTCGAGCTTGTCTATGCCGGCGGCCACGGCGGCGTACCTGGAGGAACGGGTGAGCAAACCCTCCGCCTCCACGGCGGCGTAAAAGTTTTCATACAGGCGGCTGAAGCTCTCCAGCTTGCGCGCGAAGGCGTCGGTGCGCAGGTCCTGCGGCAGGATGGAATCGTAGGCTGAGAGGTCTTTGGCCGTCTTGAGCTCTATGCGCAGCTCCTCGAAGTCGCCGATGAGCTTGAGCGCCCAGGGCAGCACGGCGTCCAGCGACAGGTCCACCGGGTCGCGCGAGATCACGGCGCACAGCTCGGCCTTGAGGCGATGGTAGAGCAAATAGGCCAGGTCCAGCTGCGAGGCCTCGCGGCCGGTCAGGCCCAATTGCTGCGCGGCCAGGTCCACGAAGCCGTCCATGGAAACTATGACGGGGGCCTGCAGCGCGGCGCCCTTTTTCTCCGCCAGGTAGCGGCGCAGGAAATGCCCCGGCCGCTTGCCGGGGAAGACGACCAGGTTAGCCGCCGCCGACTTGGAGGCGAGCAGGATCTCCCCGGTCTTTTCGACCAGGCTGGTTTTGGGATCTAATATCGTGATTCGCAGAAACGGCCCCCCTGGAAACTTTTTTACTAGGCCGCGCCCCAGGACTTGAGGACTTCGCTCTCTTCCTCGGGTGAGGTCACCTTCTTGAATTTTACGCCGGCTACGCCGTGCACGCGGGCCTTGCACTGGTCCCAGGTAGCGTGGCGCTGCACCGTGCCGTTGACATAGCTGAGGTAGACGGCCGGGCCTTTCTTCACCCTCGGCTTGGAGGAGGAGGCGGACTTGGCGGCGGCGGGCGCGTGCAGGTGCTCGGCGCCGGGCTCCAGCAGCGAGTAGCCGCAGCCCACGGCGGGGCCGTCGTAAAGCTTTATCGGAGTCCCCTTTGAAAAAGCTACGGCTATCACGTCGCAGCGCTCGTTGAGCTCGTGGCCGGCGTGGCCTTTGACGTGGCCCCAGGAGAGGCGGCCCTTGCGGGCGGCGGCCAACGCGTCCAGGCTCTCCCACAGGTCCCGGTTCACCACCGGCTGGCCGGCGGCCGTCAGCCAGCCCTTGCGCTTCCAGCCGTGTATCCAGCCTTTTATGCCGTTGATCAGCAGGCCGGAGTCGGTATAGAGTTTCACCGGCTCGGGCCGGTCCGCCACCGCCACCAGCGCGGCTATGGCGCCGCTCATCTCCATGCGGTTGTTCGTAGAGGGCCGCTCTCCCCCGCCCAGCTCGCGCACGCGGCCCTCGGGGTAGATAATGACGGCGGCCCAGCCGCCCGGCCCGGGGTTGCCGGAACAGGCGCCGTCGCTGTAGATGTAGATGGTGTCGGCCATCGCGTTGCCGCGATGATTACCTGATCTTCCGGTCGTAGAGGGCTTTGGCCTTGCTCTCGATGTAGGTGCCCAGGCCCTTGCCGGTGACGGCGAGGGTCTTCATCTGGCGCACGTTCTCGGAGCCGGCGCTCTGGTTGGTCCAGCGGTACACGTCCTGGTCGGCGAAGCGCACTTTTATGAAATCTTTCGCCAGTTCGTACATCGTTACGGTGGATTTGCCGCTGAGGTTCTTATAGGGTTTCATGTTTTCCTTTGCTACAACTCTGCCATCTGGCCGAAAAGCCTCTACAATATTAACAAATACAGGGCCGCCAGTATACCGCTGAGGCGCCGGCCGGGCCATTCGCGGCACGGCCTACCAGTTGCCGAAGGCGTAGCTGAGGGTGACGGCCGAGGCGAAGCCGCCCATGTCCACCTTAAAATATTCTTCGTTGGGCCCCAGGGACTGGCCGGAATATTTATAGGAAACGGAGTTGTTGTTGCGTGTTATCAGCAGGTATTTAGGGCCGTTGGCGCCGCGGGTCAGTTCGTCAGTGCCCTCGCCCAGGATCTCCTTTAGCGAGAAGCGCAGCGAGAAATTCCCGGCGCTGAATATCAACCCGGCCTCCGCGTGAGGCGCCGTAATCTGCCCCTCGAAGGCACCCGCGCCGGAAGGGACGCCGGCCAGGTTGGAGGGGTCGTCCAATGTTATAGCGGTGAGGTCCACCCCGCCGCCCAGATAAACGCCGAAATGCCGGCCAAAGCGGCGGATCAAGTACAGCGTGGCGCTTTTGGGGTCTCCTTCTATCTCGAGAGTGCGGTTGGAAAGGTCCAGCATGCTCTGAGCGCCCTTTTGCGCGCCAACGGCAAGGCCCAGGCCGTACTTCTCGCTGAAATAATGCTCAAAAAAGATCCTGAACCGCCCGGTGGTTTTGGTATAGCTCGCCTCCGCGCCAGGGTTGGTGGCCAGCATATCCAGGCTGTCCTCGTTCTTCTCCAGGTTGGTCATGCCGGCGGAAAGGCCGATGTGGTTGCGCTTGAACCTACCTGCTTCTTTAGTCTTAGCTTTAGGCTCGGCCTGCTCTATTCTCTTGAGTTCGGGCTCAGCCTCCGCCGCGGGAAGCGGCTCTACTTTAGCCGCCAGCCCGTAGTTGAACTTCTTCGTTATGTCAGCGCCAGTTGCTCCGTCATAGACCTTATAGCCGCCCTTCGCGTCAGGCTCGGCCACGATTACAGGCCCGCCGTTGCTAAGCAACCCCGCCTGGTTAACATCGGCTTCTTCGGCGGGGAGCACAGAGACTGAGCCGCCATTGGATGAAATCTCCGAAGTAAGTTTGTCCAGGCTGGCTCCTTGTTGAGAAGATGGCGCCAGCACAACAGCATTCTGTCCCCCCATGCAAACGCCGGGGATAGCTATCACCGATATCAGGATCAGCGCATTTCGCATAGCATACATAGCAATTAGTTGTTACATGCAGCCCACACCTTAAGTCAGGCTAAAATCGGCCCGTTTTCCCCTGGCACCACCAATATAGACCCTATGGAACCATCCTATTGTCAGAACTAATCACATTCCCGCGTTATATAAATTTTCCGTACGCAACATACTGTTCAGATTTTTCGTCTATTATTAACATAAAAGACCACAACCCCCACTTTCCCTTTTCATACACAACAACAGACACCGCCGTGGCCTGGATATCCGCCACAAGAACTTTTTCATAAACCGTTAAAAAATACTTATCGCCTATTTTTTCGCTATCGCTTCTAATCTCTTTCAAGATTCTGATTTCTCCAATTTTGCCGTTAAGAATAGAATTTAGATACACCTCAGCATGGACATATCTAGTCCCATCACCAACAAAATCTCGGGTATCCCCATCCCACATGAGAACATAGATAGCAGATGTTATTCCGATAAAAACCGCAAATATTTTCAACTTATTCATCATTTAATATCCGGTTATTTGTATGCCTGTAGACACTAAGCCTTTTAGCCCCCACCCACTTGAGATTCCAATCGACTTTGGATTTGCAATATGGGAAGATATCCGCAAAGATTTACAGCCATCCGCTTCAACATGTGCCCCAAGCTCAGTACTAATTTGTCCTCCGACTGGGCCAAATTGTCCGCCAACGGTAGTATACCAGTCAATACTCCCATGTATGGCAGTTGGGGAAACTCTGACGGGGCCTTGCTCAATCGGATCCCAGAACACGCCTCCCCCTTCTCCAAAACCAACTCGCAGTTTAACCCAGTCACTTCCGTCGACATTTCTCCCGTATGTACCGCCAATTCCCCACCCAAAGGGAAACATATCGAAGGAAAGGGACCATAAACCTGTAGGGTCTGTATGACTCAGTGGGTTGTTATTGGCATAAGAATATAAGTTCGCATCCCCACCCCTAAAAGCGATTGGGGCACCTTGTGTAAACGCCCCCCTACGCCATTCATAATATCGTGCACGATAATAATACAGCCCGGACTCGCTGTCGAGCTCCCGGGCTGTGAATAGATATGGGTTGCCAATAGCGGACTCATCAAATACTGCCCCAGCGCGGTCTTTGATTGTCGGTTGGCCGTAGGCTTTGTATTTGCAGGTCTCTACGATTTGATCGCTGTCGTCGGTAATCGCTTTTATGGAACCCAGCCCATCGGCGTGATAGTAATAGTTCTTCCCATCAGTCTTTGTCATTACCAGCGGTTCATCGATGCCGGGGCCGTGGGTGAAGGTTTCGCTCAGGTTGTTGTTGCCGTCGAGGATGGCTATTATGTCCTCGTTGTCGTAGACATAGCGCTGTATATTTCCGTCCACGGCCTTCTCAATGCGGCGGCCTAAGGGGTCATACCGGTAGTGGACCGTGTGCTCTGGGGTTGTGACCTCGGAAAGCTGCTGTTCGGGGTTATAGGCGTAAGAGATAGCGCTATTATCATCCTTCTTGGCGCGCCCGGTCAGGTTGCCGTTGAGATCGTGGGTGTAAGTGTATGTGCTGTTCTCCAAAAGGCGGTTGGCCGCGTCGTATTTGTAGTCCCAGGCGCCGCGGTCGTAACGGCGGTTGCCGTTCTTGTCGTAGATAAAGACCTCGGCCTCAGCCATATTCATAGGGACAGGCTCGGCCGTTATCAGGCGGTTGGAGGCGTCGTACCTGTATTTGATGGTACCGTCCTGGTCTTCCTTCTTTATGCGGTTGCCGGCCACGTCGTATTCGTATTTGGCGAAGGCTACCACCTTGCCGCCGGCTTTGCTAACTATTGAAAGCAGTTGGCCGGCGGCATCGTAGGAGTAGGTGGTCTCGGCAAGTACTTCGGGGCTGTTCTTGAAGATAGACTTCTTCGTGCGGCGGCCAACGGCGTCATAACTGAAGGTAACGGTTATACCCTGGGGGGTCACTATCCCGGTCTGCCTGTTCAGCGCGTCGTAGGTGTAGTTGTATTTTCCCCACGGTGTGGCCATGCTGGCGCGGTTACCCACAGCGTCGTAGGCGTAGGCGATGGCGTAGGACCTGCCGGCGAACAGCTGCTCTGTCTTTACAGGGCGGTTAAGTGCGTCGTAAGTGAAGCTCACCATGCCGTTGCCGTTGGCGGCGTTCAAAAGATTCCCCGTCTTGTCATAGACGTAGGTCGTTACTGCGTGCCCGCCGGAAGGGGATTCTATGTCCTTTTTGGTAAGCCTGCCCATCGCGTCGTAGGCATAGGTGGTGAGATTCTCCGCCGGGCCTCTCACTTCGGTCACGCGTGACATCTTGTCGTACTGGTAGGCCTTCTTCTGGCCCAGCGGGTTGGCGGTGTCGGTCAGGCGGCAATATACCTCAGGTCTAGCAGTGAGGACAGGCAAAGAAGCAGACGCGAACGCCGGCAACCCCGCGACGAGAAGGATATTTAACATCAAATAAGCCATGCATGACTGAAACTTCATTTTTTGGGAAATCGCCTAAGAATAAAATATAAAATAGCCGGTGTAGTTACCCCAACCATAAGAATCTCGCTAGTGTTTATCCCCAGCTTATCCCTTGCCCCAAACAGCACTCCAATCAAAACAGCCACACAACATAGCAGTCGCCCCTTCCAATTGTTTCGCCAAAGATAAAGCACAAATGAAAGAAGCAAGACCATGAACAGAATCAGAAGAATATTCACGAAATAAAACTCCTCATTCCAATGTGATCCAGCAAAAGATTGAAACGCAATACTTCCAGAAATATAATTTCGCGATGCAATCACATACCCGAACAAGCGCATGCTCAGTTTATCGGAGACCTCATCGATTACACCCCTCTTCGCACAGAGGCCAAAGATGATACCCCTAGGCTGGCAGCATTCGCAATTTTTTCAAAGACTCCAGATTTTGTAGTCACCTCAGTTATTACGAGTTCTTCTTGCTGATATCATCATGAGGCACTTTTGGGATAACCCTTTGGATAATGGTGAAATTTGCCATAAAGATAACGTGAATGACCACAAGCGCAGCCAACACTGTGGCACCGATAAGAACAGCCTCCGAATCAGTAGGTTTCCAAAAGGGAACAACATATTTGAGGATTCCTGCCGCAATTGCAGTCACGAAGATAAAGGCAACGTATGAACCCAATTGAATCGCAAGTAAATTCCATTTGCGTGCAACAAACTGAAGTTCAGTTTTGCAGTATATGCACTGAAACTTATCTTCTGAACCTTTCCGTCCCCACAACGTTAAATTTTTACCACATTCAGGGCAGTGAATTGCAAACATTACTCTCATAATCGGCATATCTTACCACTTTCTTTTGTAGTGCTAATTCCAATTTCCATGACTCCGGTTTCAACCCCGACAATATAGTCAGCTACCGGCCCAGTGGCGCCAACACCAGAAAGAGCCCAAGCAGTTCCGCCTCCAATCGCTCCGATCATACCACTCTTTGCCACCCAATCCCAATCCATATTGTTGTATGCGTAGGAGAAGTTTTCCGACAGAGATTTCGCATCATTCGAAATAAATCTCTGATATCCTTGCCCGAATGCATTCGACAACGCCCCAGAGGCAGCACCACCAACAACATCTTGCAAAAAACCACGGCCGAGAGCAGCCGAAACCCCACCACCTAGCATACCTCCCGCAGCTCCTAATGCAGCCCCTATAAGATAATCCGTCGCTGTCGTGTCTTCGTTACGAGTTATATATGTGGTCGCGAGCCCAACCCCAGTTCCAATGGCCACGGTGACAAGCGGGATTATATTTCCAGAAGGATCAATATACCTTGCTGCATTATTTTTAGCATAGGAATACAAGTTAACTACTCCTCCCATAAACCCAATAGGATCCTCTTGAGTGAAAGCGCCTCTTGTCGGATCTAAATACCTAGCACGGTTATAATAGAGGCCGCTTTTTGACTCATATTCGCGGCCGGCAAACATCCAGACATTGCCGATGGGCGAATCGTTGGCAACTTGACCCAACGAGTTCATTATCTTCGGTTGCCCATAGGCTTTATAACTATAAGTCTCGATAATTCGGCTGGCATCGTCGGATATCGTTTGTATGGAGCCCAGCCCGTCGACGTGGTAGTAATAGTTGGCACCGTCGGGTTTGGTGAGTATCAGCGCCTCGTCTATGCTCGGGCCGTGGGTGAAGGCCTCTGTCGGGTTGTTGCTGCCGTCGAGGATGGCGATTATGTCCTCGTTATCGTAGATATAGCGCTTGGGGCTGCCATCCACCGTCTTCTCGATGCGGCGGCCTAAGGGGTCGTATTTGTATTGGACCTTGTGCTCCGAGGTTGTGACCTCGGATAGTTGCTGCTCCGGATTATAAGCATAAGAGATGGCGCTATTATCGTCCTTCTTGGTGCGGCTGGTCAGGTTGCCATTTAGGTCATGGGTGTAGGTATAAGTGCTGTTCTCCAGAAGGCGATTGGCGGCGTCGTATTTGTAGTCCCAGGCACCCCTGTCGTAACGGCGGTTGCCGTTCTTATCATAGATGAAGACCTCGGCCTCCGGCATGTTCATGGGGACAGGCTCTGCCGTTATCAGGCGGTTGGAGGCATCGTATCTGTATTTTATCGTGCCGTCCTGGTCTTCCTTTTTTATTCTGTTGCCCACGGCGTCGTACTTGTAGTTGGCGAAGGCAACGACTTTGCCGCCGGCTTTGTTAACTATTGAAAGCAACTGGCCGGCGGCGTCGTAGGAGTAGGTGGTCTCGGCAAGTACTTCGGGGCTGTTCTTGAAGATAGACTTCTTCGTGCGGCGGCCAACGGCGTCATAACTGAAGGTAACGGTTATACCCTGGGGGTTCACTATCCCGGTCTGCCTGTTCAGCGCGTCGTAGGTGTAGTCATATTTCCCCCACGGCGTGGTCATGCTGGTGCGGTTACCCACAGTGTCGTAGGCGTAGGCGATGGCGTAGGACCTGCCGGCGAACAGCTGCTCTGTCTTTACAGGGCGGTTAAGCGCGTCGTAGGCGAAGCTCACCATGCCGCCGGCGCTGGCCGCGTTCAGCAGGTTACCGACTTTATCATAGACGTAGGTTATGACCGAACGCTCTCCGGAGGAGGTCAGTATTTCTTTCCTGGTCAGGCGGTTCAGTGCGTCGTAGGTGTAGCCGGTCAAGTTGCCGGCAGGGTCCTTAACTTCGGTTACCCGGGACATTTTGTCGTACTGATAGGATTTCTTCTGGCCCAGCGGGTTGGCGGTGTCGGTCAGGCGGCAATATACCTCAGGTCTAGCAGTGAGGACAGGCAAAGAAGCAGACGCGAACGCCGGCAACCCCGCGACGAGAAGGATATTTAACATCAAATAAGCCATGCATGACTGAAACTTCATTTTTTGGGAAATCGCCTAAGAATAAAATATAAAATAGCCGGTGTAGTTACCCCAACCATAAGAATCTCGCTAGTGTTTATCCCCAGCTTATCCCTTGCCCCAAACAGCACTCCAATCAAAACAGCCACACAACATAGCAGTAGCCCCTTCCAATTGTTTCGCCAAAGATAAAGCACAAATGAAAGAAGCAAGACTATGAACAGAATCAGAAGAATATTCACGAAATAAAACTCCTCATTCTAATGTGATCCAGCAAAAGAGCAGTCCTCATAAATTCTGGCATATGCATGAGCGCCCATTGGCTCTAGCGCCCCAAGAGAAGATGCCTTCAGAATATCCACCAACGCCTCATTTCGTTTTTCTATTTGAATAGCTGTTTTTATCGGATTACGGAATTTACCTGCCAAGGCGGCAATTTCACGAGAATTAATATTCGCCTGTGCGGCACGAAACGCACGATATGCAGCAAGCCCGTCCTTTCCTTCCATGATTATGAAATAGTAATTTAGCGGTTCAAGGTAAAGTCCATGAATTGCGCGGCGCAGGGGGCCGTCAGTCGGGCTCCGGCAGGTCCCCCTGGCCGGCCACGGCGGCCAGGAAGGCGGCGCCGTATTTCTGCACGCGCTTCTCGCCCATGCCCTTGATCTCCAGCAGCGCCTCCGGCGTGGCGGGCCGGGCGGCGGCCATCTCCACCAGGGCGGAATCGTGGCAGATAACATAGGGCGGTATACCGGCCTTGTCGGCCAGGGCCCGGCGCAGGGCGCGCAGGCGGTGGAACACGGCCTCGTCGGCGTCGGAGAAGTCCCCGGCCACGGCCTTGAGGGCCTTGGGCTTCTTCTTGGCCTTGCCGGCCGGCGCCGGCTGGCCCAGCCGCACCGTGCCCTTGTTCTGGCAGAGGGCGCGGCCCTCGGCGGTAATGCGCAGCAGGGGATACTCGCTGTCCTCGGTGACTTCCAGGAAATCCTGGACTATCAATTGGTCTATCCAGGAGCGCACGGCGGGCTCGCCGGCTTCCTTGAGCAGGCCGAACACCTGCAGCTGGTCGTGGCCGTTGGCGGCCATGCGGTCGTTGGGGCGGCCCAGCAGCAGGTTTACCACGTAGCCGGTGCCGTAGCGGCCCTCGGCGCGCCAGGCGGCCGACAGTACCTTCTTGGCCGTCAGCAGGGCTTCGTCGTCGGGCAGGCCCTTGGTCTCGCCCAGGCAGACGTCGCAGGCGCCGCAGCCCTCCTGCTCCCGGCCGTCCGCCGGGTAGGGCGCGCTGAAATGGGCGGCCAGCAGGCCGTGGCGGCACACGGGCGCCGAGGCGTAGCGGCCTATGTCGCGCAGCTGCTTCTCCAGCGCCTTCAGGCGCTCGGGCGGCAGGGTGAAATCTTTCTTGGCCAGCCAGCGGTGGGTGGCCAGGTCGGAGGCCGAGAACAGCAGGGTGCATTCGGCCGGCTGGCCGTCGCGGCCGGCGCGGCCGCTCTCCTGCTGGTAATGCTCCACCGAGCGCGGCGTGTTGGCGTGGATGACGTAGCGCACATTGGAGCGGTCTATGCCCATGCCGAAAGCGATGGTGGCCACTATCACGTCCAGCCGCTCGTTGACGAAATCGTGCTGGGCCTGGCGGCGCTCCTCGGCGCCGAGCCCGGCGTGGTAGGGCGCGCAGGACACGCCCTCTTCCTTCAGCTTGGCGGCCAGGCGCTCCACGTCCTTGCGGGTCTGGGCGTACACTATGCCGCCCTCGCCGGGGTGGCGGCGCACGGCCTCGAGCACCTGCTTTATCTGGTCGCGGCGCGGGAAAGCGCGGTACACCAGGTTGGGCCGGTCGGGGTGGCCCACTAAAATTTCCGGGGAGCGCAGGCCCAGCCGCTCCAGTATGTCCTGGCGCACGGCGGGCGTGGCGGTGGCGGTGAGGGCCATGCGGGCGGCCTTGGGGAACAGGTCCAGCGCCTCGGTCAGCTTGCGGTACTCGGGCCGGAACTCGTGGCCCCAATGCGACACGCAGTGCGCCTCGTCCACCGCCGCGAGTATGAGCCGCGGGCCGATAAGTTCGTAAAGGTCGCCGGCGAGCAGCCGCTCCGGGCTGACATACAGCAGTTCTGTGGTCCCGGCCGACAAATTGGCGTAAACCTCGCGCTTGGGGCCGACTTTCAAATTGGAATGCAGGGCGTCGGCGGCGAGCCCCGCTTCGCGGGCGGCGGCCACCTGGTCGTCCATCAGGGCGATGAGCGGGGAGACCACCAGCACCAGGCCTTTCCCCGCCACGGCGGGCAGCTGGTAACAGAGGCTTTTGCCGCCGCCGGTGGGCAGCACCACCAGGGAGTCGCGGCCGGTCAGCGCGGCCTCTATGGCCTCGCGCTGCAGCGGCTTGAAGGCGTCGTAGCCCCAGCGTTTTTTGAGTATTTCTTCCGGACTCATCACAGATAGTATAGCACGGCACCCCGTCAAGGGCGTGTCGTCACCTATCGAGGCTTCGCCTCCCTATCGAGGCGAAGCCTCGATAGGGAGGCGTATCGGAGGGCAGGGCCGGTGTTTAGATCAGGCCGGCGCCGAGGAACACGGCGATGGCGGCCAGCATGGCGGCGGTGATGCTCTGTATGACGGAGATCGTCACCTTGTGCAGGAACTTGAGGCCTATTACTACGCCGGCCACCGAGGCGATCACGGATACGGCGGCTATGCGGGCCGGGAAGCCGTGAACACCGCCCGCGTCGCCGAGCAGCAAGATGGTATAGGCGTAAATCGTCATGCGGGCCAGGTCCACCATGAAGCCGATGACGGCGTTGGTGGCCACGAAGGCCTCCGGCGTGACGTCGGTCTTCACCAGGAAAGCCGAGCGCAAGGCGCCCTGGTGGCCGCTCAGGCCGCCGAAGAAGCCGGACAGCAGGCCGCCCAGCGGCAGGTAACGGCGGTCGAATTTCATGTTCTTGAGCGCCGGGTGTATATCCACCGCGGCGAAGCCCAGCATCAGCAGCGCCAGCAGGAATTTCAGCGGCGTGATGACGGCGGTCTTGCCCAGCAGCACATAGCTGAAAGCGGCCCCGCCGGAAACCGAGGTGAAGAGGTGCAGCGCCCAGGCGCCGGCAAAGGCCGCCGCTATGGCCGGCAGGCCGAACTTCAGCACCAGTTCCCTGTCGGCCTTCAGGCCCACCATCAGTATTTTGAAGAGGTTATTGGAGCCGTGCACCACGGCGGTGGCCGCGATGGCCACCGGCAGCGGGAAGAACAGGGCCAGCACGGGCATGAGCAGCGTGCCCAGGCCGAAGCCCGAGTAGAAGCTGAGCACCGAAGCGATGAAAGCGGCTACCGGGATGGCTATATATTCCATGGCGTTATTTTAGCAGAAGGGGGTCGATGCTGACCACGTAGTAAATGCCGTTGAGGTTGGCCATGGTGTCGCGGATGAACTCGGTCATGGCGTGCGGCGACGGGTGGTCGCGGAAATCCTTCACCTCGCGTGCCAGCGCCAGGCGCAGCGACTCCTCGGGACTCTTGTAGAGGCTGATGCCGCCGAAGACGTTCCAGTGGCGGCTCTTGTCGGAGCCGTCCTCTTTATTGCCGGGCAGCAGGAAATTCTCCAGCGCCACGCTGGCCGGCAACTTGTCGCGGGGGATGGACTTGACCCAGGTGAAAGGCACGCGCACGGCCTCGTCTATCAGGCCCACCGCGGCCAGCTTGTTCCCCTCTTTTATCTCCAGCGCCCGGCGGAACAGCAGCACCATGGGCAAGTTGTGGTTCTCCAGCGGCGCGTCGTCCAGCCGGCGGGTGGTGCGGGCGGCGGCGCGCAGGTAGCGCCGGTCGTACTGGGCGAACAGCAGCAGCCGCCTGAAATCCGCGCGGCTGGAGGTGCTCTTATAATACTGCCAGCGCGCGCGGTCGGCGTAATTCTTCAGCTCCAGGAAATCGCGCGGCGGCTCCAGATTGGCCAGGTCGGCCTCTATGTTCATGTCCTCGCGCAGGAATTTCTGCATCTCGCCGAAGACCGCCCCGGCAGGGACCTGGCCGGCCAGGTAATCCTTATAAAGTTTCGACTCCAGCAGCCCGCGCAGATGGTCGCGCAGGTACAGGCTCTGCGCCACGAAAGGCGGCTGCCCCGCCACGGTGAGGGTCTCGGCGTCCTCGGTGAGGGCCATGAGCTCCAGCAGCAGCTCGTGGTAGCCGCCGGCGCGCCACAGGGCGGCGCAGCGCGCTATCTTCTGCGCGGCGTATTCTTTTTCCTTCGGCTGCAGGCCCGGGGCGCGGCGGGCATAGGCCAGCGAGAACCTCACGCCCTCGCTGTAGATCTCGCGCAGCAGCTCCGAGCGGTAGCCGAAAGCCGCCTTTACCCGGACAGCGCCGAGGAACTTGAGCGGCGAGGCGGCCTCGGCGGGATGCTCGAGGGCCAGCACCGGGTGCTGCAGGTACTCGGTGTCGGGCACGTAGCGGAAGAAGTCGCGCGGATAAGGGAACACTACCCCTTTGGCGGTGAAATAGTCGCGGGCCCGGTACGGGTCGCCGGTCTTATAAAGTTCGCGCAGGAAATACAGGTCCTCCTCGTCCAGCAGGCCGTTGCGGTTGGCATCGGCGCGGGACACGGTTTCGGCCGGCCGCGCGAAGAGGTCGGCCGCTATGCCGGCGAGCAGCGCGGCGTCGGCGGCGTCCCATTTATTGTTCCCGTCGAAGTCGCCCAGCATCACCAGGCGGGAGCGCATGTTCACCCGGTTGACCGGCAGGGTGTAGTAGCCCACGGCCAGCGCGCCGGCTATGAACAGCAGCGAGTAAGTGACCGCCCTATAAATTCTTTTCGTCATGCTTATCGTCCTCCGTCCCGCCGCGCACGGCGCGCCTTGCGAAATCTTTGGCTTCCCGCATTTCCCGCTCCGTCAGCAGGCACTCTATCAGCCGGATGGTGCAGATCTTGCAGGCCAGGTCTTTCATATCAGCCGAACAGGTACAGCTCCTCTTCGGCGCGCGTGACGCCGGTGTACAGCCAGCGGCGCCACATCTCGTCGTCCATCTGGGCGAAGCGCTCCTCGAACATCACCACGCGTTTGGCCTGGCTGCCCTGCGCCTTGTGCACGGTCAGCGCGTAGCCGAAGTCGAACAGGTCGCCTATCATCGCCAGCCGCCGGTCCGCCGTGAAATTAATGCCGGTCCGCGCGCCGAACTGCGGCGCGTAGATGAGGCCCTCGTAGAGCCGCTCCCGGTCGTCGAGCTGTATCTCGGCCTGGTACCAGTCCTTCTGCGCCGGGGACAGGCTCACGATGGTGCCCAGCATGCCGTTGTAAATGCCTTTCTTGTGGTTATTGCGCAGGCAGATCACCCTGTCGCCCGACGCCGGGGTCGGGGTCTCGAAGCCGCGGGCCGCGCGCATGAACTGGTTGATGCGGTTGCGGGTATTGTTATAGCCGCACAGGATCAGCGTCTCCGGCGAGTAGGACTCCAGCAGCTCGCCGCTGCGCTCCTGGGCGTCGCTGTCTTCTTTTAAATATTTAACCACGCCGGCGCCGTAGCGCTCAGGCGGTATCAGGCCGGTGGTGCGGGCGAACTGCGAGACCCGGATGATGGGGTTATCACGGGCCTGCCGGTGTATCTGCGTCAGCAGCAGCTGCGGCGCCTGCATCAAATTGAATTTGCCGGAGATGGGCGGCAACTGGCCGTGGTCGCCCACCGCTATCACGGGGATGCCGTAGGAGAGCAGGTCCGTCCAGATCAGGCCGTCCACCATGGAAGCCTCGTCGACCACTATCAGGCCGCGCTCCAGCGCCTCCTTGCGGTCCCAGCCGGAGATGCGCCCATCGCCGCTCTCGCGCGGGGTATAGATGAGGCCGTGTATGGTGCTGACCGAATCCTTCACCGAGAGGGCGCCGGCTTCCTTGAGCTTGTTCTTGAGGTTCTGCGCGGCCTTGCCGGTATAGCTGCAGAAAGCTATCTTCAGGTTCTTGTCCAGGCGCTGCAGTTCGTTCTTGAGCACGGCTATCAGCGTGGTCTTGCCGGTGCCGGCGTAGCCGCCCATGGTGATATAGGGGGGCCTGGCCGGGTCTTTATACCAGGCCAGCAGCCGCTCCAGGGCTTTGCTCTGATCTTCGGATAGTTCCATCGTTAAACTTCGGCCCGCCCGCCGCGGGGCTCCACGTTCAGCGAATCGTGGTAGACGCCGCCGTTCTTGCCCTTGGCCTTCACCGAGAGGCACCAGCCGCCCTCGGCGGGCGTGGGCATCCCCTCCGGGAATTTCACGGCAATGCGGTAGGACCAGCCCTTGGGCCCGGCCTCTGCCGGCCCGACGGCGGCGGGGTAGCGGGCCATAGGCTCATCGCCGTTCTCGGAGTAGAGCTGCAGGCTGGCGTCTATGCTGGCGGCCTGTTTCTCGGTATTGAGGCGCAGGCGTATCTCCTCGCCGGGCGAGCAGACGATCTCGTCGCGGTCCAGGCCCGCCTCGCCCAGGCCGTATTTGCGCCGGGCGCGGCCGAATTCCAGAGCGCCCCGCACGGTTATGCCGGCCAGCATGATAACGGCGGCTATCAGTATATTGCCCCGGGCTTCGGCGCTCTGCGCCGGCCAGGAGCCCAGAAGTACCGCGGCCGAGTAAATGGAAAGACCTATCAGCGCTAAGCCGCCCAGCACCACGTTGCCCAGCAACCGGGTCACGGCCAGGGCGGTCTCCCCGGAGAAGGACAGCAACCGCAGCACGGCGGGCAGGCCGAGGAGGACGGTGCAGATGCCGAAGCCGCCCATCAGCATGGCCGCGCCCAGCGCCGCCCAGCGCGTCCCCGCTTCGGCGAAGAACTCAGTGCGCAGCAGGCCGGAGGAGTACAGCAGCAGCGCCAAGGCGGCCGGCAGCAGCAGGCCGGACAGGCCCAGCAGGCCCATGAAGAACAGCATGCCGGGGCCGGTTTTACTCTCTTTTCCCATAGGTAAAGTATACCTAAAATAAAAACGCCGGGTCGCCCCGGCGTTTTAAGGCGCGCGCGCGGGTCACTTGGCCGGCGCGGGCTCCTCTTTTACGGCCTCTATCTCTATAGTGATCTCCACTTTCTCCCCCACCAGCAGGCCGCCGGTCTCCAGCACCTGGTTCCAGGCCAGGCCGAAGTCCTTGCGGTTGATGGTCGTTTTGGCCACGGCGGCCACGCGCTCTTTGCCCCAGGGGTCCTTCACCGGGCCGCTGCCCTCCACCTGGAGCACCACGGCCTTGGTGACGCCGCGCATGGTCAGCTCGCCGTGCAGCTTGCCCTTCATGTTCTTGTAGCCGGTAACCTTCAGGCTCTTAAAAGTTATGGTCGGGAACTTCTCCGCGTCGAAGAAGTCGGGCGCGCGCAGGTGTTTGTCGCGGGCCTCTACGCCGGTGTTGATGCTGGCCGCGTCTATGACCGCCTCGGTCTTCCAGGTCTTCGTCTTGCCCGGCGTATAATCGATGGTGCCGGAGAACTTGTCGAACCGGCCGCTGACCTTGCTGATGGCCATGTGGGCCACCTTGAAGCTGACCGCGCTGTGGGCCTCGTCTATCTTGTACAACTCGGCCGCAGCGGGCGCCGCGAGCGCCGCCAGGGCCAATACCGCCAATATGTGTTTTTTCATAAACCCTCCTCCCCCGATATTATCAAAATTTTCAGCCCTGAGGCGGCGGCTTATTCCTTGCCGGGGCGGTAGGTGAGCAGCTCGCGGAGGAACCAGGCTTCCACTTTCTGCCGCGCCCAGGGGGTTTTGCGCAGGAAGGCGAGGCTGGACTTTATGGAGGGGTCGTGCATGAAGCAGCGGATCTGCACCCGCCGGCCCATCTCCTCCCAGCCGTGGCGCTTCACCAGCCGCTCAAGTATGTCCTTGAGCGTGACGCCGTGCAGCGGGTCCTTGGGGTTCTGGTCGAAAGGGGTCATAATTCAGCCTGCCCTCAATTTTACCTTTTAAAACCCCGCAAATAAAAAAGGCCGCCGGGCGGCGGCCTGCGGCTAAAATTCAGGGGTCAGTCCCGCGGCTCGAAGCTCCGCCAGAAGCCGCTCACGTCCCCGCGCGTCGCGGTCTCGCAGGCTTCGGCGCAGGCCTGCACCAGGTACAGGTCGTATTTCAGCGCGCCGTCCCTGCGGGCCATCACGCGGAACTTGCGCCCGCGCGGCAGCATCACCTCGTCCTCTCCCTGGTCCACCAGAATGCCGCGCTCCTCCGGCTTGGTCAGGTAGATAACGAAGACGGCCCGGCGCTCCGGCTTCTCCGCGTCGCCCATTTCCAGCGCGAAGTAGCGCGCCACGCCGTAGCTGACCGAGGTAGAAACATAGCCCTTGTCCGTGAATTCTTCTCCCGGCGCCAGCGGCTGGCCGCCGTGCCAGCCCAGGCCCAGGCCGCGGAACAGGATCAGGTCGCCGGGGATGGCCGGCGCGCGGCGGAAAACATTGTCGAGGCGCGCCACTATGGCTTTAGCGGCCTCGGGGCCGGTGCCGTACCACTCGTAAGGCGCGGGGTGGAAGCGCAGATAGCCGTTGATCTCGCCGTAGAAACTATCCTCTTTGCTGGTATAGGTGTCGAGGTCCATCACCTCGTCTTCGGAGGAGCCGAAATAATCGGGCGAGGGATAACCCAGGCTGCCGTAGAGGGACTTAAAATCGTAGACATGAGCCCCGGCCGGTGCCGGCTGCGCCAGGGGCACGGCTATTTCAGCGCCCCGCGCGTATTCGGCCAGCCCCGTAACGCCGGGGGTATCGAAGCGGAGCTCGGCGGCTTCGGCCGCCCCGACAAATAAAGCGGCCAGCATGGCCAGGCCGCCTTTAAATATCTTTCCGGAGAGTTTCACGAAAATATTATAGCCTCAGCGCCGCAGGTGCGCAGGGGCCATAAGGACCAGGCCCGGGCCGCTTTAAGACCCAGGCCGGGGACAGGGCGATCAAGCGCGCAGGGCCAGCAGCTGTTCTATTTCGGCGTGGAACCTGGCCAGCTCCGCCTCTTTCACCGCCCCGCCCTGTTTGCGGTACATGTCTTTGAGAGCGGCCACGGCGCCGGGGCCGTCGCCCAGTATGGCCAGGGCGCGGGCGTAGAACGGGTTGATGTTGAACCAGGCCGGGTCCAGTTTTTCGAATTCGCGGAAGGCCCGCACGGCCCTGGCCGCCCAAATCTCCGCGGCCGCGCGGCCGCCCCCCTCCCGCAGCGTCTTGCAGGCCAGGCAGGCGGCCCCCACGCACACGGAGTAGTAGCCGCGGGGTTCGCCGGCGGCCACGCGCGCCTCGCCCAGCGCGTACTGCTCCGCGTACAGGCCGTGGAACCAGAAATATTCGTTGCGGGCCACGGCGGCCAGTTCCCAGCGCGGCAGGTCAGGCCACTCGTAGATCTCCCGGCTAAGGCACTGGGCCTCGGCCAGCAGTTCCGCGCGCCGGGCCTCAGGCAGCGAAGCGTCCTCGGAGTAGTCCCCGGACATGACGGCGAAGTTAAACTTGGCGTACAGGCTGCCCGGGCGCGCGGCGTAGTACTCGGCCGCCTGCGCATAGGCCTCGGCCATCCGTCCGGAATTATACGTGGCGCGGTTCAGGTCGCGGAAGCGGCGGTCTTCGTCGGTAATTTTTATCGCGTTTTTTTCCTGCATATCCGCCTCCGGTAGATCCATAGTCGTTTAATTATGCCTGAATAGCGGCGACTTTTGCAAAGACAGCAGCAAAGCCCGGGCCGGGCTTTTAGGCCTACGCCCGGCTAGGCCGTATGCCCCTGTCGCGCCAGTGTAACTTTTGTTACACTTATACCATAGCCGGGGCCGAGCGGCCGGGTGAGGCAACACAGCGTAAGGCAAGGAACACGATGTCCAGGAAGATCTTAGTAGCGGACGACGACGCGGCGATGCTCAACATCTACGGCCGCATTTTCGCCAACACCAGTTATAAAGTTTCAAAAGCCGCCAGTTTCGCCGAGGCCGAGCGCCTGATTAACGGCGGCTCCTACGACCTGCTGATCACCGACCTGCTGTTGCAGGACGGCGTCGGTACTGACCTGATAAAACTTTTCGAGGGCAAGAAGGCCGGCGCCAAGAGCCTGCTGGTGACCGGCTCCGTGCACCAGGTGGCGCCCGAAGCGCTGCCCAAATTCTACTTCGAAAAACCTTTCAACCTGCAGGCTTTCATGGAAGCCGTAGAGGAAGCCCTCGGCGTCCCTCCCTCCCCCAACGAGCCGCAGGCCGCCTGACGGCACACGGGACATAAAAAAACCGGGCCCCTTTCAGGGCCCGGTTTTTTATTGCTTTCCGCGCTATCAGCGGCAGTCGCTCTGATAGGTGTACACGGTCTCGTTCTGCTTGGAGCCGCCCTTGAAGGAACCAAGGGTGCGGCCGTTCTGCAGGAAGTTCGCCTCTATGTCGCGCAGGGTGCTGCGGACGAAGTAGCGCACGTAGCGCTGGCCCGGGCGGGTGACCCAGGTGGTGTAGCAGACCGGGGTGTGCGGCACATTGTTGAAGTTGCCCGGGTTGGGGTGGCCGCGGTCGGCCATCTCGGGATTGGAAGCCTCGGGGACTTCCACGGCCTCGACGGCGGCGAACTCGGACACCACGGCGGCGGCCTTGGCGGACACGGCCTCGTCGGCGCTCTTGTTGGAGCGGCAGACGGTCTGGGGATACTGGTAAGAGCAGCCCTCGTAGCCGGAGTACTCGGGGGAGTTCTCCACCTTGGTGGCCATCGTGCCGGCCAAGTCGAAGTTCTGCTTGAGCTGGGCGGCGGTGATGCGGAAGGTCTCGCCGATCTCGATGTTCTTGTCGAACTCCAGCTTGACTTCGGTGGCCGGGTCGGCGTTCTTGATCTCGAACTTGATCTTCTTCTTGCTGTTGTTGCCGCTGAAGGTCACTTTTGAGGCGAACTGGCCGGGAGCGACCACTACGGTCTTGCCCTGGCTCTGGCTGAAGCTGATCTGCTCCAGGATATTCATGCTGCCGTTGAACTTGATCTCGTCGCAGCCGGCCAGGAACAGCGCCATGGCGGCTATACCGATATTTTTAACTTGTTTCATCTATTGTCTGTTCTCCTGTAGTTTGATTTGGCTTAAAACTTCTTTCCCCTAATGAGGATATTGAACAAATAATCCGCCAGGTCC
The DNA here is from genome assembly GCA_050174915.1 of Elusimicrobiales bacterium. Taxonomy (GTDB): domain Bacteria; phylum Elusimicrobiota; class Elusimicrobia; order Elusimicrobiales; family UBA9959; genus UBA9959. The sequence goes on along the minus strand of JBFXJL010000002.1, from coordinate 419,661 downwards.
CGTAAGAGCCGAAGTACCCAGGCCCGGCCGGGACTTTAGGGCAAGACTTTAGTCAAGCACCGCTGTAAGCGACCGGCCTATTTTTGTATAGTTTTTCCTTAAAAGCCGGCCGCGCCGGTTACAAAAGGAAAAGCCATGAGCAATCTAGGACAAAAAACAGCTTCGGCCGCGCAGGCGGCCCTTCCCTTCCTTATACTGCTGCTATTGCTGCTGCCCCTGGATTTATTCGCCCGGGCAGGCGGGGGCGGAGGAGGCGGAGGCGGCCGCGGCGGCATCGGGGCCATTCTGATCTACCCCTTCGTCCTGGTCTATATCGGCATACTGCATTACAAACTGCACAGGAAGAACCAGGAGGCCGCGGACCTTATAGCGCGAATCTCTGCCGCCGACAGCGGCTGGAACATGGAGAACCTGAAGAGCCGGGTGGCGGAATGCTATTTCAAGGTGCAGGAGGCCTGGACCGGGCGGGACCAGGAGATAGCCAGGGGCTACATGAGCCGCCGCCTCTACGAAAAGCACAAGGCCGAGACCGACCTGATGATAGCTAAAGGCGAGCGCAACGTGCTCAAGGACATAGACCTGCTGGAGGCCAGGATAGTGGAGGCGGTGGACTACACCGACAACTCCAGGGACCAATTCTGGGTTTATATCAAGGGCGCGATGATAGACTACAAGGCCAGGGAGCCGGGCGGGGAAGTGATCAGCGGCAAGCCGCACGAACAGGAAAAGTTCACCGAACTGTGGAAGTTCACCCGTGAGAACGGTCGCTGGGTGCTCGACGAGATAGACTCCGAGGTCAGCCTGGAAGACTTGTGCTCTTTCCGGTCCGGCAGCGAGCAGGTTTAGCAGCCCGCCGGAAGAACTAAGACCGGGGAGGAGGAGCCCGTTCCTCCTCCCCGGCCGAAACCTCTACTTCATTTTTTCGAACACCGGCGCCTGCGCCTCCAGTTCCCTCAACACTACGCCGCGGCCTATGTAGGGCCCGCCTTTCAGCGCGTTGGTTACCACCAGCCTGGCCCCCAGGCCGGCGGGAGAGCGGCCCCGCAGATAGACCCAGGCGGACTGCAGCGCCTGGTCCAGGCCGGGCACGCTCGCGGAGGCCTTGGCCAGCGCCAGCAGGGCCAGCGCGTGGTCGGCCAGGCTGACCGCGGCACCGTCGGGCTCGGCGAAAGTTCCGGAGGCCTCCTGCAGCGAGACCAGCTGCCTGGCCAGCCTGGCCGAGGGCTCGGACAGCAGTTCCCCGGCCAGCGCTGCCACCCGGCCGGCGCCGGCGGCCTGCGCGGCGGCTACCTTTTCTTCGCTCTTCGCTATTTCCCAGCCCGGAGCCGGGGGGCCGGCCCTGTACAAGTAACCTGTCGAGGCCGGCTTTTTGAACTTCGCCACGCTGAAGCTGCCGCGCACCGAGGCGGCGAGGCCCGCCGCCCTGGGGATGACGGCGACGTTTTGGCCGCCGAAGCAGCCCTCGTAGCGCACACCCTCCGGCAGTTCGCTCTCCACCGGCACGGTCAGCGCCTTGCCGGCGACGGCGGTGCTGCGGTCCACGGCCACGAAAGAAGTGTACTGCGTCACCAGGCTGTGCTCCAGGCCGAGGGCGGTGATCCGTTCCCGCAGGCCGTCCTCGCCGCGCGCCACTATAGCCCGGCTGAACTCGGTGATGCGCGCCCTGGCCCACAGCGGCCCCATAGCGGCATTAGCAGCCTCCCGCTCCGGCAGGTTCACCCGCACCGCCATCTCCCAGGGCTGTCCCATCATTTTCCCGCGCAGCACCGCTTCTCCGGCGCCGCTTTTGCCGTACCTGGCGTGCAGGAACACCGGCTGCCCGGCGAACAGGTCGCCGATAGCGCCCGGCGTGGCGTCGCGCACGTCCAGCCCCTTCCAGTCCACCGCCAGGTCGGTCAGCACAGGCTTTGAAATGCGGTCGTAGAAGCGCTCTATGATCCGCTCCATTTTAGCGGGCCGCTCGTCGTGGCGGATGTATTGCGCCGCGCCCTTGCCCAGCACGGCCAGCTCTTCCAGCAGGTAGCGGTTGGGCGAGGAGCCCACGCCCAGCGGGAAGATGCGGCTGCCGTTGAGATGTTCTTTGACGAAAGCCAGGATCTGCGGGTCGTCGCCGATGAAGCCGTCGGTCATGAACAGCACTATGCGCAGGCGCGCCGGGTCCTTGGGAAATTCGAGCACCTTGCGCAGGGCCGCCAGCATCTCGGTGCCTCCTCCGCCGTTTATCTCGTTTATCGCGGCGCGGCCCAGCGCCACGTTGGCGGGCGTGTTCGCGAGCGGGCGCTCGAAGTGCAGCCGGTTGCCCGAGGCGAACGAAAAGACCTGGAAGGTGTCGTCGGGGTTCATCCCCTCCAGGCAGCGCAGGGCCAGCTCCTTGGCGGCCTCCAGCGGCTGGCCCCTCATCGAGCCGGAGACATCCAGCGCGAAGACCAGTTCCTTGGGCGTGACCTTGGCCAGCGGGAAGTCGGCGGAGGGCTGCACCATCAGGGTCAGGTAGCCCTCCTTGCCGGTTTTGTGCGCCAGCACGGCCGCGTCCACCGCAGGGCCCGCCGGCTCATAGGCCAGCAGGAAGTCCTTATTGGGCACGCGGTCCCCGGCGTCCAGGCTTATTTCCGCCGCGTTCTCCCCGAGCGTCTTCACCGCTATCTCGTGGGAGGAACTGCGGATGTTCTTCACGGCTATGCCGGCGTTCAACTTCACCTCCACCGAGATGTCGCGGCCGGAGCGCCGGCCGGGCCGCACCACCGGCGGGGTGATGCGCGAGGCGTCCGGCACGGCGGCGGTGTCATTGGCCCAGCCGGTACCGCTCTTGCCCGCGGCCGCACCGGGGATATAGCGCGGCCCCACCGTCATCGGGAAGTTGAACTTGTACACCCCGTGGTCGTAGTCCAGGCGCTGTATATATTTAAGTATTACCTTTATCTCCTGGCCGGGAGGGATATTGGCCACCGACTGAGTGAAGATATTGGGCCGCTCAGAGTCCAGCAGCGCGGCGGTGTAGCCCCGCGCCTTGGCCTGTTCGTATTCCTGCCTGGCCTCCTCGCGCTTCTTTATCTGGCCCTTTATGGTCCGGTCGCCGACCTTCAGTTCCATGTCGTTGACCGCGGCGTTCTCGGGCAGGGGAAACACATAGACGGCCTCGAGGGGCTGCTCCGCGTCGTTGGCGAACACCTGCGTCACCACCACCTCGGCCACGAAGCCGGAGATCTCGGCTTTGACCCCGGTATGCTTGAGGGGCAGTATACGCTGGCCGCCTCCGGCCACCTGCATAGAGCCCTCGCCCAGGTCAGCCACCTGGGCGGGCAGCAGGGCCGCCAGCCCCAGCAGCAGCGCTGGCGCCAGCGTTCTCCGTATTAAGGTAATGGTTTTCATATAGCCTCCTTGCGTCCTTCAGCGGTTAGACACCGGTGTTTCAAAAAAGTTCCCGGCCTTTCCCCTTTTTGCTAAACTTTCCCCGGACCCCTTCTAAATGACTCTCTATTCCGGAACTTTTACGGCCCTGCGGTGTCTAACAGGCATGGCAGCGGGAGGCCGCCTTGAACGCTGAAGAGCTGTTCGAGAAATTTTCGCCCATGGTGTACAACCTGGCGCTGCGCCTGAGCGGCAACAAGGCCGACGCGCAGGACATAGCCCAGGACGCCTTTCTGAAGGCGGTGCGCGGGCTGGATAACTTGCGCGAGCAGTCCTTCGCCGGCACCTGGCTGTACCGCATCACCGTGAACGTGTGGAAGAACCGGGTGCGGAGCGAGAAGCGCCGCTCTTTCTGGAAAACCCTTTCGCTGAGCTGGGGCGGCGACGGCGACGAGGCCCCCGCGAAGCAGGTGGCTGACCCGGGCGACCGGGTGGACGCGGCCCTGGAGCGGCGCGACGAGAAGGCGGCCCTGGAAGCGGCGCTGGCGCTGCTGGAGCCCGAAGAGCGGGCCATGCTGCTGCTGCGCGAGGTGGACGGCCGCTCCTACCAGGAGATCTCCGAGATACTGGACAAGCCGCTGGGCACGGTAAAATCCGGCATCTCCAGGGCGCGCGAGGCGCTGCGGAAGAAAATGGGCGGACTGGTGCAAGATCATGGAACATAAGATTTTCAGCGATAACCTCTCGGCCTACCTCGACGGCGAACTGCAGCCTGAGGAAAAGGCGCGGCTGGAAGCCCACCTGGCCGGCTGTCCCGACTGCCGCGCCGCGCTGGGCCAGCTGCGGGCGGTCTCCGGCCTGGTCAAAGCGCAAGCCCTGGAGCCGGTACCGCCTGCGCTAAAGAACGCCGTGCTTAGCGGCCGCGCCCCAGCGCGCCCCTGGCTGAAGCCGGTGCTGGCCTTCTCCGCCGCGGCCGCCGGCCTGCTGGTGGTGTTCAATCTGACCAGGCCCGGCGAGGAAAGCCTGTCCCCGCAGAATTTCGCCCAGCGCGCGTCCATGGAGGAATACCTCCCGGCTCCCGAACCGGCCGTGGAGACGGCTATGCCCGCCGAAGCTCCCGCCCCCCCGGCCTCCCCGCTTTATGCCGCCGGGGCCGGCAAAGCCAAGTATGCCGTGCAGGCGGTGGCCGCCGTGCGCGGCAGCTACGCGCAGGCCAAGTTCGCCGCACCCCGCGCCGCCGGGGCCGCGGCGAATTCCGCCATGGCCGCCGCCCCTGAATTCCGCGGCCGGGTAGCCGTCCAGGTTTCCCTCACCGGCCAGGCCTCAGCCGGCATGTATTCCTCGCTGGCTTTCCTGCGGGGGACCGGCACTCCGCTGGCCGCGGCCGCCCCCGGCAGCCTGGTCTTTATAAAGGAAGACGGCTCCCGTGTCACGCTCACCGAGGCGGACTGCTCCTACGGCTTCGTCCTCTTCGACGGCAGGCAGGACCCGCTGGCGGTCAGCGACCTGGACTCGCTGCCGGCCGCATACGCTAAATATTTCGGCGCCGCGCCCGGCCGTTGATGACCAACACCGACCCCTCGCAGCTGGTAAGCTGGCTTTATCTCGACATGAACTCCTTCTTCGCCTCGGTGGAGCAGGAGCTGCACCCGGCCCTGCGGGGCCGCCCGGTGGCGGTGGTGCCGGTGCAAGCCGAGAGCACCTGCTGCATCGCCGTCAGCTACGAGGGCAAGGCCTGCGGCGTTAAAACCGGCACCCTGGTGCGCGAGGCCAGGCGGCTCTGCCCCGGCATCAGGTTCATAGTCGGCGACCACGCCAACTATGTTCGCTACCATAACCGCATCGTGGAGGCGGTGGAAAGCTGCGTGCCGGTGGAGGCCGTCTGCTCCATCGACGAGATAGCCTGCCGCCTCACCGGCCGCCAGCGAAGCGTGGAGACCGCCGCCGCTTTGGCGCAGGAGATAAAAGAGAAAATAAGATCCTCGGTGGGCTCGTCGCTGAAATGCTCCATAGGCCTGGCCCCCAACCGCTACCTGGCCAAGATCGCCGCCGACATGAACAAGCCCGACGGCTTCACTGTGATCCGCCCCGCCGACCTGCCGGAGGCACTGCTGCCCCTGCCGCTGCGCGACCTGCCAGGCATAGGGGCCCGGATGGAAGTACGCCTTAACAATAAGGAAATTTTCACCATGGAGCGGCTGCTGGCGCTGTCGGCCCGGGAGCTGCGCGAGGCCTGGGGCAGCGTGAGCGGCGAGGAAATGTGGCATTTGTTGCGCGGCGAGGAGATCGCGGACAAGACCAGCGAGCAGAAGAGCATCAGCCACTCGCACGTGCTGCCGCCCGAGCTGCGCAGCGGCCAGGAAGCCCTGCGCGTGCTCAAGAAACTTACCGACAAGGCCGCGGCCCGCCTGCGGCAGCAGGGCCTTTATGCCTCGGGCATGAGCATCTACGCCAGGCTCACCGGCCAGGACGGCTGGAAGGCCGGCTGCTCGGTGATGGAGACCCAGGACACACTGGTCTTCATAAACGCCGTCCGGGAGATGTGGAAGGAAGTACCGCGCGGCCAGGTGTTCGCCGTGGGCGTGGCCCTGAGCGGCCTGGTGCCGGAGGCCCTGCACGCCCCGTCGCTGTTCGAAGACGGCCGCGGCGACAAGCTCTGCCGCACGCTGGACCAGCTAAACGCCAAGTTCGGCAAGGATGTGCTGCATTACGGCGCCACGCACGAAAGCGCCGCGGTGCCGCTGCGCATAGCCTTCACCCGCATCCCCGACCGGAGCGAGTTGTGAAAGGCCTCAAAAATGTATCATTTCACAATAATCGTTACAGTTCTTAACGGAGACTTATGCGCGCTTACTTGATCGTAATTTTAATTTTGTCGGCTGGCCCAGCCGCCGCCGCCGTCTCTACCGCCGCCGCCCCGCTGGACGCGGCCCAGCGGCGCTGCTTCTGCCTGCAGTTCCCCCAGCCCGCCGGGGTAGTACCTTATTTCCTGGGCCGGATGGACTGGGAGGAATGCAAAAGCCGCAAACCGGATTTCCTGGAAGGCCGCAAGGTCTGGGACCTGGGCCTGCTGGACTGCAAGGACCTGATGGCCTGCCTGGAAACGCCCCCCAAAGAGAAGGCGGTGCGCGAGGCGGCCATGAAGAAAGTAGCGGATGTGACGGAAGAATTGCTGGCCTGCTGCAAGAAGGGCAAGAACGACTGCGACAAGGCCTGCGTGGCCAGGCTGGAGCCGGCGCTCAACAAGGCCAAGGCCAGGACGGCCCGGCTGGAGCAGAAGGCCCTGCGCCGCCAGGACGCCTGCGTAGCCCGGACGGCCCCGGCAAAACCGCCTCTCCCCGCCGCCCCTGACGGCGCGGAGGCGGGTGGCAACAACTAAGGCTTTATTTACAGAAGCGGGAGACCAGGGCGGTGAGTTCTTCCACGCGGGAGGGCTTGCAGAGCACGTCCACGGCGCCGATGGCCTCGGCTTTTTTCTCCATGCCGGGCATGCCGGTGATGATAGCCACCGGGATGCCGGCCAGCTCCGGGTCGCTCTGCTGGGCTTTCCTGAATTCCCAGCCGGTCATTACCGGCATCATCAGGTCCAGCAGTATCAGCTCGGGCCGGATGGCGCAGCCTTTCAAATAGTCCAGCGCCTCGCGGCCGTTGCCGGCCACCACGGTTTTATACCCCTGGCCGTTCAACTCGCCGCTGATGATATCACAAACGCTCTTGTCGTCATCGACTACAAGGACCGCCGCTGGTTTGCACGCGCTCATAAATTTTCTCTCCCCTGGGAATAATACAAAAAAACAGCGGCGGCGCCCGCTACCTGGCGCAGGCCCAGGCGGCCGACTGCTCCAGCCCCGGCAGGGCCGGGTCCAGCGCCACGCTCACACAGTCGCGGCCGTCGGCCAGCCTGGCCCGGCGGTACCAGCGGTTCAGGAAGCCGGCCACCGGGTCGAAGCGGAACGCGGTCTCAAAAACAGATTGCGACCTGTAATGGCGGGTCAGGCCGCTGCGCTCGTAGGTGCGCCCGGCCAGCGGCAGCAGCGCTATGACGTCGGCCATTACCGCCGCCCCGCGCTGCTCCGCAAGCGGTTCGGTGGACAATGACTCCACCCCCACGCCCAGCACCTGCCCGCAATCCCCGCGGCAGGCCGCGGCCGCCGAGCTAAGCGGCAGTTCGGCCCAGACCAAGCCCGGCCCCAGGGCCTCGAGTTCAAAATTCCCCGTGGCGTTGGCGCCGGCGCGCACTGCGGCTACTACCTCCCGCCGCTCCGGGTGATAGGCCGCCAGCCACAGCTGCGGCGCGCCGCCCGGCGACTGGGGCGCTTCGGTAAAGGCCAGCAGCAACGCGCCGCCAGGTGAGCCGAAAGCGGCCACCGCGCAGCCGGAGCTGCCTGTAACCTCGGCCAGGTCGCCCGGCCCCACGCCTGTAAAATGCACGCCGCGGTCGTCGGCTATCCAGTAGGTGCGGGTCTTGTCGGGCGCGTCTCCGGGCAGCGGCCGCATCAGTATGTCGAAAGAACGGCCGCGCCAGGCGCAGGGCAATACGGCAGGGGCCGAAGAGCGGAATAATTCCTCCCGCGAGATCCGGAAAGCCGGGTCCAGCCGGTCCAGGGCGGCGGCGGCCAGCCAACGGTCGGCCTCGCCGGGCGCCTGCAGCAGGCCGCGGAAGACGGGCACGGCCAGGTCGGCCAGGGCGCCCTCGCGGGGCAGGGCGCTCACGGCGGAGAAAGAGACGGCGGGCAGCACGCGCCGCAGCTTGGCCGCGGCGGCGGCGGCCTCCGGGGACTGGGCGCGGCTCTGTATGACGGGGGCGGCGGCCGCGCCGGCCGCGCGCAGCCGGGGCCAGCCGTAAACGGCCAGCGCCGCGCCCCCGAGCAGCAGCGTCAGGATGAACCAGGAGCGGGCCAGGCCCGGCACCGCGCCGCGGCGGCCCGGCTCGCTGAAGTCGAAGCGCACGGGCAGCGCCTTGATGAGCTTCAGGCGGTAGAGCAGCGGGCTCAGGCCGAAGGCCGCCTCGGAGACGGCCATGACCAGCAGCGAGCCGGTCATCACCAGCGCCGTGACCGCCGTCATCACGTTGCCCCAGCCGCCGGCGGCGAACAGCTCGAGCACGCGGTGGAACTCCAGCACGCCGTGGTGGCGCGCCAGGCCCGGGGCGCGGGCCAGCGCCAGGTAGGCCAGGACGCCCAGGGCGAAAGCCAGCGGCGTATGCGGCTTGAGCCGCCGGGTGGAGAGGTCGGTAAAGGTTACGCCGAGCATCACGTACATGAAGGCGAAGCCGCACACCTGGCGCCAGAGCAGCGACGGGTGCCACTGCCCCTGCAGGGCGGTGTTGAACATCATGGCCGCGTAGACCACGGCCAGGGCGCTGACATAGAGCAGGTTCAGCAGGGCGCTGACTTCGGGGAAGAGCAGGCGCTTGAGGCCGGCCATGCACAGGTCCGCCAGCCGCGCCAGCATCCAGAACATGGCGCTGATGCTGCTCAGGGTGCGCAGCGGCACCAGCAGCGCCTGGAATTCGGGCGAGTTCCAGACGGCCGCGGCTTGGTTGAGATAAAGGTCCATGGGTCAGCGCGAGGCTTTAGCGTAGAACACGCAGTCGCCGGCCGCGGCGCGGCTCTTGCCGCCGCCCGGATTCAGCAGCAGTTCGCCCTGTTTCTCGGCCAGCGTTTCGGCCCCTTCTTTGAGTTGGAGCGCGTACTGCAGCAGGAAACTGCCGTCCAGGGCGGAGCCGTTGGGCAGCAGGGCCACCGTGAAGCGCCGCACGCTCTCCGGGTCCTGGCTGTAGGTGACCACGGTGTACTGCTGGTCGGGCAGGAAAGCGAAATTCGCCAGGCGCTCTTCGCGGCCGCATTTCAGGCTGGTGCGTATCAACCCGTTGCCGTTCTTGCGGGCGCCTTTTTCAGCTTCGCCCCGCAGTTCAAGTATCAGTTTCCAGCCGGAAGCCTCGGCCGCCAGTACCGGTTTGCCCGGGCTCAGCGCCACTTTGCCCGCCGCCTGAAAAGGCGGCCGGGCCGCGTTCTTGCCGGTCAGCTCGGCCATGTAGTCCAGGCGAAACAGCCCGTCCTCCGCCTTGTTGAGATAGGCGTTGAAGATCAGGCCGCGCTGCGGCCAGCCGCGCGTGGCCGGCGCTCCGTCGAAGGTGGTTTGTTTGCCTACCGGCAGCTGCATTTCATGCGTGTAGGTGCCGCGGCCGTTGACGGCCTTAAGGCTCACCGTCCAGGTCTCGGCCCCCGCCGTGCCGGCGAGGCAGAATGAATAAAGGATTACCGCCCAGCCCCAGATTCTCATAGGTTTATTCTACCAAAACAAGCCGCCGTTGCCCCCTGGCGGTCTTTTATTTTCCCAGCCTGCAGTTCAGGCCGAAATGGTGGGTGCTGCCGAGTAGGCCCATGGTCCTGAAGGCGTAGTCCACGGCAATGCCTTTATGGGCCAGGCCGAAGCCGGCCGAGAGGCCGTTGACGCGCCTGGTATCCACGGCGGCCGTGTTATAGCCGGCGCGGGCCAGCAGGCTCCAGGCCTGTCCTTTAGCCAGCGCGTACTCGGCGCCCACGCCGATCCAGCCCCGGCCGTCTTTCGGGAAATTAACGTCCGCCGACCATTGCAGCGTGGGGCTGTAATGCGCGTACAAACCGGCGCGGTAAATCACAGGCAGCGGCGCGCCCTCGTCGCGGAACTTCATGGGCTTGCCCAGGTTCTGCGCCGCGAAACCCACCGACAGCTCCCTGCCGCCTATCAGCAGCCCGGCGTCCAGGGCCAGCGCCGAGGCCGAACCGGAAATTTTCGAATTTATATACTTGCCCGCCGCGCCCAGGTATACGTCCTTCATCAGCGCTATGCCGTAGCCCAGCGAGGCCGCCCCGTCCCGCGGCGAGAGGCTGCCCGCGGCCGCGCCGGTATTGTCCAGCGAGGCCAGGCTGCCGTACTGCAGGTATTGAAGCCCCACCCCCAGCCCGCCGTAGCGCAGCGGCACGGCCGCGGCCAGCACGTCGTAAGAAATATCCTCGGCCAGCAGCGAGTGGCTGAACGCCACCGAACCGGGGCCGGCGCCCAGGCCGGCCGGGTTCTGGAACAGGGCCATGCCGCCCCGGGGAGAACCGGCCACGGCGCCGCCCATGGCCGCGCCCCGCGCGTCTACGGGCAGGTTGAGGAAAGCGGCCGCGCCGGTGCCGGCCTCGTTGGCGCAGAGTCCTCCGCGCGCCGCGGCGCACAGCAGGAGGCCCGCTATAGCCAACGCCCTCGTCTTCATCGCTCCACCGCCAGTTTAATTATCTTCTCTTTGGAGCCGCTCCGCACGTGCGCCAGGTAAACGCCGCTGGCCGCCTTGAGCCCCGCCGAGTTGCGGCCGTCCCAAACCTTTACGCCCAGGTCGGCCGTGTTGACGGTCAGCTTGCGCACCAGCCGGCCGTCTATGGTGTAGATGCGGATGTCGCTGCCGTCGGGCAAGTTGTCGAAGATGATCCCGTCGGCTCCCGCCGGCGTGTCGAAGCGGCCGCCGGAGCCGGGCTTCCACGGCACCGGGTAGGCCCGCGCCGCGTTCAGGTTTGCCGCCATGGGCGCGAACAGGGCAAAGAAGCTGAAATGCCTGGTGCGGCCCGTCACTTTCTTGGCCGCCAGGTTCACCGCGGACTCCAGGTCGCGCTGCCACGGGCCGGCCGGGCTATGCGAGGAGTACATCTCCAGCAAATTCGTGCGCAGGTTGGTACCGTCGACTATGCCGTCGTTATTGGCGTCGGGGTACACCAGCGTCACCACGGCGCTCTGGCCGCCGGCCAGCGCGCTCTGGTTGGAAAGATTGATCTCCACGGCTATGCCGGCCGCCTCGGCGTCGGCGGGGGCGGGCGGCAGCAGCGCCGGGTTATTGGTGACGGCCACCGTGGCAGTGGAATAGTCCAGGGCGCCGGCGGGGATCTCCACCTTGGCCAGCTGCGCCGAGGCCGGGTCGCCGGCCTGCAGCGTGTTGGCGACCAAATTGTTCACCACCTGCTGCTTGGTAACTTTTCCGCCGCTGGAATTCTCCGTTATGTCCGGCTCGTCCGCGCCGACAGAAATGGCGACGGCGGCCGGCGCCGGGTCGGCGGCATTGCTTAGGTCGGCGGCCACCGCGCGCAGGTCGTAGCCGCCGGGAGGAAGGCCGGTGACGTCCCAGTGTATGAAGTAGGGCGCCGAGGTGTCGGGGTTGGGATGATTGCCCGGGTCCCGGGCGGGAATGTCCAGCCAGGCGGCCGAGGCCGCAGCTTTATACTGCAGGCGCACCTGCTTCACCTCGGCCGGCAGGCCGCTGGTCAGTTCGGCCATCACGGTTACGCTGTTGCCGTTCACGCGCCGGCCGGTCTGCGGTATCTTTATGGCCGCGCGCACCCCGCTCAGCGTGAACATGGAAGGCGCCGTGGCCGTTACTCCGGTATTCTGTTCTACCGCACCGCAGCGGTGCACGGCCCGCAGGCCGAACTTGTAGGCCGCGCTGCTTACCAGCACGCCGGTAGTGTACAAGGTCTGGCCAGCCGGCAGCAGGGCCAGCGGGTTGGCGTAATTTATAGTGCCGGTACCGTTGTCCGAATATAGCCGATAACCGGCTATTCCCTCGTAAGGGGCCGGCTCCCAGGAGAGCAGGATTCGGCCGCCGTATTGGGGCTGCGCCGAGAAATTCCCGGGCGGCGGCGGCACCGGGCTGCCGGTATAGGCCGGGCCGACTTCAACCTCGCCGGAAACCTGGCCGAGGCTGTTGAGGTTCCAGATACGGTAATAGTAACTGGTGCAGCCCTGCAGGCCGGTATCGGTCACCCCCAGGCCGTCGGTGCTGAAGGTTGGCCCGCCCACGCGCTGCACGCGCGCGGGGTTGCCGGCCGGGTTGCCGTTGAGCGCCCAGGCCAGCGAGGCGCTGGTAACGTGCACCGCCGTCAGCGCGGCGCCGCCGGGCGGCGCGGCCAGCGTGAGCACCGGCAGCGACGGGAAAGAGGCAGGGCCCTCGCCGGCGGCGTTGTGGCCCTTCACCAGTATGCTGTAAGTGGCGTTGGGCAGCAGCCCCTCCTGCGAGAAAGTCGGCCCGGGCGTGGAGCCTATCAGCGTACCGGGGGCGCTGGCGTAATAGACATTGTAGCTGTCCACGTTAGCCAGCGAGGTCCAGGTCCAGGTGATGGCCGACCAGCCGGCCGCCGCCCCAGAGGGGAAAGCCGCGCGCTGCGGCAGCTGCGGCAGCGTGGCGATGACCGCCGCCGCCGTATACGCGGTGGCTATGCCGTCGGCGTTGATGGCGCGTGCCTTGAAGTAATAAGGCGTATCGCCGGGCAGGCCGTAGAGGACGAAAGCGCGCGCCGTGCCGGTGGACAGCCAGGCATTGGCGAAGTCCGCCCCGCTGGAGGCCAGCAATTCGTAATGGGTATAGTCGGGGTTGCCGTTGGCGGCCCAGGTTATGGCCAGGGACGTGGAGGTAACCTCCACCGCCGCGGGCAGGCCGGGCAGCGCGGCCAGGGTGCGCCCCTGACCCACCAGCGGGGCCGGCGCCCCCGCGCTGCCGGTGGAGACATAGGAGAAATAGAAGGTGTTGGGCGTCAGACCGGCAAAGTCCCGCGAGAGAGCCGTGGTCGTGGCGGTCTGCACGTAGCCGGCCGGGCCGGCGGCCGTGGCCAGCCGCACCGTGTAGCTGGTGCCGGGGATGAACGTGCTGGCCCAGTTCACCGTCAGCGACGTGGGCTCCACGCCGGCAAAAGGCGCGGGGCTGACATAGTCCACTGAGTCATCATGGTAAGTGAAAGTGGTTACAGACAGGGCGGTCTGCGGGTTGCCCGCGGTGTCCACCGCCCGCGAGACCGCCGCGTAGGCGGTATCGGTGGTCAGCGACGCCTCGGGCGGCCCGGCGTAGGTCCAGGCCTGGCTGCCGGCCGCTATGTTCCAGGCCTCGTCGGCCGTCCACTGGGCAAGCACGCCGTTCCAGAAAAAGTTGTCGGAGAGGCGCGTCAGCCGCACCCAGACCTGCCCTACGGCGGTGTCGGCGTCCCAGGCCGTGCCGGCCAGGCCGTTGTATTCTACCAGCACAGCGTCCGGCGCAGGAACGGTTACGGCCGAAACCGGCGGGGCGGCGTCGTAATAGACAGTTACCGCCGGCGTGGCCGCTGACCAGTTCCCGGAGCTGTCCACGGCCCTGGCCGCGATGGTGAAGTAGGCGCCATTGGTAAGCGCGGGCCCGGCATAGCTCCAGGAATAGGAGGCGGTGGAGAACGCGGCGTTGAGCCAGACCGGGGTGGAAGTCCACGAGGCGCCGTTCCAGTAGTAGCCGCCGGCCAGCTTGCGGATGGAAACCTGCGCGCCGGCGGCGGCTACGTCGTCGGAGGCGGTGCCGCTTATCAGCGGCGGCCCGTTCAGCACCACTCCGTCGGCCGGCTGCAGTATGGCCGCCAGCGGCGGAATGATGTCCACGAACTCCGGCCAATCCACGTAGCCGTAAGGGTCATGTTCATACAGCGTGCCGCCGCGCTGGCCAGAGGCAGCCCTCATGGTCAGCCGCGATCCGGCCTCTAGCAGACCAGCGTCCACGTTAACGCCGAGGTCGGCCGCGTTGAAGGAGACGCCGGTAAAAGTAGACACCACCTGGCCGCCCAGCAGCTGCAGCGCGGTGGCCCCCGGTGAGAGATTGTCGAAAGACAGCCCCGAGAAGGCCAGCGTTACCCCCGCCGGCTGTTGGGCTATCACCGCCCCGTAGCGGCCGCCCCGCACCGAGCCTGAACTCACCGCGATCAGCCCGTCATTGTCCGGCCCTATGTTGATGGCCGTGCCCTGCGCGCCGGCGTAGACGGTGTTGCTGGAGAAAGTCAGGTTGCGGCTGCCGCGTCCCATATCGAGGCCCAGGCTGCCCGGCCCGTATCCAACCAGCACGCTGTTGCTTATCACCGTGCCGGTGGAGCCGCTGATATAAGCGGCCGTGGAGCCCTGCAGGTAGGACTCGGAAATGGTATTGCTGGAAGCCGCCCTGAAGTAGGCGGCCGCCAGCCAGGAGCCGCTGGTGACGGTGCTGCGGCTTACGGTATTGCCGGCCGACCTGGTTTCGAAGTACAGGGCGATGCCGGCGGAGCTGTGGAGATAGCTGTCTGAGACGGCGTTGAATTCGGAGGTGACGAAATGCAGGGCGGCGTAGGAACCGTTGCCGCCGTAAAAAAAGTTCCGTGCCAGCGTATTATAATTGGAGCCGGCGGTAAAATGGGCGCCGTAGCCAAGGGGGCCCCCGACATAGCTGTCGCTTACCGTGTTACGGGAGGAGCCCGTAAAGTAAAGAGCGTTGCAGCCGACGTCCTGGCAGGTCATAGTGCTGCGGCTGACCGAGTTGTAAGCGGCCCCGCCGGAGAAATAAGCGTTGTAGGCGCTGGTCGGGCTGTTAATGAAGCTGTCCGTCACCGAATTGTAATTGGAGCCATCCACGTACAGCGCGGCGCTGGTCGGGGAACCGCCGGCTATCCGGCTGCGGCGGATAGAATTATAGGCTGAGCCGCCTGACAGGTGCGCCACATGGCTGAGGCCGCCGTAGAGGTAGCTGTCCGTGACGCTGTTGGAGGAAGAGGCCAGCAGGTACAGCGCGTACCGGCCGGCGGCGCTGTTGGTGACGGTGCTGGCCGCCACGGTATTATAGCCGCCCAGCAGCCGCACGCCGTGCGCGGTTGCCGCGTCTATAGTGGAATTTTCCACCACGCTCCAGTTCTTGAGCAGCACGGCCGAATCGGTTATCTGGCCGCCGGCCGTTACCGTTATGCTGGAAATATTGACGCCGGCCGAGGAGGAATAAATGCCGTAGGTTAAAGGCCCGGCAGGCGTTACGTCTATCCCGGCCAGGGTGACGTTGGCGTTAACCAGCAAGAAGGCGGCCGTAGAGCCGCCGGGCGGGCTTAGCGTCGGCGCCGCGGCGCCGAGCAGCGGGTCCTTGGCTATCACCACGCGGTGGCCGTTGGTCAGGAAGTCTCGCACCTCCACTTGCTCGGCGTAGGTACCGGCGTCACCGATCACCACGCAGGCGTTGCCGGCCAGGCTGTGCCCCAGCGCGTCCACCGCGGCCTGTATGGAAGTGTAGTCTCCCGAACCGTCCTTTTTAACCGTAAGCGTCTGCGCGCAGCTGGCCTGCCCGCCGCCGGCGAAGACAAAAATGCTGGCCGCGCCGGGCAAAGACCAGTTGCCGGCCGGGTCGGCCGCGCGGGTAAAGGCGAAGTAGGTAGAACCGGCCGTCAGCGAGGCTGAAGGCAGGCCGGAATAATTCCAGGTCACGCTGCCGTCGGCCACATTCCAGCGTTCACCGCCCAGCCACTCGGCGCTGGCCCCGTCCCAGTACAGGCCGTCGGCCGAGCGCCGCACGGCCACCTGCGCCTGCGAGACAAAAGATTCGCTGTCCCAAGCCGTGCCGCTGATGCCGGAGTAAGCCCCCACCATTTCACCCGCGTACGGCGAGGTGACTGCCGCCGCGGGGGCCGCGGTGTCGTAGAAAAAGGTGCGCTCCGGGTTTGGTGTGGACCAGTTATTGGCCGAGTCCTTGGCCCGCACGCTGACCGTGTAGGAGGTGCCGTTGATCCAGAACTCCGGCGGGTCATACCGCCAGGTGTAAGGGATGGAGGTAAAGGAGACATCCATCCAGGCTTCGGCCGGAGAGAAAGCGCCGCCGCCCCAGTAGAAGTTATCCGGCTGCCGCTTTACCGAGACTTGCGTCAGCACGACGGCCATGTCGTCCACGGCCGTGCCCTGCAGATGGGGCACAGAGCTGATATATTGGGTGTAGGGGAAAGTTATCCCCACCGTCGGCGAACTTATATCCTGGGCGGCCAGCGGGGCGGCCAATAAAAAAGCGCAGGCCAGGCCCGCAACAAAGCGGCCCAGCCAGCTATTTTCCCCAAAGTGTGGCAGTCTCATCGTAGTAGCGCTGCGGTTCTTGTTGCGATCGCCAAAAGGGGTTAGGCGCTATATCTTCGCGCCCGCCTTTATAAATATAGGCAACTATAGTCTAGTGCACGCCCCCCCGTTTGTCAACGCCTATCGAGGCTTCGCCTCGATAGGGAGGGTGTTGACGTTTGGTTATCGAGGCGAAGCCTCGATAGGCAGGGAGAATATCAGGGTTGCAGGTTGGCGGCGCTGTGGCGCTGACGCGCGCCCAGGAAGCCGCGCAGCTTGAGGTGCTTGATCACCACGGAGGGCAGCAGGCGCCCCACCAGCAGGTGATGGCCGGTGGCCCGGCTGAACACCTTGAGGGCGTTGGAGCTGCAGGAGTTGAAGAAAGTGTGGTACTTCTCGCCGGCATAATCCCTGGTGCTTTCCTTCACGGCCTCGTCGAGCATGCGGAGTTTCTCCTCGCGGCTGACCTTGAGCAGGTACACGTCCACGGTGAGCTTGCTTTTCACTATGGAGCTCTCAAGGAAGCTCTCCCAGGCGACCACGTTCCAGACCAGGCCGTACTTGCCGCTGATGCCGGCGGTGAAGGGCTCGAACTCCTCCCCCTTCTTCTTCCAGGGCAGCACCTCGGCCACGAAGCCACGCACGGCCCGGCCGTCAGACTTGGCCCCGTCCTTGAAGGTGAACAGCAGGAAATTGTGGCCGGTGCCGCCGGACCTGTAGCCGAAGTAAACTTCCTCCAGCTTATTGTCCTCGATGCTCAGGTCGCGCCAGGCATAGGTGTTGGTCTGGGCGTCGCGCTCGAAGCGCACGCCGCCTATCACGCGCGCGCCGTTGGCGCTTGAAATCAGTTTAGCGGGTTTGCGGTCCTGCTCCAGGTCGGGGTAGGTCTCGACGAGTACCGGTACGGCCGCGGGTATCTCCAAGGCCATGTCGCCCTGGTAGGGCAGCAATTGGTCCAAGGCCGGCGCCTGGGCATAGGCGGCGGCGGCAAACAGCGGGAGAAAGGAAAGGATTATTGATTTGCGCAGGAGGGCAAAACAGTTTCGCATACCAATAATATACAGTATACGGCCCCGCCCGTAATGAGGCTTTGGCCCCACCCCCGGCTGGTCTTTGGGCCTAGGCTAGTAGAGCAGAAGATATGGGACACAATACTTAATTCCGGCACCTACACTTCAAGATATTGTTCGCAAAAGGAAAGAGGTGCTGAGATTATAGGCGATATGGGCGCTTATCGGCGCGACCAGGGAGCGGCTGCGGATCAAGAGGACATTAAAGAGCAGCCCGCTGACGAAGTGGTAGATGAACTGATTTAAGACCCACCATGGGGCATTACCGCTTAAAAATATTGTATTGAGGGACAGATGCATCAGCGAAAACAGCACCGAGGTCAGCAGTACAGACCAGCGGATGTCCATCCGCCTCGAAAGAGCCCTGAAGATGAAGCCCCTGAAAACTAGCTCCTCCATAACCGGGGCGATAACGGCGGTATTCAGTAAAGCCGCGGCAGAGAACGGCGTGGGAACGGCCGAAAAGCCCGGTGATGACCAGGCAAACGAATAGAAAGCCCGCAGGCTACCCTGCTGCAGCAGGAAAAGGACCCCGGTGACCAGCCAGGCGTTAAACACATGCGCAAGCAGCCCAAGGTAAGCCCCCGGCAACACATGCGCCGCCAGGCGTTCGGCCGGCTTTCGCCAGCCCAGCTCCACCGCAGTTAGCTTGAAAAGCCAGCAGGCGGCGAATATTCCGCCCGCAAACAGCCCCCAGCTGAGCGCCATAGACCCCAGAAGCGCGCAGGTGTTGCGCGCTGCGGAGGGGCCATTGCCGCCCAGCCAGGTGTATACGTAATACTGCCGGTAAGCGTTGTCAGCGAAGAAGATATAAAACAACCCTAGAAGGCCGAAGAACGCCGCCGGGCCGCGCAGCGCTGCCTGCCGGTCTATGCCCTCTGACATTAGTAGAGCAGGTAGCGGCCGCGGAGTTTGTCGAAGGCGGCGCACTGGGCGCGGAAGTCGGCCATGATCTTTTCGGGCGAGTCCTTAGACTCAAAGATGGCCTTGTAGACATTGTTGCCGGCGATGAGCCGCAGGGCGGCCTCGTCGAAGCGGAACTCGCGGTAATAGTCGCGGTCGCGCAGGGCGCTGACGGCCAGCACGAAAATGTCCATGGGCCGCACGGCGGCCCGGTCGGTGATCTCCATGCGCACGCCGTGGCAGAGCTTGCCGGCGTAGACGGCCAGCTCGGGCGTCTTGTTCTCCGCGCGGAAGCGCACGCCGGGCAGACCGGCCGCGTTGAGCGTGCCTACCAGCCGCTCGGCGTTCAGCCAGGGCGCGCCGAACCAGAGAAAAGGCGCGTCGGTGCCGCGGCCCACGGCCATGTTGGTGGACTCAAAGCCGCCTATGCCGGGATACATTATAGCGGCGTCCACGCCGCGTATATTGGGGGAAGGGTTTACCCAGGCCAGGCCCGTGTCGCCGTAGAACGAGGCTCGGTCCCAGCCCTGCAGTTTCACCACGCTCAGGTCCACGGCTATATTGCGGATGTCCTTATGCAGCAGGGCCATCTCGCCGGCCGTCAGGCCATGGCGCACCGGCACCGGGAAGTAGCCGGTGAAATCCTGTATGTTCTTGGAGAGCACGGGGCCCTCCAGCACCAGGCCGCCGATGGGGTTGGGCCGGTCCAGCACGACGAAAGGGATCTTGCGCTTGCCAGCTTCTTCCATGCACAGCGCCATGGTGGTGAGATAGGTGTAGAACCGGGCGCCCACGTCCTGTATGTCGAACACCAGCACGTCTATGCCGGCGAGCATGGCCGAGGTGGGCCGGTGGGTTTTGCCGTAAAGGCTGTAGATGGGCAGGCCGGTGACCGGGTCGGTGGAATTGTTTATAACTTCGCCGTCGGCGGCGTTGCCGCGGAAGCCGTGCTCCGGGCTGAAGATGGCCACCAGTTTGGCCTTCTTGGAGGCGAACATGGCGTCCACCCCGCTGCGCCCGGCGGCGTTGAGGCCTGTATGGTTGGTGACCAGCCCCACGCGCTTGCCCGCGAACATTTCGAAATCGGTGCTCTCCGCCGCGTCCAGCCCCGTAACCACCGCGGCGCGCGCCTGCCCCGCCCCCAACAGCGCCGCCATAGCCAAAGTCATTATTCTCCCGTTCAGATGCATCGCTATAATTCTACCAAATGCCCCTAGATGTAGCCTTTGGCGGGGCGCAGGTCGATTACCAGTTTGACGAGGACGAAGACGCTCATGATATAGGCCGTGTAGCCGAAAGAGCTGGAGGCCCAGCCGCCGCAGCCCAGCACTATTTGCATGATGGCCAGGCGGTGGAAAGGCGTTTCCACGCAGGCCTCGGCGCTGGTGCGCCGGAACTCACCCGACGCGATGTAATCCACCGCGAAACCCAGCGCGTGGCTGCCGAACAGCGCCAGCAAGCCCCACTTCACCGCCGGCAGCGGCCAGCCGTAAGGCCCCACTATGGCCATGAAAATATAGAGTATATACCCCTGCATCACCATGAACAGCGCGTAGGGAAAAGCGAAGAACAGCGACAGCAGCAGTTTGCCGAATATGCCCCACTGCGCCATGGCCAGCGGCAAAGTTACGCTGGCCGGCGCCGTGCGCAGCTGGTTAACGGTCAGCCGCCCGCCGGCCGGGCCCGGCGCCGCGGCGAAGAGCACCCGCAGTACGGTGAACACGCCCACTATGCCGGTCTCCAGCCAGTATAGCAGCAGTATCTCCCCCACGCCCCAATACCCGAGCAGCGCCATGACCAGCGGCACCAAGTTAGCCGCCACAATAGCCAGCAGGGAAATCTTATTTTTCTCTTTAGTCTCTTTCACATTTTCCATACGGCTATAATTTATCGCCTGAGGAAGAAGATCTGCACAGGGCGCGCGCCCATGCGGATGAACCAGTTCTGGGATTTCATATTTACCGCGTGTATAGCCCCGCCGAAATATTTCCCGGGCAGTTTCTTAAGCCACTTGCCCAGCAGGCCGTGCGCCGCTTTGCGCTCATCCTTGGGGATGCTGCCATCGACCCAAAGCCAGTCGATCCAGGAGAGGGGTCTGTAAGGCCTGCCGTTTTCAGGCATGTGCTTCACGCACAGCATGGCGACCACTCGCCCGTCCTTTCTGACGCTTATCCCCTTCGTGTTCGGAAACTGTTTTTTAAAGTATTCCTTGTTCTCTTTCTCGTATCCTCTTTCCTGATAGTCGCAAAACGGTTTGAGATAGTCCTCGGCATAGGACCGCAAGTATACTCGCCCGTATTCCGCCTTGCTCCGGAACGGCGCAAGTTTTAATCCGCATCCCGCGCCATCACCGCCCCGGTCAGGGATATTGCTCTTAGTTCCGATATAAGTGGCCCGGCACAAGTATTTGCGCCTCGAGACCATATCCTGTATGGGAACGCCCTTGGGCGCCCTTTCAGGAGGAAAGCGGAACGCGAGGATGATCTTATCCTCCGGCCATTCCAGGCTGTCCACCAGCTTCTCGCTGAGCATCTTAATCGAAGGCAGGGAATACGTAATGCTGCCGTCGCCGCGCTTCATCAGTTTCGGTTTAACGCCCATATGTCAGATCATTCCTAAGCTAGAGACCGACAATTTTTTTCAGGTCCACGTAGGCCAAGAGGGCCTTGGCGGGGCGGGCGTAGACTTCGGCGATGATGGTGAGGTAGTTCTTCATCTGGGCGGAGTATTTGGGGGTATTTTCGTGGCCGGTTTTGAAGTCGATCACGGTGACGGAGGAGGGGTCTACCAGGACGCGGTCCATGCGGAAGAGGGAGCCGTTGCGGTCTATGAACTCGGCCTCTATCAGGGTCTCGCGGCCGGGGGCGGCGGCGAACAGGGCTGCGGCCTCGGGGTTGGTCAGGAAGGCCAGCAGGCCACCCACCACCTTGGCGCGGTCGAACTTGAAAGGGTAGCCGGGGGCCAGCTCGTCGAAGGCCTCGTTGA
The DNA here is from genome assembly GCA_050174915.1 of Elusimicrobiales bacterium. Classification (GTDB taxonomy): domain Bacteria; phylum Elusimicrobiota; class Elusimicrobia; order Elusimicrobiales; family UBA9959; genus UBA9959. Next base: position 398,500 of record JBFXJL010000002.1, on the reverse strand, counting down.
GGGCGGGCTCGAGGGCGGCGGGCAGTTCCTTGAAGCCCGAGAGCATGGCGTGCACCAGCTCGCCCTGGGCGGTCTCGAAATAGCTGGCGTAGGTGGGCTTGAGGGCTTCGAAGCGGCCCTCGGGGCGGCCGGGTACGGAGAGCACCTCCACCGGGGCCGAGGGCGCGCGGCTCTCGGGCTTGTGGGCGGCGGGCTTGCCCAGCTCGCGGTTCTCGAAGACGTCCAGCAGCCTGGCTTCCTTAGCCTCGGTCTTGCGGGCTTTCCTTACCACCAAATTATAAAGCTCGTGGCGGGCGCGCGTGGAGATCACGTAGAGCACGTTGAGGTCCTGCACGGCGCCGTCGGTCTTGCGGCCCTCGTAGACGGGGCGCAGCTTAAGGCTGTGCTCGGCGGCGGGTTTGGTGATATGGTAGACGTGTATCTCGCCGTCCTTTTCCTCGAAGTACATGGGGTCGCTGGGGTCGCGCTCCTCGTACATTAAATTTATCACCACCGAGAAGCCCAGGCCCTTGCTCTTGTGGAAGCTCATCACGCGCACGGCGTCTATGTACTCGGGCAGGGCTATTGCGAAGATCTTGGCCTTGTCCTCGTCCTCGCCCGAGGCGTACTCGATGAAAGAGCGCGGGCTGGTAACGCCCTCGGCCTCCAGCGAGGTCACCGCGTCCAGCAGGCGGGCCAGGAAGGCCTGCTCGTCGGGGAAATTGGCGAACAGCTTGAAGCGGGAGTACACCACCGACACCAGCTCGTACAGCGGCAGGTAGCCCACCTTGCGGAAAGGCTCGTCGAGGCATTCTTCCCAGTAGCGGCCGTACTTGGGGTGGTTGCGGAAGGCCGCGTAGAGCAGGGCCTTGGGATCCGCCTGGCGGGCGGCGAAGATGAAATCGGTGATCTCGCCGCGCTTGAGCCCGGTGAGGCGGGTGAAGATGTCGCCGGTAAGGAAGTCGGCGAAAGAGAGGTCGTCAGACGGCGTCTCCAGGAATTTCAGGAAAGAGATCAGCTCGGCCACCGGCTTGCGCTTGCGTATGTCGAGCGAGCTCAGCGAAGCCACAGGTATGTGCGCCTCGGTCAGCCATTCCACCACCGGCTCTATGCGCTTGTTCTTGGCCACCAAAATGGCTATCTCGCCCAGCGGGTAGCGCTCGCGCGCGCCGTTTACGGCCTGCAGCAGCCACTCGCGCTGGCCCTCGGGGTCGGCGTAGTCCTCAGTCTCCAGCACGCTGGTCTTCACGTAGCCGTCTTTAACGCGGCCGGGCTGCACATGCTGGTCGTAGGTGGTCAGCTCGGTGATGTCGGCGCCGATGAGCTCCGGGGAATTCTTTAGCCTGGTCTTGAACAGGTCGTCCACGTGGCCCAGCAGATGGCCGTCGGAGCGGTAATTGACCGGCAAATTGACGTACTTGAGCTCGTTGCCCAGCGACTCCAGCGAAAGATTGTCGGCTAAGGCCTTCTTGCCCTCGGCCTTGTCCAGCAGGTCGCGCATGATGCGGTAGTCGGCGTTGCGGAACATGTAGATGGCCTGCTTGATATCGCCCACCACGAACAGCGAGCCGTCCTTGGCCAAGCCCTCTTCCACCAGCGGGCGGATGACGTCCCATTGCAGGCGGTTGGTGTCCTGGAACTCGTCTATCAGGAAATGGGCTATGCGCTCTCCGAGCTTCAGATAGATCTCGGGCACATTCTTGTCGTTGATGTAAGCCGCCAGCTTCTTGGCTATGTCGTTGATGTGGATTACGTCGGTCTTGCCGCGCTTCACGCGCTCCAGCTCGGCCTTGAAGCGGTCGTAGATGCCCACGTAAGGATGATAGTAGGCCACTGCGTTCAGTTCGGTGAGCTCTATTACCAGGTCGCTCAGATGGGCTATGTCTTTCTCCCAGCCGGGCGGGAACTTGCCCTTCTTTACGCCGTTGAAAACGCCGAAGTTATAGCTGTAAGCGGCCAGGAAACTGGTGAGTTCGCCGTCGGCCATGGCCGCGGCGGCGCTGCCCTTTACATACTCGGGGCCGAAGCGCTTCACCAGGGCGGCACAATGCTCCAGCACCGTCTTGAACTTGGCCTTCAGGATGGCCTCGTAGTCGCCGGCCGAGTTCTTTATCAGGCCGGCGGTCTTGCCCTCCTGGTTGAGAAAGCTATTGAAATGCTCTTTCACCCGCTGCGCCGGGTTCCAAGGGTAGGAGCCGGTCTTGGGCAGCACGGCCAGGAACTTGTCCACCGTCTCGGCCGGCAGGTCGGGCTTGCCTATGCGGGCGAACATGGCGTACAGGGCCAGGTCTATGAGCACGTCGTAGGCCATGGTGATCTCGGCCCGCAGCGGCAGGCCCAGCTCGTCCACCGAGGCCGACATCACGCGGGCCAGGAAGCTGTCTATGGTCTGTATGTGGAAATCGGAATAGTTGTTGATGACGCGGTCCACCAGGCACTGCGCCCGGGTATGCACCTCGTCGCGCGAGAGCGACACCAGCTGCAGCGTCTCGTCCATCTTGGAGCAGTTCTTGTCTAGCGCCAGCTCCTTGAGCCAGGCCAGAATGCGGGCCTTCATCTCCTTGGCGGCGTTGTTGGTGAAGGTGACGGCCAATATATTGGGCAGATCGTTGTTGGGGACTTTTTCCGAAAGGAGGAACTGCACATAGCGCTGCGTAAGCGTATAGGTTTTGCCCGAGCCGGCGCTGGCGCTGATCAGCAGCGCGTGCGGGAACCTGAGGGTCTTGTCCCCCTCCAGCACCGGCGCGGCTTTAACGCTCTTCATATAAGTATTATAAAACATTAACCCGACAACGGCATGTCGCGGAGCAAAAAAAGAAACCGGCCCCTATGGAGGCCGGTTTCCAGATGTAGGCGCGCGAGACTCTTCAGTCGTTGCAGAACTTCACGTAGCTGGCGCAGGTTTCGTAGGCGTCTTTCACCGCCGAACCGTTGGAGCTCTCCCGCACCACTTTCCAGGCTACACACTCCTCGCGGGTGTCGCGGCAATTCTCCAGGGCCTGCCCCTCGGCCTTGCGCTGCTGGCCCCGGAAGGTCATCCCCTGATTCTGGAAGAAGGCCTCCAGCCTGAAGGACTGCGTCTCCGCGGAGGTCAGCAGGCGGCCGTCGCTGGCCTTGCGGCAGTCTTTCACGGCCGCACCTGCGTCGCCCTTGGCGCAGGTCAGCGTCTCGCGCTTTACGGCATTGTCCTGTATGACTCGTATATCTATGGTGATAGTGGAAACCGCGGGGGCGGCGGCAGGGGAAGCCGGGGCCGGCGCGGGGCGGTCGGCCACGGCGTCCCTGAAAGAGGATGTGAGCCCGTAGCCGGTGCCTACTCGGCTGTCGTAGCCCACCATGATGCCCTGGGCATTGGCGGCGGCTATGGCGGTCATCATTATCGCGGCGGCTATTATCAGTTTCATGTTTTTCATACTGGCTTTTCATCTAAACCGGCTTACAACCTGTTCAAGCAATTTATCTGCCAGCGCCGCCGCGGGAACATATTTATGGATTATGCATATATTACCTGCGCTTTTTAATGTCGGGGGATTGGGAGGATTTTCAAAAGAAACGGATGTTTTCAAATGAAAATATGGGGGCAATATAGGGATATAAAGAGAGAGCCCCCTTGCGATCGGCAGCGAGCCCATAAGGACCTTATCCAGGGGACGGCCACTTCAGTTGAAGCCTGGATACAATTGAGAGAGCCCCCTGTACAGGGGGCTCAATCATCGGCCCAGAGGCCGTTACTTTAGTTTGTACCGCGACTGCGACCGCGACCGCACACCACACCAGGACGACCGGGCAAGAACCGCGCAAGGCGGGAGCCGGAGCGCCAACCCGGGAGCCGGAACACCGCCGCGAGGGGCGGGACCGCTGGCCCAAGAACCCGGCACGCGCCGCCAAAGAGGCGGGAGACGGGCCGGAGCACACCCCTGGACGCGCCACACACCGCCATGACCGAAGCGGGCGCCGCAAGACGCCGCGCGAGAGCGGGGCCGCGAACCTGGGGGAACCGAGCACCGGACCGGGGCCGAACCCCGAACCGCACTGCCAACCACGCCGCCGGTGCAACTAGAAAGATCAAGACTACAACTAGAATATAACAGACAAGTGTTGACTTGTCAAGGGGTGGCGTAAAATATGTTTTCTCCGGGTGCTTTCACGACGGAGAAAGGCGCCGCGCAATCCCCCCCCGTTCGCCGCGCCGCGGCGGGCAGGCCCCCAATTTATTTTTCCAAAAGCCCATCAAATCACCCCAGCTCTTAAAGGTCGAAAGTAAAGACCTGACCCCAAAGAGAGAGCCCCCTGTACAGGGGGCTCAATCATCGGCCCAGAGGCCGTTACTTTAGTTTGTACCGCGACCAACACCGCGACCGCACACCACTCAGGACGACCGGACAAGAACCGCGCGAAGCGGGGGCCGGAGCGCCAACCCGGGAGCCGGAACACCGCCACAAGGGGCGGGACCGCTGGCCCAAGAACCCGGCACGCGCCGCCAGAGAGGCGGGAGACGGGCCGGAGCACACCCCTGGACGCGCCACACACCGCCATGACCGAAGCGGGCGCCGCAAGACGCCGCGCGAGAGCGGGGCCGCGAACCTGGGGGAACCGAGCACCGGACCGGGGCCGAACCCCGAACCGCACTGCCAACCACGCCGCCGGTGCAACTAGAAAGATCAGGACTACAACTAGACTATAACAGACGATCCTTGACTTGTCAAGGGGTAGGGCGGAATGTTTTTAAAATATCCCCCCCCCGCTATTTCACGGTGAAATCTTCTAGCTTGGAAAAGTGGAAGCCGCGGCGGCGCAGCTCGGGCACGGCCCGCCGCAGCGCATCGGCCACCGGCCATTCGGGGTGGTTGAAGTGCATGAGCACCACGGCGCCGTGGCGAGCCCCGGCGAGGATGTTGCGGCTCATGGTGCGCGCGGAGGCGCGGTTGGCGTCGCCCGACAGGATGTCGTAGCTGACCACCTCCATGCCCAGCCGGCCGGCTACCCGGCGGGAAAGCTCGTCGGTGTAGGCGGTGGCGGAGCGGAAGAAGATCGGGCGGCGGCCGGTCAGCAAGGCTATCTTGCGGGCGCCCAGTTCCATCTCGTCTATCACGCCGCCCAGGTCGCGCGTGCCGCGCACGCCGTACATGGAGCGCCCCTCGGTGGAGCACAGGCGGTGCATCAGGCCGTGGTTCTCTATCTCAAAGAGCGGGTCGGCGGCGAGTTCGGCGAAGATTTTCGGGTATTTATCTATCCACACGCCGGTGACGAACAGCGTGGCCGGGATGTTCTCGGCGCGCAGGTAGTCTATCAGTTCCTTATTATAGCCGTCGGTACGGCCGCCGCAGGCGTCGAAGGTAAGGGCTATCACCTTGTGGTCATCCCCCTGCTCGGCGCGGCCGCGGCTGGCGAACTCGCTGAAGCGGCCGGGCCGGGCCCGCTTGAACTCGGCGATAATGGCCGCCCTGAAAGACACGTACTCCGGCGTGTAATAGGCGGCCAGCGCGGGGGCCAGGGCCTGCGCGGCCAGGCCGGCGCAGAGAATAGCGCCGGCCGCCAACACGGAGATGCCTGACCTGCCGCGGAGCATGTTGTTCCTATTTGCCGAAGTAAGGATGCGCGAGGTACGGCTTCTTCTCGGGCTTCTCCTCGCTCTTCTTTATCTCCATCTCCTGCACCAGGATCGCCGGGGCGACCACGGTGCCGGGGGTGGACCAGCTGAGATTGTGAACGAAGGTCTCCCTGGAGACCGCGGTGATGTCGCGCAGCGCGCGCAGCGTGACGCCGGTGAACTCTATGCCGTGCACCGGCTCCTCGCGCCCGTCGGCGTACACCTTCCAGGCCGCGAAAGGCCCGTACAGCCCGTCGATACCCTTGACCAGAATGCAGTACTCCAGCTCCTGCTCCTTGCAGAGCTCCAGGAACTTCGCCTTCAGCTCGGCGGCGGCCAGCACGCGGCCCGGGTTGTTCTCGGGGATAATAAAGACGTTGGACGGCGAGCCGGCCGGGAACTCCGTGAGGTCGCCGCGGCCGTGGCCGTTGGACTTTTTAAAGTCGCGGGTGGCGGCGCGGGACATGTAATAGTCGGCCAGCTTGCCCTTCTTAACCAGCTCCAGGCGCCGCGCGGGCACGCCCTCGTCGTCCACCTCGTAGAAGCCCGAAAGCGGCACGCCCTCGTGGTAGCGCGCCAGCGGGTCGTCGACGACGTTGAGGAAAGGGGAGGTTACGCGCATGCCGAGCCGCTCCACCAGGGTGCCGGCGCGGCGGAAGACGGTGTCGTTGTTCCAGCGGTTCTTCTCGGTCCACACCTCGCGCGGGTTGGCCACGTTGTTGACCAGCAGCATCTCGAAGAACTTGCCGGCGGCGGGGGCCTCGAACAGCACCGGGCCGATGTAGGCCTTAAGCTGCTCGGACTTGTTCATCGCGGCCAGCGTGTCGCCAAGCTCGGCTGCCTTGGCCAGCAGGCGCTCCATGGGCGGGGCGTCCTTGGCCAGACAGAAGCTCTCGCGGTGCGAGAACTTGAGCGGGAAGCCGTCCGGCGCGAAGCCGGATACGGCTATGGAAATGGTACCGCCGCAGTCCGGCTGGCGCGAGGCCGAGCCCTCGCTGTTGAGCGTGCGCTGGCCGCCGGAGGCGAAGTTCAGCCGCACCTGCGAGGATTTCACGGCCGGATATTTAGTAAACACGGCCGACACCTTGCGGATATTCTCGCGCCATAGCGCCTCGTCCAGGCGCTCCACCGTGAACTCTCGGTACAGTTCGAAGGGCTCATAGGGGGTCATGTCGTCGTACAGCTCGGCCATGCCCTTGGATTCGATGAAGGCCTTCTTCTTGGAGTAGACCTCCAGCGCTTTCTTATAGGCGCTGTCTGTGGCCGACCACAGGGCGAAGCGCAGCGCGTCGTAGTTCTCCTCCAGCGGCAGATACCAATCGCTCTCGGCGCGGTAGCCCTCCCAGACATTGGGGGCGAAGTGGCTGTTGTCCAATTTGGGGCTGCCCACGCGCAGGTCCACCTTCAGGCGGCGGAAGTCGTTGGAGTTCTCGCGCTCTATGGCGCCGAAAGAGGCCGACACGGAATAAGAGTGGCCCTCCCCCACCTGATAGGTGAGGAAATAGGGCTTACCCAGGTTGTCCATGTTCAGCTTGGCCATGGAGCGGGCCAGCTCGTCGTTCATGGCGGCGAAGACCCGGTCCCCGGAGGGCAGAGCGGCGGCGGCCGGGGCGGCCAGCGCGGCGGCAAGGATGAAAGCTGCGATCATGTGTTTTTTCATGGTCTGGTCCTTATTTATCGTGCAGCGGCGGTTCCAGCACCGGCGGCTTCTGCTGTGATTTCTGGGACTTCTCCACTTCCATCTCGGTTATCAGCAGGCTGGGCGAGACGGCCGATACCGGCACCCAGCCGGACTCGGCCCCGCAGGTGCCGTTGAAGATGTCGTAGTCGTCGGCGGCGGCTACCAGCTTGCTGAAGCTGACTATGGGGGTGCCCACAATATCCACGCCGCGCACCACCTCGTCGGGCCTGCCGTCGGTGTACACCTTGTACACCAGCAGCGGCTTGACCTTGAAGGACTGGCCCGAGCCGCGGCCGGTATAGGTAAAGCCGCCGGAAATGTCGTCGAAGACCAGGCCGAAAGGTTTGCCCTGCTTCTTGCATTCGTCTATGAGCATCTGGCGCAGCTCGGCGTAAGGCACCGTTTTGGACGCTTCCACCACCAAATTGCCCATGCGCGACACGGTGGGGTTGCCAGGCGAGCGGCGGCCGTGGCCGTTGGAAGAACTGAAGCCCCGTATGGGCGAGCGGCTCATCATAAACCCCTTGAGTACGCCGTTCTCTATCAGGCTGGCGCGCTGGCCGCGCACCCCCTCGTCGTCATAGCGGTAGTAGCCGCGCAGCGGACGGCCGTTGAATTCCTTCAGGGAAGGGTCGTCGTAGAGGGTAATGATGTCGCCGGTCACCTTCTGGCCCACCTTCTTGGCGAAGGTCTGGCCGGAGTCCTCCAGCTTCTGCCGGTGGCCCTCCAGGCGGTGGCCGATAATCTCATGGAAGTACACGCCGGCCGCCTTGGCCCGCAGTATGGCGGGGCCGCTGTAGGGCTCCACCACCGGGGCCGTCTTGAGCGCCTCCAACTCCTTAATGGACTTGTCCATGTCGGCGTCCAGCTTGTCGGCGGAGGGCAGGTCGTCGAAAGAATCGCCGTGGTAGGACATGTGGCGGCTGATCTCCATGCCGTCGGTGGTGCGGCTCGACAGGGAATAGGAAAGGATAATGTAATTATTGCCGGTCTTTACGCGGGTCCCCTCGCTGGTGGCCATGTAGCGGTGCTTGTTCTCGTACTGCAGCGTTACGCCGGAGTCGTAGATGAACGGGAAGCCGGCCAGGCGGGCCGAGTGCTTCTTCACGCGCTCGCTCCAGGCGGCCAGGTCGGCCTTTTCAAGCGTCACGGTCTCGTAGAACTTTTCCACCTTAACCGGCGAGAAGTCCGGCGACGGGTCGTCCTCGGCGGCGGTGACGGCCTTGTTCATCTTCACCTTGGTGAATTTTTCCTGCGCCTTCTTGTAGGCCTTGTCGGTGTACTCCCAGATGCGGGCGCGGATGGCGTCCTCGTTGCCCTCCAGGGCCACGGGCAGGTTCTCGCTCTGCGTGGCGTTGGTCCAGGCCATGTCGCCCTTCACCTGGTGCGTGTTGTCGAGTTCCATCGTATTCACGCGCATGTCCACGTCGAGCGTGGCGGAAGGGGCTTCGGTTTTATAGTCCAGCGCGCCCAGTTTGGCCGACAGCGAGCCGTACCTGTTTATGGTGACCGCGTAGCCGAGATAGTAGAGCGGCACGGGCTCGGCCTTCTTAAGGCCGGCGAAAGAGCGCTCGAGCTCCTTCACCAAGGCGGTCATGACCGGGTCTTTGCCGGCCTCGTCCGCCCTGGCGGCGGCGGGCAGCAGCAGGAAAACCGAAAGGAGTAATTTAAGCATCTGGCCTCCGTTGTTCTGTATATATTAATTCTATAAAAAAGAGGGCCGCCGCGGAGAATAAATCAACCCGACAGGCCCTTGTCGGGTTGACCTGCTATGCTATTAGCGGGACAAGGGTAAGGGAGGCTTTATGAAATGGACGGTAAAGGAATGGATACCGGAGGGCTACCAGGCGCGCCGGACGGGGGCGCTGACCGCTTACATCTACCGCTCTTTCCGCTGGCCTGATTTCTACCGCGGCGGGGCGCCGGCCTACGAGGTGCGCTACGGCCGCGCCGCCATAGCGCTCATACGCTTCGAGGGCAAGGGGGCCACCGTGCGCGCTCTGGAGGCGGCCGCCGCCTTTCCGGAAATAGGCGATCTGGACCTGGTGGAGATAGCGCTGTGGGTGAGCAAGCTGCGCTCGGCTTCGCTAGGGCTTAACTGAGGCTTTCCGCTCGAAGAGGGCGGCCGGCACCAGCAGGGCCAGCATGGCGCCGGCCAGGGCGCCGCCTATGTGGGCACAATTGTCCACGTAGGGGGTCATGGCCCCCAGCAGGATCTGGAGCACGCCCCAGGCCAGCAGCACCACCCCTATGCGGCGGTCGCGGGCCTGCAGGGCGCCGCCGTAGCGCCAGAAGAACACCACCACGGCCCCCATCAGGCCGAAGATGGCGCCCGAGGCGCCCACCGAGGGCTTAGGCTGCAGGAAAGCGGTGGCGAAAGAGGCGGCGAGGCCGCTGAGCATATAGATGAACAGCGCGCGGCCGCGGCCCCAGGCGCGCTCGGCTGCCAGGCCCAGTATATAGAGCACGAAGCAGTTGCCGATCAGGTGGCCAAAACCGGCGTGCATGAACATGCCCGTGCCCAGGAGCCAGCTCTCGCCGGCCATCACCCGCTCGCCGTACACGGCGCCGGCGGCTATGATGGCCTCGCGGCTCTTGAGCGCGCCCACCTGCAGTTCCCAGAAGAAGACTGCCACATTTACGGCGATCAGCGCCAGCGCAAAGCGGGGCGCGGCCGACATGCCCTCTTCGAAATCGACAGGGCCCGGCCGGAAGGGATCGGCCGCCAGCATGTCGGAGGTGATCTTGCGCAGCGGCTCGGCCATCAACGGCCCTCCCCGGTGTCGAGCAGTATGCCCAGCGCCAGCGCGTGGCGGCGGTCTATGGAGCGCAGCCGGTCGGCCGACAGGTCGAGCACGTAGCGATCGAGCATGGTGAAGCGGCGGTTGAATTCGCCGGCCACTCCGGAGCGCCCGAAGATGACGTAGTTGGTGCGCAGCAGGCCGAAGAAGCCCAGCAGGAAGCGCCGCAGTATGGATAGTATCAGCGAGTCCTCGCGCGCCATGAAGAGCAGCTCCCCGGAGAGCGAGGCGCAGTACCAGCGCTTGCGGAAGACGTTGCGCAGCCGCTTCTTGTAGAGCTTGGCCAGCGGGGCGCCGTCGGCGCCGTGCACGGTGTAGAGCGCCGTCAGCAGCTGCACCCTGCGGTCCTGCGTGACGGTCAGCACGATCTCTTTGCGGTTATCGTCGCGGTACACCGTGATATGGCGCTTGGGGTACAGGGCCATGGCCGCTACCACTACGACAAAAAACGAGCCGTAGCGTATCCAGACCGCTAGCGCGAGCAGCACCGGGAAGGGCAGGCCGGCCTGCTTGGCCAGCCCCAGCAGCAGCAGGCCCAGGAAAAAGTTGAGCACGCCGGCGAAGAGACCGCCGACTACGGCAAGGGATTTGATGATGGTGCCGGCCGGGCGCTCGGCGAACAGCAGCTGCGAGCCCTCGCCGTCGGTGATGGAATATTTTTCGTCCACCGCCAGGTGGCGCTGGTCGAGCAGGAACAGGTCCCGCGCGAAGACGGGGTCCCCCTCCTGCTGGCGCACCGGCGGCGGGGGCGGCAGGGCGGGCGCCTCCACGGCGGCGCCGCAGCGGGGGCAGGCCAGCCGCTGGCCGGCGTACTCGTCCTTGAGGTCGTAGATGGCGCCGCAGGCGCAGGCAGCTCTTACTGTCACCTTGAGATTTTACAATAATGGGGAGAACGGGCGGGGGTTACAGCTGGGAAAGTTTCCTGGAGTCCAGTTCATTATGGACGAGTTTGCACAGGTTGAGCCAGATCGGGTGTATCTTGCAGGTTTTCAGGAAAGAACAAGGATCCTTCCTCTTAAAGCAGACCACCTTCATCACGGTGTCGGAGCCGCAGACGGCCTGCATAATATTGTAGATGCTGATCCCGGCGGGGTCTTTGGCCAGCGCGAAACCGCCGTTCTTGCCCTTGGCGGATTTGACCAGGCCGCGCTTGATCATCTTCTGCAGTATCTTGGAGAGGAAGGCGGCCGGAATGCGGGTCCCCTTGGAAATGTCGCCCAGCACACAGACGCCGTCCCGGTGGTCCTTGAGGTAGACCAGGCAGCGTACCGCGTAATCAACTTCCAGCGTGATCTGCATGACTAAATTATACCTTTTCCGCCTAATTAAACGGAACTTCGGCCCGGCGGCGTATCTCCAGCGCCAGACCACGGAACATCCAGACGTGCGCGGGGTAAAGCGAGTACCAGTAAAGACTGCCGAACAGGCCGTGCGGCTCGAAATAGGCCGTCAGGCGCAGGGTGGAGGAGGCCTCCCCCCTGGGGACAGCCTCGAACTGCAGCCAGCCCTTGCCGGGCAGGCGCATTTCGGCGCGCAGCAGCAACAGGCGGTTCTCTATCACCCGCTCCACCCGCCAGGAGTCCAGCGCCTCGCCCTGGTGTATGACGTCCGGGTGCCGGCGGCCGCGGCGCATGCCTATGCCGCCCGCCAGCCTGTCCTGCAGGGCTTTCAGATACCAGAGCCATTGCCCGTACAGCCAGCCGCGGCGGCCGCCCAGGCCGGTGAAGACCCGGTAGACGGCGGAGGCCGGCGCGCCGATGTCGAGCACATGCGCGTGGCTGATCATGCCCTCCCTGTCCTCGAAGGAGTAGGCCCGCGCGTACGAGGGGGTGTAGGCCGCCGTCCAGGAGGTTTCCACGGCGTTCTCGCTGAGGCGTATCAGCGCGTACTTCACGGCCGTGGCGTAGTCCAGCGGTTTTATATCGGGGAAAAGTTCGGCCGCCTGGGCCGTGTCGCAGGTGACCTCGCAGCGCAGGCTGTCGAGCAGCGGGCGGGCGAAGATCCTGGGAATGGGGGTTATCAGGCCTATCATGGCGCTGCAAAAACCCAGGTTCCAGTGATGCAGGTCCACGAACCAGCGGCGCAGGCCGCGTATGTCGGCGTAAATCCTAAGCAGGTCCCGGTAGCGGTGGCAGGTAGAGCCGCCGACTTCGATGATCTTGTTCAGCGTGGCCGGTTTGTCGAGACAGCCGGTCAGGTACATCAGCGCGTCCCGCACGGCCAGCGGCTGCGAGTGACTGTCGAGGCAGCTGCAGGCCGGGATGACCGGCACCCGCTCCACCAGGTAGCGTATCATCTCGAAAGAGACGCTGCCCGAGCCCACTATCATGCCGGCGCGGAACTCGGTGACCGGGACGCCGGTGGAACGCAGGATCTCGCCCACCTTGTGACGCGAGGCGAGGTGTTCGGAAAGCTCCGAGCAATCGCAGCCGGCCCCGCCGAGGTAAATTATGCGCTTGCAGCCGGCCGCGGCCGCGGCCCTGGCGAAGTTGGCGGCCGAGACGGCTTCCATCTCCGCGAAACCGGGCACGTCGGCCATGGAATGCACCAGGTAATAGGCGGCGTCCGCCCCGGCCAGCGCCTCGGCCAACCCTTCGTCCTTGTAAACGTCGCCCTTGAAGATCTCCACGCGGCCGGCCCAGGACCGGCCTTCCAGGCGTTCAGGGTGGCGCGCCAGGCAGCGCACGCGCCTGCCGCTCCGCAGCAGCCCGGGGACAAGGCGCCCCCCTATATAGCCGGTGGCCCCGGTGACCAGAATGGTTTTCATCCGTCTTATTATAGCAATGCGACGGCGGCCCTTGCCCGGAACGCTGCGGTTTAATAGAATACAGGGGACAAGTTTTGCTCTTTTTCGCGTTGCTAAATATAATACGACCATAAAGGCCGCCCGGAGCGCCCAAGGAGAAAACATGCCCCATAAAATAGTTTGGACCGAAATCGACGAAGCCCCCGCTTTAGCCACCTATTCCCTGCTGCCCATAGTGAAAGCTTTCACCAAGGGCACCGGCGTGGCGGTGGAGACCGCCAACATCTCGCTGGCGGGCCGCATCCTCGCCAACTTCCCCGAGCACCTCACGCCGGAGCAGAAGCTGCCCGACTACCTCACCAAGCTCGGCGAGCTGACCCTTAACCCCGAGGCCAACATCATCAAGCTGCCCAATATCAGCGCCTCCGTGCCGCAGCTCAAAGAGGCCATCCGCGAGCTGCAGTTCCAGGGCTACAAGGTGCCCAATTACCCCGAGAACCCGCAGACCCCCGAGGAGAAGGCCGTGAAGGAGCGCTACGCCAAGGTGCTGGGCTCGGCCGTCAACCCCGTGCTGCGCGAGGGCAACTCCGACCGCCGCGCCCCCCTCTCCGTCAAGAATTTCGCCAGGAAGCACCCGCACAAGCTGGCCCAGTGGACCAGGGACTGCAAGGGCCACGTGGCGCACATGACCGGCGGCGACTTCTACGGCAACGAGAAATCCGTCTGCGCGCAGAAGGCCGGCGAACTGAAGATAGAGCTGCTGGCCGCCGACGGCAAGGCGCACACGCTCAAGAGCGGCCTCAAGGTGCAGGCCGGCGAGATCGTGGACGGCACGTTCATGAGCGCGGCCGCCCTGCGCAAATTCTACGCCGCCCAGATGGACGCGGCCAAAGCCGAGGGCCTGCTGCTCTCCGTGCACCTGAAGGCCACCATGATGAAGGTCTCCGACCCCATCCTGTTCGGCCACGCCGTCACCGTGTTCTTCGAGGAAGTTTTCGCCAAGCACGCCGAAACCTTCAAGACGCTCGGCGTCAACCCTAACATGGGCCTAGGCGACCTCTACAAGAAACTCGAGACGCTGCCCGCGGGCAAGAAGGCCGAAATAGAAGCCGACCTCAAGGCCGTCTACGCCCGGCGCCCGGCGCTGGCCATGGTGGATTCGGCCAAGGGCATCACCAACCTGCACGTGCCCAGCGACATCATCATCGACGCCTCCATGCCGGTGGTGGTGCGCGACGGCGGCAAGATGTGGAACGCCGAGGGCAACCTGGCCGAGACCAAGGCGCTGATCCCGGACCGCTGCTACGCCACCATTTACAAAGAGATCATGGACGACTGCCGCAGCCACGGCGCCTTCGACCCCGCCAGCATGGGCTCGGTGCCCAACGTGGGCCTGATGGCGCAGAAGGCCGAGGAGTACGGCTCGCACCCGACCACTTTCGAGATCCCGGCCGACGGCACGGTGCGCGTGACCGACCAGGACGGCACCCTGCTCATCGAGCACCAGGTGCAGAAGGGCGACGTCTGGCGCATGAGCCGCGTGCGCGACATCCCGGTGCAGGACTGGGTGAAGCTCGCCGTGAAGCGCGCCAGGGCCACCGGGTCGCCCGCCGTCTTCTGGCTGGACAAGAACCGCGCGCACGACGCGCAGGTGATCGCGAAGGTGGAGAAGTACCTGAAGGACCACGACACCGCCGGCCTGACCATCAAGATCCTCTCCCCCGTGGAGGCCATCAAGTATTCCTGCGAGCGCATCCGCCGCGGCCTGGACACCATCTCCGTGACCGGCAACGTGCTGCGCGACTACCTGACCGACCTGTTCCCGATCCTGGAGCTCGGCACCAGCGCCAAGATGCTCTCCGTCGTGCCCCTGCTGGCCGGCGGCGGCCTGTTCGAGACCGGCGCGGGCGGCTCGGCCCCCAAGCACGTGCAGCAGTTCCAGAAGGAAGGCTACCTGCGCTGGGACTCGCTCGGCGAGTTCTCCGCCCTCGGCGCTTCCCTGGAGCACCTGGGCAACATGTTCAAGAACGACAAGGCGCTGGTGCTGGCCGAAACGCTGGACCAGGCCATCGCCAAGTTCCTCGACAATAACAAGTCCCCGGCCCGCAAGGTGGGCGAGATCGACAACCGCGGCAGCCACTTCTACCTGGCCCTGTACTGGGCGCAGGCGCTGGCCGCGCAGGTTAAAGACATGGGCCTTAAAACCCGCTTCGCCGAGACGGCCCGCCAGCTGGAGACCAACGAGGCGAAGATAAACCAGGAACTGCTCGCCGCGCAGGGCAAACCCGTGGACATGGGCGGCTACTACCACCCCGACCACGAGAAGACCTCCAGGGCCATGCGGCCCAGCCCGACCCTCAACGCCGTCATAGACGCGCTGATGGCGGCCCCGGAGCCGGTAACGGCCTGAGTCAGCCAGACGTAAAAAAAAGCCCCGGCGAGTGCCGGGGCTTTTTATTGGCGCTGCCGGGTCAGCGGCCGGCGGGAGTGAAAGGCGGCTCCTTGCCGGCCACTTTCAGCCACGGCAGGGCGGCAAAGCGCCCCGGGGCGTGGCCCGTGGCCATCGTGATATCGCTGAAACCCAGTTCCTTGAGCGCCGCGGCTACGTCTTCCCCCCTGCCGCCGGCGCCCAGATCGGAATCTATGTACAAGGGCGTGTCCCCGGCCAGGCCGGGCGCGGCGGCCAGCAGCTCTTCCGGCTTTTTAAAAGAGAGCAGCTCCACCCCCGCGCTGCGCGCGGCCAGCCGCCAGTTCATATGCACCAGCAGGTCGTCGTCGAGCAGCGCGGCCCGGGCCGGATTTCGCCGCGCCGCCGCCGGGCGGGCCGGCAGCGCCAGCCGCACCACGGTGCCCGTGCCGGGGCTGGAAGTTATTTCCAGCGAGCCGCCCCAGGCCTCCGCCGCGGCGCGGGCATGATAAAGCCCCAGCCCCGTGCCGCCGGCCTTGCCGCTGGTGAAACCTTTCGTCCCCAACTTTTCCAGCAGTTCTGGCGGCATTCCGGGCCCGTCGTCCCGCACCTCGATCTCGGCTTTCTCCCCGGCCCGGCGCAGCGCAACTTCCACCGAACCGCCGCCGGCCAGGGCCTCCACGGAGTTGTTGACCAGGTTGGAGACCACCCGCTGCAGTTCTCCCGCTGCGATATCCGCCTCGGCGTCGAACCCGGCGACGAACGAGAGGCTGAGCCCTTTCCGGCCGGAGTACTGCAGCCGCTTTTCCCCCATCACCGCCTCTATAGCGGCGGCGAGGAGGCACGGCCCCCGGGCCGGCAATGCCGGGTCCGGGGCCCTGTAGCGCCGCAGCAAGTCGTCCGCTATCCCCTGCATGCGCGCCACGGAAGTCTGCACCAGAACGCGCTGCTCATCCGGCATCTCCAGGCCCCGCGCGGCCGCGGCCAGCGAGGCCAGCGGGGAGCGGATGTCGTGCGCCACCTGGGCGGCCAGGTCCGCGGTGGCCCTGGCCACCGCCAGCTCGCTCTCCAGGGCCGCGTTCTTGCGCAGCGCCCCGTCTAATTTTTCCTCGCGTTCCCGCAGCCCGTCCACCATCTCGTTGAAGCCGGCCTTCAGGCGGGCCACCTCGTCGGAAAAGAAAATACGGGTTTTGGAGTAGTCCCCCGAGGAGACCCTGCGCATCCTGGCTATCAGGCCGTCCAGCGGAATTTGTATGCCGGTGTATATGTTGTTCACACCGTGCAGCAGCGCTATGCCGGACATCAGGAGCATCATCAGCAGCCTGCCGGACAGGATCTTCCACGGCACCTGGTTGTAGGAAGCCGTCCAGACCAGCACGAACGGGACTATCGCGAAAGCCACGACCAGCATGGAAACTTTGATATACACGGGAATGGTGAAACCGCCCTTGGCGCGGACCAACTCCTCCGGAGAATAGAGAAGCTCCATCAGGCCCCGTTGCTTGGCCAGGCCGGAATCTATGTAGACCACCAGCAGCGCGGCCTGCGCCAGCAGGGACAAAGCCACGGCGGTAAGTTCCGCCCAGGTCAGCCTGCCGGGGCCGATCGCCAGAAGCGCCAGGGAAACCGCCTGCACGGCGGCCAGCATTATGAAGGCGTCGCGGTACATGTTGGCGATGCGGCCGCGCATCTGATCGCGCAATTTTTCGTCGGGCCTGTCGGCGTATTTGAAGGCGGGCCGGCCCCAGAGGTAGACCAGCAGGAACATCAGGCCGGTGGAATAGCCCAACTTGAGCCCGCTCAAATCGTGGCCGAACCTGGCGGAGGAACCGGGAACCCCGAACGCGGCCAGCGCCATGTCCAGGAAAGAGGAACCGATCACGCTAAGCGCCAGCGGCAGCCAGAAGAGGCGGAAGAAATCCTCCATCTTTTTCCTGCGTTCTTTTTTTTCGGTTTTAGTGGTCATGAACCATGCCTTTCCCGGCGATGGCTGTCAGACCGGGAGGATGTTGCGCTCGCGGGCCCAGCCGCGGATGAAGTCCACGGCCTCGGCCTTGATGACGGAGAGCGGGCGCGTGAGCCGCAGCTGCTCGAGCACGTGCCGGGTGGAAATTTTCTCGTTGGCGCCGGAGGCGCTGTAGAGCGCCGAGATCACGGCCTGCTCTATCTCGGCGCCGCTGAAGCCCTCGCTGGCCTTGGCCAGCGCGGCCACGTCGAAGTCGGCCGGGGCCAGGTCGCGCTTGGCCAGGTGGATGCGGGCGATCTCCATGCGGCCGGCCGCGTCGGGCAGGTCGGCGAAGAAGATCTCGTCGAAGCGGCCCTTGCGCAGCAGCTCGGCCGGCAGGTTGTTGATGTCGTTGGAGGTGGCGGCGATGAAGGAGCGGTCCTTGCGCTCCTGCATCCAGGTCAGCATGGTGCCCAGCACGCGCTTACTCACGCCGCCGTCGATGTCGCCGGAGGAGGAGGCGAAGATCTTCTCGATCTCGTCTATCCACAGGCAGACCGGGGCCAGCCGCTCCACGGTGGCCAGGGCCTTTCGCAAATTCTCTTCTGTCTCGCCGATATATTTGGAGTAGAGGCGGGTGAGGTCCAAGCGGTAGAGCGGGATGCCCAGCTCGCCGGCTATCACCTTGGCGGCGAGCGACTTGCCGCAGCCCTGCACGCCCAGCAGCAGCAGGCCCTTGGGCGGCGGCAGCGGGCCGTCGGAGAAGAAGGAGTTGCGGCGGTCGCGCACCCAACGCTTCAGGTTGTCGAATCCGGCTATGCCGGTCTCGGTCTCGGAGCCGAAGTACTCCAGGATGCCCTCGCGGTCGAAGGCCGCCTTCTTGAACTTCTCTATCTCCTTGATGTCGGAGTGGTCGAAGCGGAGATCCTTGAGCAGGCAGAGGTTGAGCGCGTTGCGCACCTGCTGCAGCGACAGGCCCTTGAGAGTCTTGACCATGCGGCGCAGCGACTCGCCCGGCAGGTCCACGTGCAGGTGGGCCGCGGTCAGCTTGAACTGCGCCACGGCCCGGTTGACCTCGTCGAGGATCTGGCGCTCGTTGGGATAGCCGCCCTGTATGCGGGCGGCCAGCGGGGCTATGTCGGGCGGCAACTTGCCCTCGGAGCCCAGCAGCACCACGGTGGCTGGCGAGCCCTTGATGCGGTTGAGGATGTCCTTGAAGAAACGCGAAGCGGCGGCGTCGCCCAGGTAGCGGTCGAAATCGGAGAGGGCGAACACGGCGGCGTGCGGGTCGCCCACCAGGTCGTTTACCACGCGCAGCATGGCCACGGCGTCGTTGGTCTTGTAGAAGGAGTTTTGGTTTTTACCCACCCGCAGGCCCTGGGTGAGCGACCAGGAGTAGAACTGCAGCCCCTGGGCCGCGGCCACGTCGCCCAGCTGGCGCAGCACGTATTCCTCGTCGATAGTGTCCACCACCAGCAGCGGGTAGCGGGATTTGATCAGCAGGGCTATTTCTTCTTCGAAATTCATTATAGGCAGGAACTGCGGCGCGTCCCCCCAAGGACAAGCGAAAAGCTGGTGCGCCCGGCAGGAATCGAACCTGCACTTAGAGCTTCGGAGGCTCCCGTGATATCCATTTCACTACGGGCGCGCAAGACCAAGCCTATATTATAGCCAAATTAAACTATATGTGCTTCCGGGCCAGCTCCACCAGCTGGGCCTCGAAGGCGCTCATGTCGGCCGGCACCTCGCCGCCGCCCTGTGCGAAATCCTTGCGGCCGCCGCCGGAACCGTTCACCACCGCGGCCACGCCCTTGGCGATGGCCGAGGCGTCGGCGTGCACGTCGCCGGTATGCGTCACGATGAAAGAGAACTTGCCGGCCGAGCGGGAATAGATGAACAGCAGGGTGGACTTCAGGTCCTTCTTGACCTCGTCCGAGAAGCCGCGCAGGTCCTTCATGTCCAGGGCGCCGGCGTCGTAGGCCACCAGGCTCGAGCCCGAACCATCTATGCCGCCGGACAGGAGTTTTTTGCCGTCCTTGGGCGCGGCGGCCGGGGCGGCCTTGGCCTTGCCGCTCTTGAGTTCCTTGAGGTTCTCGAGCAGCTGGTCCACGCGCGCCGCCACTTCCTGCGGCGGCACGGAAAGTTTAGCGGCCAGCGTCTCGGTGACGCGGGCCAGGCCGCTGAGATAGGCCACGGCGGCCGGGCCGGCCACGCCCTCTATGCGGCGCACGCCGCGCGAGACGGAAGAATCCTTGAGTATCTTTATCACCAGCAGCTCGCCGGTGCGGTCGATGTGCGTGCCGCCGCACAGCTCAAGGCTGTAGCGTTCCTTGGCCGTTTCGAAACCGCCGCGGTTTATCAGGATGAAGCGCGCCGGGTCGGCGTACTTCTCGCCCAGCAGCGTGGTGGCGCCGAACTTTGCGGCGTCGGCCAGCGGGCGCAGGGACTTGGAGACCAGGTAATCCTCGCGCACGGCGGCGTTGGCTATGTCCTCGATGCGGGCTATCTCTTCCTTGGTCGGGGCCCGGGTGACGGTATAGTCGAAGCGGAACCTGACCGGGTCCACCTCGGAACCGGCCTGGCGGGTGGTGTCGCCGAACACCTGTTTAAGGGCGGCGTTGATCACATGCGTAGCGGTATGGTTGCAGGCCGTGCGGAACCTGTCGCCGGAGACGCGCGCGCTCACCCGCATGCCGGTCTTGAGGCCGGCATGGGCGCGGATGGAATGGAAGTAGACCTTCGCCACCGGCTTCTGCGTGTCGGTGACCGAAGCCAGCTCGGAGCCTTCGAAGACGAGCGAACCGGTGTCGCCGGCCTGGCCGCCGCTCTGGGCGTAGAAGGGCGTGGCGTCGAGCACGGCGTAGCCCTCCGCGCCGGCTTCCAGGCGCTCCGCCATGTGGCCTTTGCCGTCGAGCAGGGCGATTATCTCCGCGTCGTGCTCGGTGGTCTCGTAGCCCTTGAAGACGGTGGCGGGCAGCTTCTCCTCGGCGGTCTGGAAGATGAAAGCGTTCTTCTCGCCGGAATCTTTCCAGCCGGCCTTGGCCACGCTCTGCGCGGCCTTGCGGGCCTCGTTAAAACCTTTTTCATCCACTTCCACGCCTTTCTTGGCGGCCAGCTCGCGGGTCAGCTCGAAGGGAAAGCCGTAGGTCTCGTAAAGGCTGAAGGCCTCGGCGCCGGGAATGCCGCCGGGGTATTTCTCCTGCAGGTCGGCGAGGAATTTCTCGCCGGTCTCCAGCGTTTCTATGAAGCCCTGCTCCTCGAATTTAAGCGTTTCGCCGATCTGTTTGGCGGCGGCCTCCACCTCGGGGTAGACGCCTTTGAAGATGGAGAAGACCGACGGGGTGAGCTTATGCAGGAAGGGGTCCCTGGCGCCCAGGATGCGGCCGTAGCGGCTGGCCCGGCGGATCAGGCGGCGCAGCACGTAGCCGCGGCCCTCGTTGGACGGGATGATGCCCTCTGAGATCAGGAAAGACGAGGCGCGCAAATGCTCGGCGATGATGCGGTAGGCCGAGACGGACTCGCCGGAGGCGCGGTAGTCGGTGCCGAGCAGGTCCTGGGCGGCCTCGATAACGGGGTGGAACAGCGAAGTCTCGAACGGCGACTCTTTCCCTTCCACGATGAAGGTGAGGCGCTCCAGGCCCATGCCAGTGTCGATGTTCTTCTTGGGCAGCGGGTTGTACACGCCGCCGGGCTGCTTGTCGAACTGGGTGAACACGTGGTTCCAGATCTCTATGTAGCGGTCGCAGGAGCAGGCGCCGGGGCCTTCACAGCCCTTGTGGTCGTACTTCTCGCCGCGGTCCCAGTAGATCTCCGAGCAGGGGCCCGACGGGCCGGTGTCGCCCATGGCCCAGAAATTATCCTTGTCGCCCAGCTCTATGATATGGGAGTGCATGTCCTTGGGAAGGATAGCCTCCCAGATGCCGCGGGCCTCGGCGTCGCGAGGGGCCACGCCGCCCTTGTAGATGGACGGATAAAGGCGCTTGGGGTCCAGCCCCATATCCTTGGTCAGAAATTCCCAGCCCCAGGCGATGGATTCCTTCTTGAAATAGTCGCCGAAGGAGAAGTTGCCGAGCATCTCGAAGAAGGTCAGGTGTCGTATGGTCTTGCCGACATTGTCTATGTCGGTGGTGCGGAAAGATTTCTGGCAGGAAGCGGCCCGCTTCATGTCGGTCTTGAGGCCGAGGTAGTAGGGCTTGAACTGCACCATGCCGGCCGAGGTGAACAGCAGGGAGGGGTCGCCCTCGGGGATCAGCGGGCTGGATTTAACGACAGGGTGGTCCTGTCTGGCGAAAAAATCTAGGAAACTCTTGCGTATCTGGTGGCTTTTCATATTGCTCCGGAGGTCCTTTTAAGCGCTAAAATCGGTATACAATTATACAATTTTGCCCGGCAGGCCCCGGGCGGGACCGCGCAGTTTTTCCACGAGCCAGGCGGCGGCAAAGCCGAAAAGCAGCGGGTCGAGCGGCAGGCGGTACCGGTCATACCCGGCCACCATCGCCGTAAGAGTTATGGTGTAGCCTACCACCGAAACCAGCATGAGCAGTTCCAGCCTGCCCGTGTCGCCGGCGCGGCGCCACAGCAGCAGCGCTCCCAGCGGGGCGAGTACAAAAAAGATAACGGCCAGCACGGCCCTGGTCCCGAGATTCAAGGCCAGGGAGAACCAGTGCCGCTCCTTTGCCGCCTCCGCGAGGCCCGGCAAGGATTCGGCGCCGCCGCCGGCCAGGCGGCCGGCCAGTTCCAGCACGGCGCTGGGAGAAGTGGCGATATTGGCGGCGTTCCGCAGGAAACGCAGCAGGAAACCGCCGGGGTTGTTCAGCACGGTCTCTACGCCCAGGCGCGACATCGCGGCGCTGGTTTCCGGCAGGGAGAGGCCCAGCCGCACTCGTATCTCGGTTTCGGCCGGCAGGGGACCGGCGCTGTTCGCCACTATGTCCCTCACCCGGGCCTGCAACGGGTCGGCCGCCGCCTGTTCCGGCGTGGAGGGCCGCACCATGTCGATAGTGGACCAGAGAGTGTTCACGCCCTGGTTGAGTTCCAGCCCGAAAAAACCCAGCCGGCTGTAATTCCGCGCGGCCCAGGGCAGCAGCAGCAGCCCGGCCCCGGCGGCGCACAGCAGGCCCAGCCGCGCCTTCTCCCGCAGCGAGGCCCTGAACCAGGGCAGCAGCACCAGCAGCAACGGCACCGGCCAGTAGAATTTCATGATGGGCCTGACCATGGAGCACAACCCTATGGAGAGGCCCCACAGGAAGAAGGCCGCGCCGGAGCGGCGGCGCAGGGCGGCCAGGCCGGCGACCGCCGAGAGAAGGACGAAGACGGCGAAGTAGCTGTCGGTAAGCAGCAGGGCCGAGTTAAAAATAGCGTTCGGGTTCAGCGCGGCCAGCCCGGCGGCCAACAGCCCGGCGGGGGCGCCGGCGACAGAGCGGAAAAACAGGCCGGTCATAAGCACGACCAGCAGGGAAAGCAGGACGTTAGCCGCGGCCAGCTGCGCGGAAACTTCCGGGCCGAAAACTTTCATAAGCCCGGCCGTAAAAAGATGAAAAAGCGGCATGCGGTAGGCGTAGGGCTCCAGCCGGCCGGTGACGTCGTCCACCCAGGAAAAATCCCCGGTTTCGGCCAGGATTCCGGCCACCTGCAGGTAAGGCCGCGTATCCGGCTCTACCTGAGGGCCGAGCGCAAGCAGCGGCACCAGGCGCAAGCCGGCGGCCAGTAACAGCACAAGGCCCAGGGCGGCGGTGAATTTTTTATTGTTTTCCATTCTCGCGGAGCGTTAGCGCGGCACGCAGCGGAAGACCAGGTCGAAGCGCCAGTTCCGCTTGAACTCGGTGACGGAGAACTGCTCTTCCAACAGCGCCCGCCATTGCCCGGCGTTATAGGAGATCACGTGCTCGTGGTGCCACATGCGGCCCACCGTGGCGGACCAGACGCCCCAAATAAGGTTCCAGAGCGGGCTGTTGTCCGGGGTGGACATCACCAGCACGCCCCCGGGCCGCAGCACGCGCTTTATTTCCTTCAGCGCCCCGCGGACCTCCGTGATATGCTCGAGGATCTCCATCGCCGTGACATTGTCGAGTTCGCCGTCCCCGAACGGCAGGGCGAGCACGCTGCCCTGGCGGAATTCGTAGGGACCTTCTATCCTCTTAAGATCCAGCCCGACTGAGCCGGGGCGGCCGAGGAAGCGCAGGAAAGCCTGGTCAGGCAGGACCTCGCACGGCCTGCCGCAGCCTATGTCCAGCACGCGGCCGGGGTTGAGCATCGCGACAACTTTGCGGTAACGGTCCGTATGAAAGGCTATCCGCAGGCGGCTCAGCGGGCCGGAGGCCCGGAAGATGTCCTTGAAATTTTCCGGCTTGGCGGCTTCTTCAGGCACGTTTCCCCCCCTCTCTCGCCGAAGCCGGACGAAAAGCCAGCCGCAGCACCGTATATACCGCCTTGCTGATCTCTTTCCTGGAGATCTTGGAGGCGCCAAGTTCCCGGTCCATGAATTTTATAGGCACTTCGCCCACCGTGAAGCCCCGGGCCTCTATGGCGCTCAGGATTTCTATCAGGAAAGAATAGCCGTCCGCCACTATGGCGTCCAGGTCAAGGGCGCGGAGCACCGCGGCGCGGTAGCAGCGGAAGCCCGCCGTGCAGTCGCCGGCCCTGAGGCCCAGCATGATCTTGGCGAACAGGTTGGCCCCGCGCGACAGCGCGCGCCGCGGCAGGGGCGAGTTCACGGCCCCGCCGCCCGCGGTATAGCGCGACCCTATAACCAGGTCGCAGCCGGCGGCGGCCTCCAGCATGGCCGGGATATAGGCGGGGTCGTGCGACAGGTCCGCGTCCATGGTCACCAGCAGGTCCGCGCCTTTGCCCAGCGCGTAGCGCAGCCCCGCCACGTGGGCGGTGCCCAGTCCCAGTTTGCCGGGGCGGTGCAGCACGTGCAGGCGCGGCTCGCCCGCGGCCAAAGAATCCAGCAGCGCTCCGGTGCCGTCCGGCGAATTATCGTCCACCACCACGGCCTCGGCGGAGACAGGCAGCGCCAAAACCCTCTTCACGAGGCCGCCTATGTTCTCTTTTTCATTGTAGGTCGGTATTATTACAAAAACTTTCATGTCGGGACCGGTCCCTTGCGCGGCGCGCTCCAGTCCTATATTTTATAATAAATAAAGAAGGCGGAGCCGTCCGGCTCCGCCTTCCTTCGCCCGCGACCGTTTAGAATAACCTGACGGCCAGCCAGTAGGAGCCAGCCGAGATGGCGGCCGCGGCCGGGATGGTGATGACCCAGGCCCAGACTATGTTGCCGGCCACGCCCCATTTTACCGCCTTCGCGTTTTTAATCGTGCCGACGCCCACTATGGCGCCGGTGATGGTATGCGTGGTGCTTATCGGCACGCCCATCGCGTTGGCCCCGAAGAGCACCAGCGAGGCGGCGCCCTCGGCGCAGAAGCCGTCCACCGGGCGCAGCTTGGAAAGCTTGTCGCCCATGGTCTTCACTATGCGCCAGCCGCCGCTCATGGTGCCCAGCGCTATGGCCGCCTGGGCGGACAGCACCACCCAGAGGGGGATGTGGAACTCGCCCTGCAGGTAACCGGCGCTGAACAGCAGGCCGGCGATGATGCCCATGGTCTTCTGGGCGTCGTTGCCGCCGTGGCCGAGGCTGTAGAGCGCCGCGCTGACCAGCTGCCCCTTGCGGAAGATATGATCCACCTTGGCCGGCGTGGACCGGGCGAAGAGGTTATACACCAGCACCCCGATGACCAGCGCCAGCAGGAAGCCGACCATCGGCGAGATGAAGATGAACGCCACCGTCTTGATGATGCCGCTCATCACCAGCATCTGCGGCCCGGCTTTCACCAGGGCGGCGCCTATCAGGCCTCCCACCAGCGCGTGCGAGGAGCTGGACGGGATGCCGTAATACCAGGTTATGATATTCCAGGCGCAGGCGCCTATCAGGGCGCCGAAGATGACGAAAGCGTCCACCTGGCCTATATCGATTATCCCCTTGCCTATCGTGCCGGCCACATGCAGGCCGAAGAACAGGAAGGCGATGAAGTTGAAGAAAGCGGCCCAGATGACGGCGTACTTGGGGGACAGCACGCGGGTGGCGACGATGGTGGCTATCGAGTTGGCCGCGTCGTGGAAGCCGTTGAGGAAGTCGAAGAACAGCGCCAGGCCGACCAGCGCGATTATGGCCAGCAGCGTGCTATCCATGCTTCACCAAAATGGACTCGATCACCTTGGCAACGTGCTCGCATTTGTCCAGCGTGCCTTCGGCCACCTCGTAGATCTCCTTCCACTTGATGACCTGCATCGGATCTTTCTCATTCTCGAAGAGGTTGCCGATGGCCTTCTCGCGCACGGCGTCGCCGAGGTTCTCAAGGCGGTTGATCTCTATGCAGTAGTCCAGCACGCGGCGCTGCCGCTTGGTGTCGGACATGTGCTTGACGGCGTTGGCCAGCGCGGCCGCGGCCTGGTCGATGAGGTCTATGAACTGGGCGAAATACTCGTCCGAGGGGTTGAGCTTGTAGAGTTTCATGCGGCCGGCCATTGCGTTGAGCATGTCCAGCACGTCGTCAAGCTGGTTGGCCAGCGCGTAGATGTCCTCTCGGTCTATGGGGGTGATGAAGGTGCGGTTGAGCATGTCCGTGATCTCGTGGGCCAGGGTGTCGCCCTCCTGCTCCAGCGCGTGGATCTTCTTCACCTCGTCCTCGTCCAGGCGGCCGTCCTTGATGGCGGCCTTAAAAAACTCCGCGGCCTTCATCAGGTTCTCGGCCTGCTGGGTGAGGAAGTCGAAGAACCTCTCTTCTTTCGGCAGAAAATTGAAGCTCATGATTCTCTCCTTTCGCTCTCGGTCTGGCCATAGTTTAAACAAAGCCGGTCAAGGCCGGTTAAAGCCCGTGTAAAGTCCGTGTAAAGAACCGGGACAAAAAAATGCGCGGGCACCCGGGCCCGCGCACTCTCTTGCCTGAGGAAGTTTAGATTTCCCTGGCGCCCAGGGCCTTGAGCAGGTTGGTCATCGGCACTTTGGGGTAGGTCATCGTGATGCAGTGCACCGAGCCCTGGCCCTGGTTGGAGAGGGAGCGGGAATCGGCGCCGCTGGCCTTGAGGCCGAGGCTCTCGTAAACGGCCAGGGCCTGCGCGTCGCTGGCGCGGTTGAACACCGGCACTATGATCTGGTCGTTCATCAGCAGCGAGTTCACGTAGGTCTCATAGGGGCCGCTGGGCTTGGGCAGCATGTGCACGGTGAAGCCCAGGCCCTGCAGGGTGTCCTTGTACTGGGGCAGGTCGGTGACCAGCACTTTTTCGCTGATGAAGCGCACGTGCTCGTCGATGTGGCCGATGCCGTCCACGAAGGGCAGGCGTATCATGCGGCTGCAGCCGTACTGGCCCGTGAAAACGCTGTCGGGGATCTGGGTGTGGTAGCCGTGGTTGACCATGATGCAGTCGCCGGCGGCGTTGGCCATGTAGTTGCCGCCTTCGTAATAATACTGGTGCTTCTCGAGGCCGGCGCCGAAGAGCTGCGAGATCTGGGCGTCGGGCTCGAAGCGGTGGCCGTACACGGCGTCCACCACCACCAGCCGGCCGGCCCCGTCGATGGCGGGCACCGGGATGCCGTCGCGCGCCCAGAAGCCCTGTCTGGCGCCGCGCAGCGCGATAACTTTCACGCGGGAGCGGGGGATCACGCTCTCGTAGGCGCGCAGGATGTTCTCCTTGACGGAGGCGTCGTCGTAATCGGTGAAGATGACCAGGGTGGCGTCGGCCGGCAGCTTGCTGGCCATCAGCAGCTTGGCCTGGCGGGAGTTGAAATTAAAATCGGCGCTCATGATCAGGTAGCCGGGGGCTTCGTAGTCGGCGTAGGGGCGGTACTTGCGCACCGCGCGGTCCTCGTCCCCCAAGGAGAGGCCTTTGTTATGGGCGCCCAGCAGGCCCGCGTTATGGGCGCGCATCTCGCCGAGCTGGCCGGCGCTGAAGCCGTGGGCGGGTACCGGGGCCTGTTCAAGTTCGGGCTCGGCGCTGGCCGGGGCCGGCACCGCGGGCAGCTCGGCGTTCTGGCCGGAGAACGAGAGGCCGCCGCCGTCGAAAGGAGAGACGGGTTCTGCCGCGCCCAGGGAACCGGCATAAGCCAGGGCTATCGCCGCCGCAACCGCCAGATGGAAAATCTTGTTCATTTTTTCACCTTGTACCGCCGTCTATACCTATAGTGTAGCAACGGGGCGGCCGCGGCGGATGAGGCTAAAGGCCCAGGCCCCCGGTGAAAGAGGGCCCAGGCCGGGCCTGGGCATGGCCAGGTTAAGGGAGTCAGGCCGGCAGCGTGAACCAGAAGGAGGACCCGCGCCCCTCGGCGCTGTCCACCCCCACGGAGCCGCCGTGCAGCTCCACGAGATGCTTTACTATGGAGAGGCCCAGGCCGGTGCCGCCCAGCTCTCTAGAGCGGGCCTTGTCCACCCGGTAGAAGCGCTCGAAGATATGCGGCAGGTGGCGGGCCGGGATGCCCGGGCCCTCGTCCTCGACTGTCACTTTAACGAAGCCGCCGTCCCGCGCGGCGGTGACCTTTACGGCCCCCCCCTCGCGGTTGAACTTGGCGGCATTATCCAGCAGGTTGATGAGCACCTGCGAAAGCTTGTCGCGGTCGGCCCGCGCCTCCAGCCCGGCTGGCACCGCGTTGACCAGGAAGACCCCGCGGGCCGCGAACAGCGCGGCCAGGCCGGCGGCGGTGCCGGCCACGAGTTCGTCGAGGCGCAGCGCCGCAGCCTCCGGTACGGCGCGCCCGGACTCGGCGTAGGAGATGTTCAGCAGGTCCGCCACCAGTTTCTCCAGGCGCACGGCCTGCTCGTAGATGCTGCGGGCGAAGGCCGGGCCGTGCTCCCTGTCCTCCAGCGCGCCGGAGAGCAGCGTCTCGGCGCTTCCCTTTATGACGGTCAGCGGCGTCTTGAGCTCGTGCGAGACGTTGGCCACGAAATCCCTGCGCAGGTTCTCCAGCCGGCGGGGGCCGGTGACGTCGCGCGCCACCAGCACGCAGCCGCGCACCGCGCCGCCCGCCACTAACGGCGAAGCGCTGATCCCGAGCACCATACCCGGAGCGGAGGCCGGCTCCACCTCCAGCTGCACCGGCTGGCCGCTGGACAGGGCTTTGATGGCGGCCGAGGAGAGCTCGGGGCCGGCCGGCATACCGGAGAGGCGCATGCCCTCCGGCTCGAAACCTTTCACGCCCATCAGCTGGCGGGCGCGGTCGTTGATGTGGGTGATCACGCCGGCGCCGTCGGCGACCAGGATGGCCTCCGGCATGTCGCGAAAAGCGGCCTCCAGCTCCAGGCGGCGCAGCTCGGCGTCGCGCGCCTTGGCCCCGAGCTCCCCGGCCATGTAGTTAAGGGTTTCCGAAAGCTTCCTAAGCTCGCCGGAGGAGCCGACCGGGATGCGGTAGCCGAAATCGCCGGCGGCGAAGCGCTTGGAGCCGGCTACTATCTCACCGAACTGCCGGGCCAGCAGGGCCGTCACCAGCCAGCCCACGCCCAGCGCGAAGACGGCGGACAGCGCGAACGCCTGGGCGGCGCCGCCGGGCACCCCGTGCAGCGGCAGCGCGCCGGAGCGGTCCAGCAGGTACAGCGTCACCGCCAGCGCGAACAACACTACCAGCACGTAGGAGAGCAGTATGCGGAATTTAAGCGTGGAAAAGAAGTTCATTCGGCCTCGAAGCGGTAACCGTAGTTCTTGACGGTGACTATGCGGCTCCCTTCTTTGCCTAATTTCTTGCGCAGTGTGCCTATATGCACATCCACAGTGCGCGTCTCCACCTCGAGCGAAGCGTCCATGCCCCAGGCCTTCTCCAGCAGTTCCTCGCGCTTCAGCACGCGGTCGCCGCAGGCCATCAGCGCCTTGAGCAGCTCGAATTCCTTGGAAGTAAGTTCCAGCGGCTCGCCCTTCAGGCGGGCCTGCACCTTGGCCGCGTCCAGTTCCAGCGTCCCGGCCTTTAGCTTGCCCGGGGCTTCCCCCGCGGCGGCCTTCACGGAGCTGCGGCGCAGCACGGCTCCCACGCGGGCCAGCAGCTCTTTCAGGCTGAACGGCTTGGTGACATAATCGTCCGCGCCCAGGCCCAGGCCCAGCACCTTGTCCGACTCCTCGCCCTTGGCGGTAAGCATGATGATGGGGATGGCGGAAGTTTTGGCGTCGGCCTTGAGGCGGCGGCAGACCTCCAGGCCGTCCAGGCCGGGCAGCATCAGGTCCAGAAGTATGAGGGCGGGATTTTCTTTGGCGGCCGCCGCGGCGGCGAAGGACCCGTCGTGAACGAGGACCGGCCGGTAGCCGTCCTTCTTGAGGTTGTACTCTATCATGCGGGCGATGTCCCGCTCGTCCTCGACCACCAGGATCTTTTCGTTCATACTGGAATTATACAAATAGGCCCCGCGCGGCGGGCAGGGCGGGCTGTAAAATCCCTGTAAAATCAGCGCGGCCGGGCTTTGCTATAATCTCGGTATGGAAGACAGGAAGGCCGTGACCCTGCAGCTCTGGAACCGCGTGAACGCCAACGCCCGGCGCCGCGGCCTGTTCCGGGACGGGGACGCCATCCTGCTGGCCGTGTCCGGCGGGCCGGATTCCGTGGTGCTGCTGGACTATTTCGCGGGGCAGGCCCGCGCGCACCGGCTGCGGCTGCACGTCTGCCACGTCAACCACAAGCTGCGCGGCCGCCTGGCTGACGCCGACGCGGCCTTCGTGAAAAAGCTGGCCGCGGGCTACGGCCTCCCCTCCTCCATCCTTTCCGCCGACGTGCGGGCCCTGGCGAAAAAACACGGCAGCAGCGTGGAGCACGCCGCCCGCAACGCCCGCTACCGCCTGCTCTCGGCCACGGCGCTCAAAAAGAAGTGTTCCCTGGTGGCCACGGCCCACCACGCGGACGACCACGCCGAAACGATAATCCTCAACCTGCTGCGCGGCACCGAGCCCAAGGGTCTGCTGGGCATCCCCGAAAAGCGGGAACTCTGCCGGAAGGGCAGGGCCAGGGTGGACCTGGTCCGGCCGCTCTTGGCCGTCTCGCGCCGGGAGATAGAGGAATATATAAAGCTCAACGCGCTCCCCTCCAGAAAAGATCACACCAACGACGACGAATACTACACGCGCAACTGGATACGCAAGACGCTGCTGCCGCTGATGCTCAAGAAGCAGCCGCGCCTGCGCGAGCACCTGGCCGAGCTCTCGGCCAAACTGGCCCCCCTGCTGCCGCGCCCGCCGCTTTAATTTTTACACAGACTTTACACCCCCGCGCCGCTTGGGACTGGTATAATTTTATACCGGCCAGCGCGCCGGTATCCATAACAAACAAGGGCTAATAACATGCTGAAAGGTCTTGAAATGTTCCTCTACCTCCTGGGCGGCCTGGGCGTTTTCCTGCTGGGCCTGGAGATCATGAGCGAGGGCCTGCAGAAAAGCGCGGGGCAGGGCTTGCGCAAAATGCTCGCTAAAGCCACCACCAACAGGCTGGCCGGCACCTTCTCCGGCTTCGTCGTAACCTCCATAATCCAGTCTTCCAGCGCCACCACCGTCATGGTGGTGGGCTTCGCCAGCGCCGGGCTGCTGACGCTGGGCCAGTCGCTGGGCGTCATTTTCGGCGCCAATATCGGCACCACGGTCACGGCCTGGATAGTCAGCTTGCTGGGCTTCAAGATAAAGATCTCAGCCTTCGCCCTGCCCATGATAGGCATAGGTTTCTTCTCGCGCTTCATCAAGCGCTGGAAGTGGCCGCACCGCGTAGGCGAGGTGATGGTGGGCTTCGGCCTGCTGTTCTTTGGCCTGGAGCTCATCAAGGACGGCATCCCCAACCTGCAGAATTCTCCCGAGGTGCTGGCCTGGATAGCCAGGTTCTCGCCGTCGGACATACTGCCGCGGCTGGGCCTGATAGCGGTAGGCACCATCCTTACGGTCATCTTCCAGTCCTCCAGCGCCGTGATGGCGGTCACCATAGCCGCCGCGGCCAAGGGCATTATTGATTTCCCGGCCGCCGCCGCGCTGGTGCTGGGTGAGAATATCGGCACCACCATCACCGCCAACCTGGCGGCCATAGGCGCCTCGCGCACCGCCAAGCAGGCGGCCATCGGCCATTTCCTCTTCAACGTGCTGGGCGTGCTCTGGGCGACGCTGCTCTTCTCGCTGATAATCAGCCTGGTGGACTGGCTGGTGCCGGGCTCTCCCTACGGGGTTTCAGAGGCGGCGCTGCTGGTGGCGATACCCCTGCATATCTCCGCCTTCCACACGGTGTTCAACGTGATCAACACTTCCGTGATGCTGCCCTTCATCAACCAGTTCGAGCGGCTGGTGCTGCTGATAATGCCCGACCAAGCGGTGACAGGGCCCAAAGAACATGAGCTGATCTACCTCACCACGCCCTTCGCCAGGACGCCCGAGCTGGCCATCGACGCGGGCCGCAAGGAGATCGACAACATGGCCGGGGTGGTGACCGGGATGATGGCCAAGATAGCCGCCGCGCTGGCCGACGGCAAGATAGAGGACCACGAGATAGCCGCCATCAGGGCCGACGAGAAGACCACCGACGTGCTGGAGCACAAGATCAACGACTACCTGGCGGCGCTGGTGCACGAACGGCTTTCCAACAAAACCAGCCGCGAGGTGCTCTCGCTGATGAGCATGATCAACGATTTCGAGAAGATGGGCGATTACGGCGAGAAAATAGCGAACCTGCTGGGCCGCACCAGGGAACCCGCCCTGGCCCTCACAAAAGAGGCCTACGCCGACCTGATAAAGATAGCCTCGCACGCGCGCGGCATGCTGGAAGAGACCCGCGGCTTCATCCTCAAGCCCGAGGGCGACATCATGGCCCGGGTCTGGGAGCTGGAGAACGAGCTGAACCGCCTGCGCAACGAGTACCGTGAAAAACACATGTCTCGCATCTCCAGCGGCAGCTGCGCCGCGGGAGTCGGCCCGCTCTATTCGGATCTGCTTAACAGTTTCGAGAAGATGGGCGACCACGCCGTAAACGTGGTTGAGGCGGTAGTGGGCCTGAAGTAGCAGCGGAGCGCAAAAAAAAGAACCGGGGCGGCCCCGGTTCTTTTTTTGTCGCCTAGCGGCGGGCTTCTTCTATCAGCCCCGGCGGGTAGCCGATGGGCAGCACCTTGATGACGCCGGTATTTTTCTGCGCGTGGGCGGCCATCAGGCCGCTCTTGGCGAAGCCCAGCGTGAGCGTAAGTTTAGCGATGATGAAAACGCCGCTGTGGTGCCCGGTATCCGGGCTCAGGCCCGACGGTATATCCACGGCGATGATCGGGCGGGCGCTCTTGTTCATCAGCTGTATGACGCGGTGCACCGGGCCGGTGGGCTTGCCCACCGCGCTGACTCCCAGCAGCGCGTCGAGCAGCAGGTCGGCGCCGGCAAACTCGGCCGCCAGGATGTCCAGGTCCTCCTTGCGCGTCATCGCCACCGGCACGCCGGCCGTCTTGGCGGCGGCCAGGTTGGCCACCACCAGCTCGCCGTAACCTTCTTCCTTGGGCGGCAGGATGAAAACCTTAACGTCCGCCCCCGCCTGCCGCAGGTAGCGGGCGGCCACCAGGCCGTCGCCTCCGTTATTGCCCTTGCCGCAGCAGACCACGACCTTCAGCACTTCGGGCTTTTTGCCCGTCTCTAGCGCCGCGAACTCCTGCGCGGCCTCCGCTATGGCGCGGCCCGCGTTCTCCATCAGGTCGGCAGGCGGTATGGAATATTCCCTGGAAGCCTTCATATCCAGGTATTTCATCTTCTCCGCCGTCACCACGGGAAAGCCGTCGTATTCCTTAACCTGCGGGATCTTGGACATCAGATCACCAGCCAGACCAGCCAGGCCAGGGAATAGACGGACGCGACGAAAGCGGCCGCGCCGATCCAGGCGTAGGGCAGCAGCACGCCCAAGGCGGCCTTGTTGGCCGAGACCGCGTAGACGCGCCTGACGATGCGCACGCGGGCATAGACCAGCAGCGCCACGCAGGCCGCATAGGCCACGAAACCGCCGATCAGGTTGAGCTTTGAGAAGAAAGCCATCGGGATCAGCAGCGACATCAGGTAGTCGGTGCAACCGAAGGCCAGGAAGAGCCGTCCGGCGCCGCCCCGGGCGCCGGTGAGGTCCATGAACAGGTGCAGCAGGGCCGCCATCAGGAAGTTCAGACCCAGCAGGCACAGCAGCACGGCCGCAAAGGACATGAACCCCGGCGGCACCGCCGAGTACATGCGCAACCAGGCGAAGATGCCCAGGGTCCCGGCCAGGTAGCCCAGCATGCCCGTCCGGCCCAGCCCCTCCGGCCGGTCGGCGGCCGCGAGGAGCTCCGGTTTATCTATCAGCGCCGCGAGGGTATTGATCGGGTTCATGCTAGCGCCCCGACCAGCGGTATTCCACCCTGGGAGTGGCGTCGAGCGCCTGCTCCACCGCGCTGCTGCGCAGGGAGAGCTTGGTCTCGAGCAGCGACATCAGGTTCTCGAAGGGATCGCCGTCGGACAGCACGCGCGGGTTCTTGCCCAGGCCGCCGGCTACGCCGGCCGCGTCCACCGCGTCCTGCAGGTCGCCGAACTTGTCCACCAGGCCGGCCTCCTTGGCCTGCCTGCCGGTATAGATGCGCCCGTCGGCCAGCGGCTTGACCTGCTCGACGGTCATCTTGCGGCCCTGCGCGACGGCCGTCACGAACTGGTCGTAGGAATCGTCTATCATGCTCTGCAGCAGGCGGCGCTCCTCGGGGCTCATCTCGCGCGTCATCGAGCCGATGTCCTTGAACTTGCCGGACTTGATGGCTTCGCTGCGCAGGCCGACTTTCTTCATCAGGCCTTCGATATTGCTGACGCTGAAGATGACGCCGATGGAGCCGGTGATCGTGCCGGGGTGCGAGACGATCTGGTCGCAGGCGGCGCCCACGTAGTAGCCGCCGCTGGCCGACACCTCGCCGAAGCGGGCGATAAAGGGCTTCTTGGTCTCGGCCCTGGCCTTGAGCACGGCGGAGTAGATCTCCTGCACCGCGCCCACCGTGCCGCCCGGGGAATTGATGTCGAGCACGATGGCCTTCACCTCTTTCTTGGCGGCCAGGGTGCGTATACGCTTGGCGGTCTGCTGGCTGCCGCGGTCCCACGAACGCGACGAGGCGCCCTGCGAGATAACGCCGTAGATCGGGATGACGGCCACCGCGTCCTTCTTCTTCTGCAGGCCGGTCAGTTTGGACAGGTCCATGTCCTTGGTCCTGGCCTTGCGCGCGGTGTCGGCCCGGTTGACCACCGCGAAGGCGGCTATCAGCGAGAGGCCGTAGAGCACCGCGATGATCTTCAGCCACATGGCCGTGCCGCCTTTTGAGGCCGCCGGCTCCTGCCGGACCGGCTGGACTGACTGGGCCGCCTGCTGCGGCTGCCGGCCGTTAGTCTCCGAGCCGCTGTTGTTTTGTTCTTCCATTTGTTCCTCCGGTTACAGGCTGCCCGCGTCCATCACGCGGTTGCGTCCGCCTTCCTTGGCGGCGTAAAGCGCTGAGTCGGCCCTGGCGATGATCTCCTCCGGGGTCCGGCCGTCGCGCGGGAAATGGGCTATGCCGATAGAGACGGTCAGGCGCACCCGCTCCAGGCCCTGCGCGAAGGGCTCGGCCTCTATGCGCGCGCGGATGGTCTCGGCCTTGCGCAGCACGCCGGCCGAATCGGCCCGCGGCAGCACGATGCCGAACTCCTCTCCTCCGTAGCGGCCCACGAAGTCGGTCTCGTAGACGCCGGAGCGCAGCAGCTCGGCCACGCGCCGCAGCACCGCGTCGCCGAACTGGTGGCCGTAGGTGTCGTTGAGGTGTTTAAAATGGTCGATGTCGGCTATCATGAACCCCATCGAGGTCTTGAACGCGGCGGCGCGGCGCATTTCTTCGCGCACCTTCTCGTCGAGCGCGCTGCGGCGCCACAGGCCGGTCAGGCCGTCGGTCAGCGAGAGCCACTCCACGCGGCGGAACAGCATCACGCGCTTGAGCGCGAAAGCTATCTCGGCGGCGAACCTGCCGGCGTCCCCGGCGGCGCTCTCCCCCCCGCGCAGCACCAGCAGGCCCAGCGTTTCCCCGCCGGCGGTCACCGGCGCCAGCACCAGGCCAGCGGCGGCCAGAGGGGCCGAAGGCAGACCTCCGGCCAGCGGCAGCGCCGCGTAAGGCGGCAGCGCGGCGGCGCGCGCGGCTTGAGAAAAGATCTCCAGGGGCCCGCCGGGCACGGCCGCCATGTACAGGGCGGCCTCATCGGTGCCGAAATAATCGGCCAGGTATTTGCCCAGCTGCTTGCCGGCGGCCTGCGGCTCCACCGTTTCGGAGAGCAATTTAACGGCGGAATAGACCGCAAGCGACTTTTTCTCTCCGGCGGCGTTGAGGGTGGTTTCCTTTTTTATCAGGGCGAGTTCTGCCTGCAGTTCGGCGGCGCGGGCAAGCGTCCCCTGCAGGGCGGAGCGGTCCGGCGCGGCGCCGGCGCGGCCGTTGAGCAGCGCCGAGTGCGTCAGGGCGGCGGCCGTCCACAGGGCCAGGGCCGCGTAAGGCGCGCCGGCGGCGATCTCGGCCGAGAGCATATAGGAGGCCACGGCGAAGGCGGCAACGCCGGCGGCTAAGCCTGCCCAGCGGTGCCAGCGGCCCAGGAAATAGGAGAGCAGCGGCGCGGCGGCCGCGGCGGCGGTCCAGAGCTCCGGCCTGTTCATGCGGCCACCACCCTGTTGCGGCCGCCCTGCTTGGCGCGGTACAGGCGCTCGTCGGCGGCGCGCACCAGCTGGCCCGCGGCGGCCGCCTCGGCCGGGAACTCGGCCACGCCGAAGCTGGC
The DNA here is from genome assembly GCA_050174915.1 of Elusimicrobiales bacterium. Classification (GTDB taxonomy): domain Bacteria; phylum Elusimicrobiota; class Elusimicrobia; order Elusimicrobiales; family UBA9959; genus UBA9959. The sequence goes on along the minus strand of JBFXJL010000002.1, from coordinate 362,601 downwards.
CGTAACGCGCGAAGGTTTGCCGCCGAAGACGAAGGACCTGGCCTCCAGGGCGGCGCGTATCCGCTCGGCGGCGGCGACGGCCTGCTCCTTGCCGGCCCCGGTGATCACCAGGGCGAATTCCTCGCCGCCGTAGCGGGCGGCGAAATCTATGTCGCGCACGCCGGCGAGCACGGTCTCGGCCACGGCCTTGAGCACGGCGTCGCCGGCCTGGTGGCCGAAGGTGTCGTTATAGGACTTGAAATGATCTATATCCGCCATGACCACGCAGAAGGGCACCTTGGCGCGGGCGGCGCGCAGGATCTCCTCCTGCAGTCGGGTCTGGAAGGCCCGGTGGGTATAGAGGCCGGTCAGGCCGTCCTTGATGGCCAGCTCGTTGACCTTCTCGAAGAGATAGATGTTCTCCATGCTGACGCCGGCCAGCGTGCAGGCCAGCTCGGCGCCGCGCAGGTCCTCGGCCCGGAAGCGCTCCGGCTCGGGGGCGGAGGCGCGCACGAAACCCACCAGCCGCCCGAACAAGTGCAGCGGCAGCGTCATCAGCGAACGCTCTGCGGGCCCCAGCGAACCGCGCGGCAGACGGCTGTCGGTGGAGGAATCGCGCACCAGCAGCGGGATCTTGCGCTCGGCCACCCAGTTGTCGGCGAAGTCGCGCGGGGCGCCCGTGCGCAGTTCCACGGCGGCGCCCGGGAAATAATTCTTGAGCAGCGTCTCCAGCCTGGCCTTCACTTCGTCGGGGGCGGCGGCAAGCCCCATGTCCTGCACGGCTTCGGCCAACGCGCCCTTATCCCGGATGCGGGCCAGCGTGCTGTCGAGGTGCATACGGTAGCGGGCGAGTTCGTCCTCGAGGTCTTTCACCCGCTCCCGGGCGGCAGCCTCCTCGGCGGCCAGGCGTTCTCGGGACGCCTTGCGCGAATTCTCAGAACTCGACAGCGCCAGGAAGAGCAGCCACAGGACCAGCACTTCCGCCATGGCCCCGGCGAACAGGAACACCGCGTCACCCTGGCTGAAAAGCCGCGGCAGCAGGAAGCCGGCGGCGGTGAGCAGGAACAGGAAGATATATTTGATCTCTTTTTCTCCGGTCCAGGAGAACCAGAGGAACAGCGTCCCGGAGGCGGGGTAGACCCAAAGGAAATGCGCGGGCCACAGCCAGAGCGCCCAGCCGACCGCGCCCAGGATGGCGGTTGGGCCGGCGACCTTGGCGAAAACATTGGTCCGGATGGCGTTCACAGTATAACAATATTATATTATGGGCCTGGTTTCAACGGCGGGAGGCGGCGGGCAGGCCGCCGGCGCTTTTTCATCCCCAGCAGCCCCCTGTCAGATGCCAATAGTTACAGGTCGCCGCGGCTACCTGGAGAGCACCAGTCTTACCGTGCAGGAGGGCGGTGTGCCGCCGAAAGCGACCCCCACCCCGGCCGGCACGCAGGCGGCCTGGGCCGGGGTAGGAGTGCAGGACCCCGACGGATAGCCCGCTGCTTCGAGACAGGACATAAGGGGTCCGCGCGCCAGTTCTGCGTCACCTTTCAACTGGGCGTCCGCCATGTTATTGGCGGCCTGCCGGTGGCGCTGCAACTGCCAGCGGATTACCGCCGTGGCCAGGCCGAGTATGATCAACCCCCAAATGAGGATCTGAGTCAGAGCCGCGCCGCGGCGGCGCTTGAACGCGAAAATAAGTGTTTTCATTATTTTACCCCCTATGCCCGTTGGCGGCTCCCGCAAACCGGCTCTAGAACAGAATAATAACAAAATTCACCGCGCTACGCGCCACTTCTCGCGGCGACGCCGGGCACCGGCGCCGACTGGGCTTCTCGCGGTTTTAAATTAAAAAGCCGGTCTCGTAGAGACCGGCTAATTAATATGGTGGAGGCGCCGGGATTCGCACCCGGGTCCGTAAACCGCTTGCAGGAACCGCTACAGGCTTAGCCCTGAGTTTGTCTCGGACGGCATAAGTTCAAGGCGACAATGCCGGCCCAGCTCCGTCTTATCTTTTGCCGACGCGGGACGAAGCGCGCCCCCGGCGACAGCAGCCTGAATTTAACGCAGTACAGTCCGCTCAGGCGGGCAGACTATAAGCGAGGCACACTTAGGCGTGCGCCCAGGCCAGCTCGTTGGAGTTGGCTTTTGTTTTTTTGACCCTGTTTTACATGGCCTGGTCAACCATGACCTGCTGATCCTGCAGAACAAGTTAACGTCGAACCTATTCGCCCCCGTCTGTCGCACCCCGCGCGCGCCGCACTGCGCGCGGGGCCGATTAGCGGCCCGGCCTGTCGACGGCCGGGTGCTCTACAAGGAGGGCTCTGCCCTCCCTTTCATCGTCGCTTGCTCCCTGCGCTGCGCTTGGTCGCTGCGCTGAACCTCCCGAAGATGAAATTTCCTTATCAAATCGGTACCGCGCCCCGCACTCGCGAAGTTTAGTACTGTGACAAAAGGGTTCTCAAAGAGCAATGCTACACTTATATTTTAGCAGTTTTTCATTGGGAGGGACAGGGTCCTATGGCCCCTCCGGCAGCGGTCAGGCGCGCTTTTCGGGGTGATAGTGGGTGTAGACTTTGCGGATGTGGTGGAACTTCTCGTAGAGGGTCTTTTCGGCCAGGGTGGCTATGCGGTCGCCATCGCTCACCGGCAGGCTGCCGTCCACGCAAAATTTCAAATTGACTATGAAGTGCGGCCCGAAGCGGTGCGCGCGCACCTCCTCCACGGCCTTTATGCCCGGTACGCCGGCCAGCGCCGCGCGGATCTCGGCGTCCAGTTCTTTGCCGGGTACTGTGTCCATCAGCTCCATCGCCGATTCCCTGAGTATGCCCACGCCGGTCTTGAGAATGAACAGCGCCACCACGGCGCCGGCCAGCGGGTCCACCCAGGCGTACCCAAACAGGGCAAGAATGATGCCTGTGGCGGCCGCGGCGGAAGCCATGACGTCGTTGACATGGTCCTTGGCCAGAGCCATCACCACCGGGTTGCGCGTCGTGTCACCGATGCGCCTGGTCTTCACGGCCAGGCCTATCTTCAGGGCTATGGTGAACAGCGCCGTCCAGAGGGCGTAGATGGAGATAGCGGCGGCTTCGGCCGTGCCGGCGTAGAGGTGCCAGCCCCTGTCGGCCGACTCCCAGAAGATAGCCACGCCGGTGGTGATGATAAAAGCGCCCACCACCAGGGCGGCGATGGTCTCGAACTGGCTATGGCCGTAAGGATGCTCGTCGTCGGGCGGCATGCGCGACAGCCGCACGAAGATCTTCACCGCCACGTAGTAGACGAAATCGGAAGTGGAGTTGATGCCGTCGGCGAGCAGCGCGGCGCTGTGGCCGACTATGCCGACGGTGGTCTTGAGCAGCGCGAGAAGAATATTGGAGTACAGCCCCACGTCCACCGCGAAATCGCAGGCGTCGTTGCGGGCCTTAACTGCGTCCTCAGTCTCCTCCGTCATGAATTCATTATACAAAGCCGGCGGCCGCCAGGGAGATATCCTCCAGCGGGTCGGCCACCGCGGCTATGCGTATGCCGTCGCCGCCCTTGGAGGGCAGGAAGGAGAGGCGCTGGCCGAAAGCCTTGCGCCAGCGGCCTATCACGCCCTGGTCCACCACGGCGCCGGGCAGGAAGAAGATCTCCAGCTCGTCCTCTTTCTGCGTGACCGCCCGCACCGACTTGCGCGCCAGCATTTTCTTGAGCCTGATGATCTCCACCAAATTCTTCAGCTGCGCGGGGGCCGGGCCGGAAATATCCTCGAAGCCCCGCAGCAGCGCCGGCAGGTCGGCCTCCCTGGCGTTGAGCAGTTTCTTGTAGAAGTTCAGCCGCTCCATGTCGTCGCCCACATAATCCTCGGGAATGAAGGCCGGCACCAGCAGGTCCATTTTGGGTTCGGGCAGCTCGGCCGCGCCGGCGCGGCCCTTGATGCGGTCTATCTCGCCGTTGAGGAGCTTGATGTACATCTCGAGGCCGATGGAATTGATGAAGCCGTGCTGCCGCAGGCCCAGCAGTTCGCCGGCGCCGCGTATCTCCAGGTCGCGCATGGCCAGGCGGAAGCCGCTGCCCAGCTCGGTGAACTCCTCCAGAGCCGAGAGGCGCCGCACCGCGTCCTCGCTGATCTCTTTCTCGGGATGGTCGTCCGGCGAGATCAGCTCCGCTTTCTTCATGAGCTTTTCCCCGCCGCGCCGCATCCAGCTCGGAAAATACAGGTAGCAGTAGGCCTTCTGCTTCTCGCGGCCTATGCGCCCGCGCAGCTGGTAGAGCTGCGCCAGGCCCATCTCGTGGGCGTTCTCCACTATCATCGTGTTCACCGTCGGTATGTCCAGGCCGGACTCGATAATGGTGGTGGCCATCAGCACGTCGTACTTGCGGTTGAGGAAATCCCACATGGCCTGCTCCACGGCCTCGGCCTTCATCTGGCCGTGTATCACCGCCACGCGCAGCTCGGGCATCAGGCGCTTTAAGTAGGCGGCCCGGCTGTCTATGGTCTGCACGCGGTTATGCACGTAGTACACCTGCCCGCCGCGGGCCAGCTCGTAGGTGACGGCCTCGGCCGCTCCCTTCTCGGTGAAGGGCCGCACGAAGGTGGAGATGGCCTGCCGCCCGACGGGGGCGCTCTCGATGACGGACATGGATTTCAGCGACGACAGCGACTGGTAGAGCGTGCGCGGTATGGGCGTGGCGCTCATCAGCAGGCAGTGCACGCCCTTTGCGGCGGCCTTGATCTTGTCCTTGTCCTTGACGCCGAAGCGGTGTTCCTCGTCGGCTATCATCACGCCCAGCGCGGCGAACTTTACGTCTTTCTGCAGCAGGCGGTGCGTGCCCACTATGATGTCTATCTTGCCGAGCGCCAGGTCGGCCAGGATCTTCTTCTGGTCGGCCTTGGACACGAAGCGCGAGATCACGCGGATATTGATCGGGAAGCCGGCGAAGCGCTTGGAGAAATTATGAAAGTGCTGGTCGGCGAGGATGGTGGTAGGCACCAGCACCGCGGCCTGGCGGCCGTTGGCCACCGCGCGCATGGCGGCGCGCATGGCCACCTCGGTCTTGCCGAAGCCCACGTCGCCGGCCACCAGCCGGTTCATGGGCAGCTCCTTCTCCAGGTCGGCCGTCACCTCGGCGATGGCGCGGGCCTGGTCGGGCGTCTCGTCGAAAGGGAAGGAGGCGGCGAACTCGTCCTCCAGGTGGCCGCCGTGCGGCAGCGCGGCGGTTTTGAGCGCGGCGCGTTCTGCCTCGAGCTTTAAAATGTCCAGCGCCAGCGCCTCCACCTCGGCCTTGACCCGGGTCTTCATCTCGGTCCAGGTCTTGGTGTCCATGTGGGAGAGGCGCGGGGCCTTGCCCTCGGAGCTGATGTATTTCTGCACGCGGCTGAAATCGTGCAGCGGCACCAGCAGCCGGTCGCCGCGCGCGTATTCTAGCGACAGGCAGTCGGAGTCCTCCACCTGCTCGCCGTAGGCGTTGCGGAAATAGGCCTTGCGGATGCCGAGGTAGCGGCCCACGCCGTAGTCCTCGTGCACTATGAAATCTCCCACTTTCAGGTCGGTCCACTTGAAGAACTTGTTCTTGGGCTTGATCGAGGCCGGGTCGAAGCGGTAGCGCCGGCGGAACAGCTCGGAGGAGGTGATCACCGCCGTCCGCGACGGGGCGTGGACAAAGCCTTCCTCGATGTAGCCGGTGAGGATGGAGACCTGCCCGCCGGCCCCGGCGTCGGCCAGCGACTCGGCCAGGCGCTCGGTCTCGCCGCGGTTGATGCAGAAGAGCCGCGCCGAAACGCCGTCGCGCTTGAGGCGGGCCAGCTCGCCGGCCAGCAGCTTGATGTCGGAATTGAAGTTCAGGTTGGAGGCGGCGCCGAAGTCCAGCGCGTCCTCGCCGGCCGCGAAGCCGAAGGAGTAGAGGGCCCGCCCCGCGAAATCACCGTCCGCCGGCGCGTCCAGAAATCCTTTCCAGTCGGCCCCGGCCAGGGCGTAGAGCGGCTTGCCGGGCCCGCCGAAGATATTGGGGGACACCTCCACCTTCTCCAGAAAGCCGGAGGTATGCTGGGTGTCTATCTCGAAATGCCTGATGCTTTCCAGCTTCTTGTCCGAGAAGAACAAACGGATGGGCCGGTCGAAACCGGGCGCGTAGAAGTCCAGTACCGAGCCGCGCGCCGCGAACTGGCCTTTCTCCTCGACGAAAGAGACGCGCTCGTAGCCGGCCTTGATGAACAGGTCCAGCGCCACGGCGCGCTCGTAGGAGTAGCCCTGCTTGAAGACGAAGCTCAGGTCGGCGTAGGCCGACTCCGGCATCAGCGCCTCGGCGAGGGCCTCCGGCGAGGCTATGTGGACATAGTTAACTCCCGCCTCTGGAGAGTACAGCGCCCGCATGGACTTGGAGCGCTCGGACAGGTCGCCGCCCCACAGGCAGACCTGGAAAGGCGGCAGGCCGGGCAGCAGGCCGGCCAGGGAATTGAAGGCGTGCTGCCAGGAGGACAGGGCGTCGTCGCCGGCGGCCGCCACCAGCAAATGGCCGGGCTCCCGCTCGTACTCCTTGAGCGCGAACCAGGCTTTGGCGCTTATGTTGGGGACGCCTTTGACGGCCTTAGCTAGCATCGCCATAATGATATAATTTTGTCGCTGGGTACCTCTATGCTGAAATGGGTTGAAATAGATCTGAAAACGCTGGCCGGCAATGCCCGGGCCATCAAGCGCGCCCTGCGCCCGGGGGTCTCTTTCATGGCCGTGGTGAAGGCCGACGGCTACGGCCACGGCGCGGCCGAGGTCTCCCGCGCGGCGCTGGCCGGCGGGGCCGACTGCCTGGGCGTACTGACCGCCGATGAGGGCTGCCTCCTGCGCGCGAGTTTCCCCCGCACGCCCATACACCTGCTGGCCCCCTCCCTGCCCGAAGAGGCCCCGGCCATAGTAAAAAACGGCCTGGTGCCCACGGCCGACTCTCTCGCTTTCATAAAGGCGCTGGACCGCGCCGCCAAAAAGCCGGCGCCCTATACGCTCGACATTGATCTGGGCCTGGGCCGCTGGGGCGTGAAGCCCGCGGACGCGGAAAAATTCCTGGCTGGAGCGCTGGCCGTCAAGAAGGCGCGGCCCGCCGCCGTTTCGGCCCACCTGGCCTACCGGCCGCCGCAGAACATGATAGAAGCCGAGGAGAAGCTCTCCTCTTTCAGCGCCCTGGCCGGCAAGCTGCGCGCCCTGGCGCCCGGGCTGAAAGCCCACGCCGCCAACAGCGCCATCTTCGCCGATTTCCCCCACTGGCAGCTGGACCGGGTGCGGATCGGCAACCTGCTCTACGGCATCTACCCCACCGACGTGTACAAGAAGCGCCGGCAGGGCCCGCCGCTGCCCGGCCTGGGCCGCCCCTGGCAGTTCTACGCGCGCATCATCTCGGTGCGGGACGTTAAGAAGGGCGAGTCGCTCGGCTACGCCGGCGAGTTCACCGCGCCCCGCGCCATGCGCCTGGCCACCATCCCGGCCGGCTATTCGGACGGCCTGACGATGGAGCCCACCGAGAACAAGATCCGCCTGACGGCGGGCTTCCGCTACTGGGGCGTCATCAACGGCAAGAAGGCTTTCTTCACCGGCAAGACCGGCATAGCGCATACCCTGCTCGACGTCACGGCCATCCCCGAAGCCAGGCCCGGCACGCCCGTAGCGCTTCATGTCCGCAGGACTGCCGCGAACGCCAACCTCCCCCGCGTCTACAAATAGTTCCACACAAACCTGCCCGGCCAACCGGAATGCAAAACCGGTTTCGGCGTCACGGATAAACCGCATAGCGGTTTTCCGCGACCCCGGCTCGGCAATTTTTCGCTGTAAAAATTGCCTCCGCCCTTGCGGCCCGGACGCGAGGCATAATTATGCCTCGCTCTAAAGCCGGGCCTCACACCGTGGCCTCGCTCTTTCGCTTCGGTTCGGCGCTTACGCAAGCCTCACCTACGCGAGGCCCCTCCGAAGGCATACCCTCCCCAGCCTGCCGTCTTACTTACCCGGTTCACATATGTCGAACGGAGGCCTTAGCGGCCGCTCCTCCGTAAATTAAAACCGCCGGCGAAGGCCGGCGGTTTTAGTTATTTATGGGATCCTGAATACTCAGTGGACGGCGTCGCAGAATTCTTTGGGCTCGGTGCCCTTGATGAAGGCCTCGAGCAGTTTGTTCTTGGCGGGGCAGGTGGGCAGGGCCAGTTTGCCGGTCTCGCGGTCCACCGTCACAAAAACCACGCCCTCGGGCACCTGGAAGTCGCGCACCGGCTGGTCCTTGAGCACGGTTTCCATGATCTCGGTCCACCACGGCACCACGGTGCCGCCGCCGGTCCAGTCCTGCATGGTCAGCGAACTCATGTCATCGTAGCCCATCCAGGCCGCGGCGGTCATGTCCGGCGTCATGCCGATGAACCACATGTCCTTGGAGTCCTGGCTGGTACCGGTCTTGCCGGCGATGGGGCGCTTGAGGCGGCTGGCGTAGGCGCCGGTGCCGCGCTGCACCACGCCCTTCATCATGTTGACCAGCACGTAGGAGAGCTGCGGCGAGAAGGCCTCGGTCTCCTCGGGCACGGCTTCCTCCAGCACGCGGCCGCCGTTGTCGGTGACGCGCAGCACGCCGAAGGGAGCGGCGTGTATGCCGCCGTTGGCGAAAGTGGAGAAGGCGCTGGCCATCTCTATGGTGCTGACCAGCGAGGTGCCGAGACCGATGGACGGCACGGCTTCCAGGTGGCGCTTGATGCCGGCCCGGTGGCCCACGTCGGCCACCAGCGTGGGGCCGATGCGCGTCACGAGGAAGATGGAGGCCAGGTTGCGCGAGGCCTCCAGGCCGTGGCGGGCGGTGATCTTGCCCCGGAACTTCCCGTCGTAATTGTTGGGCACCCAGATCTTGAAATCCTTGTCGCCCAGGAAGGGCTGGATGGCCATGTCGATGGAATACTGGTCGGTGGCGCCTTCCAGCAGGCGCCAGTCCTTGCCGTCGTAATAGTAGGCCATCGGCGAGTCGTCGACGAGGCTGGCCGGGGTGTAGCCGCTCATCAGCGCGGCCATCCAGACGAAAGGCTTGAACGTGGAGCCGGCCTGGCGGGCCGACTGCGTGGCTCGGTTGAACTTGCTGTCGCGGAAGTTGCGGCCGCCTATCATGGCCTTGATAGCCCCGGTCCTGGTGTCGAGGATCAGGAAGGCGCCCTGCAGCGGCGCGGTGGCCTTAACCACCTCCGGTTCCTCCCCATCGGTCTCCGGCTTGGGCGCCTCGGCCGCCAGCTTGGCGGCGGCCTCGTCGAACTTGGCCAGGTTCTTCTCCATGATCTCCTCGGCGGGGATCTGCATGGAAAGGTCCAGCGTGGTATAGATCTTCATGCCGCCCTTCCACAACTGGGCGATGCCGTACTTGGGCTCCAGCTGCTGGCGCACGTACTCCACAAAATAAGCCGCGTGGCTGGCGAACAGCGTGGATTTCTCGGTGGGTATGGGCTCGGCCGCGGCGGCCTCGGCTTCGGGCGGCGTGATATATTTTTCGGCCACCATGCGCTGCAGCACCAGCCGGCGGCGCTGGCGGGCTATCTCCGGGTTGACAAAGGGCGAGTAGTTGCCGGGAGACGGGATCAGGCCCGTCAGCAGCGCGCATTCGCCCAGCGTCATTTCCGAAACGTCCTTGCCGAAATACAGCTTGGAGGCCGACTGCACGCCGTAGACGCCGTGCCCGAAAAAGATCTGGTTAAGGTAGAGGGCGAGGATCTCCGGCTTGGAGAAGTTGCGCTCGATCTGCAGCCCCAGCACTATTTCCTTGATCTTGCGGACATAGGACTTTTCCGGCTTCAGAAAGATGCCGCGCGACAGCTGCTGCGTGATAGTGGAGCCGCCGGCGGCGCGCCGGTGGGCGATGATGTTGCGCAGTTGGGCGCGCATGATGCCGCGCGGCGAGATGCCCCAATGGCGGAAAAAGTTCCGGTCCTCCATGGCGATCACGGCGTTCTGCATGTCCACAGGGATCTTGGAGAGCGGCAGCATGGCCCGCTTCTCCACGGAGAATTCGGCTATGACGTTGTTGTTGATGTCGTAGACGTAGGTGGTCAGCGACGGGGTATATTCGTCCAGCTTGTCCACCGAGGGGATGTCCGCGAGGATCTTGCGCATCAGCAGCGAGGCGGCCAGAATGCAGACGGCGAAAAGGACGCCTGCCGTGTAGACGGCCTTCAGCACCAACTCGCGCGCCGAGAGCCCGTCCAGGTAATCCAGGAACCTGCGGACGATGTTCATATCATTGATTATATTAAATCTTTAGAGCGGGCGGCCCGGCTTTGCCGCTCCCCGTGAAAAATGATACATTCCTATTATGAACAAACTTTTACCACTGCTCGCGGCGGCCATTTTCCTGTCCGCCTGCTCCAAACAGGACAACAAGGTCATAGCCAAAATAGGCTCGGAAAAGATCACGGAGTCTTACCTGCAGGCGAAATTCGCCGAGATCAGTCCCGCGGCCCAGGAATACCTGGCCTCCAAGCCCGGCCGCAAGCAGTTCCTGGACGTGCTCATTCACGAGCGCCTGATGCTGCTGGCGGCCCGCAAGAGCCGCGTGGCCTCCGGCGACGACTACAAAGCCCGCATCCGCGAGAAGGAAGCCGAGATCAAGCAGACCATGGAAGATTACAAGGATTTCATGCTGACCCGCATGTGGATAGAGGACATGCGCGGCAACGAGCTCAAGGTCAGCGACGAGGAAGTGGCCGAGTATTATCAGAAGTACCCGTACAAGGTGTCCCTGGCCCACATCCTTATGCCCAGCTACGAGGAAGCGGAGAAGGTGGTGCGCAAGCTCAAGGCCGGCGCTGACTTCGACCGGACGGCCAAGGAGTACTCGCTGGACAAGGAGACCGTGCGCCTGCCGCCGGTAATGTACGGCGAGTTCATGCCCGAGCTCGAGGACATGGCCTTCAAGATGAAGCAGGGCGAGACGCAGGGCATCGTGAAGACCCCGATGGGTTTCCACATCCTCAAGAAGCTCGGCCAGGCCCGGGTGGAGCAGCCTGAGGCCCGGGAGCGGGTGCGCAAGATACTGGAGAAGAAGAAGTTCGACGCTTACCTGGCCAAGTTCCAGGAAAAGAACAAAGTGGAGGTATTAGATGCGGACTATAAATAAATTTGCGGCGATAGCCGCCCTGTGCGCGCTGGCCGCCCCGGCGCGGGCCGCGGTGGTGGACGAACTGGCGGCACGGGTGAACAACGAGCCCATAACCGTCTCCGAATACAAGAAGGCCAAGGACGCGATGACCGAACAGTACGCGGCGGCCATGCCGGACTTCTTCAAGCAGCCCGACGCCGGGCAGCAGATCGAAAAAGCCGCGCTGGACAAGCTGGTGGACGAGGCCCTGCTGCGGCAGAAGGCCGAGGCCCTGAAGCTGAAGGTTTATGAACGCGAGCTCGAGGGCGGCGTGGGCGAGATCAAGAAGCGCTTCGCCCGCACCCCCGAGGGCGGCGCCCTGCCCCCCGAAAAGGCCGAGGCGGCCTTCCGCGAGGAGCTCAAGCGCGAAGGCGTGACGATGGAGGAATTCCGCGAGCGCATCCGCAAGCAGCTGATGGTGCAGAAGCTGGTGCAGGAGACCGTGAAAGCCCGGGCCAGGATCCCCGGCGAGGCCGAGACCAAGGCCTATTTCGACAATATCAGCCTGGTCCTCAAGGGCCGGGAGGCGGAGCTCAAGGGCCTCGACGAGGAGGCCCGGCAGGACCTGCTGGCCGTGGCCGGCAAGTTCAAGGAGATCACCGCCGAGCGCCTGCGTCTGCGCCATATCCTGGTGAAGGTGGCCGAGGGCGCCACGCCCGAGCAGAAGAAAGCGGCCATGACCCGGGCCGCCGCGCTGCGCAAGGACCTGGACGGCGCGCTGGACTTCGACGAGGCGGCCGAAAAGAGCTCCGACGACCAGGAGAGCGCCCGCCGCGGCGGAGACCTCGGCTATATCATCCGGGGCATGCTGCCGGAGGAAGTGGAGGCCGTGGCTTTCAAACTGCAGGTAGGCGAGAACTCCCAGCCGGTGGAAAGCAAGTTCGGCTGGCATATCCTGCGCCTGGAAGAGAAACGCGCGGCCCAGCGCCTGCGCTACGAGACCGTCCGGGACGACCTGGAGCAGGTGCTCGCGCAGAACTCCTTCGCCGAAGAACTCGGCAAGTACATCAAGGAACTGCGCAAGGACGCCAAGATACAGATATTTACCGAGACCGGCAAGAACTAAAGCCCGCCGCGAGAGCCACGGGAGTCTCTTTCCCGTGGCTTTCTTTTACCCTACCGTGAAACCAGACATACTCATAACCGCCGGCGACCCGCTGGGCATAGGGCCGGAGATAACGGTCAAGGCCCTGCTGGACCCGGCCGTGCGCCGCGCCTGCCGCCCGACCATAATAGGAGACACGGCCGCGCTGAAGCGGGCCGGCTGGACCACCGGGCTCTGCCCGCTGCTGCCAGAGGACGCGGGCAAATTGGACTTCAGGCGGCCCGGGCCCACAGAGGCCGGCGGCGCCGCCTCCCTACGGGCCGTCACCGGGGCCTACTGCCTGCTCAAGAGCGGCCTGTTCAGGGCGCTGGTCACCGCGCCGGTATCCAAGGAAGCCTGGGCCCTGGCCGGGGCCCCAGCTCCGGCCCATACGGACCTGTTCCGCCTGCTGGAACGCCGCGAGCCGCTGATGCTCTTCTCCCGCGGGCGGATCAACGCCGCGCTAGTCACCGAGCATTTGCCGGTGAAGAACCTGTCCCGGGCGCTCACCAAAAGATTGATAAAGGAAAAGGCGCTGCTCTTCGCCTCCGCGCTGGAGGCGCTGGGCCTGCGCCGCCCCTCCATAGCGGTCTGCGCGCTCAACCCGCATGCCGGCGACGGCGGCGTGATAGGCCGCGAGGAAATAGACGCCATACGGCCGGCCCTGAAAGAACTGCGGGCCCGCGGCCTGCGCGCCTCCGGGCCGCTGCCTTCCGACGCCGCCTGGGCCGCCCACCTGGCCGGCGCCAGCGACGGCCTGCTCTGCCTCTACCACGACCAGGCCCTGGCTCCGCTCAAGGTGGCTCCCGGCGCCGCCCCGGCCGTGCACTGGACCTGGGGCCTCAGTTTCCCCCGCACCTCGCCGGCCCACGGCACGGCTTTCGACATAGCCTGGAAGAACAACGCCGACCCGGCCGGCATGCGGGCCGCCTTGCTGTTCGCCGCCAGGCTGGCGGCCAAGAGGAAAAAGTAATGATAGAACTTATCGGCTACGCGGCCTCGGTACTGGTGGCGGTGTCGCTGCTTACCAGCAATGTGCTGCGCCTGCGGGTGCTCAACCTCGCCGGGGCGGTAGTATTCGTGGTTTACGCGGCGCTGGCGCAGGCCTGGCCGGTGCTGGCGGTGAACCTGTTCGTGGCCTGTATAGACCTGTGGCACATAATCGCGCTGAAATCCAAGCGCGATATTTTCAAGCTGATGCCCGTAGACGGCGCCGATCCGTTGCTGGCCAACTTCCTGGCCTACCACGCGCGGGGCATCTGGCAATTCTTCCCCGAATTCGACCTCGCTGCGCTGGGGGCGCCCCGCTGCGTCTTCATCCTGCGCAATTTGCTGCCGGTAGGGCTCTTCATCTACACCGAGGAGGGGAGCGAGCTGCGCGTGCACCTGGACTACGTGGCCGAGGACTACCGCGACCTCAAGAGCGCGCGCTTCCTCTTCAACAGGCAGCGCAACCCGGAGATCTTCGCCGGCTTCACGCACTTCACGGCGGCCAGCGGCTCGCCCAAGCACGCGCAATATCTGCTAAAGCTGGGGTTCGAGGAAGACGGGGGAAAAAAAGGCTTCTTCAGGAAGAAGATCTAGCCGGCCGCGTCCGCGGCTGGTTCTAAAATATCAGGGGATTTGCTGCAGGCGCACGGGGCGCCCTTTGGGCACCGGCGCGCTGGCGTAGGCATCCCGGCTGCCAGGATCGGTACCGGCGGCCATAGCCAGCGGGTTCACGCGGTACTTCACCAGGGTCTCTTTCCGCCCCGGCTCCACGCCGGCCACGCTGAAGATGCCGCTGGGAAAATCCGAGAGCGAGACGAGTATCACCAGGTCGAAGGCGCCGAAATCGTGCGGCTCCGGCTTGAGCTTGCGGGAATTGGCGAAAGCCCACCAGGTTTCCGAGCTCTTGAACACCTTATAATCCACCGGGGCGGCCAGCATGGTAACCCCCTCCTGTCCGCTGCCGCGGCCCAGCTCGGGCATGCTGGAGGTCTTTACGCCCTGCTCGCCGGGTCTTTTACCGCCAAGGTCGCGCAGCTTGCGGTCCAGGTCGGCGTCGCTGAGGCGTACCGGGGCCGGCTTGCGCCTGTCGCCGCCGGCCATGTCGCTGAGCATGGACATCATGTCCTTGGGCTTTTCGGCTACGCCGTCAAAATCTTTTTCTTTTACCAGCTGGATGGCGCCGTTGGAGGTGACGGCCGCTGTGGAGAGGCCCTGCCTGGCGGCCGGGATCATGGAAGCGCTGGGGACGACGCCGGCCCGCGCGGCGGACATGGCCTGCTGCGCAACGGTCTCGGCGCTTTCCGGTTTCTCGTCCGAGATCTCCTGGCCGTCCGCGTCCAGCCTGGCGCCGGAGAAACTGCCTATAAAATTGGCCAGCATTAGCAGGAAGAAAATGACTATCAACCCGCTAAACATGTATATCAGCGCGCGTATCGCCCTTGCGTCCATTGCTAAAGTATACAAAAAGGATTTAATTATTAGTTATTATTTCTGTAACAGCCCAAAGGTAGAATTTATACGTACATATGCGTTTTAATTTCTATTTCCTAAACACCATATATATGCCCGCGGCCCTGGGGCGCAGTAACGCGGAACGATCAAACCGGGACAGGAAGGCGATATGAAATATTGGGCGTACGTTAACAACGAGATCCTCGGCCCCTTCGAAAAAGACAAGCTCCGCGAGCTGCCCTCTTTTTCACCCTCCATGCTGGTCTGCCCCCAGACCCCTGTAGGAGAGAAGACGGAAGACTGGAAGGAAGCCTCCACCTACCCCGAACTTTCGGCCGGCGGGGCCGCGCAGGCCGCCCCCGCCCCGGAACCGGCGCCGCAACCCGCTTTCCAGCCCGAACCCGTCTCCGCCCCTGAGCCGGCCCGACAGTCCTTTCCCCAACCCGCCATAGAAACAACCAGCCTCAGCTTCAAGCCCCTGCGGGCCGCGCAGTCCATAGACCCTGTGCCCCCGCCCACCCATACAGACGGCATGGCCGACATAGCGGTAAACCGCCTGGGCGGCGGCGCCGCCGCGGCAGCCCCTGCCCCCGAACCGGTGGCGCAGGCCTCCTCAGGCTTCGACCCCATCAGCCTCTCGCAGATAGTGCGCCGCACGGAGAACATTGAACCGGAAACCCCGGCGCAGGGCCTGGCCCTGGAACCGCGCAATGACCAGTTCCAGCCCTCCCCGGCGCAGGCTTTCGAGCCGGACCCGGCCCCCGCTGCCGAGCCCGCGCCGGCCCCCGAACCGGCGGCCTACACGCCGCCGGCCGCCGCCGCGCCCGCGCAGTTCGAACCCGAGAATTTCCCCCGCGCCGCCGCGCCCGCGGCCGCCGCGCCCGTAGTGGACACGGCCGGCCTTGAGAAACTGCTGCGCCGTCTAGACGAGATCTCGGCCAATTCCGTCAGCCGCAAGGACGTGGACAACGCGGTGGACCCCATCCGGATCAAACTGGACCAGATGGGAGAGGTGGTTTCGTCCATCAAGAACTCCCAGTTCCAGCGCGAAGTGACCGACAAGCTGGCCTACCTGGAGAGCGCCATCGGCGACGTGAAGGCGGCCCTGCGCAACCCGGCCCCCGCCGCCGCGCCCGCCCCCGCTCATGAGTTAAAGATAGAGCGCAATTCCGACACCGTCTTCGGCGTGGAGCCCCAGCGGGCCGCCAGAGAACCGGAAAAAGCCAAGGCGGAACCGGCCAAGGAACCCGTCAAAGAGGAACCCAAGGATATCGGCACCAAGAAGTCCAATATCGGCATGGCGCTTAAGAAGGTCTTTAAGCTTATCCTCACGCTGGCGCTTTTGGCCGCCGTGCTGCTGGGCACGGTGATAGGCCTGAAAACTTTCGGCATCTTCGACGCCACAATGTTCATACCGTTCCCGCTTCCCTTCGTTTCCGCCCCGCAACAGCCCGCGCAGGCTGAGGCCGGGGCGCTCCCCGGAGGGCAGGGAGCCGCGCCGGAGCAGGCCGGCCAGCCCGCCGGAGAAAGCGCGCAGGCCGCGCCCGCAGCGCAGCCGGTGCCCGCCGCCGAGACAAAATCTCCCGAGCAGGCAGTCCAGGATGCCGCTCCCGAAGTCACATACATAGCCCGAACCTTCAAGACCGCCTCCGGCGCCAGCCTTGAGAACAGGGTGTACGACCACGCCACCAAGGCGGGCGGCAATCCAAATAATACCGCCTGGGAGGTAAGGGCCGCCCCTGAAGGCAAGTTTGAAATCGACGCGGTCATCCCGTCCAGGACCGGAAAGCTGACTTACACCTTCCTGGTGGACAGAGCCCAGAAAACCGTGTCCCCCATTAACGACGCGGCCATGGCGGCCTTAGCCGCAGCCCCGCCGGCGCGCAAGAGCGCGGCGAAAAAAGCGCCCGCGAAGCGGCCGGCGGTCCAGAAAACCGCGCCCAAGCCGGCCCCTAAGCCAGCCCCTGCGGCGGAGGGAACTGAGGAAGAATACGAGTACGTCTACGAGGACGAGATTGAATAAGCGGCCGCGGCAAAAAAAGGCCGGGAGCCCTTTAAGCTCCCGGCCTTTTTATTTTTTAAGTTTACTTGCGGGCAGTGGTCAGCCGGCGGCGGGCCTCGGCGGAACGCAGCGCCGTATCTACCAGCTGCTCCAGCACCTGCTCCGGCTTGAGGCCGGTCCGCTCCCATAGGCGCGGGTACAGGCTGTGGGACGTAAAACCCGGCAGCGTGTTGATCTCGCAGAAATAGACTTTCCTGTCGTTCTTCGGATCCACGAAGAAATCTATACGGGCCTGGCCCGAACCGCCCAGGGCCATGAAGATCTTTACGGCCAGGTCGCGCAGTTTATTGGAGACCGCGGCCGGCAGCGGCGCCGGCAGGCGCAGCTGCATGCCGTTATCGTCGAGATACTTGGCCTCGTAATCGTAGAACTCGTGCTTGCCCTGCGGCACCACCTCGCCGCAGACGCTGGCCGCAGCCCCCTCGTGCGAGCCCAGCACTCCCACCACGATCTCCCTGGCCCGGTCCACGCCCTTCTCTATCATCACCGCGTTGTCGAAGCGGAAAGCGTTCAGCACGGCGGGCTTCAGCGCGGCGGCGGTCTTCACCTTGGCCACGCCCACCGAGGACCCCTGCGCCACCGGCTT
This sequence comes from Elusimicrobiales bacterium, assembly GCA_050174915.1. Taxonomy (GTDB): domain Bacteria; phylum Elusimicrobiota; class Elusimicrobia; order Elusimicrobiales; family UBA9959; genus UBA9959. Next base: position 345,339 of record JBFXJL010000002.1, on the reverse strand, counting down.
GACGAACAGCGGGAAGCCGAGCCGGGCCGCGCGCTTGAGCAGCGGGCCCATGGCCGCTTTCTGATGCGCCCTTATTACCACGTGCGGCAGCACCGGCACGCCGTCCAGGGCGGCCAGCTCTTTCGAGATTATCTTGTCCATGCCCACCGCCGAGGCGGTCACGCCGCAGCCGGTATAGGGCAGGCCCAGCAGCTCCAGGAAGCCCTGCAGCACCCCGTCCTCCCCGGTGGAACCGTGGATGATGGGAAAAGCGGCGTCGGGCCTCACCCGGCCGCCGCCGGCTTTCAGGAAGCAGGCGGCGCCCAGCAGCGGCTCCAGGGCGGGGCCCTTCAGGGGCCGGCCGGCCAGCAGGTCGGACAGGCCCACCAGGCGCCAGGCGCCCTCGCGGGGCGCGTAGAACGGCAGTACCGCGAAGCCGGCCTGCCGCAGCTTCGCGCAGACGGTCTTGGCCGACTCTATGGACACCTCGTGCTCCGGCGACTTCCCGCCGAAAATGACAGCTATCTTTTTTTTCATAATTTACAGGCCCTCCGCGGCCGATCTGGTTTTACCGATGATCCCCCCGCCCAGTACCCGGTCTCCGTCGTAGAAGACCGCGGCCTGCCCCGGCGCCACCGCGAACTGCGGCCTGTCCAGCGTCACCTCCGCCCGGCCGCCCCGTCCCGGGCGCAACAGGCAGGGCTCGGGCTTGTGGCGGTAGCGGATCTGCGCCGCGCAGCGCAGCTCGCCGGCAGCCGGCGCCGCCAGCCAGTTCAGACCGGATAATTCAAAACTCAGGCTCTGCGCCGCGCCCAGCGGGCCCAGCACCACCTCGTTGGTCTCCGGCCGCAATTCGGTGACATAGAGGCGGCCGCCGCCGTAGACGCCGGTGCCGCGCCGCTGGCCTACCGTGAAATTGAAGAAGCCGTTATGCCGGCCCAGCCGCTTGCCTGCGGCGTCCACGATATAGCCGTGGCGGGGCTTTACGCCGGAGCGGCGAAGGTAATGGGCGTAGTCCCCCTCGGTGACGAAGCAGATATCGTGCGATTCAGGGGCGGCGGCCGACGGCAGGTGCAGCGTGGACGCGACTGCGCGCACTTCTTTCTTGGTCATGGCGCCGAGCGGAAACAGCAGTCGGTCCAATTGTTCGCGCTTCAGGCAGTAGAGGAAATAGCTCTGGTCCTTCAGCGGGTCCGCCCCGCGGTAGAGGCCGTACTCCCCCGCCTCCTCTTTTATCACGGCGTAATGGCCGGTAGCCAGGTAATCCGCGCCCAGCGAAACGGCCAGGTCGAACAGGTAGGAAAATTTAAGGTGCCGGTTGCACTCCACGCAGGGGTTGGGCGTACGCCCGGCCAGGTAGCCCTCCACAAAATCCCCTATCACGTGTTTCCCGAACAATTCTTGCGCGCTCTTGAAATAATGCCTGATGCCCAGCGCCTGGGCCGAGGCGCGGGCCTTGTCGGCGCTCTCGGCGCCGCCGCAGCATTTCACCGCGCCGCGGCGCTCGGCGAACAGGCGAAGCGTGACGCCGATGACCTCGTAGCCCTGCCTCAGCAACAGGGCCGCGGCGGCGGATGAATCCACCCCGCCGGACATCGCGACTACGACCTTCTTCTTCATGCTAGTATTCTATTATTTTGCCGTCCCCGCTATAAATGAAAAAAGAGGGCGCGGGGCCCTCTTTTTCGCGGCGGCAGAGGCTTTTATTGACCGAAGTCGAAGCCCTTGAAAAGATCTTCCTCGGCCTGCGCGCCCCCGGCGGGAGCTGTTGCGTCGGGCCTGGCAACGGGCTGCGGGGCCTGTGCGCCCGGCAGGTTTTCCATGCGCCCCTTGCCCTCGCCCACGGGCTGCACTATGACCTTGCGCACGCCCTCGGCGAAGGCCAGGAAACCGGTGTCGATATTGAAATAGAGGCGAAAAGGGGATTCCTTCATCTGGGGCTCGTAGGCCTTGCCCAGGTTCAGGCGCTGCTGGTCCCAGCCCGGGTTGTAGACCAGTTTGCCGCGCACGTCCACCTCCTCGTCGGTGACCGGCAGCGAGAAATGTATCTTGTACAGGCCCATGGTGTCCGTGATGCCGGGCGCGAAGGAGAGGTTGATGGCCGCGCCGGCGTTCTCATCCAACGCAAACACGTCTCCGCCGTCCCCGCCGCCGGCGCCCTGCCGGGCGGTATCGGGCATGACCTTCACGGTGACGCCCTCTATGGGGTTGCCCTGGTAATCGGTGATCACGCCCTGGATGTTGCCGTCCAGGAAGACGCTCATCTTGGTGGTGGAGAAGAACAGGAACTCACGCTTGCCGGTGACCTTCTTGGTCAGCGACAGGTCGCCCACGCGCGAGTCGGTGTAATCCACCACCTTCAAATGCCTCATGCCGCCGAAGCAGCCGGCCAGCGGCGCGGCCAGCAGGGTGACGGCCAGTATGCGGATCAGTTCTCTCTTCATAAATTCCTTCCTGTTACTGCCCGTCTTCCGCGGGCGCGTCTCCGGCCGGGGAGGGCGTCTCCGGGGCGGGGACCGCCTCAACCGGAAGTTCGGCGGCGCCCTCCGGAGCGGCCGGAGCCTGCTCAGGCACGGCCGGCGCGCCACCCTCCGGAGCGGCCGGAAGGGGCTTGCCGTCCGGTCCCGGGGGACCGGTCGGGTCGGGATAAGGATTGTTCTTGATGAAGAACACCACGCGGCGGTTGGTCTTGCGGTTGACGCTCGAAGTGTTGGGGACTTTGGGGTGGTATTCGCCGTAGCCCACGGCCGACAGCCGCTTGGGCGCGAACTTACTCTCAAGCATGGATTTCACCACGCTGGTGGCGCGCGCGGTGGACAGCTCCCAGTTGGAGGCGAACTGCTGGGTGGCTATAGGGATATTATCGGTGTGGCCTTCCACCACGATGTCGTGCTTCTCGGCCAGCTTCAGCAGCACCGGGGACAGCTTGTCCATCTGGGTGCGCATCTGGTCGGTCAGTTCGGCCTTGCCGCTCTCGAAGAAAGCCATATCGCTCTGTTCCTCGAGCGTGATGCGCATGCCTTCCTTGTCTATCTGCACCTGGCCGGCCATCTTGCCCTCTTTGATCATCTCCTGAACTTCCTGCTGGGCCTTCTGCATATCCTTGTTCAGGGCGGCGGACAGGGCGTAAAGGATGACAAAGAAGCAGACCAGCTCCGTCATGAGGTCGGCATAGTTGACCATGAACGGGGGCGCGGGCTCTCCCATCGGGGATACCCGCCTGTCGTCCTCCGGGATCATGCCTTTGACTCTTTTCCGCATAAAGTTTAAGTCTCGTCCCGCCGGCCGTTAAGCCGCGGCGCCCTCTTTCGCCACGTTCTTCCGCTTGCCGGGCTCGAGGTAGGCTTTCAGGTTGGCCTCCACCACGCTGGGCGTGGCGCCGCTCTGCAGCAGCAGCACGCCGCGGATGATGATCTCTTTCACGAAAAGTTCCTCTTCGGAGCGGTGCTTCAGCTTGCCGGCCATCGGCATGAAAAGCCAGTAGCCGGCTCCCATACCGTAGAACGCGGCGGCCAGGGCGAGGGCCATGCGGCGGGGCACCTGTGCCACATCGTCGATGGAGGAAAGCATCATGATCATGCCCAGCACGGTGCCGATGATGCCGAAGGCCGGGGCGTAGGTACCCAGGGCGTTAAAGATCTCGCGGCCGGCCTTGTGGCGCTCCGTGATGAAGTCGATCTCGGTCTCGAGCATGTTGCGGATGAACTCGTGGTCGGCGCCGTCGATGACCAGCTGCACGCCGCGCTTGAGGAAATCGTTGTCGATGGTCTGCACGTCGCCCTGCAGCGCCAGGAAGCCCTCTTTCTTGGCCTTCTGCGACAGCGAGACGAAGGTGGACACCAGCTTGGAGGTATCCTCGCCCTTGGTAGTCAGCACCTTTTTCAGCACTTTCGTGGAGTTGATCACCGACGAGAGCGGGAAATTGACCAGCAGCGCGCAGAACGTGCCGCCCATCACGATAAGGAAAGCTTCGGCGTTAAGGAAGGGCTTGAACCCGTGTATGCCCTCTCCGAGATAGATGGCCGCGAATACGAAGCCGCCGAAGACTATGATGCCGCTGAATGTAGCTATATCCATGTAAGATCTCCGAAAACTATTTCCGTTCCAGCCCCTCGATCGGATTCACGCATTTTCGCTCGGCGTAGACCTTCCTTTTGTACTCCACCACCAGGGCCACGACCTCGTCCACCGGGTTACGCACCAGGTACCGGTTGCCGGTGGCCAGGTTTATCACGGTGTCCGGCCCGGCCTCTACGCTCTCTATGAGTTCGGCGTTCACCACCACCAGCGCCCCGTTGAGTTTTTCTAGCTTGATCATCGTTTTAAATTATACTTTATTGCCAATGAGCGCGGGCGGCGGCAACCCTGGTTCCCCCCGCCCCGCGTACCCTGCCCGGGCGCGTCACTCTTCCTGTTTTTTCCCCTTGAGGGCCCACTTCAGGCGCTCGGCGAAGGAAGCCTCGAGCGCGCGGTATTTCTCCAGTTCGGCGGAGGCCTCCGCCAGGCGGGCGGCGTCGGCGGCGGCCTGGTCGGCGGCGGCCTGGGCCTGCGCGGCGGCGGCGTTGCGCTCCTCATCTAGCAGCGCGGCGGTCTCCTGGGCCTGCAGTTCCATCTGCTGCAGCTTCTGCTTGAGGAACAGCAGCTCGGATTCGAAGCGGGTGCGGTTCTCGCTCTCCAGCCGAAGGTTCTCGGCCTGGGCCTTGAAGCTCTCCGTCAGGCGGGCCAGTTCGGCTTCCTCGGCGGCTTTGCGGGATTCTATCACTGAATATTTCTCGCGCAGGGCGGCGTACTCTGCCGACAGGCGCTGGCGCTCCGTCTCCACGGCCTGGGCGGCCTTGGCGGCCTCGGCGGCGCGGGCGAGGGACTCGGAGAGCTGGGCCTCGGCACGGGAAGCCTGCTCGTCGCGGCGCTTGGCCTCTGCCTCGGCGCGCACCAGCCTGTCCTCGAAATCCTTGGTCCTGGCGGCTATGGTCTTCTCGAACACGGCGCTCTCGGCGGCGAGGCGGCGGTTCTCGGCTTCCAGCCTGACCAGCGAATCCATGGCGGCGGAGGCTTCCGCCCTGGCGGTACCCAGCTGGGCGGCGTGGGCCGTCTCGAGCTGCTTGCGCACGGCGGCCTTCTCCTCTTCGGAGGAGGACTCGTACTGCATGCGCAGCTGGGAGACCTTGGCGTCCAGCTCGGCCTGGCGCTCGGCGGAGATCCTGGCGACCTCGGCCTGGGCTTCGGCGGATATTTTAGCGACTTCGGCCTGGCGCTCGTCGGAGATCCTGGAGACCTCCTCCTGGCGCTCGGCGGAAACCTTGGCGAGTTCCGCCTGGTGGGCGGCGGCGGCTCTGGAAGCCTCCTCGCGGCGTACCGATTCCAGCCTGGCGAGCTCTGCCTGGTGGGAAGAGGCGGCGTTGGCCAGCTCGGCCTGATGCACCGCGGCCAGCCTGGACAGCTCCTCCTGGTTCCTGCGGGAGGCCTCGGCCAGTTCCTCGGCGTGCCTGGCGGCCAGTTCGGCCCCGTAGCCGTTCTTCACCCGGGCTATTTCGGCCTTGTAGCCGGTGGCCTGGGCTTCCAGCTCGCTCTGGTGAGCGGCCTTGATGGTGTCCAGTTCAGCCTTCTGGCGGCGTATCTCTTCGAGTTGCGCGGCCATGTTCTGGGCGAGCTGCATCTTCTCGAGCCGCAGCTGGCCGCGTTCCTTGTCGAGCACGGCGTTGATGGCCTGCACCCGGGACACGAAGCCTTTGATCTTGACGAGTTCGGAGATGGCGCGCACCTTCTCGCCGTTCACGTCGGCCAGGGCCTTCTCCTTCTCCAGCAGCGCGGCGTCGTAGCGCTCGGCCTGCTTGCGCAGGGCCTCGTTCTTCTCCTCGTTCTTGCGGTCGGAGATGGCGCCGATCTCGGCCTGCAGGCGGCCTATCTCCTTCTGCATCTTCTCCAGTTCGAAAGCCTGTTTCTCGGCGTTGTGCTTCTCCTCGAGGCGGGCCTTCTCCTCGCGGCCGCGCAGGGAGATGTTCTCGCTCCTGAGGTCCGCTATCTCGCGTTCCTTCTCGGGGATCATCTTGATATAGGTCTCGACCGAGGCCTTCTCGCGCTCGGCGCGGGCCACGTCGTCGCGCAGCCTGGAGACCTCGCGGTCCGACATCGTCTTTTCCAGCGAGATCTTGCGCAGCTCGTCCTCGGTGTCGCGCAGCTTCTCGGAGGCGGACTTGAGCGAGCGGATGGTCTCCTCGCGGGAGGTGATCTCTTTCTGCCACTGGGCCTTTTCGTCCAGCCAGCGGCGCTCCATCTCCTGGAGCCTGTAAATGAAGTGCCCTTCCACGTCCCGGCCCTGCACCTCGCGCTCGGACATCTGGTTCTTGAGCGTGGTCATCCAGGTCTCGCGCTCCTGCGCGAGGCGGGTTTCCATCTCTTTGATCTTTGACTTCAGCGTGAGGCGCTCTTCCTCGACCTCGTGGTCGCGGCGGTCGCGGCGCATTTTGTCCTGTATATCTTTAAGCGAAGACTCCACGCGGGAGGAGAGAGCCTCGTCCTGCTGGTTCTTGAGCGTGGCGAGCAGCGCCTTCTCTTTCTCGGCCGAGAGCAGCTTCTCCATGTCGGAGATCTTGCGCTCCAGCTTGTCCTTTTCTTCCTGCAGGCGGCGCTCTTCGGCGTCGTCCTTGGCGGCGGGCTGGGGGGCGGCGGCCGGCTGGCCGAAGCCCTGGGGCAGGGAAGGAAAACCGGCCTGCGGCATGCCAGGCATGGACGGCAGAGGAGGCCTGCCGGCAGGAGGCGCCGGCGGCATACCAGGTTTGAGCATCCCCGGGGGAAGCGGGGGCATCTTGGGTATTTTCTTCTCGTCTGCCATAAATTTAAGTTTAGTCGCTGACCGTCTTGCTGCCTCTATATTCTAAAAAAACGCGGTTTCACTTTCGTTACAGGATTGTTAACAACTTTATAACCGCTCTGCCCGGCAAGGGTGTGCTTTCTCCTAAGTTTCTCCCCTCCTACTCTTAATACTACTTAGCATGGGATCCGGCCGGGGATGGTTCCGGAAGGCCCTCACGGAGGCCGACGCTTGCGTAAGCGCGGAGGCCGAGTGAGGAGGGGCGAGCACGGTGTGCGAGACCCCGTGCCTGACGGGGCCGTCCCCGGCTGGAACCCTCAGCGACCCACGCTGGCTTTGAAGCCGGCCAGCCATTCGGAAGCGGCCGGGTCGCCGGACAGGGTGGCGTACTTCTCGTAGGCGGCCACCGCCTCGTCCACGCGCTGCAGGCCGTAGTAGGCCGCGCCCAGGTACTGCCAGGTAGAGGCGTCTCCGGGGTTCAGAGAGGAAGCGTATTCCAGGTACTGCAGGCTCTCCTGCACCTGGCCCTGATTGTACATGTTGGCGCCGGCCGCGGCGTACTGCCTGGCCTGCTCGGCCTGCTCCGGAGTGGGGCTGGCGGCGGGGGCCGGGGCGGAACCGGACAGGCTCTCGAATTTCTTGCGGCGCTCGTCGCCGGAGGACATCTCTCCCCCTTCTATCATATAGACTTCCTGCGAGTTGCCGCCGCGCGAGGCGATCTTGCCCTCGGACTCCAGCGTCTTGATAGCGTCCAGGATCTTCATCTGCGCCTCGTCCGACTGGGCCAGGCTGACCTCGCCGGAGTACTCCATGATCTCCTTGACGGAGTTCACGGCGCCCTGCGACATGTTGGTGAAGAACTTGTTGACGATGGCCGGGTCGGCCTTGGCCAGCGCCTTCGCCACGTCCTCGTTGTTGAGGTTGCGGATGATGGACTGCATGTCGCGGTCGGCGAAATTGATGATGTCCTCGAACATCAGCACGATCTGGCGCACCTTGGCGTAGACGTCGGGCTTCTGGGTCTTGAGGTACTCTATGATGTTCTTGCGGGTGGCCGGGTCGGAGTCGTCGAGCATCTTCACCAGGCGCTCTATGCCGCCCATCACGAAGTCCACGTTCTCGCGGATATCCTTGTCTATGGCCTCTATCTGCTCGCGGGTGGCCTGGCGCACGGTCAGGGCCTCCAGCGCCACGCGGCTCTGCATCTCCACCGGCAGCATGGAGAGGGCCTGCCGGCTCAGGTCGGGCTTGAGGTAGCTCAGCACCACCGCGATGACCCACGGGTCCTCCTTCCGGAGCAGGAACAGGTAGATCAGCCGCTTGAGGTTCTCCTCGTTCAAATAGGTGAAAGGCTCGAATTTCTTCATAAGGTCGTCCTCGTCTTCCTTCTTCTCCTCCTCCTTCTGAAGGAAGTTCATGTCTATGCTCTGGTGACCCTCGGTCTCCTGCTTGCCCTCGTCCTCGCCGCCGCCTCCCCCGCCCTCCTCGCGCTTGTCCTCTATGTTCACCTCGGCGCCGGGCTTTGCCATCAGCGCCTTGATGTACTTGCGGAAGAAGCCCCACAGCGGGCCGAACAGGAACAGCAGCAGCAGCAGGAACAGCAGCGCGTAAAGCAGGGGCAGGTAGACGGACGGCTTCTTGAGGTCGTCGAGCGGGTTGCCGGCCTTGAACTTGGTGGGCTTGAACACCACAGTGGGCGCGCCGGTCTTGCGGATCTTGTAGGGCACCAGGAAATCGTCTATGCGCTCGCGGGCCAGCGCGATGGAGGCCGGGGCGAGCTGTTCGTCGTGGATGACGGTCAGCTGGAAGCGGGTGATCTCGGTCTCGAGGCCGTAGCGGATCTCCTGCACGCCCTTGGCCTGCTGGGCCTGCTGGCCCTGGGCCGCCTCGGGGCGCTTGTTCTCGCCGCCCAGTACGGAGCGGGGCTTGGGGATGCCGGGCAGGATGAAGTCGGTGTCGGCGGCCTCGTCGCTGGCGCCCTTCTCCTTGTACTTCTGCATCACGCCCAGGCCTTCCTTGCTCTGCTCGGCCTTCTTGGAGATGACCTCCAGCTCGACGTCGGCGAACACGAAGGACTTGTCGGCCCCGAGGATGGGGTCGAGGATCTCCTTCTTGACCTTGGTCTCCGCCTCGCGGCGCATGGAGTCCTGCTTCTGCATCAGCGAGGTCTCCATCATGGGATTGTCGAGCGCGGCGCTCTGGGCAGATACCCGGGGCGTCCACAGGCTCGCAACGAGCGCTAGGGCGGCTAAAAACCTTTTCATATCACATTTATTCTAACTTTATCGTATTACAGAATAGTTTCAAAAACATTCACTTATTAAAACCTCTCCGGTTCCCACGGCCTACCGCGTTAGGGGCCTTGGCGGATCACCGTACGGGCAGGAACGCAAAACGCGCTCGCGCACACCGTGCGCTCGCTCATCAATCGGGCTCGGCGCTACGCAAGCCTCGCCCTCATGAAGGTTTTGCTAACCCTGCCCGTACGGCTTCCGCTGACTTCGCCAATGCCAAGACATAGCGGCAGCAGGCTGGGGAGGGTATGCCTTCGGAGGGGCCTCGCGGAGGTGAGGCTTGCGTAAGCGCCGAACCGGAGCGAAAGAGTGAGGCCACGGTGTGGCCGAACGTACCCGGAGAAGGCGTACCCTCACCGGCCTGCCCTCCCCGCCCCGCCTGCGCCTGGGTTATTTCACCTGGCGCAGGAAGTTCTTGACCATCGTGTTGTTGGGGTTGATCTCCACGACCTTTTCCCAGATGACCTTGGCCTTGTCTTTCTGGTCCATCAGGTAGAACGCGCTGCCCATGATCTCGAGGGCGGTCTCGTTGTTGGGCTCGAGGTCCAGGATGTCCTGGGCGCGCTTCATGGCCAGGTCGTACTTGCCGTCGTAGATGGCCGCGCGGGCGTCGTAGGTGCGCTGGTCGATATAGGTGAAGATTTCGGGGCCCTCGGGCTTGCGGGTGAGCTCGCTCACGCCGGCTTCCTTCTCCACCATGTTCAGCAGGGAGAGCAGGCGGTCGTTCTTCGGGTCCTTGTTGAAGGCGTGGCGCAGCACGTTCACGGAGGCCTTCAGGTCCTTGCCGTCCACGTAGGAGATGATGCCGCGGCGGGTCAGCGTGGGGACCTCGTCGCCGCCGGTGGCGTCCGGCACGTAGTCGATGGCGCCCTGCAGGCGGGTGACCATGCGGCGCACCTCGGGGTTGCCGGGATCGGCGTCCATGGCGGCGCGCAGTTTCTCCATGGCGCGGGTGAAGTAGCCGCTCTTGAAGTACTGCAGGGCCTGGCGCACCAGCTCGCGCACCTCGCGGTCGTGCTTGGCCTTGTTGCTCTGACCCATCCGCAGGGTCACGGAGAAGCGGGTGGTGGACCCCAGCGCGTGCACGCCCTGGGCCACGTCGAAACCGAGGTTCTTGTACTTGATGCCGAGGCCGAAGTCGGCCTCCTGAATCTCGGGGGCGCCCTGCACGCCGAAGCGCAGCGCGGCCCAGTACATCAGCCAGTACTCGCCGCCGAAGCGCCAGTTCATGGAGGATCCCTGGGGCTTGTTCAGGTCGAAGCCGAACAGCAGGCTGCCCTTGAACAGGGAGAGCGCCTGGCCGAACTTCAGGGTCAGGGGCAGCTTATCCTCGGTGTCGCCCGAGGCCATGGAGAAGACGTTCTGGATGCCGACCGCGGCGCGGTAGGTCTTGGAGAACTTGTTGAGCATCGCTATATCGATGGCGTTGAAGGAGTCCACGGAGGTGTCCAGCGAGCGGCTGATGTTCTTGGCCATGATGCCGAAGGCCAGCTTGTCGGAGACTTCGCGGCCCCAGGAGAAGGCCAGCGCGCGCTCGGTGCTGTCGAAGGTGCCGAGCGTCTTGATCTCCATGATCTCGTCTCCGCCGGGGTTGGCGGTTATGGAGATCTTCTCGAAGCCGGTGGACTGCAGCTGGGTCATGCTGATGGCCCAGGTGCCCTTGGTGCTGGTGGGGTGCGCGTAGGTGAAGAAGTTCAGCGTGGTCTGCTCGAACAGGGTGGCCTGCATGGCGGTGAACTCTTTGCGCTCGAGCAGGGTGAGGGCCGCGGGGTTCCAGTAGGAGGCGGAGGCGTCGTCGGCCACCGCGAAGAAGGCGCCGCCCATGCCGAGGCCGCGCGCGCCGGCGCCGTAGCTCATGAACTGGCCGGGCTGGCCGCCGCCCTGGGCCAGGGCGTCCGCCGCCGAAAAGGCAATAAAAAACCCCATGGCAAGGCTGAAGCGTATTACACGCTTCGTTTCAGCCCATATAGCCAAGGGGGCAAAGGCAATACAAAGATTGCGTTTCATTGTTTTCGGCAGCCTGACCCCCGCTCACTTAGCGGGTCTTAGCTTTGCGCCGCCGGCTTTCACCGGCTTTGCTATTATCGTACCAGTACTGCATTACAAACTCGTTACAGATTTACGGCATTAATATTATAGCACATTAAACAGGTTTGTCAAGGGGAGGGCATTGACATGTCAACACCCATAGTATACCACCTGGCCGGGCGCTTGTCCAGCCCCCCCTTTATACTAATAACCCTTAATGTATAACGCCTATCTTGCGAAGAATGACCTTGCTGCCCTTGGGGCTGGAGGCCTTCACGCGCACTATATAGCCGCCCTTGGACACGGTGCCGCCCAGGCCGTTCTTGCCGTCCCACAGCACGTGGTTGGGCCCCAGCTTGCCGCCGTCAGAACCGCTGGAGAAGCGGAATTCCTTGACCACGTAACCCAGGAGGTCGTAGATGGTCATTGTCACTTCGGCGTTATCGTTAAGGGTATAGGTGATGTCCACCCTGCCCTCCACGCCGCCCTTGCGCAGGTCCACGGGGTTCGGGAAGCTGGAAACCTTGCTGATCAGCTCCTCTCCTATGGTGGTGCCGGCCGGGGTGGAGACCGTGGACCACTCCGAGTGGATGCCGGCAAAGTTCCAGCTGCGCACCCGGTAGGTGTAGTAGGTGCCGGTCTTGCGCGGGGTCTCTCCGGGCACGGAGACGTCGCCCACGGAATATATATTATTAACGGCGCCGCCGGTCTTGAAGCCGGGGATGGCCGCTATGGTCTTCCAGACGGGGCTGGTGCCCTCCCGCTCCTGCACCTCATAGGACATGATATTAGACTCGGGGTCGTCGGCCGCGTTCCACTTGAGCGTATACACCTGGCCCGAGGCCACGCCCTTGGCCACCTGGGGCTCGGGGGCGCCGGGGACGGACGGATAACTAGTGTCGATGCGGTAGATCAGCACAGGTACGCCGTTCTCGCTGGGCACGTAGCGCCCGTCCGCCATCTTGCCGCGCACGGAAAGAACGTAGCCGCGGTCGGACACGGCCTCGCCCCAGGCCGTATGCGGGCCCTTGAACGAGCCCTGCACGCCGCGCTGCTGCACGGCGAAGGTGACGCCGTCGACCTTCCTGACCAGCATGATCTCGTTGCCGACATAGACGATACCTTCGGTGGCGAAGCCCTCGGTGGACTGCACCGTGAAAGAGGAGGTGTTGACCTCTATGCGGCTGGTCAGCTTGGTGATATGCCCGGGGGACAGGGCCACGTTGGTCACGCTTCCGCCCAGGGCCGCGCCCACGGACTGCCAGGAATTCTTGATGCCCGTAGGGTCCTCGAAATTGCCGCCCAGGGAGACCTCGTAGGAGTCCACGGCTCCGGAAGCGGGGTTCCACAGGGCCGGCAGCTCGGTGGTCTTGGCCGACCAGGCCGAGGGCACGGCGCCCAGGTCGGAGACGGCCAGCAGCAGGTTAGCGTTCTTCACGAAGTCGCCTATGAAGTAGAGCGGTTTGCCGGTGCCGTCGTCCACGATCTTGTCGGGCACGTAGTCCAGGTTGGACTCGAAGTCCAGCAGGCCGTCGCCGTTGATGTCGAAGGAAGGCAGGCCGGAATTGTTCAGCGTGACGTTGACGCACTTGCCGGAGCCGTAGAAGTCGTAGTTGTCCGGCCGGCCGTCGCCGTTAATGTCTATCAGCGGCTCGTCGGCGCGGCAGCCGGAGGCGGTGTAGTTATAGATCCAGTAGCTCGGGTCGGCCACAGGCAGGTTGCCGGCGCCCAACAGCACGTTGCCGCTGGAATCGGTCACCGCGTAGGCGGGATAGCCGTTGGAGGCCAGCATGATGTTCTTGTACACCGGCGTCAGCGGGATGATGGCCGGCGCGACCAGCACCTGGTTGGAGGCGATCGGGTAAACGTCGGTGAAGTTCTGGCCGGCGGCCAGCGGCAGCCCGCCGAGGCCGCGCAGGTCCGAGAACGCGGCCAGGGATACGCTGGCCAGGTGGCCCAGGGTGTCGGCGCCGGACAGGTCCGTGCCGGAACTGATGTCGCAGGTGAGGTGCAGGATCATGCTCGAGGTAGAAACGATCAGGTAAGGCAGATTGCCGTCCATGATGGATACCTGTATCCGGCTCTCAAAGGGGTTCGTGGAGGAATGCACGGCCGAACCCAGCCGGTAGTCCGTGATCGGGCTGAAGGCGCCGTCGCCGTCGTCCTTCCAGAGGGAGACCCGGGTCAGGTCGCCGTCGCCCAGGCCCACGGTAGCGCTGCTGATGGTGCCGCCCTGGGTGAAATTGACCTGGCCTATGGCCACGAAGTCCGAGAGCGTGGACAGATCGAGCGTGACCAACGGGACGTTCCTGGTGTCCTTCTGGGCCGATCTGGGCGAGATGTTGGTGCCGCTGACGGCCAGCGTGATGGCCCGGATGGGGACGAGGCTGGACGCGACGGGGTACTCGCCGGTATAGGTACCCTGCGGCAGCGCCTTGTCTATGTTCATGTACACCTGCGCCGCAATGTCGTGCGGCACGTTGACCGTGAGCCACGAGCGGTCGCGGATCATCAGGCCCACCTTGTTGGCCTTCACGGCCATTTCGCCGATGTCGTAGACGGCGAAGAACGTCTGGGCCAGGGGGCTTAGGGTCTGCGTCTGGGCCAGGCTGATAGAGATCTGGGTGTTCAGGGCGTTTTCCTGGTCGAACAGGTCCACCTTGCGCACCCTGGCGCCGGCAGGATGGTTGACCAGCGGCGTTATGAAGTCGCCCAGGCGCTCACCCCGGACGGTGACGTTCAGGTACGGCTTGCCGGAGGCGGAGAGGCCGCTGCCGCTGTAGGTCATCAGCTCGGCGTCGCTGACATAAAGCCGGCCGGCGGAAGGGAAGCCCGCGGTGGAGTCCAGCACCAGCTGGAACGGCACCGTGGCCGTGGACGAGAGCGCTTCGGCCAGCGCGGTCCGGGCCTCCGAGATGTTGACGTCGTTGACGTCCAAGATGTCGTTCTGGTTGGAGTCCTGATAGATGGACACGAACTTGACGTCCGTGTTCTTGCCGAACGGCGCGTTCGGGTCGTTGGAGGCGCCGGTGCGCTGTACCTTGACCGCGCTCCAGCGGGCGTTGCCGGCTTCGGTGGTCAGGTTGAAGCGCAGCATGGGCACGCCGACCTGGGCCTGGCCTACGCCGCCGGACTGCAGCAGCGCGGCCGCCATGTCGTTGGCGCCCAGCCTGACGTCGGACGCTATCTCCTGGATCTTGATAGGCATCGTGTTGACGGGCCAGGTGGTCATAGTGACCGTGTTGGGGATACCGATAGTCAGGTCGGCGACGCCGCCCAGGTTCAGGGCCGTGGTGGAACCCACTATAGCGAACTGGGAGAGGTCATAGCTGATGAAGGCGCAGGACGGGGAAGTCGTGATGACTATAGGCGTCTTGAGCACCACGTTGATGGTGCTGGAGGAATAGGCCTCGTTGCCATAGCTCATCAGGTTCGGATACAGCCCGGCCGTGGTGGAGGCCGTGTCCACGGAGTCCAGGATGCAGTTATCGTTGGAGTCCCGCCAGACCTTGATAAGGTCTATGTCGGAATCCGCGGCGGTGCCGAGGCGGCGCAGCTTGACGGCCTCGAGCAGGGCCGAGGTCTTGTCCACCTTCATGTGCAGCGCCAGCAGGCCGACGTTCTTATCGTTCTGCACGGCGGCCACCGGGGAGATGTCCTCGGGCTCCAGGGTGACATCGTTGAGCGTGGGCATCATGACGTTCATGGCGCTGGCGGCGGGATTAAGGAAATCGGCGACGTGGCCCGAGTTGTCCGGCCCGAAGAGGAAGTTGCTCTCGAACGGCACCTCGACGCCCAGCACATCGTTCTGCGGCGTCAGCAGCTGGTGCGAGAACCTGGAAGCCCGGTCTATGTCCATGGTGACGAAGACCATGGTCGGGGTAGCGCTGACCACGACGTAGTCCTGGTTGGCCAGGGCCGGGTCGGCCACGTAGACGGTGGCCTTGCCTACCGGGTCGTTCTCGCCGAAGCGGGCGCTGCCCACCAGCACGTCGGAGGTGTTCATGCCGGTCACGGGGTCGCGGTCGAAGACGCCGTTGCCGTTGTCTTTCCAGACCTTGACCATGCTGACGTCGGAGTCGTAGCCGTTGAGGCCCGAGGGCTGCATGCGCGAGAGCCGGAAGCCGCGCCAGCGCACGCCGTAGCC
This sequence comes from Elusimicrobiales bacterium, assembly GCA_050174915.1. Classification (GTDB taxonomy): domain Bacteria; phylum Elusimicrobiota; class Elusimicrobia; order Elusimicrobiales; family UBA9959; genus UBA9959. The sequence continues at coordinate 330,080 of JBFXJL010000002.1, read as the reverse complement.
GGCCGTGGTCAGCGTCATCTTCATCAAGGGATAATTGTCCCAGCCCTGCCGCACCATGCCGCCCACGGCGGCGCCGGAGGAGTGGTTCACCACCGGCGTGCTGAAGACGCCGCGGGTGACCATGGTCAGCGCGCCCGCGGCGGTGCCGGCGTACTGCACGATCTCGTTGTCCACCATCGCGTAACCCGAGGACGGGATGCCGGCGGTGGAAGTGACCAGCCAGGCGGCGTCCATCGGGCCGGGGCTCACCACGTCCTGCGTGAGGCGCAGGTTCGGGAAGGAGGAGCCGCCCTCGAAGGCGAAGACCGGCTCGGTATTCACCGTAACGGTGCTGGGCGAAGAGATGATCTCCCGGACCCTGGAGACATAGGTCAGGTTGGAGTCGTCGGGGAAGAACTTGTTGGGCAGCGACAGCGCGTTCTTGGACGCGTCGTCGAAGCTCGGGCTGCCCTGCGGGAAGGACTCCGGCTTCAGGTAGGCGCCCAGGTACCGGGGGTTGCCCAGCGCGTCGTTGGGCATGGCGGAGTCCCTGATATCGTAGGTCAGGAAGTAGCGCCTGGAAGTATTGTCCAGCGAGGCCTTCTCCGAGGTCACGATGCGCTGCTCCTGGGAGAGCGCAACCCTGGCCACCAGCGGGCCGTAGATCGTGTTGCCGAAGGTGCCGGAGCCGACCTCTTCGTCGATGCCGCCCAGGAAGCCGTTGTTATCCTTGTCGTACCAGACCTTCACGGCGGACACGTCGGGCACGGCGGTGCCGTCCCGGACGGCGGTGCCGGTGGCGTAGACCAGCATCCAGCGCCAGATCGCGTCGGCCACGTCCGTCTTCATGGTGAAGTCCAGGATAGGCTGGTTGACGGCCTGCTGCTGCAGGTTATCCCCGGTGAAAGTGTCCGAAGCCGTGACTATGACCGAGTCGGCGTACTCGTTCACGCGGCCCACCAGCGACAGCGTCTTGCCCGGAGCCGTCACGCCCACGTTGGCCTGGCTCATCAGTTTGGGCGCCTCGATATAGAAGTAGTCCGTGCTGCGCATCGCCATGCCCAGGTAGGAGAAGTTGGAAACGTTGGCCAGCGGGTCGATGTCGTAAGTGATGAAATAGTCGCGGGGCTCGGAGAAGATCGCCTGGCCGTCGAGGCTGGTGCCGTCGCCGATCAGCGGCAGCACGGCCTGGCCCGAGATGACGGTGCCGCTGGACCACTCCACCTGGGTAGTGCCCTCGGCGCCGCGCGTCAGGTTGCCGAAAGAGTTGGTCAGCACGTCTACGGAAGCGTAGTAGACGACTTCCTTGAGCGCGGGATCGGGCTGGGCGTCGTTGATGATCAGCCGGCCGGGCGCCATCGGGAAGGGGCTGTCCGACGGGAAGAACTTCTGGATGTCGGTCACGCGGATCACCGTGTCGGTGGAGACCAGCGGCGCCTTGAGCGTGTCGTAGGGGAAGTTGCGGGTGTTGGCGCCCAGCAGCACCACCTCGGTGTCTTTTACGGTGGTGGTGGTCTGCAGCAGGCCGTCGCCGGTGGAATCGTGCCAGAGGCTGATGCGCTTGACGTCGGTGACCATGTTCCAGGCGTCCGTGCCGCCGTTCTCGGAGGCGGTCACCCAGCGGTCCAGCTTCAGGCCGCGCCAGACCGCCGAGCCGATGGTGTCGGTGACCTTCATCGTCAGGCGGGCCACCGGCTTGTTGACGTCGTTCTGCGTGACGAAAGAGGGCTTGCTGAAGTCGTTCGGGGCCGCGCGGTTAACGTCCACCAGGTTGACCAGGTCGGCGGTGGCGTACAGCGGCACGGTGGAGGAGGCCACCGGCGTGAAGGCGCCCACGACGCCGTCGATCAGGCTGACGCCGGAGTTTTCCAGGCGCGCGCCGTGGGTCATGTTCGGGACCGCGTCGGGCTGGAACTCGTAGACCACGAAGTAGGTCCGGGTGCTTATGGAGACGGCGCCGTCCAGCCCGGGGTTGTAGAGCGGCAGCAGATAGGTGCCGGGGTCGGCCGGGTTGAACGTGGGCGGGTTGGCCGGGTCCGTGACCTCTTTATCGATGGCCTGGCCGAACTCCCCGTCGCCGTCGTCGAGGAACAGGCGCACGCTCTTGAGGTCCTGGCCGGAGCCGGTGCCGGTCTTGATGATCCTGAACGACTTGATCGTGCCGATGAAATTGTCGGTCCAGGCGCTGATGGCCAGGAAGCCGGCGCGCTCGGTGCCCTGCTCCACGTAATCGTACTGGCCCGCGTCCACGCCGGCCTGCCACCAGGCGCCGATATCCCGGGCCTGGACCAGCACCGTGGCGGGCTGGTTGCGCACCGGCGAGGTGGCGGTGACGATCGGGAAGTTGTTGTAGGCGACGCCCACGAACGTGGAGCTGAGCACCACGAACGACGGGTTGTCCAGGGCCACCGCGAAGCTGCGCGGGGTGGCCGCCACGGTGGACATGCGCACCGCGAAGAAGAAGTTGCGGGCCGTGTCGGAGACGATGGCGGCGGTGGAGACCTTGGTATTGAGGTCCTCGAACTTCCAGCCCATCAGGCCGGGGTCCCAGGTGCCGCTGGACATGAAGATATCCACCGGGGGGGCGCCCAGCGCGGTCTCGCCGTCGAAGAGGCCCAGCTGGCCGGAGGACGGGTTGTCGGCGTACATGCCGATCTCCACGATGTCGGAGTAGGACAGCGTGCCGGAGCTCTTGAGCTGCACCGACTTGAGGTAGGCGGGCGGCGAGCCCACCGGCTGCGTCTGCATCGTAAGGCGCAGCATGGGCACGGGGGCGGGAATGTCGGCTATCACGCCGTCGCCCTGGTAGATGGCGTTCTTGCTGATGCCGATAGAGGTCTTGGAAACGGGCAGCGGGTCCTCGGGGGCCATGTCCCTGGGGTTGATCACCAGGCCCGACAGCACCAGGTCGGCGCTGGAGCCCTGCGGCAGGCCGCGGCCGTTGTCGGAAGTGTGGCCGAAGACTCCGGGGCGCTGGTAGTCCGTAACGTTGATACGCAGCGTCTCCACCATCGTGTCGTAAAGCATCAGGGTGCGTTCGCCGCGGTCGGCCGGCACGAAGGTGTAATCGGTGGCGTTGGTGATATAGTCGCGCAGGTCGGCCGACCCCTTGGAATTGGTGACCATGTTGATCTTGCCGGTGTAGTACCGGCCGTTCACCGGGTCGCCGGCTGCCACGTTGCCGTACTGGTCGCGGGCGCGCAGCGTTATATAACCGGGGGTCTGCACGCGCAGCGGGCTGGCTATCGTGTACGTGTGGTGCAGGGTGAAGTACGCGGCCGTGCTGGGCGTGATGTACTGGTCCTGGGAAACCTGGGGCAGGGTGATATTGCCTGCGGAGATATAAGCGTTGGCCGTGATGGCGGCCGTGCCCACTATCGTGTCCCAGACATAGAAGTTGGCGAAAGAGTAGCCGGCCGGGATGTCCAGGTCAAGCGGGTTGGTCAGCAGCAGCTTCCAGCTGGGATTGGAAGAGACGGTGGCGGTGGACGGGTCTATGCCGCCGTAGGTGCTGTTGCGCAGGGCGGACAGGCGCACGGTGACCTGCGTATTGGTAGTGGTGTTGTTATCGTACGCGTCCTTGAGAGCCACTGTGACCACGGTAGGCGTGGCAAGGTCCGTGGTATAGTCGGCGTACTGCACCGTGGTGCCGGCCACCAGGCGGCGCTGCGGGGTGTAGAAGAGGACATGGTCCGGAGAGGCCGGGGTGACGGTGTAGGAAGAGACGGCCGGCAGCCAACCCTTGGACTGGGTCGTATTGATAAGCAGCTGGTGCGTTGGGTCGGAAACCAGGGTGTCTATCAGGTAGAAGCTGGTAGTGGCTTGGCCGAGGAACATTCTGGCCGAACCGGGCTGGGCGGCGAAGGCGTCGGGGTCCGGAGAGGAGAACTTTACTTGGCCGGCCGAGTCGGAGGCCAGCGAGAAGGCTATACCGGCGCCCAGGGCGTCCTCCTGGCCGCTGGCCACCGGGGTAGGATTGCCGTAATGATCCTCTATCGACAGTTGGAACATCTGCGAGGTGGCGCCGGCCGTGAGTACCTGCCCGGCGTTGTAGCTGACATTCACGCGATAGGTCAGGTCGGGCATGATGGTCACGGACTGGGTGGAAGAAGCCCAGCCCTCGCGCTCCGGCACCTCCACCTTGACGATGGGCCGCACCGGCGTCATCGACGAGGCGTAGACCGAAGAGGCGGTGGTGTCGAGGTAATAGAAAGTGGCCGTGTAGCCGTCCAGCGGGATCTGGATAGCGGAGACCGTGGAGGCGAACACAGGCGGGAAGGCGCCGGACAGCGCGCTGGCCGTGGAGAACGCGAAGGAGTCGTTGATCAGCGAGGGCTGGCGGGTATGGGTAGACAGGGCCACCTGCACCGGGGCCGTGGCGACGGCCGGGTTGTCGAACATGTCCCGCAGTTCCGCCTTAAAGACCTGCAGTTCGCCGAACCTGTCGGTCAGTTTGCCGGCGGTCATGGACCTGGGGTCGTTGCCGAAGGCGACCTTGGCCACCTGGGCCGGGTTGACGCGCAGCTGGTGTATGGCCGGCTGCATCGTGCCCGAGCGGGCCTCCAGCTGCCAGTAGCCGGGCCGGCCGTCCTCGAAGGTATTGGCCGCAGGGGAAGTGCCGGAATAGGACGCCGTCCTGTCGTGATAGCGGAACTTCGCGAAAGTCTTATTGGGCGGTATGATCACCGCGTTGATGAACTGGGTGTCGAACTCGTCGCGGAAACCGTAGTCGCCGATATTCCCGAACGTGGCCAGAACGCGGCCCAGGCCGGTATGCACCGCCTGCTGCTCCGACGGAAGGCTCAGATAGACGCCGGTCTCGCCCTGCTTGGTAACATTGTCGAAGTCGTCGCGGCGCTCTACGGTGAAAGCGGCGCCCACCGCGGCCATTTCCTGGATACCTACTAGCGCCTCGGCCTGGCTTGATATATATATGAGCTTGGTCGGCGTGCCGCCCGTGGTGGTCAGCCTGCCGCTGATGTTCTGCCTGGCGGACGCGTAGGTGGGGTACGATGAAGGGTTCAGGGTGGTGGTGCCGATCCAGACGCGGGCCCAGTCGCCGGCCCGGCTGGAGACCTGGTAGGCGATAGCGGTGGAAACGCCCACGCGGCCCTGGGCGTCGGTATAGACCAGGGTGGAGACGCCGACGTCCTGCCAGGCCGCGCCGTCGTAATAGGACAGGGTGCCTGTGGAACCGTAAACCTCGCCCATCATGACCTGCGCGGGCAGGCCGGCCGAGGAGATATTGTTGTCGAAAGCGTCGGTCAGCTGGGCTGTAAGCTCCTGCAGCCCCGGGGACAGCAGCGTGCCGGCGGGAACTTCCAGGTCGCTATTGGGCAGGACACGGTACACGCTGGGCAGACCCGGCAGCACGAACACTTCCAGCGGCGGGGCCACGGCTATGGCAGGCAGCAGGGAGTCGTGCGCGGAAACAGTGTCGGGGCCGGCCTTCTTGAGCGTGAACCAGTTCGACAGGGTCTTTACGCCGAAGTCGGAGGTGTAATACGCTGTGGTCGGCGCGGCCAGCGACGGGTCCTGTAGCATGCTGACCTGGTCGGTGACCACGAAGGTGGCTGTGCCCAGGTAGACATTGGGGCCGGTGGAACAAATATTGCCGTAGGCGTCCTTCACGTAGAGCTGCGCCGAGAAAGGCGCGCCGGCCACCACATAGGTGGAGGCCACGGTCATAGTCATGCTGGCGGCAGGACCGGGGTTGACGGTCAGCGTGGAGATGCCGGAGCTATAGGAGGCCGCGGCGGCCGCCGTGGTGGCCGCCAGCACGGTGTAACTGCTGATGGAGGTGCGCGGGTCCAGCGAGAAGACGGAACTGCCGTTGGAAAGGGTCTGCGGCGCCGGCGCGGAGGTCTTCTGGTCGCCGGGCATGGTGAGCCGCACCTCGGGCATCACGGCCACCGGGTTGGTGTTCTGGGCGGCGCCCACCGCGTCGGTAGCCTTGTTGTGGAAGAGGTCGGTCAGATAGACGTTGGCGAACAGGGCGCCCGAACCTATGGTGTGCTCCGCCGGCGGGCCGCTGCGGCCGGGCCAGGTCAGCGACGCGCTCTTGCAAGGAGGACTGACGGCGCACTTACCCTCCACCAGCGCCTGGCCGGGCAGCACCACCTCGAGGCGCACCGCGGTGGAAGCGTAGACCTTGAACGAGTCCCTGGCCGCCGCGTCGTCGTTGCGGCAAAGCCCGCCGGGATTACCGACGCAGACCAGGTTATCGGCGCCCGCTACCGGGAACACCTTAACCGCGGCGGCGGCGTTCCTGGTAACGAGGTTCAGCGGCACCTGCAGCGTACCGTAGTTCAGCGGCGCGCTGTCGGGGTCTATGTCGTAAATATCGGAGGTCACGAGGTAAACGGTCGGCCCCACCGAGAGGCCCTGGTAGACGTTCATATACCGGTCCACCAGGTTCACCGTGGCCGTGAAGCCGGTGCCGGCGGTCTGGGTGGAGGCGGTGAGCGCCTTGCCGCCGGAGGGATAGGCGCCGGACCCGGGCAAGGCCGTCTCGCCGGGCAGCACGAGCTGCAGGCCCAGCGGCGCGTCGGGGTGCACGGTGAACGTGGAGGACTTGGGATCGTCCGAAAGGCCGGAAGCCCCGAAGTCGGAGGCGGTCAGGTAATGCGTGGCCGCGCGGCGCATCTGGAAGTAGATCAGGTCGGTATAGCCGAAAGCCGTATCCACGGCCACCGTGCTGACCGCGGGGGCGTAGGCGTCCGTGGGGGTGTTAACCTTGACGTCGGCGGGCCGGCCGGGCACGAGGTTGAAATAGTCGTCCACCACGCCGACGCGCACCTTGAAATCGGTGCTGCCGGCCGTCGTATCCTCGGCGGTGCCGGATTTGCCGGTGGCCGAGCCCTGGCTGAAGGATTCTCCGGGCAGCAGCAGCAGCAGGCGCTTGGGCACGCCGGGCGCCACGCTGACGGCGGTGGCGACGTCGAAGACGGCGGTCCCGAGCTGGCTGCCCGGCACGCCGGGAGACACCGCCTCGGCGCGCAGCAAGGTGCTGCCGGCGCGGATAGGCGTTACGGTGAAAGTGGCTGAACCGGTGATGATCTGGGAAGCCGGCACTATCGTGGCCGCCGGGTCGTCGGAGATCAGTCGGATCTCCTGGCTGGCGCCCGGAGTCAGGTTCCAGAAGGAGTCGGTGATGTCGACCGTGACCGTGAACGGGAAGCCTGCCTGCTGCCCTTCGGGCGCGCCGGAGCGGCCGTCGCCGGTGGAACCGGGCTCCCGGTCCTCCCCCTCTATCATGGCGCGCAGTTTGGTCGGGGTGTTCGGAACCAGCAGGAAACCGCCGCTGGGCGTGCTGCCCAGCGCGCCGCTCTGGTCGGCCGCGGTGATGACCCTGGCGCCGGCCGTGCGCAGGGCGATGTTGGCAACCGTCGCGCTGCCGTCGATCATGCTGAAGGTGCCGAGCGAAGCGGCGAAGGGATCGTTAGTGGTGACCACCATAGTCTTGTCCAGGGCGTTGTCGGTCACCCTGTTATAGCGCGAGTCGGCCGCGTAGATCTGCGCGTCGAAGTAGACGCCGGCGGTCTGCGTGGAGATGGCCCCTTCCACACCATAGGGCGCCACCACCTTGCCGGGGACCAGGCTCTGGGTGGGCAGCAGCACGATCAGGCGGGAGGCCGCGCCGGGCGTCACGGTAACGCCGGCGTCGGTGCTGGTGGAGAGTTTCGGCTCTATATTGTCGTTGTCCACCGCGTCTATCACCAAATTGGAGGTGGCGGCGCTGGGCACGAAACCGTCTATGATGGCGATGCCGTTGGCCAGCGACTGGGGCGGCGGGTGCACCGCGTAAATATCGTTGGAGTAGACCCTTACCTCCCGCCCGTCGTTGGCCAGGTTGCCGAAATCGTCCACGGAGCGCACCGTGAGGGTATAGGTGGTGCCGGCCACCAGCGGGCCCGCCGTGCCGCTCTCCCCCCCGACTTCGCCTTCGGCGGGAGCCTCGGTGGGCACGAGCAGCAGCAGGTGCTTGGCGGGGGCGGGGTCCACCACGATGCCGGTCACCGTGTCGGTGCTGAAGAACGTACCGGTGAGGCCCGTGTCGGTCACCCTGACCGACAGGCCGGGGGTCTGATTGCGGGTGACCGGCACGACGCTGAAAGTGGTGGCGCCGGCTATGAGGCTGCGGCGGTAGGCGGTGGGATACGGGGGCACGCCGCGCGCCTGTATGTTCGGGTCGTTCAGGAAGTCTATCTGCACCTGCGGCGTATTGGACGAGACCGCCATGAAGGGCGTAGTCCCGCTCACCACGTTATAGTACTCGTCGGTCAGGTAGACGCGCATCTGCACGGTGACGCCGGCTTCCAGGTCGGAGGGCGAGCCGGTCTTGCCGCCGCCAGACGGGTTAGCGGTATACGGGGGCAGGCCGGGCTCCAGCTCCTGGCCGGGGGCGAGCAGGTGCAGGTTGGCCGGCCGGTTCCACCAGGCCCTGAAGGTGTTCGGCGTTATGTAATAGGAGGTGCCGCCGGTGAGATACTGCGCGGCCGCTTTCTGAGCCTTGACGGTATGCGTGCCGGCCACTACCGGGGAGAAGACGAATTCCGTGGCGCCGGCCAGCAGCGTGCCGGTGGCCGGATTGATCTCGTAGCGGTCGGTGACGATGTCCACGGTGACCGGGAAAGAAGTTGAGACGTCGGTATTGTAGTAGGAGTCCACGGCGTAGACCCTGATAGTGAACGTGGAGCCGGCCAGCTGGTCGGCAACCTGGCCGTCCTTACCCTTGGGTTCCACGGTGTACTTGCCCTGGTTGCGGGTCTCGCCCGGCAGCAGCGCGAGCAGGCCCTTGGCCGTGTTGGGCGTCACTACCACCTTGCTGGAGACGGCGCCCGACACGGAGAGATTCCAGCCTACGGCGTCGGCCGAGACGAAAACCCGGTTGATGGTAGCGGAACTGGTAAAAGACGCCGGCCCGTCGGGGCTAACCGCGGAGTTATTGTTGTCGGTGTCCGAAACGTTCAGCACCACGGAAGACGACGGCACCAGGTTCCAGTACTTGTCGGTCACCTGCACGAGGAAGGGCACGCTGGCGCCGGCCAGCTTGCTGCGGGGCTCGCCGGTCTTGCCGCTCTGGGTGCCGGGCGCGGGCTGCTCGCCGGCGGGGTCGTAGTCGGCGATGACCTGTATATTCTCGGCCGGCATCGTGTTGACCAGGGCGGCCAGCGTGCCGTTGATGCTCGGAGTGTACTTATCCACGACGCTCATCACGCGGTTACCGCTCTTGCGCAGGCGCATCTGGAAGGTGCGCAGGCCGTAGTCGCCGGTCTCGAACTTGTACTGCATGGGGAGACCGTGCGCCTCGTCGATGGCGTTGGCGTCGTCGCTGCCCATCACCTCGGGGCCGTCTATGGGCAGGTCCATGTGGAAGGTAACGGTGCCGATATAGGCGCGGGCCGTCTCGCCGGCGCCGCCGCTGGCGTCCTTGGCTTCTACGGTCACGTTGACGATGTCGCCGGCGTCCATCGGGTTGTCGGCGGGAGCCACGCTTACGAGGAAACTCTTGGCCGGTGCGGCGATGTAGAACTTGGGGCCTTGCGACAGACTGGTCTGCGTCACGCCCGCGTTGTCGGTGACCCTGACCCAGGAGACGTAAGCGTCACCGCGGCGCCAGCAGGTATGCGCGGCGCGCTCGGCGTCGTCGTCGCAGACCAGGCCGGCGTACTGCCAGTTCGGCGGGTCGAACTGCGCCTGCACCCACAGCGGGCCGCCGGAAACCGCGGACCAGGTGGAGCCGTTCCAGAAATAGCCGGATTCATCCCAGCCGGTGCCGGAGCCGTAGATCAGCGGGCCGGAGGCGCTCATGTAGGGAGCGGTGTCGCGGAAAACGGCTATCTCCACGTCGCCGCGGTGCCACGGGAGGCTAGGGTACACGCCGGAACCGTTGCCGTCTATGCCTGAGGTGAAATCGGGGTCGGAATAACCGCCCACCAGCGTGGCGTCGTCCTCGCGCACCACGGAGTTGGCCGGCACCAGCACGGAAGACTGCGGCTCGGTCTGGTCGAAGAGGAAGCGGGACGCCCCCAGGATGTTCTGCACGTTGCCGATAAAGTCCGTGGCCGAGGACTTGATCACGTAGTGGTGGCCGGTGGAGAAGGCCAGCAGGCCGTTGGTGTAAGTCCAGGAAGAGGGATACAGGTTGGACGGCACGATGGGCAGCCAGGTCTCCCCGTCGGCGGCGAAAGCCGAGCCGTCGAAGTACTTGGCCCCGCCGGTTTGGTCCTCGCTCAGGATGGAGATCCTGACGGAGGCCACCGAGGTGGAGGCGTCCACCGAGGTGCCCCAGATCAGCGGCAGGTTATTATAGGCGGTGTCCACGCCGGGCTGCACCGGGGCGGAAACCGGCGGCAGGTTATCGAACACGAAGTTGCGCGTGCTCAGCTCCACTTCCTGGTTGGTGGTGGCGTCGGCGGCGCGCGTGACCACGTAGAAGGTCTTACCGTTGCCGCCGTCGTGCGTGCCCTCCCGCCAGGCGAAGTTATTGAGGCCGGGGTTGATGAAATCCGAGTTGGTGTACGACCAGGGATTGGTGTTGTCCTTGGAACCGGGCGCTCCGGAGATGGACCACCAGCCGGTATCGGAGGCGGACCAGTGCGGCGCGGTGGGCTGCCAGTAATAGGTGGCCGATCCGGCCAGGTACCAGATGCGGATGCGCACGTCGTTGATCGCCGAGGTCAGGTCATACGAGGTGCCGGAGATAGCGGCCATCGAGGAATAGAACACTCCGTCGGCCGGCGGGTAAGTGATGCGGGAAGCCGGCCGCACGTTGTCGAAACTGAACGTGGAGGCGGCGACGGAGTAGTTGCCGGCGCGGTCGAGGGCCTTGGCCTCCACGCGAAGCTCGCCGTCGCGGTTGGGCCAGAGCAGGGCGGCGGAGTCGTAGTTCCACGTAAAGACGCCGGCCACGGACGAAGAGTCCAGCGCCACGTTCCAGATCTCCGGGAAGGCGGAGCAGGCCGAGTCCACCCAGCCGGGCAGGGGGATGCCGCCGCAGTCGCCGGTGCCGTCCATCCAGTACTTATTGAGCGGCATGTCGTAAACGCGCAGGCGCGGGAAGTCCGCGTTGAAAGAGTCGTTCGCGGTGCCGGAGATGAGCGGCAGCGAAACGTAGCGGACGCCGTTGAGCGGCAGCAGCACGCCCGCTGTGGGGCTGGAAACGTCGAAGCGGAAAGAATTGCCGCCCAGGATCACGCTCTGCGTGTTGCCGGCCACGTCGTAGGAACGCGCGGTCAGCGTGTAGAGCACGCCGTCCTGCAGGCCGGCGGCGTTGTCGGAAGGCGGCAGTTGGGCGGCTTTGGTCCAGGGCGAGCCGGCGACGGCCGACAGCCAGGCCTCGGCGCCCCAGGTAGAACCGTTCCAGTAGTCGCCGTTGCTGCGCTGTATCCTGAGCTGCGTGCCGGCCAGGCCGGAACCGTTGGAGTTCTGGTCCGCGGCGTTGCCGGCCACCGATGTCAGCCGGTTCAGGAAACTGCCGTCCGCGGGCGAAACCACCTGGGCGACCGGCGGCGTTATGTCATAGCGCACCGTAGTAGCGGAAGGCGGCACGAGTTCGTTGCCGGCCGCGTCGTCCGCCCGCACCTGTATGTTGTAGTTCTTATTATCCAGCAGCGGGGGCGCGGCGGCGCTCCAGGTATAGTTGGGGCCGGCGCCGGAAATAATCGCGGTTATCCACTTCGGGGCGGCGGAGCTGAACGTGGAGGTCTGCGTGTCGTAGTAGTAGAGCGTGTCGGCTTCCTGCACCGAGATCGAGGCGGACTTGATGGCGAACTGCTCGAAGGCGGTGCCGGAAACTGCGGCCAGCGCCTTCAGGTTGCCGCGGGGGTCCGGCAGCGCCACCGGGTAGGTGACGGCGGCCGCGGGCGGCGTCGTGTCGTAGGTGAACGTCACGTACTGCACGGCGGTTTCCGTGTTGGGGGGCGTCACGTCGTCGAGGGTCTGCACGCCGACGCGGTAGACATAGCCGTCCTGCAGCGTCGGGGCGTTGAACGCCCAGTTAAAACCGTCATAAGAGGCGTCCAGCGAAGGCGCGCTGAGAGGCCGGAAGGCTTCGGCGCCGGGCGCGAAGGAACCGGGGTAGAGGCCGTCCCACTTGTCGGTGCCGGGCGCGAGCTGCGAGATGCTGACCCTGATCTGGCCCAGCGAGGAGATGCCTGCCAGGTTGTCCTGCGCGGTGCCGGTGATCAGCGCCAGCGAACGCCGCTTGGCGCCGTCGAGCGGATCGGTGATCCGGGAAACGGGCTTGGTGACGTCGTAGACGACGTTGGCGTTGCTGACCGCGTTATCACCGAGCGACGCGGGGTTGGGCACGGGGATGGCGTTGTCCTGCGCGCGGGCGCTGAAGCGGTACACCTTGTCGGGGACCATGGCCGCGGAGAGGCCGGCGGGGCTGTAAACCCAGGTACCGGAAGAGGGACCGAGCGGGGTCCAGATATTGGCCGGCCACCAAGCCTCGGTCTCCGTGAAAGAGTTGGCGTTGTCGTAATAGTAGGTCACCGTGCCGGACAGGTAGGAGACCTGCACCTGCACGTTGGCGGCCCCGGCTATGCCGGAATTAGTGGCCCAGTCCGGGTCATTGGCGGTACCGGAGACCGAGGCCACGGAAGAGATCTTGCCGCCGGCGGCGGGCAGCAGCACGGCCACCTGCGGCGCGGTGCGGTCGGTGGTGAAGGTGACGGAGGAACCGTTGCCGGCAAAGCCGGCCTGCGCGTTGCCGGCCTTGTCGGCAGCCTCGGCCCAGAGAGTGTAGGAACCGGCGGGGGCCCAGTTTGGCATCGCGGCCAGGGACCAGGAAGACTGGTGGACGGCAGCCGCCGCCCAGACGCCGGAGTCGCCGCCCCAGCCGGAACCGTTCCAGTAGAGGTTAAGGTCATTGTCCCGCAAGCGCACCTTGACGTCCTGTATCTGCAGGCCGGGCTGATAGCCTATGCTGTTGGCCAGCACGGCCTCTTCGGACAGCGTACCGCTGGCCACGCTTACTCCGGAACGCCGCTGGCCAGAGTAAACCGAAGTGACTACCGCCGTCGGCGCCGTGACGTCGTAACTAAAGGCGACGGGCACGGAGAAGTCGGACTCAGTGCCGGAGAAAGCGCTGTTGTCGTAGGTGTTGTCCAGCGCCTTGGCGCGCACGCTGTACTGCACGCCGTTGACGTAGGCCGCGGTGGGATAGGAGACCGTGTACTCCCAGGTGGAAGCGGCCACGTAATAGACGGCCTGGTTGCCGGCCTGGTTCCAGGCGGCAGTGAAGGCGGAGGCGGCGTTGTCCCAGCACTTGCCCGAATCGGCGCCGTTTAGCGCGCAGAGTTCGGCCCAGACCTTACTGACGCCGGCGGCCGGCGGCGTGGTTCCCGGCGGGTCCTGGGCGCCGCCGCCGAGGCGCGGCAGCGCGTTATAGTAAGACTGCCCGGCGGCCGGCAGCAGCACTCCGGCCGCGGGCTTTTCGGTGTCAAAGAAAACCGTGTTTATCACAGGGCCCAGCTCGTAAATATCGGAGTAGCTGATGCCCACGGAGCGGAAAGAGTAGGAGGAGCCGCTGACCAGGGGCGGCAGAGAAGCGCCCAGGCTCCAGTTGCCGCCGGAAGGGGTGATGGAAACGCTCGACAGGGCGACCTGCCAGGAGGAGTTCCCGAAATTCCAGTACCATTCGTCGGTCAGGCGGCGTATCTCCAGCCCCAGGCGCTTGGTGTCGGCGTTGGCGGTGCCGCTGACCTGCGTGAGATTCTTGTAGTACTTCAGATTTTCGGGCACCAGCACCCGCGTGCCGGCGGGCGGCGGCATGAAGCGGAACCGGCGGGAGCCCCACGTGTCTTCGCCGTTGGCCACGTTATCGGAGGCGCTGGATTTGAGGACATAGTAGCAATAAGCCCTGAAAACCACGCCGGAAGCGTCGAAGTTCCAGGAATTGTCCCCCGGGTTGTACGGAATCCCGGACAGCCAGAACTCGCCGTTCTGCCAGCCGGCGCCGTTCCAGTAGTAGCCGTTGTTGCCGGTGTCGGAGCAGGTGTTCTCCGGGGCCTGCGAGATGTCCTGCTGCACGCGCAGCCGCAACTCGGCGATGCCGGCGTTGTAGTCGTAGGCGGTGCCGGCAATGCTGCTCACCTCGAGGTAGAATCCGTTCTCCGTGGGCGGCGAGGAGATCTGGGAATCGGGCGGCAGCAGGTCCAGCGTGAAAGAGGACTGGTTGACGGAGAAGCCCGAGTAGTTGCCGGCGCGGTCCGAGACTTTCACCTTCAGCACGAAGGCGGCGCTGGAGCGGCCGACGGCCCAGGTATCGGCGCCGGCCGGGTTATTATACGGCAGCGCCGCGTTAGACCAGTTGGCGGAGGCCGCGGTAACGCTGGAGACGTAGCCGGCCTGCCACTGGCGGGTATTGAAGTTCCAGTACTTATTGGGGACGAGGTCTGTGTCGGCCAGCTCGTACTCCATGGTATCGAGCCCTGAAGGGATACCGCCGCCCGCTACGGGGTCGTCGGCCAGGCCGGACAGCGAGGACAGCGAGCGCAGGAAGGAAGCGTGAGCGGGCTGCTGTATGGAGGCCGAAGGCGTGCTGTAGTCGATGAGGAAAGTGGAAGTGGCGTACAGCACCTCGGTGTTGGGCCCGCCGTTGGGGGGCTGCGTATTGTCGCGGGCCTCGGACTGCACCTCGAAGCGGTAGCCGTCGCCATTATTTGCGCCGGTAAAGGCGGAAGAGGGCACGGCTTTGGTCCAGGGGTTGAGCGCCCCGTCCACGGCGCGGAAAACCCAGACCCCCTCGGCGCTGGTCCAGGTATTGAGGCCCCAATCGTAGTAGCTGCGCGTGGAGGAACCGTTCAGGCGCGAAAGGCGTATATTGACCTGCGCCAGGTCCGAGGGCACGCCCAGGCTGGCGTCGGACGCCGTGCCGCCTATGGAGGCGATGGTGGCCTGGAGATAAGCTCCGGCCGCCGGGCTGGTCACCCGCGAGGCGGGCACCACCGGGTCCAGCGTGAATACCGCTTCGGGATTAAGCGGGGCGCCGGTGCCCGGGCGCGACTGGTTGCCGGCCAGGTCCTTGGCGCGCAGGTATAGCCTGTATTTGAGCGAGGCGTTGGAAGCTTTGAGGCCCTCAAACTCGGTGTTCAGCGCGGCGTCGGCCAGGCTCCACACCCCCCCGCCCACGGCAGTGGCGTTGCGCCAGTGGGCGGCGGCGTTCCAGACGGGGTCCCAGCCGGAGCCGTTCCAGTATTCCAGGAGCGAATCGCTCTGTATGGCCACTTGCACGCCGTCGCCGGGGTTAATATTACTGTATTCCTCGAGGAAGGTGCCTGAGATCACCGGCAGGGCGGTGTAGGCGAAATTGCCGGGCAGCGTGATCGTGGCCGTGGGCGCCGAGGCGTCGTAGCAGAAGGCCTTCTGCTGGTAGCTCTCCAGGTTGAGCGAGCGGTCCAGCGAGCGGACGCGCACCGTATAGGTAGAACCCTGCACCAGCGCGGGCGGCCACAGGTCGGCCCCGGAAGGGTAGGCCCAGTTGGCGGCCGAGATGATATTGACGCCCAGCACGGCGTCCGTGAACTCGCCGGAAGGCGTGACCAGGGCGGGGCGCCAGAAGGCGCCGGAGGCGAAGCCGGTGCCGTTGAAAGTATTGCCGGAGGGATCGGCCACCTGCACCTCGATACCGGCGGGGGCCAGGCCGCTCATGGCCTCGGTGGCGGGCTGTACCACCCAGTCCACGGCCGAGCCGGAGAAGACGCCGGCCTGCGCCGCGTTCTGGAAAGCGGAGGACGGGTAGGCGATAGTGGTGGACGGCTTATTGACGTCGTAGATGAACTCGCGCACGAAGGCGCCTTCGGGGGTCTGGTTGCCGGCATAGTCGGCGGCGGACAGCTCGACGCGGAAACGCTTATTGACCGGCCACGCGGGCGGGGTGAACGCCCAGTCCGGATCGGAGTCTATCACGGCCAGCCACGTGGATGCGACCACCTGCCAGGAGGAACCGTCCCATTTGGGCTTCACGGCCCCGCTCTCGGAGAGATTGGACACCTGCGTCCTTATCGGCAGCAACACGCCGGCCGGCGCGTCCGCGTAGCTGCCCAGCAACTGCCCCGTAGGCCTGTCGCCGCCGTAGAAGGCGCTCGCGGCGGCCATGGGCGTGGAGATGCTGATAGTCGGATAGCTGAAGTCGGACGTGACGCTGACGGAGGCGTAGGTCTCCTGGTTGCCGGCTTTGTCCAGGCCCGCCACGGCTATCGAATACACATGGTTGTCCGTGGAGATGCTCGGCGGGTCGTAGGTGGCCGGCGGGTAGCTCCAGTTTATCGTGGAGGCCGAAGCCGTATAAGCCACCGGCAGGTCCACTATGGTGCCGGAACTCCAGCCCAGGGCGGCGGTGCCGTTCCAGTAATAGGTGTCGCCGGCCAAGACGTGGGAAATGCGCGCGCGGAGGCCGACCGGGGCTTCCGCCAGGCCGGAAACGCCGCCGTAGCTGGTGCCGGAGATCTGCGCCAGGGAATTCTGTATATAGCTGCCGGCTGTCGGGGTGGAAACCCTGGAAACCGGCGGCGTGCCGTCCACTATGAAGGAATGCACGGTCCACGGGTCCTGCTCGTTGCCGCCGTTGGGGCCCATCGGCTCGGCCTTGTCGAAGGCGCGCACGCGCAGCGTGTAGTTCCTGTCAGAGACCCATTTGGCGCCGTCAAAAGGATAGCGCCAGGTGTCGCTGCCCACCGCCGTCTGCCAGGCGCCGTCGAAAGTGACGGTCCAGGAGCTGAAGGCGGAACCGGTCCAATAATAGGTGGTGGCGCCCTCGAGGTAACTCAGGTGCACCTGCGTGGTGCTGAGCCGCATCCCTACGAAAGGCAGCACCGCGTCGGCAGCGCTGCCGTTGAAGGCGCTGCTGCCGGTCAGGCCGGAGGGCTTGTACCTGCCGAGGTTCAGCGGCTGAGCGATGGCCGAGGTGGGCGGGGTCCTGTCCCAGATGAACGTGCGCGAGGAGACGACATCGGTGAAGCCGGGCTGCGTATTGTCGGCGAAGTCCGCGGCCCTGACCTGGATCACGTAATGCTTGCCGGAGGCCAGCGCGGTCTCCAGGTTGGCGTGCGTGTAGCTCCAGGTATCGGTGCCGGAAACGACATTGAAGCTGGAAGCGGAGATGGCGAAGCCGCCGGAGCCGTTCTCCCAGCGCTTGTCGGCCTGCTCGTCATAGATCTGCAGTTCCACCACGCGCAGGTCGGACTTGTAATTGGGCGAGTATACGCCTATCGGGTCATAGGCCGCGCCCGTGAACGCGGCGAGGTTGCGCAGCACCTGCCTGTCGCCGGGGTAACCGAACGAGGCCGACGGGGGAGACGTGTCGAAGAGCACCTGGTAGGCGGCCATAATGCTCTCGTTGCTCTCTATATTGCCGGCCTTGTCCTTGGGCAGCAAGAGCACCCGGTAGCGGCGCCCGTCCCGCAGGGCGGCGTTGACGGCCGTAGCCGTGGACCAGGCCACCACCGTGTCCTGCGTGTAACTGGTTTCGAGGTTGGAAGCGTTGACGGAGAAACTTGAGCCGGTCCAGTAGTAGCCGTTCTCGATGTCCTTGATGCGGATATAAACGTTGCCGCCGCCGCTCTTGGCCAGCGAAGGCTGCGTGATGTTGCCCGGGTCCGTGGCGGTACCGGAGATGACGGGCATGGCGTTGACGTTTGGCTTGTTGGGGACCTGCACGAAGCCTATCGGCTTGGTATTGTCTATCACCGTCCTGCGCACCGCGGGCGAGGGGTCGGGCTCGTTGGAGGAGTTGTAGGCCGTGACGGTGATCGTATAGGACGCGTTATCCACGGCGAAGGCCAGCGGTCCGTTTATGGCCTGCACCCAGGAACCGTCGCCGCTGCTGTACCAGGTGTAGGTGTCATAGTCCACCCAGGCGAGCGTCGGCTCATGCCACCAGCTGGCGGGATGCGCCAGGCGCTGCAGCCGGATCTGCACGCTGTCCACGGCCCTAAGGTTGGAGCCGCTGCCGACTATGTTGAGCATGTCCGAAGCGCGGTAGTTCCTGTCGTCGGGGCCCATCGGCGTGTCGATGGAAGCGTCTGCCTGCGGGGTCTTGAGCAGGAAGCTGGTGTCGGCCGTCTCCAGCGCGCCCGCGGAGCGCTGGTTGCCGCCCTTGTCCTTGGCTAGCGCGATTACATTGTACTGGCTCTCGTTGGTCCAGCTGATACCGGAGGTGTTCCAGGTCCAGGTGCTGATCTGCGAGGGATCCGCGTTCACCGAGAGCGTGGCCGTGGCGAACCAGATGCGGTTGTTCGGATAAACTCCGCCCGGGCAGGCTATGAAATCGTTGCTGCCGGTACCGGGCGTGCCGGGACAGCCGGTCGGGGTCGGGCCGCCGTCGAAGCACCTGGGGCTGCCGGGGCCGGTGACCTGCTTCATGGACACGCAAACCACCCCGGAAGTCAGCAGCTCTCCCGGAGGCGCATCGAAGGCCGTGCCGGAGATCGAGGGCACGCCGCCTATTTCGCCGCTGGGTAAGGACGCCTTGGAGACCGGGGGCGTGGTGTCGCCGGTGAAGTAGGTGGTGGTGTACTGCGTCTCCAGGTGGCTCAGGATATCCCGCACCCGGCTCATCGCGTAATAGGTGGTGCCGTCGGCTATGGCGCCGCCGGGCAGGTTATAGGTCCAGGTGCCCGACGAAGCCCCCGCGTAGACGGCCGTCTTCCACTGGCGGGACGCCTGCGTGAAGTTCGAGCCGTCCCACCACAGCCCGTCGGTCAGGCGCTGCATAGCCAGCTCCACGGCCACGCCGAAGGTGCTGATGCCGGCCTCATAGCCGCGCGGGAAAACCCAGGCCTTCAGATTCTCCACCGAGTCGTCCGCGGTGCCGGTGATGGCCGGCACGGCGCCGATGAAGCTGTTGTGCGCCGGGAAGGTGATCTTCGAGGCCGGCGTGGACAGGTCGACGAGGAAAGTGAACGTGGAGACGTAGGCGCCGGACTGGTTATTAAAAGCGCGGTCCACCGCGTATTGGTTGACGTAGTACTGGTAGCCGTCCTCCTGAGAGGAGGTGGGCAGGCTCTTGGTCCAGTCGCCGGCCACCAGCGTTTCGACGTCGTGGAAACCGCTGGCGACGCCCCAAGCGCCGCCGAAGTAATCCCAATACTGGCCGTCGGAGCGGCTCATGCGGACCTTTACCGTGTTCACGCCGCTGGGCTCGCCGCCGGTAACAGGGTCGTAGGCGGTACCGCGCAGCATGCCGGTGGCCGCGGCCACGGCGTAATAATCGGGGGCGGTGACGCCGGTGAGCGGGATAGTATTGTCGAAAGTAAAGTAGTAGGCGGCCGACCCGTCAGCATTGAGGTTGTTGTCTATCTGCACGTTGGAGGGCAGGGGCTGCCAGTTGCCGGCCCGGTCGTAGCCGCGGGCCCAGACCGAAATCTTTGAGTTATTAACCGGGGAGAGGGAAGGCAGCTGCACGCGCCAGGCGCCGTTGCTGTAGACGGCGTCGTGCCAGAGATCGTACTTCGTCACGGGGCTGGTGTCCCAGTCGCCGATCTCGTTGGCGAAGGTGCCCTTCCAGACCGCGTTGTAGTTGCCGCGGGCCTTGACCAGTACCTTGACGCCGTCGATGGTGCCGGTGTCGGTGACCACGCCGTAAACGTAAGGGACACTGAAATAGGCGAGAGTATTGACCGGGAAGGTAGCCACCGCCACCGGGACCGCGTTGTCGAACTGCACTACCCTGCCCGCGCCGGCGGGGATGTCGGCGCCTTGCGGCTCGCCGGCGGCCGGGCCGAATTCCTTATTCAGGGCCAGGTCGTAGGCGTAGGTGACGAAGCGGTAATTTCTTCGGCCGGCGTTCGAGATCACCGTCTGCAGGCCTGCCGGCAGGTCGTAAGTCCAGGGCTTATAGGATTCCTCCGAGGAGGTCTGTACATTAGTCTCGAACCAGAGCGGCTGGGAAGAATCGGTGAAGTTGACGCCGTTCCACCAGTTGCCGCCTACGCGCTGGATGGCTATTTTTACGGTATAGGTGCCCAGTTTGGCCTCGAATTCCTTCTGGCCGCCCAGTTCGTCACTGGCCTCTCCGGAAACGGAGGGGATCGCATTCACAAACTCCTCTGACGGAGAGAGCACGGTGGACGTGGGCTTGTCCGTGTCGAACCAGGTGGTCACCTGGGCCGGGGCGGAATTGTTCCCGGCCGGGTCCGTGACGCGGGCCTCGTACCTGTACGGGCGGTCGCTGATGAAGGCCAGGTCCGGATCGTTGAAGGTCCAGTTTTCGGGCGTCCCCTGGGCCGGCAGCCAGATGGAGGCGCCGCAGGCGGCAAAAACGCTGCCGTCGAAGCATTGTGAAGTTTTGAGGTCCGTTATCGCCACAGCCGCGGTGCTGGGTCCGGTGTAGGCCGCGCTCTGGTTATTGGAGCCGGTGCCGGCCACCGGGGTGGATTTAAGCACTTCGGAATAGGTGACCAGGTTGGCCGGGTGGGACAACGAGACCAGGGGGGCCGTTATGTCATACGTTACAGTATAAGTAGAGTAGGCGGAGGAGTAGTTGCCGGCGTAGTCCAGCGCCCGCGCCACCACCGTATAGGCGGCGTCGTCGCGCAGCATGGCGGGGTCTATGGTGTAATACCAGGAAGTGTCTCCCAGGCGGGTCGTGGCGGTGATCCATTTGGCGGTGGCCTGCCAGAGGCCGGTAGCGTCGTTCCACCAGCGCTCAGCGCCTCCGGTGCCGGTGGAGATGCGGAGTTCGGCGCGACTGAAGCCTGAGATGTCGGCCGAGGCGGTGCCCCCCACCCCGGGCAGATGGCGCACGGCGTACACGGCCGGGGTGGTGATCAGCACGGACGGGGGCGTGTCGTCTATAACGAAGTACCGGACGTTAGCGCCGCGGGTCTGCGGGTCCTCCCAGTTGCCGTCGCCGGAACCGGTGGCCGGCAGCGCGGCGTCCATACTGCGCACCTCGGCCTTGTACTCGCGGTCCCCGGCGGGCCAGGCTACGTCCTGCAGGTAGATCCAGCTCCAGGCCGGGCCCACGTAAGACACGGAGACCGGCTGCCAGGCGGCCTCGGACGAAACGGCCGTAGTGAAAGCGGGCGGGTCCCAGTACCAGGTAGTGGCGCCGTCCAGGTAGGAGAGGCGGACCATAGAGTAGGCGACGCCGGCGTTATTGACGCCGTAGAAAGCGTCGTCCGCCGAGCCGTAGAGGCGGCTGGAGCTAGCGCTTTTGGCGAGGTTGGCTGAGTTATAACGCCCGCTGACGCCGTCCAGGTCATCCATCGGCAGGGTGAAAAGAGAACTCGGCGGCATCTTGTCCACCTTGATCACCAGCGAGGAAACCCCCACGGAGAAAGTTTCCTGCTCATTGCTGCCCACGTCGCGCGCCTTGGCCAGCACCAGGTAGCTGAGGCCGCTGGAGCCGGGAGTAAAGCGGTTATCCAGGCCGGCCGGAGCGTAGGCCCAGTAGGTAGCGTTGGCAGAGAGGTAGCCGCTGGGATTGCCCTTCAGGGCGATCCAGAGCGGGTCCGCGCCCGGGGCCAAAAAGCCGTTTCCGTCGTACCAGAGCGGCGGCTCGCCCAGCTGCTGCAAGGCGATATAGACTTCGGAGTTGGCGAAATTATCGGAGGCGGTGCCGGAGATCGAGAGCACCTGCCCCACGCCGCTGTCGTCGGGGTCGGTCGGTACCAGGATGCGGGCGGTGGGCGAGGCCACGTCTATGGTGAACTGGAAGGCCACGGCCGAACCGCTGTTGCCCGCCCTGTCAGCGGCCGTCAGTTCTGCGAGATAAGTCTGCCCGGCCTCGAAAGCCGCGCCGGAAACGAAATAGTCGGTGGTGTAACTGACGAGGCCGGTCTTGAGCTCGTCGTTCCAGGCCAGCGAAGCCGGCAGGCGGGTATACTGGCCGGCGTCGGCGGTAAAGGTGGAAGCCTGCCAGTTCCAGTATTTCTCCTCAGCCTGCCGCTTCACCTTGAAGTAGGCGGAAACCACCGTGCCGGGGGCCGTGTCGGCCACGGTGCCTGCCAGCGCCGTCAGCGAACGCAGGTATAGCTTGTCAGGCGTGGTCACGCCCGCGGTGGGGGCTGACGGGTCTATTATCATCTCGCGCCCGGAGGCGGGAATCTCATTAAGACCGTTGACGTTGGAGGCCTTGGAGAGCACGCGGTAACGGCGGTTGCCGCTCCAGGACGGCAGCGTCAGCGTCCAGCCGGGCATCGGGAAGGTGTCCACGCCGACGTAGCCGGTGAAAGCGGAGGTGGAGACCCAGGACACGCCGTTCCAAGCCAGATCGTCGTTGCCATCACCCTCCTTCAGGTCAGGGCCGTAATCCGTGATGCGCAGCGCAACGGTGGTGGCGTAAACCGCCGTGCCTATGATGGACGGTATCGTGTCCGTCCTGTAGTGAGGCACCCCGGCCGCCGGGGTCACGATATTCGACACCGGGGGCGGCGGATAAAGCTTGAACTGTATCAGCGGCGAATTCGGCAGGGCCTGGCCCGGCTTGGTCACCACGTTGTTAGCCAAGTCCACCGCCTGGGCGAAGATGCGGTACTCCACGCCGGTCATCTCCGTATACCAGGTGGGCGTGGAGGCGCCGACGGCCTGCCAGGTGTCGTCCGCGCCGTTCACCGTGGCGTCGTAAAACAGTTCCGAGGCAGAATTCCAGGCCATGGCGGCGCGGTTCCAGTAGAGGCCTGTGCCGCAGGCTGAATTGTCGCATTTGAAATACGATAGCCGCACCTTCTCTAGTGTGCCCGCGTAATCCTTGGCGGAGCCGGAGATGACCGTCAACTCAGTATGTATCTCCGCGCCGTGCAGCGGGAAAGTGACCGTGGAGACCGGGCTGGTGAAGTCGGCTTTCACGTTGGAGGCCGTGGCATAGACCAGCTGGTAGTTACCTGCCCTGTCCACCGCCCAGGCGTCGATCTCGTAGATCTCGCCGCTCTCCCAGGGGGCCGCGCTGAGCTGCCACCAGGTGGCGCCGGAACTCAGCGTGCCGTTGGCCAGCACGCTGTTGACGGTATTGTCGCTGGTCCAGGAAGAGCCGTTGACGCTGTAATATTGGTTATAGTTCGGGTACGCGTTATTGGTCTGCCTGACGCGCACTAAGATATCCCGCACCATGCCGTTAGGTTTGTCATACGAGCCGCCTGCAACGCTGCCGGTCTCGCTGATATAGCCGCCGTTATACGGATAAGAGATGGCGGCCGTAGGGCGGAAAATATCATAAACGAAGGACGACTTGATCCCGTAACCCTCCGCGTTGGTGGCGGCGTCCCTGGCGTTGGTCCAGATGTGAAAAAGTTCCCCGTCGTTATCCGTGAACATGGCGTCGGAAACGACCCTGGTCCAGGAGTTCCAAGGCGGGCTGGCGTTGAAAGCGGTCTCTCCCGACGCCCAGTCGCCCCCGTTCCAATACCAGCCGTCGGACTGACGCTGGAAGTACACCGACACCTGGTTCAGGCCGGAGACGCCGCTATCGGCGGCGGTGCCGGTGAGGGTGCCGAGGTAGTAGTTAACGTGCAGGCCGTTGGAAGGGAAGGTCACCGACGAAACGGGCGCCTGGGTATCGTAGACGAAGGTCGCGGTGGAGTAGACGCTGTCCCAGTTGCCCGCGGTGTCCCGGGACTTGGCGCGTATCCTGTAGGTGAAGCCGCTGCTCCAGGTGGAATTCTGTATGTCGTAGGTCCAGGTGGAGGAGTCGGTGTGTATGGTCTCCTGCACCGGCAGCCACGGGGCCTGGGCCTCGGTCTGGCCGGTAGGAGACCAGGCCCCGGGCAGCGCCGGGTCATAATAGCGGTCAGTGTCGATCAGGAAAACCGTTATCCTGGTCTCCGCTATTGCGAGATTGTCCTGCGAGGTGCCGCCGATGACCGGCAGGGAATTGTACGACGGCTGGGAAGGCAGCGTGAAAGCGCTCCACGGCTGCTTATTGTCGAACCTTACGGTAACCCCGGTTCCGGAGGGTATATCGGCGGCCACCGGCTGGCCCGGGGCGGGGCCGTATTCCGGGTTCAGAGCCAGATCGTAAGACCATGGCACTATGCGGTAGACGGAGTTCTGCTTGAGCGGGTCCTCGAGCTCGCCCTTCAGGCCCGCCGGCAGCGCGTAGGTGAACTTGCCCGCGTTGACGCCGAACGTGGAGAGGCTGGCCTCGTACCACGCGGGGTTAGGCGAGGCAAAGCTAGTGCCGTCCCACCAGCCCAGCTCCGCGCCGCTGAGGCGCTCCAGCGCCACCTTGACGGTATAGGTGCCCAGGCCGGCCCTGAAGGTCTCCGCGAAGTCGGCCGCGGTACCGGAGATATAGGCGAAGCCGGTAGTAAAGCCGGCCAGGGGCCAGGTGACGGCGGCAGTCGGTTTCTGGACGTCGAACTTGAAAGTGACCGGGACCGGCACGGACTCGTTACCGGCATAGTCCACGGCCTTGGCGTCCACCGTGTACTGCATATTGCCGGTGAAGTCCAGGTCCGCGTCGTCATAGGTCCAGGCGGACGGAGCTCCGGCCGTGGGCAGCCAGTACGGGCAGGCGCCGAAGACGGCACCGTCGAAGCAGAGCGTGCCGCTGCTGATCTTCAGCAGGACGGCGCTGACCTTGGAATAGGTTTCAGTCTGATCGTCCTGGTTGGAAACACCTGCCATGGGCGTGGAAAGCTTCACGCGGGAATAGACCGCGTTCTGCTGCGGGAAGGAAACAGCCACGTACGGGGCCACGGCGTCGTAAGTAAAGACATAGGTGGAGTAGGCCGTCGAGTAGTTGCCTGCGTAGTCCCTGGCCCTTACGGAGGCCGTGTAAACCCTGTCATTGGCCAGCATCGTCCCGGGCAAGGTGTAGTACCAGGAGGTATCGCCCTGCCTGGCGGTCTGTATCCAGATGGCGGGGTCGTTGACGTCGGCGGTCCACGACGGGGCGAGCCAGTAGCGCGTGTTGCCGCCGGTGCCGGTGGACACCCGGATATAGGTCTGGTCGTGGCCGGCCAGGTCGGCATTGGCGGTGCCGTAAATGGTAAAGGGGGCGCGCTGCGCCAGGGCGGTCGGTGAAGTGATCAGCACGGACGGCGGCGTGGTGTCTATTATCACTTCCATGGCGGCACCGAAAGCGCCCGAGTTGGGCGGAACGGCGTTGTCTATGCCGCGCACCGACAGCATGTACTTCTGGTCCGAAACTATATTAGCGGCGGGCAGCGTGTAGTCCCAGTTCGGGGCGATGAAGGCGTCCGGCTCGAACTCGGAGGGAGTGCCGGACCAGGCCAGGCCCGTCCAGTAATACGTGGTCAGGCCCTCCAGCCTGCCTATCTGCAACCTAAGGTTGCCCACCCCGCTGACGCCGCCCGGGGTATCGGAGGCGCTGCCGGTCAGGACAAGATCCCCGGAGGGGTTCACGCGGCCGTTGCCGTCGGAGTCCTCGTAGCCGGTAACGGCCGCGGCCGGCGCCTCGCTGTCCCAGACAAAGGTAAAGGACGACTCGCCCAGCGTGTAGATCTGCTGCGTGTTGCCGGCCGGCAGGGAACTGTCCTTGGCGCGGGAACGGAGTATATACGAGTAGCCGTGGGTAAAGGCGGCCGATGAAGGCATAACGGCATGCGTCCAGGAGGAAACCGTCACTCCCGGCAAATGTATGGTGGAGGTGCCCCAGTATATCTCGGCTTCCTCCGACTGCGAGCCGTCCCAGGTGCGGGTGTTCCAGCGCCAGTAGCGCAGGGAAAGGCCGCTTTCCACGGCCGGGCGCTTGATGTGGACGAGCACCCTGTCCAGCTTGCCGGCGCTACCGCCGGGGCCGGCCACGTCCCAGGCCGTACCGATGATAGAATCCAGGGAGGATCTGACCTGGCCGCTCGCGGCCGCCACCGTGGAATTGACCGCGGTGAAATCGGTTATCCGCGCCGTAGGCGTGGTCCTGTCCACCAGGAAGCTCACCGCCGCGCCGGTCTGCGTATTGGCGGCCCTGTCCACCACCCTGGGGGTTATCCTGTAATTAACGCCGTCGGCCCAGGCGGGCAGGCCCGCGGAGAGCGACCAGGCGCCGGCGTTAAGGGTGGTGGTGGCCCAGACCACGCCTTCCTGCCAGGCCGCGGCCACCGGGTTCCAGTAAGTGGACGGGTAAGACAGGTCCTGGATGGTGATCTCGTTCTTATCCAGCAGGCCCGGCGCCGTGTCCGAAGCGGCGCCCGCGACCTGGCCCACGAGCTGGTAGATCAGCGGGCCGGGCGCGGAGACCGAGGTGGCCGGCGGCGTGTTGTCATAGATAACGGTATTGCCGGCCAGGTCCTGCTCCGTGCCGGCGGGGCCTTCGCCGCGCGCGAGGAAATAATACGAGGTGTTGTCGGTCCAGGCCGAGGTGGAAATATTGCCGGTCCACTCCCAGTAAATGCTGGAGTCGCCCAGCACGGTGACGTTGCTGGTATTGAGGTAAACGCGCTCCGCGCCCGGGGGCACAAAGGCGCCGCCGTCCCAGTAATAGCCGTCGCTCTTGCGTTCCACGGAGATCTTGACGCCGGAAGTGGTGGCGAAGTTGAACTTGGTGCCGCCGCCCGAGACCAGCTGCGGTTTGACCTTGGTGTGCAGCCCGTCCGCGGGGGAGCCGATCCAGGTTTCGGGAAAAGGCGCGCTGTAGTAGAAGTTCCTGCGCCAGAGGGCGGCTTCGGTATTGTTGGCCTTGTCCCGGGCGTAGGCGATGACCGAGTACCATTTATCGTTCCAGTTCCAGATGGTGTCGGGGATCTCGTACTGCCAGACCCCGCCAGCCACGGTGACGGAAGAAGCGGGCAGCCAGGCGGCGTCGTTCTCCTGCCAGGCGGAGCCGTCATAGGACCAGAGGATGGCGCCGCCTTCCACGCCGGAGGTGTAGCCGAACTGCAGGTAGACCCGGTCTATCTCGCCGGGGGAGTCGTCGTAGGCCGTGCCGGTCACCTGCGGCAGGGCGGTCTGGCCGTACGTGACCCCGTCGAGCGGCAGTGTGATGGTGGAGGACGGCGCCGTAAAGTCGGCCTTGACGGCGGTAACGGTAGAGTAGACCAGCTCCGCGTTGCCGGCCAGGTCCACCGCGTAGGAATTGATCTCGTAGGATTCCAGCGTCTGCCAGGGGGTGGTGGCCAGTTCCCACCAGGTGGCGCCGGCGCTGAGCGTGCCGGAGCTGACTACGCTGTTCCAGACGTTGGGCGCGTTCTCCACGGTCCAGCTGGAGTCCGCCACGCGCCAGTAATGGTCCTTCTTCGCCCCGGCCGCCAGCTGTTTTATGCGCACCAAAATGTCGCCGGTCTTGCCGTGTGGCTTGTCGTAAGCCACGCCGGTAACCTTGCCGGTATTGCTTATGTAGCCGTTGATATACGGGTAGGTTATGGAACTGGTGGGGCTCTTCACGTCATAGACGAAAGTGGATTTCAGGGAAGGGGCCTCCTGGTTGGTGGCGCGGTCCGTGGCCCAGGTGGTCAGGGTATAACGCTCCGAATAGTCCGGCCAGTTCAGGTAGGCGTTCTCGTTGCTGATGCTCTTGCTCCAGGCGGAGTCGGCCATGTCCCCGTTGAGCACTTTCTCGCCGGGCTGCCAGCCGATGCCGTTCCAGTACTCGCCGGCGGTATTGCGGAAATGGAACGAGACCTGGTTCACACCGGAATAATCGTCGGAACCCGTGCCTTGGATGGTGATAGGCTTGGCTGAAAGGTTAAGGTAGGCGCCGTCGGCCGGGTAATCCACTCCGGAGCGGGGGATCTCGGTGTCGAACAGGAACTCCCGGGTGGAATAGGTCACATCCCAGTTGCCGGCGGCGTCCAGCGACCGGGTGCGCACACGGAAATCCGCGCCGCTGGTCCAGGTGGAATCGGCCACGGCGTAGGTCCAGGAGACGGAGGAGGTCCAGAGCGTGGAGGGCGGCACCAGCCAGGGAGCGGAGTTTTCTATACCGCCGCAGTTCACCCAGGCACCGGGAACGGAAGGATCGTAGCAGTAGCCCTGGCCGTAGTTGAAGATGCTGATCTCCACCCGGTCCATGGCCCCGTTATCGTAGGCGGCGCCGGACAGGAGGGTCAGCGTATTGTAATAATCCTTGTACGGGGAAGTGAGCGTGCTGACCGGCCGTTGGTTGAGGAACACCCGGGTGGAATACTCGGTGGAGTAATTTCCGGCGTTGTCCAGCGCCCTGGCTTCCACCGTGCAGGTGGTCTTGTTGAGCAGGAGCGTGGAGGAGATGGAATAGGACCAGGCCGTGGCGCCGTCGGTAACGGCGTCGTTCCAGGTATCTGTCTGCGGCACCCAGGCCGAGCCGGACCAGTACTTTATATCCCCCCCGGTGCCGGTGGAAATGCGCAGCTGCACCTTGTCGAAACCGGCAATATCGGCGCCGGCCGTGCCGGAGATGAGGGTGTCGGAGACAAGGGACAGTTCAAGGGGCGAGGTTATTAACACCGAGGGCGGTGTGTCGTCTATGATGAAGCGCACGATATCGACGCCCAGGGCGGTATCCGTCTCCCAGTTGCCGCTGTTATCGTCGCCGCCCGCGGCGGGACGCGTCCTGTCCATGGACTTGGCTTCCAGCTTATACTCCCTGTCCCCGGCTGGCCAGTTGACATTCTGGTCGTAGGACCAGACGGTGGACCAGTCGGTGGCCTGCCATGAAGCCAGCTCCGCGGCGGTGCCGGAGCTGAATACCATGGAGGCGGTGAGCCAGTAATAGGTATCGCCCGCGGCGAGGTAGGAAAGGCGGAAGCGCGTCTTCTCCACGCCCGCGTTATTGGCGGGGTAGTAAGCGTCCGAAGCGGCGCCGTAGAAGAAATCCTCGCTATTGCCGATGTTGGCGGAATTATAGCGCCCGACTTTGCCGGTAGCGTAGTCGCCGTAATGTTGGGGACGCGTAATGGTGGTGGAGGGCGGCTCCTTGTCAACAGTGAATGTCCTGGAGGAGGCTGGCACCTCGAAAAGGGTCTGTTGGTTGCCAGCCACGTCGGTGGAGCGGACCAGCAGCAGGTACCGCAGGCCGCCGCCAAAAACGCCGTTAAGGAAAGTCGGGGAGTAGGCCCAGTCCTCGGCCAGGGGCGACAGGTAGGCGCTGGTATTGCCCTTGAGCTCCAGCCAGATGGGGTCGGTCACGGCCACAAAGTCCTCGCCATTGTACCACTTCTGCAGTGTGCCCCATTGCTGGACGGCTATCTGCACGCCCTCGTTGCGGCCGCCGGGGTCGGAGGCGGTGCCGGAGATCTGCTGTATGTTGTTAACGGCGACCAGGCCGGTAGGATAGGCTATCCTGGCGGCGGGAGAGGAAATATCGATGGTGAACTGCTGGTAGGGGGTCGGGAAGTACTTTTGCCTCCCCGCCTTGTCGGTGACGCGCACCTGCACCTCGTAGGTCTTGCCGTTCTCAAAGCCCGGCAAGCCCGTGTCCAGATGCCAGTTTTCAGAATTAGAGTTGAACGCGCCGTCGTCGGGAATGACCGGCAGCCAGAGCGGTGAGCCGGTCTCCCAGCTGTCCCCGTCCCAGTACGAGCTGCCCGACAACGTAGACACGGCTACCTCCACGCTTTCGATCACACCTTCCCCGGCGTCGGAGGCGGCGCCATATATAGACGGCAGGCTGCGCTCATACTCGGCGTTGGGCTCGGCCAGTGTGGTGTCCGGGTCTTCGTTGTCTATATAGAAGAACTTCTCAGAGTGCGGCGTCAGCTCGACTATCCCCTCGCTGTCGGAGGCCGCTCGCGACTTGACGCTGAACCTGTTGGTGCCTGACGGCCAGATGCCGGAAACGTCCGTGGTCCAGACCGAGGCCCCGGCGCTGTCCACGCCGAAGTAGCCGCAGGTAGACTGGCCTATCACGTAGGTTTCATCGGTGCAGCCAGCGAGATAGGTGACCGTGGAGATCCAGCCGCCGGGCGTCCAGACCTCGCTGGGGGTTACGCTGAAATTGGTAATCCTTATCTGCACCGTGTTGCCGGCCTGCAGCGTACCGCTGATCACCGAGAGGTCGGTAGGCCTGTAATAAGGGATGCCGCTGGGCGGCACGATAACCAGGGAGTCAGGCAGCGCAATGACCTTGGTGATACGGACCAGGGCGGACTGGACGGGCGGGACAGTATAGCCGGAGTGCCCGGGGAAAGGGGTTTTATTGCCCACGGCGTCCATGGCCCGGGCGAAGATCTTATAGGTGTTGTTGTTGGCCAGCGCCGGCACGCTGGACCCCGTCACCGTCCAGGTCACCGACCGGGCGCCGGAGGCGGCGGTGGAAGCCTCCACAAAAGCCTCTTCGGGAGGAGTTTCCACGTAAAGGTCGAAACTGCCGCTGACCGGGTTCCACCAGGCGCCGGGCGCGCCTTCCCTGTAGTACGCCACGTGCACGTGCTTTACCTGGGTGAAGGTGTCGTCCCCGGAACCGGAAACGGTATCCAATACGTAAACCTCCGGGGTGGAGGGCATCTGCACCAGCGCCGTGGGCGGCGTGCGGTCGGGCCGGAAGTAATTCTCGTTGCGGCCCGTTTCGGGAGTGGTCGCCGTAGGCTCAATATTAGGCTGGGCGCCGTTGTCCTTGTTCAGCGCGCTGTCGAAGGCGCGCACCCTGACGCGGTACTGGCGGCCGTCCACCGTGAACGGGAACATGGCGGCCGTGTTGTAGCTGTAACTGCCCGCGCCGCCGGTCATCCCCAGCCAGACGCTGTTGTCGCTCACAAAGCCGTTAAGGCCGTCCCAATATTTGCCGGCCCCCTCGTCGTACACTTCCACCTGCATGGCGCTTACGGCCCCGCCGGAAGCCAGGCCGGCCAGGGGCAGATCCACCGAAGTGCCGGTAATGGCGGACAGCTGGTAACCGGCGTTGTCGCTATACCAGGCGTTATTTGCCGGGGCGGTTATGGTGGAAGAGGGCGGCTGGACTTCGTATTTAAAAGCCCGCTTGAGGGTTTCGGAAGATTCCGTATTCCGGTAGATCTCGGCCGGCAGGTCCACGTTGTCCCGTGCCCAGGCGTAAACCTCGAACTCGTCCGCCGCGGGCGCCCCGTCCCAAAAAGATCCCATGCTGCCATGGGCCCATTCCAGGTCGGCGGGCACGTAACAGTAATCGTCGCGCACCGTCGCCCAGCCTCCGGAAGCGCCGGTCCACCACCTGTCCCGGGCCCGACTGTAAACGCCTACGCAGAGCTGATCTATGAAGGTCTGCTGGCCGGTATCCGGCATGTCCTTGGCCGTACCGGAGATATTATCCAGGCCGACATCGGAATAAGTGGCACCATCCAGGGGGTTCAGCACCACGGTCACAGGCGCGGAAGTGTCGTAGCTGAACGTCACGGTAGAGTAAAGCGCGCTGTAGTTGCCAGCCTTGTCCAAGGCCCGGCCGACCAGCGTATACTTAAAACCATTCTCCCAGGCCACATTGGAAGCCTGCCAGACCTCGTAGGGGACGGTGGTGGTAGTACCCGCTATGTTCCAGATGGGGCTGGTCTGGCTTTTCCAGGAAGCGGAGACGTTGTCCCATTTATCCAAGCCGTCCACCTTGCCCAGAGTGTACTCAACGCGGCCGACCCGGGAGATGGGATCGTTAGCCGTACCTAACAGCGCATTCAGGGAATTAAGGCCGTAATACCCGCCGTTCGCCGGGAAAACGATTTTATTCGTCGGCACGCCGGAATCGTAGTAAAAGTAACCGCTTATGGCCGGAGAAAGCGCCGTGCCGGTGGAGTTGCCGGCCGCGTCCTCGGCGTAAACCGCGAGGTGATACCAGGAGCCGTCCTGCCAGTTAGTGGAAATGTCCACGCTAAAATTATAAGGGTCGGACGCAGTAGTGAACTGGGTGGCGGCATATTCGGGCGAAAAGGCGCAGCCGGTGCCCCATTTGTCATTGCCCGCGTCGTCATAGACGCAATAGCGCACGTAACGCTTGCCTATCACGTTATCCACGACATTATCCGCTATGGAGCCTTCCAGCGTCTCCAGCTTGTTGAACCATACGTTACCAGGTTCGGCAGTGCCGACGGGCGTGGTTGCCATCAACATGCCGGGACTGGTCACCGTAAGAGTTGGAGCGGTGACGTCATAGTAAAAATCACGGCTCAACCCCGTGGAGGCCGGGTTGAAGAGATCCTGCGCCCGCACCTGCAGACGGTACTTCCGGCCATCGATCCATGCGGGCAGTTCGGGATGGGAAACATCGTCGGGAACCGCTTTCACTATCCAATTAAAAGACTTGTTGGCGCACTCGTCGCCGCAGGTATAATTGGTAAGGGTTCCGGGCGGGGGCAACTGCACCATGTAGAACCAGGTAGCCGCGGCTTGAAAACCGGTGGCGGTGTAGCCGGTCCAGTAAAGGTCGTCATTGGCGCCGTCGCCCACCAAATTATTGCCGGAGTCTATCAACTGCACCTGCGAACTCTTCACTCCTACCCCGGAGTCGCTGGCCGTTCCCTGGATATTAACGAGGCTTTTATTGCTGGAATTCGGTAACGGAGAGGTAATATTGAAAGCGGGAGGGGCCTTATCGATCCTGAAAACAACTCCGGGGGACGGGTTCCCCGCGCCGCCGTCATCGGTACGCCCCTGGCTTTCTATAGTGTAGGTACGCCCGTCTTCCTGCGCCGCAGAATTGTTAGGCCAGCCGAGGTGCGTCCAGTTATTTACACCGGAAGTGACCTGCAGCCACTGTTCTCCGGAAACCGGTTCCACGTAACCCACACTATCCCACTGATAACCGTCATCGCGGGTTATCCGGAGCCTCGGGGCGATATCGGTCTGGCCGACTGAAGGCGAAGAAGCGGCGTTACCGCGGATAGCGGCGATGCCGCTGGAATAAAGGACAGGCTCCACCGGGTACACCAGGTCGGAGACCGGCACCGTGACCGCCAGCGAGGAGATAAGGATGTTGGACTCACGGGCATCGTAGTTCGTGACCATTAAATCCCTGTAACCACCCGAAGCCGAGCCATCCACATTAAGCGTAGCGGTGAACGACGAGGCCGAATGATACAGGGTCTGTGTGACCGCTATGGCGGCATCCACCTCCTCCGTGCCGGAATTATATATGGACAGGCCGATATTGCCCGGCTGGAAGCCGGAGCCGTGCAGCTCCAGCTGCACTACGGAGTTGATGCCGACCGTGGCCGGCGAGGTTTTAAGAGCGGCATCCACCGCGTAATCCAGCCGGGGATTCGGATTTGTGGAGGTGGGGATACGCGCCATCTTCACCGAGGTGCCATCGGTAAAAACCACCGGCAAAGGGTATGGCGCGTAAATATATTGGGGCGTCTGCGGCGAATTCCCCACCGCCTGCCAATCCCTGACTATCGCAAATTCCCCGGTAGCCGTGGCGGTGGCCGGCCCCACCGCGTAGTTAACGGAGCTGTAGGTGGACTCATATACTATGTACACCCACCAGATACCGGCCTTCACCATTGTTATGGTGGGGCGCGAATAGGGCGTGCCGATAGCCGAGCCGGAATTATCCACCGTTATCGCGCCGGTCCAGACCCCGCCGCTGCTGCGCCGGCGGTAAAGCAGTTCGCCATTAGTGCCGATAAAAGCCGAATGCACTTCGCCCGGAACAACCGGGTTGTCTATCATCATCTGCCCGTCCGCTATGGTATTGTAAGTGTAGGCGTTGAAAGAGGCCAGTTGGGAAGTGGTGTCACCGTCACCTCCCGCGTTACCGGCGGAGGGCAACAGCCCCCAACCTATATAGTCCGGAGCAGCCCCGTCGTTATCGCCAAAACGCTGCAAGACCATGGCGCCGCCGGCCGCCAATGGCGCCAGCGTAGGATACGGGTCGAAACCGATGTCGTTGGTTCCCGCTTCGGCAAAGATCTCGTCAAGGCCGGTAAGCACGGGAGCGGTAAGGCCGGCATTGGTGACCACGCCTACAAAACCGCTTTCATTGTCGCCTCTCTGTATGCCGGTGGCCACGATATGCACCTTGTCGTCGGCGCCGTTCTCGGAGAAACAAACGCTGACGTTCCTGCCGCCGAAGGCGTCGCTTTGTGCGTCGTTTATCAGGGTACCCTCAATGGAATAATTTATCACCCCGGACCAGATTATTGAGCCGTCGAGCTGCAGGGCTCCGTAACGGGCATAGACCGGGGTCTGAGGAGGACTGGCCAGGCTGGGATTGGTATCGACGCTATCCTGTATGGCCACATACACCCGCGAGGACGCTTCCACGTGCCACACAGAACCGAAACTGGCGGCCAGGCGCCCGGCCAAAGGCATATCGGCCGCAGGAAAGACCTCGGCAGGCTCACTCCAATTTATGCCGTCTACGGAGTTACGCCAGCTATATTTGGAGGTGTCGTCGCGGTAAAAGAGATAGTAACGGCCGGTGGCCTGGTGAAAAATAATGCCGCGGCGGGTTCCGGGCAGCGTATCACCTTCGCCTACATAGGCTGTAGCCGCCGAAAGCGCGCCCGGCAGCGATGCAAGCAACAGCAGGCAGGCAAGCCATGCTGCGGCCTTCCCGCACACGCCGGCAAAAAAGCGACCCAAAAGGGAACTCGCTATTGAGCCCCCCCGTGCCGGTATTTTGTCCGCCGCCTTTTTCATATTCTCCGGTTGAATGCCTCGACGCCTATTCTGCACCGATGCTGCGCAGTACGTTCCCGGCCCAGAGGGCCGTCTGAGCGTCGCCGCCGCTTCGCAAAGACTCCAAGGCGGCCCTGGCGGCGGGGCTGCCTATACCGCCCAGGCTCTCCACGGCCGCCCGCCTTACGGACCTGTCCTTGTCCTCGGCCGCCGCCTTACGCAACGGTTCCACCGCCGTGTCGGACCCGAGTTTACCCAGCACCTCAGCGGCTTTCCAGCGCATCTGCCTGTCCCCTTCGGACAAAAAAGGGAGCAGCAGCGCGACGGCTCTCTTGTCGCCAAGGTCCCCGAAAGCGGTCAGCAGCCCCAACCTGGTCTGCTTACCGGCCGCGGGGAGGGCCAGGGCGAGGGTCTGAAAAGCGGAAGGGTCCCCGGACCGGGCAATAAGGCGGGCGGCCCGCTGGCTGATCTCCGGATTCTCGTCCTCCAGAGATTTTTTCAGGATCTCCAGTTTCCAGGCAGCCTTCACCGGGGCGAGTTCCGCCAAGGCTTTGCTGCGGTTGCGAAAATCCTTGTCGGCCAGGGAGCGTTCGAACTCGGCGCGGTCGGGACTAGCGGCGGGCACCTGCGCGCGCGTATATTCCGGAAGCGAGAATGATATTAATAGTATAAGAAACGCTATGGGCATAGATAAACAATAAACGACCAATCCTTGCCGCGCGTAATTCTTTCCGCAGCAAAGTATAGATATTAAACCATTATAATATAAAATAATTGTTTCGCAAACATTAAAAAGCCGTGGCTTCACCCCTGTGCCCGGGCGTGGGCAAACAAGGCAGTCCCGGGCCCTCTTTATAATCCCATACAAATGACAAGCGAGATACATTATTATCCTCCCGGCCGCGGAACGGCAAAAAAAGGGCCGTTTCCGCTTTCCTCGCCTCAACCCGGTACTGGGCTGAAATCCCGAAGACAGCGGAAACGGCCTAAATCCGTTCCACAACGCCGGCACAAAACCGGTCGGTTCTTCATCTTCGGCAGCCTGACCCCCGTAGACATAACGGGTCACAGCTTTGCGCCGCCGGCTTTGGCCGGCTTTGCTATTATCGGATACTTCTTAAATAAACGTCCCGCCCTTTTGGGACACACACCGCTTGCTGCACCGCGTCTGTCTGCGACCGCCGCTGCACCGCTAACGACCGCACCGCAACTGCACCGTACCAAGCCAAAAGGGCGGGACACCGCAACCGCACTGCCCTACACCAAACAAACACCGCACCGCACTACACCGCGCTGCAATCATATTATAGCAGATACGGGCGATTTGTCAAGAGGGGCCTGTTGACATGTCAATCGGCGTATTTAACGACGGGCGCGCCCGGGCCGCAGCAATTCCTGCGCCGTCAGCCAGGCCGGGTCACCGAGCAGGGTCACCTCGCGTGAATTATCCCACACCAGCCCCCCCGCCTCGCCGGCTTCGGCGTCAGGCGCCGCACCGGCGCCCTCCAGATCCGCTCCCGAAGGCGGCAGCAGCCGGGACACGGTCAGCCGCAGGCCGCGGCCGTCGCCCAGCGAGAAAGCGCGCGTGAGCGAAACGCTGCCGGCGGTACGACCGCCCACCAGCGCCGCGCCGGCTTTCTCCCTCAGCGTCAGGGCAAAAATTTCGGCCGCCATGGAGGTCCTGGCGTTCATCAGGACCGCGAGTTTCAGCCCCGCGTAGCGGCCCCTGGCTTCGGCCCCGTAGAGAGCCGCGTACTCGGCGTGTCTGGAGCGCAGCTCCAGCAGCGGGCCGGGGCCCGCCGCAAAGGCCTTCAGCACGCCGGCTGCTTCGGCCGGCACCCCGCCCGGGTTATCCCTGAGGTCTACTACCAGCTGCTCCGCCCCGCAGGCTTCGGCGGCCTTGACTGCCGCCATGGCGGCTTCGGCCGAACCCTCGTAGAACAGGCCCAGCCGCAGGAAAGCGGCGCGGTTTTCCCTGTCGCAGAAAGAGAAGACCTTGGGAAAGAAGAAAGCGCCGCGCTGCACCTCGGCCTCCAGCGGCCCGGCCAGGCCCAGCCGCCGGGTTTTAAGCGTAAAGCGGGTGTCCTTGCTTAAAGCGCCCCTGGCGGCTTCAGCCGACGGCTCGGCGCCGTTTATGGCCAGCACGGCGTCCCCTTCCCTGAAGCCGGCCTCCCAAGCGGGCGAGCCGGGAAAAACGGCCAGCAGCACCAGCCGCCCGCCGCGCTCCCCCAGCAGCAGGCCTGAGGATATATTCTTGTCTCCGGGACGGGCCTTGAGCGGCAGCTTGTCCCCCAGCACGGCCGCGCGCCGGTCCAGCGCGGCCAGGCCTGCAGCCCCGCCCTCTTTCAGGGCGGCGGCTATCTTTTGAGGGGCGTGCTCCTTGAAACTATGGCGGGCGAAGATCTTCTGCACTTGGTCCTCGGGCAGTTTGCCCGAGCAGGCCGCGGCGGCTGACAGGAGGAGAAGCAGGAGTTTTTTCATTTAAGCTCCGTTAGATACCGGCCGGGCGACCCGGCCGGGACGGGTCAATTTACCGTGCCGGCGCCGTCGCCGTAGAAGGACTGGCCGCAAGGGTCGTCCGGCAGGAACGGCCCGTACATGGGGCAGTCGTTCTGCGAGTTAAAGTAGTCCTGCGGCAGGCAGCAGCAGGGCGCGGAGGCGGTGCAGCCGCACTCCTCGCCGTTGCCCTGGGAATCCATAAATTCCCCCAGGCCCAGGGAGGTGACGTCGTCCCTCTCCTCGGGATCGGCGAAACGCCCCTCCTCCTCGGAGCCGGTGCCCGAGACCCCGGCGAACATGCCGTTGAGCATGCTGCCGGCGAAGTCGCTGGCCATCTTTTTCTGCTGGTAATCCTTGTCTTTTTTGAGGGCCTCATAGGTGCCCTCTTTGTCCAGTTTGGGCTTGGAGACATCGGCCGTGGCCAGGGTCTTGGCCTCGGCCGCGCTGAGGTCCTGCTCTCGCAGGAACTTGGGGATGGAATCCGGGTTGATCTTGTCCAGCTCGGTGCGCATGGCCGGGTCGTACTCTATGGCCGTATCGGCCTCCGGCGTGGCGTCGAAAGTCCTGGCTATCCAGCCCCTGGCCGCGTCCTTGGACGAAAGGCGGGCCCCGTAGTAGGAGGCCCGGAAAGTGCCCTTGAGGGCGTCCAGCACGCCGCCCTTGCCGGCTTTGGCCTGGCCGGCCGCGGCGGTGTCGCTTTGCTTCGAGAGCTTAGGGGCGGCCGCCGCCCGGCCGCTGAAGGGAGTTACGGTAACCGCTGTGCCCGGCTTCTTGGCGTCCGCGGCCTTGGAGCCGAAAGCCGCCTTGGAGCGGAGCTTATCGGACATGGAACCGCCGCCGGTCCCGCCTGCCGGCCCCGCGCCTTGCGCACGCGCCGCGGCGGACTCGCTCTCGGGCATGGTCCCGTCCTGCGTAGCGGCCGCGGCACCAGCCTCGGCCGCCAGTTCCTTGCCGGTGCGGGTCAAAGCGGGGTTAAGCCTGCCCGCGGCGGCCTCGGCCCCCTCCGCGGCTGCCGCGGCCTCGGGCTCTTCCCCGCCGGCAAAAACGTCTATGTCCCTGTACTCGCGCGCGCCGCCCTCATAGACCGAACTGTTGGCCGAGAGCTGGTCATAGTCGGAACCGCCGCCCAGTTTATGGGCGGCCTGGCGCATGCCCGTCATGGCATAATAGCCGCCGCCGGCCAGCAGCAATAGCGTCAGTCCCAGGGCCGCGGGCCAATAGCGGCGTTCTTTCTTTTCAGCGCCGGTTTCAGCGCCTTCTTCCTGCCCGTTCTCTTTGTTTTTTTCAGCGGAAGACATATATTCCCCTCCGGCGGCCGACAATAAACGAAGAACAAGGTCTGCGGACTGGCGGCAGCCATCCTCAAGGCCTTTACCACAATGTTATAGCAGAGGAAACCCGGAATTTCAAGCCCCCGCGAAAGGCCCGGTAAACCGGCTCTGGCTACTGCCCGGGAAAAGGCGCCCCGGGCGGGCTTTTACTAATGATACCTACTTGGTATCTTTATCCGAAATATCGACTAGGCCGCAGGCGGCAGGCTAACGGCAGGGGCGCTCTTGAGGGGCCGGGGCGGCTTGCCGTACTCAGAAAAAATAGCGGCAATCTCGTCATAATCCAGCTCTTCCCTGGCCAGGAGTTCCTTCACAAAGCGCTCCACTACCTGCCAGTTCTCCCTCAGCAGGGCGTCCACGGCGGTGTATTCGCCTTTAATTATGCCCTGAGCCTCGCGGTTGAGCTCGTCGCTCATATCCCCGGAGCGCTCATGCTTGGGGATAGCGGTAAAATCGCCTATATAGCCGCTCTTGCCCATGCCCAGCCGCCAGACCATGTCGTGGGCTATGGTGGTAGCCTTGGCGAAATCGGACCGTACGCCCTCGGTGGTGACGCCGTACTTTATCTTCTCGGCCGCGTAGCCGCCCAGCGCGGTGCGCACGTGCGCCAGCAGCGTATCCCTGTCAGCGGCGTAGATCTCCTCCGTGGG
Organism: Elusimicrobiales bacterium; assembly: GCA_050174915.1. Lineage (GTDB taxonomy): Bacteria > Elusimicrobiota > Elusimicrobia > Elusimicrobiales > UBA9959 > UBA9959. The sequence continues at coordinate 291,208 of JBFXJL010000002.1, read as the reverse complement.
AGTGGAATGCACCACGCCCAGGGCGCCGCCGCGGTTGAGGATGGACACCTTGAAGACGTCGCTGGTAGGATGGGTCAGGTAGAGGGCCAGCAGGTGGCCGGCCTCGTGGAAAGCGGTCATCTCGCGCTCGCGGGGGTTCAGGCTCAGGCGATGCGCCACCCCCAGTTCCACCCGCTCTATGGCCTCGCTGAAATCCTTGAAGGTAACCTGGTCGCGGCCGCTTCGGGCCGCTATGAGCGCGGCCTCCTTCACTATGTTCTCCACTTCCGCCGGGGTCTTGTGCACGGCCTTCCTGGCCAGGCGCGCCACCTCCAGGTCGGGGGCGTATTTGACCTTACCAAGGTAGTAGGCGAACAGGGCCTCGCGCTCCTCCAGGTTGGGCCTGCCCACGAAGATCTTGCGGTCGAAGCGGCCCGGGCGCAGCAGGGCGTCGTCCAGGATGTTCTCTATGGCGTTGGTGGCCGCGAAAACCACTATATTAGCCTCGGATTCCAGACCGTCCATCTCCACCAACAGCTGGTTCTGGGTGCTGTTGGTCTCGGAACCGCCGCCGAAGGCGTCGTAGAGCACGCGCTTGCGGCCGATGACCTCTATTTCGTCTATGAAAATGATGCAGGAGCCGTGCGCCTGCGCGTACTCCTTGGCCTGCTTGAACAGCTTGCGCACCCGGCTGGCGCCTACCCCCACAAAAACCTCCACGAACTCGGAGCCGGAGATGGAGATGAACGGCACCCCGGCCTCAGTGGCCACGGCCTTGGCCAGCATGGTCTTGCCGCAGCCGGGCGGCCCCACCAGCAGCACGCCCTTGAGGATCTTGCCGCCTATGGCCTTCACGCGGGTGCGGTCCTTGATGAGCTGCACCACTTCCCAGGCCTCACGCTTGGCCTCGCCCAGGCCCACCACGTCGGTAAATTTGATGTTGACCAGGCCGGCGTCTATTTTGGTCTTCTTGAGGGCGCTGAAGCCGCCGCTCTGCATCAGATAAAGGAAACCGACGAAGATTATGGTGTTGAGCACCATCCAGGGCATGCTGGCCACGTTCATGCTGATAATATAACGGCGGGTATTCTCCTCTATCCCGGCCAGGTACCAGACCGGGAAGAGCACCGCGAGGCAGGTCACCGCGGCGATGGTAAGACCTAACCAGTGATTGCGCAGGAAGAGTTTTATTTTAAACCAGAGCATAGGCAGAGTCTACTTGAGGCCCGGCAGCACGAACTGTATGGGCCTGTCGCGGTTGGGCACGTACTTGATAACTTCCATGGATTTGCCGCCCTGGCAGAGGTAGTCGTGGCCGTTCATGCAGGCGGCGCCGTAAGGCTGGGTACAGACGGCCTGCTTGGGATACTTGCAGAGCAATTTGACCCCCGCGGGATCGGTAGTGACGGTGATGGTGATGACGTTCCAGACCTGGGTGCGCACCACCTCTATCTTGAGATCCTTGAGGTTCAGGAATTTCTTCACCGCGGGCGTGTCGAAACCGATGTAGCCCCTGACCGCGGCCTCTATGCCCTGGTTGGGGTCTTTGAGCAGGGTGGTCTGGTCCCAGCTGGAATGGTCGGCGTTGAGATGCGACTCCAGCTGCCAGCGGCGGGCCGCGTAGTAGGCCGCGATCTCCAGCTTCTGCATCAGCACCAGCAGCGCGAAGATCTTGGCGGTTATGAAGACGATGAGCAGGAAGATGGGGAAGAGCAGCACCACCTCGGTCATGGCCTGGCCGGGGCGTCCCTCTCTGAGGCAGCGGGAGGCCCTGGCGAGGCGGCCGGTGAGGGTCTGCAGGGAGGTCCGCATATCAGGGGTACAGCCTCGTCTGGTACTTGGGCGTGGGGTTGGGCCACACGCAGTTGTTGCCGTCGGTCTTGAGCTGCGGGCACTGGGCCGCTATCTTGGCGTGCACGCAGGGCCGGCCGGTCTCGTTGCACTTGGCCAGCTGGTTGAAATTGATATTAAAATAGTTGCTCGGGGCGTCCCAGCCCTGGTAGACGTCCAGCCCTTCGCCGAACTTCTTCAGCGGGCCGCTCTCCACGGTAGCCAGCTGGAACAGGCCCTTGGGATCCATCGTGGTCATGTCCATGGGCGGGTTGCTCTTGCCCAGGTAGTACGGCGGCAGGCTGCTCCCGGTGAAGACCTTGGCGTAGAAGATGATCTTCTGTATGTAATGCATGTGGAAATTGTCGCCGTCCCGGATCTTGTTGGAGTTAAAGCCGTTGGTGCTGTAGATGCCGTCGTTGCCGCAGCTCTGCGCCTGCTCGGACTCGCAGGTGCCGGAATTGAGGAAATAGGACTTCTTGAAGAAGCTGAAGCCGTCGGTGAGGCGCTCGAAGACCGTGTACTGGGACATCTCCACGGTGCCCAGCAGGCTGTAGACCTGGGAATAGAACTTGTAATAGCCGATGGCCGAGCCCCACTCCAGCATGATCTTCGTGCCCTGGTCCATTGTGATCAGGTCGAACAGCGGCGTGTCGGTCTTGCCCGAGGGATTATCCTTGAAGTCGGGGCGCGCGGTCTCGTCGAAGGCTATCTCCCATTTGCCGCTGCCGTCGAGCGTGTCGGGCTGGGCGCCCTTCACGTCGCTCTTGGACTTGGGGATGGCGCCGGCCTCGAAGAGCATGTCGTAGGGGCATTTCTCGCCAGTACCCGAGGACATCTGCATGGGCTCCTCGGGCGGGCACTCGTAGGCCTCCTTGAAGATGCGGTAAGGGAAGGCGCCGTTGACGTAGGCGGTGCGGTTGAAAAGATTGACGTAGTCCGTCATCTGTATGAAGGCGGCGGAGTCCACGGCGAACTGCTGCTGGATCTTGGCGCGGGAGATCTTGGTGGTCTCGTAAAGCAGGTAGACGAAGAGCATCAGCGACGGGATCACCAGCAGCGACGGCAGCAGGATCTGGCCGGCGCGCCGGGACAGGGCGACCAGCGGGCGCCGCGGCGCCCCGTTCCTCCCCGCCTTTTTTTCGCTCTGGATAGACATATTGAGGGCCGCTACTTGGGCTGGCCGGCCCCGATCACCGAGCCGACTATCGTAAAAAAGCCGCCCAGCATCTTCTTGTGGAAGAGCACCACCATCATGGCCGCCATGCCGGCCACCACGGCCAGCAGCAGCAGGTATTCCACCGTGGCCTGGCCGCGGCGGCGCGCGAGGACGGGAGGCCTGTAGGCCCCCGCCGCCGCCCTGGCCGCGGCGCACAGCAAGCTGTCACGCAGTCCGGTAAGGTTCATTTTCTCCCATGTTATACCAGCAAAAACGCGCGTTTTCAAGTGATAATAGTATACAAGAACTTTGTTTCTATATTATTAAGGGCCCGGGCAAAGAAAACGGCCGGCCTTTACGGGACCGGCCGTTCCTCGGGGGTTTTCCCCTTACCGGCCGTCTTCCGGGGAGATCAGGCCTTTCTCTATGGCCCTGACCACGGCCTCGGTGCGGTTATTGACGCCGAGCTTCTGGAAGATGCTGTTGAGGTGGTTCTTTACCGTCTTCACGGAGCAGTTGAGCTCCGCCGCGATCTCCTTGTTGCTCTTGCCCTTGCCGAGCAGCGCCATCACCTTGATCTCGGTGGCGGTCAAAGAGTCGGGGGCGCTGTCGTAGCCGGGGGTGCCCATCTGGCGCAGGCCCTGGATCAGCTTGCCCATGATAGGCTGGGGTATCATCACGCCCTCGCTGGTGAAGGTCTTGAGCGCGTGCACCAGCTCGCTGGCGGGCAGCATCTTGGACAGGTAGCCGTTGGCGCCGGCCTGGATGGCCTCGGTAATGTGGGCCTCGTCCTCGTAGGAGGAGAGGATCAGCACGTTGGTGTTGGGGCATTCCTTGCGGATAATGCGGGTGGCCGAGACGCCGTCCATCTGGGGCAGCTTGATGTCCATCAGGATGACGTCGGGCTTGAGCTTCTTGGCCATGGAGACGGCCTCGGGGCCGTTGCAGGCCTCGCCCACCACGGTTATGCCTTTCTCGTCCTCGAGCAGGTCTTTGATGCCCTCGCGGAAAAGGGTCTGGTCGTCAGCTATCAGCACTGTAACGTTTTTTTTGGCAACGGCCATAATAAGCTCCTTGTGCGTGTCTTCTGGTTAATGCTGCTCCCCGCCGGCCTGCTGCGAGCCCTTCTGCGCGTCCGGAGGGGGAGTTTCTTTCGCGAAGGGTATGACGAACTTGAAGGAGGAGCCCTTGCCCACTCCCTCGCTCTCCACTATGATGCGGCCGTCGTGGCTCTGCACGATCTCCTTGGAGATCGACAGGCCGAGGCCCAGGCGCCCGTGCGGCGACTTGCCGCCGGCGGGCTGGTAAAAGCTCTGGCCCAGCTTGGGCAGCACTTCGGGGTCTATGCCCTCGCCGTTGTCGGTTACGGACACGCAGACATTTTCCTCGAGCGGGCTGACGAAGACGGTGATCTTGCCGCCGCGCTGGGTGTGGCGGATGGCGTTCTCGAGGAGGTTGAGCAGCACCTGGCCGATGCGGCGCTTGTCGGCGCAGACCATCTTGAGGCCGGGCGCGGTGCCGGTGGCGATCTCTATATTCTTCTGCATGGCGCGGCCGCGGGGGCCCACCACCATCTCCTCCACCATCTTGTCCATCTCGAAATAATTCTTCTCCAGGCGGAACTTGCCCTGCTCGATCGAGGCCCAGTCCACCAGGTCGCCTATCAGGCGCGAGATCTGGGTGATGCTGGCGCTGATGAAATCCATCTTCTTCTTCTGGTCGTCGTTGGGCTTGATGGTGGCGGCCAGCATCTCGAAGCTGATCTGCAGCGTCATCAGGGAGTTGGACAGGTCGTGCGACGCCATGGACATGAACTTCGACTTCATGCCGTTCAAGCGGTCGAGCTCCTCGTTGTTGTGCTTCAACATGTCGATGAGGCGCTTGTTCTCCTGCTCGAGGTAGAGTTTCTCCTCGGCCTTCTTGATGGCGCGGCGCAGGTAGTTGAAATCGACGGGTTTGATGAGGAAATCGTAGACGGATTCCTGGATGGCCTTCACCGCCGTGTCGAGCGACGCGTGGGCCGTCATCATCAGGATCTGGCTGTCGGTGTTGAGCTTGCGGATGTCCTTGATGACCTCGATGCCGGTCTTGTCGGTGAGGTTGAAGTCCATCAGGATGACATGGAAGAAGTCGGAGACCACCATCTTCATCGCGTCGGCGCCGGAGGCGGCCTCGAAAACCTTGTAGCCCTCCATTTCCAGGAGGTCGCGAAGGGTCTCGCGCAGGTGCGCGTCGTCGTCGACTATGAGTATTTTGCTATCCATGTATCAATAGCGGGCGGCCCGCGCCTCCCGCTCTTATATTTATATTAATTTAAAGGCGTCAATACAAGGAAAAAGAAAACCGCGGGAGGCGTTGGCGTCCCCCCGCGGTTTTTGGCCCCGGCCCGCTATCTGGCGGGGGGCGGCGGCGGGGTCTGCGTCACGGGCAGGTAGATCATGAAGCAGGTGCCCTTGCCGACCACGCTGCTGACCTCTACGCGGCCCTTATGGCGGTCGGCCACCTTCTTGACCACGGCCAGGCCCAGGCCGGTGCCGCGGGCCTTGGTGGTGAAGAACGGCGCGAAGATCTTCTCGGCGGTTTCCTTGGGCATGCCGCAGCCGGTATCCTCGACGTCTATGCGCACCGTGGCCGCGTCCACCATTTCGCTGCGCACGTAGATCTTGCCGCTTTCGGGCATGACCTCTATACCGTTCTTGATGAGGTTGCGCACGGCCTGCGCCATTTCGTCGGGGTCCATGTTGACGTAGGGGTTCTCCGGCGCGAAGCTCTTGACCATCTCCACGTGCGGCGGCACCGGGAAGCTCATGGTCAGGTCTTCCAGGTAGGTATTGAGGCTCATCACCTTGGGATTGAGCTCGCGCGTGCGGGCAAATCCCAGGATCTCGTCGATGATGCCGTTGGCCTGCCGGATCTCGGACTCGATGATGGAGATGTGCTTGAGCACCTTGGGTTCCGGGTTGGGCTGCGCGTTGGTCTTGGTCTTGATGAAATAGATGGAGTTATTGATGACGGCCAGGGGGTTGCGGATCTCATGGCCTACGACGGAGGACATCTGGCCGATGGCCGCCAGCCGCTCCTTCTTGATCAGCTCGTCCTGCGCGCTCTTGAGCTCCCGGGTGCGGGCCTCCACGCGGTTCTCCAGGCTGCGGTTGAGGCGCTCCAGCTCTTCCTTGGCGCTCATGATCTCGGCCGTCTTGATCTTCAGGCTCTCGCTCATCTGCACGAAGGTATGCGCCAGCTCGCCAATCTCGTCGTTGGGCATGCTGAGGTCGGGCAGGTAATCGAAGTCGCCCTCGCCCAGCTTGATGGCGGCCTCGCGCAGCGCCTGGATGGGCTGCGTGATGACCAGCGACACCGCGTAACCCAGGAACAGCACGAAGACTGAGACGAACAGCATCATGCGCCAGGTGCGATTGAACATGTCGTCGGAGGCCTTGTAGGCGATGGCGACGGAGCGCTGTATGTAGACCACCCAGCCCAGGTCGGAGACCTCGGCGAAGGCGCCCAGCACGCGCTCGTTGGTGGACTCGAGGATGATCTCGCCGCCGCCGGTCTTGGCGTCGTTCTGCAGCAGGATGCGCAGTACGTCGTCGGGCAGCTTGGCGTCGGGCTTAAAAATTTCCTTGGAGTTGGAATGCGCGATCAGGAAGCCGTTGGAATCTATCACCGCCGCCTGCGTGTGCGTGCTCTCCGGGAAGCCGGTCTTGAGCAGGCTCGACAGCGCGGTCAGGCTCATCTTGGCCAGCAGCGCGCCCATGGGCTGGTTGTTCTGCGGGTTCACGATCATCACACCCATCGTGATGGCGGGGTAGGAGCCCATGTACTTCTCGAGCCCTCCCACGAACTCCCCGGCCCGCATCACCTTCACGAACTGCGCGTCGCCGGCGAAGTCGCGCATCTTGGTGTCGTGCACGAAGCGCCCCAGCCGCACGGTCTCGGCCCCGGCGGTATCCACCACGGAGATCTCCAGGAAGGCCGGGTGCAGCTGCATGATGTGGCTGACCAGCCCGCGCTGCTTGGCGGTGTCCATGGACGCGAAGTCGGCCAAGTGGGCCGCGTCGCTGAGCACGTTGCGGAAATTGACGATGTAGCTGGAGACGGTGTCGGCGAAGCCCACCGCGAGCGCCTCCTGGTCCCGGGAGATGGCGCGGTTGAGCGTGACCTGGCTGAGGCTGACGAGATAGTATCCCACGATGCCGAGCGGCACCAGCGAAACGATCAGGAAGATCAGCAGCAGTTTGTAGAAGAGTCTTCCGCGTTTTCTGGGGGCTTCTGTCATATTGGGTCCGTGTTCCTCGGGATAATTATATTATCCCAAAGAACTGTTACGGAATTGTTACGGCCCGGTCAAAAGACGCTTATTTAGCGCAGCCGCCGGCCGGCTGGCCGGGCTGGGAGACCTTCTCGAAGCCGGGCACCTTCATCAGCTCGCCCAGGCCTACCATGAACTGCCTGCCGTCCACGATGAACGACGGGGAGGTGGAAATGCCCAGCGCGTCGGTAGCGGCGAAGTCAGCGGCCAGCAGCTCCTTGCCCTCTGCGGCGCCCTTCTCCACGGCGGCGGCGTCTATGCCGGCCGCCTTGGCGGCTTTCTGCCAGTCAGGGGAATTATAATCCTTGTTGCGCTCGAGCAGGTAGGCCTGGAGCTTGGCAGGGAACCTGGCGGCGATGAACAGCTGCCGCGCGTTCTCCTCCCACTCGGGCTGGCCGTGCAGGCTGGAGAACTGCCAGGAGCCTTTCTCGTCCTTCCTGGCCTCGCCGATATAGTGTATCTCCAGCTTCAGGCCCTCGGGCAGCTGCTTGTTCTTGGCGGCCTCGAGCAGCGCGTTCTCGGCGAGCGCGCCGTAAGGACACTGGCTCATTACGAAAACTTCCAGCTTATTCTTCTTCTCGGCGCGGCCGGCGTAGAGACCGCGGCGCTGCCGGTCCTCGTAGACCAGGTAATCGCCCGCGTCCTTGAACAGGCCGGCCTTCAACTCGCCTTCCAGCCTGGCCCTGGTCTCCGCCGTGGCGGCCACGGCGTAGGCCGGCACGAATTCCAGCTTGGGGAACCGGGCGGCGCGGGCGGGCGAATCGTAATCCAGCGTCTCCGCTTTTATGCCGTCGAAATATTTATCGAACACGTTCACCAGGGCGTCGTTCTTCTGTATGCCGCTCGAGAGCACCACCCAGAAGCCGGGGGGCGGGGCTTTGGGCTTGGCCACGTAGCCGGCGGGCGGCTGCACCCGCTTGGCGGCGGGCAGCGCGGCGTTGACGGCGTTGTAGAGCGGCATCAGCCGCTGGGACCCCTCGAAGCGTTTACCGTCGAGCAGCAGGGCGGTGGCGTCCACGCCGGAGGCGGAGGATTTCTTATAGGCCTCCTCGAGCGCGGCTTTGCCCTCGGCGGCGGCGCGCCGCTCCAGCTCGTCGGGGTTGACTCCCGCGAACAGCGCGGCGTCGCGCCAGCCGTCGGCGGCCGGGGAGAGCGAGCGGGCGTTGAGATAATTGAGCATTTTGCCGGGCCAGACCCGGGCCAGCACGGCCAGGCGTCCGGCCTCGGCCAATTCGTTCTCCCCCCTGCGCGAGGCGAAGGAGCCGTCTTCGGCCCTGGTCACCAGCGGGATAACCTTCAGCTCGGCGGCGGGCAGGCCGCGGCGCACCGTGTCGGCGAGGAAGAACCACTGCCAGCCCTGGCCGTCCATGGCTTCCAGGTACAGCGACATCTTGCCGCCGGCGGCCTTGTTCTGGGCCAGCGCGGGCGAGACGAGCAGCAGCGAAACGAGCAGCAGCGCGAACTTCTTCATGCTATTTCCCCTTCCTGCTGAGCAGCTGGCGGATGCGGATGGACAGCTCCTGGATGTCGAAAGGCTTGGTGATGTACTCGTCGGCGCCCAGGCTCAGGCCCTGCGTCTTCTCCTCGGCGGAGAGGAAGCGGCCGGTCATCATGATCAGGATGAATTCCTTGGAGAACCGGCGCAGCTCCTGGCAGATCTGGAAGCCGGAAGAATCCGGCAGCTGTATATCCATGATCACCACGTCGGGCTTGTGCTTCTTGGCGGAACTTATGCCGGTCCTGGCGTTGGCCGCCTCGCTGCAGGAGAAGCCCTCCATGTCCAGCACTTCCACCAGGCTCTCGCGCAGGTGATTGTCGTCGTCGATTACCAGAATTTTATTGGCCATAGTTAGATCCTCCGTCCCCCTACTTGATCCCGGGCACGAGCTTGTAGCCCACGCAGGGCACCGTGTGCACGTAGCGCGCGGCCTTGCCCATCTTGGAGCGCAGGCGCCGCACATGCACGTCCACCGTGCGCGGGGAGCCGAAATAGTTGTAGCCCCACACGCGCTCTATCAGGTAAGGCCTGGAGAGCACGCGGTTGGGGGAGCTCAGGAAGACGTACAGGAGGTCGAACTCCTTGGCCGTCACCGTGATCTCTTTCTTGGCGATGTGCACGGTGTAGCTGGACATGTTCAGCTCCACCTCGTTCATCTTGAGCACCTCGTCGGGCTGCGCGCTGACCGTGCGCCGCACCACGGCCCGCACGCGGGCCACCGCCTCGTGCAGGTCCTGGCTGTAGGCCAGCACCTCGTCGGCGCCCAGCTGGAAGAAGGCCAGCTTGTAGGAGATCTTCGGCGTCTCGCGCCCGCCGTGCCCGTGCGGGATCAGCGTCTCGGCGGTGAGGCCTGAGGGCATGTGGTCGAGGTAGGTGTCGGGGGATTCCAGCACCGCGATGACCGGGATGTTCTTGTTCTTGGCCCGGAGGTTCTTCAGGAAGGTCAGGCCTTCCTCGTCGGCGAGGTTCTGCCCCACCATCACAATGTCGAAGGATTTTTCGGCCAGCATGCCCATCACTTCGCGGGCGCGCTGGGCCGTGGCTACCGAGTAGCCCTGCCGCGACAGCATCTCCAGCATCAGGGAAGCCCTTGCGAGGTCCTTTGAGGCAAAAATGATGTTTATTTTCACAGAGTTCTCCTGGGCGGGCTCAGCGGGCGCGCACGCCTGGCGGAGGTTTCAGCCTCCGCCCGCGCGACGCGCCGGGCAAGCCCGGCTCCGGTCAGTCTTGGTGTATTTCTTCGATGTCCAGGGTCAGGCCGCGCAGGCCGAGCACCCCGGTGAGGATATTGTAAACGAAGGCCGTGAAGACCAGCACCGCCGTGGCGATCACGACGTAGAGCAGCGCGTACAGGCCCACGCTGAGCAGCTTCTGGCCGAAGCTCATCGGCACCAGCTGCGCGTTGGGGATCACCATGAAGGTGACCACGCCGCCGAGCAGGGCGAGGCAGAAGATAACGAGGGGCAGCGAGGACGCCACCAGGGAGCCGACGCCGATATTGCGCACTTCAAGTTTCATGTTTTTCCTCCAAAATAAAAGCAACCGGCCGCGCCGCAGCGCGTCCTCCCATATAATACATAATTATTTAATAGAAACCACAAGAGGGGACGCTGATGACTATATGACTATTTATTAACAGCAGAAAAATTGTCGGCAATTAGGAACATAGTCATCAGCGTCCCCTATAGCCTATGACAATCAGGAGATTGGCTATTAATTGACTCCACTACGGTCATACAACATCTCCCCACCCGGACCCCCTGAAAACGGCCACCATATTTCATTCCAATGAAATAATTTAACCCCAACAAACATTAAGATTATAATCAACCAAAGCCCCGCCAATACAACTAATTTGGCCTTAAGCCGGTTAGCCCTTCCCCACACAACAAATCGTCTAATTCTTTCCATCTTTCTTTTCCAATTCATCAAGGATTTTCATCATCTCAGGATTAGGCTGAACTGGCTCAGAAGGCTGTGAAACTTTAATCCAGGAGTTTGGATTAATAATGCAGGTGGCAATAATAAACCAGACAACAAAACCCATCAAAACAATCGTAATAAAGATAGAGAGGTTTAACACCCAATCTGTGATTATATAGAAAATCTTTTTCAATCTCTCGTTCATGTCTATTTACCGGGAATTTATATCTTTTGGCCCCGGCTATTCTAGCAAATGACCATAATCTATCCTTCAATAAAAAGGCCCCTTAAACAGGGGCCTTTTAAATTTTCTCCCGCATTGGGGTTTGAACCGGGGAGTGAGGGTGGAGCGGGTGGCGAGGGCATGGTTCCGGAGGGTCGTCACGGACCGCAGCCGCTTGCGTAGCGCGGCAAGGGAGTGACGAGCGGCGCGCACGGTGTGCGCGACCGCGTGCCCGACGGGGCCGTGCCCTCGCCAGGCCCCGCGAACCCGCTGGCTACATGCTGACGCCGGCGCGGGGGTAGAAGAGGATCAGGGTGCGGTTGGTCTCGGCCGTCTGGCCCACGTGCAGCACCTTCACGTTGAGGTTCTGGCCCTTGAACACGGCCTCGCCCTCCACCGGCTGGTCCGGCATCTCGAAGGCCTGGCCCACCAGGCGCAGCAGCGTCTGCTGCTGGCTGTCCACCACGTCGAGCAGGTGGATGTTCTTGGCGTCCATGCCCTGCGTCAGCTCGAAATTCGCGTACAGGATGCTGTTGTTCTCGTCTACGACGATCACGTAGTTGTTGCCGGGCACGATGATGTTCAGCAGCGAGCGCCACCAGCGCTGTTCCGCCTCCTTGTAGGTGCGGTCGCGGTTGGAGATGCCGTCTATCTCCACCTTCATCTTACCCATCAGCCGCACGATGGAGCCGGCCAGCTCGCCGAACTCGTCGGTACGCGGCGGAAAGCGCAGGTCGAAATTCTTAAGCGACACCCCCTCCACGCTCTCTCGCAGCGAGTCCATGGGCGAGATCACGTAGTGGTGGAAGAAGAAATATAGCGGCAGCCCCAGCAGGAACAGCACGCCCACCGCGCCGAACATATACTTGCGCATGGCCGCGCCTATCAGCACCTCGGCGCCGGCGCGCGAGACCAGCAGGTCTATGATGCCAATGATGTCGCCGCGCACGGAGAACGGGATGGCGATCTCGTAGAAAGGCTCGCTCTTGACCTGGCGCACCTTGGGCATCTTGGACAGGTAGGCCTGGCTGATAGCGTCGGTGGGCGGCGGCACCTGCTTCTGCAGCTCGTCCCAGCCCACGCCGATAAAACGGGATTCCTTGTGCCAGCGCACCTTGCCCTGGCGGCTGAGGTAGATCATGGAGGTAATGCGCTCGTCTTTCGAGAGCTCCGTCATGATGTCGTACTCTTCGAAAGAGATGGCGTTGGCGTTGTTAAGCAGGCCGGTGCGCATCGTCGGGGCGTAGGTCTTCACCTTGTCTATCACGTCCTGCTTGAGCTTCTCGTCGAAGGTCCACTTGAACAGGTTGTAATAGAAGACGCCGCCCAGGAACATCACGTAGACGCCGATGCCCACGAACCACATCAGCCATTTGATAGTTAGCCGCATAAGTCAGTTCCTTTCCAAATTTGGCGGGCTTATACAGCCCGCAGTAATAGTCTATCAAACACCTGTTAACAGGTTGTTGCGCAAATATTAAAAAGGGGCGGCTGGGGTATGGGCCCGTCAGGCACGGGGTCGGGACACACCGTGCCCGCCCCTCCTCACTCGGCCCTCGCGCTTATGCAAGCTCGGGCCTCCGTGAGGGCCTTCCTGTCCCATACCCCAGCCGCCCCGATATAACCTGGAGTTACTGTCCTCCAGCCAGAATCTGTTCGATGCGCTTCAGGCCGGAGGCGGTGTCGGCGTTCTCCGGGTCCAGCTGCCTGGCTATGGTCCACTCGTCGCGGGCCTTCTCGTAATTCGAGTTCTGGAAGTACTTGAGGCCTTCCAGGTAATGCTGCTGGGCGGCCAGCCGGTTCTCCGTGCTGACGCCGGCGGGCTTCTTGGTGACCTCGCTGACGGTCATGCCCTTGCGCTTGGCTTCGGCCTCGGCCTTGAGGCGGGCCTCCTCTTCCTTGGCCCGGCGCTCCTCCTCTTCCCTGGCGCGCCTGGCGGCCTCTTCGGCCTTGCGCCGCTTTTCGTCGGTCTCGCGCTTCATCTGTTCGCGGGCGCGGGCGATGAGCTTGTTGAGGTAGGACATGTTGCCGGTATAGGGCTTGGCCTTATCCCATTCGCCGATGGCCTCGTTGTACTTGCGGACGCCGTAGAACTTTTTGCCAGCCGCGATAAAGCCGTTCTCGATCTCGGTCTTAACCTCGTTGAGCAGCTTGCCGGCCTTGGAATCGCCGGGCTGCACCTCGAGGGCGCCTTTGAGGCCCTTGTAGGCGGCGAGCAGCTTGCCCTGCGCGTAATACTCCAGCGCCTCTTTCAGCTTGTCGTTGGCCTTCTGCTGGCGCAGCTCGTCCTCCACGCGGGTGATCCACTCGATCAGCAGCCCGTCGCGGGGCCGGATGAGCAGCGCATTGTAGAAATGGTCCAGCGCGCCCTTCAGGTCCCGCTGCCGGTAGGCGTCGGAGCCGGCCTCGAAGTAGTACCCCTTGAGGTCTTCCTTCATGCGGGTGAGCCAGTATTTGGCCTTGATATTATTGGGGGAGAGCTTCACCACTTCCTGCATCTTGGCGTGCGCCTCCACTATGCGCCCCTCGGTGTAATAGCCGAGCGCCGCCTTGAAGCGGTCCTCTATCATGATCTTCTCGCTCATGCCGGGGCGGGCGCTGCCGCGCAGCTGGTTGGAGGCCTCCAGCAGCATCTGGGCGTCCTCGTAATTGGGGTCGATGGACAGGATCTTGACCGCCAGGTCCTTGGCGTCCTCGTAGTTGCCGTTCTTGTAGTACTCGAAAGCGTTCTCGTAGATGGCGTCGAGCATCTTGCCCTGGATCTTCTGCTTCTCCAGCTTTACGGTCTCCAGGAACTTACGCTTCTCGTCGAGCTCGTTGAGCGCGCCCAGGCCGGTCTTCTGCAGGTCCAGGAACAGCGACTCCTCGCTCTTGACCGGCTTGGAGGGAGCGGCCTGCGCGCAGACGGCGGCGGAGAAAATAAAGGCCAGGAATAGGTTGGTCATAAAAGCCTCGTCAGAACGGCATGCCTCCCCTTATCAGGTCGCTTACCATCGGGGACAGCATCAGGATGAACACCGTGGGGAAGATGAAAATGAACAGCGGGATAAGCATCTTGGTGGAGGCCTGCGCGGCCAGCTTCTCGGCCTTGTTGAGGCGGCGGAAGCGCATGTCGGCGGAGTAGTTGCGCAGCAGTTCCACGAGGCTGGTGCCCAGCTCGTCCGACTGCACGATGAGGCCCACGAAAGAGCGGACCTCCTGCAGGCCCGTGCGCATGGAGAGGCGGCGCAGGGCGTCGCGGCGGGAGTAGCCCAGCTGCACCTCGTTGATGGTGCGCTCGATCTCCAGCTCCAGGCCGGTCTTTACCGGGGCGATCTTCACGATGCGGTCGAAAGCGGTCATGTAGTCCAGGCCGGACTCGATCATCAGGGCGCCCAGGTCGACGAACGTCGGGAAGTTGTGGATGATGTCTTCCTGGCGGCGGCGGATGCGGCCAGCGTAGATGCCGGCGTCGGGCAGCACGAAGCCCAGCGGCGCGAAGATCAGCACGAAGAAGGAGCCGCTCATCACGTAGAACACCGCGGGCAGCGCGGCGGCCAGGATCATCTTCAGGTGCAGCATCTTCAGCGGGTCGGTGTTGGCCGGGCGGCCCAGCAGCATGTAGGTCTCTTCCAGCTTCTTCTCCAGGCCCAGCGTCTTGGCGAAGAACAGGTCCAGCTTGTCCCACATGTTCTTGCTGTTCTCGAGCTTGGAGAAGACCGAGATCTCCTTGCCCTCCATGTCGCTGATGTCGCCGATCGGGGACCGCTCTTCCTCGCGCGGGGCGAAGAAGCGCTGCACCGCCGTGAAGGCCGCGAAGGACCCCACCACGGAGATGATGATAAGGAAAGCGCTGGTGATCTTGTCAGGGCTCATACGCGTATCTTCCCGAGGCTCGAGACCACTTTCATGCCGATGCCTATCCAGACGGCACAGAACATGAACACGCCCATGCCGAGCGGGCTGCCGTAGAACTTGATCATGACGTCGGGCTGGAACAGGAACATGACGCCGACCATGATCCACGGCATGATGCCGACGACGATGGACTGGATCTTCTGCTGGGCCGTCATGGCCTGCGTCTTCTCCTCGAGCTTCGACTCCTCGCGGATGTCGACCACGATGCGCTCGAAGACCTTGGTCAGGTTACCGCCCATCTGGCGCTGCAGCACGATGGCGCGGATCATGTAGGAGAGCATCTTGGATTCCACGCGCTCTTCCATCACGCCCAGCGCTTTCTCGAAGCTCATGCCCAGCTGGTAATTCTTGATGACGAGGGCGAACTCGTCGGAGATAGGAGGCAGCAGGTCCTTGGAGACCATCTCGAAGCCCTGCACCACGTCCAGGCCCGAGCGCAGACAGTTGGAGAGCAGGATCAGGGCGTCCATCAGCTGCGCGTCGATCTTGCGGCCGCGCGACGCTTTCATGGTGTTCAGCACGAAGGCCGGGGTGCGCATGCCCACCGCCAGGCCCACCGCGCCCATCAGCAGGAAGACCGGGACGCTCATCGTCAGCATGCCCACGAACGCGAAGGCCGCCGCCGGCCCGAGCACGAGGTATTTGACGTTGATGTTGATGAACTGGCGGGAGAACGCCTCGCTGAAGACGTCCACCTTGCGCTGGTAGTCGCCCATCAGGGCGTTGGTCTTGCTGTCGTTCATCGCGAAGAAAGCCTGCACCGCGAGGAAGACCAGGAAGATACCCAGGATCGTGAGGGCCATGTTGACGACCTTCACGGAGCCCGCCTCCTTGGGCGGGGCCACGTACCTGCGCGGCGAGCGGAAGATCACGCGGAAAGAGTCCTGGCAGAGCACGGCGGAGGCGGTCACCGCCTCGGCGTAGCGGCGCTGGTTGGTGCTGGAAATGGCGTCGGAGATGGATTCCATCTCTTTGAGGATGATGGCGAACTGGGCCATGATCGTGCGGCCGCGGCCCTCCATCGAGTCGCCCATGTTCACGTCGCGGGTGCGGGCGCGGTAGAGGCGGTCCATGGCCATCTGAAAACGGATGCGGATGTCGGCGTATTCCTTGACCAGCAGGCCGGGCTGGATGTTGGCGCCGCCAGCCTCGGGCGGGAAGGTCTTGCGGGTGAGTTCCAGGTACTCGTAGATGATCGAGACCGGGGTCTGCCAGAGCTGCGCCTCGGAGATCTCCCCCTCCTCGGGGTCGCGCCAGACCTTGCGGCCCAGCATCTCCGGCACCACCGTCTCCAGCCACTTGGGCATGACAAAGGTGGCCTTGGCGCCCTTGCAGGTCATCGTGTAGTTGGTCACCTTCTCATCCCGCTCGGGCGCGAGGTAATAGTAGAAGAGCTGCATCTTCAGCGCCGCGCAGGAGATCTCGTCCATCTCCTCCTGCGTAAAGACGCCGGCCCGCGCGGGGGCGGCCGCGAAGCCGAGCAGTATCAGCGATATGGCTAACAGTTTTTTCATACGAGCGTGACTTCCCTAAAGCGCCCCGGCCCTACTTGCCGGCCCGCTGCCGCCGCTGCTCCTCCGTCCAGAACATCTCCACGGGGACGTTCAGGCCGTGCGTCTCGAAGTCCTTGTAGAACTTGGGCGGGTCGCCGGTGGCGCTGAAATAACCCACCACCTTGCCGTTCTCGTCCATGCCGGTCTGGTGGTAGCGGAAAATATCGTGGATCAGGATCTGGTTCTCCTCGCGGCCCGTGATCTCGGTGATGGCCGTGATCTTGCGGGTACCGTCGGAGAAGCGCGTCAGCTGCACGATCATGTGCACGGCGGACGCGATCATTTCGCGCAAGGCCCAGATGGGCAGGTCGGCGCCGGCCATCAGACACATGGCCTCCATGCGGGTCAGGGCGTCGCGCGGGGTGTTGGCGTGAATGGTCGCGAGGGAACCCTCGTGACCCGTGTTCATGGCCTGTAACATGTCCAGCGCTTCCGAGGACCGGACTTCGCCGACGACGATGCGGTCGGGGCGCATACGAAGGCAGTTCTTGACCAGGTCGCGGATGCTGACCTCGCCCTTGCCTTCGATGTTCGGCGGGCGGGACTCCAGGCGCACCCAGTGGTCCTGCTGCAGCCGGAGTTCGGCGGTGTCCTCCACGGTCACGATGCGCTCATCCTCGGGGATGTAGCTCGACAACATGTTCAGGAACGTGGTTTTACCGGTACCGGTACCGCCGGAAATGATGATGTCCTTGCGCAGCTTCACGCAGGCCTTGAGGAAGTCCACGCCGGTCTGCGAGATGGAACCTTTCTTGATCAGCTCGGCGTCCGTGAACGGCTTGGCGGAGAAGCGGCGGATGGTGAGCGTCGGGCCGGAGACGGCCAGCGGCGGGATGATGCCGTTGACGCGGGAACCGTCCTTCAGACGGGCGTCCACCAGCGGCACGGACTCGTCGATGCGGCGGCCCAGCGGCGCCACGATGCGCTTCATGACCTGCATGATCTGCTCGTCGTTGCGGAACTTGTACTTAGTCAGCGTCAGCTTGCCGGACTTTTCGATGTAGACCTTGTCGAAGGAGTTCACCATGATTTCGGTGACCGACGGGTCGCGCATCAGCTCTTCCAGCGGGCCGAGGCCCAGGATCTCGTCGAGCAGTTCGTTGATGAACTTCACGCGCTGCTCGCGCGTCAGCGGCATGGCGGCTTCCTTGGCCAGGAGGCCGTTGATGATACCGTCCACCTTCTTGCGGGTCTCGGCGTTCTGCCCGGCGTCGTCGGAAATCTTGATGCGCTCGGTCTCGAGCGCGGTAACCACGTTGCGGTGCACCTTCATCTTGAGCTCTTCCCAGAACGGGGGCACGTCCACGCGCGGGGCGTTGGCCTGCGCCGCGGCGGAGCCTGCGGAAGGGGCCGAGGGGGCCTCCTTCTCGGTCTGGCGCCAGAGCATGTCGGAGCCGTGGGCGAATTCCGCGGTGGAGACGTTGGAAACCCACTGTTTCTCCGAGGGCTTGACCTCGGCCAGGCGGCCCAGCAGCACGCGCAGGATGCGCACCCACTGCGTATTGGGCTGCTCGGTGATGAGGATCTTGTTCTGGTTGGCGAAGGCCGGGAGGGCGTCCTCCCACGGCATGAAAGCCAGGATATCCTTGCCCATCTGCTTGTAGAACTTCTCCACTTCCTTGGGCCCCACGGCGCCGGGCATGTCGAAGAGGTTGGCCACCACCTCGAACTTGCTCATCGGGAAGTGCAGCTCGTTGATCTCGCGGAAGATACCCGCGGTGGCGTTGAGCGAGGAAACGTTGGAATTAGAGACCCAGAAGACCAGGTCGGAGATGTCGAAAGCGAAGACCTGCATCGGGAAATAGGGGTCGACGTCGATGAAGATGTCGAAGTTCTGCGACAGGCGCGACAGCATGGGCAGGATGACGTCGGGGGACATCTTGGCCACGTCGGAGCGGCGCTTGGCGAGCGGCAGCACGCCCACGCCCCACTGGGAGATGGGCACCTTGCCCTTGAGCAGCGCGCCGAGCGCGCTGACGGACTCGCGCCCCACGGAGCGGATCAGCTCGGCCATGGACGGCGGGTTGAGGCCCAGCAGCTGCGCGTGCTCGGCGCGGCACATCGGGTCCAGCGGGATGATCAGCACGTTGCGCTTCTGGTAATTGGCCCAGGCCAGCGCCAGGTTCATGACGACGGAGGTCTTGCCCACGCCCTCCTTGGGGCCCGAGAAAGTTATTACCCTTGGCGCTATATTCGGTTGTTCATCCATAGAATGCTTCCGCCGCGGACGCCGCCGCCTACTTGATAATATCGAAAGTCACGAACAGGAACAGCGAGCTCTGCTCCTCCACGATGTCGGTAGAGCTGAACAGCACGCCGATCAGCGGCAGGCTGCCCAGGATCGGCACGCGGTTCTTGGAAACGTTGCGGCTGCTGCGCTTGAGGCCGCCGATCACCAGCGTCTCGCCGCTCTTGATCTCCACCTCGGTCTGGATCTGGCGGGTGATCATGGACGGGATAGTGGTACCGGAGGCGACCACCGGCTTGGAATAGTCGGGGTTGGAAACCTCCAGCTGGATCTGCACGTCCACGGTATCCTTCTTCTCGGTCAGCACCACGGGCAGCACCACCAGGATGACGCCGAACTTCTTGAACTCGGCGCCGACGCCCTGGTTGTTGGAATAGGGGACGGGGATCTCGCCGCCGACGGTGAAGTTGGCCTGCGTGCCGCTCTTGGTGATGACTTTGGGGTTGGACAGCAGCTGGGCCTTGCCCTCGGTCTCCAGCAGCTTCAGGGAAGCGGCCAGCTGCGTCTTGCGCTCGAAGTCGCCCAGCGTGATGATGCCGGGGATGCTCTTCTCGCTGAAGTCGAAGAACTGGTTCCAGGAGAAGCCGCGCGTCTTCTGTATCGAGCCGCTGATCTCCACGATGTCCGCGCTGACCGCGACCATCTGGGTGGACTGCGCCGCGGCGGCCGCGGGCAGCAGCAGCGCGCTCAGGGCGAAAAGGAATTTTTTCATATAAGTATCCTTATTTTATCAGCCTCTTGAAGGAGGCGATCTCCATGGGGTGCAGTTCCACGTCGCCGAGGCCGCGCACCACCACGGCCAGCTCGCCCTGCTTCATCGAGAGCGCCAGGTACTGGGCTTCGTTGGGGTTGAGCGCCAGGCTGAGCGCCGCTTTCTCCGAGAAGGACTGGTCCGCGGCCGCGGCCGCGTCCTTGGCCTTGGCCTGGGCGGCGTTGAGGCCCTGGCCCAGGTTCGTACCCACGCCCAGCACCAGCACGTTCTGCAGGATCGTCGCGGTCACCTTCTCCTTGCGGCTGTCGCCGAGCACGGCGTCGAAGGTCACCAGGATGTCCACGCGGTCGCCGGGCTTGATGAGCCGCAGCAGGTCGTTCTCGAGCGGCAGCACGCAGCCGCGGTAGCCGGGCGGCACCTTGACCGAGAGGCCGGCCTCGGGGCTGAGCGACACCAGCGCGCTCTGGGTGATCTGGTTGCCCTTGGGGATGCGGACGGCTGTGACCAGGTTGGTCACCAGCTTGATGTCGGACTGGCTCTTCACCTCGTAGGCGTCCTGCTCCATGTACATGCGCGGCACCTCGCGGGTCTCTACGAGGTCCACGTTCATGATGGTGCGGGCCGGCAGATCGAAGCGGGCGTAGAGCACGGTGGCGCGCTCGTGCTGGGCGGCCAGCGAGCGCTCCTTGGAGGTCAGGACCCACCAGTAGATGGCCGCCGCCGCGAGGGCCAGCAGCACGGGAATGAGCATGCCTTTCTTTTCCATATCTATATTCTCCAATTAAACTGTTAACTTACCGTTAAATCCGTGTTAAATCTATAAACCTTACTTGTAGAACGGTTTTTCTATCGGCATCCTGACCCTGACTATGATCTTCTTCTTGCGCGCCTGCTTGGGCGGATCGGACAGTACATGGCTCGAGCCCGGGAAGACCAGGGTGGCCGGGTAGGTCAGCGTGACCAGCAGGTCCTCGCCCATCTGCCCCGACTGCGGGTCCTTGAGCGTCTGCAGGATGGAGCTCTCCACCTTAACCCCGGGGGTGTTGGGGAACATCTTCTCCAGCACCTTGCCCATCTTTTCGTCGGCCCGGCTCTTGTCGCTGCCGCTGGAAATATTGCCGGCGTTGGGGCCGGCCACCAGCGAACCGACGCGGGCCATCTCGTAGGCGCAGTGATGGGCTAAAATGGTGTGAAAGCCCAGATTCCCCATTTCCATGATAAAGAACAGCAGCAGCATGAACACCGGCAGCACGAGCAATAGCTCTACCGTGACCTGCCCCGCCCTCTTCAGGCGGGCGGCCAGATATACCGCGGCAGTCCGCGGCCGCGCCGGGAACCAGTTAATGATCATAAAGACGCAAACCCTCCCGGGTACCGCCCCGGGGAAGACCGCTGCAAAACCCGGGCCCGGCGCCTAGAACGCCGCGGCCCGGGGCCGGCGGTTTACTGGTTGCCGCCGGAAGCGCCGAGGCTGGAAGCCGCGCCGTTGATCATGCCCTGGATGCTGGAGAACAGGGTCGGCATGTACTTCTTGAGGGCCATGCCGGCCACCAGCACCACGCCCACCACGACCGCGAGCATCAGCAAGTATTCGACGGTATTCTGGCCTTTGCGGTTCTTGAACATCTTATTCATTTTACTTTTCCTCCGTAATTTCCCCGCCGCGGCCGCCGGGCCTTGGCGCGGGTAGACGATCCTAAATTAAAAATGCGGCGACTCGGTGTACATCCGGATGATCACTATGCCGCCCCGCTTGAACTGGTTGGCCAGCGCGTAAGCGAGGGCCTTGTACATCACCACGAAGACGACCAGCAGTGAAACCGTCACCAGGAGGTATTCTATGGTCGTCTGACCTTTTTTCTTCCCGAGCGCGACGGTCATGCTTGCCCCTAGAACTGGAAGCGCAGCGCCATCTGGCTGGCCTTGCCCAGCGCGCCGTAGGGCGCGAGGGTGTAGTCGAAACCGATGCCGTAGCCCAGCGCCTGGGCGCTGTAGAGGCCCACGCCGAAGGACCAGCCGGACACGTCGTTAAGACCAAAGCTGTCCAGCGTCTTGTCCGTCATGTTCTTGCCCAGGCTGTCCGAGGGCGAATAGCCGGCCCGCAGGGCCACGCGGCCCACCTGCAGCAGTTCCTCCGGCAGGTTCAGTTCCACGCCGCCGCCCAGCCGGCCCTTGCGGTCCGAGTAGGTCTTCTGCTCCAGCGCCAGCGTGACGAAAGGGTTGAAAGCGAAGGCGCCGCCGAGGCGGGTGACCTTGACCACCTGGTGCTTCTTGCCAGACATGTTCTGCCCGGCCCAGCCCAGCGACAGCTTGCGGCCCAACCGCAGTACCGCGCCCATGTCGAACACCAGGTTCTTATACTCCGTGGTGTAGTTGTCCTCCAGCACCTCTTTGGCGCTGACGCCCACCAGGAACTTCTCCATGAAGAAGCCCTTGGCGATGGAAATGGAGGCGTAGCCGTTGCGCACCTTGACGTCCGCGCCGTACTGCGGCTTGCCCTCCGCGTCGCGCACATCGAAGTCCTTGATGCCGTAATAGGCCAGGTTGACGCCGATGACGGACTGGCCTATGGGGTGCACGTAGGACATGTACTGGCCGGCATAATCCTGGATCCAGCTGAGATAGGAGAACGAAGCCTCGCGCATCTGCGCCGAAGCTATGCCGGCCGGGTTGACGTTCATGGCCTCGCCGCCCTCCACCAGGGAGACGCCGTTGTTGCCGAGGGCCTGCACCCTTGGGCTGCCGGTGGGGATCTTCATGAACGCGGCGCCGTCCATGCCTACATTGGCGTCGGCCGCGTTCGCCCGCGGCAGCGGCGCCAGCAGCAGCGCGGCGGCGGCCAGAAGCGTTAAACTTTTCTTGGTTTTCATAGACTTTCCTCTCAAGCGCCAGGGCAGCCGGGCGCTACGGGATCAGTATCTTCTTCACCGTCTGGCAGACGTCCCTGGTGCCGTCCGTGGCCTGGAAGCGGAGCACGGCGAAGTACACGCCGGGGGCCACCGTCCGGCCGCTGCTGTTGACCTTGGGCCAGCAGGCTTCATGCGTCTGCGTCGTTACGCACCTGCCGCTGCCGTCGATATTGTTGCCGCCCTCGCGCGGGCTGCCCTCGTCGCCGTAGTTGCGCTTGTAGACCAGGTCACCGGCGATGTTGTACACCCGCAGGCTTACCCAGCCGTTCATGATGACGGGGATCCTGAACCAGCCGCTATTGCCGGTGTAGGGGTTCGGGGCGAAGAAGGATTCCCTGGCGAAGTCGCCGCACAGGTCGGCCGTGCCGCTGCGCGTGACCGGAATGTTGGCTATGATCACGTCGGGCGCCAGCAGCGAAGTGGAGCCGGTCAGGGCGCCGTCGATGGTGCTGATGGCGTCGGTGACGGTGGAGCCGTAGATCTTGAAGACGTAGTTGCCGTCACCCACCTTGGAGAGCGTCAGGTCCGTGCCGTCCCAGTATTCCGAGATCTGCGTCCGGGAGGGGCGCACGCCGATGATGCGCTTCACCAGGCCCACGGGCGGGTCCTGGTCGCCCGACGGCACCACGCTGCCGGGCTTGTAGATCTTGGTGACCACCTTCATGGGCTCGGAGACCTGGTACGAGACCACGGCCATGTTGTCGAGCGTCAGCGGCACTATGGAGATGTCGTAGATGCGCAGCGGGTCCACGTCTATGGTCATCTGCACGGTAGCCATGGAGTTCAGGTCCGGGTCGATGTCGATGTCCTTGGCGGTGATGCGCACGTCGTAGGAGCCGAGGGGCACGAAGTCGCCGCTGATGATGTTGCCGTCGCCGTCGAGGGTAGAGTAGCGGCCGTCCCAGAAGTCGTTATACAGCATGTCGCCGTCGCGCACGCCCCGGTCTTCGGTCACCACGTAGGCCACCGTCTGGCCGTGCTGCGCGCCGCCGTTGGCGTCGAGGATCTCCACGGAGACCAGGGACTGCCGGGTCAGCGCGTAGTCGATCTGGTACGGGGGCAGCTTGACCGTGTCGGAGGAGTTGTACATCTGCGGGATGGTCGGGATCACGTCGAAAGCCGTGAAGATGATCTTGCCGCGCGAGACGTCCACGTAGCCGTAGGTCCGGTCGGTAGCGTACATGACCTGCGCCGTGCCGGTGCTGTAGGCCACCAGGGTGAACGGGTAGCGCCCGTCCTCCACCATGCGGCCGTTGGTGTCGCGGCCGTCCCAGTACTCGGTTATCCGGTAGCGCCCGGGGCGCATGCCCTCCACGGAATACTCGGGGGCCACGCCGACGTTGGGGGGCCAGACCGACGGGTTAATGACGGTGCTGGGCGGATAGATCTTAAACTCCATGTACATCGGCTGCGATAGTTCGAAGGAGATGCGCGCCATGTCAGAGGTGCCGCCCATCAGCGGGGTGGTATAAAGGTCCACGGTGCGGAACATGTGTACCGGGAAAGAAACCGTGTGGGTGGAAGTCTTGAGCGCGGCGCACTGGTACGGGTCCGTGGTCACCAGTTCGGCCAAGTAGGTGCCGCTGGAAACGTAATTGCCGCTGTTATCCTTGCCGTCCCAGACCTCGCGGTTGGTGAAGTTGGCGAAGCGCACCTCGTTGGTCACCAGGTTGCGCACGGTGGAAGTGCCGTTCATCTGCTTGATGGTCAGGCTGACAGTCGCGTCGCGGGCCTGGGTGTAGCGGAAATAGAACGGGTTGAGGCCGGCCACCTGCTGGGTGGAGCCTATCACGGTGGAAGACGGCATCATGTTGGCGATAATGACGCCGCGCGAGACCGGCAGCACGCCCACGTGGGTCTTGCTGGTGTAGATCTTGCCGCCGGCCCCCCGGGGCGAGGGCAATTCGGCGTACAGGGCGTAGACGTAGTCGCCGTCGCAGACCGGGCGCCCGCCGCTGTCGCGGCCGTCCCAGAGGGTGGAGACCGTCTTGCGGGAATCTTTCTGCTCCTTGAAACTGCGCAGCAGCGTGCCGCTGCCCGCCGTCATGGTCGGGGGAGAAGTGTTGATGTTGTCGAACACGGTGCCGGGGGTATAGATATCCACGTACACGGTGGCGGCCTCGGTAAGCCAGTAGCTCAGCAGGGCGGTGTCGGTGGCCGACGCGCCCAGCGGCTTGATCGCCACGTCGGTGATCTGCAGCGGGTCCAGCGACAGGTAGATCGTGGTGCCGTAGGAACTGTCCAGGCCGAAATA
Organism: Elusimicrobiales bacterium; assembly: GCA_050174915.1. Taxonomy (GTDB): domain Bacteria; phylum Elusimicrobiota; class Elusimicrobia; order Elusimicrobiales; family UBA9959; genus UBA9959. The sequence goes on along the minus strand of JBFXJL010000002.1, from coordinate 266,708 downwards.
GTCGTAAGACTTGGCGTTGATGAAGCCGATATAGGGGCCGGAAGGCATCATGGCGCCGGTATTATCGCGGCCGTCCCAGAAGTCGCCGTTGGTCAGCGTGCCATCCGGGGTGCCTTCGCCCACCCTGGGCACATCGTTGATGATAGTCCTTACCGGGGTGGTAAAAGCGGCGTCCTCGAGCGAGAAGATCTTTATAGTGGCGCTGGCGTCTTTGGAGAGGCGATACAGGATATTATAGGGCTGCGCGGCCACGCCGGTGATCTTGCCGGTCACGGTGGGGCTGGAGCGCACGGCGTGCACGTTTACCACGTCCACGGCTATGGGCTTCTGGTTCTGGCCCGGGTAAGCCGAGGTCTGCTCTATGGAAATATTGCCGGCCGTGGCGCTGACCTGGTTGGTGCGCACTTTGGCGCGGAAACCGAAGGAGCCGTTGGTCTTACCGAAGGTACCGTTGAGATTGTACGAGCCGTCCCACGAGGCGCAGTAATAACTCCCGTCATCCGACCCGTCCCCATTACTTGTCCCGATGTACCACTCATCAGGGTACGAAGTATCGATGCAGGTGCCGATATTGTACATATTGATAGTACGTATCGGCGGGGTGGAAGCCGGGTCCAGCGGATTGGAGCCGGCGCCGAATTTGAACACCTCGAAAGAGAGCTCGTCGATACCGAAAGAGCCGGCCGTGCTGACGCAGACCATCTTGACGCACAATTTAAGACAGCCGCCGGGGTAGACGTTGACGCCGCCGCTCAGGCGGGGTCGCTCGCTCTCTATCCTGGCCGACCAGATATCCGGCTCCACGGGCGCGGCGTCGATAGTCGTGATGAAGGAGACGCTGGTATCTCCGGCCTGGTAACCGCTTTCGCAGTAGTGGTCGGTGGCTGAACCCGTGGGGTAGCGCACCTGCATATCTTTGATGTACAGCTGCTGCGCGGCGGCGGCAGAGACGAAAATAGCCGTCAGCGCAAGCGCGCCGAAGATCTTTTTAAGGTTGTTTAGCATAATCTTCCTCTATCCAGCCTCACGCGTAAACCGCGGTAAAGCAAAGCAGGGCCGCCGCTACCGGGCGGCGCGCCAAAAATCACTTTCAAATTCTGCCATTTTGGTCATAATAAATCAATATAAATAAAGGCGTTTATTTATATATCTTCAGCGAATACTTCTTCAGCTCGTAGCCGCCGCTCAAAGCCCCCGCTTTTTCCACGGCCCAGAGGTTGCCGCCCTCGGCCCAGAAAGCCGCGGCCTTGTTGCGGCCAAAGGCCTGGGAGGAGACTTCCTTGAAGCCGTTTTCCTTCAGGGCGTAGCGGCGCAGCTTATTGGCGCCGTCCAGCACCCAGAGCTGGCCGTCCACCCACTGCATGGAGGCCAGGCTCTTGAGGCCGGGCAGAGGGTAGGTGGCCGAGGCCCCGGCGGCCGGGTCCAGGCCGTACTTGTAGAGCAGGCCGGAGGCGGCGTCGAAGGCCCAGAGTGAGTAGCCGTCCCAGGCCGCGCCCTGAGGGGCCGGGCCGGGGGTTTTCACGGATTCGGTGATGGCGCCGTCGGCATAGGCCTGGCGGGCATAGCGCAACTGGGCCATGTCCAGCGTCCACAGGCCGCTCCCCGCGGCGGTGATGGCGCCGTGGCGCAGGGGGGCGCCGGCCGGGGCCGGCAGCGCGCGCAGGGTGGACAGGTCCTTTCTGTCTTTGAGGGCCAGGCCCTTGTTCCAGTCGGCCAGCCAGACGCCTTCGTCGGTCACGGCCAGGCCGGAGGGGTTGGGCAGGTCGAGCGGGGTAGAGGAGAGCAGTTTATAATGCGCTTTGGCCCGGTAGGAGTAGAGCTGCCAGGCGGCCACCGACATCAGCAGCAGGCCGGCCAGGCCCATGGCCAGGGCGCGGGAGACGTTCTTGCGAGCCCGGATGAAGCCCTGGTCGGGCGAGGCCGAGACGAACACGCTGGGCAGTTCCACGCCCTTGAGGGCGTAAAGCTTGAGTACCTGGGTAACTTTCTCGGACCACTGGCTGCTTTCTTTGAGCACGTTGGCCAGGCTGGCGGCGCTCTCGACGCCTTTTGACTCCTGCTCGCGCATCTTGAGGGTCCAGGCCTCGCGCTCGGAGCGCAGGCGCTCTTCCCACACTGCGAATTCCTGGCGGTGCGTCTCCCACACGGAGCGCTCGCGGTCCCACAGCTCGCGCCACTGAATGCGCTCGGCGTCCCAGTTGGCCTGCGCGGCCTCCAGGCGGCCGGTCAGATCCTTGACGCGGGCTTCCTGGTCCTTGAGCTTGGCGGCGTCGTCGCGGCGGTTCTTGCGCTCGGAGAGCAGTTCGGAGAGGGTCTTCTCCACGGCTTCCTTGGAATCGGCCAGCTTGGCCTCCAGGCCGGCCCGGGCGTCGGCCAGGTCGGCTTTCTCCACGGACAGGCCGGTAAATTTTTTATGCCATTCGTCGCGCTCGACGCGCAGGGCGTCTATGCGGCCCTGCAGGCTGACCATCTCCACCTTGGTGCGCTCGAGGATCTCCTTGAGCAGGGTGATCTCGCGGGCGTGGTTCTTCTTCTGGCTCTCGATCATCGTGCGGGACTCTTCGAGGTTCAGGGCGGTGGCCATCTCCTCGTTGAGCGCGCGCTCGCGGGCTTCCTGGTAATGCTGTTTGATCTCGCCGAGGTGGGCGCGGGTCTCCTCCAGCTGGGCGTTCAGGTCGCGCAGCTGCGCGTCCTTGGCCGCCAGCAGGGCTTTCCAGTCGCTCTCCGCCTTGGAGAAATTGGCGCGCAGGAAGCTGACGGTCTCCATGTTGGACTGGCGGATGTCGGGCGGAAGCGGGGAATTCTCGGGGGCATAGTCGCTCCCGGCCACCTTCTTCCACATCTCGTTCAAGTGCCTGTCTATGTCTTTGCTTTCCATAATTGAAAGTCCCGCCCGGCCGATTCCCGGCCCAGTCGCTATTTCTCTGTATTAAGTTTAACAGGAGGGTATTAACCGCCAGTGAAGGAATTGTTAACAAACTGTTACAGGATTAGCCTGACGGGGGCATGCCTTCTACGGGTACGCTCGGCCACACCGTGGCCTCGCTCTTTCACTCGCCCCTCGCGCTTACGCAAGCTCGGGGCTCGCGAGGCCCCTCCGAAGGCACGCCCCCGCCAGGCTCTACCCTCTCTACGGTTGAGCGAGGGGACGGCAAGGGTATGGGTTCGGAGGGTCGTCACGGACTGAAGCCGCTTGCGTAGCGCGGCGAGGGGGTGGCGGCAGCCACCGCTGTGTGACGAGCGGCGCGCACGGTGTGCGCGACCGCGTGCCCGACGGGCCCATGCCCTTGCCGTACACGACCAGCATCCTGTGCCCTTGTCAGCCCGCCTTCCCCTCCACTAGCGCACTAAACCCTGAAGTTCCATGGTGGCTTGGCTGATGTCGATGCCCGAGTCCTGGTACTGGGAGATCATGCGCTGCAGGGAGCTCTTGAGCACGTCGGCCGGGGCGCCGCCGCCTTTCAGCTTCAGGTAGGCCTGCCAGTCCACGCTGAAATCGTAGCGCAGCTGGTTGAGCTTGTCGGCGCGGCGCTTCTCGGCCATAGCTTTCAGTTCCGACTCGGCCGCGGCCTGCCGGCGCACTATGGCCGACAGGCGCTCCTTCTCGCCGCTCTCGACCGCCTTCTGCTGCTGCGTGTCCTTGAGCCGCGCGGTCAGAGAATCTATCTCGGCCTTCATCGAGGCCAGCTCTTCCTTGAGCATGCCTTCGCGGCGGGCCGATTCGTCCAGGGCCTCCACGAGGTCCTTGCGGTACTTTATCTCCTGCTTGATCAGCCGCTCGTACTCGGCCTCCACGTCGCGGTCGCCGAAGCGCAGGGCCAGGGTCAGCGCGTGGGCCGGCACTATGGGACCGGTCAGCGGCACCGCTATGGCGTAGGAAATTTCCGAGGCCAAATGCTTCCAGCCCAGGCCCGCCGAGAGCGCCGAGGCGCGCGCGGCCAGGTTCAGGCCGGCCCGGGAATACAGCAGGCCCGCGCGCTGCGTGCGCCAGGCGTGCTCCAGGCCCGGGTTCAGGCTCACGTTGCCGTGCCGCCCGGCCGAGGCCGAGCGGTGCGCCAGGTCCAGCGAAAGCGTGTAATCCTCCCGCCGCTCGGAGACGCCCAGCCGGATCACTCTGGGGGCGTTGTCCTCGCTGTTGCCCAGGCTGAAGGCGGGGTTATTGAGGTTGAGGATGGAGAAGCCGAGCGAATGTCTGTCGTCGGGGCGGAAGACAGCGCCCAGGTCCAGCGCGGCGCCGGAGGCGCTTTCCCCCGCCGAGTCCAGCGAGGCCGAAAGAATTTTGAGGTTCGCGCCCAGGTCCAGCACGCCCGAGTCGCCCCGGAACAAGTGCCAGGTGCCCCAGCCCAGCGTCAGGGCCTTCTGTTTCACGCCCGAGCCGTCCTCGCGGTAGGAGCCGCCTATGGCCATCGTCCCCATTTTGCCGTAGGCCATGCGGGGCAGCAGCGCCCAGGCGCCGTAGGCGCTGAAGCCGCCGGGGCCCTGCGTCGTGCGGTCCGACGAGAGGAAATGGCCGCCGGTCTCGAACTTGCGCGACGAGCCCGGCAGGGCCGGGTTGGCGTAGAAAGAAAGCGGGTCTTCCAGGCCGGCGGCCTGGCCGCCGAAGCCCAGCTGGCGCGCGCCGGCGGGCACGTCCTCGAACACGGCGCCGGCCGGGGCCGCGAGGGCCAGCAGGCAGGCGGCGAGAAGGGTCTTAGTTAGCTGCATCTTTGTTGCCTCCGGCCGCTTCGGCCTGCGCCTTCTCGGCGGCCACTTCGGAATAAAGGGCTATCTTGCCGCGCCCGTGCGACTTCACCCAGTACAGCGCGTCGTCGGCCTTTTCCAGCAGGGCCTCCATGGTGGAGGCGTCCTGCGGGAAGGTGGACACGCCGATGGAAAGGGTCACGCGCAGTTCCTTGGTCTTGGAGAAAGGCACCGGGATGCGCAGCTCGGCCAGCTCGGAGCTGAGACGCTGCGCCAGGCGCTTAGCCTCCTCGCCGGTGGCCTGCGGCAGCAGGATGATGATCTCGTCGCCGCCGTAGCGGCACGGGAAGTCGATCTTGCGCAGGTTAGAGAGGATCACGCGGCCGGCTTCCTTGAGCACCTTGTCTCCGATCTGGTGGCCGTAAGTGTCGTTAACCTCTTTGAAAAAGTCGATGTCAGCCCAGACCATGGCCAGCGGCTGCTTGAAGCGCTCGGCGCGGTAGAACTCCTCCTGGAAGCGCTGGTTGAAATAGCGGCGCAGCGGCAGCTTGGTGAGCTCGTCGTATAGCGATAATTCCTCTACCTTGTCGAACAGGCGGGAGTTGTCCACGGCCAGGGCGATCTGGCCGCCGAAGCTCTTGAGCATGGTGAGTTCCTGCGGCTCTATGCGCTGCTGGCTGAGCAGGTTATCGACGATGAGCAGGCCGATGGTCACGCCCTGCACGGCCAGCGGCATGTACAGCACGCAGTCCTTGTAGCGCTCCATGAACGCGCCCGAGCTGCGCCCCAGCACGATGTCCGCGAAGCGGTGCGCGCCGGGCTCCAGCGGGATCTCCTCGTAGGCGATGCTCTTGATCTGGCCGCGGATGTCGGCGGAGAGTTCGCCTTTGAGGCGGCGGTTCTTCTCGTCGATGAGGTAGAGGCGCACGCGGTCGAAACCGAAATAGGTCTGGATCCCCGAGAGGATGTGGCGGAAACTCTCGCTGACGCGCAGGGCGGTGGCGAACACCTCGGTCAGCTCGGTGATGGCGGTGACGTTCTTGTCGTACTTGCGGTGCAGCGAGAAGAACTCGGCCTTGTAGTAGTCGCGCAGGTAGGAGCGCAGGAAAGCGTCGGCCTTGGCCGCCTCGGCCTTGGTGAAGCCGCGCCGGCGCGGGGCCCGCTCGAGCCGGAACAGCCCGAAGCACGGGATCACGCCGCGGCCGCCGGCGGGATCGCAGTAGTCGAAACGGAAAGGGGAATACAGGAAACTGCCGCCCAGCCCCTTGGCCGAAGTCTGTTCCACGGTCTCCACGGCGCGCGCGGCCGCCGAGCCGGGCGCGGGGCGCAGGTTCTCCTCGTGCTCGAACGTCACGCCGGAGGCGTGGCGCAGGCTCAGGCGCAGCAGCCCCGTCTTCTCGTCGTACTCGTAGAAGGAGGCCGCGTCCAGCGCGAAAGCGGCGGAGACGGCCTCGAGGGCGCCTTTCATGAAGGCGTCGCGGCCGTCGTAGACGGCCTTGGAGGGCTCGGAGCCGAATAAGTTCTTGGCGCTCTTCTTGTTCATGCCTAGTAAAGCGACAGCAGGTAGTCGGCCTCGCCCTGCGCCATGATCATCTCGCGCGTGAGGTCCTCCCGCTCGTAATCGTGCCTGGCTATCTTCAGCGACAGGTTCCACAGCGCCCGCTCCAGCAGCAGCTCGGCCGTGGGGTACACCATGATATTGGGCATCAGCTCCGGCGCCAGGAACAGCCGCCGGTACACTTCCCCCTCCCTGTCCTCGCGCAGCCGCTCCTCGAACACCGGCTTGAGGCAGGGGAACACGCCGAAGCTCTCGGCGAAATAGGAGGCGTTGCGCGGCTCCATCATCCACGAGACGAAGGCGATCGCCGCGGCCTGGTCCGGCGTGGAGCCCGAGACGGCCAGGTTATAGACCAGCATCAGGCCGCCGCCCGTCGGGTTGCCGGGGTACGGCAGCATCTTCAGGCCCGAGCGGCCGTAGCCGGGCAGCTTGCGGGCCGAGATCAGGAAGGCGCAGTCCTCGGCCGGCTGCGGCCCGTTCTCGAAGCGGTCGCCGCTGAACAGTTCTATCTTGCCGCTGACGGCCAGCTCCAGCCAGTCCTCGGCGCCGCCCACGGTTTCCTCGCGGTTGAACGTGGCGCGGTTGAAATCGTCGGAGAAGAGGCCGCCGCGGCGGCCCCACATGCGCGGCAGCACGTCGGAGACGGAGACGGACCCGGAGGAGCCGGGCACGGAGAGCGCGCGGAAGCCGGCGCGGCGCGAGGGCGCTTTGACCCGGTCCAGCGCGGCCCTGAAGCCCTCCCAGGAGGCCAGCTCGCGGGCGGGGTCGGTGACGGCGCCCTTGAGCGCCTGCGGCCGGTAGAACAGCGCGGGAGCCTCCAGCCACCAGGGGGCGGAATAGGCGCGCGCCTCGTCGTGGCGGCACAGTTCCTTGAGCACGAAGTCGGGGTAGCGCCGGCGGGCCAGCGCGTCTATGCCGCCGCTCAGCTCGGCCAGCATGCCGAGGCGCGTGAACAGCTCGGTCCAGTTCTGGGGCAGCTCTATCACGTCGGCCAGCGGGTTGCGCTTGGGATCGCGCAGGTGAGCGAACAGGCTCTCCCACATGCTGCGGCGGCTCTTCACGGCGAACTCGGCGCGCACCTCGGGATAGGCGGCGGAAAAGCGGCCCAGCAGGCTCTTGAAAGCCAGGTGTTTCCTGTGGTCGTAATCCGAAAGCAGCCAGATCAGCATGGGGACGTTCTTAACTATTGGACTATTTGTCCGTTAGTTATCTCCAGTGACATTTTTTTATAACAGCAAAACATAGCTCCCCCTTAAATAGTCCAATAGTTAAGAACGTCCCCTACCAGCCGGGGTCCGCCAGCCCGGGGGCCACCCTGAGGCTGTTGCGGAATTTCCCCGCCTCCAGCCGGCGCAAGGCGCAGAGCGCCACCATGGCCGCGTTGTCGGAGCAGTAGGCCCGCTCCGAGAAGCGCACCTCGAAGCCCTGCAGCCGCGCGAAAGCGGCGCGCAGCGCCCCGTTGGCGGACACGCCGCCGCCCACCGCTATGCGGTCGAGCCCCAGCGAGCGGGCGGTATCGGCCGTCTTTTTCACCAGCGTCTCCGTCACGGCGTCCTGGAAGGCGCGGCAGACGCGGTCCCTCTCGCCGGGCGGCAGGCGCAGGCCGCGCTTATAGAAATCCTGACCCAGCCTGCCGGCCAGGTAATAACTGACGGCGGTCTTGAGGCCGCTGAAAGAAAAATCGCGGGTGCCCGGCATGTGCGGACGCGGGAAGTCCGGCGCCTTGCCTCGCGCGCGGGCGGCCGCCTTCTCCACCTCCGGGCCGCCCGGGTAGGGCAGCCCCAGCAGCTTGGCCACCTTGTCGAAAGCCTCGCCGGCGGCGTCGTCGCGGGTGCGGCCCAGCACGCGGTAGTCGCCGTAACCGCGGGCGTGCCACAGCTCGGTATGGCCGCCGGAGACCAGCAGCGCGACCAGGGGAAATTTAAGGGGTTCGCTGGCGCGGCCGCCGGCGAACTCGCAGGCCAGTAAATGACCTTCCAGGTGGTTGACGCCCACCAGCGGCGCGCCGGACAGCTCGGCGGCGGCCTCGGCGGCCACGCGGCCCACCATCAGCGCGCCGGGCAGGCCGGGCCCGCGAGAGAAGGCCACGGCGTCGAAGGCCCCCCGCTTCAGGGGGGCGCGCAGGCCGGCGCGGGCCAGCGCCCCGCCGATGACGAAAGGGATCTTTTCCAGGTGGGCGCGGCTGGCCAGCTCGGGCACGACGCCGCTGTACTTGCGGTGCAGGCTGATCTGAGAGAACACCTCGTTGGAGCGCAGGCGCCCCCCCTCCAGCACGGCAGCGGAGGTCTCGTCGCAGGTGGTCTCGAAAGCCAGTATCCTCATCGGGGGTCAGGTCTTTACTTTTGCGCCGGAAAGGCGCCGGGGTTCAGGTCTGAACTCATGCAAAAGTAAAGACCTGACCCCTGTTTAAGTTAAGCGCGCTTCAGGTTGCCCAGCACCTCGCGGGCTTTGAGCAGTTCCACGGCGCGCTCCAGCATCTCGTCGCGCGCGGCGTCCTTCTTCTTATCGGCCTTATCGTCTTTGCCGGGGAAATAGATCTCCTCGGCCTGCTGCAGCAGCTTCTTCTCGGTCTCGACGGACACCTTGATCTCGATGTCGGGCGTAATGCCGCCGGTCTCGGCCTTCTCGTCGCGCTGGATGGACTTGCCGCTGGGCGTATAATACTTGGCTATGGTCAGGCGCAGGGCCGACTTGTCGGAGAGAGGGATCATGCTCTGCACGCTGGCCTTGCCGAACGAGCGCTCGCCCACGATGACGGCGCGCTTGTTGTCCTGCATGGCGCCGGCCACGATCTCGCTGGCGCTGGCGGAATAGCGGTTGACGATCACCACCAGCGGCAGCATCTCGAAAGGGGCCGAACCGCCGGCGCGGAACTCCTGATAGTTCTCGGGCTTGCGGCCCTTGGTGTAGACGATCATCTTGTTGTTGTTCATGAACAGCTTGCAGATGTCCACGGCCGACGAGAGCAGGCCGCCCGGGTTGTAGCGCAGGTCCAGCACCAGGGCCTCCATGCCCTTGCCCTTCAGTTCGCCCATCGCCTTGTTGAAATTCTCGGTGGCGTGGCCGGTGAAGTCCACGATCTTGATATAGCCGGTCTTGGCGTCCAGCATGCGCCACTTGACGCTCTCGGACTTGATAAGCTCGCGCACCAGGGTCAGGTCCTTGGTTATCCACTCGGCTTCCTTGTCGGCGGGCTCGCGGGCGGTGGTGATCTTGACCGGCGTGCCGGGCTTGCCGCGCAGCTTCTTGATGGCCTCGTCGATGATCATGTCCTTGGTGGACACGCCTTCTATCTTGATGATCTTGTCGCCGGGCAGCATCTCGGCCTTCCAGGCCGGGGTATTGGGCAGCGGGGTCACCACGGTCAGCCAGCCCTCGCGGGTGTCCACGCGGATGCCGATGCCGCCGAACTCGCCCTCGGTGTCGCTCTTGACCCGCTCGTAGACGTCCGGTTCCATGAACTGGGAGAAATCGTCGAGCTCTTCCACCATGCCCTTGGCCGCGCCGTAGACCAGCTGCTGAGGGTCGATCTTATCGACATAGCTGTCCTTGATGAGCTCCAGCACGTCCACGATGACCTTGAGCTGGGAATAGGTCTTGTCCATGGCGAAGTTGACATAGGGGAACACGGCCCCTATGACCAGCGCCGACAGGGTGATGAAAACGAGTTTCCTGGCGTTCTTCATATTGCTCCTTGCAAGCATAGCAAAGCACAGTCCGGCCGCCGCGGCCGGGCTATCTATATTAAGTTTATTATAACTAATTTGGCAGCCACTTCAGGGGGTCTATGGCGCGGTCGCCCTTGCGGATCTCGAAATAGACGGCGCTGCCGGGGGCCTTGGAGCCGGAGCTGACGGCCTGGGTGTCGTTCCCGGCCAGGCCCAGCGCGGAGGCGGGGGTGACCGCCTGCCCCTTGGCCGCGTCTATGCGGCTGAGCAAGCCGTAGATCGTGAAAAAGCCCTTCTCATGGTCCACTATCACCACGTTGCCGTAGGTACGGAAGGGCCCGGCGTAAATGACCTTGCCGGACAGCGCCGGCTTCACCGGGGCGGCCGGGTCGGTGGCTATGCGTATGCCCTCCCGGACTATCCAGGTCTTAAGCTCGGGGATCTGTTCACGGCCGAAGCGGCTGATAACGCGGCCGGCGGCCGGCCAGGCCAGGGAGCCCGGCGCCACCGGCAGGTCGGCGGTAAAATCGGTACTGCGGTACGGGGCCTGTTTCTGCAGCTTCTTGACCAGGCGGTTGAGCCCCAGCGCGGCGTTCTGCAGTGTCTCCAGCTCCCGTTTCAGGCTGGCCTGCCGCTGCCTCGCGCGCTCCAGCTCCACCTGCTTGGTCCGCATCAGCATCTTCTTCTGCGCGCCCTGACGCCGCAGCACTTCCTGCCGCGACCGCAGCTCCTCGCCCTTGCGGCCCAGCGAACTGATGTCCTTGTTGACGCGGGCGCTCTCGCCGGTCATGCGGGCCAGCAGCGCCCGCTTGCTGTACATGGCCGAGCGCATCAGCATGTCTTTGGAAATGTCGCGCGCGCCGTAATACGGGTAGTAAAAATCCTTCTGCAGGGAGAACATCACGAGCTCTCCGGAGATATCGCCTGAGAGATTTTTTTTAGCCTTGTCCAGCGACTCGTATCTCAGGCGGGCCTCTCGCGCGCGGGCCCTGGAGCCGGCCAACTGGCCCTCCAGCTCCCTGCGCCGGACGGCGGCCTGCTTCTCCTCTTTCTTCAGTCCGGACAGCTCGGTGGCGATACGCTCCTCCTCCAGCCGCAGCCGCTCCAGCTCGGAGCGTTTCTCGTCGAGCTGGCGGTTGATCTCTTCGAGGTTCTTCTTTTTGGCGTCCACCTGGGCCTGCGCGGAGGACAGCGCCGGGAGCGAGGCGGCCAGCAGCAAAGCGGCCAGGGCCGCCGGGAGGGCGGCGCGCCAGGCCGGTACGCGCTTTGCTGTGCTCATGTTTTTAATATTTGTCGTTCTTCCACTGGCAGAGGGACCAGCCGAGCAGGGCGCCGGAGAAGACCACCCCGAGCTGCCACACAGGGTTGGGCCAGACCCAGACCGGGCTAAGGTACTTTACCGGGTACACCACGGCGTAGGCGGCCAGCACGGAGAGCGCGCCGCCGCCGGCCCCGGCGAGGTACCAGTTGCGGTCCGCGCCCAGCGCGGCGGCCAGCGTGGCCGGGGTGTGGCCGTGCGTCAGCGTCATCGCGGCCATGATCATGAAGGCCAGGAAAGAGAGCGCCAGGCCCAGGGTTATCAGGTGGCCGTAGAAGACGGAGTGCATTATAGCGTAGGCCTCGAGCGGCTTATACTTAATGTCGCCCACGCCCGGCACGCGCCAGGCGGCGTCTGTCCAGGCGTTGATGTCGCCGAGCGACTCCTCGCGGATGATCACTTCCCAGGTGTCGGGCATGGGGTTGGTGCCGGGCGGCAGCACGGCGGTCACCAGCTCGGGCTCTTCGGCCTTCAGGCGCGCCAGGCGGTCCTGGCGGCTGACGAAAACGGCCTGCTCGGTGCCGTTGATGGCGGCGAGGGCGGCGGTGACGGTCTCGGGGGACTCCTTGGAGCGCTGGTCTTTTACCACTACGATGCGGAAATCCTCTTTAAGCAGCGTCGTTATCTCGCGCATCTGCGCCTGGAGGAAAAACAGCATTTCTGCCAGCAGGCCGGCGGAGAAGGCCAGCAGGAAGACCACCCGGTAGCCCTTGCGCGGCTTGTGCGCGCGGCGCGCGTCGTTTGAATGTTTGTGTTCGTCCATAATTGCACCGGGGCGGCCGGCGGCGGTACCGCGCCGGCGCTGCCCGAGGCTTAATTATAACTTTTATCGGCAGGGCAAAAAAACGGGCCGCCGGAGCGGCCCGCAGGAGCGCGGCTGGCGCCCGGGCTTAGAGGGAATTGTCGTTGAATTCCACGGAGGCCACGAACGGGGAGCGGGAGAGCTCGCCTATCATGTCCACCGGCATCGTGCCGGTCACGTCGAACACGCTGAAGCGGGAATCCGCGCCCTTCTGGGGCAGCCGGAACCAGTTCTCCGCGGCGAAACCGCCCTCGTCGGTAAGGCGCTTGAGGAAGGTCGGGACGAAAGCGTTGGGCTTGTTCTGGTAGGGCACTTTAAGCGTGAAGCGCACGCGGGCCTTGAGCGGCACGCCCGAGCTGCGTTTCTCAACCACCACGCCGGCCACGCCCTCCACCTTGGAGATGCGGTGCAGGCTGGCGAGAGGGGCCCAGCCCAGGATCACGGTTCTTTTGTTCCTGGCGGAATAAGAGGTCTTTTCGCCCGCGAAACGCAGGCCGACGGCCTCCAGCCTGGGAAGCAATTTTTCGTAGGAGTCGCCCTTCACGGAAACGCCCAGCAGCACATATTCCCTCGCGTAGCGGGCGCCGGCTCCGTTGAGCGGGCGCACGTAAGAGCCTACCGGACCGCTTTCCCCGGCGAAAGTAACCTTGTAGTGGCCGGCGGGCAGCACCGGCAAGCCCGCCCTGTCCTCGGGCCGGGGACGAACGGCCGCGGCGGGCGGAGGGGTCTTGAGGGACACTACGGGGGCGGAGATGACGGCGTCGCGGAAATCCCGGAAGTCGGTGCGCACGTTCATCGTATTCTTGGAATTCAGGTAGCCGTCTTCGGAGGTTTCCAGGCAGTCCTGGAAGGCCGGGTCCGAGAAGGGGCCGGTGCCGGCCAGGGGGTCGCCGGCCGAAAGGCCGGCCTGCGCGGCGGCGGCGGCGGCCAGCGCCGGGAAAAGGAGGGAGAAGAGCAGGGTTTTGTTCATTCGTGTTTTCATCCGACCAAAATAAAAAAAGAGAAACGAACGGAGTTCGTTTCCCCTGGTTACAGCGGGTTAAGGCCCGCCGGTGGATGCTCCCCCGCCTGATCGGGGGATTACAAGGGCTGCGACTACCTTTTTATTTTATACAACCTTGACCAAAGACAATAGAGGCATAGGGCCCAACCGGCGGAAAGAAAAAGGCCCAGGCCCGCCTGGGCCTTTTGGGCAGGTTGACACACACGGGCGGCTCTGATATAATTTATTTACCGGTAGGTAAGTTTCTTATGACCAAACAACCCGCACTCAAGATCACCAAGGGCGACAAGACCCGCCAGCGCATACTGGACGCGACGGTAGAACTGATGGCCGAGAAAGGCCCCGACGCGGTCTCCATGAGGGAGATCTCGGCCAAGCTCAAGATCACCAAGCCGGTGCTCTACTACTATTTCAAGAACAAGGACGAGCTGATAAAGGCCACCTTCCTGGAGGGCACCAAGCACTTCCAGGAGCTGCATGACTGCATCAGCAAGCCGGGCCTGACGCTGGAACAGCGCCTGGAGAAGATCTTCTCCAATCACCTGGCTTTCATACGGCGCTACCCGGATATGCCCAAATGCGCCATGAAGATCATGGCCTCCCCCTCCGACAGCGTGCTCGCCTCCATGGCCAGGGAACTCAAGCAGCGCAACCGGGCGGCCCTTCGCGTGATGCTGGAGAAAGAGGTGCTCCCCCGCCAGGGCGCCGCGAACATCATCCACATGATCAGCGCCGTGATAGGCTACTTCATGATGGAAGCCCGCGAGAACGGCGTAGCCAGCCTGGACAAGGGCCTGCCCGGCCGCCTCGCCAAGCTGATAGTTTCCGGCGCCCGGTCCCTGAAAACCGCGCTCGTCATCCTGCTGCTCTCCCCGCTGCTGGCCGCCGCCGCCCCGCAGCAGCTAACCCTGGAAGACGCGGTCAGCGCGGCCCTGAAGAACAACGCCACCGTGGTGACCGCCGAAGAGACGCGCCGCATATATAAGGAGAAGGTGAGCGAGTACTGGGGCACGGTCTTCCCCCAGGTCGGCCTGTCCGCCCAGTACACCCGCAACCTCGAATCCCCCTCCTTCTTCATCGGGGGCACCAAGATAAAATCCGGCCTCAACAACGTCTACTCGGCCTCGCTCGACGCCACCCAGGTGCTGTGGGCCGGCGGCAAGGTATACACCGGCATCAAGATGGCCAACATCTACGCCAGCGCCAGCGAGGAGCAGCTGAAGACGGCGCAGAAAGCCGTGGCCCGCTCGGTGAAACAGGTTTACTACTCGGTGCTGCTGGCCAAGGCCATGACCGCGGTGCAGAAAGAGTCCCTGGATCTCGCGCGCCAGCATTTAGCCACGATAGAGGCGCAGTATAAGCAGGGCATAGCCAGCGACCTGGCCCTGCTGCGCCAGCAGGTAGAAGTCTCCAATACCCAGCCCGCCCTGACGCAGGCGCAGAACCTCTACGAGATAGGCCTGGTAGAACTGAAGAACCTCATCGGCCTGGACCCGGAAACGGAAATAGACCTTGCGGACGGCTTCAACTGCGGCCAGCGCGCCCCCGGCGACATAAACGAACTTTACAAGGCGGGCCTGGCGGCGCGGCCGGACTACCGCAACATGAAATACCAGCGCGACCTGTACCGCGAGATGATCAGCATAGAGCGCGCCGGGCATTTCCCGTACCTGAGCGCCTTCGCCAGCCGGGCTTTCCAGGGGCAGGCCGACTCCGGTTTCCCCTCCTCCGGGGACCAGAGCTGGAGCACCACCGCCGGGCTGCGCCTCTCGCTGCCGCTGTTCGCGGGCGGCTCCACCAGCTCCCGCACCAGCCAGGCGAAACTGCAGGCGAACATCGCCGACAACAACCTGCGCGAGATGGAGCGCAGGGTGAAGATAGACCTGAAGAAATCCTGGCTCTCGCTGAAGGAAGCCGCGGAACGGCTAGGCTCGCAGGGCACCGCCGTGGAACAGGCCCGGAAGGCCGTGGCGGCCACCGAGGTGCGGTTCAAGAACGGCCTGGCCGGCCAGCTGGAACTCAACGACGCCACCCTGGCCCTGGCCAGGGCGCAGACCCTTTATAACCAGGCCCAGCACGACGCCTGCTCGGCGGACGCGCAGCTGAAATGGGCGCTCGGCGAATAGTCGGACTTCAAGGAAAATATATGAAAAACGCGAAACTCAACTTACTCATCCTCACGCTGGCCGCGGCTCTGCCGGCCGCCGGCTGCAAGAACAAGGCGGCCGAGGCCCTCAACAACGTGGAGAAGGACCGCTTCCTGGTCAAGACCGAGAAGGTCGCCGTCCGCAACCTGCAGGAATATATCCTGCTGACCGGCTCCGTGAAGGCGCTCGACGAAGCCACTCTCTACCCGCGCATCTCCGGCAAGCTGCTGCGCAACGTGCTCAAGGAGGGCGACCAGGTGAAGAAGGACGAGGCCGTGGCGCTGGTGGAGCGCGACGAGCCCGGCGTGGTCTACGAGCCCGCCCCGGTGCCGTCCACGCTGACCGGCGTGGTGGGCCGCGTCTACCAGGATTCGGGCGCCACCGTGACGCCCCAGACGCCCATCGCCCTCGTGGTCAACCAGAGCCAGGTGCGCGTGGCCGTGGACGTGCCCGAGAAGTACATCGGCAAGGTCTTCAGGGACCAGGCGGCCGTCATAAAAGTGGACGCCTTCCCCGACCGCAATTTCAGCGGCAAGGTCTACCGGGTGAGCCCCGTGGTGGACTCGCGCTCGCGCAATACCGTGGTGGAAGTGCTGGTGGACAACGCCGACGCCCGCCTTAAATCCGGCATGTTCGCCGAGGTGCGCCTGATCGTCGCCTCGCGCGGCGCGGCCCTCTCCGTGCCGGCCGGCGCCGTGGTCAGCCAGGACGGCGGCGACTTCGTCTTCGTGCCGGCCGACGGCGGCCTGGCGGCCCGCCTGCCGGTGAAGACCGGCATCAGGACCAGCGAGTTCACGCAGGTCAGCGGCCTCAAGGAAGGTTCGGACGTCATCACCTTCGGCCTCTACGGCCTCAAGGAAGGCAGCAAGATAAAAGTGCAGAATTGACGCAGCCGCCGGCAGCGCCGGCTTTCCTTACGCCGTTATAAAGAGCTAACCATGAAAATCACAGAGATCTCGATCCAGAAACCCGTCTTTACCACGATGATGATACTCACCGTGGTGGTGCTGGGCGCCTTCGCCTACCTGCGCCTCGGCATAGACCTCATGCCCAACGTGGAGTTCCCGTACGTGATGGTGCAGACCACGCTGCGCGGCGCCGGCCCCGAGGAGATGGAATCCTCGGTCACCAAGCAGATAGAGGAAACCGTCAACACGATCTCCGGCATCGAGGACATCAACTCCACCAGCTACGAGGGCCTGTCGCTGGTGATGATCAAGTTCGCGCTGGAGAAAGACGGCGACATCGCCGCGCAGGAAGTGCGCGACAAGGTGAACTCCGTGCTGGCCCAGCTGCCGCAGGGCACCAACCCGCCCGTGATCGGCAAGCTGGACATGGGCGCCCTGCCGGTGCTCAACGTGGTGGTCTCCGGCAACCGGGACCTCATCGACCTGACCCACATAGCCAAGAAGCAGATCAAGGAGAACATAGAGACCGTCAGCGGCGTGGGCGCCATCGACATCGTGGGCGGCCGCGAGCGCGAGATACATCTGGTGGTCAACCCGCTCAAACTCTCCGCCATGAACCTGAGCATCCGCCAGGTGAAGGACGCCATCACCCAGCAGAACATAGAGATCCCCGGCGGCAAGGTGGAGCAGAAGGAAAAAGAGTTCGTGCTGCGCACGCTCGGCCGCATAGGGAGCGTCAAGGATTTCAACGACATCGTCATCGCCACCATCAACGGCACGCAGGTGCGCGTCTCCGATATCGGCCGCGTGGAAGACACCGGCCAGCGCATGACCACGGCCTCCTACTACAACGGCAAGCCCTCGGTCACGCTGGTGGTGAAAAAACAGTCCGGCACCAATACGGTGGCCGTGGTGAAGAACATCAAGGAGCGCATCGAGGAGCTGAAAGGCACCATCCCGCCCGGCGTGGAAACTACCATCATCGGCGACCAGAGCGTCTTCATCAAGGACTCGGTCAACACCGTGACCGAGCACCTGGTGCTGGGCGCGGTGTTCGCCGCGCTGATGGTGCTGGTCTTCCTGGGCGACTTCCGTTCCACCATCATCTCGTCGCTGGCCATCCCCACCTCCCTCATCGGCACGCTCATCTTCATGCAGATGGCCGGCTTCACCATCAACACTATGACCCTGCTGGGCCTCACCATCGCCGTCGGCATCGTAGTCGACGACGCCATCGTGATGCTGGAGAACATCTACCGCCACATGGAAGAGCACAAGATGAGCCCGCTCAAGGCGGCGCTCGACGGCTCGCGCGAGATAGGCTTTGCCGTGGTGGCCATGTCGGCCGCGCTGCTGGTCATCTTCGTGCCGCTGGCGTACATGGGCGGCATCATCGGCCGCTTCCTTAAGAGCTACGGCCTCACCATCGCCTTCGCCGTGGCCATCAGCGTCTTCGTAGCGCTGACGCTGACGCCCATGCTCTGCTCGCTGTTCCTCAAGGTCAGGCCAGGCGCCAAGAGCCGCCTCGAGCAGTTCACCGACCGAGTCAACGAATGGCTGGCCGCTAAATATATCGTGATGCTGGAATGGGCCCTGGCCCGCCGCGCGCGCATGGCGGTCTACGGCCTGCTGATAATGATCTCCATGGTCCCGCTGTTCATGTTCCTCGGCAAGGACTTCATGCCCGCCGACGACACCGGCCTCTACCAGGTGACCATCACCGCCCCCGAAGGCACCAGCCTGGGCATGATGAAACAGATCTTCGCCCAGGTGGAGACCGAGACGCGCCAGCTGCCGCACGTCAAGAACATCCTTTCCTCCATCGGCACGGGCGCGGGCGGGCACTTCGGCGGGGCTACCACCAACGAGGGCTACGTGCTGGTGGAGCTCGACGACCTGGCCGACCGCGACCTGCCCATGCAGAAGCTGCTGCTCGCTTCGCGCGAGATGATGAGCAAGTACAAGGGCCTGCGCGTGGCCGTGATGCCCGCCGGCGGCTTCGGCGGCGGCGACGCCGAGCTGATGTACAACATCTCCGGCCCCGACCTGGCAAAGCTGGAGGAATATTCCAACGCCGTGGCCGAAAAGGTGCGCAAGGTGAAGGGCGCGGTGGACGTGGACACCAGTTTCTCCTACGCCAAGCCCGAGTACCGCGTGGAGATCGACCGCAGCCGCGCGCATGACCTGGGCGTTAAAGTGGAAGATATCGCCACCTCGCTGCGCACCCTGGTGGGCGGCGAGGAGGACATCACCAAGTTCAAGGACGGCGACGAACTTTACCAGGTGCGCCTGCGCGCCGAGGAAGGTTTCCGCGACCGCATGGAGGCCATAGAGGCGCTGATGGTGCCCGCTAGCGGCGGCCGCGTGACGCGCCTCGACAGCGTGGCACGCGTGAGCGAAGGCGTGGGCCCCACGCAGATCGCCCGCTACAACCGCCAGCGCAACGTGCAGGTGACGGCCAACGTGGACGGCATCCCGGTGAACAAACTCATCGCCGAAGCCGAGAAGGCTTTCAAGGAACTGAACGCCCCGCCGGAATACCGGGCCGGCATCTACGGCCGCGCCAAGGAGCTGGGCAACATGCTCAAGGAGTTCGGCATAGCCTTCGCCCTGGCCTTCATCTTCATCTACATCGTGCTGGCCAGCCAGTTCGAGAGCTTCGTCTACCCGGTGTCGATCATGGTGGTGCTGCCGCTGACCATCCCGTTCGCCATCATCTCGCTGTTCATCACCGGGCAGAACCTCACGCTGTTCTCCATCATGGGCATGTTCATGCTCTTCGGCATCGTGACCAAGAACTCCATCCTGCAGGTGGACTACACCAACACCCTGCGGGCCAAGGGCCTGCCGCGCCACCAAGCCATGATAGAAGCCAACAAGACCCGGCTGCGCCCCATCCTGATGACCACGCTGACGCTGATAGCCGGCATGATACCCACGGCGCTCGGCACGGGCGCCGGCTCGGGCACGCGCCGCACCATGGCCATGGTCATCATCGGCGGCCAGACTCTGTCGCTGCTCATCACGCTGCTGATGACGCCGGTGACTTACTCGCTGATGGACGACTTCGAGATCTGGTTCAGGAAGAAATACATGGGCGGCAAAAAGAAGGAACAAGCCGCCGCCTAGCGCGGCAGGCAAATGAAAAAGGGAGGCGAGGGCCTCCCTTTTTTATTGCGCGGGCCGGGTTATCTCTCGGCTACGGCGCTCTGATACTGCAGGCGGGCTTTCTCGAGGTCGGCTGAAGTGGGGGTTTCGGCGGCCGTGAAGAGCCGCTCGAACTGCGCGGCGAAGGCCGCGGTATAGGCCTTGTCGGCGGTATTGAACATGTTCTCGAAATTATTCTGCTGCGCGTTCACCGACCAGTTGAAAGAGCCGGTCATCAGCAGCTTAGAGTCCAGCACGGCGAACTTGTTGTGCATTACGCCCTTGCCGGCGTAGCCCTGGCTCCAGCGGAAAGGCACGCCGTTCTTGATCAGCAGCGCCCCCACTTCGGACTGGCTGGCCTGCACCCTGTCCACCAGCACCCGCACCTTCACGCCGCGCTTGTGCGCGTTCACCACCGCGTTGCCAATGTCCAGCGAGTAGAAACTGAAGACCGCGATGTCGGCGCTCTCGCGGGTGAAATTGATGGCGTTGAGGATGTCGGCCTCGGTGCGGCCGGCCGGCGAGAAGGAATAGGCCGGCAGCAGCGCGCCGTTATAGAAAATGGTCCTGGCCGGGTCTTCCGGCGGCTTGCCGTAGCTGTTTATGGCCTGGCCCGGGCCCTGGCTGACCGGCCTGGCGTAGCCCCACATCCAGGCGAAATACTTGCGGTAGCCGGCCACCACGCCCTTGTCGCGGCTGAAAACGATGTTCTCGCTGTTGGCCAAGTTGGCGGTAACGGCCCAGTTAAAAGAGCCGGCCGACACCATTTTGCCGTCGTAGATGCCCAGCTTGTTGTGCATGATGCCATAGTTGCCCACGCCGCGCAGCGTGCGCACGTCCAAGCCTTTATCTATCAGGAGCTCCAGCTGCTCGCTGATCCTGGCGGTATGAACATGCGACTCGTTAACCAGCACATGCACGGCCACGCCGCGCTCTTTGGCGTCCACCAGGGCCTGCGCCACGCGGGGCAGGGTAAAGCCGTAGAGGGCCACCTCTACCGATTTTTTAGAACCGCGGATGGCGCTTTCCAGCAGGGCCTCTATGTCGGCCTGGCCGGAGAAGGCGAAATCGGGGATCTCGAGGGGAATGAAAGCGGTTGTGGAAATCTGCGGCGCGGGCACGGCCGGCGCCTCGGGGGCGCCGTCGAGCGGGAAGAAGGGGATGGTCTGCGCGCCGGCATTAACTAAAGGCAGGGCCAGCAGCAGAGCATAGAAGCAACTCATGATGTATTTGCGCATCTATATAATTATCGCTTAAACGGCGAACGGCCGCGAGGGCCCATAGGCCCAGGCGCAAATAGGCCCTCAATTACAGTGACACACAACTTAATTCAATTAAGTTGTGTGTCACCTTTATTCGGTCAGAGTTGGCGGCGCTGGACGGCTATGTTGAAGAGCTTGATGTAGGCCTCGGCCGACTTGTGCCAGGCATAGTCGCCGCGCATGGCGTTGCGCACCATCAGGTTCCAGTTCTCTCGCCACCCGTACAGCGACACTATGTGGCCCAGCACGGACTTCAACTGGCCTTCGTCGGCCTGGTCGATGGCGAAGCCGTTGGAATCCTTGGGCTCGCCGTTGTAGAAGACGGTATCCTTAAGGCCGCCGGTGCGGGTGACCACCGGCAGCGCGCCGTAGCGCATAGAGATCATCTGGCTGAGGCCGCAGGGCTCGAAGCGCGACGGCATCACGAAGATGTCGGCGGCGCCGTAGATCTTGTGCGCCAGGGCCTCGTCCATGCCGGTGCGGAAAGCCACCTGTTTGGGGTTGGCGGCGGCCAGCGCCGTGAAACCGTCGGCCAGGCCCGGGTCGCCGGCGCCCAGCACCACGAACTGCATCTTGTCCGTGAATTCAGGGGCGACGCGCAGCAGCGTGTCCAGGCCCTTCTGGTGGTCCAGGCGGCTGACCACGCCGGCCAGGATCATGTCCTTGTTCTCTTCCAGGCCGAGTTCCTTCTGCAGCGCCTTCTTGCAGGCGGCCTTGCCGCGCTGGAAACTCTTGAGCTCGTAGCCGCGCTCGAGGAAAGTGTCGGTAGCGGGGTCCCAGATCTCCTCGTCGATGCCGTTGAGGATGCCGAACAGGTCGGAGGTGCGGTGCTTGAGCAGGCCCTCCATGCCGTGGCCGAACTCGGGGCGGTACTGGATCTCGCTGGCGTAAGTGGGGCTGACGGTGGTGATCAGGTCGGAGAAGACCAGAGCGGACTTCATGTAATTCACGCCGCCGTAGTACTCCAGTTTCTCCGGCGTGAAATCCAGCCAGGAGAAGCCGGCCTTGAGCAGCGTCTCCTTGGGGAACATGCCCTGGTAGGCTATGTTATGGATGGTGAACACGCTGGCCGTCTTGGCGAAGAAAGAGTCTATCTTGTAGAGCGTGCGCAGGTAGGCGGGCACCAGGCCGGTCTGCCAGTCGTGGCAATGGATGACGTCGGGTTTGAAGCCGATGAACTTGGCGCCTTCCAGCACGGCGCGGGAGAAGAAGAGGAAGCGCTCGTCGTTGTCCTCGTAGTCGCCGGCGGCGGTGCGGTACATGCCGGGGCGGTCGAAATACTTGGGGTTCTCGATGAAGTAGACGGCCGCCTTGCCCCACTGCACGCGGCTCATGGTGGCGGTCTCCACGCGGTTGCCCACCGGGATGAGGAAGCTGCCGCCGCAGGCCTTGGGCGAGAAAGCCCCCCCGCCCACGTTGCGGTAGCGCGGCAGGAACAGCACGATCTCGGCGTCGGGCGTGCGGGCGAACACCTGCGCGAGCGCGCCGGTCACGTCGGCGAGCCCGCCGGTCTTGCAGAACGGGAACGCTTCGCTGGCGGCGATAAGGATCTTCATGGGGCCTCCCTAAACCTTGTATCTCTTCCCGGAGTTCAGAATGTCGGCGGCGTCCTCCGGGGACACCGTGTTGATATAAAAACCGGTACCCCATTCGAAGCCGGCCACGTGGGTCAGCTTGGGCATGATCTCTATGTGCCAGTGGTAATGGCCGGCCGCGGGGTCCTGCGGCGGCATGGTATGCACGATCAGGTTGTAGGACAGGTCGGGCAGCGAGGCCGAGAGCTTGGTGAGCACGGTCTTCACGATCTCGGCCAGCGGCTGCGCCTGGGCGCCCGGCATGTCCTCGAAATGGCTGTTATGCGCCTTGGGCAGTATCCAGGTCTCGAAGGAGAAGCGGCTGGCGTAGGGCGTGACGGCCAGGAAGTCGGCGTTCTCGGCCACCACGCGCCGCTTGAAGGCCTGCTCCTCTTTGACGATGTCGCAGAACACGCAGGTGCCGCGCTCGAGGTGGTACTCGGCCGCGCCCTCGATCTCCTGCAGCACGCGCAGCGGCGCCATGGGCATGGCGATGATCTGCGAATGCGGGTGCAGCAGGCTCGCCCCGGCGTTGCGGCCGTGGTTCTTAAAGATCATCACGTACTTTATGCGCGGGTCTTTTTTTATTTCGCGCAGGCGCAGCACGAAAGTGCGCACCACGTCGGCCACGGCCTCCGCGGGCATGGACTCCAGCACGCGGTCGTGCTCGGGGGTCTCTATGACCACCTCGTGGAAGCCCATGCCGTCCATGCTGTCGTAGATGCCGTCACGGCGGTTGCCGGCGGCGCTCTCGGCCGTCAGGGCCGGGTACTTGTTGCGCACCACGCGCAGACGCCAGGAACCCCTCTCGTCGGGCAGGGAATAGATGGTAGGCGGGGTCAGGTCCTCGTTGCCGGCGCAGAACGGGCAGACATAGCTCTTGCCGTCCGGCCCGGCGCCGGGCCGGAACTCGTTGGGGCGCAGGCCGCGCTCCGAGGCTATGATGACCCAGCGGCCGAAGACGGGGTCTTTTCTTATTTCTGGCATCAGGGCTTAAAGGTTGTCCTTTGGCTCTTCCGGGGCGGCCTCGGGCTCGGCCACGGCGGCCTCCACGGGGGCTTCGGGCGCCGGCTCTTCTACGGGCGGCTCCTGCATAATTTCTTCGGACGGCTC
The DNA here is from genome assembly GCA_050174915.1 of Elusimicrobiales bacterium. Taxonomy (GTDB): domain Bacteria; phylum Elusimicrobiota; class Elusimicrobia; order Elusimicrobiales; family UBA9959; genus UBA9959. The sequence goes on along the minus strand of JBFXJL010000002.1, from coordinate 243,528 downwards.
GGGGGCCGTTTCGGGAGCGGCTTCGGTTTCAGGCGCGGGCTCGATCACCGGTTCAGTTTCAGCCTGAACTTCGGTTTCGGCCGGCGTCTCCTCGTCGGCGGGCAATTCGGGCAGGGCTTCACCCACGGTTTCTTCGGCGGCAAAAGCGTCGCCTTCCAGGGCGGCCTGGGCCGGGTCCTGCGGGGGCGCGCCTTCGGCCACCGGCTCCGGCATGGAATCCTGCTCTATCAGTTCCACGGCGGTGCTCTGCGCGGCGGCGGCCATGTTCTCGATATTGAAGCTCTCCAGTTTGGGCAGGTCGTCTAGCGAGTTCAGGCCGAACTGGCGCAGGAATTCGCTGGTGGTGCCGTAAAGGATGGGGCGGCCTATGCTCTCGCGGCGGCCCACCACGGTGATCAGCCTGCGCTGCGTCAGCGTGTCCAGCGGGCCTATCACTTCCACGCCGCGGATGGCCTCTATGTCGCCTCGGGTGAGCGGCTGCTTGTAGGCGATGATGCAGAGGGTTTCCAGCGCGGCCTGCGTCAGGCGCACCGTCATTTTATTGTGGAAGAGTTTGCGCACCCAGATGCCGTATTCGGGGCGGGTGGCCAGCTGCCAGCCGCCGGCCACCTGCATCACCTGCAGCGTGCGGCCCTCGTCGTCGTAGGTCTTGCGCAGTTCCTGCAGGGCGCCTTCGAGGCGCTCCTTGTTGCGGATCTCGCACAGCTGGGCGATGCGGGTCACCGGCAGCGGCGCGTCGGTGATGAAGAGCAGGGTCTCGAGCACTTTTTTCAGTTCTACGTCTTCCATATTACCTCGCTAAAGTTAAAATTCAATTCAGGGAACCGGGCGGCGGCTCCGGGCTCTCCGGCTGCGGCGCGGCGGCGGCGGGCTGCTCCGGCGCGGCGGGCTCGGGAGCGGGCACGGAGACCGGCGCCGGGTAAATGCGCACTTCAGAGTAGGCCTCGTCCTGCGACACCACGATCTTGTGCTGCTTGATGAGTTCGAGCAGGGCCATGAAGCAGGTGATCACGCCCAGGCGTTTCTTCTCCGAGGCGAAGATCTCGTCGAGGATCAGCCAGTCGCGGCCTTCCAGCATCTTCTCGATCTTGGCCACGCGCGACTCGATGGGGAACTGGTCGGCCTCCACCTCGCGGCTGGGCTCGGCGCGTTCGAAGGCGCGCTTGACCGCGTCCATCAGCGCGTAGAAATCCAGGTCCAGGTACTTCTCCTCGCTGGTGAACACCGGCGAGCCGCGGTAGAAGGCGTCCTTGAACTTGGAGAAGCGGGTATTCATCTCCTTGGAGGCTTCCTTGTAGCGCTGGTATTCCTCGAGCATGCTCACCAGCGCGCCGCGCGGGTCGGGGCCGTTCTCGCCGTCGGCCGCTTCGGGCGCGGGCAGCAGCATCTTGGCCTTGATCTGCATCAGAGTGGCGGCCATCACCAGAAAATCGCCGGCCACGTCGAGGTTGAGGCTCTTCATCACCTCGAGGTACTGCAGGTACTCGGCCGTGATCTGCGAGATCGGGATGTCGTAAATATCAAGATTGTTCTTCTTGATGAGGTGCATCAGAAGGTCCAGCGGACCTTCGAAATTCTCCAGGTGTATGTCTATGGCGCTCATAATCAGTCTCTAATTACACGGCCCTGGAAAGGATTATCTATTAATCCTGCAGCTTTCGAAGCCGCGGCCATCTTGGCAGATGCGGTGGCGCGCGCCTTCTGCGCTCCGTCAGCAAGTATCTTATCTACATCCACGGAAGAAGCCAGGGCTTTGCGGGCAACCCTGAATCCGCCGATATAATACTCCATCCTCTCCAACAGCTGCTTCTTACAGAGCCCACACCCCAACTTCCCGTCGCGGCAGTCCCTGACTCTGGCATCCCAGTCCGGAGAGTCATGCTTATCGTAAAGCTTATGGAAAGCGCAAACCACGCAGCCCTCGGGGTGGCCGGGAGAATCCGCCTTCACCTTGAGCGGGTCGGTATACATCTTCTTAATCTTGGCCTCCAGGTCCTGGGGCTCTTCTCCGAGGAAGATAGTGTTTCCGTAGGACTTGGACATTTTCCGACCGTCAATCCCAGGCACTACCGGCGAGCTGGTAAACAGCGGCTCGGGCTCCGTCAGCACCGGTGCGCCGAACATGTGGTTAAAGCGGCGGGCAATATCGCGGGACAGTTCCAGGTGCGGTAGCTGGTCCTTACCTATCGGCACGAACTTGGCGTCGTAAAGCATGATGTCCGCGGCCTGCAGCACGGGATAACCCAGGAAGCCGAGCGTCGCCATGTCGGAATGCAGCGCCAGTTCACCGGCGTCGTGGCCATGGGCCTCGGCGAGCTGCTTGGTCACGCCCTCGGCCTGCTTCATCTTGTCTTCCTGGCCTTTGTACTTCTGCTTATGCAGCTCCTGCAGCTGGTCCTTGAAAGTGGGATTGCGCAGCAGCCAGCTGATTGGCGTCACCATGCCCAGCAGCAGCGCCAGCTCCGCGTGCTCTTTAACGTCGGACTGGCGAAAAAAGACACATTTAGCAGGGTCCAGACCCAGTGCCATCCAGTCCAGCACCATTTCTTTCGTATTGGCGGAAATATTTTCGCTCTTGTCGGCGCCGGTGGTCAGCGCGTGCCAGTCGGCCACGAAGAAATAGCAGTTGAACTTGCTCTGCAGCTCCACCCAATTCTTGAGGGTGCCCCAATAATTGCCCAGGTGCAGCCGGCCGGTAGGCCTGGCGCCGGAAACCACCACTGCTTTTTTTTCGTCGTTCATAGTCAGAAGGCTCCCATTATAGGCGCGAACACCAGCATGGCCAGGTTCAGCAGCGGCCGCAGTATCACCTGCAGGGCCCCGGTGACCACCAGGCCGATTATGATATACATGCCGTAAGGCAGGTGTTTCTCGTAAATTTCAAGGGCCCGGCCCTTCAGCACGCCCATAGCCACTTGGCTGCCATCCAGCGGGAACACCGGTATCATGTTAAAGACGGCCAGCAGCAGATTTATCACCACGGCAAAACCCAGCATGCGCAGCAGCGTATAGGCCAAGTCACCGCCCATGAACATCGCCACCAGTTTAAAGCTGACCGCGGCCAGCAGGGCCAGGGTGATATTGGACAGCGGGCCGCTGAGGGCCACCCAGGCCATGTCGCTCTTGGGACTGTGCATGCGGTAGGGGTTCACCGGCACCGGCTTAGCCCAGCCTATAGCAGGGAAATTCATGAAAATGCAGGCCGCCGGCAGCAATATTGTCCCCACGGGGTCTATATGCGGCAGGGGGTTAAAAGAGAGCCGGCCTGAAAGATAAGCGGTGTCGTCCCCGCGCCTGTAGGCCATGTAGCCGTGCGCGAATTCATGGAAAACGACCGAAAAAAACAGCACCGGAAGCTGTAAAATCCACTCCATATATTCAATTATATTAAATATGGAGGGGACGCTGATGACTATATGACTATTTTCATTCTTTCGGCCAGTATACGCCCTTTGGACGCCAACTTTGAGACGGCGCTCTGCGTTATTCCCAATTCACCAGTCAATTCCACGGCTGAACCGCCAGCCGCCTCCCGGCACAGGTAGCAATAAATTGCCCGCGCGCTGGCGGGGCCGCGTTCCCGGGTACGCCTTAAAATGTCCTCGCGGGATATGCCGGTGGCCGCCGCGACCTCGCCCAGTACTTCCGCGCGGCTTTTCTTCGCTTTCTGCATGGCTTCGCCGGCGGTCCTCAGTACGGCCGCCACAAAATCCCCCTCTCCGAGTATCCTCTGGTCGAACAAAACCTTTTCCCCGGCCCGCATAGCCCTCAGAACGGCGCCTTTCCCGCCCAGGCTGCGCAATAGTCCGCCTCCGGAGAGATCCTTCTGGCGCATTTCTTCCGCTTTTTCACGCATAACCTGCATGTACCTGGCGACCGCCGCCCCCTCACTGTCCCCAAGGTGCCATAAAAGCGCGTCCCTGTTAAGGATTCCATCCTCAACTCCGCTGACCGCCGCGCAATGGCCGCACCATTTGTAGGCGGCAAGGCCGTCCAGGTCTTCCACCAGATTCGCGCGCAGCGGATTGAGGTGTATATACGGCACAACTTCCATGAAGTATTCCTCAAGGTCACAGATGATGGCCTTATACCTATTCTGGAATAAGTGCCCGGCGCGGTGATGCCTTAGGTTAAAATTAATGGCATAGCCGGTCATAGCATGATGCATCAGTTCCGAAAGCGGCCGCTCGCCCCGCAAGACGAGGAAGTGGAAGTGATTCGGCATAAGGCACCAAGCGAGGCATTTGGCCCCAGACTTGTTAAGCCATACGCCGATGCGCTCCCGGAAGTCCACATAATCGTCTTCGCTGAGGAAGATACTGCCGCGCTCTATACCGCGCGACATTACATGATAAACCTGTCCCGGCACGTCTATTCTCGCTTGTCTGGGCATATCCCCCCCCTTCTTCCCGTAAGAATAGAATAGCAGACGTCCCCGACACCGTATTGTCGGGGTAAATTTTGTTGTTTTTTAAATTTTTAGAACAGGAAGGCCAATAAAACCCGGAACACCTGCAAATAGTCATATAGTCATCAGCGTCCCCTCTCCCTGGCTAAGAAGATGCTGACTTTAGCTACTTTAGCGGAGCGCAACCTTGGCCATGTTCTCCAGTTTCCCGGTCAAAAAGTTCTATGCGAAGCATTTGCCAATCCGTCCCCTTCGTGGATCTTTGGTCGTCTATATGAATCAAATAAGCGTCCATGTAGTTCTCCGAAGAATCGGCTTTCTCTTGTACTTTGTTAATTGCCCAGACTTGAGTAGACCTGCCATCCAACGACACGTTTATATCCTCGATTCGTAATTGAGGAGATATCAACGCCAACTTGGTTTTGTCCGGCCTTCCAAGTGCGACATACCGCTTCAATGACATCGGCCTAAAATACACAAGAGCACCACGCCAAGTGCGCCAAGCTTTAATCCCATAGATTTCCAAACCATCGATTTTTATATGCAGATCAAGATCCCGATTCAGCGGAAGGTCCCAGAACCAGAACTCCAAAAACTTTGTCTTATAATCTTTGACAGCATATAGTGCATTATAGGTGTTTGATTTTGCCGATAGCGTGAAGCGCCCTTCGGCATCGGTCACTACAGTTAAAAGGTCCTCAAAATCATCGCCCTTAAGGATGATTTGACCTCCATTAAGGGGATTGTCTGAAAAGTCTGTAAGTTTTCCGGAAATAACGTGCATTTCTTATCCTCGTGGGTGTATGGGGGACGCTGATTACTATATTCCCATTCAATTGGTTCATGGCTAATATGGGGGCGGACGCCCGATTTATATTATAGTTGTCGTACCCCTTGGGATATTATAGCCGCCTGTCAGAAAAAAACAAGTCATATAGTCATCAGCGTCCCCTACAATATATTTATCTATTTAGTATAATTTCCGCTGGATTTGAGGGGACGGAACTAAATGCAAAATATCGAAAAACTCATTAAAGACAGGAAGGCCCGCATCGGCATAGTGGGCATGGGCTATGTGGGCCTGCCGCTGGCGGTGGAATTCGCCAAGGGCGGCTTCCCGGTCACCGGTTTCGAGGTGGACTCGCAGAAAGTGCGCGACCTCAAGGCCGGCGTCTCCTATATAGGCGACGTGCCTACCAAGGAAGTGGCCGCCCTCAACAAGCAGGGCCTGCTCACCGGCACCCTGGATTTCTCGCTCCTGAAGAAAATGGACGCCGTCATCATCTGCGTACCCACCCCCCTGCGCAAGAGCAAGGACCCCGACGTTTCTTACATAATCTCCTCGGTGAAAGAGGCCCGCAATTACCTCAAGCGCGGGCAGCTAATCATCCTGGAGAGCACCACCTACCCCGGCACCACCAAGGAACTGGTAAAGCCCATGCTCGAGGCCGGCGGCCTGAAAGCCGGCAAGGACTTCTACCTCGCCTTCTCCCCCGAGCGCGTGGACCCGGGCAATCCCAAGTACGGCGTCAAGAACACCCCCAAGGTGGTAGGCGGCCTGACCCCCGCCTGCACCCGCTTGGCCGGCGCATTGTACGCCGCCGTGATAGACAAGGTGCTGCTGGTTTCCAGCACCGAAGCGGCCGAGCTGGTAAAACTCCTCGAGAACACCTTCCGCGCCGTCAACATCGGCATGATAAACGAGATGGCCCTTATGTGCAATAAGCTGGGCCTCGACGTCTGGGAAGTCATCAACGCCGCCGCCTCCAAGCCTTTCGGCTTCATGCCCTTCTACCCGGGCCCCGGCATAGGCGGCCACTGCATCCCGCTGGACCCCCATTACCTCGGCTGGAAGATGAAGACGCTCAATTTCGAGCCGCGCTTCATAGAGCTGGCCGGCGCCGTCAATTCCTCCATGCCCGGGCACGTGGTGTCCCGGCTCGGCGAGCTGCTCAACACCAAGGGCAAGGCCCTGAGCAAGTCCAAGATATTGATGGTGGGCATGGCCTACAAGCCCGACATCGCCGACCACCGCGAGAGCCCGGCGCACGACGTGCTGATCCTGCTCGAGAAGACCGGCGCGCGGGCCGACTACTACGACCCCTATGTTTCCGAGACCGACCTGGAAGGCGAGACCCGCCGCTCCAGGAAGGACGCCCTGAAGAAGATCAAGGAGTACGACTGCGTGATGATAGTGACGCCGCACTCCTGCTTGGATTACGCCGATATAGTAAAACGGGCCCGCTTAGTCTTCGACACCAGGAACGCCACCAAAGGCCTCAAAGGAAAGAACCTGTTCCGCCTATGACCGAAATCCAGGACCCGAAGATGCTGTGGTTCAGCTTCCTCAAGATTTTCACGCGCGCGCTGACCCAGATAAATCTCTACAAGCCCGACCACCCCCAGGTGCGCCAGGCCCTCGACGAGGGGCAGGCGCTGCTGGCCCAGATAGCCGAATCGCTCGCCGGGGCCGACTTCTCGGTCACGCTCGACAACGATAAGCTGCTCATCAACGGCACGCCGCTGCTGGCCGCGGACAAGCTGCCCAACTCGCTGCGCAACCTGTTCACAAAGTTCCGCATCCAGACCATCACGTTCAAGCCGGGCGTCACCGGCGACGACCTGCTGGCCCTCTGCCAAGTGCAGGCCTATAAGGGCGAGGCCAAGACTTTCCTGGCCGAGCGCGGCATAGACCGCGTAAAGCTCGACGAAGCCATTTACGCCAAGGTAGCCTCCCAGACCTCCCCGGGCCTCTCCGTCGCGGGTCTGGGCGCAGGCGCGGGCGGCGGGCCCGGCCAGGGCGCGGGCAACGGCAGCGGCGCCGCTCCGCAGGCGGCCCCGGCGGCCGAGCGGCCCGCCGAGAAAGTTTCAGACAAGATCCTGGACCTGGGGCTGGAGTCGGCCCTCATGGCCATAGTCGCGCGCGTAACGCCGGACCCGGTGGAACAGCGCCGGCTGATGGAGATACTCACCTCCAAGTTCAAGCAGGAGATGGAAACCACCGTCAACCGCGCCCTGGAAGGCCTCCGCGGCGAGAAGAAGAAGGTAGAGAACGACATGGTGCGCGCGCAGTCCGTCATGACCAGCATGGCCGACGGTGTGGTGGTAGTCGACAAAGACGGCAAGATCCTGATGATGAACCCCCAGGCCGAAGCCATCTCCGGCAAGCCCCTGGCGCAGTTGTCCGGCAAGAAGATCGTGGACCTGTCGCAGATAGAGGACCAGGTGGTCTCGCTGGCCAAGGAGATCAACTCCGACAGCAAGACCGACATTTCCAAAGAAGTCGCGAAAACCGGCTCGGCCGACCTGGCCGAGACGGTGAAGAAAGCCACCGCCATCATCCAGAACGAAGACGGCAAGATAGTCGGTACCGTGTCCATACCCACCGACGCCGCCAAGCTGAAACAGGCCGAGCAGCTGCAGCAGGATTTCATCGCCAACATGACGCATGAACTGCGCTCGCCGCTCACCTCCATAAAGGCCGCGCTGGAGATGCTAAAGCTCGACACCGAGGCCAGCGCCTCGGGCAAGAGCGTGCTCAACACCGCCATCCGCAATACCGAACGGCTCAACTCCATCATCACCGACATCCTGGACTTCTCCAAGCTGCAATCCGGCAAGCTGGTCTTCCACCAGGAGGAAGAATCCCCCGAGGACATAGCCAAGGAGGCCGTGGACGCCATGCGCGCCTGGGCCACTTCCAAGGGCTTAGCGCTGGAGGCCAGGACGGAGCAGGGCCTGCCCAAGGTGTACGCCGACCGCCGGCGCACCGTGCAGGTGCTCATCAACCTTATCTCCAACGCCATCAAGTTCACGCCGCAGGGCGGGGCCATAGAAGTGTCGGCCGACGCCGGCAAGGAAGCCATGAGCGGCTCGGTGTTCTTCTCGGTCAAGGACAATGGCTGCGGCATCAAGAAAGAGGACCAGGCCAAGATCTTCGAGAAGTTCGTGCAGGCCGTCTCGGGCGAGAAGGTGGGCGGCACCGGCCTGGGCCTGGCCATCACCAAGGCCATGGTAGTACTGCAGGGCGGCAAGCTGCTGCTCGACAGCGAGCCGGGCCGCGGCTCGACGTTCCGGGTGGGCATGCCCGTCTACACCGGCCAGGTGGACCAGGCGGTATTCGAGAAACCTCCTCAGACGGCTGTGGAAGAGAAGTCCTGGTGGAAGAAACTGCTCGGGATGTAGAGCGGTATTGTTATCCACCCCCGATAAATCATAAAATATTGGCCTGGCAGTATTTGAAGCGCTCGTATCTCAACGGATAGAGTCCCGCCCTGCGAAGGCGGTTATACAGGTTCGATTCCTGTCGAGCGCACCAGATTTAGCATGAAGAGAAGGCAACGAGAGTAAGAAACGAAAAACTTACAGCGTTGCCTTCTTGTTATTAGGAGACCATATGGCCGAAGAGAAAGAGACCAAGAAACCCGAAGCCAAGACCGGCAAGTACGTCTACGACGCCAAGCTGGGCAAGGTGGTGAAGATCTCCGACGAAGTGCCGGGCCTGAACAAGAGCTCGGCCGCCGGCGAGGGCTGCCCCGTCAACCCGGGCGGCCACAAGTGCAACGGCTGTTGCGGCCACTAGCAACACCCGCGCCGGCCTTGCCGGCGCTTTTATTTTAGCCGGGGGGAACATGCAGAACAAATTCGACGAGCTTCGCAAGCGTTACGAGGAAGTGGCGGCCCTGGGCGCGGCCGGCTCCCTGCTGGGCTGGGACCAAAACGTCTTTATGCCGCCCGGCGGCGCGGCCGCCAGGGGCAAGGTGCAGTCTGTGGTCAGCGAGGTGGCCCACCTGAAGTTCACCGCCCCCGAAATAGGCGCGTTGATAACAGAGCTTTACGACTGGGCCCAGGCCAAGGGCCAGGAGAGTTTCGAGGCCGCCTTGCTGCGCGCGGTGAGACGCGACTACGACCACGAGGTAAAAATCCCCGCCGCGCTGGTAAAAGAATTCTCCCTGGCCTCCACCGCCTCCTTCGAGGCCTGGCATAAGGCCAAGCAGGCCTCCGACTATTCTATTTTCGCCCCCCACCTGGAGAAGATCCTGGAGTTGAGCCGCCTCAAGGCCGAGGCCCTGGGCTACGCCAAGTCCCCATACGACGCCCTGCTGGACATGTACGACCCCGGCCTCAACCGCGAGAAGCTGGACAAGGTCTTCGCCGAACTGGCCGCCGGCCTGACGCCGGTCATAAAGGCCATCAACGAAAGGGCCGACCGGGTGTCCAACGAGCCTTTCAAGGGCGATTTCGACCCGGCCGCCCAGCTGCGCCTGTCCGAGGACATTTTGAAGGCGATGGGCTACGATTTCTCCCGCGGCCGCCTGGACCAGTCGGCCCACCCGTTCAGCACGGGCATAGTGGCCCCGCACGACGCGCGCATCACCACCCGGACGCAGCGCGACTGGCTTCCGGCCTCCGTCTACGGCTCCATGCACGAGGGCGGCCACGCCCTCTACGAGCAGGGCTTTCCCGCCGAGTACGCCTTCACCCCGCTGGCCTCGGGCGCGTCGCTGGGCGTGCACGAGTCGCAGTCCCGCTTCTGGGAGAACCTGATAGGCCGCAGCCGGCCTTTCGCCGCCTGGGCGCTGCCGCTGTACCGCAAACATTTCCCCGGCAAGTTCGACAAGTACTCCGCCGAGGACCTGTACCGCGCCGCCAACCGCTCCGAGGCTTCGCTGGTGCGCGTGGAGGCCGACGAGGTGACCTACAACCTGCACGTGGCCCTGCGCTACGAGATAGAGACCCGCCTGCTCGACGGCAACCTCAAGGTGAAGGACGCGCCCGAGTTCTGGAACGCCAAGATGCAGGAATACCTGGGCATCAAACCCGCCAAAGACTCCGAGGGCATCCTGCAGGACGTGCACTGGGGCTTCGGCATGATAGGCTATTTCCCCTCATACACCATCGGCAATTTAATTTCGGCGCAGCTGTTCGCCGCGCTCAGGAAGGACCTGCCCGACCTGGACGCCCGCATAGAGCACGGCGACTTCGCCCCGGTGCTGGCCTGGCTGCGGCGCACCATACACGCCAAGGGCCGCGCGCTGCTGCCCGAGGACCTGCTGCAGGAGGCCATAGGCGAGCGGCTCTCCGTGGCGCCTTTCGTGGATTACATAAAGGCCAAGTACTCGGGCCTGTACGGCTTCTGAAATAAAGGGGAATACATATTCAAGACCAATGAATACTTCGAGGGGAAAGTGAAATCCATAGCCTTCAGCGCGGGTGGCGGCCCCGCCACCGTGGGCGTGATGGCCCCCGGCGACTACGAGTTCGGCACCGACAAGAAGGAGATCATGACCGTGGTGAGCGGCAAGTTCACGGTCAAGCTGCCCGGCGAGGCCGACTGGATGGACTTCCCCAAAGGCGGCACCTTCTCCGTGCCCGCCAAGTCCAAGTTCCAGTTGAAGGTGGCCGAAGACACCGCCTACCTCTGCCTGTACGTGGACTGATCTAAAAGGTAGCAGCCACCTTTCGGAACAAAAAGCCCCGGGCTATCCCGGGGCTTTTCAATTTTATAAACCTCTGCGCCGCTGCTCAGCGAATAGTCATATAGTCATCAGCGTCCCCTATTCCTCTATGCCGGCGAGTTTGAGGGTGATGTTCTTGGACTTGAGCAGGGCCACGAAGGCCGGCTTGTCCACGGCTTTCATGTAGGCCTCTTCGGGCGTCACCTGTTTGTCGGTGACCAGCTTGAACAGGGCGTCGTTGAGCACTACCATGCCCTGCTTGCGGCCGGTCTGCATGGTGGACGGGATCTGGTAGATCTTACCCTCGCGGATCAGGTTGGAGATGGCGCTGTTGACGAACAGCGTCTCCATGGCGGCCACGCGGCCGCCGCCTATCTTTTTGCACAGCGTCTGCGAGATAACGCCCTTGAGCGAGGAGGCCAGCATGGTGCGGATCTGGGACTGGCGGTCCGCCGGGAACTGGTCTATGATGCGGTCCACCGTGGAGGCGGCCGTGGTGGTGTGCAGCGTGCCGAACACCAAATGGCCGGTCTCGGCGGTCTCGATAGCGATGGAGATGGTCTCCAGATCGCGCATTTCACCTACGAGCACTATATCCGGGTCCTCGCGCAGGGCCGCGCGCAGGGCCTGCGAGAAGGACTTGGTATGCACGTGCACCTCGCGCTGGTTCACCAGGCAGTTCTTCTTCTGGTGCACGAACTCTATGGGGTCCTCGATGGTGATGATATGGTCTTTGCGGTGACGGTTCATGAAATCCACCAGCGCGCACAGCGTGGTTGACTTGCCCGAGCCGGTGGGGCCGGTCACCAGCACCAGGCCCTTGGACAGGTAGCAGAGGTCCACTACCTCTTTGGACAGGCCCAGCTTTTCGGCCGTCACTATTTCCACCGGGATCTGACGGAACACCGCGCCCATGCCGAAGCGGTCCATGAAGATATTGGCGCGGAAGCGGGCGAGGCCCGGTATCTCGTAGGCGAAGTCGGTGTCGCGGGTCTTCTCGAACTCCACCGTATTGAAAGTGGGGATGATGGCGCCCAGCAGCGCGCTCATGCGCTCGGGGCGCAGCACCGGCTGGTCGGCCAGTTCCTGCATGTCGCCGTTCACTCGCACCATGGGGCGGTGCGCCGAGGTGAGGTGCAGGTCGGAGGCGCCCAGCGCCGCCATCTTGCGCAGCAGGCCGTTGATCTCGGGCTCGCCGGCCACCGCCGCCGGGGCGGGAGCGTCCGCGCGCCTGGCCGACTGCGCCAGCCGCGTAAGGGCCAGGCCGTTGTCCACGGTAAAAGTGACCACCAGGGTTTTGGCGGCGCAGACATATTCAAACTTCACGTCTTTGCTCTGGGCTATCTGCTCGCGCACGTCGGCGGGGGCTATCTCCCCCGTCAGGCCGTAAACCTGCGCGGCCGTGAGCTGCTGCGCCAGCATCGGCGAGGAGGAGCCGGCGCTGACCAGCAGCGGCTGCTTGCCGGCTTCCAGGATGATCTCCTGGCCCGGCTGCAGTTTCTCTATGAGTTTGTCGAGCTGCGCCATGTCTCCCCCTAACCGCCCGAATAAATATGCGAGATCACCACGCGGTCCCCGTCCTCTATGGTCTCCGCGGCGGCCACGGCCCGGCCGTTGCGGGTCATGATGGTGGGCCGCTTTTTATCTATCTTCACGAAAGCCGAAAGCTTCCCGGCCGTCATCGGCCCGGGGAGTTCCAGCACTTTCTCGCTGAAGCCCCCCTCGTAGATCAGCGGGCCGATCAGCTTTACGGTGACCGTCATCAGTTCAGGCTCGCCACCTTGGCGGCCGCGGCGGCTTCGGCCTCGAGGCCCAGTTTCCTGAGCGTTTCCATGGTGGGAATACCGCGCTTGTCGTAGCCGCGCTGGTCGTAGTAATGCTGCAGCAGCGAGTCGTACTTGTCGCACTCCAGCACCACGCCCTTCTGCGGGCCGTCGGTGTCGGCGTTGGCCTTGTCGAACCAGACCGGCTCCTTCACCGCGGCGTCGCGCAGCGGGAGGGCGGCCAGCTCCACCGGCCCCGGGCTCTCCACCTCGCCTTCCACCGGTATGGTCTCTACGGCGTATGTCACGGAGGGGCCGCGCTCGCGGAAACTGTTGGCCGCCGGCTGTCCCGCGCCCCCTTCCTGCGCCGCGGCCGGCAGCGCCGCCGCGAGCCCCGCCATCAATATGAGTCCTTTCATTTTCCCTCCGTCAGGCCCGCTCCAGTTGGGAGGCCTTTATCTGTTTAAGGTAAGCCAGCAGGGCGCGGTGGCGTTCCAGCCCCTCCCGCCCGGCTTTCTGGTAAACGTAAAAATTGTCCTCCAGGAGCTTGAGCTGCGGGAAGACGTTGACCAGGGTTCTGGCCTTCAGTTCTTTCATCACGCAGTAGCGCGGCACGAAGCCCACGCCCAGGCCTTCCATCGCCGCGTTGATGATGGCGCGGATATGGTTCATCTCGGTGACGCTGGCGAAGTCGGGCCGCTCGGCCGCCGGCAGCGCGTTGAGGAAATTCCCCCACCACAGGCAGGCCTTGTCCATGGACAGCACCGGGCAGGCGGCCAGGTCGCGCGGCTGGCGCAGCTTCCGGGCGCGCACGAAGTCCGGCGAGGCTATCACCGCGTAGTCCTCGCGGAACAGCGGCGTCTTCTCCAGCCCATCGGCCTTGTGGCTGCGGCAGTCTATGATCACGTCCAGTTCGTCGCGGAGCAGCGGGGCCAGCAGCTCGTGGCAGAACTGGAAGTCCAGGTGCACGTCCGGGTTTTTGTTGATGAAGCCCTTGAGGTATTTCACCAGCAGCGTGGTGCCGAACTCCACCGTGGCCCCCAGCCTGATGACGCCCGCGGCGCGGCCGGCGGCCGCCAGCCGCTCTTCGGCCCGCTCCAGTTCGTAGAAGACCGCCTCGCAGGACCGGTACAGTATCTTGCCGGCCTCGGTGAGCGCCAGCGCCCCGCCTTCCTTGCGCAGCAGTTCCTCTTTAAGGCCGCGCTCCAGCTTGGCCACGGCGTGGCTGACCGCCGGCTGCGTGACACAGAGGCGCCGCGCCGCCCCGGTATAGTTGAGCGTCTGCGCCACCGCGAAGAAAGCCCTGAGCTGGTAGAGGTCGAGAGGCATATAAATTTAATTCATAATCGCTATGAACACTATGAATTATACTAATAACTTCCGGCTTGCTAACATATCTGAAACCTTAGGGAGGCCCCATGAACACACTGAACACTATTTTCCAGATACCCGAACCGGTCAACGAACCCATCCTCGGCTACGCGCCGGGAAGCAAAGAGCGCGCCGAGTTGAAAGCCAAGATAACCGAATTGCGGGAACAGGTGATAGACATACCGCTCATCATCGGCGGCAAAGAAGTGCGCACCGGCCGCACCGCCGACATAGTAATACCGCACGAAAACAAAAAAGTGATAGGCCGCTACCATAAAGCCGGCCCTAAAGAAGTGGAAATGGCCGTGCAGGCCGCGGCCGACGCCCGCAAGACCTGGGGCCGCATGCCCTGGCACGCCCGCGCCGCCATTTTCCTCAAGGCCGGCGAACTGCTGGCCACCACCTGGCGGCAGACCCTCAACGCCGCCACCATGATAGGCCAGAGCAAGAACCCCTACCAGGCCGAAATAGACTCGGCCTGCGAGCTGGTGGACTTCTACCGCTTCAACACCTGGTTCGCCGAGCAGATCCACGACCAGCAGCCGCTCTCTCCGTCGGGCAGCTGGAACTACGTGGACTACCGCCCCCTCGAAGGCTTCGTCTTCGCCGTGACGCCGTTCAACTTCACCTCCATAGCCGGCAATTTACCCACGGCCCCGGCCATCATGGGCAATACCGTCATCTGGAAGCCGGCCTCCAGCGCCGTCTACTCCGCCTACTTCCTGGCCAAACTCTGGGAGGCGGCCGGCCTGCCCGCCGGCGCCATAAACATGCTGCCCGGCTCGGGGAGCGAGGTGGGCAACCCCGTCATAGCCAGCCGCGACCTGATGGGCCTGCACTTTACGGGCTCCACCGGCGTGTTCAACGGCATGTGGTCCACGATCACCGGCAATTTCAGCAAATACCGCGGCTACCCGCGCGTGGTGGGTGAAACAGGGGGCAAGGACTTCATCTTCGCCCACGAGAGCTGCGACCGCGAGGCGCTGAAATGCGCCATGATACGCGGCGCCTACGAGTACCAGGGCCAGAAATGCTCGGCGGCCAGCCGCTCCTACATCCCGCGCTCGGTCTGGAACGCCATCAAGGACGACCTGGTCTCCCAGATCAAAGGCATAAAGATGGGCCCGGCCGAGGACTTCAGCAACCTGGTCAACGCCGTCATAGACAAGGGCGCCTACGCCACCATCAAGGGCTACATAGACTTCGCCAAGGCCGCCCCCGACGCTAAAATACTGGCCGGCGGCGGCTGCGACGACAGCGAGGGCTATTTCATACAGCCCACGCTGATAGAAACGACCAACCCGAAGTTCAAAACGATGGAAGAGGAGATCTTCGGGCCGGTGATGACGGTGTACGTCTACGAGGACGGGAAATTCGAAGAAACCCTGAAGATCTGCGACGAGACCTCGCCGTACGCGCTGACCGGGGCCATCTTCGCCCAGGACAGGGCGGCCATACTGAAGGCCGAGGACGCGCTGCGCGACGCGGCGGGCAACTTCTACATCAACGACAAGCCCACCGGGGCCGTGGTAGGCCAGCAGCCTTTCGGCGGCGCCCGCGCCAGCGGCACCAACGACAAGGCCGGCTCCATCATCAACATGATGCGCTGGACCTCGCCTCGCGCGGTAAAGGAGAACTTCACCCCGCCGCACGACTACCGCTACCCGTTCATGCTGGAAAAATAGCCGCCTGCCTATCGAGGCTTCGCCTCGATAGATAAAAAAAACCGGAGGAAGGCCTCCGGTTTTTTTGCGCCGCGCGGGCTTATACCAGGGCGAACAGCAGGCCGCCTGTTCTGACAAGAGTGCAACATAACTGGCAGGACAAAAAAAGACCGGAAGGGTCACCTCCGGTCCTTTTCCGGGGCAGGCTCAGGCCGCGGCGCTCTCGTCTAGAGCCCTGGACAGGTCTTCCAGGCGGAAGGGCTTGGGCAGCACTCCGCTGAAGCCGTAGTCCTTATAAGAGGCCAACACCGGGTCGTCGGCATAGCCGCTGGACACTATGGCCCGGGCGGACGGGGACAACTCCTTCAACCGGCGCACGGCCTCCACACCGCCCATGCCGCCCGAGATGGTCAGGTCCATGATGGCCGCGGCGAAGGGCCGGCCCGCCTCGGCCGCGGATTTCCAGGCGGCCAGGGCCTGGTCGCCGTCGGTGGCTATCTCGGGCTCGTAACCCAGTTCTTTGAGCATACGGCCCAGCGCCCGGTGTATTATCTCTTCGTCGTCCATCACCAGCACCCTACCCTTGCCGGCCGCGGCCGGGGCGGCTCCTGCGTGTCGATTGGAAATATCCGGGCGCTCCTGTGTGAGCGGCAGGTAAAGGGTAAAGGCGGTGCCGCCCGGGCCGGTCTCCATGGTTATCTGGCCGCCGTGCTTGACGGCGATGGAACGGCAGACGGCCAGGCCCAGGCCGCGCCCGGTGCCCTTGGTGCTGAAATAGGGCTCGAACAGACGGCCCTTTACCTGAGTCGGGATGCCGGGGCCCCGGTCGCGCACGGTAAGCGCGCCGTATTTGCCTGCGGGCAGTCCCGGCACGGCGCCATCAGCCAGCTCAACGGCGACCGCCGCCACCTGTATGGAGCCGGCCCCGCCCATGGCCTGCGCCGCGTTCATCACCAGGTTCTGCACCGCCTGAAAAACCTGGTCGCGGTCGGCGAGAGCGTAAATCTCTCCGTCTATGGAGAACTCCGCCGCCACACCGGAGCCGCGCAGCGAGAACTCGGCGCTCTGGCGGGCCAGCGCGCCCAGGTCCAGCGGCTTGCGCACCGGCCGGCCGCCGGAGGCGAAGGTGAGCAGCTGGCCGGCCAGGCCCTTGGCCGAGCGGCAGGCTGTTTCGGCCTCGTGCACCAGTTCCTGCGCTTCGGCGGCCGGCGCCTTGCCCCGCAGCAGCGACAGGCTGGCCGTTATGCCGGTGAGTATATTGTTAAAGTCGTGCGCTATGCCGCCGGCCAGGGCGCCGAGCGACTCCAGTTTCTGGGCGGACTGCATGGCGGCCTCTGCCGTCTTTCGTTCCGTTATGTCCTGCGCGTACCCCTTGAGCGCCCGCGGCTGCCCCTGCGCGTCGCGCTCCAGGTCGAAAGCCACCCCGTACACCCAGCGCTGTTCGCCGCCGGGCCGCAGCACGCGGTATTCCACGCCCTCGGCCGCGCCGTTCTCCGCCACCGAGCGGTTGGCCGCCTCCAGCAGGGCGATGTCGCCGGGATGCACCACGCGCGACATCACTTCCGAAAAACCGCCGGAGAACTCGCCTTCCTTGAAACCGAAAATGTCCAGCAGCTCCGCCGAAGCGCTGAACCTGTTGGCGGCTATGTCCCAGTTCCAGGTGCCCAGCCTGGCCACCTTCAGCGCGCCGGACAGGGCGCGTTCGGCCTGCACGCGGCCCTCGAAATCGGCCTGGGCGTCGGCCAGCAGTCGGCGGTTGACCATCAGGAACAGGCCGAAAACCAGCAATACCGTAAGCAGCTGGAAGACGAGGACCAGCGAAGTATCGGCCGCCCCGGACTGAAAGAAGTCGCTGGTCACGCCGACGAAAAGCCCCAGCCCCACCCTGGCAAGGCTCACGGCCGCGAAGGCGACGAACACCAGGGTGCTAAATAAAGCCGAAGGCCGGAGGGCTGGCGGCGCGCCGGCGCGGGCCACCCAGGCGCACAGCGAGAAGAAAGCGGCAAGCCAAACGTTAAGGTTAATCGTGCGCGCGTGCAGGCTGGGCGCGGCGAAGGTAAAATACGCGTGCAGCGCCGCGAAAAGCCCCAGCATTGCCAAAGGCGGGCGCAGGTCGCAGGCCCTGCCCCAGAAACTGCACAAGCCGGCGTAGAGAGATAGAAGGCCGCCCATGGCGGAAATATTGGCCGCGAATATACCGATAGCTTCGGGCAGGGCGCCGCGGCCCAGCATGAGGGTTATGCCGGCGGAATGCATCAGGAAGGCCAGCAGAAACAGGCCCAACCCTTTATAACGCCCACGGTTATGCCAGTACAGCAGGCCCAGCACCACGGCGCCGATCACATCGGTGGCGGCCAACCCCAGCAGCACGGTGCGCATGTCTATGAAATTCATTTTTAGAGTCTATAATTTCCGGTAAAAAAACTAAAGACCGGAGGCCGCCCTCCGGTCTTTAGTTGTCGGCCAGAACTTTACTTGGCGCCGCGGTTGACCATCAGGTCCAGGTCCTCGCGCAGGCTCTGCAGGTCTTCCTCGTGCTCCACTTCCTGCTCGAGGATGGTCAGGGCCATGTTGTAGGTGACCATGTCCTTGTCCTTGGTGGCGTCCATCAGGGCTTTGTAGGTGCTGATGGCGCACTGCTCTCCGGCTATATTCTGGTCCAGCAGCACGGCCACATAAGGATCCTCGGGAGCGTCGTACTTGCAGGGGGTGAGCTTCAGCCAGTCATTCGGGCCCAGGGCCGGCGTGCCGCCCAGCTGTATGATGCGGCCGGCCAGCAGGGTGGCGTGGCTCAGTTCTTCAGTGGCGTGCAGGTTCAGTTCGGCCGCCACGGCGTCCTTCATGGGGCCCTTGATCAGCTTGGCGCCCAGCCAGTACTGATAATAAGCCAGCCATTCGCTGGCGAAAGCCTTGTTGAGCATTTCCAGCAGTTTGTCCACGTCCATCCCGATAATTTCGCGTCCGCGAGTTCCCATTTTACCCTCCTTACCCGTTAGCTATCAATGTTTGCCGGTGCTGCCGAAGCCGCCCTCGCCCCGGGTGGTAGCGGCCAGCTCCGGAGTTTCGGCGAAAGCGGCGTGCTCCACCCTGGCAAAAACCATCTGCGCCACTTTCTCGCCCTTCTTTATCTCGTAGGGCGTCTTGGGGTCGAGGTTGATAAGTATTACGCCCACCTCGCCGCGGTAGGGCGCGTCCACGGTGCCGGGGGTATTGAGCACGGAGATACCGTGCTTGAGGGCGAGGCCGCTCTTGGGCCGCACCTGGCCTTCATAGCCCTCGGGAATGGCCATCTTCAGGCCGGTGGGCACCAGCACCCGCGCGCCTGGCTGCAGCGTGTGGTCTATGGTAGAAAAAAGGTCCACGCCGGCGTCGCCGTGATGGGCGTAGGCGGGCAGCCTGGCCTCGGGATTTATTCTCTGTATCTCTATCTCAACCTTTGACATTTCAGCCTCTCAACTGGGTATTGGGAAGATATTTAAGGACTTCTTTATGTATATCCTGCAGCAGCTGCACCGGGGTTTCAGGGAACTCTTCAAGGCGCTTGTCGAGCAGGCCGCCCTTGCGGGGCACGAACTTCTGCACATAATACTTGTGAGCGTCGCTGCCGGTGACCTGCACCACCAGGCGGGCCGCGGCCGACATCTCCTGCACGGTGAGGAAGGAAATCTCCCCGCCGCCGCGTATCACGGGGGCGACGGTAGTGCGGAATTCATAGACGGGGAAGCGCGCTACCAGGCGCAGGCTTTCGCTCATGGCGTCCTCGTGCCCCTCGACGCCGGCGGTGGCCGGCCACAGGAAGCGCGGCCCTTTTACGTCCATAGCCACGTAATCCACCAGGCCTTCGTCCAGCAGCCGCGCCAACAACTTAGGGTTACTGCCGTTTGTGTCCAGTTTTACAGCCAACCCCTTTTTCCGCAGTTTCTGTATGAACGGCAGCAGCCCGGGCTGCAACGTAGGCTCGCCGCCGCAGATGGTGACCCCGTTGACCCAGTCCTTCACCGTGTCGAGATACTCCAGGAACCCCTCGGCCCCCAGGTCCTTGGCGTCGGCCAGCAGCGGCGCGGCATGGCAATGCGGGCAACGATAATTGCAGCCGGGCGTAAAAGCCACGGCGGCTATCTTGCCGGGGTAGTCTATCAGGTTAAAACCGAGTGCCGCACCAATTTTCATTTTTATTATTTTCCAGCCGATGACGAGCAAACCGCGGGTGACGCGGGGATTGGGTTAGCAAAACCTTCATAAGGGCGAGGCTTGTTAATTCGCCGCGTGGAGCGAAGCGACACTTTCTTGCCCGATTGATGAGCGAGGCCACGGTGTGGCCGACCCCGTTTTTGCGTTCCAATCCCCGCGGCGGCCGCCTTATTTTACGGCGTAAGCTCCCTCTACCATCTTATAGTATTCCACTTCTTTGCGGTGCACGGGCTTGCCGCGCTTGAACTCCAGCTCGTAGCGGCCCATGGTGCCGTTGTTCTTGACGAGCACGGTGGGGATGGGGTCCAGGGGCACGTTCCAGCGCGCGGCCACCAGCCTGGCCTCCGGCGTTGACAGGTCATGGAACTCCACCGGGATCTCCATGCCCTTTTCCTTCAGGGCCTTGGTCAGGCTGTGCTTGGCTTCCTCGCACATACCGCAGCCTACCTTGCCGAACACCATCACCTTCTGGGAACTGTCCTTCTCGTGCAGCCAGGGCACCTGGGGCGTGAAGTCGGCGTAATGCTGCGCCACCGCCTCGCGGGCCTTGCTGATCTCCAACTGGGAGTCGTTCCAGCCGGAGAGGTTGGAGAAGTAGCCTACGATCTTGGTGCGCAGCGTTACGTCTTCGCTGCCGCACTTGGCGCAGGCCTTCTTAAACCCGAAGTAGTTGGTGTGACAGCCGTTGCAGTGCGTGAACTCGGGTGAGACGGTAAGCTGCGCGGCGCGGGTGTTGCGGTAAGCCTTCTCCACCAGCGTGGCGATGGACTCCGGCGGGATCTGGGATTCTCCGCAGTACACGTGGATGATGGCGCCCGACTCTATCATCTCGTGGAACTTGCTCTGCAACTCCAGGCGGTCAAGAATGGACACGTTGGCGCCCGGATTGAGATGCACAGAGTTGGTGTAATAAGGGGCCTTGGTCAGATCACCCTTGATCACTTTTTTAGCCTCGGGGAAGCGGGCCAGGTCGCCTTTGGCCATCTTTTGGGTGGCGCTCTCGGCGGGGCTCTCCTCCAGCGTGATCTTAAGGCCGTACTGAGCCTTCAGGCTGGCCACCTTCTGGTACATGTGGTCTATGATCTGCATGCCGGTCTCGTAGGCGTCGCGGCCGTCGTGCAGCTCTTTGCCGGTCAGGTACTGCACCACCTCGTTAAGGCCGATGAGACCTATGATATAGGTGGCCTTGTTGAGGTCCACGTACGGCGTGCCGTCGTCGGAAGGGATGCCCAGGGAGCGCAGCGGGCTGCCGTCGGTGTCCAGCAGGGTCTGCGTGTAGACCTTCTTCTGCAGGTGGGCCTTCATCGCGATGTCCATGGCCTTCTCGATCTCGGTCACGGTGCCCTCGAGGGTCTTGCCCTTGAAGGCGGCCTGCGGCAGGTTGATGGTGACGTTCTGGAAGCCGGTGAAGCGGATGCGCTCGGGGTGCTTGAGCAGGAAAGAATCGGTGACCTTCTCCTTGAGGCGGCAGCACTGGGCCAGGGTAGCGCCGGCGCCGTCGCGGTCGAACATGAAGTAGGTCGACCCGTTCTTGGTGGCCAGCTTGCAGCCGTAGTCGTACACTTCGCGCTCGTCGGGATTCTCGAGGGCTTCGCGGCTTACGTGCAGGTCGCACTTGGGGAAGGCGAACTGAATGCCGTACTTGTCGCCGTCCTCCCAGACTTTCATCAGCTCGATGGCGAATTCCTGCGAGGTCTTCACCATGCGGGGGTCGCCGTAGGTGACGTATTTGCGGCCGTCGGCGGGGTGCACCACGTCGCCGTTGCGGGAGTCGCCCTCGACGCCCTTGAAGCGGGGGGCCTCGTCCACGAGCTCGATGTTGCCGGCCGCGTCCTCGATCATGTACTTGCCGCCGGGGCCCATCGCCGGGACATTATGCATGTACTGCGGCACGCCCGTGTGGATGTTGAAGTCGATGAACAGCGTCTGGCCGCCGCGGCTGAACGCGTTCTGGCTGGCCGAGAAGATGAGGTTCTGGGCGATCTGGCGCATCTCCTTGCGGGAGAGCTTGCTGAGCACGCGCACTTCGCCGGTCTTGCGGAAGTAGGGCACGGCGGTGCCGTCGGTATAGGAGACGGAGCCGGCCTCCACCATGGCCTCGAGCGCGTCCTTCTTCATACGCACGGTCTTGCCCTCCAGTTCGCCCTCGACCAGCACTTCGGGGCAGTTGAGCATGGGGGCGTACAGTATATTAAGGAAGCCGAAGCCCAGGGCGCCGGCATAGCGGCTCTGCATGGAGGCCAGGAAGGTCTGGATGTGGCCGTTAAGCACCATGGCTGACTTCGCGGGGTTGCTCTTGTTCTGCAGGTTGGACACTATCTTGTCGAGGCCGTACTTCTTGATGTACTCGACGGAGTGGCTGCTGCAGTACACGCGCTGGGGATAGCCCAGGTCGTGCACGTGCACGGTGCCGTTATTGTGGGCGGCGGCCACTTCCTCGCTGAACACCTTGCGCAGGTTGTACTGCTTGAGCACGTACTCGGCTATGCCCAGGTTCACGGCCTCGGGGTTATTGGAGGTGATGTTGGAGTTTTCCTTGCTGTTGCCGATCACCAGGCCCTCGACGGTGGAGATGGGCATGGCGAGCGCGGAGTTCTTGAGCGGGATGCCCATCATCGAGAGGTGGCTCTCGGCGATGCGGCGCAGGAACTGCGTGTCGTAGGACTTGGTGCCGTACTTCTCGGAGAGCTCGTAGGCGTTGTTCTCGGTTTCCTTGGCTATCATGGCGGCCAAGTCCGGGGTCAGCGCGTATTCCTTCTCCAACGCCTCGGCCAGCTTCTTGCGGTCGAAGGGCTCTATGGTCTCGTTGGTGATGCTGGCCACCAGCAGCATCTGGTCGGTGATGTCGGCCTTGCCGGCCTTCTTCTTGACGGTGAGGCCGCTCTTGCGCACGCGGTTGCGGTCCAGGGCGTAAAACTCGAACTTGTCGGCTGTGCGGTCGAAACCTTTCTCGCGCAGCACGGTGACGCACATGGCATTAGAATCGTCCACGGTGGGGATGGCGTTCTTGAGGGTGAATTCGGTGTTAAGGCGGCGGGCCACGTCGTTGGCCACTTCCACGGCCTTCTCCTCGTCGCGGCCGCCCAGCGTGTAGGCGGCTTTGTAGATGGCGGCTTTTATCTTCTCCAGGTTGAAAGGCGCCACTTTGCCGTCGCGCTTCTTGATCACTTTCGGAAAAAATTCGTTCATTTTATGTCTTGTCCCCTCTTATTTTTATTTCTTGATGGATTTTATCTCTTTCTCAAAATCCGTCACGTCTTCAAAATCCTTGTAAATCGACGCGAACCGGATATACGCGACCTTGTCGAGGGCCTTCAACTTCCTGGCCACGAACTCCCCGATCTTGCTGCTGGGGATCTCGTAGGTGTCCTCGTTGCGCAGGGAACTCTCGATATCCCTGCCCGCCTCCTCCATTTTTTCCACGCTGACGTCCCGCTTCTGGCAGGACTTGATGATACCGTTCATGAGCTTCTCTTTAAGGAAGCTCTCGCGCCGGCCGTCCTTCTTTATGACCACCAGCGGGTGCGCTTCTATGCGCTCATAGGTAGTGAACCTCTTGGCGCATTTTTCGCACTCGCGCCGGCGCCTTATTTCGAAGGCTTCGGACGAGTCGCGGCTGTCGGTGACCTTGGTGTCTTCCGCGCCGCAAAATGGACATTTCATCGTGCTGTTCCCTGTTCCTGAGGGGCGAAAAGCCCCCGGGCGTTGTGTCTTGACTATACTATACTAGACACTCGCCAGACTACCATACGTTGTGTTTTGTACCACCCTCACCACTATTAGTAGTAGCAAGGATATTTTACACCATATCTGTTTTTAGGCGCAAGAATTTAATGTTTTTTCATTGGTAAAAATAATATTTGACACAGGTTTTAAAAATCAGGGCGGCGGCTTTTGCGACCCCAAAAGCCTGTTTTAAGCCCCCACACGGAATGGGCTATTGGTTACTTGTATACATAGTCAAATGTGACCGGCAGGCGGTAGATAAACCGGGGAAAAGCGGTTAGGATATAAGTGCGGAGGATGCGCCGGGGCATCATTTATATATTATCCCCGGAGGGCGCCCCCGCAGGAGGTAGTGTTATGAAAAAGATGAAGCAGGGGTTCACCCTGATAGAGCTGATGATAGTCGTAGCGATCATCGGTATATTGGCCGCGATAGCCATACCGAAGTTCGCCGACCTCATCAACAAGTCGAAAGAGGGCGCCACCAAGGGCGCGCTCTCCTCGGTACGCAGCGCCATACAGGTGTATTACGGCGACAACGAAGGCTGGTTCCCGTCCAACACTGAGGCGGCCGGGTCCGTCCTGAGCTGTCTTACGGACCAGGCCAAGTACATCGCCGAGATACCCGTGGCCAAACTGCCGGGCACCGCGCACGCCGACATCCGCACCGTGGTCCTTGTGGCCTCCGGCGCCGCTGTCTCCGACGTTGGCGGCTGGGCTTACTTCGGCGATCCCAACGTCGCCACCACCTGGGGCAACTTCCAGGTCAGTTGCACGCATGAAGACATAAAGGGGCGGGGCAGCGACACCATCACCACCCCTTGGTCGGCCTTCTAAAGGAGGGAAGGAAAAAGGCCCCGCGTCGCACGACGCGGGGCCTTTTTACGCCCTGACAGGCGGGCCTTTTTAGTTGGAGAGCGCCGGCTTAAGCCCTATGCTCTCCATGCCCTTGCGCAGCCGGCGCAGCGAATACTCTCCCTCGTCGGCCCAGCCGCGCATGTCGGATATCACCCGACCGTCCTTAACGAAGAAGATCCACGGCGAGGTCATAAAATTAACGCCCGGGAAATCTCCCCATTTATGGGCTATGTAAACCTGGTCCAGGCCGGTAGTTTTTTTGGTCTCCAGCACGCCTGCGGCGTCGAAACGCCTGGTTACCAGCACCGCCCCGGCCCCGAAGATCGGCCCCAGGCCCGGGTCCGCCAATATCTCCCGCACGGCGCGCGCCGAAACGCCGCAACCCGGCGACATGGCCATTATGATATACGCCCCGCGGTGCAGGCGCAGCGACCGCAGCCTGGCGGTTCTGCCGTCCGCCGAAAGCTCATAGGCCAGCCAGTTGCCCGCAGGAGCCGGCTCCGGCACCACTATCGCCGGCAGCTTCTCGGTGATTATGGCCGGAAACCGCGCCTGCGTCTCCCTGGCCTTATCGAAAAGCCGCGCGGCCAGCAGCGCCGAATACACAGACTCTATGTCGTCCGTTACAAAGGTTCCGCGCTTCACCTTTTCGTTAACGGCCCTCTCCAGTTTCAGGGCATTGGCCTCGCTATCGGGGGTATAAAAGGAGATCTTCGCCAGTGTTTTCAAAAGCAGGTTCAGCGTAGGCTCCGGGTAGGCCGCCAGCCGCTCCGGGGCCAGGTAGGAGTCCGGTATCTCGCCCGAGAGTTCGGCCATGGCCGCCAGGTCCTTCTTTTTCTCCGCCGCGGAGGCGGCTTCCAGCGTCTTGTTTATGCGCTTCTCCGGCCCGGCGCAGCCGGCAAGGAAAGTCGCGCAGAAGATCAATAACGGCAATAGTATTTTTTTCATATCAGGACAGGTCTATCAGGTTCCAGCGGGCGGCGTAGAGGTCGCGGAGTTTTTTGTGCAGGCCTCGGTGCTCCGGGGCGGCCAGGTCGGGGTCGGCGGCCAGAACGGCCTCGCGGTCCTCCATGGCCTGGGCCAGCACGTCTCCGTCGCGCGACATGTCGGCTATCTTGAATTCCATATCGCCGTGCTGCCGAAGGCCAAGTATCTCGCCGGCGCCGCGTATGTAAATGTCCTTCTCGCTGAGCTCGAAGCCGTTGGAACTCTGCACCATGGCGCGCAGCCGCTCGGCGGCGTCGCCGGCGCGGGCGTGGGCCACCAACAGGCAGCGGGAATCGTGCCGGCCGCGGCCCACCCGGCCGCGCAGCTGGTGCAGGCTGGCCAGGCCGTAGCGCTCGGCGTTGTTTATCACCATCAGGGTGGCGTTGGGCACGTCTATGCCCACCTCTATCACCTGCGTGGCCACCAGAATGTCGGTGCGGCCGGCGGCGAAATCGTCCATCACCTGTTTTTTCAGCTCCCCGGGCATGCGGCCGTGCAGCATGTCCACTTTTTTGCCGCGGAAAAGGACTTTGAGCCGCTCGAATTCGGCCTTTACCGACTTCATGTCAGCCTCGACGGTCTCTTCTATGACGGGGTAGACGATGTACGCCTGCCGCCCCTTGGCCGCTTCCTCTTTGGCCGCGGCGAAGGCGGTCACCTCGTCGGCCTCGGTGGTCTTTATGGGCTTGCGGCCCGGCGGCAGCTCCTTCAGCACGGAGAGGTCCAGGTCCCCGTACATGGCCAGGAACAGGGTGCGCGGTATGGGGGTGGCGGTCATGATGAGCATGTCGGCCCGGTCGCCCTTGGCGCGCAGGGCGGCGCGCTGGCGCACGCCGAAGCGGTGCTGCTCGTCTATGACCACCAGCCGCAGGTTCCTGAACTTCACCCCGTCGCTGATGACGGCGTGGGTGCCCAGCAGTATATCTATCTTGCCGTCGGCCAGGTCGGCCAGGATCTTTTTCTTTTCAGCGGCTTTCATGCGGCCTGTCAGCAGGGCGAAACGCAGGCCGAGGCCCTTCAGGAAGCGCTCGAAAGTGAGGTAATGCTGTTCGGCCAGGATCTCGGTGGGGGCCGCGAACACGCTCTGGCCGCCGTTCTCGGCCGCCAGCAGCATGGCGCTCAGGGCCACCACGGTCTTGCCGCTGCCCACGTCGCCTTCCAGCAGGCGGGCCATGGGGGTGGGGGCCTGCATGTCGGTAAAGATCTCGTTTATGGCGTGCGCCTGCGAGGCGGTGAACTGGAAACCGAGGTTGGCCCTGAAAGGCGTGAGCAGGGTCTTCTTTATCTCGTAGGTGAAGCCCTTCAGCACGCTCCTGGTCTGGCGCTTCTTGAGCGCCCAGGCCAGCGTCATCAGCAGCAGTTCCTCGTAGATGAAGCGGCGGCGGGCGGCGGCCAGTTCGAAATTGTTCTCC
Source organism: Elusimicrobiales bacterium (assembly GCA_050174915.1). Taxonomy (GTDB): domain Bacteria; phylum Elusimicrobiota; class Elusimicrobia; order Elusimicrobiales; family UBA9959; genus UBA9959. The sequence continues at coordinate 216,690 of JBFXJL010000002.1, read as the reverse complement.
GGGAAATGTATGGCGCGGGCGGCCATCGGGCGCATTATAAGCCCTCTGCGGGCGGCCAGGACCGGCGGCAGGAAGTCCCACACGGCCTCGTGCCCGGCCTGCACGGCCTCATAGACCGCTTCGCGCATGAACCTGGCCGTCAGCCCCTCGGTGAGCGGGTAGACCGGGACTATACGCCCCACGTGCATTTTGAGGGCGCGGGCGTCGTCGTCGGCGTAATATTCGTCGGCCCGCAGGCGGCTGACGAAAAGCGGGTCCTCGGGGGTACCGGTTATCCAGACGACACGGCCCTCTTTAAGATCCTTGCGCAGCGGGGCGAAGACGTCGAAGCGTGGGCTGTGCCGCTTGAAGAAGCTGGCCTCGGCCTCCCCGTAGGGCGTCTCCACCACGGTCTTGAAGATGCGCAGCTGGCTGGAGGTATACAGGTCCCGCACTGACTTTATCTTTCCTTTTATTATAGGGGCGGGTTCCAGGCAGGCCAGCGGCTCGCGCCGGGCGGGCAGACGCCGGTCCTCCCAGCCGCGCGGGAAATAGAAGAGCAGATCGTCCAGGCTCTCTATGCCGAGGCGGCCGAAAAGTTCGGCTTTTTTCGGGCCCACGCCTTTCAGGAACTGTATGGAAGTCATGACATTCGGACTAAAACACTATTATATTATTCCCCCGCCCGTCGGAGAAAGGCCTTTTAAAGTATTGAGCGCCTCTTGAGCCGGATTTGAACGCTTCTTGAACGGCTTTTATTATACTTTAAGTGTCAGGTTAGCTCTTTAAACAAGCCGTAGTCAGCAAGTTTACGGCAACAGATCTCCAGCGCTGTACGGTGCGCCCCCCTAACCCAAACCCCCCAAGACACAGGGCTTCGGCCCCGTGCTCTAGTACCTGCAGCGCTGGTCTGATTTTAATGCCCCGCCGGGCAACAGTGTTCTCCCTCTATAAGGCCCCTGTCAGGCGACCAGATATTCCGGCGGGGCCCTTTTTTTGTTGAGCGGCTCTTGAGACAGATTTGAGCGCTTCTTGAACGGCTTTTCATATACTTCTAGTGTAGCAACCAGCTCTTTACAAAGGTCCGCGAAGGCAAGTCCTAGCGGCACAACGATCCCCAGCGCTGTACGGTGCGCCCCCCTAACCCAAACCCCCAAGACACAGGGCTTCGGCCCCGTGCTCTAGCACCTGCAGCGCTGGCTAAATTAAGCCCCGCCGGGCGACAACAGGTAAGACTCCTTCGTAAGGCAACCGTATCTCACCATGAATGTTCCGGCGGGGCTCTTTTTTTTTATTATAATCACTTTATGAAAGAGCGCGCCCTCATAGTGGACGACGACACGGAGCTGCTCGGTATCCTCAGGAAATACCTGGAGAACCACGGCCTCGAGACGATCTCCGCCGCCAACGGCGCCGAAGCCCTGGCCGCCGCCCCGGCCGGCAAACCCGACATCATCATAACCGACGTGGAAATGCCCCGCATGGACGGCTTCACGCTGTGCCGCCGCGTCAAAGAGAACAAAGTGCTAGCCGACATCCCCGTCATCATCATGACCGGCAAGAAGATCTCCGAAGCCGACCAGGTGGCCGGCTACGGCTACGGCGCCGACGATTACGTGGTAAAGCCCTTCTCCTACCCGGTGCTGCTGGCCAAGGTGCGCGCCATGCTGCGCCGGGCCGCCCGCGGCAAGAAGAAGGCCTCCGTGTTCAAAGCGGGCGACCTGGAGCTGAACCTGGAAGGCCGCACGATCAAGATTAAGGGCAAGCCGGTAAAGCTCACCTCCAAGGAATTCGACCTGCTGCACACGCTGGCCTCCAAGCCGGGCAAGGTGCTCAGCCTCAATAGCCTGCTCGAGGCGGTCTGGGGCTACAATACCGCCGACTACAACGACCCCCACACCGTGGAAGTCCACGTCTCCAACCTGCGCCGCAAGATCGGCACGCTGGGCAAGCGGATCAAAGCCGTGCCCGGCCACGGCTACAAGTTCGAATAGCATGAAGAAAACCGTCACCGGCAAGGATATGGAGGCCCTCGGCAAGGCCCTCCCGCTCATGCTGGAGACGGCGCTGGCCCCGGACAACCTGGAACCTTTTCTTAAAAAAATAGCCCGCCTGCTGTCAGGCCCGGACGGGATCTGCGACAGCGCCAAGGTAGCCATTACACTCAAGGGCGCTCGCGGCCGCCAGCCGATCAACGTCTGCCCGGCCTGCCGTAAGACCGATCTGGAGCGCATGGCACAGGCCGCCTCGCACGGCAGCAAGGCTATTTATTTCTCGCACGCCATAAAGGCCGGCAGCGCCCGGGCCGGCAGCATCTCGGTGCTGGTCACCAAGCCGCCCCCCTGCCCGCGCGCGGCGTCAGCCCTGGTGGAGCTGGCCGCCAAGGTGATAGGCGCCCGCCTGGTAAATGAGACCCGCGACGCCGAGTTGCGCCGGGAAAAGGACCTGGCCTCCTCGCTCAAACATATAGAAGAACTCTATCTCTCCTTCCCCGGCATCTCCATAGAGGAGATCTCCCGCGCCGTGCTCGACGAAGCCCGCCGTTTGACCGGCAGCTCGCTGGGCTTTGCCGGCTGCATAGACGCCTCGGGGAACATGGCGATGGCCTCGCTCACCTCGGACGCCTGGGACAAATGCCCGGTCAAAGACAAGCCGGTGATATTCACTAACTTCAGAGGCCTCTGGGGCTGGGTGCTCAAGCGCAAGCGCCCGCTGCTCACCAACGCCGCGGCCTCGGACAAGCGCGCCGCCGGCCTGCCGCAGGGCCACATGAAGATAGAAAAGTTTCTGGGCGTGCCGGCGCTGTCCGGGCGCCGGTTGCTGGGCATGCTGGCGCTGGCCAACCCGCAGCGCGACTTCGCCCCGGAGGACCTGGACGCGGCGCAGAAACTGGCCCGCGTCTACGCCATGATCCTGCAGCGCAAAGAGGCGGAGGACCGCCAGCGCGACGAGGATACCCGGTTCAGGACCATCATCTCGTCGACCAAGGACACCATTTATACCGCCGACCTCACCGGCCGGCTCACCTATATCAGCCCGCAAGCCGCCGATTACGGCTACACCCCGGAGGAGCTGATCGGCCGCTCCATCCTGGAGTTCGCCCATCCAGACGACAGGGACTTTATCATGAAAGCCTGGGCCAACGCGGTCAAGACCGGGCGCACACTGCCCATTTTGCCCTACCGCATACGCAGGAAGGACGGCAGCTACGCCTACGCCGAACAGAAGAGCGGCGTGGTGGTGGAAAGCGGCAAACCGCTCTACATTACCGGGGTTATCCGCGACGTGACCGGCCAGAAGGAGACGGAGCGCCTGCTCAAGGAAAGCGAGACCATGATGCGCATGGTCTTCGACACGGCCGCCGACGCTATCTTCATCAAGGATATGAACGGCATGTACGTGAAGGCCAACAAGGCCAGCGCGGATATGATGGGCACCACGCCGGAGGCCATGATAGGCCGCACCGACTCCGACTATTTCCCGCCCGAGACCGCGGCCGGCGTGTTCCGCACCGACAGCGAAGTGGTGCTGAAAGGCAAGACTCTCTCGCTGTATAATTACCACCCTTTCCCCGGCGGCAGCCGGCACGTGAACATCATCAAGACCCCGCTCAAGAACGTGCGCGGCGAGACCATAGGCCTGCTGGGCATAGCCCGCGACATCACCGACCTCAAGCGCATGGAGACCGAGCTGGCCCTCGCGCACGCGGCCGAGGCCGTGAGCAACGTGGCCAGGCCGATGGCGCACGACTTCAACAACGCGCTGGCCGCCATCAACGGCTACGCCACGCTGATAGACGAGGACCTGCCCGCCTCGAGCCCGATCAAGAAGGAAATTTCCAGGATAGTGGAGGCCGTCAAGCGCGCGGCCGTACTTACGTCGAAGTTCCAGGATTTCGCCAGGAATCCGGACATAAAAAACCCCGGCAAGCCGGGGGAGAAGAAGGAAGACGGGGCTTAACTCAGGCCCGCCTCAGCGACTCAGACAAAACACGCAGTTCTTCAGTTTCCTTGCGGGAGAATTTCAGCTCCGCCAGGAACTCTTCGCCGGCGCCCCCCATCAGGGCGGCCGCGGCGGCCAGGCGCGCTTTAGCCCCAGCCTGCGCGGCCACCGAGGGGCCGAAGGCAAAAGCGGGATGGATAAAAGACAGCGCGCCCAGGTCCTTGAGCTGGTCCAGGGCCGGCAGCGGGTTCTCCTCCGACAGGATCTTTACCAGCTCGTTGCGCAGGCGCTCGCGGCTTAGTAAGCCGGGCAGGCCGCCTTTCACCGCGGCCAGCGCCAGGTCCCGGGTATTGTCCTCCAGCCGCCAGCCGAAGCGGCCGGCGAACCGGGCCGCGCGATAGAGGCGGGTGGGGTCGTCCTCGAAACTTTTTTCGTGCAGCACGCGCAGCAGCCCGGCGTTTAGGTCGGCCAGGCCGCCGTAAGGGTCCAGCAGGGAGTAGCGCTCCGGGCCGTTCAGGCGCACGGCCATGGCGTTGCAGGCGAAGTCGCGGCGCAGCAGGTCCTCGGCGGCCGAGGCGGCCTCGCTGACGGTGGGCAGGGCGCCGGGACGAGCGTAGGTTTCCTTGCGGAACCTGGCGAAATCCAGCCTGCGGCCCTCCGCCGAAAAGAAGCGTACGGTGAGGAAAGGGGTGAATTTGCGGTGACTGCCGCCGTAAGCCAGCTCCAGCCCCGCTACCAGCGGGGCCTGGTCCCCCCCGACGAGGAAATCTATGTCCTCGCTGGTGCGGCCCAGCGCCCAGTCGCGGGCGCAGCCGCCCACGGCGTAAAGCTCCAGCCCCGCCTCGTCGGCCAGGGCCGCGGCCTTTTCCAGGAGCGGCAGGTCGTTGAGCGGGCGGAGCTGCATCAGATCTTTACGAAGGGGATGGTGTCGTCTTTACCGGCTTTCAGCACTTCCACCAGCTTTTTCAGCCGGGGCAGAGCGTCGTTCTTGGCGTACAGGCCCTCAGCGGCCTTCAGGGCCGCCGCGCGGCCGAAGAGGCCGGTCGGGACAGGGAGCGTAAAAGGGATATCCAGTTCGCGGGCGGCCACCGGGTTCACGGGCACCAGCTTCAGGCCCTCCTCGCGGGCCATGAACTCCATCACGTCGGTCTCTTCCTCGCGGTCCCTGTCGTTCTCCAGCCGGGCCGTCAGCTGGCCCAGGCCGAACAGGTAGAGCGGGTCCGAAGTCAGGCCCTGGCCGGCGAAGAGGGACGCTTTCACCGGCTCGTAGTCGGCGTTCATGCGCGCCACCCACTTGTCCTTTTCGGCCTCATAACTCTCGGGCATCACGAAGGCCAGCAAGTCCCGGTGCGGGTCGATGTAGAGGAAAGGCTCCTCGTGCTGCACCATCTCCTCGCACTTGGGGCAGACCAGCAGGTCGAACTCGCCGCTGAGGATGAGTTCTTTAACCTCGTGGTCTCGGTCGCCGCGCACCACCGTCCAGAAGTCGGCGTCGAAGCCCTCACCGCAATGAGGGCATTCGACCCTGAAGACGCCCTTGGTGGCCATTTACAGTCCCACTTCTTTGTTGAAAGCCTCTATCAGCCTGTCGTACTCGTCGGCCATGCCGAAGGTCTCATCCCAGAACTCAGGGTCCCAGAGGCGGCGCAGGTCCTCGGAATTGCGGCCCTGCTGCTCTATCCAGGTGAAGTACTTGAGGTTATGCACGGCCTTGCGGTCGACGTAGCTGAGTTCCTTGGAATAATCCACGGTGGTGCCGAGCAGGCGGCGCTCCAGGTCCACCATGGCGTTGTCGCGGGTGTACTTGCCCATCTGCTCCGCCATCTCCTCCAGACGGGAACCGTAGAGGTCCATGCTGTCGGTGAAGACGGTCATCACCACGTCGTTCTCCCCCATCTCGTAATACTTCGCGGTCTTTATGGCGGACAACAGGTTGGAGATGCCCGAGATGCCCAGCAGCGACAGCTGCTCGATGACCTCTTTCTTTATGCCGAAGTCGGCCAGGGCCTTTTTGCCGGCGGGCTCGTTGAACAGGCGCGCGATGCGCATGCAGGGCTCGTCGTCGATAGCGGTGACGAAGTCAGTGTTGCGCACATTGTGCACCCACGGAATATGTTTGTCGCCTATGCCCTCTATGCGGTGCTCGCCGAAGCCGTTCTGCAGGATGGTGGGGCACTGCAGCGCCTCGGAAGCGGTGATGACCATGCCGTGGAACTTCTTCTTGAGGTAGTCGCCCGCGGCTATGGTGCCGGCGGAACCGGTGGCGGAAGTGAAGGCCGCGAGGCGGCTCTTCGGCCCCTTGATCTTGTTGAAAACCTCTTCGCAGGCGGGGCCGGTGGTGTGGTAATGCCACATCGGGTTGCCGAACTCGTCGAACTGGTTGAAGATCACGCAGTCCTTGCGGGTCTTGCGGATCTCCCAGCACTTGTCGTAAATTTCCTTCACGTTGCTCTCGGTGCCCGGGGTGGCTATCACCTCGGCGCCCACGGACTTGAGCCAGGTGAAGCGCTCTTTGCTCATGCCCTCGGGCAGTATGGCCACGGCCTGGGTGCCCAACAGGCGCGAGTCGAAGGCGCCGCCGCGGCAGTAGTTGCCGGTGGAGGGCCAGACCGCTTTCTGGGCCTGCGCGTCGAACTCGCCGGTCACCATGCGCGGGGCCAGGCAGCCGTAACAGGCTCCCACCTTGTGAGCGCCGGTGGGAAAATACTTTCCGACGATACCTATTACCCGGGCCTTTATCCCGGTCAGTTCGCGCGGGATCTCCAGGTAGTTGACGCCGCCGAACAGGCCGGTCTTAATATCGTTCTTCCAGTTGATGCGGAAAAGGTTTATCGGCTCGATGTCCCAAAGGCCGACCGGCTTGAGCGCCTTCTTGATCTTCTCGGGGATGAGGTTCGGGTCCTTCATCTGCTTGAAGGTGGGCAGCACTATCCCCTGCTTTCTGCACAGGGCGGCGTTCTTTTTCATCACTGCAGAATTAACTTTAAGTTTAGACATTACAGTTTCCTCCGGAGATTCTTCTCGAAAATCTTATTTTTATTATAGCAATATCCCGACAACCGGTATAGATTGTGGGACCATCCCTTTACCAGTTGCCGAAAGCGTAGTTGAGGGTGAGGGCGGAGGCGAAGCCGCCCATGTCCACTTTGAAATACTCTTCGTTTGGCCCCAAGGATTGGCCGGAATACTTGTAGGAAACAGAGTTGTTGTTGCGCGTTATCAGCAGGTATTTGGGGCCGTTGGCGCCGCGGGTCAGTTCGTCCGTGCCTTCGCCCATTATTTCCTTGAGGGAGAAGCGCAGCGAGAAATTCCCCGCGCTCAAGATAAGCCCCGCCTCAGCGTGGGGGGCCGCAATCTGCCCCTCGAAGATACCCGCTCCGGAAGGGACGCCGGACAAGTTGGAGGGATCATCCAGTGTTATGGTTGTAAGGTCCATCCCGCCCCCCAGATAAACGCCGATATGCCGGCCAAAGCGGCGAATAACGTAAAGTGTTGCGCTTTTTGGGTCCCCCTCTATCTCGAGGGTGCGGTTGGAAAGGTCCAACTGGCTCTGCCCGCCCTTTTGCGCGCCGACAGCGAGGCCCAGGCCGTATTTCTCGCTGAAATAGTGCTCAAAGAAAAGCCTGAACCGGCCGGTGGTTTTGGTATAGCTCGCCTCAGCGTTGGGATTGGTGGCCAGCATGTCCAGACTGTCCTCGTTCTTCTCCAGGTTGGTCATGCCGGCGGAAAGGCCGATGTGGTTGCGCTTGAAGGCCGCCTTCGCCTTGTGCTGCTTGGGCTCGGTCTTACGGGATTTGACTGGTTCGAGAATGGGAGCGACAACTGGGCGGGGTTCTTCCTTTACCGCAAGGTTGGCCTCGAATTTACTGGTTATATCCGCCCCCGAGGCGCCGTCATAAACCCTATAGCCGTCCTTCGCGCCCGGGGCAACCACAACTACCGGCCCGCCGTTGTTAAGCAACCCTGCCTGGAGAACATCTGCTTCCTCTGCCGGTATTACCGCATTTGATGATATACTTGACGCAGTTTTATCCAACTCGGCACCATGAACATACACCGGAGTCAGAATAACAGCGTTCTGCCCGCCCAGGCAAAGAGCAGGCGTTCCCATCAGAGCAAGGAAAACAACTTGGATATATCTCATATTGCCAGTGACTTAGTTAACACAAACAAGCTATTACATCATCCGGCATCAATAGGGTTCCAGTATTCACTCTCACAGAATCATTTCCGCCTGTATAGCCGCCGCACTTCTTCCGACAATGCTTCCCACGTTATCCAAAGGAATATCCCAAAGTAAAAAGCAGATTACTGAGGGAAACATGAATCTTAACAACATCCGCCTCAAACTTCTTCCCCTGCATTATTTCAATCGCGCTTATCCCCAAAATCGCGACAACAAAGGAGCACCATCCAGTCCAAAGGGTTAACATTTATTTTCAACACACATTAAAGTGCACTCTTTTAGGGCTGGCGCAAATAGCTGTCTGAGCGGTAGCCTGTCCAAATCCATAGAGTCCCTATCAACTCCGTTAATCCGCAAGATTTCCTATCTCTTTGTGCCATGCCTTATTAAATGCGCTTCCACTCAATGTTTCTGTATTTGAGGAATCAATCTGTGCTAAATCAAATAGCCCATATTTCCCGAATTTAGAATTACTTGACGGCCATTTATGGCTAATCTTTCCGCTCATATCAATTCCTATTTCCCTAACAACCCGCCCATCTTCATTAACCTCTGTATAAACACAACTAATCCCATCCCTGTTAAGGCCTTGCACATCTTTCTCTTCCCATTTAAAATATCGCATCTTTCTTCTATTTCTCATTACTTCACACGTGCCGGCCAGAGACGATTTGCCTGTAGCGCGCCGATATACCCCATGGCCACATCCACGGACAAACAGAGTATGGAAATCACAGTATCACTAAAAGCATATTGGAAGTGTACCCCATCAATATACTGCCGAATTACCGGGCTGAGAACTGCCCCCAGCATAAGCAGCAAGATGCCCTTGGCGGATTTGGCCTTAATAAAAATAGCAGACACAAACCCTGCAAGAAATGGTCCTATCGCTAAATTAATCAAGAATGTTAAACCCGTTAATAGGACAGCAATAACATAATTTTCTGAACCAGGCCTGTACAGTCCCCAGGCATAGAACACAAGAGAATGTGTTGAGATATTACACAAAAGAAAGAGAATCACATTAGTCATTATTTTCCTACAATCAGAATGTTCTTTCCCACTTCATTGTCCAACAATTTGCGAATCGCGTTGTATTGTCCCATAAGGTGCAAGTCATTTTTGTCTGCGGTTATGCAGCCAGCTGAAATGCCGCCGGGGTGCAACATAAACCCATTTCTTTTCATGAACGTATAGTACTCCCACCACCGAACTGCCGGAACTGGCTCCAACCGATAAAAACCCATGCCAAGATGAGCATTTCGTTCATCGGGATTAATCAAATACACTCCGGGTGGAATTGGCCCCAGAAGTTGCTTTACACAAGTCGCAGATGGATTATTCTTACATCCGCCAGATCCCGAGAAAAGTCCTTCTGGGCCGAGGGTAACCTGGGTAGCATTATCATCAGATATGCACTGGAGCTTGTGCATACTGATGGAATAGCTGCAACTAGCAAGACCATAGGGGTCAACCAATGTAAGAGGGTTATGTGTTGCGAACGCAAACAAGTTGGTCTCTTGAGAGTTAAACCCAATCGGGTCTTCCTGTGTAAAAGCGCCCCTGCGCCAGTCGTAATATCTATGGCGCAGATAATACAACCCGGACTCGCTGTCAAATTCCCGGGCTGTGAATAGATATGGGTTACCAATACCGGACTCATCAAATACTGCCCCTGTGCGGTTTTTGATTGTTGGCTGGCCGTAGGCCTTGTAGATATAGGTTTCTACAATTTGCTTGCTGTTGTCGGTAATCGCCTTTATGGAGCCCACTCCATCCGCATGGTAGTAGTAGTTCTTCCCATCCAGTTTTGTCATCAGCAGCGGTTCGTCTATGCCGGGGCCGTGGGTGAAAGTTTCGGTCGGGGTATTATTGCCGTCGAGGATGGCTATTATGTCCTCGTTGTCGTAGACATAGCGCTGAACGGTGCCGTCCACAGCCTTCTCGATGCGGCGGCCTAAGGGGTCGTATTTGTATTGAGCTTTGTGCTCGGGGGGTTACGACTTCCGAAAGCTGCTGCTCGGGGGTATAGGCGTAAGAGATAGCGCTATCATCATCCTTCTTGGCGCGCCCGATCAGGTTGCCGTTATGGTCGTGGGTATAGGTATAGGTGCTGTTCTCCAGAAGACGGTTGGCCGCGTCGTATTTGTAGTCCCAGGCGCCGCGGTCGTAGCGGCGGTTGCCGTTACGGTCGTAGATGAAGACCTCAGCCTCCGGCATGTTCATGGGGACAGGCTCCGCCGTTATCAGGCGGTTAGAAGCGTCGTACCTGTACTTGGTCGTGCCGTCCAGATCTTCCTTCTTTATGCGGTTGCCTGCCGCATCATACTCGTAGTTGGCGAAGTCCACCACCTTGCCGCCGGCTTTGTTCAGAATGGAAAGAAGTTGGCCCGCTGCGTCGTAAGTGTAGGCGGTCTCGGCAAGAAGTTCCGGGACACTCTTGAAGACTGACTTCTTCGTGCGCCTACCCACGGCGTCGTAACCGAAGGCGATAGTTATCCCCTGGGGGTTAACTATCCCGGTCACGCGGTTCAGCGCGTCATACGTATAACTGTATCTGCCCCACGGCGTGGCCATGGCGACTCGGTTGCCTGCGGCGTCGTAGGCATACCCGATCGTATAAAACTTTCCGCCGAAGGCCTGGTCGGTCTCCACGACGCGGTTGAGCGCGTCGTAGACGAAGCTCACGGAACTTGCGCCATTGGAAGCGGACAGCAGGTTGCCAACCGCGTCGTAGGTGTAGTCGGTTATGGAACGCCCGCCCGCCGGGGACTGGATGTCCCTGCGGGTCAGCCGGTTCAGCGCGTCGTAAGTGAAAGCGGTAATGTTGCCCGCCGGATCCTTTACTCCGGTCACGCGGGACATCTTGTCGTACTGATAGTTTTTCTTCTGGCCCAGCGGGTTGGAAGTATCGGTCAGCCTGCCGTACTGGTCGTAATTGAAAGACCAGGTATTGCCCTTGGGGTCGGTGAGTGCCGAAAGCTGCGAGCCGCCGCACGACGGGCAGGCCCCGTTGCCGTAGGCGAATTTGGTAGACGGACCAGTTGAGCTCTCCCAAATCATAACAAACCTAGAAAATGTCAAGACTCAAGACCTGACCAATTTTTCCATTTATTTATGGAGACTATAGAGTTAAAAAGAATTAACATCTTTATCGGTCCAGGCAAATTCAGCAGAAGCATACCCAACGGTCAAATCCACAAAAGAGGAATCACTTCCGATATAAAAATTGGAAACATGGTCAACTTTGATTTGTTTACTAGACCCCCTGGAATCATCTGGGAATTTATTTGAGACATTAAAGACTGTGCCCCCCCCCTTTTTTTGAGAGATTGCCATATACGGTGAAATTTTAAAAATCGAGACACTTTTCGCCAGAATTTCTCCTCGTCTATATATAGTCTTATCAGTCTGCTCATTATACTCGACAAGAAGGTTAAACGAAAGTTTCAGAACCCCGCTTTGAATATCAAGCATGAAATTTTCAAGAACTGCATCATGAAAACCATTGGGGAGGCTCTTTTCTATCTCTTCTATAGTCATTTCAATACCCCTATGCCCCGGAATTATCTGGGCAGAAAGTGTTTTTGTAAATATTCTCAGGCTGGAAGTCTGGCGGCAGAATTATTACCGGAAATGGCCCCCAGAAAGTAGGAATCTTTTCCCACCAAGGCACGATAACAGCACGCGGGATCTTCAATGGGGCATCTTTACCGGGCCTAAACCACTTCTCTTTGCCCTCTGGATTATTTTCCCAGTGCCAGTGCGGGTAAGGACCTCTTCTATCATTGGGATCGAATCGAATCCTCTCCCCCTCACCATTCCTAAACCATCGCTGTCCGTTCAACTCTCCCTTTCTACCATCAGGGACATTGCTGTACTCTTCCCATATATTTTGATCCAAGCCAGAAGGGTCACTAGGGAATACGAAGAGTCCTATACCATCAGAGTAATTGACAGGATTACTTAAAACGTAACCATATAAATTCACATCTTGTCCCTGAAATGCGATTGGATCTTCCTGCGTAAAGGCGCCCCTGCGCCAATCGTAATATCTATGGCGCAAGTAATACAGCCCGGACTCGCTGTCTATTTCTCTAGCTGTGAAGAAATACGGATTCGCAACAACGGATTTCGCGAGAATCACCCCAGTATAATCCTTTATCGTCGGCGCGCCGTAGGCTTTGTAGGTATAAGTTTCAATAGTCTGATTGCCATCGTCGGTAATCGCTTTTATGGAGCCCAGTCCATCCGCATGGTAGTAATAGTTCTTTCCATACGTTTTGGTTATTACCAGCGGCTCATCGATGCCGGGGCCGTGGGTGAAGGTTTCGGTCGGATTGTTGCTGCCGTCGAGGATGGCTATTATGTCCTCGTTGTCGTAGACATAGCGCTGGATGTTGCCGTCCACGGCCTTCTCGATGCGGCGACCTAAGGGGTCATACCGGTAGTGGACCTTGTGCTCCGGGGTTGTGACCTCGGATAGCTGCTGCTCTGGGTTGTAGGCGTAGGCTATCGCGCTGTTGTCGTTCTTATTGGCGCGGCTTGTCAGATTGCCGTTGAGGTCGTGGGTGTAGGTGTAGGTGCTGTTCTCCAGCAGGCGGTTAGCCGCGTCGTATTTGTAGTCCCAGGCGCCGCGGTCATAGCGGCGGTTGCCATTACGATCGTAGATGAAGACCTCGGCCTCGGCCATGTTCATGGGGACAGGCTCGGCCGTTATAAGACGATTGGAGGCGTCGTATCTGTATTTTATCGTGCCGTCCCGGTCTTCCTTCTTAACACGGTTGCCGGCCGCGTCATATTCGTAGTTGGTGAAGTCCACCACCTTGCCGCCGGCTTTGTTCACAATGGAGAGAAGCTGGCCCGCCGCGTCATAGGTGTAGGCGGTCTCGGCCAGGAGCTCTGGGGCGCTCTTGAAGACGGACTTCTTCGTGCGCCTGCCTACGGCGTCGTAGCCGAAGGCGATCGTTATCCCCTGGGGGTTCACTATCCCGGTCACGCGGTCGAGCGCGTCGTAGGTATAGCTGTATCTGCCCCACGGCGTGGCCATGGCTATACGGTTGCCCGCGGCGTCGTAGGCGTAGCCGATCGTATAGGACTTGCCGCCGAAGGCCTGGTCAGTTTCCACGACGCGGTCGAGCGCGTCGTAGACGAAACTCACCGAGCTTGAGGCATTGGAGGCGGAAAGCAGGTTTCCCACCGCGTCGTAGGTATAGTTGGTTACGGAACGCTCTCCGACAGGGGTCTGTATGTCTTTCTTCGTCAGCTGGTTCAGCGCGTCGTAAGTGAAAGTAGTAATGCTGCCCGTCGGATCCTTTACTTCGGTCACGCGGGACATCTTGTCGTACTGATAGTTTTTCTTCTGGCCCAGCGGGTTGGAAGTATCGGTCAGCCGGCCGTACTGGTCGTAATTGAAAGACCAGGTATTGCCCTTGGGGTCCGTGAGTGCCGAAAGCTGCGAGCCGCCGCACGACGGGCAGGCCCCGTTGCCATAGGCGAATTTTGTGACGAAGTTCTGCGGGTTGGTGACCGAGGCGACATTGCCGCTCAGATCATAGGTGAAAGTTGTATTGCGGCCAAGCGGGTCAGTGAGCTTCGTTACGTGCAGGTCCGCGTCGCGCTCGTACTTGATGACGCGGCCAATCGGGTCTATGGTTTTGGAAAGGCCATTGGCATATTCATACTTGTAGACAGAGCCCAGAGCATCGCGCAATTCCAGCAGGTGGCCGGCCTTGTCGTAATCCATGCTGGTCTTGTTGCCCAACGTGTCCTCGGTTTTCGCCAGGTTGCCGTAGCTGTCGTACCCTAATTTTGTGGTCCGTCCCAGAACATCTGTTATCGTAATGGGCCGGGAATAATGGTCGGTGCGCTCGCCGTAGTCGTCGCGGTAATTGCGCTTTATCTGGTAGCGGATAGTGGTCGTGCTGCCGAGCGCGTCGATGATGGCCTCGGGGTCGCCGTTGGCGTTGCGAGTGTACTTGGTGGTACGGCCCAACTGGTCGGTGGCTGAGGCCAAATTGAAGTTGGCCTCGTAAGACATGGCGGTCTTCCCACCCAAGGCGTCAGTTATCCCGGCGACCAGTTTCTGACCATGCTCGCTGACATGAGAATATTCGGTCCTGTTGCCCAGGCCGTCAGTGATTATCGTTTTAGAGGCAACGTCGTTGTAGTAATGCTCTAGGCGGTTCACGCCCCCTTCGGACTCGCTGGTCAGCAAGCGACCGGCGGCGTCATAGGTGTAATTCTCGCCGGCCAGCGCCCCGCTCTTAACTGAGGACATGAAGCCGGCCGCGTTATAGCCGAAAGCCTTTCTGCCGCCGTCAGGGTAGGCCACTCCGGTGGCGCGGCCCTGCTGGTCGTATGTAAAAGAGGTCTTCCTGCCCTGCTCGTCCGTGACAACAAGCGGAAGGCCTCTTGCGTCCCGCTCGAAGGCGAAGTAACGCCCATGCATGTCCGTTATGCGGGTAAGACCATTAGGGCCGTAAGTGTAAGTAAGCCAACTACCGTCGGACGAGTTATAGCGGCCTGGCCGCCAGACGCCGGGTTCAGGGGCAGGCAGGAAATCTATGGAGTCGCCTTCCGGCGTCTCCACCCTGAAACCGCGCTTGCCCAATGCCAGCCGGTAGGGCGAGCCCAGCGGCGGGCGGTAGTAATCATAAGCGCCGGAACTCTTGGTTTTATACGGTCTGAAGGTCCAATGGACATTATTCTCATCTGTAAACACGGCCCTGCCGTCGGGTAATTGCTCTATCCTTAAAGCGTTAATCTCAGCCTGCCCCGACATTGACCTGTAAAAGATACCGTAGGCGGGCGGTATGGACCTGACCGCCTGCGCGCCGCCAGCGACGCACACAAAGTTTTCCGCCAAGGGATCCGGAGAATTGCCAAGCAGGTCACGGGGAACCTCGCCGCGCAGCCGGTAAAGCAGGCTTTCAAAATCCCCGGCAGGCCCGCTGAGTGGCTCGCCGTCCAGAGCGGAAATACCGCCCGCGGCCGTTTTGCCGGACAGCCGCTTATAGAACCACTCCACCAGGCGCGCGCCAAGGCTTCCTTCCGAGGGATACTCGCCGCGGGCTATCAGCCACGCCCTGATCTGCCAGCGCAGCCTGGTCTCCAGCTCGTAGCCGGCGAAACTATCGCCGTAGTGGCGTGTGTAGCGGGCCTCGCCGCTCTCGGGGCCGAGCCACACAAAGCGACCGAAATTAAAATTTCCGAATTTCTCTTCGCCCCCGGACCCGCCGGCGGTATCACAGACCGGCATCTGGTCGCTGCTTACACAATGGCAATGCTGCGCGTACCAAGGGTAAGAAAAACTCCAGGACATCAGCGTTCCGGCGCAATCCACCGACTGTGCCAGCGCTTCCCTGCCCGCGCCCAGGAGCGCGCCAGCGATCAGGAATATGGCGAATAGTCTCTTCATCTGGTCAGATGTACGGTATAGCCGGCAAGCAGGCCGTAAGCGCCCTCGTCCTGCAGCAGCAGGGTTATGTCGAAACTGCCGCGCGGTAAGTAAATATTCAGGCCGGTCACCAGCCCCAGCGTGCCACTGCGCTCGCCGTAATTGTTCAGCATCGACAGCTGCGCCCCGACGTTCCAGCCGCCATGCGGGCTGAGCGGCATCAGCTTGCGGCCCATCAGGCCCATGGCAGCGCGGTAGGTTTCGGATTCAGCTGGTTTATAGTAATCGTAGGTCCAGGCTAGGTCGTACTGGTTCTTAAACAACGTCGAACCGACCCGCAGGTTGATCGACGAGGCGGGATAGTCGCCGCCGCCCATGCTCTGTATGCCAAAAGTGCCGAACCAGTGACCCTTCCTGGAGGATTTGGGACTCAGCGGCAGCGAGCGGTCGGACCAGGAGTCCAGTTTTACTGGCTGGCCGTCTTTCATGGCCCAAAGCTCTCCCCCGCCGGGCCATTCCACCGAGAAAGGTTTCTCCGGAGGCAGGGGCAAAGCAGCGGCGGCCTGCGCAACCAACTCCGGGCGGGCCATAGGCTGCGTGGATGTATAGGCTTTAGCCGCCTTCAGGATAGTGGTGCCGGCTGCGTTCTCCGCCGAGCCCTCGAACTGCGCGGGCAGGGACCCGCCCCGGCAAACTGCCGGGAGCAGCAGCAAAGCGGCGATCAGCGGCTTCATTTACCCACCCCGAAGTAAATAGTGTAGCCCAGCGACATGGTGACGCTGCCGCTATAAGGCCCGTTCAGGGCCAAGTCGAAGAAAAGGTCTACAGAACTGTCCTTGATGAAATAGCTAAGACCCGGCGATAGCAGGAAGGTGAAGTTCTTCTCCGGCGCCGGGACGCGCTCGCCTTTGGCGGCCAGCGTAAGATTGAGCGGCAAGAAGGACAGAGGGATATTGTAGCGCCCCACCGCGCCCAGCGTGAGGCCGTTGTAGTCGGACACAGCGTTGCCGCCGTTGATGGCAGCGTTGGCGGAGACGTCGATGCGCTCGCTCAGGAACTTGCCCACGCGGGTGCTGAAAGAATACAGGGTGCGGTCGTCGGCCCGGTTCAGGCTGCCGCCGGTGAAGAGCAGATAACGGCCTTTCAGTGTCGGTTTATCTTCGGAGGACAGTTTCAACGGGGGCCGCTTGTTCAGATCATCGATGAAAGCCCTGGTTATAGCCTGCGGTTCCGGGTCCTTGTAGAGAGCGAGGTTCTTTGAAGCCTCGGCCGACGCGGCCTTGTAGGCGCCGAGGCGCTCCAGGGCCAGCGCGTAGCCCACATGGCAGCGCGGCTCAGCCTGGTTGGCTTTGCATAGCCGGTCGTATTGCACCGCGGCCTGCGCGTAGCGCCTCTGGGCCATCAGCATATTAAGCGAAACCGAGGCGGCCTCAAAGTCCCCGGCAGGGGCGGCCACGTCGAGCTTCGGAAGTTTTACCTGTCTTCCCTTAAGCCAGGACGGGGCCGTAGCGGATATCTCTTCGGAGGCTGCCTCCAGGCCGGCGGCGTTGAAGATCTCTGAAAGGTAGAAGCGTATTTCCGGGTGGAGAGGTTCGGCTATCAGGGCGCGGTCTATGGAAGTCAGGGCGGCCTCGCCGAGCCCGGCGTAAGCGAGGGCATAGGCGTATTCGCCGAGTACGGGGGCCGCGTTGGTCTTCTTTACGGCTTCTGAATACTTAAGAAGAACGTCCCGCGGTGAGACTGAACCGGAAAGTATGGATTCACGGGCTGAAAGCAGGGTTTTATCGGAGGCGGCATACGTACTTGTAGCGCAGAACACCACCGCGCAAAGAAGTATACCAAAGCTGTTTTTCATTATCCCCTGCAGTTAACCCGTCGTAATCAACGTTTTAATGGTACGAAATACATGCCAGTACTTCAAGCGCCCGGGCAGCATTAACAAAAAAATACCCGCCGGTGAGGGCGGGTATTTCTTGCCACGGGCGAAGCTTACTTGGCTTCGATGGTGGGGGTCTTGTCCTTCTTGACGAAGTTGTCCCTGGAGATGGCGCCCACGCGCTTGAAGCCCCATTTCAGGAAGTACTTCTTGGCGCCGCGGTCGTCGCCGGCGCGGTAGGCGTCGTCCTCGGCGGCGGCCTTCTCGAGGTCCTTCTCGTCGAAGGTCATCGTGTAGCCCTCGGCCGCGTCGAAAGTGAATTCCTTGGAGCCCTTGTAGCCGTTGAAGATCCAGGCGCCGTCGCGCCAGAGGTCGATCTTTATGGAGACCTTCTCGCCGGCGTATTCCTTGGCCCAGCGGTCGTTGACCTTGAAGGTGAACTTGCCGCCCGCGTAGGAGAAGTCGCCGTAGTTGAGGCCGTTCTCGTCGGCCTTCATGGCCACCTTGTACTGGGGGGCCAGCTCGAAGAGCGTGTCGTAGTTGCCCTCGCGGCGGGCGGTGTACTTATAGGCCGCGGCGTTGATATACAGGTCCATCCAGGGGCCCTGCAGGCAGATCTCGAAGCTCTCGCGCTCCCAGGGGAGCAGTTTGCGGGGGTTGACCTTTATCTGGCCGGCCTGGGTCCAGGTCATGCCGGGGCGCTCGTAGCAGTACTGCTGCGGCACCATGTGGCACTTCTGCTGGGCCACCTGCGTGCCGTTGGGGCCGGGCACCATGACGGTGTGGCACTGCTGCACCATCTGCGTGTGGCAGACGGTCTCGTACTCGGTGCTGCGCAGGTACACCCTCTCGCTGACCAGCTCTTTGTCGCTGGGGCCGAAAGAGAAGCGGGCGCAGTCGCGGCTGTAGTGGCCGATCTTGGGCGCCGGCGCGGCCGGGATCACCAGGTCCGAATTGACAGCCTGGGAGACAAAGTCCTGCACGTCTACGCCCTTGTTAAAATTCACCTGGGCGCTGGCCGCGGCGACAAAGCCCGTTATCACGAGCGCCGCGAATATTGCTTTCTTCATTACTGTTTCCTCCGTATTCCCCCCCGTTCCACTCAAAGGGATATGCCTATATTTTATCAAATATTACCGGCCGGTAAGTGCGGCCGGGCCTAGGACACCTTCACGTCCTTGCCTATCCAGATGAAAGCCGAGGGCAGCACTATGCACTGGCAATGCGAGCTGAGGATGGAGGTATGCTCGGGCATGATATTGACGATGCCGTTGCTCCAGGAGACGTAGCGTATATGCTCGGCGTCTATCCACTCGTAGACGCGCGGCCCCACCCGCGGCATCATGGTCCACACCACCGCCTTGTCCCAGGGGATCTCGTTGGCGTCCGACGAAAACTTGATCTCCGGTATCTTCTGCCCAAGTGAGTCCATAAGTTTCCCCTTTTTCCCGGGTAGTCCAAATTTATTAGACCGCGGACTGTACCCCGAATTCTGTCCGGCGCCTTGCGGCGCCTGGAGGACCATTTATCTATTGCGGCCCACTCTGCGCTGCCCCCCGGAGGGGGCGGACGGGCAGTCCATCGCGCAACTTTGGCCTTGCTTCAGGAGGGGCTTGCATTGCCGTTCGCATCTCTGCGGACGCGGTGCGCTCTTACCGCACCTTTTCACCCTTACCCTTGCGGGCGGTATGTTCTCTGTGGCGCTCTCCGTCGACGGGGGATATAGCCCCCGCCTCCCGGCCTATGCTCCGCTCATATAATGCTGCGAAGTTTGAACCGGCACCTTGCCCTGTGAAGTTCGGAAGTTCCTCCCTCCCCTTGCGGGAAGAGCGGCCCTCCGTCCGCGGTCTAAAATATCCCGAACCCTGCTTGCAGGGTTCCCCGCTTTAGCGGGTTGGCCGCTTGAAGAGCATAGCTCTTGATGCGGCATGGGCATTACCCTAAGGACAAGCGCTATGCGCGATGTCCGAAAGGGTGTATGCCGCGCCTCCGGCGCCCGCGCTATGCGCGGGGGCAGCTTCATCAGAAGCTGCCCGGCGTGTAAATCTCATTGCCCGAAAAGCGTCTTTTCGCTGTACAGCAGCCGGCGGCAGTCGGGGCAGTAAGTGAGCGTGTCCGGCTTTTTCACGTCCACCGCCTTCTGCGGCGTGACCGCCATGTGGCAGCCCCCGCAGGACAGCTTGCCCGTGGACGGCTCCTCGTGCACGGCCACCACGGCCAGGCCGGCGCGGTTGGCCCGCACCGCCTCGTAGCGCTCCACCAGCTCCGGGGTGATCGCGGCGGCGGCCGCAGCGCGCACGTCCTCGGCGGCGGCCAGCTCGGCGGCCACGGCGGCGGCGGCGGCCTGCAGCGCGGCCACTTCGGCGTTCTTGGCCTCTTCCACTTTCTTCACCTCGGCCTGCAGCGCCTTGTCCTGCCCGGAGGCCCGGTCGATCTCTTCGAGCAGCGTCAGCACGCCGGTCTCCAGCTCGTCCTTGGCCGCCTTGTCGGTCTCGATCTCGGCGAGCAGCGCTTTGAAGGCGCTGTTGTCCTTCACCTGGTTGAGCTGTACCTGGTGCTTGCGTATGCCTTCCTCGGCCTCGGCTATCCTGAGCTCCAGGTCCTTCTTGCGCGACTGCAGCGCCAGGTAGGCCTCGCGCGCGCCCAGCATCTCGGCCTTCTTGCCGGCGAAGGCGGCCTCGGCGGCCTTGATCTTGCGCGGGATGTCGGCGGCCCTGGCCCGCAGGGCGTCCAGGGCGGTGTCGCGTTTCTGCAGTTCGACCAGCGCCCTGGCCTCCACGGTATGTATAGTTTCCATTGTCCCCCCGGCCGGCCTAAGGCCGGGCCGCTCCCTTCAGGTTCTTAAAAATAGCCATCGCCGCCCGGCTGCGGTTGAGCGTGTACAGGTGCAGCCCCGGCGCGCCGCCCTTCAACAAACCCTCGGCCTGCCGCGAGGCGTAGTCCACGCTGAACTTGAACATGCCGTCCTTGTCTCCCTCCCAGCGCTCTATGCCGGTCCTGAGCCGCTCCGGGATGGTGACCTTCATCATCTGGGTGAAGTTCTGCATCTGCCGGTAGCCGGTCAGCGGCATCAGGCCCGGCAGCACCGGCAGGTTTATCCCGGCCGCGGCCGCCCGGTCCAGGAAGCGGAAGTAAAAATCGTTGTCGAAGAAAAGCTGCGTGATCAGGTAGCCGGCGCCGGCCTCCGCCTTTTCCTTCAGCCGGGCGATGTCGGCCTCCGGCGACGGGGATTCAGGGTGCTTCTCCGGATAGCAGGCGCCGCCCACGTCGAAGCCGCCGTCCCGCACCAGGTCCGTAGTCAGCTGGGACGCGTAGCTGTAATCCCGGCGGTGCGCATCCTCGGCGACGTTATGCGGATCGCCGCGCAGCGCCAGCACGTTGACTATATCCATCTTTTTCAGCCCCGAGCAGATCTCGGCTATCTCGGCGCGCGTGTGCGCCAGGCAGGTCAGGTGGGCCACCACTTCCAAACCGAACTGCGACTTGAGCACGCCGCACAGCGCCACGGTGCGGTAAGGCATGACGCCGCTGGAGGAATTGGTTACCGAGACGAAATCCGGCGACAGGGCCTTGAGCTCCAGCGCCGTGTTAAAAAGCTTGGCCGTGTCCTCCGCCGTCTTGGGCGGGTAGAACTCGAAGGAATAGACCTTCCCGCCGGTCTTGAGCCTCTCGGTGACCTTCATCAGCGCGGGAAGCCCATCCTCGAAGGCGGCCAGTAGGTGAACCAGGCCTTGCCCTTGATGTTGCCCTCCGGCACCGCGCCCCAGTAGCGCGAGTCGCAGGAGCGGTCGCGGTTGTCGCCCATCACCAGGTACTGGCCCTGAGGGACTTTCACCGGCCCGAAATTATCCCGGATGTACTCGGAGAACATCTTGCCCAGCACGCGGTTCTCCCAGTAGACCTGGTAGTCGCTGGCGGCCACCTTGTCGGTGGCGCGCGGGTAACGGGAGTTGTCGAGATACTGGGTGTAGGGCTCGTCCGCTACCAGCACGCCGTTGACGAACAGCCGCCCCTCGAGCACCTGCACCACGTCACCGGGCATGCCGACCACGCGCTTGATGAAGTCCTTGCCGTACTGACTGCCGCCGCACTGGAACTCGGCCGGGTCGGTGGACGGGAACTGGAAGACCACGATATCGCCGCGCTTGACCTTGCGGAACTTCAGCAGCTTGGTTTTGGTGTAGGGGATCCGGAAGCCGTAGATGAACTTGTTGACGAACAAATGGTCGCCGATGAGGAAAGTCTTCTCCATGGAGCCGGAGGGGATCTTGAAAGCCTGGATGAACAGGTACATGACCACGCTGGCCAGCAGCACGGCGGAGAATACCGTCTCCGACCATTCCATGTCTTCCTTCATCGAGACGTTCAGCCCGTCTTTAACGACGGCCTTACGCGCCGAGCCGCGCCACCAGGCGTAGGCGGCGCCGGCCGCGGCGGCCAGCAGGCCGTAGGTAAGCTGGCGCCCGCTGAAGAGCATAGAGGTCACCACGTCGCCGCGGCGGTTGTCGAGGCTTACCGAGAGCAGCACGGCGACCACGAAGGAGACCAGCGCGGCGAAGACCGCGTGCCAGGCGCGCGTGAAGCGCGTGTCCGACTTGAAGCGGCCTTTTTCCCTGAAGTGGTGAGACAGGAACAAATGCGCGCCCATCAGCACGCCTATCCAGAATAATTTCTCTTCCATTGTTGCGGTCCTTTATTTGTCCTGGCTGATCTTGAGCAGCGACATGAAAGCTTCCTGCGGGATCTCCACCGAGCCCATCAGCTTCATCTTGCGCTTGCCTTCCTTCTGCGCTTCCAGCAGCTTGCGCTTGCGGGTGATGTCGCCGCCATAGCACTTGGCCAGCACGTCCTTGCGCTGGGCGCCTATGGTCTCGCGCGCGATGATCTTGCCGTTGACCTGCGCCTGCACGGCGATCTCGAACATGTGCTTGGGGATCAGGCCCTTGAGCTTCTCGCAGATGCTGCGCGAGTTGGTCAGCGCCTTGGTCTTGTGCGTGATGAACGAGAGCGCGTCCACGGATTCCGCGTGCAGCAGGATCTCTATTTTTACCATGTCCGAAGACCGGTACTCGTGCGGCTCGTAGTCGAAGGAGGCGTAGCCGCGGGAGGTGCTCTTGAGCCGGTCGTAGAAGTCTATGATGATCTCCGACATCGGCAGGTAGTACTCCACGATGACCCTGGTGGTGGAGATGTACTCTATCTTTATATGCTCGCCGCGCTTCTCCTTGAGCAGGTTCATGATCCCTTCCATATACGCCAGAGGGGCGATAATGGTTGCGTGCACGTACGGCTCCATGATGTCCATCACGTCGCCGTAATGCGGGAAGTCGGCGGGGTTGGTTACCTCCACGTATTTCCCCTTCAGGCCCTGCTTGTCCTTGGCCTGCACCTTGTAGATGACGTTGGGATTGGTGGCGATGATCGGGATGTCGAACTCGCGCTCGATGCGCTCGCGGATGATGTCGAGATGCAAGAGGCCCATGAAGCCCAGGCGGAAGCCGAAGCCCAGCGCCTTGGAGGTCTCGCCCTGGAAGTTGAACGACGAGTCGGTCAGGTTGAGCTTCTCGATGGCGGTCTTGAGCGCGGTGTAGTCCGTGGTGTTGACCGGATAGAAGCCCGCGAAAACCACCGGGTTGACTTCCTTGTAGCCGGGCAGCGGCGCGTCGATGGGGGCGTTCTTCTCGAAGATCGTGTCGCCCATCTTGATCTCGTGGATGTCCCGGATGCCGGCCACGATGTAGCCCACCTCGCCGGTATTGATGGAGGTGCCCTTGATCAGCTTGGGCGTAAGATAACCCACTTCTTCCACCTTGTAGCTGGTACCCTTGGAATGGAAGGTGATGTACTTGCCGGTGGAAATGGCCCCGTCCACCACGCGGGTGTAGATGACGACGCCCTTGTAGACGTCGTAGAAAGAGTCGAAGACCAGCGCCTTCAGGGGCCGCTCGGCCGAACCGACGGGCGGAGGGATCTCCTTGATGACGCGCTCGAGCACCTCGCGGGCGCCGCGGCCGTCCTTGGCGCTGATGCGCGAGGAGTCCACCGGATTCTTGAGCACTTCCCAGATCTGCTCTTCGGTGGCGTCCGGGTTGGCATGCTCGAGGTCGATCTTGTTGATGACCGGGATGATCTTGAGGCCCAGGCTTTGCGCCAGGTGCGCGTGCGCCAGCGTCTGCGCTTCCACGCCCTGCGACGCGTCTACCAGCAGGATGGCGCCCTCGCAGGCGGCCATGGCGCGGCTGACCTCGTAGGAGAAGTCCACGTGGCCGGGGGTGTCGATGAGGTTGAGGATATATTCCTCTCCGTCCTCCGACTTGTAAAGCATGCGCACGGCCTTGGCCTTAATGGTGATGCCGCGCTCCCGCTCCAGCTCCATGCCGTCGAGGAACTGCTCCTTCATCTGGCGGTCCGGCACGGTGTCGGTCAGCTGTATAAAGCGGTCCGCCAGCGTGCTTTTACCGTGGTCGATATGGGCGATGATGCAGAAATTACGTATTTTCATGTTGTCTTATGGGCGGCCGCCTACTTCACCTCTTCCTCTATCAGGCGGCGTATCTCGTCGGAAGTGGGCAGGCTGAGCGCGCGCTGCGCCAGGCCCGAGAACTTCTCGAAATTCATGGAGCGCACAGAATGCTTGGAGCGCAGGTACATCTTGGCCGGCACGCTGAGGATGTCCACCCCCAGGCCCACCAGCAGCGGTATGGCGTACGGGTCGGAGGCCATCTCGCCGCAGACGCTGACCGGCTTGCCCTTTTTGTGCGCGGTCTGAACCACCAGATTGATCAGACGCAGCACGGCGGGGTGGAACGGTTCGTAGAGCTCGGAGACGTACTGGTTGATGCGGTCCACGGCGAGCGTGTACTGCACCAGGTCGTTGGTGCCGATGGAGACGAAGTCTATCTCGGGCAGCAGCGAGTCCAGGATGATGGCGGCGGCGGGGATCTCCACCATCACGCCGAACTCCGGGTGGGACTTCACCGGGAAGCCTTCTTCGGAGAGCTCGGTCTTCACGTCCGAGGCGATCTTCTTGACCGTCAGCAGCTCGTCGAGCGAGCTAAGCATCGGGATCATGATCTTGATGTTGCCCTCGGTATTGGCCTTGTAGATGGCGCGCAGCTGCGTCTTGAGCAGCTCCGGGTACTTGATGAACAGGCGGATGCCGCGGAAACCCATGAACGGGTTGCGCTCGTCCTTGAGGCCCTTGATCCCCAGCTCCGTGGCCCGGTCGCCGCCTATGTCGGCGGTGCGGATGGTCAGCGGGATGCCGGGCGCGGCCTTCACCACGGAAGAGTAAGCCTTCAGCTGCTCCTCCTCGGTGGGGACGGAGGCGCGGTTCATGTAAAGGAACTCGGTGCGGTACAGGCCCACGCCCTCGGTCTTCACGGCCGTCAGTTCGGGCGCGTCTTCGGCGGAGTCCAGGTTGCACATCAGGTGGATCTTGTGGCCGTCTCGCGTGGTGGCCGGCAGGCCCTTGAGGCGGTGGAAGAAATGCTCCTGCTTCTGCAGCTCTTCCTTGCGGGCCCGGTACTTCTCTATGATCTCGGGCGAGGGCGAGATGATGACCATGCCCTGCTCGCCGTCCACCACCAGCGTGTCGCCGCTCTGGATCTGGCGGCTGATGTCGGAGAGGCCCACCACGGCCGGGATGCCCATGCTCTGGGCGAAAATGGAGGTATGGCTGGACTTGGAGCCCAGGTCCATGCAGAAGCCCAGCACCTTGTTAGACTCGCGGATGTGCAGCGTGTCCGACGGATACAGGTTGTGAGCCACGATGATGACCGGCTCTTTGAGGTCCTTGAGCGACACCTTCTCGGAGTTCACCAGGTTGGAGATGATCTTTTTGCCCACATCGAACACGTCGTGCTTGCGCTCGTGGAAGAACTCGTCGTCGATCTTCTCGAACTGCTCCTCGGCCTTGTCGAGGATCTCGGAGAGCGCGAACTCGGCGTTCATGCCCTTGGCCACGATGAGCTTGGGCACGTCCTTGGTGATCATCGGGTCCTGCAGGATCAAATGGTGCGCGTCGATCAGCTTGGCGTGGTTCTTGCCCAGCACGGTGAGGATCTTGGAGCGTATCCCGTCGAGGTCGAGCTTGGTCTTCTCGAGCGCCTCTTTGAAGCGCTTGACCTCCGCCTTGATCTTCTCCGGCGGGATCTCTTTTTGCTCGATAAGGATATTCTCTTCCTTAACGATATG
This sequence comes from Elusimicrobiales bacterium, assembly GCA_050174915.1. Lineage (GTDB taxonomy): Bacteria > Elusimicrobiota > Elusimicrobia > Elusimicrobiales > UBA9959 > UBA9959. Next base: position 191,112 of record JBFXJL010000002.1, on the reverse strand, counting down.
CGCCTTGCCTATGGCTATGCCCAGGCTGGCCGGGACTCCTTTTTTTATCAGCATATATCCCTTGTGCTAATCCTCGTCGAATTTGCGCGTGAACAGGTCCACTATAGCCTGCACCGCCTCGGCCTCGTCCTTGCCGCGGGCCGTAATCTCGATGATCGTCCCCCTGCCGGCGGCCAGCGTCATGATACCCATGATGCTCTTGGCGTTCACTTCCATCCCGTCCTTGACCAGCTTGATATCGCAGGAGAACCTGGAAGAGGTGTTGGCTATCATGCCCGCCGGGCGCGCGTGTATGCCCAGCTCGTTTACTATCGTGATGTCTTTTTTTATCATAGGTAAAGTTTAAACGGTTCCAATCCCAGTACGCTGAAAGCCAGCAGGGAGGCGCCCAGCACCAGCCCCGCGGCGAAGAACACCGACCTGCCCAGGGCCCGCGTGACGCGGTGCAGCGCCAGCACGCCCAGCGGCAGGCCTATCTTCAGTGCCAGTTCGGTGGGAGCGCAGGAGCCGAAGTTCATGGCCGCCAGCAGGCCCACGGCCAGTAGCGCTATCGCCAGCGACATGAAGAAGCCCGCCGTGCTCAGCAGCCGTATCGTGCGGGTCCAGTCCGCGCAGCCCAGGCCGCAGGCGGCCTGGCCGCCGCAGTCGTAGCCGGTCTTAAGGCCCCGCCAGCGCCAGTACACCGCGAAAGCCGAGTAAAAGACTATGCCCGCCAGCGGACCGGCCAGCAGCAGCCAGACGGGGGCCGGCGTCTCCAGCCCGGTGAACAGCCAGCCCAGGAAGCCGCCGGCGCTCCAGACCAGCAGGCAGATCTGCGCGGTCATCGGCTTCAGGCGCCCCCAGAAAATGCGGTCGCCTATCGAAGCGAAACTGGTGGCCAGAGCCTGCTTCACGCCGGGCATGTTCTTCAGCGCGGCGGCGGGGTCCGCGGCCGCGGCCGCCGTTTCTTCTATGCGCGCCACGTTGCCCAGCACGAAAGAGGCCATGTACGGCTGCGTGTTGATGATCTGCAGGTGGCGCAGCAGGGCGGCCTTATACTTCTCCTTATCGGGGTAGATCTTCTCCAGCGCGGGCTGCAGGCAAAAAGCGAAGCCCAGGTTCTGGAACCTTTCGTAGTTCCAACCCGCCTGAATGAAGAACGACCGCAGGAACATCCTCAAGAACATGTCAGCCCTTTTTATAGATCTGCGTCCTGAACCTGAAATACAGCCCGCTGAGGCCCAGCCAGGGCATCAGCGAATAAGCGAAATCCGTGCCCGGGTAAAGCCGCGCCAGTCCGGGCAGCAGTGCCAGCAGGGCGGCCAGCGCGGCCCAGGCCGCCGCGTAGGCGGCCAGCGCCGCGTTCTCCGCCAGCATGGCCCTGGCCAGCCAGCGCCGCAGCGCCAGCGTGCCGGCCGCGGCCTGCGCTTCCACAACCGGGTTCCAGGCGGAGCGCGCGGCGCGCAGGCGGGACTCCACCGGGGAATAAGCCGCGCCGGCGAGCACGCCGAGGAAAAAGGACAGGGACGGGGCGAGGCCGCCGTAGGCGTGGGCCAGCACCGCGGCGGCGGCCGCGGCCGCGCCGTTTGGCGGCACCACGCCGCCCACCGGGATGAAATCTATGTAGATCAGCTCTATCAGTATGCCCAGCCGCGCGCCTTCCAGCGGACAGCCGTTGAGCCAGCCCAGCACCGGCCCCACCAGGGCGGGGCGCGACAGCAGGAACTGCCCCGCCTGCACGGTGTCGAGGCCCAGCAGGCCGGCCAGGACGGAGGAGAGCAGCGCTTTCACGGCGGCGATCACAGCGGGCGCACCTCCACCGAGAATTCCAGGGCGGCCCCGGCTTCCAGCCGGCGCTTCAAATTGGGCAGCAGCACCGAGCCCTGGTAGGTTTTTTCCGCGCCGGCTTCGGAGCGGGAAATGGTTTCGAGCGGCATGATCCACAGGTCCAGCGGCTCTGAAAATTTAAGGGCTACGCCGCCGTAGACAGGGTCGGGCAGGGAAATCTCATTTATGCCGCGGCGCTCTCCGGGCGGGCAATGCTTCTTTTCAGAGAAGGCCAGCGCCAGTTCGGGGCCGAACCAAAGGTCGGAGGCGGCGTGGCCGGTATTGGTCACCCGGTAGGAGGCGCGCCAGGAACCGTCATGCCGCAGCAGCACGTCCTTCTCCACACGGAAAGGGTGGCCGGCGCCGTCCGTCCAGGTATGGCCGTCGCGGCTCAGTTTAACGCGCAGCCCCTCGGGGTCCTCGGCGTGGCTGGCGGCGTATTCGCCCAGCACGAAGTCGCCCAGCTCGCCGTAGGTGGAGCGCTCGAAAGTTTCGGGGGTTGCGTCGCTCCGCAGGAAATGGTCGAGCAGGCACATGCGGGGGTGCCAGTCGTAGACCAGGTCCTTCTTGAGCGCTTCCTCGGCGGCGCGCCGGGCCTCGCCGGAAATACCGCGGGCCTCGCCCTCGTGGTAGGCCTCGGGGTGGCGCCAGACCACGGAGCCGAAATTCACGCCGCGGGGCTTGTAGTCCCACTCCCACAGCCCCCCGCCCTTGGCGGGAGAAAAGTAAAAATTGGCGTTCCCGCCCTCGGCCAGCAGCTCGGGGCGGCCGTCGGCGTCCCAGTCCTCGCGGGCCACCTCGTAGCGCGGCGCGCCGCGGCGCCCCGGCAGGGCGGCTTCGGCCTCGAGCGCGTTCTGATAAACGGCCATGCGTATATGCGGCAGGTACACCCCGCCGAACACGCCGTGCCAGTAGCCGCAGTTGCATTGCGCCTTGTACAGCGCCGTGCGGCCATGGCTGGTGCCGGAGGCGGCCACCTTGCGGCTGGCGCGCAGCATGCGGCGGTAGAGCCGGTTGGCCTCGGGATACTTGGAGAAGAAATTGCGGAAATAGCCGCCGCGCAGGAACTGCCGGAAGTCCTCCGGCGAGTCTTCCCACAGGCCGGCCAGCCGGCGCGATTTGGCGGGCGGCAGCGCCCACTGCGCCAGCTCGTGGTAGGAGGTGGTGGGCAGGTAGGCCAGACCCTTGGAAGGGCCGGCCAGGCAGTCGGAGAAGCGGGCGGTAGCCAGCCAGGAGGAGTTCTGTTCGAGCAGCGTGAACATGCGGTCCAGCCAGCCCTTGCCGTAGACGTGCTCGTGCGTGCCGGGCCACAGGCCGAACTTCTCGCCGTCGTCGGCCATTACCAGCACGGCGTCCTGTCCCTCGAAACCCTTGAGGTACTCTATGACCTTGTGCGGCTCGGCGTAAGGCATCAGGTAGCGCAGGCGGTGATTGATCGGGAAGACGTCCAGGTGGCGGCCGGCGTACTCGGTGGTATAGCGGCCGGTCAGGGCGGCCTCGTCGAAACCGGCGGAGAAGAAATGGATGTCGTCGAGCGCGGTATAACCCACGCCCAGGCCCGCCAGCGATCCGGCCAGCTCCGGCTCCCAGACGCGCTCGGCCAGCCAAAGCCCGGCGGGGTCCGCGCCGAAGCGCTTGCGCACGTAGTCGCGCATCATGTTCACCTGGCCGCGCCGGTCCTCCTCGGGCAGCAGCGCCAGGATGGGCTCGTAGTAGCCGCCGGAGAGGATCTCCAGCCGGCCCGCGCTCACCAGCGCCGCCAGCCTGTCGAGGTAATCGGGGCGGTTTTTTTCCAGCCAGTCGTAGAGGATGCCGGAGAAATGGGCCGCCACGCGCACGCCGGGGTGCCGCTCGAGCACGTCGAAGAACGGCGCGTAGGACAGGCGGTAAGCCTCCTCGAGCACGCTGTCGAAGTTGCCCACCGGCTGGTGGTTGTGGATGGCGAGTACCAGTTTAACCATTGAAAATCGCGGGCTACGCTATGGCCTCCATCAGGTCCAGCGGGCTGTCGGAAGGCACGCCGCGGCCCTCTATCTTGATGCCCGCGGCCGACAGGGCCCTCAGCGCGGCGCAGTCCTCGTCGTTGAGGAAGATGGCCTTGCCTATAGAAAGGTTCTTGCCGGCGGAATAATGCATGCCGCCGATGTTCAGCGACGGGATGGGCAGGCCCTTGCGGTTGAGCGCCAGCGCCTCGGCCAGGCCGGGCAGCAGCAGCAGCACCTTGCGCGGGGACTTGGCCGCCTCGGGCAGGTAGGCGGAAGCTTCGACCACCGTCATGATCTTCAGGTCCACGCCCTCGGGCGTGGCGAAGCGCATGATGGCCCGGCGCATCTCGTCGCCGGAGATCTCGTCCGACACCACGGCCAGCTCCTCGGCCTTCAGGTGGGGCACCCAGCCCTCCACCACCTGGCCGTGCACCAGCCTGTCGTCAACCCTGTAAAGAATTATCATCTGCAAATCCTCATTTTTTCATCAGCAGGCTCTTTACCTCGCAGATGGCCTTGCGGCCGTCGTCCACGATCTTGGTCTGCAGCCGGTCGAAATCCAGCGACCCCCTGTAGGCGAAAGCGGAGGTCATCATATTTATGTTCACGCCGCAGATCACGGCGCTCTTCTCTATGTCCTTGGCCAGCGGCAGCACTACGTTCATCGGCGTGCCGCCCGGCATGTCTATCAGGAACACCAACCCGTCCTCGGACCGCATCTCGTCGATGGCGGCGCTGACGGCCTCTTTGACGCGCTCCAGCGTCATGCGGGGCGAGATGGAGACGTTCTTGAGGCCGGCGTTCTGCGCGCCCACTATGCCCTCGGCGGCCTCTATCAGGTAGGCGCCGAACTCGCCGTGAGTGATGACGATGATATTTATCATAATAAAGGGGACGTTCTTAACTATCGGACTATTTAGCCGCGCAAGCGTTAAATCAGCCGGATAGTCCTTAAAATAGTCCGATAGTTAAGAACGTCCCCACCTCATTTGCGTATATCCCTGTGGTACTCGGAAACCGAGAAGCCGCCGGCGGCCAGGCCGCGGGCCAGCTCGCCCGCGATGTAGACGCTGCGGTGCCGGCCTCCCGTGCAGCCGATACCGATAGTCAGGTAGGACTTGCCCTCTTTGATGTAGAGCGGCAGCAGCGTTTTGATCTGCTCCGTGTAAGACTTCAGAAAGGCTTTAAAGCCGGTCTGGCGGCGCAGGTAGGCGCCCACGGGGGCGTCCTGGCCGGTCTTCTTCCTGAGCGCGGCCACGTAATACGGGTTGGGCAGGAAGCGCACGTCCATAACGATGTCGGCGTCGAGCGGGATGCCGTACTTGTAGCCGAACGAGATGACGGACAGCTTCATCTCGGCGGTGCGCCGCAGTTCAAGCGCGGCGGAAAGCATTTCCTTGAGCTCGCCCAGCGTCAGCTTGCTGGTGTCGATAACCTTGTTGGCGCGGGACTTGAGATCGCAGAGCATGCGCCGCTCCTCCTTGACCGCGGCGGCGATGTTCTTGCCGAGCGGGTGGCGGTGGCGCGTCTCGGAGAAGCGCTGCATCAGCACCTGGTCGGAGGCGTCCAGGAAGATGATCTTGTAATCCAGGCCCAGCTTGCCCAGGTTGTCGAGCGTGAGGATAAAATCCTTGAAGAAGCGCCCCTCGCGGATGTCGATGCCGAGGGCCACGTTCCTGAGGTAGCGGCGGTCGCCGACCAGGCCGGCGAACTGCGGGATGAGCGCTATCGGCAGATTGTCGATGCAGTAGAAACCGAGGTCCTCGAAGGACTTGAGCGCCTGGCTCTTGCCGGCGCCGGACATACCGGTAATGATGAAGATCCTGCCCTTGTTTTTCTGGGTCATTGGGTCGGCGGGGCTGCTGGCAGGCGGCCTGGGCCGCCTACTTCTTGCCCATCTCCCTTATAAGGCTCTCGTTGAAGCGCTTGGCCACGAAGTAGCCCTGGTTCTTAAGGCGCTGATTCAGCGCGGCCACCTCTATGAGGACGGCCAGGTTGCGGCCCGGCGTGACCGGCAGCCGCAGGGAAGGCACGGGCACCTCGAGGATATGCACCTCGGCGGTGGAGAGGCCGGTGCGGTCGTAGCTCGACAGGGTGCCGGCCACCACGCTCTCCAGCTTCACGTGCATCTCGATGAGCGACTGGTCCATGATGGACCCGATGCCGAACAGCAGTTCGACGTCTATGATGCCGAGGCCGCGCACTTCCATGTAATGCTTGATATTCTTGGGCGAGTTGCCCACCAGCATATAGCCGATACGGCGCTTAACTTCCACCACGTCGTCGGCGATCAAAATATGCCCGCGCTTGAGCAGTTCCAGCGCGCACTCCGACTTGCCCACCCCGGAGTCCCCCTGGATCAGCACGCCGAGACCGTAGACGTTCACCAGCACGCCGTGCGCGTAGGTGATGGCGGCCAGCTGGTCGTCGAGGTACGTGGTGATCTCGCGGATGAAGGTGGACGTGTCCGAGGTGGTCAGGAGCAGCGGGATGCCCGCCTTGTCGCAGGCCTGCTTGATGACCGGCAGCGGCTTGGCGCCGCCGGTGACGATCACGCAGGGGATGTCGGGCGAGGAGAACATCTTCTGCAGGTTGGCGAGCACCTTGCGGGCGTCTTCCTTCTGGCAGTAGGCGTACTCGCCCTGGCCGATGATCTGTATGCGCTCCGAGCGGAACTGTTCCATGTGCCCGGCGATGGCCAGGCCGGGCCGGTTGATCTCGCTGACCGTGATATGGCGCGCGAGGTTTTTGACGCCGGAAACCGTCTTAAGCCCGAGGATCTTTCCCCGGGACTTAAGCAGTTCCCTGACCGTTACGGACTTGGCCGGCCGTTTGGACGCCTCGGGCATGAGGAGCGGAGGCCTCTTACTTCTTCACCGGCTGCAGCAGCCCGTAGGTGCTGTCGAGCCGCTTGAAGACGACCTGCAGCTGCTTGGAGCCCTTGTCCTGGAACATCCAGAAGTTGTAGCCGATCTTTTCCATCTCGATGACGGCCTCTTCCTTGTTCATGGGCTTCAGGGGCACGTCTTTCACGACGGAGAAGCGGATCTCGGGGCCCACCAGGGTGGTGAACTCGTCCAGGCCGACGGTCTCGGTGGCGTGGTGGTCGGTGAAGCGCTCTTTGTACTTCTTCACCTGCACTTCCATCTTGTCCATGGCCTTGTCTATGGCGGAGTACATTTCGTCGGAATTGGCGGCGGCCTTCATGGTCTGGTGGCCGGCGTGCACGATCACTTCGGCGGCGTGGATCTTCTTCTCCACGGAGACTATGACCTGCGCCCAGACTATGTTCTCAAGGTAGTCGTGAAGCTTGGCGAGCTTCGTCTCGATGAAGTCCTTTATCGGCTTGGTCATCTTTATCTTGCGGGCAACTATATGTATTCTCATTGTGGGTCCTCCGTAACGTCTAAAACAGGGACTTCTACGCTTTTGGCGGGAAGCCTTATAATTATATTTTAACATAAAAACCGCCCCGGCTTGAATTTTGGCCGCCGCCGCGCCACTGTGCTATCATAGTGCAGATGAAGCTAGAGGTCCGCGGCTTGGTTAAAACCTTCCCGGCCCCGCCGTTTTCAGGCGGGTCGCCCCTGCGCGCCCTGGACGGTATCTCCCTGGAGGCCGGCCCCGGCGTCACCGGCCTGGAGGGCCCCAACGGCTCAGGCAAAACCACACTTTTAAAGACCCTGGCCGGCATCCTGGAGGCGGACGGCGGCGCCTTGCTGGCTGACGGGGTCCCGGCTGCCCCCTGCCGCCTGAGGGAACTGGCCGCCTACTGCCCCGCCAACCCCCGCTCCTTCTATTTTCGCCTGAGCCCGGCCGAAAACCTGCGCTTCTTCGGCGCCCTGGCCGGGCTGCCGGCGAGCCTCGCGCTCGAGCGGGCGGCGGCCCTGGCGGGCAGGCTGGGCCTGGAGCGGGAGGACCTGCACCGCCGCTTCGACCGCCTTTCAGAGGGCAACATGCAGAAGGTCTCCCTGATACGGGCCTTCTCCAGGAGCGCCCCTGTGCTGCTGCTGGACGAACCTTTTCGCGGCCTGGACGCCGAAGCCTGCCGGGGCCTGCTGGACCTGATAACCGAAACCGGGCGCAGCGCGGCCGTGCTGGTATCGAGCCACAGCCCGGAGCTGTTGCGGCAGAGCGCCGGCAGAGTCATCCGGCTGGAGAACGGCAGGACGGGAGGCAAGCCATGAACCTCGCCCGCACAGTCCTGGCCTTCGTGCGCCGGGATTTTCTGGCCGAGAGCAGCTACAGGCTGTCTTTCGCGCTGGGCGCGCTGGCCACGCTGGCCAACCTGGCGGTCTTCTATTTCATCGGCAGGCTGTTCGAGGCGGCCCTGGCCCCGGAACTGGAGCCATACGGGCGAGACTATTTCGCCTATGTCTTCACGGCGCTGGCCTTCTTCGGCTATATCGGCACGGGGGCCGGCTCCTACGCCGGGCGGCTGCGCCAGGAGCAGACCCAGGGCACGCTGGAGGCGACGCTATCCACCCCGCTGGGAGTTGCCCCTTTCCTGGCCTCGCTGACGGCCTGGAATTTCCTGTTCGCCACCTTCGAGCTGGGCGTCTACGCGCTGGCGGGGCTGTTCATTTTTAAATTGAACTTCGCCGCCGCCAACTGGGGGCCGGCGGCGCTGGTCTTCGCCCTGTCGGCCGGCTGCTTCGCCGCGCTGGGCATACTTTCCTCTTGTTTCGTAATGCTGTTCAAGCGGGGCAACCCGGTGGCCTGGGTGCTGAATAATTTCGAGGGGCTGTTGGGCGGGGTCTATTTCCCGGTGGCGGTGCTGCCGGCCTGGCTGCTGCCGGTCTCGGCGCTGCTGCCGGTGACCTACGCGGTGCGCGCCTTCCAGTCGGCCGTGCTGCGCGGCGCGGGCCTGGCCGAAATAAAAGGCGACCTGCTCGCGCTGGCCGCCTTCGATCTCGTGCTGATACCGGCGTCGGTGTGGCTGTTCGGTCTGGCGGTGCGCCGGGCCCGCCGCGCCGGCACGCTGGGAGAATACTAGGCCGGGCGCTAGGGCCGCAGCGCGGCGGCGTAGTAGCCGCTGAGCGGGGCCGACGCCGAGAAAACATAATCGTCCTGGCCCGCCTCCAGCGGCGTCACCGGCACTTCCACCCACCGGTCGCCATTCCTGTACATGAAGACCACTGAGCCCCCGCCGACCACGGCCTTGGGCAGCTTGAATTCAAAGCCTATGTCACCCTGCACGCTGCCCGGCAGCGCGGCGGGCCGCCACACCTTCAGCGGCAGCGCGCCGTCGGGGAAGCCGGCCAGCAGCTCGCCGGAGGGCGAGCCCTCGGCTACCTGAAGTTCCGCGCCGGCCTCGCCGCGCAGCAGCGTTTTGAAGGCCAGGGCGGAGAGGCCGCAGTCGGCCGAGACGGCCCGGATCTCGTAGCGTATGCCGCGCGCCGACAGCGTGAGCGGCTTGGCCGCCAGCGAGAAGTTGAAATTCCTGAAACCTTCCGGCGCCGCGGTCCGGGCCGCCGTGGGCCGGGCCGCGGCGACGGCCTCGCCGAAGCGCAGGTTCACCGAGAAGCGGTGCGAATTGCCCAGCACGCCGAAAGGCGTAAAAGCGTAGTCGAAGGTCAGGCGCTCGAAGGACACGCCGGCCCCGGCGGAGAAGCCGGACCAGGCGCCCAGCTCGTTGCCGTGCAGCCGGTAGCGGTACCCGGTACGCAGGGCCAGCCGCGGGGTAAGCGGGTACTCCACGCCGGCCGCCAGGGAGAGATAATTGTCCACGGGCTTGTCGGCCTCCACGCTGAGCAGCGCGCCGCGCTCGTCGAGGCGGCGGCTGAGGCCGGCCTTGAAGACCAGCGGCAGGTCGTAGCGCCGCTCCGAGAACTTGATGCCGGGGCCGAGGTTCAGCACGGCCAGCCCGGCGGTATAGTCGCCGCCGCGCCAGGCGAACTCCCACAGCAGGCCGAGGTCCAGCGCGGCTGAGAAGCCGGTCTCGTAGTCTATGCTCTGGCGTATCAGCTTCAAGGCGGCGCCGGCGGCATAACCGTCCTTCAGGCGCCGCGCGTAGCCTCCGGAGAGGGCCAGGTCGTAGGCGCCGAACTCGCCTTCCGGCGGGGAGATCGGGTTCACCGGGTCGGCCTCGTTGAGGCCGCTGCGGCGTTCGAGGCCGCTGCCGGCGTAAAAGTAGTTGAGGCCCAGGCCCCAGACGCCGCGGCGCGCCGGGGAAGAATAGGCCAGGAACTCCTGCCCCAGGCCCTGGAAATACTCGTTATGGAAGAAACCCAGGCTGCGCTCCGGCCCGGAGTAGGCCAGGCCTGCCGGGTTCCAGTAGATGGAGAACGGGTCGCCGGGCACGCCGGTAAAAGCGCCGGCCAGGGCGGCGGCGCGCGCGCCCGCGCCCAGCTTCAGGAAGGCGGCGGCGGTGCTGCCGGCGTCGGGATGCACCTTGGCCGCCGCGGCGGCTGACGGCAGGGCGAACAGGACGGCAGCCAGCCAGAGGCCCGGCAGCGCCGAGGCCCGCCCGTTCACCGCTATTTTCCCGCTTTCTTTCCAGCCCATATAGTTACCCGTGCCTTTCCGCCCGCTCAATGTATGACCGCCAGTTTCTTGGTCACCGATTTATTCCCGACCGAGCTCTGCGCCTCCAGTCGGTAGACATAGACGCCGCTGGCTATGCCCCGCACGTCCCAGGCGATCTCTGACGCCTGGCCGGCGGGACAATCCGCCTTCGCCAGCGAGGCCACTTTCTCGCCGGCCACGTTAAAGACCTCCACCCGGACATAAGCTTTGTGCGCCACCCTGAACTTGAAGGTGACGGTGTCCCCCCTGGCGGGGTTCGGGTAAGTGTAAACCTCGTCGTCGGCGAACAGCGCGCCCGACGGCACGTACTCCATCACCCGGAACACGGAGAAATGGGAAACTTCGGCGCTGACCTTTTTGGCGGCCGCGTCCACCGACGAAGTATTCAGCATCACCCAGGCCCCGCCGGTCAGCGTATAGACCCGCAGATTCTCTGTCTGCATGCCCGCCACGTCGGCGTCGGTATAGGGCAGGTGTATCAGCGCGGGGGCCACCAGGCGCGTGGCCGGGTTCTGGAACCTGACCTGGTAGACGATGTTCGTGGGGTTGGCGGGCGTGGCGGCGCGCGCGCGGAAGAGCGGCGCGTAGCTGACGGGGTCCAGGCGCGTGACCATGATCTTGTCGTTCTGCGAGGCCGAGGCGCCGGGCACCTCCACCTCCATGCCGTCGGCCAGGCGCACGACGCCGCCGCGGGAGGCGTCGAAGAAGCGCCAGTTGTCGGCCGAGACCCCGGAGGCCTCGGCGCTCAGGGCGGAGTTATTGGTGCTGTCGAAAGCCGCCACGGAATAATAGTAGCGCACGTTCAGCGCCGCGGCGGTATCCGTGTAGGAAACGGCCCCGGCGGCTACCGACGCGTAAGGGGCGCTGGAGACATAGGAGCCGCCCAGACCGCGGCGGTAGATCCTGTAGCCGTAAACGTCCCCGGCCCCACCGCCGTCGTCCGGAGAGGGATACCAGGAGAGGACCAGGCTGCCGCCCTCGTCGCCGGGCGCGTCGGCCACGGCCAGCGCCGCGGGCGGCGCAGGCGGCACATAATCCAGCGAGCCCCAGGCCGACGCCACGTTGGAGAGGGCCGCGACATTGCCTACCGGGTCCACCGCTTTTATGGCGAAATAATAGGTGACCCCGCCGAGCAGGCCGCCGGCCTCCATGTCTTCGGTTATGCCCGCCGGCCCGCCCGCCGGGCTGCTGCTGCCGGGCAGGGAATCGAAAGCGGCCCAGGCCTGCCCGGGGTCGGTGGAGAACTTTAACAGGTAATGCGAAACCTCTCCGACATCCCCGTCGTTGCCGGGCGCGGTCCAGGTAAGGCTGGCGGAACCGGGCGCGGGTCCGGGCTCAGCCGCCAGGTCGGCGACGGCCGCGGGCGGCACATTGTCACCGGAATTGTTCACCGAGAAGGCTTCCGCCTCGGCTGACTGGGCTGATTCCACCCAGCCGTCCCAGGCCGAGACCGCGTAGGCAAAAGTGGTACCCGTCACCGCCGTACTGTCGATATAGGAGAGCCCGGCCGTAGTGGCGAGCAGCGAGGGACCGTACCCCTCGTCCCTGTAGACGCGGTAGGATGAAACACCCGGAGACGGAGAGGCGGACCAGGCCAGGGTTATGGCGTTGCCGTTGTCGGCGGGCACGTCGGCGGCCGTCAGGCCGGAGGGCGGCAGCGGGGCGGCGTTGAGCCTCACAGGCACCTGCGCCGAGCCGTCATACCCCGACGGGGAGCTCTCAAGCGTCCTGAGCCGCAGCGTGTACAGCCCGTTCTCCAGGCCGCTTACGTCCCAGGCGGACAGCGCCGCGCCGGCGGCCGGCGAGGCCGTAGCGGCCGAACTTATTCTCGTCCACAGCGGCGTCTCTCCGCCGGTGCTGTACTCCAGCTCGTAGCCGGCCAGGTCCGGGCTATCGAAATAACCGTAGACGGCGACCGTGTCCCGCAGTATCTCGCCGGCGGCGGGACGCGAGATGGCGACGTGACGGCCGGCCCGGAAGCCGGTCACCTTGCCCGCGAAATTGGCGGCCACCACCAGGCCGTTAGAGACGGCCGGCGAGGCGTAGGCCGCGCCGGAAAGGTCAAGGTCCTCCAGCTGCACGCCCGAAGAGCTGACCACGAGCAGCCTGCCCGCGGGGGTGGCGGCGAATATCATTTCATTGGCCATAGCCGGGGAAGCCAGCACACCCACGGGCGAAACCCCTCCCAGCGTGCGCGAAGAAGGCCAGACCGCCGACAGCGTAGCCGAAGACAGCGCCGCCAGCCTGGCCCCGTCCTCGGAGGCGTCGTCGGCCGCGCCGGCAACGAAGAACAAGGTAGTTCCGTCGAAAACCGGCGATCCGGCCTGGGTCCACGGGCCGGTCTTGGTCAGCGCCGGCGAGATGGCCAGCTGCGACCAGTCGGTCAGCGAGCGCGACAGCGCACTTTTTTCGTCGCGGCCAGGCAGCGCGTACAGGGCGCCGCTGGAAACCGCCACGGCGTTCTGGCCGAAAGACCCCAGCGTGGAATAGGCGGCCCAGCGAGGGGCCAGGGTAAGGGCGCCCAGAGCGTGAATATTGCCGTCGTTAGAGCCGAAATAGATATAGTCTCCGTCCGCGGACGGAGCGGAATCCACCGGCTGGGCGGCCTGATAGGAACCCAGCGGGGCGCCGGTAGCCGCGTCGTAGACCTTTAATTTGCTTTCCGGGGAACCCGTGCCCACATATACCCGCCCGTCCCGCACCAGCGGCGAGGAGGCGGAAGGCGCCCCGAGGTCCACTATCCAGAGCGGGGCGCCGCTTAGCCGGTCCACGGCGTAGAGGCGGCCGCCCCTGCAGGTCGCGTACACGACCCCGCCGTGGACGGCCGGCGAGGAGTCCACCCAGCCCGCCGTCAGCCGCTCCCAGAGCAGCGCGCCCGTGGCTGCGTCCAGGGCATAGAGCTTGTTGCCGCGCGTGCCGAAGTAAACCCTGCCGTCGTAAATTACAGGGCCCGACACGGTGCCGCCCGGCGCCGTGAATTCCCAGGCCTTGGTCAGCGGCGGCGCGGCTTGCTCCAGGGCATGGCCGGTACGGCCCTCGTTGCCCATGAACAAGGGCCAGTCGGCGGCGGGCGCCGGAACGGCCAACAGGCAGAGCCCCAGGACAGAAAGCAGCAGCTGCCCCGGAAATTTCCGGAGCGCTTTTTTCCTTTCGACCGCCGCCTTCTCTCTGTTCATATACTTTCTCCCGCTACCGCGCGCGGGGCCTTACGGCCCCACATAGATCGTGTACAGCCTGCCGTCGGCGGAACCCACTGTGATCGTCCGCGTACCCGTGTCCGCCACCGGGTCGGCGCGCACCGGGCCGCCTGTGGTCACCGGCCAGCCGGTGCGCAGCTGCCCGGTATTGGCGTTGACGCCGTAGATCCTGCCGTCGTCGCTGCCGAAATAGACATAATCCTCGCCCACGCCCAGCCCCATATTTGAGGCCGGCGCTAGCACCGGGGAGGAACGGATGGCGCCGCCGGCCTGGAAGTACCAGACCAACGCGCCGGTGCCGGCGTTGAGTTTATAGAGCCTGCCGTTGTCGGCCCCGAAGAACACATACTTGGTGCCGCCCAGCGGCCAGAGGAAAGGCGAGGAGTAGATAGGCGACCCGGCGTCGTAATCGTTCCAGCCGCTCATCGCGGTCATGTTGCCGGAGTTGATAGCGTAGATCTTGCCGTCGGTGGAGGTAACATAGAGAGCGTTGTCGGGGCTGGCCACGTAGGCGTCGAAGTAAGGCGAGGACTTGACCGGGCCGCCGGTGACGAAGGTGGTATTGGAGGTGCCGTCGCCTGTCTTGAGGCTAACTACTTTGCCGTCCTCCAGGCCGGCCCAGGCTGTAGCCACGCTGGCGCGCTCGTCTACCGTGGGCAGGCCGGCCACGGGGGCGGTGATCTCGGAGGCGAAACTCCAGTTGGCGCAGGGCTGGCCGTCGGCCTTGTTGAGGCAATGCACCTTGTTGTCCGCCACCGCCACGTACAGGCGGGTGTCGGTGTCCAGCATGGACTTCACCGCGGAACCCAGCGGGATCTTCCAGGTCTGCGCGGCAGAGGCGCCCTGGTCGCGCACCTTATACACGTCGCCGTTGGCGCCGGCGAAATATAGGTACACCGAGCCGCCTTCCTCCTGCGGAAAGGACGGGGACACGGAGAGCGCCGTCAGCGGCGACGTCGGGAAGATCCATAGCAGGACGCCGGTGGTGCTGACCGAGACCAGCGTGCCGTCCGTGACCGGCAGATAGATCCTGGACTGGGGCAGCAGATCTTCGTCGTAGGAAGTAATGGCGCCCGTTATCGGCGAGGAGGACGCCGAGACATAAGGCCAGTCGGTGGCCGGCGGCGGCAGGGCCGGCGCTATGACGGTGAACGAAGCTGTGTCCACCTGCGCTCCGGGCGCGAAGTCCTGGCCGAGCAGGCCGGAGGCGTCGCGCAGGCGCAGGCCGGCGGCCGGCGCCAGGCGTACCCTGAAGGTGGAGGGCGTTTTGGCGGAGGCGTGCTGCGTGGTCACGAAGACTATATAGAAAGCGCGGGTGGAGCCGGCCGAGACATAGGAGGCGTCCAGCCCGGCGGCGGTCACGGTCAGCGTGGAGAGGCCCGCTCCGTCAAGCGTAATGGAAGCCATGGGCACCCAGGCGGCCGTGGCCACGTCTATGGCCGGCTCATAGATGCCGGACAGGCCCGTGGAGGTGGAGTCGGCCACCAGCAGCACCGCGTCGAACAGCTCCCTGGCCTCGGCTGTGTTCAGCGGCGTAAGCAGGTCTTCCCTGAACAGGCTGAAGGCCACAGTGGCTATCTCCACACCGTTGAAGCCGGCGGGCGAGTTGTTGGACAGGTCCACGCGCAGGGCCGAGGCGCGGCTGTCGTCGTTGACCAGCGTGGCGGCGGCTGGGCCCGCGGCCGAGGCCGAGTGCACGGAGGCGTCGTAGGCCACGGAAGCGATGATGACCTGCGGGGCCGAGGACGGGCCGTTACCGGAGTTCAGGATGAATTTATAATAGGCGCCGGAGACCGGGGCCTGGCCGTCCTGGTCGTAGAACTGCAGACCGAACTGTTCCGTAGTTTGCTGCGCCAGCGAAGCCAGACTGAACCCTATGTCCTGCAGCCGGTAAATATGCGGCGAACCCGGGTCGGCAGCGCCGTCGGCGCGGGACAGGACTATGTTGTTGCCGCTGCCGCCGGAGGAGTCCTCGCCCAGCGCCAGGCGCAGCGGGAAATTGCGCGACAGGTAGCGCGGGCTGGCGGCGGGGTCAGGATAGGAGAGCGTATTGGCCGCGGCCAGGCCGGCGTTATTGTTGCGCGAGGCCAGCGTAGGAGAGCCGGAAGCGGAGAAGTCGGCGGAGTCGATACCGCTGTGCGAGCCCTCGGCGGGGCCGCGGGCTATGGAAGCCGCCGCGCCGGCAGGGGCCGGGTTGGCGTAAGGCGTCAGCTGGCCGCTGTAATTGTAGCGCGTGTAGGCCGAGCCGGTCTGCCAGGTGACCTGGTTCACCGTGGAGCCGCTGGAGTTCTCCAGCGCCAGGAAATCGCCGCCCTCGGCCAGGCCGGCCGCGCCGAACACGGCGGCGTAGGCCAGCGCATCGCCGCTCAGCGAGGAGCCGTCCAGCGCCGTGTAGTCCAGCGGGTAGATCTTCCTGTTGAACCTGAACACCAGGCCGGCCGCAGAGGAGGCGGCATTGCGCAGGGCATAGCCCTGCAGCGTGACCGTGGAGTAGGTGGCGGAACTGTAAAGCTCGATGAACTCGGAGGAGAGCTCCCCGTAGGCCAGTTCGTTTATCGTATACGGGTCGGTGGACACGGAATTGAAGTAGCCCGGAGTCGGAGTAGGGTCTATCTCGAAATAATCCGGGTGGCCGTCGCTGACGCGAGCGAAGGACTGACCGGGCGAGAGAGCGCCGGGGCCGGGCCACTGCACGCGGTCCACCAGACCGCCGGAGGCGTCGAGCAACCGCACGTGGTAGCTCTGGGCGGCGTTGAGATCCAGCGCCAGGCCGCTGACGAGGTAAGTGGAGCGGGCGTTGACATAATCCCCCGCCAGGCCGGTCCAGAGCGTGCTGGGCGAGCCGCCCAGGGCTATAGTGTTCTCGACATACTCCAGCTTCCAGCCCGTCAGCGGCACGGTACTGTCGGAATTGTTATAGAACTCGGCCCAGTCAGCGGAGGCGGACGCGCCCGAGGGGTAGACCTCGTTGAGGTAGAGCGCGGAAGGCGAGACCAACCGCGGATAGGCGGCATATGACTCCAGCGGCGTCCCGTCGCTCCGCACCAGGCGCAGACAGTAGACCGCGCCGGGCAGCATGCCGTTGTCCCTGAGGGCCAGGTCCCACATGCCGCTGCGGTTGCGGGCTATGCCGGCCACGGAGTTGGCGAAGCCGTTGGACTCGGCGTAGACCTGGTTGATATTGGCCTGCACGCCGTACAGCGGGTCGCCGGCGTTGGGGGTAAGGGCGGCCCTGTCGGCGGGCGTATTATTGGCGAACGCTACGGCGGTCAGCGCGGTCACGTCCGTCCAGGCGGCGGGGGTCCCGTTGGCCGGCGCCTCGCAAGTGCCGTCGCCCTGGCCGGCGAACTGCAGGTTAAAGCTCTGGCCCGATACCGGC
Source organism: Elusimicrobiales bacterium (assembly GCA_050174915.1). Taxonomy (GTDB): domain Bacteria; phylum Elusimicrobiota; class Elusimicrobia; order Elusimicrobiales; family UBA9959; genus UBA9959. The sequence goes on along the minus strand of JBFXJL010000002.1, from coordinate 174,217 downwards.
AGATCCACCTGGCCTATGGTCACCAGGGCCCTCAGCCGGAACTGCGCGCCGGCCGCAGGCAGGGAAGCCAGCGCGTCCTGCGCCCCCAAGGGCGCGCCCACGTCGGCGGAATCGGCGTTGGCGAAGAACCGGTACGCGCTCTGCTCCAGGGTGGTAGTGGGCGGGGCCGGCCAGAACACAAAGGAGTACCCGCCGGCCAAGGGCGAGCCCAGGTTGGCCTCCAGGGCTGCGCTGCCGTCCGCATTGGTCCAGGTAAACGCCGCCGCGGAAGTCATCACTAGCCTCTTGGCAAAGAGGTCGGCGTTGGAATCGGCCAGGGTAAAGACCAGCCTGTCCCTGTTCACGGGGTCCTGCCTGAGGTCGTAATACTTCTGCGGGTTGGCGAAAAGCGGCGCGGGGGTAAAGTCGGCCGTTTGTACGGTAAAGGCGGCGCCATTGCCCACCACCCAGCCGACATTCGTGGCGGCCGCGTCGTTATAGACTATAAGGCTGCGGGTGGCGGTACCGGAGCTTATCCAGGCCGCGGCCACCAGTTTCGTCCCGGCCAGGGGCGTCTGCGCGATGGCATCCAGGTTAGGAGTGTTGGTCCAGGCCGCGCCGCTCCAGTAGCCGGCCTGCAGGTCGGAGGCGGCATTGCCTATGGAAGCGAAGACCATCTCGTTGCCGGCCGGGTTGGCCGCCAGGTCCAGGTTGGTGGCGTCGTCGAGGAAGCTTGGCGCGGCCGTCACGCCGCCCCAGGCATGCTCCGGCGTGCCGCCGGTCCAGGCCGCGGTCATGTAGCGCACGCCGTTGACGCCGTCGGCGCCGGCCGAGTGGCCCCAAACCGCCATGATGTCGCCGGAGACCGACTCCGTCTCCACGGCGAAACTCTCCACGTCCTGTGCGGCGCTCACGACCTCCAGCGAGGTCTCCAGCGCGGCCGCCGGCTCGTTCTCCCAGGCCGCGCCGTTCCAGACCATGGCCGACAGGTCGGAGTTGGCGTCGGCCCAGATGGCGGCTATATTGTCCTGGTCGGCCCGGCGGTCTGAAGCCATCTTTACCCAATGCACCGTGCCCGAGGTGCGCACCGGGTCCAGCGTCTGGGCGGCCGACCAGTTGGACGCGCCGCAGCCGGCCGCGCCGGGCTTGGTGCGCCAGCCCAGTTCGTTGGTACCGGACGCGTTGCGGGAATAAAGCACCATTACGTCGCCGCTGTTGGTCTCGAAGGCTATGTCGAAACGCCGCGTGGCGTCGGTGCCGCCCACGGTCTGCGTCCATTCCTCGTACCAGTTGGCGCCGTCGGTGCACAGCACGCGCAGCGTGCCGTTGCTGACATAAGCCGCCACGGCCTCCTGCTTGGTGGTCAGCGGGTTGGTCCTTACGGTGTAAAGCTTGCCGGCAGCCCCGGAAACCGTCTGGCGCACGGCGCTGAAAGAGTTGGTGGCGCTCACGTAGTCCCTGAACTGCGGCATACTGTTTCCGCTCTGCCCGTAGAACAGCACGCCGTCGCCGGCCGCGTGCAGCGTGGCCAGGATCAGCGTCTTTACCACGCCGAGGCTCACCCAGTCGGTAGAGTTGCCGTTGTTATGCTCTGCCCTCACCCGGGCGTAATAATAGGTGTTGCTGCTCAGGCCGCTGAAAGTGGCGGCCGGCCCGGCGGCCGGAGCCGTGGCCAGTATCACCTGGTCGGAGACGCCGGTATTGAAGTTTATGGCGGTGGAGACCTGCACCGTGTACCTGGTGGTCCCCAGCGGGTTGGAATTGGCCAGCCAGGCCAGCACAAAACCGTTATCGGTCACGGCGCTGAACGGGCTGCCGGGGGCCAGCGGACTGTTAGCCAGGGTGGAGGTGGCAGGGTAGACGGCCCAAGGGCTCTCGTCGCCGGGCCCGCCGGCCTTGACGAACAGGTAATAGGTAGTATTCAGCGCCAGCGCGGGGTTCAGCAGCGTCGCGCCGGCAGCCGCCGTGACGCTGGAGGCGTAGACGAGCGAAGGCGCCACGCCGGAGTTCACCGAGGCGGCCAGCGTATAGCCGGTGGCCCCGGCCACCAGTTCCCAGGAGGCAGTTATAGAATTGTTGGAGACCTGCGTCACCGGCAGCGGCGACGGCGCCGCGAGGCCCAGCGTGCGCGTGGAGCCCAGCTCGGCATAGCCGCTGTAAACGCCGTTATGGTTCAGCGCGCGTACCCTGAAATAGTAATCGCGGTTGGAAAGAAGATCCGAGAAGGAGTAGGATTCGCCGTTCAGCGGGATCGTCGAAGCCGTCTGGCCGGCGGCGCCGGAATTGAAGTCTTGAGCCGTTGAGACCTGCACCTGGTACTCGGTGCCGGCCGGGTTGGCGTTGGCGCTCCAGGCGGCGGTAAAGCCGGCGGAGGTCACGCCGCTGAACGTGGACACGGCGGTCAGCGGCACGGCGGCCAGCGTGGCGGTGCCGGCGGGAGCAGTCCAGTCCGTCAGCGCGCCGTTCTGGTTGACGGCTGTAACCGCGAAGTAGCGGGTGGCGTTGGGCGTCAACCCGGAGCTGCTGAGATAAAGGTTGTAGGTGTCGGAACTGCTCACCACGGCCCCGCCGGGGGCCAGGGGGTCGGCAGCCGTGGAGACCAGCACCCGGTAGCGAGTGCCGGGGTTCCTGTTGCCGTTGGCGGCCCAGTTGACCTGTATGGCGCCGGTACCGATACCGGTGAAGCCGACGAAGGCCGGCGGATAGGCCACCAGAGTGGCCGTGCCGGCCGCCGCCGAGTAGGCGGTGGAGAGGCCGTTGACGCCCAGAGCCGCGGCCCTGAAGTAATAGGTGGTGTCGGCCGCGAGGCCGGAGGTGGTCAGGTAAAGGTTGTAGGTCTCGGAGCTGGTGACCAGCGCCGTTCCGGGGTTGGCGGGGTCCGACGCGGTGGAGACCAGCACGCGGTAGCGGGTGCCCGGGTTCCGGTTGCCGTTATGCGCCCAGTTGAAGGTCAGCGCGTCCGCGGCGACTCCAGAGAAGGCGGTGAAGACCGGCATATTGGCCGGCGTGGCCGTGGCCTGCACCGCGGTGTAGGAGGTCAGGACGCCGTCCTTGTTCACGCCGGCGGCGCTGAAGTAGTAGGTAGTGTCGGCCGCGAGACCGGCGGTAGCCAGAGAAACATTATAGGTGTCGGAGGAACTGAAGGCCGCAGCGCCCGGCGCCAGCGGATCGGGCCCGGTGGAGACCAGCACGCGGTAGAGAGTACCGGCGGCGTTGCCGTTGGCCGCGTAGTTGAACTGCGCCGAATCAGCCGCCACGCCGGAGAAAGAAACGAAGGCCGGCGGGAACTGCAGCAGCGTGGCCTTTGGCCCCAGCGCCAGCCAGTCGCCGGAAGTCCCGTACTTATTTGCGCGGGCGAAGAGATAATAGACCGTGTCGGCGTTGAGGCTTTCCAGCCAGGCTGAATTCAGGTCTCCCTCCGTATCGCTGGAAACCACGATGGCAACGGGCGAATTGTCGGCCGACAGCGAGGCCGCCAGCGTATAGCCGGTGGCGCCGGAGACCAGCGACCAGGACGCAGCCAGCGAACTGACCCGCACCCCGGTTATCTCGCCCGAGGCCGGGCTGCCTATGGCGCCGGGGTCCAGCGTGGCCTGGCTGAAAGGCGGATCGCTCCAAGCCGTGCGTACACCGTTATTATTTATGGCGGCGGCGCGGAAATAATAAGCGGTACTGTAGAACAGGCCGGGGGTGCTCAGGTACAGGTTATAGGTGTCGGAACTTGTGACCACGGCCCCGCCCGCCGAGAGCGGGTTGGAGGCGGTGGAGGCCAGCACGCGGTACAGCGTCCCGGGGGTCCTGTTGCCAGAGGCCGCCCAGTTGAGCAGCATGGAGTTCTCGGTCACGCCGGTAGCGTAGAAGCCGGAGGGCACATTGGCCAGCGTGGAGGTGGCGGCCGCGGCCGTAAAGGCCGTTTCCACCCCGTTCTTGTTCACGCCCGCCACGCGGAAATAATAGGTGGTGTCGGCGTAGAGGCCGGCAGTGCTCAACTGCGTGCTGTAAGTATAGGAACTCACGGCCGCGGCGCCGGCCGGGGCCAGCGGGTCAGCCGCCGTGGACGAGACCACGCGATACAGCGTGCCGGCCGCGTTGCCGTTCTGCGACCAGCCGAACTGCAGGCTACCCTCCGCGACGCCGCTGAAAGCGGAGAAGACCGGGGCATAGCCCAGCAGCGTGGCCGTGCCGGCGGCGGCCGTATAGGCGGTCTCAACGCCGTTCTTGTTCACGCCGGCCACGCGGAAATAATAGGTGGTGTCCGCCGCCAGGCCGGCGCTGCTCAGGAAGGTGTTATAGGTCAGCGAACTGACGGCCAGGGCGCCGCCGGGGTTCAGCGGGTCCGCCGCGGTGGAAGAGACCACGCGGTACAGCGTGCCGGCCGCGTTGCCGTTCTGCGAGAAATTAAACCGCAGGGCCGCCGCCGCAACGTCGGCGAAACCGGTAAAGGCCGGCGCGTAGCCCAGCAGGGTGGCCGTGCCGGCGGCGGCGGTATAGGCGCTGGGCACTCCGCCGCGGTTGAGGGCGGCCACTCGAAAATAGTAGGTGGTATCGGCGTACAGCCCCGAGGAAGAAAGCGACAGGGCGTAAGTATCCACGGAGGCCACGGCCGCGCCTTGCGGGCTGGCCGGGTCCGGCGCGGTGGAGGAGAGCACCCGGTACAGCGTGCCGGCGGGGTTGGCGGCGTCCGTCCAGGCGGCGTCCAGGGCCGAGGCGGTGACCCCGGAGAAGGCCCCGAAGACTGGCGCGTAGGCCAGCGTGGCCGTGCCGGCCGCCGCCGTATAGGCCGTGCTGACGCCGTTCTTATTCACGCCGGCCACCCTGAAGTAATACGTCGTGTTCGCCGACAGGCCGGCCGTGCTGAGGAAGGTATTATAGGTCAGCGAACTGACGGCTACCGCCCCGTCGGGCGAGAGCGGGTCTGACGCCGTGGAGGAAACGACGCGGTAGAGCGTACCAGGCGCGTTGCCGTTATGCGCCCACTCGAACTGCATGGAGGTTTCTCCGACCCCGCTGAAGGCCGAGAAGACAGGCGCAAAGCCCAGCAGCGTGGCCGTGCCGGCCGCGGCCGTATAGGCTGTGGCCACGTTATTATGGTTCAGACCGGCCACACGGAAATAATAGGTGGTGTCGGCCGCCAGGCCGGCGGTGCTCAGGAAGGTGTTATAGGTCAGAGAACTGACCGCCACCGCCCCGAGCGGGTTCAGCGGGTCGGCCGCGGTTGAAGAGACCACGCGGTACAGTGTGCCCGGGTCGGCGTTGCCGTTGGCGGACCAGTCGAAGAACGCGGAACCGGCGTCCACGGCGCCGAAGCCGGAAGCGACCGGGGCAAAGGCCAGCAGGGTGGCCGTGCCGCCGTGCACCTGCCAGGCGCTGGCGCCCCAGGCGGAATTGCCGCGCACCGACAGGTAATAGGTAGTGTTAGGGGCCAGCGTGGGCACAGAAAGGGTGGCGGCCAGGGCAAGCGTCTCGCTGGAGGAATAGACCGGCGAGCCGGACGGGTCCTCGGAGGCTATCAGGGTATAGCCGGTGGTTTCGCCGACCAGCGGCCACGAGGCCGCGATCTGGCCGGCCGTGACTCCGGTGACGGAAAGAGAGGCTGGCCTGGCCGGTTTCAGTTCCTCCAGCACCTGCACCCAGGAGTCGCCGGCCGCGTTAACGGTGGGACCGTCTATGGTGACTATCACGCTCCTGCCGCTGGCCATGGTGACGCCGAGGCCGTCGTCTATGTAGAGGCGCAGCGCCAGCCGGTCGCCGCTATTGAGCGCCGTCGGCGCCGGCTGCACGGTCCAGGTCTGGGCCGAATCCGTGGCGGTCAGCGCCGCGCGGTTCAGCACAGCGGCGGCCACGGTAGAGAGGATGCCGCCGCTCGCGTCGGCGCGGTAAAGCACCCCGGTGACGGTGGCTTTGGCCTGGGTGGCGCTCACACGGGCGCGTATATTAAAGGTAATGCTGCTGACTATGGTCACCGCGTCGAGCGGCATGGTATACCAGGTCTGAGTAAGGCCGCCGGCGATCTTGGTGAACTGCGTGGCGGCGGTGGGCGGAGTTACCGGACCGGTCAGCGTACTCTTGGTATAGGTCAGCGCGGATGCCCCGCGCAGGGGCAAAAGGCGGCGCTCTTCGGCCGAGTCCGGGTTCGCCACGGAGGCCGTGTCGCGCAGGTACAGTTTGGTGGACGCCTGCAGCGTGCGCTCGGATTGGGCAGCGGTGTAGGCCGTGGCCACGCCGTTCTTATTCACCGCGGCCAGCCTGAAGTAATAAAGTTTATTGGTAGTCAACCCCGACGAGGCCAGCGAAAGTTCATAGGTATCCTCATAGGTAACCGCGGCCCCGCCCGGGGCCAGCGGGTCCGGCGCCGTAGAAACGGCCACCCGGTACAGCGTGCCGTCGGCGTTGCCGTTGGCGCCCCACAGCACGCGGAGGGCGTCCGTCTGCAGGTCGCTGAAGCCGGAGAACAGCGGAGGATAGGCCACCAGCGTGGCCGTGCCGGCGGCGGCCGTATAAGCCGTCTCAGCGCCGTCTCCGTTGACGGCGGCCACCCGGACATAATAGGTAGTGTCGGCCGCCAGGCCCGAGCTGCTGACCGAGAGGCCGTAGGATTCCAGCCCCGTGGCCGGTTCTCCGCTGGGATTCAACGGGTCGGAGGCAGGGGAAAAAACTGCGCGGTACAGAGTGCCGGGCGGGTTGCCGTTGGCGGTCCAGAGCGCTTCCAGCGAGGAGGCCTCAACGCCGCCGAAGCCGGAAAATACAGGCTGGCGCGCCAGCGTGCGCGCCCGCGCTGGCGCGGTCCAGGCGCCAATCTGGCCGTCGCGGCCCAGTGCCGCGACGGTGAAATAATGGTTAATGTCTACGGCCAGCCCCGCCGAGGTCAGATACACGTTATAGGTGTCGGAGGAGGTCACGGGCTCCGCGCCGGGGTTGAGCGGGTCCGGCGCCGGCGAAACCAGCACGCGGTACAGGGTGTCGGGCGGGTTATTGCCGCCGGACCACATGAAGTCTATGGAGGAATCGGTGACCGTGCCGAAACCCGGAAAAGCGGCGTCCTCCGGCAGCGTGGGGTTCACCTGCGCCGCAGAGAAGGCGCTCAGCACCCCGTCGTTGTTGACGGCGGCCGCTCTGAAATAATAGCTGGTGTTCGGCGCCAGGCCGGCGGTGGAAAGCGAGAGGTTATAGGTATCCGAGGAGGCCACCGGGTAGCCGCCGGGATCCAGCGGGTTCGGGGCTTTCGAGGAAAGCACGCGGTACAGCGTGCCCTCCGGGTTGGAGTTCGCGTCCCAGGAGAAGGTCATGGCGCCGGTGCCGGCGCCGGAGAAACCGTAGAAGACCGGCATGGCGGCCAGGGTGGAGGTGCCCTTCGCCGCGGTCCAGGCGGTCGTCACCCCGTCTTTATTGATGCCCGCTATCCTAAAATAATGATTGGTATTGGCGGGTAGGCCGGCGGAAGAGAGCGACAGGTTGTAGGTATCGGAAGAAACGGCGACCGCGCCGTCGGGCGCCAGCGGGTCGGGCGCGGTGGAGGACAGCACCCGGTACAGCGCGCCAGCCGGGTTGCCGCCACCCGTCCAGGACAGGGTCAAAGAATCTTCCGCCACACCGGAAAAGGCGCCGGCGACGGGTGCGTACTGCAACAGGGTAGCCTTGGGGTCGTACTTGCTCCAGGCGCTGGCTACGCCAGAACCGTTGGCCCGGACGAAAAGGTAATAACCCGTGTCGGGAGCCAGGCCCGGCAACTGGGCGTAAGCCTGCGAAGCCACGGTGCTGGAGGCAAAAATATCGGTCGGCGGATCATCGGCATACAACGAGGCGGCCAGCGTGTAGCCGGTGGCCCCCGTAACCAGCGACCAGGCGGCCGTAACGGAGGAAATATGCGGCTCAAGGGCGCCGGCCAGCGGGGCCGGGAGCGTGCCGGGGGCCAGCGTGGAGGTGGAGGCGAGGGCGGACCAGGCGGTAACCACGCCGTTATTGTTGACCGCGCGCGCCCTGAAGGAATACTGGGTACTGAAAGAGAGCCCCTCGGTGGAAAGAAAGAGGTTGTAAGTATCCGAACTTGTTACAACTTCACCTGACGGAAACAGCGGGTCCGCAGCCGTAGAGGCAAGCACCGTGTAGCGCGCGCCGGGGCCGTTGGCGGGGTCCCACTCCAGCCGTATTCTGTCTTCCGTGGTCTCCGTAAAGTCCAGCCCGGAGGGCACGGCGGCCAGCGTGGAGGTGCCGGCCGCGGCGGTATAACCGGTAAGGACGCCGTCCTTGCTGACCCCGGCGGCGCTGAAATAATAGGTGGTATTGGGCGCCAGGCCTGCGGCAGAGAGCGAGTTATTGTAGGTGTCGGAAGAGACTACGGCCGCGCCGTCCGGGAGCAGCGGGTCGGGGGCGGTAGAGTAGAGCACCCTGAACTGCGTGCCGGGATAAGCGTTGCCGCCGGCCGAGAAAGAGAAAGCTATGGAGCCTTCCGCCACCCCCCCGAAAGCCGGCGAGGCTGGGTCGTAGCGCAGCCGGGTGGCCCGGTTCTCCGGAGAAGTGTAGGCTGTGGCCACCCCGTTGCGGTTCACCGCCGCGGCGCGGAAGTAATAGCGGGTATCGGGAGTCAGCCCCGCGGAGGAGAGGGAAAGGTTATAGGTTTCCGAAGAAACTACCGCGGCCCCGGCTGGCGCCAGCGGGTCCGGCGCAGTGGACGACAACACCCGGTACAGCGTGCCCGGCGGATTGCCGCTGTCGGTCCAGGCGAAGCGCATGGAGGAATAGGTCTCCTCGCTGAAGGCGGAGAAGGCCGGCGTCAGCGCCAGCGTGGCCGTGGACACGGCGGAATAATAGGCTCCGTCCACCCCGGCGCCGTTCACGCCGGCCGCGCGGAAATAATAGGTAGTGTTGGCCGCCAGGCCGGCGGTGGAGAAGAACAGGTTATAGGTCTCGTGCTGGCTGACAGCGGCCCCTGCGGGCGAGAGCGGGTCCGGCGCCGTGGAGACCAGCAGGCGGTACAGCGTGCCAGGCGGGTTGCCGCCGTCCGACCAGGAAGCGGAGACGCCGGTCTCCGAGATATCGGAGAAAACTCCGGAGGCTATGGGGGCCGTGAGCGTGTAGGTAGAGGCTATGGCCGTGTAGTCGGTATAGACCCCGCCGTGGTTTATGGCCGCCACGCGGAAGGAATAGGCCGTATTGGCCATCAGCCCGGCGGAGGACAGGAAAGTGTTGTAGGTAAAAGATGAGGTGACCGGAGCGCCGAAAGGTGACAACGGGTCCGCGGCCGTGGACATCACCACATGGTAGATAGTGGCCGCGTTATTGCCATTGGCGGCCCAATTGAATCTGGCTGTATACGAGGAGATATTCACGAAGTCCGTGAAGGACGGCGCGTAAGCCGGGGTTACCTGTACCGGGTAGGCCGCCCAAGTGCTGGAGGCGCCGGGGCCATTGGTGCGCACGAAGGGATAATAAGTGGTATTGGAAGTAAGGGTGGAAAAAGTGCCCGGGCTATCGGCTGAATCCAGCGAAGCGGTGATGGGCGACGGGGAAGCGCCCGAGTTGGGGGAAACAGCCAGCAGGTAGCCGGTGGCACCCTCCACCAGGGTCCAGGAGGCCGAGAACCCGGTCTGCGAGAGGCCGGTTATGGAACCTATGGTCGGCCGGGCCGGGGCCAGGCTCTCCGTGGTGCGGAACCAGCTGTCGCCGTTGGCCCCGGCCGTGGGGCCGTCGATGGTCAGCGTGACGGTCCTGGCTAAGGCCGTCATGTTTTGACCGGCGTCGTCTATATAGACGCGCAAGGCCAGGCGCTCGCCGTTGGCCAGCGCGGTGGGGGCCGGGGTGCGGACCCAGTTGCGCACCGCGGCCGTGGTAGCAAGCTCCGAAACCGGCGTAGTTACTGTAGCGATGACGGATTGTATGGCGCCGGAGGCGCTGGCGCGCAACAGTTCCGCCGTAAAACCGGCATTAGCGAACTTATTGCTCTCCCTGCCCCAGAGGTTGAAGGTGACATTGCCGCTTATGGTGACCTCGTCGAGCGGGTCAGTATACCAGACCATCGCGGTGCCGCCGGAGGCCTTGGTCATCTGCGTGGCGGCGGTAGGCGGAGTGACAGGGCCGACCAGGGTGAGCTTGGTATAATCGGCCAGCACTGAGCCGCGCGTCCGGTTCAGGCGCCGCTCATCGTCGTCGCCGGCGTTGATGGAAACCGTATCGCTGAGGAAGACCGTGGTGGCCTGGGCGAAAAGGAAAGAAGGGGACAGGAAACTCAGAGCGGCAAAAAGAAAAGCCGGCCAGGAGACGGAACGCAGCCCCGGGGCAAAAGAGAAGGGGCGCGCGCTTTCGCCGCGTTTTAAGCCTCCTGTTTTTATCGCTCTGGACATGTTCATAAAGCCGTTCCCGGTCTTTACTCCTCAGCCGCCCCGCCGCCGCAACTATGGCCGCCGCGGGCGCAGCCTTTCTTCCGTTCTTCTTCCTTCATCATCTCCACTATGTCCTGCACGGTCAGCCCCACCAGCCAGTGGTTCACCTCGGCGCGCAGGGTTTCGTAAAGCTTGTTGGGCACCTGCGCTTTTTCGGCCTTCGGCGCGCCGTTCACGGTAAATGCCTCCATCAACTGCCAGACGCTGATATCGTCTAATTCCTTGGAAAGCCTGTAGCCCTTGCCTTTCTGCGACTCCACAAAGCCGGCGTGCACCAGCGCCTGCAATACCTTGTTGCAGTACGGCGCGGGCAGGCCCTGGAAGCGCGAAATCTCCGCCACCTGGTTCCAGCGGCCGTTGCCGTTCTGGCCAAGATAATGCAGGCAGGCCAGCCCGTAAGCGAGAGTGCGGTTCATTCTCATATAGACACCATGCAGTCTGAAATCTTACCAACCGCTACAATTTTCCCAGTGACCAGCAGCCATTGGATACTTCCTATCCAATGGCTAGAGAAAAAAAAGGCGGCACCTCAAAGCATACCGCTATTTACACTTATAGTATACCAGTCCTATTAAGACAGTCAATAGGTAAATCCACGGACCCCGCCTTGTGCTTTCCGCAGAATGGCCGCCATCTCGCAGGCGGGCTTGTTGGGAGCGAAAGCGTCCCCCTCCTCCAGCAGGCTTATGCCCGGGCAGCGGCTGCAGAATTCTATATCGGGACACGCGGCGCAGATCTTCAGGTCTTTAATACCGGCGCGGCGCCATTTTTTCAGCCAAGCCGAGCCCTTCCATAAGGCAGAGAATTTTTGACGGGTCAGGTTGCCCAGTTTGACCGGCAGCTGCAGACAGGGAAACAGGGTTCCGGCAGGGTCGACGGCGCAGACATTGCGGCCGGCGCCGCACAGGAAATCCCAGACACCAGAGCCACCAGGAACCGGGACGGCGGGACCTGCCTCCGCTCCGGACGGCGAAAGGTACGCCAGAGCCTTCCTCAACTCCGGGCCGGAGAGGCGATATTTAAGGGCGGCCCTGTCTCCGTCGTTGGCTGGCGCGATGACGGGGTCGAAGGAGATGCCGCAGCCTTCCTTCCCGGCCAGGCGCTTCATAAATGCCGCCTGCCCTAAGTTCAGGTTCATCAGCGGGACCTTTATCTTTACCGTGACCCCGGCCGCTTTGAGCAGGCGGACGGCCGCCAGGCTGCCGGCGAATGAACCCTTCCGCCCCGTAATGCAGTCATGCACCTCCGGGCGGCCGTAAAAGCTGATCTCGAAAGCCGAAACTCCTGCCAAGCGGATTTCCCGGGCGCGGGCGGGCGTAATGCCCAGGCCGGTGGAGAAGATCCGCACGTCGAAGTTCAGCGCTTTGGCCAGGCGGCAAAGCCTGGGCAGGTCCGGCCGCAGCAGCGGCTCCCCGCCGGTAAAAACGAGGTAAATCCCCCCGGCGCGGGCCAGCTGGCGCAGTATTTTTTCCCATTGGGCGAAGGAAAGTTCGCGGCCGGGGCGGGCGCGGCCGGCGGTTTCGGGCAGGTAGCAGTGGCGGCAGCGCAGCGGGCAGCGGCGGGTCAATTCTATGGTGACGGAAACCGGGATATTCTTTTCAAGCGTGAGCGCGTTAAGCCGCGCGGAGGGCAGGCAGTCCGGCATCAGTTGAAGGGGTTCAAGGCGTACAGGGCGCGGCGCAGTCTGGCGTAGCAGAGGCCCGGCAGGCCCGCCGCCAGCGGGCCGCCGTCCAATACGGTGCCCCGCACTTCGGCCCAGGTGACATAGTGCGGTTCCAGCCGCCCGGCGTCGTCCACGAACACGGCGCCCCCCCGGGAAACCTCGGCCACCCGGTGCAGCAAATTGCGGCCGCCGTAGGCGTAAACGGCGCAATCCCCGGGGCGGGGCCGGGCGGGGCCCACGGCCACGGCCTGTCCCGGACGGAACAGGGGCAGCATGCTGGAGCCTTCCAACCTGAAAATTTTCATTTTACGACCACTTTTTAAGGGACTTGCAGGCCAGCTGGCTGATGGGGCCGGTGATGCATTTGCCGCAGGCCAGGGCCGCGGTCTCGAAGATCTTCTCCGTCTTCATGGCAGGTTTCTCGTAAGTTTTTTTCTTCTTCATATTATTTCTCCGCTTTAGTTATCAGGCCGGCGGCCAGCAGTTCTTTGGTAAAGGCCGCCGCGTCAGCGGAAGCGGCGGAGGCGGCAATATCGTATTCGGCGGCCAGGGCGGCGGCCACGGCCTCCTCGTCCCTCCCGGAGGCCAGCCCCTCCCAGACCAGGGCCGCCGTGCCGTTAAGCTCGTGCATCCTGGAAGCGGCGGCATCCACTATAAATACCTGGCCAGCTATGCGCCGGAAAGCGAGGTCTTTTTTAAGTCTAAATTTCATATCAATCGCAGGAAAGAGGCGTCCCTTTTAGAGAATTCCAGACGGGTGAAAGAGGTTCCGCCCAGCAGCGCCGCCGCGTTATTGAGCACCAAAGCGGAAATATCCGGGCCCTTCTCGAAATTCAGCAGACAGCGCAGCAGCAGTTTCAGGGCCTCGCTCTTGCCGCATGGCACCAGCCTGTTCGCCCCGGCTTTCTCAAGGAGATATATTCCCCCCAGCGGCCAGCTGCCGGGCCGGCCCTCGCAGCGCATCTCTCCCCAGAAAGGCGAACCGTACACCCGGAAGCCTTTCCCGCGGGGCCGCAGCAGGTTTATCTCGTCGCTGATCACCTCCAGCCCCGCGCCGGCCGCAATTTTAGCGAGTGTGGATTTGCCGGCCCCGGACTTGCCGAGGAAAAGGTAAGCCCGGCCGCCCTTCACTACGCCGGCGCTGTGCAGCATAAATCCGCCCTGGCGCTGCAGCAGCGAGCTGAGCAGCGCCCTCAGGAAAGCGTCCAGGCATTGCTCGTGGGGGGCGGCTGAAAGTTCCCCGGCGCCGGAGCTCAGGTTCAGGGCAGCTGAAAAGTCCCCGCGCTTCAGCTCCAGCCTTTTGTCTCTTAAAAGAACCGCCGGCCTGAAGGGGGAGGGGCGGCCCGCAGCCTGTGAGACCCTAAACTTAAAACCGCGGCCGCCAGCTCCGCAAAAACAGCCGTATCTACGGGCCAAAACACTAATGATACCCGCTGAGTCTGATTTCAACTCCAACCCAAAACCGGCGATATCAAGCCTGGCAACGGCCGACAAGCGCACCCTCGGGACCTTAGCGGCCCTGGCAGGGCTCATCAAGGCAACGCCGCCGGCCACTGGGTGGTTAACCCCTCCCAGGACTTCCTCACCAGGTTTATCTTGGTGGTCAGGATATTGGAGGCGACGTCCGGGTCGTAATAGATCTTGCAATTAGAGTTGGAATTTATGTCGGCTATGCCGTTGATGATGATAGCACCATGCAGCAGGTCGGAGCTGCCGCCGCCATTGGGCAGGTCAAGGTTGCCGCCCACATACAGGAACCCGCGGATGGCCGGGGAGATATTCTTAAATTTGCCGCTGGCCCTGTAGCTGTTGTTTATGTCCCCGAAACAGGGGTCTGAAGGATCGACTGAAGAATCGTAATTATCGTGGTAATAGTCCCAATCGTTGCAATACTGCTTCCAGGCCGCAGGCGGGACCGCGGCATTATAAGAAGCGACCGTGTATTGATTGCCGTTGGAAAAAGAGAGGTTACCCCTGACTATAATATTGCCGACAAAAGCGCTTTTAAAGCCGAAGTCAGACCAGTTCCCGGTAACATAATAAGTTCTGTTATCGGACGATATGCATTTATTAAAAGTGCTTTTGGTCCAACTGCCGTTCTTGTAGTAAGGGTTGCCGCAGGGGTCATTGCCGGCGGCGATGGCGGAACTTTTGTAAGCCTCGAAATCTATGTCCGGTATGGGCGACAGGTCGGCGTAATAAGAATGCCACCACCAGCAATTGGGCGAGTCGCAGTTGGGCGGCGCCGAACCGTTCTTATCGCCCCTGGTACCGTCCCCGGTCACATTGGCGGCGCTCCAGTAGGACGGATGATTCTTGTCCTCTATGTTTACGGTCAGAGGGCTGGAAACCCCGCCCCATTCCACCTGGATATTATTGCCGCTCATCGTGATGCCCTCGGCCGCGGCAATGCTGATGTCGCTCATAAGCGAGTTGGCATAAACGGCTTTCAAGGAGCGCGTTTCCCTGCCCATCTTGTCGCGCCCCACCCCCACTATGGTAACCTCCCCGGTCTCCGGGCCGCTGGTCACCGACACGGCGTAGGTGCCCCCGTCGAGGTCCGCAAAAGAGGTGTCAAAGCTCATGCCCGGCAGCGCCTGGCCCGCCTGTATCTCTTTCCAGGACTGAGTAGACTCTATCACCTTCTGGAAGCCGCGGTCCAGGGCTCCTTCAGCCAGCTGGAAAGCGTTGGTGCTTTGCCCCTGCTTCACACTCCACTTGGCCTCGTTCTGCACATACATCACCATGACCGGTATGATGATGGCCAGCACGGCGATCAGGATCATGGCGCCTACCAGCAGCTGTCCTTTATTCTTTTTCATCAGTTCATTATCCTCACTTTCTGGATGGATAACTGCAGGGCCTTTTTTCCGCCCCGGTAAGTGGCCGCCTGGGCGGTTATAGCCACCGAAAGCAAGGTGATATCATCAGTGCGCGGGTAGGTGAAGGAGATATAGGCCAGGTTCTCGGTGAGCATGCTGGTTTTGCCGGCCATGCTCATAAAAAGCTTGTTGCCGGTCTGAAAAAAAGAGACCGTTTCGCCCTGGACGCTGGTGTAGGTGACCCGTGAGCAGGGCGGCTGGCCGGCAGCGGCGTCTATCACCAGCGTGGAGCTCTTGGCCTGTCGGGCGAAGCGGTTGACCAGGTCCAGGGTGGTGCGCACGTCGCGCTGGATGGTGTTGCGGGCGGTGGTCTGCCGCCAAAAGTTGGTCATCTGCATCAGCAGGGGCGCGCCCATGCCGCCGACTATCCCGAGGATAGCCACGACCAGCAGCACTTCCATGAGGGTGTAGCCTCTTTTCCGTTTTATGGCCATGCGAAATTCTTCCCCGTAACCTCGCCTCCCGCCGAAACGGAAATAGAAGAGAGTGATTTGCTGGTATGAGTTACCGAACCGCTGTTGCCGTCCACCTTGGGATAAAAAGCGCGGAGGTTATAGGTGGCGCTGGTGCTTGAGCGAACCTCGAGGCTGTAGGTGCCGTCGGATTTGCTGGACACGAAATAGAACACGGACTGGGCAGGCGCCGTCAGCGCGGTGATGGCCGGCAGCGCGGCGGGCACGGTGGCCGTGCTGGCAACCAGTAGGACGCCGGTGGTGATGGCCTCGCCGCCGTCGGTCACGCTGCCGCTGATGGTGCCCAGCGCCCCGGTCACGGTTATAGAGCCGGCAAAAACGGTGACGCCCGCCTCCGTCACGCTGATGGTCAGCGGGTCGGTGGGCAGCGAGCTGTAGCCCTGCAGGGGATCCAGCTCCGGAGTAATGGTGTACGCCACCGTGTCGGTGGCGGCAAAGATGTAAAAATATCCGGTATCGTCGGTGGTGTCGTTGTATACCGCGCCGCCGCTGGTGGCCCGCACCGGGATATTGGGCAGCGCCCCGGTTCCCGAGGTGACATAGCCCTTGATGTAACCGCCGCGGGCGAGATGGAAGTCAGGGATATCCGTGACGGCGCCCTGCAGGATGGTGGCATAGGCGTCGCTGGTCATGTAATTGCCGTCTGCCGACTGGTAATTGGCGTGGATTACGGCCTCACCTGTGCTTACCTGCAGAAAATACCAGCCCCGCGCGTCGGTGGCAGTATAATTTCCGTCTGAAGAGCCCACTACTTTACCCGGCAGCCGCATCCAGTAATCCAGCCCGGCCCCGTAAACATAGCCGGAAGCCAACCCCCCGGAATAAGTTGAGGAAACCGCTGTGTAGTTCAGGCCGGCCACCTGCCAGGCGGGGATAGTAAGGGCGTTAGGCACGCTGGTCAAGACATTCTGCGCCACCGTGACGGTAGAAATGGTACGCATGTAGTTGCCGTGCACCGCGGTCACTGTCCAGACCCCGGTGGAGACGCCGACGATGGTGAAGGAAGAATAGGCGCAGACCTGGCCCTGGGCCCCGGTCAAAGAACTGATGGAAGAGGTTACCGCCGCGGAATTCCCGTCGTCGACCATCACGAAGGCAGACAGCGCCGGCACTCCGGACAGGCTGAGCTGGGAGGGACTGGCGCTGTTGAACGGCCTATAAGGGATACCCGCCGCTGACCCGGTGTCGTTAAAGTAAAAGTCGCCAGAATTATCCCCGCTGTCATAGGCGCGTCCGTAAGTCACGCCCGGTGTGCAGGGGGTGGAGAAGCGTGCGACCTGGTCTCCCTGCCGCAGGCCGTTGGCCTGATAAATGCAGTTGGTCTCGCAGTGGTCGGGGGCATTGCCGCCGCTGGTCCAGCCCACGGCGTCTATGGTAGCGCCGGCATCTCCGGTCAGCCAGACCGTGCCGCTGTGCCCGTATATCAGGATAGGCTTGACCGTCGGCGCGCTCCAGCCGGTAAGGGTGGGGCTTGTGCACGAGTTGTTCGCCGTGTCGGTAAAGTACGCGTCCGCGGCCAGGGTCAAGCCGCCGACCGTAAAACTCGCAGCATTGGCTATTAGGTAATACCTGCCGGGGGGCACGAAGGTTGAAACGTATACCAGGGGGATATCCGTGCAAAGCTGGGAGGCGAATTTGCTGGTGAAATGGAGGCTCACCGGGTGAGAGGCGGCGCTGCCGACGTTTATCGGCGCCTCTGTGGGATTGAACAGCTCTATATACTGCGCGTCAAAACCGCCAGCCTGCACAGTGGAGGCCACAACCTGGCTGATCACCAGCCCCGGATTCACGGCGTAGATGCTGCTGGAAGCCACCGTGCCGGTGCCGATACGAACGACCGAGAAGTCTTTGACGGTATAGACGCCCTTGGTGACGGCGAGTTCCGTGTCAGTTGCCTGGGAATAAAAGCCCGCCGAAGAGCAGACGAGGCTGTACGTCCCCGGGGCCACCTGGAAACTGTAGTTGCCACCCGAATCGGAATAGTCGTACCACTTGGGAGTCCCCGAGACATGAACAAGTATGCCCTGCGCCGGCACCCCGTTCTCTGTTACGACGCCCTTGAAACCGGCGCTGAGCGTGGCCGCGGAGGGATTCTGGTAATAACTTTCTATCAGCATCTTTCTATGGACGTCTTTATCCTGCCAGAAGACATACACCGTTATCTTCTTCATCCCCGGATCGTCGGAATTATAGGGGAGCAGTGAAACGCTGCTGCCGGAAATGGAAACATATTCCACCTTCACCGCCCGCGTCAGGGCGGGCTTGCCCCAGAGAGAGATGACTTCCGGGGGATAATTGGAGGAATCGTATGAGAAATTTTCGTCGAAACCGGTCGTCACAGAAGTCGCCGTCGTAACCATGAGCTGAAAATAGGGCTTATTCTTCAGGACCTCCATTTTTTCCTGGGCCAGGTTGGTGGCGATGGTCTTGAGCCTGGACTGGGCCATGGCATAGTTTATGTATTTAAAGCTGCCCATCAGGGCGGTGACGCCGATGGTGATGACAGCCATGGCTATCATCAACTCCACCAGGCTGACACCGGCACGGCGCGGGCCCCCCGCGGTGAACCCGCGGAGGAGGCGGCGCAAACGCGCGGCGGCTTTTTTAATTAATACCAGCATAACAATTCATACTATACCCCAAAACCCCAGGTTAAAACGTTAAAAAAATAAAATCCGGTGCAAATCCGGAAGGCCGCCTATGGGTACGAGCCGGCTTCATCGCCGTAATCCTCTATCGGCTCCTCGGCCTCAGGCTCGGCGGGCGGCTCGGGGGCCGGCGCTGGGGCGGGGACGGGAGCGGCCTTCTTCTTGAGCACGCGCCTCTTCTTAGCGCCGGGGCGGGGGGCCTCCTTATCCACCATGACCTGGCCGGCTTCTTCCTCCGCGGCCGGGACCACGGCGGCGGCGCCCTTCTTGCGCCTCACCAGCACCTTCTTCCTGGCGGGCTTCGGAGCCGCGGCGGCCTCGACGGCTTCGGCGGCGGGGGCCGGCTTATTGGCGGCCTCCAGCATGGCGTCGTAGGCCTCGCGCTGTTCGTCGTCGAGGAACTCGCGCACCAGGTCGGGCATGTCCTTGTTTATTTTAAGCATTTCGTAGCGGTTCTCGTTCATCCTGAAGCGCCACTTCTTTTCTTCGGCGGAGTTCTTGTCGTATTCCCGCATAAGTTTTTCGAACTCCGCGGTCTTCTTCCTCACAGCGGCCCCTATGCGGTCCTCCTGCTTGGAACTGAGCCGCAGCGCGGCCGAGAGTTCGGACATTATCTTCCTGGCGTCAGGCCGCTGCACGGCCTCGCCCTTGGGCTCGCCGAGGCCCGGCATGGCCTCCAGGTCGGTCTTGCTCAGTCCCTGGGTGTAAGCCGCGGCGGGCAGCAGCAGCAGGGCGGAAATGATCAGTTTTCTCATATGCACATTCTCCTCCGAAACGGGTCTCTAGTCAACCAAATCGGCTATGGCCACCCGGCTGGTATGCTCGGTGCGGCCCCAGAAGTCGGTGCCCCGCAGCACTCCGGCCACGAACACGGGCAGGCGCAGCAGGCCCAGGGCCGGCTGCAGGAAATAAGCCGCGGCCAGGTCCGGGCGCGCTCGCTCAAGCAGCAGCGCCGTGGCCGGGTACAGCAGCAGCGGCACCAGGGAAAGCAGTTTCATGGCGTGTTCCACGCCGGGCAGCGCGGCATAGGCCCAGAGCACGATATTGAACGAGTCCCGGCTCAGCCAGAGCAGGCCCGCGGCGCAGCCGGCTATCGCGAACCGGTAGGTCTGCGCGGAATACAGGGCGCCCTCGAAGGCGCGAAGGTCGCGCAGGCGCAGCGCCCGGGCGGCCACGGCCGGCAGGTGGCGGCGGGCGGTATCCAGCGAACCTCGCGTCCAGCGTATAGTGCGGCACAGGTACTGCGAAAGCGTTTCCGGCTCCTCGTCGTAAACCACCGCGCGGCTCTCCCACTCTATGCGCACGCCGTGGCGGATCAGCCGCATCTGCATCTCCAGGTCCTCGGTCAGACAGGTCTCGTCCCACTGGAACCTGCGCGCGATTTCCGCGGTGAAGCACATGCCCTTGCCGTGCAGCGTGGCCGAGAGGCCCAGCGCCTGCTTGGGCAGCTGGAAGAACCTGTTGGAAACGATATGCCCGCCGGCGAGGATCTTCGCGAGCAGGTTGCCGGTGTTCTTGGCCAACTGCATGCCTTGCGCGGCGGCGGCGCCGGCCGCCAGCCTGTCGTTCATGGCCTCCAGGAAGAGCGGGTGCGCCAGGCTGTCGGCGTCGAAATAGCAGAAAGCGTCGTACTTGCCGGCCTCGAAGATCCGTTCGGTGGCCCATTTCAGCGCGCGGCCCTTGCCCGGCTTGCGCCCCGGACCGGAATGGTCCAGCACGATCGCCCCGGCGGCGGCGGCCGCGGCGGCCGTGCCGTCTTTGCAGTGGTCCGCCACCACGTAGATGTCGAAAAGTTCCCGCGGGTATTTCAGGCCGGCCAGGCTTTGCACGGCCAGGCCCACAACACCCTCCTCGTCATGGGCGGGCAGCAGCAGCGCGAAGCGCCGTTTGGAGGCGGCGCGCGCCGCGGGGGGCAGGCGCCCGAAGCCCCTGAAGCTCAGGAAGAGATAAAAAAGGCCGGTCAGCAGCAAAAAAAGCTGCGCCAGGTTTGATAGGAGTGTTACTATAAAGTTTACCATACAGACCAGCCGGCCGCGCCCCCCCCGGCTATGGATATCGTTATATTACAAATGATGGCGGAGTAAGGCAAGGGGGCCAGGCTGTTGACTCGCCGCCTTTTCGGTGTTATATTATGGCTATGGCTGACGAAGAGAACAAATTCAACTGGAAGATCTGGGTCTACCTAACCCCGGTCTACATCATAATAGCGGTGCCGCTGCTGATGTGGATCAACAAGATCAACTCCGGCGACGTCGGGCTTTCCAAAGAGGAGTACAACGTTTTCAACGCCTCCGAGGGCGAGGTCAAGAAGCGCCAACAGCAGAAGAACTACGACCCCGGCCTGACGGACATCGGCTACACGGTGCGCTACCGCAGCGGCGACGCGGCCGAAGGCAGCCTGAGCGGCGACGGCCCCTCGAAGGAAGCGGAGGAGCGGGTCCGCGAAGCGGCCGCGGCGCGCCAGCAGGCCGCCGGCGGCAAGCAGGGCTACAATGCCAAACCCGCCGCGCAGACCGCGCTGGAATCCTCCGATACCAGGGTCAAGGAGCAGATGGGCCTGGGCAACCAGAAAGGCTACCTCACCTACGCCGTGGGCAAGACGATGAACAACCCCAAGGCCGTGGCGGCGCTGATGAACAATTCCTGGGTGGTCAAGGGCTTCATGGGGCGCTCCACGGTAAAAGGCGCGCTCGGCAGCCCCGAGGGGCTCAACAACTACCTTAAGAACACCAACGCCGTCAATAATTTCCTCGGCAACAGCGTGGTGCAGGCGGCGATGAAGAACCCGGCCGTAGTGAACGCTTTCGCCGGCAGCGCCATGGCCAGCGCCATCCTGTCCTCCCCCGGTGTGCAGGGCCTGATGCAGAACCCCCAGGCGCTGATGGAAATGGCCAACACCAATCCCGAGGTGATGCAGCTGCTCTCCAACCCTAACGTGATGAGCGCCCTGATGAACAACCCGCAGACGGCCGGCCTGGCCGCCGGCCTGGGCGGCGGCTTCGCCCCCAAGTAACCTCCCCGGCCCCGCGGCCGCGGGCCGGACAACCTGTTGACACAAATCAACCAAAAGTCCTATATTGGGCATAGGCCTCTTGGCCCTTTGCACACTTTGGAGGACAAATGAACAAACTGTTAACCCTGGCCGCAGGCCTCATTCTCGCCGCGGCGGTAAGCGCGCAGGCGTCGCAGAAGATCGTCAGCTTCGACCGCGCCTACAAGAGCGCCATAGAACGGAGCATCGCCAATATCGGCGGCAAGGTCACCCGGAAATTCGCCCTGGTGGACGCCGTGGTGGCCGAGTTCCCCGACAAGACCAGGGACGCCACCATCTACGCCCTGCCCGGAGTCACCGACGTGGACGAGGACCGCTACCAGCGCTGGATCTCGGCCCCCGCCTCCATGAATTCCGTGCAGCTGCCTTCCCTGGCCGGCGCCATGGAAATGATCCGCACCGGCGAAGGCTGGACGGCCCCCGCTTTCGGCGAGATCCGCGCCGAAGTGGACCCCTCCGAGAAGGAGCTCCCCTGGGGCGTTAAGCGCGTGAACGCGGCCGGCGCCTGGGACCTCACCGCCGGCAGGGGCGTGAAAGTGGCCGTGATAGACACGGGCGTGGACTACAACCACCCCGACCTCGCCCCCAACTATAAGGGCGGCTACAACGCCGTCACCCCCGGCGCCGCCCCTCTCGACGACCAGGGCCACGGCACGCACGTGTCGGGCACCATCGCGGCGGTAAAGGACAATAACGGCGTGGTGGGCGTGGCCCCGGCCGTGGACCTCTACGGCGTGAAAGTGCTGGACAAGAACGGCTCCGGCCAGTACTCCTGGATAGTCTCCGGCATTGAGTGGGCCATCCAGAACGGCATGCACGTCATCAACATGAGCCTCGGCGGCGGTTCCGGCACCGAAGCCCTGCGGCAGGTTATGACTAAGGCTCACGAGGCCGGCGTAACCGTGGTCTGCGCGGCCGGCAACGACTCCGGCCCGGTGAACTTCCCGGCCAAGTACCCCGAAGCCATAGCGGTTTCCGCCTCCGATTCTTCCGACCGGATAGCCTCCTTCTCCTCGCGCGGCGCCGAGATAGCGATCATCGCCCCCGGCGTCAGCGTGTACTCCACCAAGAAGGGCGGCGGCTACACCAGCATGTCCGGCACCTCGATGGCCTGCCCTCACGCGGCCGGCCTGGCCGCCCTCGCTGTAGGCGCCGGCGCCGAAGGCCCGGACGCGGTGCGCGCCGCCCTAAAGGCCGCCGCGGCCCCGCTGCCGAACCTCAAGCCCACCGAACAGGGCGCGGGCCTGGTGAACGCGGGCAAGATAAAAGAGAACGCCCTCTGGTACTACGAAATAAAGTAACCCCCTGGGCGCCAACAAAAACCCCGCGGCCAGGCCGCGGGGTTTTTTATTTCTCAGACAACGCCGTCCCTTACCAACCGTAGCCCTCGCCGGTCAGCTGCTCCAGGCGCTGCTCTACGATCTTTGCCTTGTTGGCCTTGCGCTTGTCCAGGTTCTTCTTTAGCCTGCCGATCTCATCCTCCATGTGTCTGACGCGCGTCTCCTGGCCCTTGCTGCGGAGGTCGAATAACTCGGCCAGCACCACCTTAAGGCGCTCGCGGATACTTTTCTTCTCGGAGTCGGAAGCCTTGCTGTATTTGAGGGAAAGTTCCTTGCTCTCGAACTCCAGCGCCAGCGCCCGCACGGCGTCCTTCTCGATGGCCTCATCCTGCTGCATCCTGGCCATCGCGAACAGCTTGCCGGACATCTGCAGCACCATCTTGTACTTGGCCGGCGCCGTTTCCTTGAGGTCCGCCACTTTCTTGGCGAAGGCCGGGTCATGCTTCTTGATCACGCCCAGCACCCGCTCTTCGGGGAAGAAGCCGCCTTCCTTGCCCTGGCGCGTCATCATCTTCTTTTTGACGACCATCCGCCCTTGGTCCAGGCCCTGGGCCTGACCGCGCTGCTGCATGCCGGGGCCACCCATGCCGGGCCCCCCCATGCCGGGGCCACCCATGCCGGGGCGCATGCCGGGACCGTCGTCCATCATCTCCACCTCGTCCTCATCCTCGGGGCCCGGGCCTTCCTGGGCCCCGACGAAAGCCGGCGCCCAGAGCAGCGCCAGCGCCATAGTCCATAACGTAAGTTTCTTATTCATACCGCCTCCTTGTAAAAACCCCTCGCTAAACGTTTTTGCTGAGATCCAGGCTCTCGTCCTCCAGGTCGCTCAGGCGGTACTCCCAGTCCCGCTGGGCGGAAAGAGCGTCCGACTGCGCCTGGTACACCGAGTATTCCACCGAGTCCAACCGGGCATCAAGGCCGCTGTTCCAGGCCAGGTCGGGGGAGGCCGTGCGGCCGGAGAAAGCGAACACGAAGGCCATGGCCGAAGCCAGCGCTCCGGAGAGCAGGGCCTCGCCCCAGCTGAAGCGGAAGCCGCGGCGGCCCTCGGCGACGGCGCGGGCGGCCCGCATTATCGTCAAAATGGTATTGCGTGAAGGCTCGGCCGGAGCAGAGGCCAGGGTACTATCGGCGGCCCGCAGCGCGGCAAGTTCGGCCCGGCAGGAGGCGCAGCCCGGCAAATGCGCTTCCACCCCGGCCGCCAGCTCCGGGCCGGCCTCGCCGTAGGCGTAAAGTATGAGTTTCTCTCCGTATTCGCAGTTCATAACCGTCTCCTGTCCATACAACGCGCCGCCCCCCGGTTTTATTGCGTATCTCCACCCAGCTTTTCCCTCAATTTAGCCGCGGCCCGGCTCATGCGGGCCAGCACCGTGCCTATGGGCACCTTAAGCGTTTCGGCTATTTCCTTAAAGGACAGCTCTGAGTAATGGCGCAGGTAGAACACCTCCCGCTGGTCCGGGGACAGGGAGGCCAGGGCGGCGTCTATGCGCGCGGCCTCGGTCTTGCCGTAAAAAGCTTCGGCCGGGCCGGGCTCGGCTGAAGCGGTGTAGTCGGCCGGGCCGGGCTTGTCCCCGTCCCCGTACAGCGACACCTCTCCGCGCACCGAACCGCGCCTGAAATGGTCCATCGCGGCGTTGCGGGCCACCGTGAACAGCCAGGCCCTGAACTTTTCCTTCTCATTGTAGGCGCCGGGGTTCTTCACCAGTTTCAGGAACACCTCCTGGAACAGGTCCTCGGCCGCGTCGCGGCGGCCGGTCAGGCGCAGCAGATAGCCGAACAGGGCCGCCTGGTGGCGCTCCATCAGCAGCCCCAGCGCCTCTGCGTCCCCGGCCTTGAAGGCGGAGACCAGTTCGGAATCGGTGTTTTCTTCGGACATTAGTCGGACCGCTGTTAAACAACGCGGCGGCCGCTCTCTTTATTGCGGGCGCCCTCTCTCTATACAGTATACTCCCTTATTCTACACGCTCCCCATAATTTCATACGATATATACCGTCGTGCGGAAAATCAATCTTATTCTTTTATTTCTGCTGTTTCAATCCCGGGCCGTTTTAGCGGCCCCGGACCCTTACGCCCTCTACCTCAAGGGAGACCTGCGCCTGGCCGCCTCGGCCTACATGCAGCTGGCCGCCGTAAATCCAGCCGACGCCCGCCCGCTGCTGAACGCCGCCATGTCCCTGCGCCAATCAGGCCGCTACCCGGAAGCCGCCGCCGCGCTGGTGCGCGCGCTCGAGCGCGAACCGCACTCCCCCGACATCTATTCCGAACTGGGCTGGCTGCGCTTCCACCAGGCCGACTACGACGGCGCGCGCTCGGCCTTCGAGACGGCCATCCGCATACAGTCCCTGCACGCCCGCGCCGAGCTGGGCCTGGCCAGCGTCTACGCCAACCTCGAGGACAAGGCGCGCACGCTGGAGCACCTGGAGAAATACCGCCAGCTCCGGCCCGACTTCTCCGGCGTGGATTATATCCTGGCCTGGAACTACATGAACTTCGACATGCACAAGCAGGCCGAAGAATCCCTGATAGAGGCCCTGCGCAAGGACCCGTCCTTCACCGAGGCGCGCCTGCCGCTGGCCGGCATCTACGCCCGGCAGGGCAAGTTCGACGAGGCCTGGAACCAGTATCACCGCGTGCTCTCCTACGCGCCCGGCCACCCGGTGGCCTCGAAGATGATGAAGGTGCTCGAAGGCAAGCTCAGCAAGCAGCCCGAGGAGATCCGCCCCCCCTTCCGCGTCACCAAACCGCTGGTGATGGAGCCGCTCGACGCGCTGGCCAACCTGTCCGACTCGGTGAAGATCCGCGTGGGCATAGGCACCACGGCCACCGGCAAGCAGGGCGCCAACAATCTGCTTAAGATAAAATCTTTCGAGGGCCTCACCGTGACCGGCAAGGCCAGCAAGAAGCTTTTCGCGACCATACCGCCGGACCAGGCCTGGACCGTAGAAGCCGCGGAGGGCAAGGTGGTCCTGAAAGACCCGGCCGGCACCGTGTACGGGCGCTTCGCCGGCCCGATCCTGGTGAGACCCGGCCGTCGGGAAGGCACGGTGATCTTCGACGCCTCGGCAAAAACCAAGAACCCTTTTTTCCGCTGGTCGGACCGTCAGTACCGCGGCTACATAGAGCTGTATCCCAACGGGAGCCGCGGCATCGGAGTGGTGAACGTGGTGGAGAACGAACTTTACCTGCTGGGCGTAGTGCCCAGCGAGGTGGCGCCGCAGTGGCCCTATGAGTCGCTCAAGGCGCAGGCCGTGATAGCCCGCACGCAGGTGCTCATCCGCCGCGCGCGCGGCGGCATCCACAAGAAAGACGGCTACCACCTGTGCGACGGCCAGCATTGCCAGGCCTACAAGGGCAAATCCATAGAGGCCAACACCACCACCCGCGCGGTGGTGGACACCGAGGGCGAGATCCTCACCTACCGCGGCCGCCCCGCCTATACTTTCTATCACTCCAACTGCGGCGGCTGGATACAGGCCTCGAAGGAAGTCACCGGCTGGGGCGATTCCCCCTATCTGGTAACCAAGGCCGACGGCGACCCGGGCAAGACCGAAGCCCCGCGCGACCCCTGGGACTGGCATTTGTGGATAACCGGCAACCCGCCGGCCAACTGCAATTACCCGGGGCGGGTGCGAGCCTCGGAATACCGCTGGATGAAGATCATCCGCCAGAAAGACATGACCTTCCGCGTGAACAAGGATTACGCGGTGGGCGAGATCATAAACATCATCCCGCTGCGCCGCAGCCCGTCGGGCAACGTCAACGGCCTGCGGGTGGTGGGCACCAAGCGCACGGTGGATGTGACGCGGGAACATTTGATCCGCAACCTGCTGGGCTTCAGCTCGCTCAAGAGCACGCTCTTCGAGATAGAGGTCAACCGCCACAAGAACGGCCGTGTGCGCAATTACTGGATCTACGGCGGGGGCTGGGGCCACGCCATCGGCCTGTGCCAGAGCGGCGCCGCCGGCCTGGCCGGCAAATACAACAAGAACTACAAGGAGATCCTCGACTTTTATTTCCCCGGCACCAATATCCGCCGCATCAAGTACGTAAAGAAGAAATAGCCCCGCAGGCTAATAAAAAAACCCCGCCCGAGGCGGGGTTTTTAATTTCCGGGCAGGGCCGGCCCTACTTTATTTCCCAGGCGTCCGGTCCGGCCAGCAGGGTCTCCAGTTCGCGGCCCATGGTGTCGCCCACGGCCTTCACCTGCTCGTAGTACAGTTCCTCGAAGGCCGGCTTGCTGGTGGAGCGGAACACGCCCAGCGGCACCGGGAAAGCGGGCTGCGAGAAACCGCTGATCAGGTAGGCCATCTCGGCGTTGGTCTCGTCGTAAACAGCCACTTCGGCGGGCGGCCGGCCCGGCTCGAACGCAATCACCTCGGGCCTGAAGTTCCTGAAAACTATGCCCTTGTCCTTCTTCGCGCCGAACACCAGGGGCTTGCCGTGCTCCACGCGCAGGATCACGTCCTCGCGGGTAGCCGGGGCCTTGAGCGGGTCGAACTCCTTGTCGGAGAAGGGCACGCATTTCTGGAAGATCTCCACGAACGTGGTGCCGTTGTGCCGGGCGGCGCGCTCGAGGATGGCGGTGGTGCCGGGAATGTCGTTGTCCAGGCCGCGAGCCACGAAAGTGCAGTCGAGGCCGACGGCGAAGCGGGCCGGGTTGAACGGGTAGTCTATGGAGCCGGCCGGCGTGCTCTTGGTCTTGGTGCCGGGCTGCGTGGTGGGAGAGGCCTGGCCCTTGGTCAGCGCGTAGATGCGGTTGTTGAACAGGACTATCTTAAGGCCTATATTGCGGCGGATGGCGTGCATCATGTGGTTGCCGCCGATGGAGAGGCCGTCGCCGTCGCCGGTAATTACCCAGACCGCCAGGTCCGGGTTGGAAAGCTTCACTCCGGTGGCCACCGCGGCCGCGCGGCCATGGATGGAGTGGAAACCATAGGTGTTAACGTAGTACGGGAAGCGGCTGGAGCAGCCGATGCCGGAGATCACGGCATACTTCTCGTGCGGCAGGCCCATGCCCGCGAACACTTTCTGCATCATGTTGAGGATGGCGAAGTCGCCGCAGCCGGGACACCACTTAACCGGCAGATTGGAAGAGAAATCCTTGGCGGTAAGTTTTTGTTCCATATTATTTCCCCAGGACCTCCTTTATCTTGGCGAGTATTTCGTCTGAGTTAAGGGGCTGGCCCTGCACCTTGTTGAGGCCTATGGGATCGGCCAGATATTCCGAACGCAGGAGCAGGCGCAGCTGGCCCGTATTCTCCTCGGGCACCAGCACCCGGCGGAAACGCTTCAGGAGGGCGCCCAGGTCCGGCGGCAGCGGCCAAAGGTTGCGGATATGCGCCGACGAGACCGGCAGGCCGGCCCGGCGGGCCTCGCCCATGGCCTCGGCGATGGCGCCGTAGGTAGAGCCCCAGCCCAGCACCAGCAGCTCGCCGCTCTCCGGGCCTTTAACCTTGGTCGGCGGGATCTCGCGGGCCATGCCGGCGATCTTGGCCGCGCGCAGGTCCGTCATCCGCTGGTGGTTGGCGGGCTCGTAGTTGATGGCCCCGGTGCCCTCGGCCTTCTCCAGGCCGCCTATGCGGTGCTCGTAGCCTTTCAGGCCGGGCCAGGCCCAGGGGCGGGCCAGGGTGGCCGGATCGCGCTGGTAAGGCTTGAAGTCCCCGGGCGCGGGCAGCGGCGGCGGGTCGAATTTGGGCAGCTCGGCGAGGCCGGGAATGCGGAAAGGCTCGGAGCCGTTGGAGAGGTAGGAATTGGAGAGCACGATCACCGGCGTCATATACTTGACGGCCAGGCGGGCGGCCTCGAGCGTGGTGGCAAAGCAGTCGGCCGGGGAACTGGCGGCCAGCACGGCCAGCGGGCTTTCGCCGTGGCGGCCGAACAGGGCCTGGAGCAGGTCGCTCTGCTCGGTCTTGGTAGGCAGGCCGGTGGACGGGCCGCCGCGCTGCACGTCTATGACGACCATCGGCAGCTCGGTGATGACGCCCAGGCCGATAGCTTCGATCTTCAGCGACAGGCCCGGGCCGCTGGTGCCGGTAGCGGCGAGCTGCCCCGCGAAGGCGGCGCCCACGGTAGCGCACATGGCCGCTATCTCGTCCTCGGCCTGGAACACCACCACGTCGTTAGCGCGGTGCCTGGACAGCGTCTGCAGGATCTCGGTGGCCGGGGTGATAGGGTAGGAGCCGTAAAAGAGTTTTTTCTTGAGGAGCTTGGCCGCGGTGATCAGCGCGTAGGCGGCGGCCTCGTTGCCGGTGAGGTTGCGGTACTTGCCGGGGGCCACGGCGCTTTTCCTGGTCTGGAAACGGGCGTCGAAGATCTCGGTGCTCTCGGCGTAGTAGTAGCCGGCCTCCAGAACCTTGGCGTTGGCGGCGGCCACCGCCGGGGTCTTGGCGAACTTGGCGGCGATGCGCTCTTTGGTGGGGCGCAGCGGCAGGGCGTACATCCAGAACAGGATCCCCAGCATGTAGAAATTCTTGCACTTGAGGACCTGCGCCAGCTCCAGGCCGGATTCCTTCAAGGCGTTCCCGGTGAGCGCCGTGACGGGCACGGCTATCACGCGGTAATTGGCGAGGGAACCGTCCTCGAGCGGATTGGACTTATAGCCGGCCTTCTCCAGCGCGGCGGGCGAGAAGGAGTCGGAGTTGGCGATTATTACGGAACCTTTATCGAGATTGGCGAGGTTGACGGCCAGGGCGGCGGGATTCAGGACCACCAGGACATGCGGCTTGTTGCCGGGGGTCATCACGGAATCGTCGCCGAAGGAGATCTGGAAGCCGCTCACCCCGGAAAGAGAGCCCGCCGGCGCGCGGATCTCGGCGGGATAATCGGGCAGGGTGCTGAGGTCGTTGCCGGCTACCGCGGTGGCGCTGGCGAACTGGCTGCCCACCAGCTGTATGCCGTCACCCGAATCCCCGGCGAAGCGCACAGTGACCGAACTGAGCTCGCTGATGCTTACATTTCGCTCTTTCCCTGCTTCGCCCATTATCGCACCTCTCCGGACCCGAAAAAGAGGCCTTGGAACGCCGCTTTTTTCGGCTTTACCTTGAAGCCCAAATTATACTACAAATTGTCCTATAATTGACCTTAGCGCGGCAGGGGCCGCGCCCGGCTTTGGCAAGGAGATTTAATGAAGCTTTTAGAGTACGAGGGCAAGGAAGTTTTCGAGCGCTACGGCATCCCGATGCTGCCCCGCTGCGGCGTGCTGCGCATAGGCGACAGCGCGGAAAATTTAAAAGTGGACGGCGCCGGCCCGTGGGTGGTGAAGGCCCAGGTGCTGGCTGGCGGCCGCGGCAAGGCCGGCGGCGTAAAACTGGCCAAGACGGCGGCCGAAGCGCGCGACCTGGCCGGGCAGATGCTGGGCATGAAGATAGTCACCCACCAGACGCAGGGCAAGGCCCTGACCGTGGAGGAGGTCCTGGTGGAGCACGCGGCCGGCATAGACCGGGAGATCTACATCTCCGTGGTGCTCGACCGCAAGGCCGGCGCCCCGGCCATCATCGCCTCGGCCGAGGGCGGCATGAGCATAGAGGAACTGGCCCACAACAGTCCCGAGAAAATAGTCCGCGTGGCCGTGGATGCCGAGAGCGGCCTGCTGGACTTCCAGGCCCGGCAGCTGGCCTTCGACCTGAAGATCCCCCAGAAGAATTTCTGCGAGTTCACCGCTTTCGCCAGGCAGCTGGTAAAATGCTTCGTAGAGATGGACGCCAGCCTGGTGGAGGTGAACCCCCTCATCATTTCCAAGGACGGCCGCCTGCTGGCCCTGGACTCCAAGCTGGTCACGGACGACAACGCCCTGTTCCGCCACAAGGACCAGGCGGCCAAGCCCGACCACGAGGCCACCGAGATAGAGAAAGAGGCCCGGGCCATCGGCATCAACTATATCGGCCTTGACGGCGACATCGGCTGCATGGTCAACGGCGCGGGCCTGGCCATGGCCACGCTCGACACCGTGAAGATGGCCGGCGGCGACGCGGCCAACTTCCTGGACGTGGGCGGCGGCGCCAACGTGGACCAGGTCACCAAGGCCTTCCAGATCATCCTCAAGGACCCCAAGGTGAAGGCCGTGCTGGTTAATATCTTCGGCGGCATCATGAAGTGCGACAATATCGCCGCCGGCGTGGTGGAGGCCTCTAAAAAGGTGCAGATCAAGGTGCCGCTCATAGTGCGGCTCGAAGGCACCAACGTAAAGGAAGGCAAGGCCATTCTGGCCAAGTCCGGGATAAAGATAGAGCAGGCCGACTCGCTGTGGGAAGCGGCGCAGAAAGCCGTGGCCGCGGCCAAGAGGTAATCATGTCCATACTCCTAGACAAAAACACCCGTCTGCTCGTCCACGGCCTTACCGGCGCGCAGGGCTCCTTTCACGCGCAGCAGTGCATTGAGTACGGCTCCAAGGTGGTGGGCGGCGTTACGCCCGGCAAGGGCGGCACCGAGCACCTGGGCCTGCCCGTCTTCAACACGGCCAGGGACGCCGTGCGCGATACCGGCGCCAACGCCTCGCTGATCTTCGTCCCCCCGCCCTACGCGGCCGACTCCATCCTGGAAGCGGCCGAAGCGGGCGTGGCCGTTATCATCTGCATCACCGAAGGTATACCGGTGATGGACATGGTACGCGTCAAAAAGCGCCTGGCCGCCGTCAACGCCTGCGGCCGCAGGGTGACGCTGGTGGGCCCCAACTGCCCCGGCGTGATCACCCCCGGGCAGTGCAAGGCCGGCATCATGCCCGGCTACATACACAAGCCCGGCACGGTAGGCGTGGTATCGCGCTCCGGCACGCTCACCTACGAGGCCGTCTGGCAGGTGACCAGCCAGGGGCTGGGCCAGAGCTCCGTGGTGGGCATCGGCGGCGACCCGGTGCAGGGCATGAATTTCGTGGACGCGCTGAAATTATTCCAGGCGGACCCGGCCACCGAGGCCGTCATCATGATAGGCGAGATAGGCGGCGCGGCCGAAGAGGACGCGGCGAAATACATCAAGGCGGAAATGACCAAGCCCGTGTTCTGCTTCGTCGCCGGCAAGACGGCGCCCCCCGGCCGCCGCATGGGCCATGCCGGCGCCATCGTGGAGGGCGGCGCGGGCACGCACGCCTCCAAAGTTGAGGCCCTGGCCGCGGCCGGCGCCACGGTGGTTGACAACCTGTCGGAGATCGGCGCGGCGGTGGCGGCGGCGCTGGCCCCGAAGGCCAAGGCAAAGGCCCCGCGGAAATAGTAGAATTGGTTAGCGATAGAACGGCGAGGCTGAAGCGGAAAATGATAAAGCGCTACAAGATCGAAGGCCACCAGATAAAACCCGTGGAGGCGGAGACGCCCCAGATCTGGGTAGTGGTCAGCCCCAACGACGACGAGAAGAAATGGCTGGTCGAGAACTTCAACCTCGACGAGCACAACTTCGCCTCCGCCTTCGACCCCGAAGAGCCCGCTCGCATGGAGTTCGAGCCGGACCACCTGGCGCTCATCTTCAAGCGCCCCAAGAACTACTCCTCCAAAGACCACTTCATGTTCAAGGTCACCTCGATGGGCCTGTTCCTGTTCAAGGACAAACTCATCCTGGCGCTGTCGGAGGACATCAACATGTTCTCCGGCAAGTACTTCAAGCAGGTCACCGGCATCCGCGAGGTTTTCCTCAAGCTCATCTATAATTCCATCTTCCACTTCATGGAACATCTCAAGGTCATCAACATGATAGCCGACGAGATAGAGAGCAAGATCACTCATTCCATGGAGAACCGCCACCTGCTCAACCTCTTCACGCTGGAGAAGAGCCTGGTGTATTACCTCAACGCCATCAACGCCAACTCCTTCGTGATAGACCGCCTCAAGCACAACACGGAGAAGATGGGGCTGACGCAGAAGAGCGTGGAGTTCCTCGACGACATCATCATCGAGAACAACCAGTGCTACCGGCAGGCCGAGATCTACTCCAACATCTTCTCCTCGCTCGTGGGCGCCCGCGCCTCCATCGTGGCCAACAACCTCAATATCCTGATGAAGAACCTCAACGCCATCGTCATCGCCGTGGCGGTGCCCAGTTTCTTCGCCGGCGTGGGCGGCATGTCCGAACTCAAGTCCATCATCGGCGTCGGGCACACCGGCCTGGCCTACGCCATCTTCATGGCCGCCATGCTGCTGGTCGGTTCGTCTACCTTCATCCTCATCAAGCGCCTAGAAAAACACTAGGGGACGCTGATGACTATATGACTTTCTGTCAGCATCCCCGGCCAAAAGAACATGTAGCCATCAGACCCCTCTCATGAAATAGTCATATAGTCATCAGCGTCCCCTCTATATTTATGCCCAAACTGTTCATTGTTTCTTTAGGGTGTCCCAAGAACCTCTCCGACGCCGAAGTGATGGCGGGGGAGCTGGCCGCCGCCGGCTGGGAGCTGGTGGCCGACGAAGAAGGGGCCGACGCCGCGCTGGTCAACACCTGCGCCTTCCTGGGCTCCGCCGTGGCCGAGTCCGAGGGGGAGATAAAGCGCCTGCTGCGGCTGAAGGCGCGCGGCAAACTTTCCAAGGTCATAGTCTCGGGCTGCCTGGTGGAGCGCGAGAGAGAGGGCCTGCTCAAGCGCTTCCCCGGCCTGGACGCCGTCGTGGGCGTGCATGCCCTGGCCAGCGCGGCCAAGGCCGTAGCGGAGGGCCGGAGCTATATTCTGCCCGCCGCTGGCCCGCTGGCTTCCCCCCGCCTCAAGGCGCGGCTCACGGCGCCGCACAGCGCCTACCTCAAGGTCGCCGACGGCTGCGACAACCGCTGCGCCTATTGCCTCATCCCCTCCATACGCGGCCCCTTCCGCTCCAAGCCGGTGGAGGCCCTGGCCGAAGAGGCCCGCAACCTGGCCGCCAGCGGCGCGGTGGAGATCTCGCTGATAGCCCAGGATACCACCGCCTACGGCGCCGACCTGTACGGCCGGCCCCGCCTGCCCTGGCTGCTCAACACCCTGCTGAAGACCCCCGGCGTGAAATGGTGGCGGCTGATGTACGTGTACCCCGAGCGCCTCACCAAGGATGTGATAGAGGTGATGCGGGGCAACAGGAACGTGGTGCGCTACCTGGACATGCCGCTGCAGCACATCTCGGACCGCATCCTTAAGCGCATGAACCGCGCCTCCACCGAGAAGTCCATAAAGGACAAGATCGCCGAGCTGCGGCGCGCCATGCCCGACATCGCCATCCGCACCAACTTCATAGTCGGCTTCCCCGGCGAGACCAACGAGGATTTCAACCGCCTGCTCGGCTTCGTAAAGAAGGCCCGCCTGGACAGCGTCGGCGTGTTCAAGTATTCCAGGGAGCCCGGCACCACGGCGGCAAGCTTCCCCGGGCAGGTGCCGGAGGAAGTGAAGGAAGAGCGGGCCGGAGCGCTGATCCAGGCGCAGAGCCGCGTGCTCGACGCCGTCAACCTGGACCTGAAAGGCAAGAAGCTGGACGTGCTGATGGATTCCCCGCTGTTCGGCCGCACCTACCGCGACGCCCCGGAGATAGACGGCCGCGTGGAAGTGGAAGCGCTGCCGGGCCGGCCGCTCAAGGCCGGGGACCTGGTCAAAGTGAAAGTGACCGGCGCCGTGGGCTACCTGCGCAAGGCGAAGGCGCTCCCCTAAGCCCGCTCTCCCGCTAAAAGAAAACGCCCGGCCAGCCGGGCGTTTTCTTTTGCGGCCCGCGGCCGAAGCAGCCGCGCCCCGTTCCTAATAAAGCCCCTTCTCTATGAGCTCGTCGTCGTCCATGCCGAAATGATGGGCGATCTCGTGCATCAGCGTGTGGCGGAGAGCGCCGAGCAGCTCGGCCTCCGACCCTCGCCCCGCCGCTATATTATCCATGAAAAGCGTGATCTTGTCCGGCATGGCGCCGCTGTAAAAGGAACCCCGTTCGGAGAGCGGCACCCCCTCGTAGAGGCCCAGCAGCCCGCGGCCGAAGCGCCGCTCCTGCGCCCTGGTGGGCGCGGCCGCCACGGTGATCACCACGTTGTCTAGGCGCGCGCGGAACTCCCTCGGCAGCTTACGCACGGCCATGGCCGCGAGTTTTTCGAAGTCCTCTATGGTCATCGGGAGCGCTATTTAGAAATAAAGTAAATGCCGCCGGAAAGCAGCAGGGTGCCGATCATTTTGTTGAGCGTGATGTTCTCGCCGAGGAACAGCACGGCCAGGGCGAAGGTCACGAAAGGGTAGGTGGAACTGAGCGGCACTATCCGGGTGGCCGCGCCGCTGTCGAGCGCCTTCAGGTAGAAGAAAACGCCGCCCATGGAGACCACCACGCTGGAAGCCACGAAGATCGGGCCCAGCCTGTCGGAGCCCAGCAGGGCCTGCCTGGTCTGCGCGTATTTCCACAGGAGCAGAGGCACGAACATCAGGATGGTGAACAGCACGCGCACGTAGAAGGCGCCGGTGGGGTCCATATGCTTGAGGCAGGCCTTGTCGAAGAAGGCGCCCATGCCCCAGCCCAGGATACCCAGCAGCAGAAAGATGACGGTAGAAAGTTCCATTGCGTCTCCTAGGGCGGCGGCATCTGTCCGGGCAGTTCGGCGTGGACGAAAGGTTTTTTGAGATAGCGCTCGATGGCCTCCGAAAAGCCCCACTCGTCCTTGTAGGCCTTGGCTTCCCTGTAGTAGCTCACGGCTTTGCCGCGCAGGCCCATCAGGTCGTGCACGTTGCCCAGGCGCACTATGGCCCAGACGCCCCAGCGCGCGGGATGCGCCTTGGGATCTTCCTTCAGGGTGGCGGCGGCGCGGCCGAAATAGTCGGCGGCCTCGGCCAGCTTGCCCTCAACCAAATAGGTGGTGCCGATGGCCGTCAGCACGCGCGGCAGGTAGCGGCGGCGGTACGGGGCCCGGCCCTCGTTGACGGATTTCAGATAGGCCAGGGCCTCGCGGCGGCTCTCGGCGTACTGCTTGTCCTCGAACAGCGAGACGATCTCCACGAAATGCATCTGCGGATGGTTGGGGTAGGCCGCGCGCAGCTCTTTGGACCATTTCACGGCCAGCTTCGAATTCACGTAGGGGCTGCCGGTGGTGGTGTAGATCTCTATCAGCAGCAGTTTGGCGGCCAGCGCGTTGAAATAGCCTTTTTCCTTGCACAGGGACAGCATCTCTATGCCCTTGGCCGCGTCGCCTTTCATCAGGATGCTGGCCAGCACCTTGATGGCGCCGTGCAGCGTGCCGGCGTAGTACTCGTACATGCCGAGGCCCAGGTAGGCGTCATAGAGCTCCGGCTCTATCTTGAGCGAGCGGTGCATGTAGGCCAGCGCCTTGCGGCCGTCGAAATAGGCTTTTATCCAGCGGTGCTGCAGCACGGCCAGGCGCGCGCGCAGGCCGTACAGGCCGCCCAGGCACAGGTTGGCGTTGGCGTCGCCGGGATGCTTCTTCAGCCAGGCCTTGCCGGTGTCTATGGCGCGGTCGGTCAGGGCCTCGTACTCTTTCTCCAGCCGGGGGTCGGACTCGTCCTCGAGGTATTCCAGCGTGGCCCACTTGGTCATGGCTATGCCGAAATGCGGGTAGGGGTGTTCGGGGTATTTTTCCAGCGCCGCGGAGAAATTCTTGACGGCTTCCGGGATATCCACGGCGTAGATCGCCTCTATCCCCTTCTTGGAAAGGATCCTGAGGTCCTCGGGAAGAGGTTCCGATTTAGGGGTGGCGGCCGGGGCCGCCGAGGCGCACAGGGAGAAAACCGCCGCTAAGAGTATTTTCCTCATATCGTTATCTTGTCCGCGCCCATGTATTTGCGCAGCGCTGCGGGCACGGTCACGGTGCCGTCGGCCTGCTGGAACTGCTCGAGGATGGCCGGGAACAGCCGGCTGGTGGCCATGCAGGAGCCGTTGAGGGTGTGCAGCAGCTCGTTCTTGCCGGTGGCCGCTCGCTTGAAGCGCATGCTCCCGCGGCGGGCCTGGTAGTCGTGGGCGTTGGAGACCGAGCTGACCTCTTTGTAGCCCTTCATGCTGGGGATCCAGACCTCTATATCGTAAGTGCGGGCCATGCTGGCGCTGCAGTCCTTGGCCGCCAGCTTGACCAGCCGGTAGTGCAGGCCGAGCGCCCTCATGACGGCCTCCACATGGCCGACCATCTCGTCGAAGCACTTCGCAGAGTCCTCGGGGCGGGAGAACTGGATCAGTTCCACCTTATTGAACTGGTGGCCGCGTATCATGCCGCGCTCGTTGGCGCCGTAGCCGCCTGCCTCCTTGCGGTAGCAGGGGGTATAGGCGAAATATTTTTTAGGCAGCTCTTCCTCTTTGAGTATCTCGTCGCGGTGCAGGCTGATCAGGGCGGTCTCGGCCGTCGGGAGCAGGAACTGCGTCTTGTCCTCGGGCCCGGCCAGCAGGAACACATCGTCCTTGAACTTGGGGAACTGCCCGGCGGTATAGCCGCACTCGTAGTTGAGGATATGCGGCGGCAGCGTGAAGGAATAGCCGTTGGCCAGATGCGTCTCCACGAAGAGGTTCATCAGCGCCCATTCCAGGCGGGCCCCCTGGTCACGGTAGACCCAGAAACCGGCGCCGCCCAGCTTGGCGCCGCGCTCGTAGTCCACCAGGCCGAGGTCCTTGCACAGCTCTATGTGGGCCTTGGCCGCGAAATTAAATTCAGGCTTAGCGCCCCACTCGCGCAGCACCTCGTTGTTCTCCTTGCCGCCGGCGACCACGTCGTCGGCGGGCAAATTGGGCAGCTCGGCCATCAATTCCGAGAGCTCCGCCTCCACGGCGGCGGCCTCGGCGTCCAGGGCCTTTACCCGGGCGGAGATCTCTTTCATCTCGGTGAAGACGGCCTGCTGCGCTTCTTTCGCCAGCTGCTTGACGCTCGCGGAGGCGGCGTTCTTCTTCATCTTGAGGGCGTCGGCCTCCACGATGAGCTCGCGGCGCTTGCGGTCCAGCGCGAGCACCGGCTCGAGGTCCACGGCGTCGAGACGCTTTAGCAGCGCCTGCCTTACCTTGTCGGGATTTGTCCTGATGAGATTGATATCCAGCATGTGTGGGCTCCGTGGCCTGGCCTCCGGCTAAGCGGGGTCAGGGCCTGACGATTTCGATTACCGCTTCGCGGATGATGGCGGCGGGCTCGTCCCCCTGGCGGGGGCCGGCCATGACTTCCAGCTTGAGGGCCGTCGGGGAAAAACCGCTGTTCTTCAGCTTGTTCAGCTGGTTCTGCAGTTCGAAGCGTATCACCCTGGCCTGCCGCCCGGAGACGGCGCCCACCTTGGAGACGCGCACTTCCTCGACGTAGTAGGGCACGCACCAGAAAGCCTTGTCGGCGGGGTCGCCGTTCTTGAGCAGGCGCAGGCTGAGCACGTAGCGCAGCACCACGCCCTCCACGGCCTTGGGAGACTTGTTGCTCAGCGTGACCAGGGCGCGCAGGTAATCGGTGAATTTCACGGCCGGGTCGGCGCGCAGCTGAGCGACTGGGGCGTAGGGGGTGCGGTTCTTGCCGGCCAGTTTGGAGATTTCCCAGTCTATCTTGACCACCTCCACCTGGGCGGCCAGCGGCGCGGCGGCCAGCAGGAAGGAGCAGAAGAGCAGGAACGGCAGCGGGTTCTTTATCATGTTGTTCTCCGTGACTGTCGAAAGCGGTTTCAGGCGGCTTCGGGCGAGGCCTCGAGGGCGGCGTCCAGCTCCTCAGGGATCACCGCGATCACCTCGGCGCCGGCCTCGCTGCCTTCGAAGCTGAGGTTGAGCGACACTGAGATCACGCTGTGCCGGCCGGGCTTTCCCATGGTGGCCCATAAGGCCTCCAGCAGCGAGGGCACCTCGCCCTGCACGCACCTGGGCACCGACGGCAGGAACTGCCGGTTCAGCGCGCCCGACAGGGAGCCCGCGAGCGAATTCAGGATGATGTTGCCCATCTCCGAGAGCAGCAGCTCGTGCGCCTGGCTGAGCTTGGGCAGCCTGGAAAAAGAAAAACCGAGGAAAGCGCGCGACAGCGTCTCCGCGTCGTCGGGGCTGAAAACAACCATCGCGCTGAAGGGATAATCCCCTTTCACGTCGAAGTACACCGCGGCCCCGACGCGGTCCGCTTCGGCGGCGCGCTCGCGGGCCGCCTCGGACATGCTGCTCGCCGTGACCGCCACGGAGCCCACGCTCCACTTGCCGGTGGAGAGGCGCGAGAGCCTGGAGACGCACTTCAGCATGCTCTCCCTGGCCACGCGCTCCAGTATTTTCCCGGCGTTCTGTCCCATTCAGGCAAGGCTTTTCATCAGCGTCTTGAAATCGTCGAAAGAGAACGGCTTGCGCAGTATCGCGCTCACGCCCTTGTCGGAGAGGCGGCGGTCTATCTCGTCCTGTTCCACCGCCGTCACCACCACTACCCGCGCGGCCGGGTCCAGCGCCCGCAGGTCGCCGAGGATCTCCACGCCCGAGCGGCCGGGCAGGATCAGGTCGAGGAAGACCACGTCCGGCTTGCTCTCCCCGTAGAGTTTTACGGCGGCCGCGCCGTCCTCGGCTTCCGCCACCACCTCGTGTCCCAGCTTCTCCAGCAGGGACTTTATCGTATAGCGCGTCAGCGCGTTGTCGTCCACGAGCAGCACTTTCATACTCCCCCCTTTAGGGTAAAACGCGCCGGGGCCAAACCCCCGCTTGCCCCCGGCGCGCAGGAACCTTTCAGACTAGCAGCAGCAGCAGTCGCACTCCGCTTTGGCGGTGCCGGCGGCCTTTTTGGCCAGCGCGGCGGCCATGTCGGTCTTCTCCCAGGCGAAGCCCGCGCGGCCGAAGTGGCCGTAGGCGGCGGTCTTGCGGAACACCGGGGCGCGCAGCTTCAGGGTCTCGATGATGCCCTTGGGCGTCAGCTTGAACAGCGAGCGCACGATCTTCACCAGGTTCTCGTCGGCCACCGTGCCCGTGCCGTGGGTGTCGACGTAGAGGCCCACCGGCTCGGCCACGCCGATGGCGTAGGCCAGCTGCACGGTGCACTCGCGGGCGAGCTTGGCCGCCACGATGTTCTTGGCGATGTAGCGGGCCATGTAGGCCGCGGAGCGGTCCACCTTCGTCGGGTCCTTGCCGGAGAACGCGCCGCCGCCGTGCGGGGCCACGCCGCCGTAGGTGTCCACGATGATCTTGCGGCCGGTCACGCCGGCGTCGCTCTGCGGGCCGCCGACCACGAACTTGCCGGTCGGGTTGATGAGGATCTTGGTGTTCTTGTCCATCAGGCGCTTGTCGATGATGGGCGTGATGACGGCGTCGATGATCTCGCGGCGGGACTTCTCCGTGATCTGGTGGCCGCTCTTGTCGAGGATCTCCTCGGTGTGCTGGGAGGAGACCACGATGGTCTCGATGCGCACCGGCCTGCCGTCGTGGTATTCCACGGTCACCTGGCTCTTGCCGTCGGGGCCGAGGTAAGGGAGGATGTTCTTCTTGCGGACCTCGGCGAGGCGCATGGAGAGGCGTTGGGCCAGCTGCAGCGGCAGCGGCATCAGCTCGGGGGTCTCGTCGGAAGCGTAGCCCACCATCAGGCCCTGGTCGCCGGCGCCGCCGGTGTCCACGCCCTGGGCGATGTCGGGGCTCTGGCGGCCGATCACGTTGATGACGGCGCAGGTCTCGTAGTTGAAGCCGTACTTGGAATGCGTGTAGCCGATTTCCTTGACGACCTGGCGCACCAGGGCGTCCACGTCCACGTAGGTCTTGGTGGTGATCTCGCCGCCCACCACTACCATACCGCGGGTGATGAAGGTCTCGCAGGCCACGCGGCCCATCTTGTCGTCCTTCAGGATGGCGTCGAGCACCGCGTCCGAGATCTGGTCGCAGACCTTGTCCGGGTGGCCTTCCGTCACCGACTCCGAGCTTACGAACCGCTTGCCTTTAAAGTTCATGTATTTTCCTCCGTTTTATCCCTAAATTATCCTTGAATTATACCACTTTCACCGCGGGGGCCCCTACTTCTGCTCTATCAGTTTGAAGGCCAGGTCCAGGAACTTCCTGGTGTTCTCCTGGCTGTCGGTCTCGGCGTAGGTGCGCAGCAGCGGCTCGGTGCCGGACGGGCGCATCAGCACCCACCAGTCGTTGTCGAGCACTATCTTCAGGCCGTCTATCGTGTTGGTCTCCGTGATCTTGTGGCCCAGCAGGATCTTGGGCAGCTTCTTCTTGATCTTCACCGCGAAGGAGTGCTTGTTGGGGATGGCTTTTTCCAGCCGGAAGTCGCGGCGGACGAAGGCCGACTTGCCGTACTTCTTCTCGATCTCGGCATACAGCCCGGACACGGTCTTGCCGGTCTTGACCGCCATGTCCATGAAGAACAGCGTGGTCAGCGCGCCGTCGCGCTCGGGCAGGTTGCCCTTCCAGGTGTAGCCGCCGGACTCCTCCACGCCGAAGGTGACGTCCTCGTTGAGCATCTTCTCGGCGATGTACTTGAAGCCCACCAGCGTTTCCTCGAAAGGCAGGTTCGCCATGCGCGCGATGCGCTTGGTCAGGTAGCCCATGGAGACCGCCTGCGCCACTTTGCCCTTGTACTTGCCGGTGGCGAGCAAATGCTCCAGGATGAGCGGCGCGATCTGGCAGGGGGTCATGTAGACGCCCTTGTCGGAAACCAGGGCAAAGCGGTCGGCGTCGCCGTCGAGCGCCACGCCGAACAGCGCCTTGTGCTTCTTCACGGCGGCCACCAGCTCCTGCAGGTTCTTCTCCACCGGCTCGGGGGCCATGCCGCCGAACAGCGGGTCGTGGCTCTCGCGGATCTTGATGATATTCTTGGAGTTGAAGAGCGAGGCGGTCTCGGCGCCGGCGCCGTGCATGAAGTCTATCACCACCGGGCCGGACAGCTTGGCCAGCACCTTGGCGGCGTTGATGCGGGAGTTGAGATAGTCGAGGTAGGCGGGGCGGAAATCCTTCACCGCCACCTGCGCGCCGGTGGGCTTCATCGGCACGGCCTTGGCCACGTAGTTCTCGATGTCGGCGGTGACGGCGGGCGGGGCGGAGCGGCCGTTCTGCTTGACCTTGATGCCGTTGTAGTGGTGGTCGTTATGGCTGGCGGTGATCACCACGCCCATCCCGTAGCCCTTGGCGGTCAGCAGGCTGACGGCCGGCGTGGGCAGCGGCGTGGAGCTCAGCGTGACGTTGAGGCCGTTGGCGGCCAACACCTCGGCCAGCGTCCGGGCGAAGCGGTCGGACATGAAGCGCCGGTCGTAGCCCACGGCGATGGTGGGCTTCTCGGTGCGCATGTACTTGTAGGCGACGTAGTCGGCCATGCCCTGCGCGGTCTTGCGCACTATGTCGTAGGTGAAATCTTTGGCGATGACGCCGCGGAAACCGTCCGTGCCGAAAGAAACGTGGTTTGCCTGGTGGGAGCTCATGCAGTCCTCTCTTTATACCGATAGGCCGGCCTCGGCCGGAACCTTCCGAAGGATATATATAATAATAAAATTAAGGGGAGAACTCAAACCCGGCCCGGCCGGAGGGCGGCCAGCAGGGCCGGGGCGGCCCTGAACACGGCGGCTTCCAGCGCGGCGGCCGGGCGCCGGGAGGGGCCGGCTTCGATGACGCCGCGCACTCCGCGCCTGGCCAGCGCGGCGCCGTCCCGCAGCGCGGAGGCGCCACAGGCCACGAGCGCCGGTATGCCGCGGCGCCTGGCGGCCGCGATGGCGGCCCCAGGGGCCTTGCCGTAAAAAGTCTGTTCGTCGAAGCGCCCCTCCCCGGTCACCAGCAGGTCCGCCCGGGCCAGGGCCCGCCCGAAACCGGCGCGCTCCAGCACGTAGGCCGAACCGTCGTCCAGCTCGGCGCCGAAAAAGGCGGCCAGCCCGGCGCCCAGGCCGCCGGCCGCCGCCCCGCCCCGCAGGCGGGCCACGTCCGTCCCGAGGGAATTTTTCACCGCCCGGGAGTAAATCAGCAGGGCTCTCTCCATGAAGGCCACTTCGGCGGGGCCCGCGCCTTTCTGCGGCCCGTAGACCCGGGCCGAGCCCAGGCGCCCGCACAGCGGGTTCTTCACGTCGGCCAGGCCGCGCACGGTAACGCCGCGCAGCAGCCGCCTGGCGCGGCCGGGGAACACCGCGGCCAGGGAAGCCAGGCCGCGCGCCCCCCGCCCTATCTCGCGCCCCGCGGCGTCCGTCAGCGAAAAACCGAAGGCCTGCGCGCAGCCGGCGCCCCCGTCGTTGGAGGCGCTGCCGCCCAGGCCCACCACGATCTCCCTGGCCCCGCCGAGCGCGGCCGCCAGCATCAGCTGCCCCACGCCCCGGGTGGAGGCGTCCAGCGGCTTCAGCTCCCTGCCGGCCAGGCGCCGCAGGCCCGCGGCCTCGGCCATCTCTATGACGGCGGTGCGCCCGGCGCTCAGCCAGCGCGCGCGCAGCCGGCCTCCCAGCGGGCCCTCCACCCGGGCCGTCTGGAAGCGCCCGCCCAGGACGGGGGCCAGCGCCTCCAGCAGGCCGTCGCCGCCGTCGGCTATGGGCAGGACCTCCAGCCTGGCGCCGGGGCAGGCGCGCGCCAGGCCCCGCGCCACGGCGGCCCCGGCCTGCGCCGCCGTCAAAGTGCCTTTAAAGGCGTTGGGAGCTATCAGAATTCTCACGCTCTAAATGATAGAATAATAAAAGCGGGTTTAGGAACCGCCGAACCTATGGAAGAACACAAGCCAAGCATCGTCTACCGCCACGGAGAGGGCCTCTATGTGAACCTCACCAACCGCTGCCCCACGGCCTGCGTCTTCTGCGTCAAGAACTCCTGGAAGATGGACTACCACGGCAGCGACCTCAACCTGCAGGGCGCCGAACCCTCTCCGGCCGAGGTGCTGGCGCTGGCCAAGGCCGAGTGGGCCGCGGCCCCGTTCAAGGAATTCGTTTTCTGCGGTTACGGCGAGCCCACCATGCGCCTGGAGGCCCTGCTGGCCTGCGCGCGCATGATCCGCAACGGCCGCGCCGAGCCGCTGCCGCGCGATCTCCGCATCCGCCTCAACACCAACGGCCTGGCCAACGCCGTCTGGGGCCGCAACGTGGTCCCAGAGATGAAGGGCCTCATAGACGCCGTCCACGTCAGCCTGAACTCGGCCGACCCGGTTCAGTGGCGCGAGCGCATGCGCCCGATGGACCCCTGGGCCGACACCGGCTTCGAAAAAGTAAAAGAATTTATCCGCGAAGCGTCGCTGCTGCTGCCCGAGGCCGTGGCCTCGGTGGTGGAGGACAAGGACGTGGACCTGGCCAAGTTTCGCGAGCTGGCGGAGCAGCTGGGCGCCGAAGTGCGCTTGCGGCCCCGCCTCGAGACGGAGGCCGAAAAATGATGGAACGCAAGTCCATGCTGCTGCTGCTGGCGGCGGCGGTGTTCGGCCTCGTCAGCGTGCCCAGCGTCATCTTCAACAACGCCATCAAGAAATATTTCAACTTCGTAGGCCAGTGGAACGTGGCCACCATAAAGCCCTCGCGCACCGCCGTCATCCCGTCGATGCACGCCCGCGCCGACAAGTCCCCGGAAGCCCCGCAGCCCGAGCTGCGCTTCGCCAAATTCAGCATCAAGATAGCCGGCGCCAAGGACGTGCGCATAGCCGGCGATTTCAACAGGTGGAATCCCGAAGCCCTGGTCCTCACCAAGAAGGACGCCAAGACCTGGGAGGCTATAGTGCCGTTGCCGCCGGGTAAATATAAATATCTCTGCCGCATCGACGGACAGGACGTGCTGGACCCGCTCAACCCCGACACCGACATGGAGTCCGGCCGCAAAGTCTCGGTGCTTACCGTAAAATAACATGAAGAAAAACAGCTTCTCTCTCGCGCTTGC
Source organism: Elusimicrobiales bacterium (assembly GCA_050174915.1). Taxonomy (GTDB): domain Bacteria; phylum Elusimicrobiota; class Elusimicrobia; order Elusimicrobiales; family UBA9959; genus UBA9959. The sequence continues at coordinate 130,171 of JBFXJL010000002.1, read as the reverse complement.
CGCGGCTTTGTTCATTGGCTCCGTCCCGTCTTCCGCCCAACAGGCCTACCTCTGGGTGCCGTCGGGCGAAGCCGGCCTGGAAGAAGTGACGGCCGCGCTGGAAGCCGACACGGCCCTGCGGCTCACCGCGGCTTTTTCCTCGCTGCCCAAGAGCCTGGCCCCGCGCCTGAAAACCCTGGAGGCCGAAGGCCGCCTGGAACTGGCCCTGCGCCCGGCCGGCGACCCGCCGCTGCCGCTGCTCTATTATCCCGGCGCCGGCGAGGTGAAATGGGAGAACAAGCCCTCTACCGCGGCCATGCAGTCAGCCCCCTATTTCCTCTCCCTGCGGCTCAGCCGGGCCAGGGACGCCGCCCTGAAAGATCTGGGCAAGGCCCCGGCGGGCCTGGTGTCGCCGCCCGGCGGGCTGACCGCGGATTACTTCCCGCTCGCCCGCGCGCTGGGCGTCAGCTGGATAGCCTGCGGCCCGCTGGCCTCCACGGCCGCCGCCGTAATGCAGGCCGGCGGGGTCTACGCCGTGCCTTTCGTTCCCTACTCCACAACCGCCGCCAACGGCCCCTTCGTGATCTTCGACGAGACCGCCGCGCCCGACCCGGCCGCCCTGCGCGCCCTGCTGGCGGCCGAACTGAAATCCCTGGTGCCGCAGGCCAGGCTGACCGTCTCCGACGCCCTCAAGACCGCAGTCTCCACGGCCGCCGAGCCGGGCGAGATCGCGGCCGCCGCCTCGCCGTGGGCCGGCGACTACTCCCGCTTCGCCTCCGCCCGGCTGCAGGCCGGCGCGCTGTCGGCGCTGGCCCGCACCCGCGCCGACCTGATGCTGCACCTGAACGCCGCGCAAGGCGACTACCGCAAGGCCGCGCCGGCCTTCGAGGAATATTTCTCGGCCGAGGACGGGACCACGCTGCTGGCCCTGGCCTCCGCCGAACCCGAGGCGGCCTCCGAAGCCGAGACCGGCCTGCGCAGCTCCCTGGCCAACGCCTACCGCCTCATGAACAAGCAACCGCCCTCCTGGGCCTTTTCCAGCCTGACCGACGCCGACTCCGACGCCGGCGCGGGCGCGGCCGGCAAACTGGCCGTGGAAAAGCTGCCGGGCGGTTTTTTGATCACAAACTCCGACCGGCCCGCCGCCCCCCCGGCCGCCACCCCCGGCCTGCCCTCCTCCGCCGACGCCGCCAGTATCTGGAAACTGACCGCGCTCAAGGTCACCAACGGCCGCGACGGCACGCTGTTCCAGTTCAAACCGGCCGCGCTGGATAACGCGCACAATAACGCCTCGGGCTTCAGCCACCTCAGGCTGGACCTCTACATGGACGTCAACCACCGGCCGCGCGCCGGCGCCACCCGCCCGCTGGAAGGCCGGCCGTTCAGGCTTTTCCCCGAGAACGCCTGGGAGTACGCCCTGGAGATTACCCCCGCCGGGGCCGCGCTGCACAAGCTCACCCCCCGCGGCCCGGCCAAGACCGCCAACCTGCGCGTCACTTCGGAGCAGGGCTGGATAAAAGTGCTGGTGCCTCCCGCCGCCATGCGCGGCACGCCCGCTTTCTGGAGTTACGCCGCGCTGCTGCTGGCCCCCGCCGGCAACGAGTACGCTATCACAGATTACATCGCCGAGGACGTCGCCAACGGCTACATCTACGCCGTGCGGCCCGGCAAGCTTTGACCGCCAGTTAAACTCAGGAGGGGCTATGGCCGACAGGGACAAAATAGTTTCTTTCACGGAGTCCTACCTGGACTCCCGCAATATCAGGGACGCCTCGCTCAACGGCCTGCAGGCCGAGGGCAGGAGCCAAGTCAAAAAAATAGCCTTCGGGGTTTCGGCCTCGCTGGAATGCATAAGGCGGGCCGCGGCCTGCGGCGCCGACATGCTGATAGTGCATCACGGCCTGGTCTGGGAGCGCCACGCGCAGACCTTTACCGGCCCCCTCAAACGCAAACTGGAAACTCTTTTTAGCGCCGGGCTCTCGCTCTGCGCCTGGCACTTGCCGCTGGACAAGCACCCGGTAGTCGGAAACAACGCCCGCCTGCTGTCCCTGCTCGGCGCCCGGGGCCTGAAGCCTTTCGGCAGCTATGACGGCCAGGCCATCGGCTGGCGCGGCACCCTGCCCAAGCCGCAGACCATAAACGACATAGCCGCGGCCCTGGCCATCAAGCTGGACGCCGAGCCGCTCTGCTTCCGCTTCGGCACGGAGAAGATCCGCACCATAGGCGCGGTCAGCGGCGGCGCGGCGCGCCTGTTCGAGCAGGCCGCGGCGGCCGGGCTGGACCTCTACCTCACCGGCGAGGTGAGCGAGAGCACTCAGGAGTATGCCCGCGAGACGCGCTCCAACTTCATAGCGGCCGGCCATTACAATTCGGAGAAGCCCGGCGTGCAGGCGCTGGCCGGCGTGCTGGAAAAGAAGTTCGGCGTGAAGACCGAGTTCATCGACATCCCCAACCCGGCCTGAAGCCGCTCCCGCACAACTGAAAAAGGCCGCCCGCGCGGCCTTTTTCATTTCCCTCCGGGAGCTAGGCTGGCTTGTAGTCTATGCGCGGCAGCAGCAGGATGACGAAGGAGAGCGCCAGCACGGCCGCGGCGTTCATGGCTATGCAGAAATCCACGGACAGCCGCTCGGCCAGCACGCCGTTGACCATGAAGGCCAGCGGCATCACCGCGTAGGCCAGCGTGGTCAGCACCGAGAAGAACCGGCCCTTCATCTCGTCGGGCACGGTGGCCTGGAACAGCGTGAGGGCCAGCGTGTTGCCGCCGCCCAGCGCCGCGCCCGCGCCGAAGAGCAGCGCGCAGACCAGGAACTTGTTGTGGGCGAAATACAGCCCGCCGAAGCTCAGCCCCATCAGCAGCACCGAAGCGAACAGCCACCCGTAGATATTGACGTAGCCCTTCCTGAAGCTCAGCGAGGCCGCCAGGGCCGCCGAGCCCAGCGCGAAAAAGGTCTCGAACACGGCCAGCCAGGTCACCGACTCGTTGAGGCGGAACTTCACCAGCATCGGGATCAGGATGAGGATGGGCGACACGAAGAAATTGAACAGGGCGAAAGCGAGAATCAGCGAGAGGATGGGCCGGTGGCCGAAGGTGTAGGCCAGGCCCTCCTTGAACTCGGCGATGAAGGAGCTCTCCGTCCTCGCCTCCGGGTCCAGGTCGGTCTTGATCCCCAGCACGGCGGCGAACGAGGCGGCGTAGCCGGCCGCGTTGAACAGGAAGGCCCCGGCCACGCCGGCGGCGGCCATCAGGACGCTGCCCAGCGCCGAGCCGAACACGTTGGACAGCTGCAGCACGGAGGCGTCGGCCGCCACCGCCTGCGGCATTTTCTCCGGCGAGGTCAGCCGCAGGATGGAGGCCGCCACGGCCGACTCGAACAGCGGCCCGAAACCCGCGATCAGGAAACAGATGGAGTAAAGCCACCAAAGGTTCAACTTCCCGCTGAAGAGCAGCAGCGCGAGCGCGAGCACCAGCGCGGCGCGCGCGGCGTCGGCGGCCAGCATCACCAGGCGCTTGTTGGCGCGGTCGGACAGCGTGCCCAGCAGCGGCCCGAACAGCACCACCGGCAGCACGTTGACCGCCATGATGAGGCCGAGGTGGAACTTGGACCGCTCCCCGGCGGTGGAGAGCACCCACCAGGCGATGGCGATGGAGAAGAACTTGTCGCCCACGGCCGAGATGATGCGCCCGACGAACAGGCGCCGGAAGTCGGCGAACAGGGCCAGCGGGTGGGTCTTGAGCTCTCCGATGATCTCTTTCATAGGTTAATTCTATAAAATACGGCCGCGCGACTTCCGCTAAATACATATGCTAAATTAGCAGCATGGATAAATTCTTCAGATTTGCCGAGCGCGGCACCAATTTAAAGACCGAGTGCCTGTCAGGCGCGGCCACCTTCCTGACCATGGCCTACATCATCTTCGTGAACCCCGGTATCCTCTCCGCCGCCGGCGTGCCGTTCGCGGGCGCCGTCACCGCCACCGCCCTCGGGGCGGCCGTGATGAGCATCTTGATGGGGCTGGTCGCCAACCGCCCCCTGGCGCTGGCCAGCGGCATGGGCATCAACGCCGTGGTCACCTTCTCCGTCATCGGCTTCCAGCAGGCCAACGTGCCCTGGCAGGTGGGCATGAGCGTCGTCTTCGTAGAAGGCCTGCTGATCCTGGCCCTCGTGCTCACCGGCTTCCGCGAGGCCGTGATGAACGCCATCCCGCTCAACCTCAAGCGCGCCATCGGCGTGGGCATAGGCCTGTTCATCACCCTCATCGGCCTCAACCAGGGCGGCCTCATCCGCCCCGCCCCCGTAACGCTGGTCTCGCTCGGGGACTTCTCGCACCCCTACGTCTGGGTAACCCTCGTCGGCTTCTTCTCGACGGCCTTTTTCATGGCCGCCAAAGTAAAAGGCGATATCCTCTGGGGCATCCTGGCCGCGGCGGCCGCGGCGCTGCTGCTCGGCGTCGCCTCGGCCCCCTCCGCCGCCTTCGCCGCGCCGGACTTCTCCACCTTCTTCGCCCCTTTCCAGTACGTCAACGGCACCCCCGCCCTGTTCCAGGCGCTCACGCCGGCGCTGGGCTTCGTCATCTTCGCCCTCATGCTCACCGACTTCTTCGACACCATGGGCACGGTGGTGGCCGTGGGCGAGCAGGCCGGCTTCGTCAACAAGGACGGCTCGGTGCAGGACCTTAACAAGATCCTGCTGGTGGACTCGGCGGCGGCGGTCACGGGCGGCCTGTTCGGGGCCAGCTCCATCACCACCTACGTGGAATCCGCCGCCGGCGTGGCCGAGGGCGGTCGCACCGGCCTGTCCCCGGTGGTCACGGGCCTGCTCTTCGCGCTGTGCGCTTTCTTCGCGCCGCTGGTGCAGATGATAGGCGGCGGCTTCCGCCTGGAGAACGCGCAGCAATACTGCCTGCTGGTGGACAGCGGTTTCACCGCGCCGGGCCAGGGCGCTTATTTCGTCTACCCCATCACCGCCGGCGCGCTGGTGATAGTGGGCTCGCTGCTGATGAAGGCGGTGCGCGACATAGACTGGGACAAATTCGACGAGGCCCTGCCGGCCTTCCTGACGGTGGTCGGCATACCGCTCACCTACAATATCAGCTACGGCATAGGCTTCGGCTTCATCGCCTACACGGCCATGCGGCTGGCCCGCGGCCGTTGGCGCGAGGTGCACCCGCTGATGTACGTCGTCAGCGCGGCCTTCCTGCTCTCCTTTATACTGGCTTCCCGGTAGGCGGATTTAATTTCGTATAATTTCAAAGGGGTTATGTCTTACCATTCTAAACTCAAAACCGACCTGCAGGGCGCCGCTGCGGCGGGGCTCATCACGCCAGAACAGGCGGACAAAGTCTGGGAGCGCTCGTATTCGATGCGCACCTTCGCCTCTTTCAAAGCCGCCCACTGGATCGGCGCGGCCGCCGGGCTATTCGTGGCGCTGGGCCTCATTTTGGTAGTGGCCAGCAACTGGGACAAGATCGGGGCCATCGCCAAGATGGGCGCCTTCCTGCTGCTCTTCTACGGCGTCGGCGAGGCGGTGCTGCGCCTTGAGGACAAGCCCGCCGCCGCCATACCGCTGGAAACCCTCTGGTTCTTCATGCCGGTGCTGGGCATCGGCCTGTACGCGCAGATCTTCAATCTCAGCGGCGACCCCGTTAAGCCTTATTTGGTCTGGGCCGGCCTCTCCGCCCCGCTGGCGCTGCTCTCCCGGCGCCCTCTGGCCGCCTACCTGACCTCCATACTCCTGTTCGCCGTGCTCTACTGGGGCACGCTGGACTCCGCCAACCTGCTCTCCCTGACCGCCCGCCGCAACGACATTGCCCAGCCTCTCTGGCACTGGGCGCTGGCGCTGGGCGTGCTGGGGGCCGGCGCAGGGCTCTACCCCGGCAAGCGCCTGGGCCTGCCGCTGGGCGCCGGCGTGGTGTGGCTCTTCGTCATGATGGTGACCGACACGGCGATACGAGTGCATTCCAACGCCCTCATACTGCTGACCGGCATGTCGCTGGCGGTGCTGTGGCTCACCTACGGCCGCGAGACCGCGGAAGAAAAAGCCGGCCTGCCGCTCAACGCCTGGACCGCGGCGGTATACCTGATGACCTTCTTCTGGCATTACCGGCCCGACTCCTATTCCGGCTACGGCGGCTCCGCCGACACAGCCGCGGGCGGCGCTATAACCTGGCTGCTTTTCGCCGGCGCGCTGGTCAGCGCGCTCTTCAGGAAACAGCGCATGTTCCCCGAGGGCGCCACCGAGGATTACCTGGCCAAAGCGCTGCTGGCGGCCTCCATGCTGGGCGCGTTCCTGCTGTTCGACGCCAGCGAGGGCTCGGCCAAGATACTGGCCGTCATCGCCAACCTGATCCTGGCCGCCTACGGCGCCGCCTGCATAGTCAGCGGCGCCAGGACCGCCAACGAGCGGCTGATCAACCGCGGCGTGCTGGTGATCACCCTCACGGCCATAACCCGCTTCGTGGACCTTTTCGGCGGCCTGCTCAAGAGCGGCTTAGCCTTTATCATAACCGGCCTGGCCTTCGGGGCGCTGGCCTATTTCGTCAACCAGGGCCGCAAGGCCCTGATAGAATCGGTGAAGAAATGAGCAAACTCCGCATAGCCCTCCTGGTCCAGCTGTTCTTCTTCGCCGCCTGGGGCGGCTGGCTGCTCTCCTCGCGCAACGCCGATTCCCCCGAGTTCTACCTGGAGACAGCGCCGGTGGACCCCCGGGACCTCATCAGCGGCACCTACGTGGCCCTCACCTATGACATCTCGCGGCCCACGGCCGGCAATTGCCGGAACCTCAGGAATTTCGGCCCGGTATTCGTAAAGCTGGCGCATCTCGGCAAGACGGTATTCATAGAAAGCGGCCCTGTCCCCGTGCACGAGGCCGTGGATTGCCGGACCAATCCCCCGCAGGAGCCCGGCTGGGTCTCAGCCAGCCTGCAGCACGGCTTTGGGGGCATGACGGCCCTCTACGGCATAGAAAAATTTTTCCTCAACGAGAACGACCCGCGTAAGGACGCCGTCAGCGGCACCGTATTGGCCAAGGTAAAGATAGGCCACGGCCGCAGACTGGACCTCCTGGACCTGGTCAAAAAGATCTAGCCCGCCAGCCGGCCTGCCCGCCGTTACCGCCCGCTGGCGCAACCGCCCGGGCGGTTTGCCTAAATACAAGGAGCCCTCATGCAGCGAACACAGGAAATGACCAGTGTGCAGCCGGACTGGGAGAATTTCTATCCCCGCCCCGTCTCCGAAAAGATCCCCTTCTTCTCCAACGACGGGCGCCTGTACGACTGCCTGTTCGCCCAGCAGCTGGACCGCGACCTGCTGACGCTGCTGTTCCGCACCGCCGACCGCCTGCGCGAGGTGACGCAGCACAAGGACGGCGCCGACTACATCTCGGGGCTGCTCTCCGACAAGCGGGCCATGCTCTACTTCGCGCAGCCCTCCACCCGCACCTTCATGTCCTTCCTCAACGCGGCCCACGTGCTGGGCGTGAAGACCAGCGAGATCCGCGACTCCTCCACCTCCTCCGAGGTGAAAGGCGAGACGCCCGAGGACACGGTGCGCACCTTCTCGAGCTACGTGGACCTGATCATCATGCGCCATCCCACTCCGGGCTTCGTGGAGAAGACGGCCTGGCTGATGAACCGCACCGGCCGCCCCGTGCCCATCATCAGCGGCGGCTCCGGCAAGGACCAGCACCCCACGCAGGCGTTGCTCGACGTCTACACCCTCTACCGCAGCTTCAACGGGGACATTGACAACAAGCACATCGTCATGGTGGGCGACCTCAAGCGCGGCCGCACCGTGCGGTCGCTGTCCTACCTGATGAAGAACTACAGGAAGATCTCGCTGTCCTTCGTCTCGCCCAAAGAGTTCCGCATGGAGGCCGACATCCTGGACTTCCTCAAGCGCCACAACATCCCCTTCCAGGAGACCGAGGACTTCAGGGGCGTGATGAAGACGGCCGACGCCATCTACATGACGCGCATACAGGACGAGCATGATAAGTCCGGCGAGAGCAAGGGGGTGGATTACTCTCCCTTCTACTTCCGCCAGGAGCACTTGAAGGAGATAAAGAAGACCTGCGTGATCATGCACCCGCTGCCGCGCCGCCACGAGATAGAGGTCTCCGTGGACGACGACCCCCGCGCCGTGTTCTGGCGGCAGGAGCGCAACGGCATGTGGGCCCGCGCCGCCCTGATGGCCTACATCTTCGGCGTGGACGGCAAGATCAGGTAAGCCTGCCGGCAAAAACAAAAGCCCCCGGTTTTGCCGGGGGCTTTTTTATTTAAAGGTTTATTTTGCCGGGTAGAAGGACAACAGCGTCCCGCCGTCGCTCGCGGCCACGGCGAGCTTGTCGCCTTTCCAGCGGAAGACGCCGTTGTCCAGAGAGACATTGCCCTCGTAGACGGTCTCGCCGCCGCTCTGCCGCACCGAGTCGGCTTTTATCCCGGAAACGCCCGGCGCGCCGGCCGGCAGCGCCAGTTCCAGCGCCATGCTCCGCAGGTCCAGCAGGCCCGGGGCTTTCACCAGTATTTCCACATCATACTGCTCCAGCCCTTTAGCGTACTGAACGCCGTAGCAGCCGTCCCGGTAGAGCCGCTCCGCGCCGTACTCCGCGAGCTTCGCCGGAGCTACTACCGCTATGTCGTCCGGGGGCGTGCCGGGAAAAGCCAGCCGCACGCGCGGCCCGGGCAGGGCGCGGAATTCTTCTATCAGCTTCTTGTCGGCCGCCAGCAGCTCGGCCAGGTCGGCCTCGCTTTCGGCCAGCAGGCGCGCGGCCTCGTAACGCGCCTTCACGCGCGCCAGGCGGGCGGGCGTATTGTCGGGCTCCACCAAGCGGCCTACCAGCGTATCCAGCGAGCAGCTCTTGCCGGAGCAGGTCCTGAATAGCCCGCTCTTCCACGACGGGTCCAGCCGGTCCAGCGCCAGCGCCAGCGCGGCGCCGGACTGGTAAGCGAAGACGCAGGTCCTGACGGACTGGTGCAGGTGCAGCTGCGCGAGCCTGGGCCTTAACGAGGCGGAGATACTGTCCCGGGCGGCGTAACCGGTGAAGCGAGGGTCCGAAATGGTTTCCGGCAACGGCACCAGGCCCGGGTTGACCCCGAGCTGCACCGCGTAGGAGATATACTGCGCGGTCCCCTCTATCAGTTCCATATAGCCGGCGATGAGCCGGGCCTTGGGCGACAGCAGCGCGTAGCGCTCCGCCCTGACGGCCATGAAATCCCTCATCAGCTCCCGGAGCGCGGGGCCGCCGGCATCCAGCGCGCCGGTCAGGATACGGGCCTCCAGCCCCAGCAGCATATTCAGCCCGGGGTTCTTGTCGGGATAATCCAGCCTGCTTACCCGGGGATAGCCGGCCTCCTGCGGCAGCAGCTTTCTTTCCCGGTTCTGGAAGGCGTGAAACAATTCGTGGTTCTGCGTGGCGGCATTGGCCAGGTAGTCATGGCGGTAGCCGGGGGCGCCCATAACCTGTGCGCCGTAGCTGTCCATCTCGCCCAGCGTATTTATGGAAACGGTATCCTCCCCGTTCAGGTCTCCCATAAAAGCCCCGTGCACGAAGACCGCGTCCTTGCGGTAGCAGAAGCGCTCCTTCGGCAGCCGGTCCGAGAAAGGGAGGCAGTCGGCGGGCGGCCGCTGATGGCCTAGAAGGACGTTGTACCTGCCGGGGAAAACCAGCTGTATCGGGGTAGCCTCCACGCCGGTCACGCCCGGCCAGAGCGCGGGGCCGGCCTTGCGCCAGAAATTGTAATTCTCCTCCAGCCGCCAGAGATCCCAGTCGTCGAGCTGAATGCCCAGCTCCGGCACCCTGGCCGCCACCTCCGGCGGCAGCAGCGGGCCGGGCTCGACCGCCCACGGCTTATCCGGCAGCTGGTAGGGGCGCACCCTGGTCAGCGCAGGCAGGCTGAAGTTGTTCCCGGAGGCGCGCAGCCCCTCCATGCCCGCGGCCCCGCAGGGCGCGGGGAGCTGCGCCAACAGCCCGCAGATGGCGAGCGCCCCTAGCCAGACCCCGGCGAATTCTTTCATAACAGCCAGCACCCCTTTCTTTAGATTTAACATGCTAAACCTAAACAGAGCATTTTTAATGCCAGATGCAGAGCAGCAGCGGAAACTGCTACTGCCGGGCTATTTCTTTTCATTTGAAAATATACATTTTCCCATGAAAACAAAAGCCCCCGGTTTTTGCCGGGGGCTTTTTATTCGCTCAGAGAGGCCTTAGTCGCTAAGGATCGAGGGGTCGGCGAAGCGGTCGCGCAGGGAGTTGGCCTGGCCCAGCTGCTCGCCGTAGCCGGCCTGCAGGTTGTTGTTGTACATGTTGTAGCTGTTGGCGACGTTCTCCTCGCCCTTGATGCGCTTGTCGGTCTTGACGTCCATCTTGGCGTAAATGTCCTTCACGTCGACGAGCTGTATCAGCACCTGCAGCATGTTCTCGTAACCCACGCGGCTCTTACCCTTGCCGCCCAGCACCTTGGAGAGGCGCTCGGCGCGGGCCTTCTGGTCGCCCTCGGCGCGCACGCTGGCGATGTCGGCGATGATGCGGGAGGCGTTGGTGCAGAAGGAGTTGACCACGGAGAGCGGGTCGAAGTTGTCGTCCTGGCGCTCGTAGTCGCGCAGGATCTTGTTGGCGGCCTTCCAGTCGTAATCCACCTTGCCCTCTTTGTCCATCTTGAAGAGGTGGCGGACCTTCTCGAGGATCTCGCGGTCCAGGCCTTCCATCACGTTGAGCACGGCCCTCATTACGGTGATGGCCGGGGCCACCAGGATGGAGTTCACGGCCTTCTGGGTGAAGACCAGGGAGAAGGACATGATGGCCGACTTGTAGCGCTTGGTGTCGAGCACCGGGTTGCCCCATTCGTCCACTTCGGTGGCGTTGGCGGGGTCCAGGCGGGGGAACAGGGCGTTCACGTCCACCATGAAGTCCTTGTTGACGCCGTTGCCGAACGTCCCGGCGAACTTCAGGATCTCGTTCATGTTCTCCACCATGCCGCCGGCGTCGCGCTCGTTGTGCTTGATGAAGCCCTCGTAGCGCTGGTACACCACGGCGGCGTCGGACACCTGGCCGTTCTTGTCCTCGTAGTTGACCACGTAGAAGTTCTGGTTGGTGTTGTGCTTGAAGATCTTGCCCACTATCGGGATGTTGACGTTGCTGACCGACTGGTTCTTGGAGGCGTTGTGCACGTGCAGCACTTCCTCGCCGCCCATCGTCTGGTAGCGGTCGTAGCGCTGGCCGGTGGAGGATTCGCTGTGCACCGCTACGGGCAGCATGAAGTTCATGCCGTTGGAGGTGCTGTTGAAGTGGTTGGACCCGGCGAACGTGGAGTTCAGGCCCAGGCTGTCGCCGGCCACCTCGGTGACGTTCTGCAGCGCGGCCTGGCCGGCGGCGTTGTCGTCCATGTCGGAGAAGTCGTTAAAGCGCACGCCCATCTCTATCAGGCGCTTTATGATGCTCAGGTCGCCCCTGAGGAACTCCACCAGCTTGGCCACCTGGGCGGGGTCCTTGGGGTCGATGATGAACTCGAGCAGCATCTTCTTGCCCTTGGCGCGGGTGTGGGACAGGCCGAACTTCAGCGCCAGGTACTTGTTAAATTCCTTCACTACGGTCTTGTTGAGTTCCTTCATCAGGAAGCCTTCGGCTTCCGGCAGGCCCAGCATGCCCGCGTCGAAGGAGGTGCCGGCCGAGGCGGCCGCGCTCTTTACGTGGATGCGGTCCAGGCGGATGCGCAGGCGCAGGCGGTTCTCGTCCATCCTGAAGAGGGTCACGGAGGGCTTCATTTCGCGGGAGGTGCCCAGCGAGAAGGATACGGTGGCCCAGGGCTGCACGGCGGCGCCTATGCCGCCGCTGATGCCGGCGCGCAGAACGGCGGGGAACTTCCAGATCTCGTTTACGCCCATCTCGCGGATGCGCTTCTCGTTGATGGGGAGGATGGTCTTGACCTTGCGCAGGTCCACGATCTTCAGCAGGTTCTTGCAGTACTTGCTCTCTTCGGTCTTGCGCACCACCACCGACTTGCCTTCCAGCCTGCCGTTAAAGCCTATGTTAAAGGAATTGCCGGCGATATTGAGCAGGTCGCTGGCGGTATGGCCGCCGTCCAGCCTGACTCCCACTTCGTCGATCACGGCGATCTTGTTGTCCGGGTACTGCTTCATGTAGCGCTTGAACTTGCCTTCCACGCCGCCGATGTCGGCGATGTCGAACCCGGCGTCTATCGGGATCTCGATGTCCTTGCAGATGTCGTCGAAAACGTCGCTCTTGAGGTCTTCCCAGAAGTGCAGCAGCTCGTTGTTGCCGGGCTGGGGCTGGCTGGGCTCGGGCGTCGGGGCTTTGGGGTCGGGCACGTTGGCGCCGCCGTTGCGCAGGCCGTTCACGAGGTCGGCCATGGAGCCCTTGTCGGAGCCCTCGAAGAAGGAGGAGAAGTTATTGGCGTTGGCCGGCGCCTGCAGGGCGCAAACCAGGGAGAGGAAAACCGCGGCGGACTTGATGGTAAGGTTTTTGTCGTGATTCATTACAGATAGTTTATCGCAAATACGGCTTTTTCATAAGAGGCCAAGTGCCCAGCCCCGGCCCGTATTAATGCCCAGGCCCGCCTAGGCCCCCCCGGTCCCCCGGTCTGGGCCCTCTGGCCCCGACGTTGGCTTAAGGAGTGTATACACTATCACCTTGATATCCTTAATAGGCCTGCTATATTATCCTTGAGGGGCAGCGGCCGTAACGACAAGCAGGGCTTGGTCGTTAGGCCGCAAGGCTGTTTCTGTTCCAGACAAGGAGGGGATATGAGTACCTTTGGCCCGCAGCTCAGCATCCTGCTGGTGGACGACAACGAGGACGACGCCTTGATGGCCAAGCACGCCTTCGCCAAGCTGGCCATACCGCATCAGTTGCAGGTGGCAACGGACGGCCGGGAGGCCCTGGAGTATCTCAACTGCACCGGCAAGTTCGCCGGCCGCAAGAACGTCCTGCCGGACCTGCTGCTGCTGGACATCAATATGCCGGGCATGGACGGCTTCTCGCTGCTCAAGGCAATGAAGGCGGACAAGGCGCTCCGGAAGATCCCAGTGGTGATGCTGACCTCTTCCGCCTCGCACGAGGACGTCTCGCGCAGCTACGAATGCGGCGCGGCCTCGTTCCTGACCAAGCCCGACTCCTTCGACGGCTACCACTCGCTGATGGGCCAGTTCAGCTCCTACTGGATGTCGGTCTCCCTGCTGCCGGAGTAGGCGCCCCGCGCGCAAAAAAGGCCGTCCTGAAGGGCGGCCTTTTTTTATCTATAATTATCTTACGGGTAAAAAATCAGGAGGGAAATAATGCAATACGACGTCAAGAACACGATGACCGAATTCAACAGGCTGATGGTGGATATCCGCAAGGCTATCCCGGCCGAATACGAAGCCTTTATAAACCATAAAGCCGCCCTGACCAAAGCGGGCAAGCTCCCCGAAAAGACCAAGTGGCTGCTCCTGCTCGTGGCCAGCGTCTCCCAGAAATGCCCCATCTGCGTGCCTCCGGCCGTTAAGCACTGCCTGGAATCCGGCTGGACCAAGGAAGAGATCCTCGAAGCCAGCATGGTGGCCGTTCTGGTAGGCGGCTCCAGCGTGATGACCTACGTCACCCTGGTGGAAAAGGCCATAGAAGAGCTGAAGTAAACCGGACGCAGCGCCGTTCAGGCGCCGGGGGCTTTTTCGCCGCAGGCGCAGGCGCGGCCCCCCTTCAATTTGGCCGCGAGGTCCCGCAAGGCGCTCTGCAGCCCCTCTTCCAAGACCGGGTGATAAACCGGCAGGCGCAGCAATTCGCCCACCGTCAGTCCCCGTCCGATGCACCAGGCCAGCAAATGCGCGGCGTGCTCGGCGCGGGGGCCAACTATTTCCGCGCCCAACAGCAGCCCGGAGCCCTTCTTGCCGTAAACCCGCAGCCTGCCGCGCCCGGAGTTCATAATGACGGCCCGGCCCTGCTCCCCGTAGTCCAGTTCGCCGCAACAGAAGCTGCCGGCCTTCAGTTCCCGGCGGGAAGAGCCGACCACGGCCAGCTGCGGGTCGGTGAAAGTTATGGCCATCTGCGGATACCGCGCGGCCGCGGTGACGCGGGGGAAGGCGGCGGCGTTGCGGCCAGCCAGCTTGCCCTCGAAAGCGGCCTCGTGCAGGGCCGGCCTGAACGTATCCGCGTCGCCGGCCAAAAAGACGCGGCTCTTGCCCGCGCGCATGGTGGCGGGGTCCACCTGCGGGCGGCCCCGCTCGTCGAGTTCAATGCCGGCGGCCTCCAGGCCCAGGTCATCGAGGGCCGGCCGCTGGCCGGCGGCCATCAGCACTTTCTCGAACCTGCCGGAGCGCGCTTTTCCGGCGGCGTCGCGGTAGGAAACCCGCAGCAGCTTCCCCTCCCGCTTCAGCCCGGTCAGCGAGTGATGCGGGCAGAAATCCAGCCCCTCCGAAAAAATCTTTATCGCCTCTTCCTTCAGCGCCGGGTCAGTCAGCGGGCCGACCAGCCTGTTCAGGCCGAGTATGGTCACCCGCGTGCCAAGCCTAGCCAGGGCCTGCCCCAGCTCCAGCCCTATCAGGCCCGCGCCGACCACCAGCACGCTGGCCGGAAGTTTTTTCAGCTCGAAGATATTCTCACGGGTAAGCAGGAAGTCAGGATAGGCCCGGTAAGGTTCCGGCACCACGGTCACGCTGCCGGTGGCGATTACGGCGGCTTTGAACTCTATGGTGTTCTCCCCCGCCCGCAGTGTGCGCGGCCCGGTGAAAACGGCGCGCTCGCCCAGCAGCAGTTTTTTCTTGCGCAGTTCCCGGTATTCCTCGTCCAGTGAACCGACAAAGTTGTCGCGGCCTTTGCGGACCGCCTTCATCACCCGCGCCGTATCTACGCTGACGCGGGTATTTACCCCGTAAGCCCCGGCGTGCCGCGCGGCGTGCGCCGCCTCGGCCGCCGCGATCAGCAGCTTGGAGGGCATGCACCCCACTCGCGCGCAGGTGGTGCCCAGCGGCCCCGGGTCCAGTATAATGGTTTTGGCGCCGCCCCTGGCGGCAGAATGCCGCGCGAACAGCCCCGCCGTGCCCGCCCCGATAACCGCCACATCCACTTTAATCTTTTTCATTTTAATCCCCCGATAAAAACCTGCGACCCTGCTCTGATTCTATCAAATGCCGCCGGCGCAGGCGGCCTATTATCACCCAAACAACAGGCCGAATGTTTACTACAATCGAATTAAGGCCCAGCGCCTGCTCTGAACGGGGGAAGAATGAAACTTAAACTTTTACTGGCGGCACCGTTGTTCGCTTTTTGTTTTGGCCTGGCCGGCTGCGTGGGCCCGGTGCCAGTGGACGTGGTAATGGACGGCGGCGACATTTACTTCGTCCTCGAGGCCGAATACAGCGTCTCCGCGCTGCGGGTGGCGACCCGCCCGGTCGCGGAGGGCAAACCAGTCACCCTGTGGGAACTGCGCCACGACATGGGCACCCCGACCAACCAGCGAAAGTATCCCGAATTGAAAGCGATCAAGTACGGCGCGAAGTTCGACGAGTTCCCGCTGGTCAAGGGCCCGGCCGACCTGGCCAAGGACACGGAATACGTGGTAGCCCTGGACCTCGGCGACAAATTCGCGAAGGAAACCTTTCTCATCACCGCCGAAGGCAAAGTAGTAATGCCCAACCCCGCCTTCCAGCGCCAGCGCGGCCGCACCTACACCATCCTCACCGACAAGGACGGCAACAAAACCTTCACCCCGAAGTAGTCCCTTCCCGTAGCGGGCGACACGCGAACGGCAGCGAGTCTCTTCGTCAGGCATTATTCCCATCGCCCGCATAAAGGAAAAGACCATCCTGTTAAGGATGGCCTAACAATAAATCTTGGAGCGGGTGAGGGGAAACTAACAAATTAAAGAATCTTTGAAGGTTTCATTTTACCATTGGAGAAACCGCGCCACCTCGCGAATCCCATTTACCGTTTTTGAGCAATTTGGACACCCGATGGGCACCAACAACATCTAGTTACGCTGGGCTATTTTCTTTCCCCTCTTCCTTTGATTTCCCATCAGCGCTCGTCTTGGGAGACAACCCGAATTGGGACAGTCTCTTTCCTACCTCTCCGTTCTGCGAAGCCTTTCTTACAATATCGAGAACCCCCTCCCCATCCTCCGCAGATGTCTCACTATACCGAATATTTCTTTCGTAGAACAAATACACCAAAGGCAGGATAACGACAAGCAAGGTTACAGCCAAGACCACCTGTATAACAGTAAACATTTTTGCATAGCCACTGACCGCACTTAATCCAAAATCAGTCATCCCCAGAAAGCCCATACTATACGCGATATAATCCAAATACGTGGCTCCCCCACTCGAAGTGTTCACTGCAAAAGAATGCGCGCTAACTAGTCCGAGATAATGGTATATCACAGCGAAGAAGGCAATAAAATAACCGACAAAGTACACAAAACGCACAGACAGAAAGATTACCCCAAGCCTAATCAGTGCTTCTTTCGCAGACACCTTTGCCTTCGACAGGAGATAGCGCTTCAAGGGAACCAGCACTGCCTTATCAATCGCTTTATCTCCTTCCATATCCTCTTTTGTAACGCTTTTCTCTTTTATGAATCCCTCCTTTGCCTCGTCAATCAATTCATCTGCCCTGTTCCAGAACGTGTTAACTTTTTGATTAAAGGCTCCTGGGGTCTCAGGAATAATCAAAAAGCCAAGTATTTTAAGTAAACCAGAATAAAGGCCATGAAAAACTAAAACAATCAATGCGTAGTCTAGAAATATATTTTCCGCATCATTTAATGAATATCTTGAAGCCCAAAACATGACTGACACAATTACGCCGCAAAGCAGTCCATTATTTCTAACTTCTTTCCACGCGCGCACCCAAGTCTCAGGTATTTTATCTTTCCAGTTACTGATTACCCACTCCACAACCCCAACGAATAAGAAGGGGGCAATAGCGTAGAAAAGGATGTCCCCAATAATGCTTTTGATTTGTTTAATTAAGTTAGACATATATGCGAGCGAATTAGCCGTTTATGTCACGGCCAATTCTCTTAAGCAATTCTAAAACTTTTTCAACTACTCTAGCCATTAATTAAGTTTTAATGCTAGACCATAGCTGCCCGAGCTGTTGTCTGGTGTCGTCTCTGAGACGGCAACGGATTAACGGAGCGAGGGGGAGGCGCATTGAGAGCCAATACCCCCACCCCAAAAGCTCGATCAGCACCACAGAACACCCAAATGGTGACCAAGCTTAGGACTTAACAGAATCTATGCGGATTATAGATGGATGCGGGGCGAAACATATCCAACCTAAAGGGTCAAGGTTAGAAGGAAGGTCAATTGTTTAACAACTCTATCATAAAGTCATTTTTCAATCCCCCGCCCAGTACCGGTAGTGGGCACCCGATGAACACCCGACTGGACACCTTCTCACACTAACTCCTAGGACATGCTAAAATCTATTTAACACACCACCAAATAGATGCCAGACCTGGATTAATATATGCAAAAAGATATCCATCATGCCCTTGGAATTGAAGCAGACATCATTGCCGAGAGGCGGAAATTAATCAATAGATTTAAAGCAGCACTCCAAAACCTTGACCGAATCTTTAGCTATGAACATGGGATCCACGGGAACTATAATCCCTATATTCTAAACAACACTTTGTTCGAATTGGGAGAAAGCCTAAATCTCCACAACAGACTTCAATCATTGATCCCATCACCTTCCACGAAACCTGATTTCAAAAACGCATTATTGATTATGCAAACCATTGCAAACCATCTCAAGGATTATCAAAAAGACATTTTCAGGACTCTTAACGCGCATATTCTCGCTGCATTCTCTCATGCCACAATCGATGTGGGTTATTCCTACCAAGGCGGGGTCTTCCTTCAAACTTCTTCGGGCGTACTTGAGCCGCTATTCACTGACCCTTTTCAGTGGTTAAACAAGCTTCCAGACGCACACTCTCGATTTAAAGGAGCATGGGAATATTTTCTTCGCGGCAGACATGCAGATGCTATTACAAACGCGTATTCCGCACTTGAGGGAGCTGCGCTCTTTATCCTCAAGTCAGACAAGAGACTCGACACCGATGAAACCCGCTCAAGGCTTTGTGAAGCTTTATCACTAGAGGCAGACTGGGGGAAGATTCTATTCAATTACTGTAAAATTGCACATGCATTTTCTTCACGCCACTCTGGCAAAACCCAAATCCCCCGAGATAGCATAAAACCGGAAATAGTTGAGTTTTATCTGTATCAGACCGGAGTTATTCTCCGCCTTATAGCAAAGACATACCCCCACAAGTAGCCACACGGAAATTTAGCCGCCCGGGCTGTTGTCAGGGGGCGTCTCCGAGACGGCTACGGATTAGCAATAGGGGAACGTGACGACTTAATGATTATTCGCGCGCCACAAACCGGCAACATGACCTTTAGCCACATAGCCATCAGCGCCCCCACACCCCACACAATATATTTAGAGCATCCCCAATTCAGTTCGGGCTTTAGCTTACGGAAGCCGCTCCTGCAAAAAGAATTGTTCCAGATTAATCCAATGAATACCAAATCTGTTGCAGACATTTGGGATTCTTGCACCATTCTCCACTAACTTCTCTTGGGTTACGACAGTACCAGAACATCTCCTTGCCGCAGCTATGACAAATGGATCGGCAACTGGCCTACCTTTGTTTAAATCCCCTTTTGTGATTAATCCCTGAAAATGTTTGTGCTTAAATATCTCCGTCATAAACACAAACTCTTCATCACTTGGGTTAAGGAATATGTGCCTATGGCGATGCGCCCATTCTGTAACAGGACTGACATCATTTTTAATTTCGGAGTAGACTTCTCTGACAGAAATTAATTTCCCATCAGAAGCCAGGGAGTCAAGGCGCTCCCATATACTAGGAAATACTGACCTGTAGTGATTCTTAAGCGTGAAGAACACATTGGCGTCAAATATATACATCGGCTACCTAAGATAGGCCTCAAGCTTAAGGACGTTTGCCGTTCTAATGTTTAAGTGTCTCGCCAGATCTCTTTGGTCTATCTGACCAGATTTGAATTTTCTAAAGGCGGCGACCACAAACGACTCTCCGAGGTAAGACAGCTGTGTTCGGTAGTAGTTTCCTTGCGAGCCTTTTGCAACGCCTCTGAGGTAATCAGCATTCCATTCGGCTGCCTTCTTCGTATATATATCAGCTGTAACTTGTTTAATTTCCAGCAAACGGCGCAAGACAAATTCCCGGCTGATTGAATACATACTTGCAATCTCCCCAATGCCCTCAGGACCGAGCCTGCGATACAACCCAGCAATCTTATCCGACTCGGAATCAGGCAAAAGAAATTGAGAAGCAAATCGATTGCATCTTACTTCAATATCTCTGTCGGGATCAGCCATCATTTCTATATATCTCTCGTCTATATCTGTTACCCCTGTGACCCCACAGACGATATGTGCGAATTCATGGACCAATGTAAATAATTGCCGAGCAGGTGCATTTGAATTGTTAATAAAGATAACCGGAAATATTTCGTCGAATAGACAGAAACCAGAGACGAACCTGTCCTCCAGTGAATCCTTGAACGTATATATCCCCCACTTCTCGAGTGTGTGCCTTAAAGCTTTAAACACTTTTTCCGGAGAACGGAGTTTAAGTTGCTGTTCCAGTGTAAATCCAATGATTTGCCGCAAAGCCTTGGCAGCACGAATCGGGTTTGATGAGTCAATTCTCAAATCAGAAAATGGCAACTCACTTTCCCCGACAAGTTCTTCTAAAGAATCCTGATATGACTGGGCGAGCCTAATTGCAGCCAGAGTGTTTTGGGACAGTTTTTCCTGCTCATAATTGGGGAGCCGTCGCATTTTGGTGAGGGGGTCGGTGATTGTGGGTCTCTCTGAAAAAAAGAATACTGCGAGCGGGACCCTTAACTTTGAGTAGGCCAATTTCTCTAGCAATCCCAGCGGTGGTTTTTCACGGCCATCCTCGTAAGCCTTTAACTTATCAATGGGCAAATCAAGTGACAGTGCCAGATCCTCGAGGGAAAGCTTACATCGTTCGCGAGCCCACGTCAGGATATCAGGGTTAATTGGGACTGTAATCATCAATATACCAGCCTTAGTTCTTACCGTATGATGCCAGAATATATATTATTGTTTCGTTCGGGATAACTCTCATACACATGCTCAAATACCGCTGAACATTTTTGGTGGTATATTTCCGGAGTGTAGGCATGCGGCAATCCGGTGTCTAGCGCATCCTCGATAGCCAGTTTAAGCCGGGAGCGAGCGCTAGATTTGTTCCGCCAGTTTAAGACCAGCAGATCCTTAAGCCGCACCAGAAGCTCGCGAGCGACCTTCTTCACCTCAGCGCTTTCCTCGGTGCTCAATTTAGGGGCAGGGCGAGTTAGGATATCGAATATAACCAGCTCTTCCTCTGTAATATTCTCACGCACATGCCGCTGTTGTTCGTCGGAGAGGCTATTCGATAAAGCCACCAGCTCTGCAAAGAGTTCTTCGATATTGCGACTACCGGAGTTGTAACCGTCAATAAGCATTTCAAATCTTTCAGAGAAATCCACGCGGGTAGGGTTAAGTCGTAGCATTATATCCAACTGGGCTCGGATGGCGGCCCTGAGAACTTCAAGGTCAATATTCTTATGCTTGGACTCTTTAAAGCGATCAGCCAGAACTGCGAAGTTTATCTTGGATAGATCTAGCGCCGGGGGGCCTGACTCTCGTATTGTTATCCCTTTAATTGAGGTGTCGAGCAGCGCTCCAATACCCCCCATAACTTCCGAGATATCGGTCGGGTTCGGGTTAAGCTTGGCAAGAATAGCCTGGGCCAATGCGGATATCCCTCCCACCCGCACGGAGAACTCCAATGCGGCCAGGTCAGGCTTTATGGCTCGGTAAAGCGTGCTTACAATGCGCTCATGCCCAAAGAACTCACGGCGCAGTGTTTCGGGTGAAATCAGCGCATTCATGGCATCCTCTAAAGATTGCAGACGCTCTAGGCTTCCAGAGGGAACGGCCTCTATTAAGTCCAACTTAACCCCATGTGAGGCACAAAACGCCGTAGCTGCACTCACTGAGTTACGCAGGGCTTCGACCAACTGCTTTTTATCTTTGACGGGACTTGTTCCTCCCACCCCCGCGCCGTATATAGCTAATGCCTTCTCCAGCGAGGCAAAGACGTTGGCATAATCTACGATAACACCGCTGTGTTTGCCTGGGAATACCCTGTTAGCACGTGCGATGGTCTGCATCAGCGTGTGGTTGCGCATCGGCTTATCAAGATAAATTGTCGAGCAACTAGGGGCATCGAAACCGGTCAGCCACATGGCACAGACAAAAACAAGGCGAAGCGGATCTTCAGTGTCCTTGAATTTTTCATCCAGCCCGGGCTGGGACTCGTTCATGCGCTGCCGGTGAGGCTCAATGCTTAGCCCCAACTTCTCCATCTGCGCGATTTCGTTCTGGCCGGGCGAAACAATCAACGCCATGTCTGTGGAGGTGAGCACCTCAAGCCGCTGCTTAAGCTCCGCTCTTTCAGCATCGGGAAGGTCATAACGCCCCAGCTCACTCTGGGTCAGTTCGGTCTCCGCATCCCAATATTTCTTCACTTTGTCGTGCATCCTCAATGCGGTAGCCTTATCGATGGAAACCACCATCGCTTTGCCGACAAAGCCTCTCCCAAGAAAGTGACGAACAATATCTTTAGCGACCGTATCTAGCCGGTCATCCCGGGTAAGAATGTGGTACTGCTTATTCAATTCTCGTTCGAGCTTGGCCTCCTGTTCAGGGTCAAGCTCTGCCTCTTCAATAAGGCGGTATATGTCATCGTTTAGGTCAGGGTTAATGAGCTGCAGTTCTGGTGTGCGGTTCTCATAAAACAAAGGTACCGTCGCGCCGTCCTGAACGGACTGCTGGAAGTCGTAGATGGAGACGTAGTCACCGAACACTTCCTTGGTACGCTCTTCGCCAGCTATCAGCGGCGTGCCCGTAAAGGCCAGGAACATCGCCTTGGGTAGCGCGGAACGCATATTAAGGGCTAATGTGTCGTACTGGCTACGGTGAGCCTCATCCGTCATCACAATAACATCCGAGCGGTCACAGAGGGGCTCTGGCGTCTGAAACTTGTGAACCAGCGTAAACACATATCTATGGTTGCCCTTCAGTAGTTCACGCAAATGCGCCCCGCTTGCGGCGTGGCACTGGTCACCTTCTGTATCAGATACCGCTCCCACACTTTTAAAAGTTTTGGCGATTTGATTATCCAACTCCACGCGGTCGGTGACAACAACAAATGTCCAGTTACCCACCAGCTTGCGCAACACTTTCTGCGCAAAGAACGCCATAGAGAAGCTCTTGCCGCTGCCTTGTGTCTGCCAGAACACCCCGCCACGGCCATGGCCCAGCTCTCGGGCTTTGAGCATGGAGGCAATTGTGTTGTTTACCCCCAGGTACTGGTGGTTCTGGGCAAGAATTTTAACTAACCCCGCTTTGTGCTCCGAAAACAACGTAAAATTCTCGACTATGTCTAGCAGTCGGGCGCGGTCACAGATACCACGCAGCATTACCTCTAGTGATACACGGCGTGGCTCGTCCTCTCGCTCAACGCGCTTCCATTCAGAGAAGCGCCCCCAGTCTGCGGTTAACGAGCCGACCCGACTATCCGTGCCATTGGACGCTATAAGTAGTGCGTTAAACCAAAATAGTGCCGGGATCTGCTGCTTATAATGGGTAAGATTCTCATCAAAGGCGTTCCTCGCAGGAACTCCAGGTTTCTTAAGCTCGATAACAACCCAAGGTAGGCCGTTTACAAAGCCGACCAAGTCCGGGCGGCAAGTATAAAGCGCTCCAGTAACACTAAACTGGCTGACCAGTAGAAAATCGTTGTTCTCGGGGTGCTCCCAATCAATCACGCGCAAGCGCTCGGTTTTCTGACCGCCGTGTTCACGGTCGGGTATTGATACGGGGATACCGTTTTTAAGAAGGAAATAAAACTCGCGGTTGGCAGCCTCTAAGCTCATAGCCGAGCGGTCGCGGGTCAGCTCGTCGATGGCTGTCTGAATCGCTTCAGTGGGCATGGCACCGTTCAGTTTGCCAAGTGCCGCCCGTAGGCGCTCAACCAACACCACCTCGCCCTTGGTCTCACGCCCCAGCGTTCCGCCTGCCCCGAAGGTTTCCTCCAACGCTGACATCGTATGCCAGCCGAGCGCAGCAAACAACCCAATGGCGGGTTGCTCTACGAGCTGGTCTTCAGTGTAGGCGTGGGCACTCATGGCTTAGACGGCCTCCACATTGATTTGACCGGAGATTAGACGCGGCAGCAGCAAGTCGCGAGTGCGGCGAAGAACATCGCTCTGTTTCTGAAGTATCAGGATCGAATTTAACAGCGGCCCAGCCTCCCTCCCTAAGCGTTTGGCAGTTTCCTCATCGGGAAGAGGCATCTCTATCCGTCCCAGGCCCTCGTTTGTGATGGACATCTGGGTTGCTCCTGTGCAGTACAAATCCTTCTGTGCATGAAACTCCTTGGAGCTGACAGTCAGAAACAATAAGGGCCACAGGTCTGGACTGCACGCCTCAAAACCTGCGAACCCAGATGACAACATCGATCCTGTCGCTCGCTCCTGATCCGATGCCCCATACCAGGCAATCTTGTAGGTGTCCTTCATTCGGGCAAACCAAACCGAGCATGGAGTCGGTTGCTTTTGAGCCCGACTGGGCTTTTCACGGAATGGATACTCAATGCCTGGTCCCGTGATCGAGAGACAGTCGACGTCGGCTGTTGCATAATACCTCTTCGTACCGGGATAAGCACTGACATTCTCAGAGATGAATCGCCAGTAGCCAGAATTAACAATCGGCTTGGTCGTTAAGGCAGGGGCACACGACTTAATTGCCTTCCGGTAAAGAGTACGGGCCATTGACTCCAGGATCCTGATACGTTGCTGGGCGTTTATGATCAGCTCTTCATAGGTTAGGAGTATCCCTGCGATCTTTTTCTGAATCTGAATATCAGGTAGCTGCAAATCCAGCTCACGAACCGCCTTTTTTGTAATCGTCGCCGTTGCTGCCCCGCATGCAAAACTTTTTACATATGATTCATTCGCCTTCAGCCAGTAGTACGCGTATGTTTGATTAAGACACGTTTCATCAGTCCGCAGCAAAAAAAGATTCATTGCCAACGACACAGGCCTATTAAGATTTGGCATTCGATAGACACTTCCTGGAGTCGCTATCTTGTTCATTAAAATGTCGCCGGGATATACCTTTGATTTGGTTAAGTAGTTATAAGCATGCTCGCTGATATATTTCAAATCTTTATCAAAATCATCTTTTTCAAAATTTGTCGTCCGAATCATCACAGCGTAATTTTGATCATCCAGGAGCGTGACGTTTTCCTTTAGACTTTTATATGAACCATTTGCATGGTAGTCGGTTAAAAGCGTAAGGCAGTCGCCCAGTTTGACTTTTGAGAGAGGCATGGTCGGGCTCATTCTTCTAGTATTTTTGCCACGGTGTGGGCAACAGATGACTCCAACTCCTGCGATTGGGTCTTCAGAGTCTCCAGCTCTTCGTTCAGAGTTTCCAATTGTTCCCTTAAGTTCTCATCGCTTACGGCCTCTCCTGGCGCGACGCCTACGTAGCGGCAAGGGTTGAGCGACCAGCCTTGTGCTTCGATCTCTGTTATTGGCGCCACCTTGCACAGACCGGGAACGTCAGAGTATGTGGGCGTCTTGCCGAAAATCTCCTTAAGCCTGACCTCCGTCTCTTCGCCTCCGACAGTCAGGTCTAGTGCCTCACCTCGATAGAGGCGAACCAGATTCGCGATAAAGCAGGTCTGCGCAGGGGCCCAGTTACGGTGCGCGCGGTCCACCTGCCGGTAGATGTGGCGGGCATCTATGAAGAGCACCGTGTCAGCACGCTTGGTTTTTGCCTTGCCTTTGTCCAAGAACCACAAGGTGCAGGGTAGCGTGACTGTGTAAAACATGTTGGGCCCTACCGCGATCATCACATCCACCGCCCGCGCCTCAACTAGCTTCTGCCGCAATTCCTGCTCGCTGGAGCGGGCGTCTGAGGCTGAGTTCGCCATGACAAAACCGGCGCGACCCTTTGTGTTCAACGCCGAGTAGAAGAGCTGAATCCAAAGGTAGTTGGCGTTGTCGGTGCGCGGCAGGCCGAAAGGGAAGCGACGGCCGGGTCCGACCATGTCCTTGAGCCGCTCCTTGTCCACTGCGTTAACGTTGAAGGGCGGATTTGCGAGGACAAAATCGAACCGGCCAGTTGCAGCGTGAGGGTCGTCGTAGTAGCTGTTAATATTACCGCCGTGGCGAATTTCGCCCTCCAACCCGTGCACTGCCAGATTCAGGCGGCACAGGCGCCCGGTCTCGTCTGTCTTCTCGACACCATAGAGGGAAAGTTCGGCGGTAGGGCTCTTTTGATGCTCAGCAACGAAGCGCGCCGATTGCACAAACATACCGCCCGAACCGCAGGCGGGATCGAGGATGCGGCCGGAGAAGGGCTCGATGATTTCGGCCAGCAGTTTGACGATGCTGGAGGGCGTGTAGAACTCGCCGCCGCCTTGCCCCTCGCTCATGGCAAACTCACTTAGGAAATACTCATAAATACGCCCAAAGGCATCAAAATCCATTGTTGCGGGAATTTCTGAGACCTTTTTTAGTAGTTCCTTTAGCAAAGTCCCGGTAAAGAGGTTATAGGTCTTGGGCAGAACCCCGGCAAGCTGCGGATTGTACTTCTCTATTTCATGCATCGCAGCGTTAACTTTTCCGCCGATATTGATATGCTCCGGTAGCGTAAGCAAATAGTCGAACCGTGCCTCGGAGTCTAAATAAAGAATGTTGTCCGCATGATATGCTGTGGGGTCGTCGACCTTGCTTCCACGGCGCGCGGAGGACTCCATTTTTTCCAGCTTTTTGCGCTGTGCAATAAACCGCACTTCCGCAAACCGCAAAAAGATTAGGCCGAGTATGGGCCCGGAGTACTCCTGGGCCTTGAGGCCGGAGTTAGCCCGGAACTGGTCGGCGGTGTCCCAGAGGCTTTTTTCAAGAGTTGTGATGCCTGTGTCTTTTTCAGTCGGCGCGATCCATTGCATAGCTGATTTTCCTTAACGGCACATCACTAATCCAATTCTATTCTATATTTTAGACTTTGGATTTACAATTTATACTTATATTATAATCCCAACAATTTTTCATGCCGCCATCTCCGAGCGGGCGACTGGCGAGCGGCAGCGAGCCTCCGCATAAGGAAAGATTCCCTCCGCCCGCTCCTTGATAAGGAAAAAGGCCATCCCGGAGGGATGGCCTATACATTTTAAATTTGGAGCGGGCGAAGGGAATCGAACCCTCGTCTGAACCTTGGCAAGGTCCCGTTCTACCATTGAACCACGCCCGCTTAGGCGTTACTACCTGAATATTCTATCAAAAACTGCTTTTGTTGAAAAGGGGGTAGCCGCTACCCCCGCGCCAGCTTCCACTTGGTGCCGCCGGGGGCATCCTCTATCAGCACGCCCTTGTCCGAGAGCGCCTTGCGCAGCTCGTCGGACTTTTTCCAGTCCTTGGCTTTGCGGGCGGCCTCGCGTTCCTTGATCAGCGCCATCAGCTCCGGGGCCAGTTCGCCCGCCGCTTTTTCCTTGAAGAGGTCGAGCGCGGTCACTTCCTCGGCCGCGCCGGCGAAGGCCAGGCGCTGCGGCGCGGGGATGGTGTTGTCCTTGAGCGTCTCCCACAGCACGGCCATGGCGGCGGGCATGTTCACGTCGTCGGCCAGGGCCTCGCAGAAATCCTTGTAATACTTGGCGTCCTTGTCGAGCGCGTGCGGGGCCGTGCCGGCCTCCTGCTTTATCTTCTGCGCCAGGGCGCGCAGGCCGTCGAGGCCGCGGGCGGCGGCTTCCACGCCTTCCCAGGTGAACTCCAGCTGCTTGCGGTAATGCGTGAGCAGGCAGTAGTAGCGGTAGGCCAGCGGCTCGTAGCCCTTCTGCGGCAGCGTCGAGACCGTGAGGAAATCGCCGGAGCTCTTGCTCATCTTGCCCAGGTCGCCCATCACCAGGAAGCGCGCGTGCAGCCAGTAGTTGGAGAAAGGCTTGCCGGTGGCGGCCTCGCTCTGCGCTATCTCGTTGGT
This sequence comes from Elusimicrobiales bacterium, assembly GCA_050174915.1. Classification (GTDB taxonomy): domain Bacteria; phylum Elusimicrobiota; class Elusimicrobia; order Elusimicrobiales; family UBA9959; genus UBA9959. The sequence continues at coordinate 103,076 of JBFXJL010000002.1, read as the reverse complement.
GTGGTGTATGGCCACATGGTCTTCGCCGCCCCAGTGCATGTCTATCGTTTCGCCGAGGTGCTTCATGGCCATGGCCGAGCACTCCATGTGCCAGCCGGGAAAGCCCTTGCCCCACGGGGACTCCCACTCCATCTGGCGCTGCTCGCCGGGTGCCGCGAACTTCCACACGGCGAAGTCGGCGGGGTTGCGCTTGGCGATATTGGCCTCCACGCGCGCGCCCTCCCGGATGCCTTCCACGTGCGCCTTGCCGGCCAGCTTGCCGTAGTCCGGCAGTTTGGAGGTGTCGAAATAGACGCCGTCGCCGGGGATGGGGTAGGTGTAGCCCTTCTTCTCCAGGGTCAGGCCCAGGTCTATCATCTCCTGGATATATTCGGTGGCGGGGCAGGTGACGTCGGGTTTGACGCAGTTGAGCGCGTAGTAATCCTTGAAGAAGGCCTCGGTGTAGAACTTGGCTATCTCCCAGGCGCTCTTGCCCTCGCGGCGGGCGCCCTGCTCCATCTTGTCCTCGCCGGTGTCGGCGTCGGAGACCAGGTGGCCCACGTCGGTGATGTTCATCACGCGCTTTACCTTCCAGCCCAGGAAGCGCAGGGCGCGCACCTGGGCGTCTTCGGCGAGGTAGGTGCGCAGGTTGCCGATATGGGCGTAATGGTAGACGGTGGGGCCGCAGGTGTAGATGCCCACCTCGCACTCTTTGAGCGGCTTAAAAACTTCTTTCTGCCTGGTAAGCGTGTTGTAGACCCTGAAGTTCATCGGTGTTCCTCTTTACTGCCTGTTCGCGACCGCCTTGGCGATCTTGCGGTCCAGCTCGGCGAAGAAATCGGCGCAGAGGCCGGGGCCGTGGCGCCGGGCGAATTTGTCCTGCATGATGCACGAGACCTCGATCTCGGAAAAGGGGTAGACCGCGCCCCTGGGGGACAGGGAATAGGTGAAGCCTATCTCCATGGGGTTGGTGCCGGAATGCCGCACCACAGCGGCGTCGTAGCTGGCCGACAGCAGGCTCTCGAGCTGCAGCTCCAGGTCGGGGTCGGGCGTTTTGACCAGCTTAAAAGTGCGCTTCTCGAAGACGCTGGCCGCGCCAGGGCCGGCCGGCTTCTGCAGGGGCGTCTGCGCGGCTTCGCGCGGCGCGGCGCAGGCGCAGAACAGGGCGGCGGCGGCCAGCAGCGGGAGTTTCTTCATTATTTTATCACGCTCACCACGGCGTAGCAGACCATGGCCTCGCCGTGGCCGATGTCGCCCAGGCCTTCGCGGCTCTTGGCCTTTATGCTGACGTCGGCCTTGTCCAGCTTGAGGATCTTCGCCACGGAGTCGCGGATGGCCTCGTAATGCGGCTTGAGCTTGGGCTCCTCGGCCAGGATGGTGGCGTCCACGTTGATGATGCGGGCCTTCTTGGCGGCGAGGATCTCTATGGTCTTGGCGGCGATCTCCACGCTGGAGATGCCCATGATGGTCAGGTCCGTGGGCGGAAAATAGACGCCGATCTCGCCGGCGGAGATGGAGCCCAGCAGCGCGTCGCAGATGGAGTGCAGCACCACGTCGCCGTCGGAGTGGCCCAGCAGGCCCTTGGTGTGCTCTATTTTCACGCCGCCCAGGATCAGCGGGCGGCCTTCCACCATGCGGTGGATGTCGTAGCCGAAACCGGAGCGCGCCACGGGTATTTTCACCCGGGTGCTCGTAGCCTTTTCGTCTTTCATGAAAGCCTCCGCTATCACCAGGTCTTCTGGCGTAGTCACCTTGATATTGCGGTAGTCCGAAAGGACCACCGCCGCCCTGATGCCCAACCCCTCGAGCACCTGGGATTCGTCGCTGTAATCCTTGTCCGCGGCGGCGGCCACTATGTCGGCCAGCACGCTCCGCTGGTAGCACTGCGGCGTCTGCACCGCCATCAGCCCCGCGCGGGGCGGGGTGCGCTCGAAGAACTTGCCGTCGGCCGACACCGTCTTCACGGTGTCTTTAAGCGGCACGGCCGGCACGGCCGCGCCGGCCTCTTCGGCCTTTTCCAGGCAGGCCCGGATCAGCGCCGCGCCCGCGAAGGGGCGGGCCCCGTCGTGCACGGCCACCAGGCCCGCGCCGGGACTTACGAGGGAGAAAGCGTTCTTCAGCGAGCCGGTGCGGGTGGCGCCGGCGGCCACGGTCCTGACCCCTTTAGCGGCCCAGCCGGCCCCGTAGCGGGCCAGGTTCTCCGGGCCCAGGGCGAGGATGATGTTCGAAAAAAGCCCGCTGGAGGCGAAGGCCTCCACCGTGCGCTCTATCATGGGGCGGCCGGCCAGGGGCAGGTACTGCTTGTCCCCGCCCATGCGCTCGCCCGCGCCTCCGGCCAGGATGATGGCCTCGGCCGTCGGTAATTTGGCTTTCCTGCCGGGCATGGCCTGTTAAGGCTGCTTGGGCCCCTGCGTCGCGGCTTTTCCCTTGACCTTGGTGAAGATGATGCGGCCCTGCGAGGTCTGCAGGATGGACTGCACCACGGCGTCCACCTTCTTGCCTATGAAGTCGCGGCCGTCCTCGATGACGATCATGGTGCCGTCGTCGAGGTAGCCCACGCCCTGCTCCTTCTCCTTGCCGTCCTTCATCACGAACACGCTCATATCCTCTCCGGGCAGCACCACGGGCTTGAGGGCTATGCTGAGGTCGTTGATGTTGAGCACGGTCACGTTCTCGAGCGCGGCCAGCTTGTTGATGTTGAAGTCTATGGTGACAATCGAGGCGCCGAGCTCCTTGGCGATGGTGACCAGTTTCATCTGGTTGTCGGAGTTCTCCTTGATGTCGCGGTCGATCACGCGGAACGGGATGTCGCGCGATTCCTGCAGGCGGGCCAGGATGTCCAGGCCGCGGCGGCCCTTGGCCCGGCTGATGTGGTCGCCGGACTCGGCCAGCGAGTGCAGTTCAGCCACCACGAAGCGCGGGGTGATGATGCCGCCGGTGATGAAGTGGGTGTCGCAGATGTCGAGCACGCGGCCGTCCACGATGGCGCTGAGGTCCAGCACCTTCATGTTCTTGCCGCCCTTGCGGCCGACGGAGAGGATGTTCTTGTCCAGGTCGTCGAGCTCGGGTATCTTTTTGACGCTGATCACCATGCCCAGCAGCGCCAGCGCGTAGCGCACGATGATGTTGTAGCGCAGCCACATCGTGCTGAAGAGGTCGTTGTCTATCTGGAACACGGTGTAGTCCAGCAGCTTCGACAGGATGATGCCGACCACGGCGCCGATGATGCCGATGATCAGCGAGAACAGGCTGACGTTCTCAAAGACGTATTCCACGCCTATGATGACCAGGCCTATCAGCACGCCGAAGGCCAGGCCCTTGAGGTCCTGCGAGACGGCGAACCAGGTCAGCACGGGCGTTCCGATTAGGGCCACGGCCCTGAAGATCCATACTATCATGTGTAGCTCCTTGTTACTTTCCCGCCTTGGCGGGGGTTAATCCGGCTAAAGCCGAGTACAGCGCGCCAATATCGCGCACCACTTCCGTCCTGAGGGTCTTGTAGCGTCCCTCGTCCTTCTTGGGCTGCCGCGGCACGAAGGCCCGCGTGAAGCCGAGGCGCTCCGCCTCGGCCAGCCGCCGGTCCATGAAGCCCGGGCTGGCGGTCTGCCCCAGTATGCCCACCTCGCCGATGAAGACGCAGTCGGGAGGCAGCGCGATGTCTTTCGCGGAACTTATCAGCGCGGCGCAGAAAGCCAGGTCCAGCGCGGTGTCCTTGAGCTTGATGCCGCCCTGCAGCGAAGCGAAAACGTCCATCTCGTCGAAGCGCAGGCCCAGGTTCTTCTCCAGCGCGGCGATGAGCATCTGCGCGCGGTTGAGGTCCATCCCGGTCACCGTGCGGCGCGGGTAGGGCAGGTACGACTTGCTGGCCAGCGCCTGGATCTCGGCGAGCATCGGCCGCGCGCCCTCGAACGCCACGGCGAAGCCCCGGCCGGCGAGCGCGCGGTCGCGGTCGGCCTCGGCCAGCAGCAGGCCGGCGTCGTCCACCGGGCGCAGGCCCTTGGAGGTCATCTCGAAGATGCCGGTCTCGTCCACCGGGCCGAAGCGGTTCTTGTGCGGGCGCAGCACGCGGAAGACATTGCTCTTCTCCGCGTCGAAATAGAGCACGGTGTCCACGATATGCTCGAGCACCTTGGGGCCGGCGAGCGAACCTTCCTTGGTGACGTGGCCGAGCAGGAACAGCGGCGTGCCCGCGCTCTTGGCGATCTTGAGCAGCTCGGAGGCGCATTCGCGGATCTGGCCGACGGAGCCGGGCGAGCCGACGAACTCCGGGTGATAGACGGTCTGGATGGAATCGATGACGAGGAAGGCCGGCTTGAGCTTTCGGAACTCCTCTATGATCCTGGCCAGGTTGGTCTCGCTCATCAGGTACACGTTGTCGGGCTTGGCGCCCAGGCGCTCGGCGCGCGAGCCCACCTGCGCCAGCGACTCCTCGCCGGAGACGTAAAGGATCTTGCCGGCGGCATAGGCCCCCGCGGCCAGCGCCGTGCAGCTCTCCAGCGTCAGCGTGCTCTTGCCTATGCCGGGCGGGCCGGCCAGCAGCACCACCTGCCCCGCCACCAGGCCGCCGCCCAGGGCGCGGTCCAGCTCGGAGATGCCGGTGCGGGCGTGCTCGCACTTCATGGCGCGGGCCTCGGAGAGTTTTACGGCCGGCTCGGAAAAATCGGTCAGGCCGCGCGCGGCCGCGGCGGCTTTGGTGAGCACCTGCTCGGCTTCCTCCACCAGCGTGTTCCAGCCGCCGCAGCCGGGACATTTCCCGGCCCATTTGGGGGAGGCCTGGCCGCACTCCTGGCAGCGGTAGATGGTCCTTAATTTCATATTACTTCGCGAGCGACCCCAGCGAGGCGAAACCGAAAAGATAGGCGATGTCCTTGTCCTCGAACAGCACGCGCGTGGTGTAGTTCACGCGCTTGGTCTCGGCCATTTCGTTGAGCCTCACGCCGGCTTCCACGTACTTGTTCAGGCGCACGTCCACGCCGGCGTCCAGGCGCGGGCTGTTGAAGCCGCGGCCCTTGATGCGCCGGTCGCGGGAGAACTCGGACCCCTCGGCGAAGAAGGCCAGGCGGTCCCAGGAATTCAGGAACGGGCGCCAGCGCACGCCCGCGCCGCCCGCGCCGCGCAGCACGCCGGCGTACAGGTCGAACCTGCCCACTTCCCAGCCCAGCAGCGCGTCCACGGTATTGAGCGTCTCGTAGTCGGTGCCGCGGATGGAATCCTTCACGTTGATCATGTTGGCCCCGCCGAGGTAGTAATAGCGGCCCTCGCGCGGGTAGATCTTCACGCCGAAATTGTTCCTGGAGGAGCGGGAGACGGGCTCGTACTTGTAGTCCCACTTGATGTAGGTGCGGAAGCCGCCCACGCGGCCCAGCGCGGATTTCACCGACACGCTGGCGTCCTTGATGTTGCTGATGGCCTCGCTGACGTCGGCCTTCATCTGCTTGTCGCTCACCAGCGCGCCGGCCACGCCCTCGCCCTTTTCCACTTTGCCCAGAATGGCGTCGGTCTTGTCCAGCATGGCGTCGAGCTTGGCGGTGATGGTGTCCAGCCGCGCCACCGCGTTCTCGGCGTGCGGCTGGCTGTTGGCCACCAGGTCGTTGAGGTTGGCGGTGACCTCGCGCAGGTTGGTCATGATCTCGTTGATGTCGCGCGCCAGGCGGCCCTCGCCGTTTATGTCCTCGGCCATCTTCTGCAGGCTCTCCACGGCCCGGGCGATGGAGCGGTCCAGCTGCAGCGCGTCGTCGCCGCGCAGGGTGTCGCCGGCCGCGATCACGCCGGCGGCGGGCTTGCCCTGGTCTACCTGCAGGAACTTGGAGCCGATCATGCTGGTGGAACCCACCAGGAAGCGCGCGTCGCGGTAGATCTTCACGCCGTCCTGGATGGCCAGTTCCACGATCACCGTCTCGTCCTTGATGGAGATCTGCTTTATCTTGCCCACGTCCACGCCGGACAGCTTGACCACGGCCTTGTCGGGCAGGCCGGCCACATCGGAAAACTCGACATATATGGGGTAAAATTTCTGAAAAGAGTAGTCGCCAAGCAGGAACACCGCGGTTCCGAACAGGATGGAACCGACCAGCACGAACAAACCGACCTTCATCTCGCCGTTCATGACTTCCTTTAGACGCCTTGGCCAATGATATCTATATTACTATATCGATATCCATTATATAAAAGTAAACCGGACAGCACTAGTGCCGGCGGGGGCGGGGCTACTTCCGGGAGAGGTCGGAAATTTCCATGAATTCTTTCACCGCCGGGTTCTCGGACTGCCGGAACTTGGCGGGCTCCCCCACTTCCACGAACGCCCCCTCGTAAAGCATCGCGACGCGGCTGGAGATCTCCAGCGCCAGTTTCAGGTCGTGCGTGACCACCACCGAGGTGACGCCCAGCTTGGCGCGCATGTCGGTGATCAGGTCCTTGACCATGCCGGTGGTCACCGGGTCCAGCCCGGTGGTCGGCTCGTCGTAAAGTATGTATTTGGGCTCGGCCGCTATGGAGCGGGCCAGCGAGACGCGCTTTTTCATGCCGACGGAAAGCTCGGACGGCTTCTGGTCCTCCACGCCCTCGAGGCCCACCAGCGCCAGCTTTTCCCTGACGATGCGCGGGTAGTCGCTCTTGGGCAGGTCCGTGAGGTACTGCAGCCCGAAGGCCACGTTCTCCATCACCGTCAGCGAGTCGAACAGCGCGCCCTCCTGGAACAGGTAGCCGAACTTGCGGCGCACGCGGGCCAGCTGGAATTCGTTGCTGGTGGCGGCGATCTCCTCCCCGTCCACTTTGATGCTGCCGGCGTCGGGCCGCAGCAGGCGGATGAGGCATTTAATGAAAGTGCTCTTGCCGGTGCCGGAGGGGCCTATCACGCTGAACAGCTCCCCCTCCTTGAGGTCCACGGAAATGCCCTTGAGGATGCAGTGCTCGCCGAAAGCTTTGCCCAGCCCCTTAACTTCTATCATATGCCCACCGCCACCAGCAGCGCGCTGATAAAGTAGTCCAGCACCATGACGAGCACCATGCTGGCCACCACGGCCTCGGTGGTGGCCTTGCCCACGCCCTCGGCGCCGCCGCGGGTGTGCATGCCCTTATGGCAGGAGACCGTGGCGATCATGAAGGCGAAGAAAAAGGTCTTGAGGAAACCGTGCATGAAGTCCGAGATCTCGAGGTAGGTGTAAATGTCGTTCATGTACACCGAGGTCGGGATGCCCAGCTTGACCACGCCCACGATGGCGCCGCCGGCTATACCCAGGAAGTCGGCCAGCACGGTCAGCAGCGGCAGCGTGATCATGAACGCGATGTAGCGCGGCACCAGCAGGTGGCGGGTGGGGTTGGTGCCCAGGGTGTAGAGCGCGTCTATCTGCTCGGTCACGCGCATGGTGCCGATCTCGGCGGTCACCACCGCGCCGGCGCGGCCCGCCACCACCACGGAGGTCAGCACCGGGCCCAGCTCCTTGACCATCGAGAAGGCGACCATGGTGCCGATATAGAGCGGCTCGTTGAAAAGGTTGCGGGAGGAATAGCCCGTCTGCAGCGAGAGCACCATGCCGGTGAAGAAGCTGGTCAGCGCGGTCACGGTGACCGAATCCACGCCGATCTTGACGCACTGCTTTATCGTTTCGGAGACCTCGAGGCGCGAGCGGAAGAACCAGAACACGACGGACTTGAACATCAGGGTCGTCTGGCCCAGCGCCTGCGCGAGGGCCAGCACCTCGTGGCCAATTTTTTCACATACCGGCAGTCTCATGGCGTGTAGATCCTCGGCACCCTCGGCGTGACCAGCGTCACGATCTCGTAATTTATAGTCCCGGCGATATCCGCCAGCTCGCGCGCGGTCACACTCTCCGCGCCCTGGCGGCCCAGCAGCACGGCCTCGGCCCCCACGGCGGCGTCCTTCACCCCGGTCACGTCCACCATGGTCATGTCCATCGTCACGTTGCCCAGCACGCGGCAGCGCTTTCCGCCTATCAGCACGTCGGCCCGGTTGGAGAAGCGGCGGATATAGCCGTCCCCGTAGCCGGCCGGGATGGTGGCTATCTTCATGGCCCGGTCGGCCCTGAAAGACCTATTGTAACTGATGCAGGCGCCCTCGCGCACGTTCTTTATGAAAACGATCTTGGTCTTGAGCGTCATGGCCGGCTCGAAGCCGTCGGCCTGGCCGTAGGCGGCGATGCCGCAGCGCACCATGTCCAGGCGGCTGACCGGGTAGTTCATCGTGGCGCAGGAATTGGCCGTGTGCAGCGTCAGGCCGCGCGCGCCGCGCAGCTCCAGCTCGGCGGCGGTCTCGCTGAAAATGGCCAGCTGGGCGCCGGTGTAGTCCGGGTCGGAGTCGGCGCTGGAGAGGTGCGTGTAGAGGCCGCCCACCTTTACCCCGGGGGAGGAGGCCAGTTCGTCGTAAATTTTCAGCACGGAGGGCTTGCGGGCGCCTATGCGGCCCATGCCGGTCTCCAGCTTGATGTGGCAGACGGCTTCCCTGCCCAGTTTGCCCGCCGCCTCCCGCACCTGGCGGGCGGCGTCGAGGCTGGCGATGGTGATGATGAGGCCGGCGTTGATGGCCTCGACGAAGCTTTCGAAAGGGTACAGGCTGCCCAGCACCAGCACCGGGCTTTTCACGCCGGCGGCGCGCAGCGCCAGGCCCTCCTCCACGCACGACACGCCGAAGCCCCAGGCCAGCCCCTCGGCCTCGGCCAGGCGGGCCAGTTCGACGGCGCCGTGCCCGTAGGCGTTGGCCTTCACCACGAAAAGCAGCCGCGCGGGGGCGGCTGTTTTCGCTAGCTTCTGCAGGTTCCGCCGCACGGCGGAGAGCCTTATTTCGGCGACGGTGGGGCGCAGCGTGAGGGCCATAGCGGCCTAGAACACCGCCGCTTCGGAGATGGGCTCCATCGCCTGCACGGCGGGGTTCTCGAACTTGGTGTACTCGTGGAAGAAGGCCAGCGGCACGTCCCCGACGGGGCCGTTGCGGTGCTTGGCCACGATCAGCGTGGCCTGGTTCTTCACGGTCGGGTCCTCGCGCTTGTAGTACTCCTCGCGGTGGATCATCGCCACGAAGTCGGCGTCCTGCTCGATGGAGCCGGAGTCGCGCAGGTCGGAGAGCTGGGGGCGGTTGTCCACGCGGCCCTTGTCCTCGCTGCGGCGGTTGAGCTGCGACAGCGCTATCACGGGGATCTGCAGGCTGCGGGCCAGGTCCTTGAGCAGGCGCGAGATCTCGGCCACTTCCTGCTGGCGGCTCTCGCTGCGGCCGGCGCCGCGGATGAGCTGCAGGTAGTCGATGACCACCATGCCGAGCGTCTTATTCTCGCTACGCAGCTGCTTCATCAGCTTGCGGGTGCGGTTGCGGATGTCGAGGATGTTCAGGCCCGGGGTGTCGTCGATGAAGAGCGGGGATTCGGCCACCATGCCGGTGTAGCGGGTCAGCTGCGGCCACACGTCGCGGCTGAGCTGGCCCTTGCGCACGCCGCTCAGGTTGGCGCGCGCGGCCGAGCAGATGAGGCGCTGCATGATGGAGTGCTTGTCCATTTCCATCGAGAAGACGGCCACGGGGATCTTCTGCTCCACGCAGGCGTGGTAGGCCATGTTCAGCGCGATGGCGGTCTTGCCCATGGACGGGCGGGCGGCGATGATGATCAGGTCCGACTTCTGGAAGCCGCCGGTCATGTCGTCGAGGCGCATGAAGCCCGTCGGCACGCCGGTGATGGGCGAGTGCTGCGAGAAGGCCTTTTCCATGCGGCCCAGCGTCTCCTGCGCCAGCGCGGCGGAGGAGGCGAAGCCGTGGTCGGTCTTGGTCTGGGCGACGCGCAGGATCTCCTGCTCGGCGAAATCGATGATCTTGTCCACGCTCTCGGCGCCGGCCTGGGTCATCTCCACGATCTGCGTGCTGGCGCGGATCAGGTCCCGCATCAGGGCCTTCTCGCGGACGATGTTGGCGTAGGCGTTGGTGTGCGCGGCCGTGGAGACTTTCTCCATCAGGTCGGCGAGGTACTTCTGGCCGCCCAGTTCCTCCAGGCGGTTGGTCTTCTTGAGCTCTTCGGAAAGGGTGACCACGTCCACCGGCAGGTTGCGCTGGCGCAGCTCGAGGATGGCCTCGTAGATGCGGCCGTGGATGTCGCTGTAGAAATGCTTGGGCTGCAGGACCTCCATGATCCCGTCGATGACCTCTTTCTCGATGAGCATGGCGCCCAGCACGGCCATTTCCGCCTCGTTGGAATGCGGAGGTACCTTGTTATAGGTCATATGCTGCCCCCCTGTCGGGTTGTCGTATGTGATAAGCCCGGGCTTCGGCTTTGCGGCCTCGGCCCGGGCTCGAAGGAAGTACCGTTACTTGCTCTGCGCGGACACGGCCACTTTTATCTTGGTCGCGATGTGCTGCTTGAGGGCGATCTCCACCTCGAAGGTGCCGACGGCCTTTATGGAAGCGGGCAGGCGGATCATATCCTTGTCTATCTCGATGTCGGCGGCGGCCAGGTTCTTGATGATATCGCTCTTGGCCACGGAACCGAACATCACGCCGTCCTCGGAGACGGGGCGGGAGAAGGAGAGGGTGATCGCGGAGAGGCGCTTGGCCAGCTCGTTCATGCCGGCGTCCTCGGCGGCGACGCGCTTGGCGCGCTTGTCGGCCGAGTTCTTCCAGGCGCTCAGCGCGCCCTCGGTGGCCAGCTCGGCCATGCCGCGGGGCATCAGGAAGTTGCGGGCGTAGCCGTCTTTTACGGTCTTTATCTCGCCGGAGCGGCCCAGGTTCGTTACGTCTTTTTTAAGTATTACTTTCATGGTTTGCTCCGTTTAGCCGTTGTAGGACATCAGCGACAGGTTGCGGTTTATCTTCACGGCCCGCATGATCTGGCGCTGGTGCTTGGCGCACGCGCCGGTGATGCGGCGGGACAGGATCTTGCCGGTGTCGGTGGTGAAGTTGCGGACGATCTGGGCCTGTTTGTAGTCTACCAGGTCGATATGCTCGGCGCAGAGCCTGCACACCTTGCGGCGCGGGGCGAAGCGGCGGCCGCCCGGGGGGCGGCGGGGTCCGCCCATGGGCGCACCCTGGGGTCTCGGCGCGGCGGCAGCGGGCGCGGCCGGCTTGGGGGTATTTTCGTTGTTCTCCATAGTTTTATGCTCCTACCTGATTTTAAAACGGTACTTCCTCTATGCCGGAAGAGTCGCCCTTGGTCTCGGTCTCGGCCGCGGGTTCTTCCTGCTCCGCCTTGGGGGCGGCCTCGCCGGCGGGCCCTTCGAAAGCCATCGACTGCACGCGGCTGGCGGTGATCTTGAGCTCTTTGCGCTTCTGGCCGGTCTTGTCCGTGTACTCGGAGGACGTAAGGCGGCCTTCCACCATTACGGGGCTGCCCTTGCGCAGCTTTTCCTTCACGCGCTCGGCGGCGGGGCCCCAGACGGTGACCGGCACGAAAGTCGTGAGGTCTTTCCATTCTCCGGAGGCCTGGTCCTGGTAGCGGCGGTTCACCGCGACCGTGAAGAAGCACATTCCCTGCTGCTTCTGCGTGAAGCGGAGTTCCGGGTCCCGCGTTATGCGGCCGGCTATAATGACCTGGTTGAGATCCGGAATTTTCAAGTCCATGATATTCCCTGAAAGGGGATTTAGGGCTTCTTAACCGGCTCTACCGTGGCTTTCATCATCATGGCGCGAAGCACGGTTTCCTGGAGCTTCAGGCTGTGATTGATGTCCTTCACGGTCTCGGGCAGGGCCTTCACTTTCATATAGACGTAAAAGCCGTCGCGCTGCTTTTTCACGTCGTGGGAAAACTTCTTGCGGCCCAGCCTGTCCTCGGCCAGAACCTCGCCTTTTGCGTCGGTGAGGGTCTTCTTGGCCTTTTCCACAGCTTCCTGAACTTCGGCGTCCGTGAGCTGGGGGTTGATTATCAGCATTAACTCATAGGTATTCATAGTAGGCTAATAATACCAAATCCGGGGCGGGTTTACAATAAGGGGCGGCAAACCAGCACTTGTTTCAGGGCGGCGCCGGCAAAAGGCCGGCGCTTGAAGTCGCCGTAGCGGGCCGCCACCCTGAAGCCGTTATAATGCGCCAGGGCAAGCAGCTCTTCGGGAAAAAAACAGCGTAGATTCAAGGCTTTTTTCAGGGTTTTACCGTCTTTCTCGCGCCGGTACTGCCAGGTAAGACGGGCCACCTGGGCCGCCTTGTCGTAGGAATAAAGTTCGTTTACCAGCATTTTGCCGCCGCCTGCGGGGTCGTCATAATAGGCTACCGGCAGCGCTTCGTCCTGGTCGCGGGCCAGGCAGCGCGGCTCGGGATTAAACACGTCGAAAACAAATCTGCCGCCGGGAGCGAGGCTCCGCCGCACCGATGCGAATAGCCCCTCCACGTCCTCCCTGCGGGCCAGATGCTGCATGGAATTGAAGGCCATGAAGATCAGCCTGAACTTACGGGGAAAGTTGAAATCCCGCGCGTCGCCCCGCATGAAAGGCACCTTCAGCCCGGCGGCGGCCGCTTTTTTCCCGGCCTGCGCCAGCATGGGGGCCGCGCAGTCAAGGCCGGTTATGTCCACGCCTGCCCGCTTCAGCGGGATGGTGAGCCGGCCGGTGCCGCAGGCCAGTTCCAGCACGGGGCCGCGGGCCTTTTTAGCCTCGGCCAGGTAGAAGGGCAGGTCATTGGAGACGGGCGCGTTGAAAGCGTCGTACTGCTGCGCGTCCCAGTAAACCTCGGAGCCGTCGGCGATCTTCATATATAGGGTATTTTACCTTTTTAACGGCAGGCCCGCCGGCTGAAAAGGCGGCGGGCCGCCCCTGTAAGGACGGCCCGCGCCCGCTAGCGGCTCCGGTTCAGGCAGGTTTCTTCAGCTCCGCCAATAATTTTTTTAATTCGGCCGCTATGGCCAGCTCGCGCTTGGCCAGCACGTTCATGGCTTCCTTATATTCAGGCTTGTTCATCACCCGCACCAGGGCCGCGTAAACGGCCGTGGCCTTCTCCGCGCGTAAAGCGCGCGCGCGCAGCGCGGCCTCGATGGAGCGGGAAACTTTTTTCGCGCGCTGGCGGAAGCCGGTGCCCTCCTTGAAGATCCGGCCCAGGTCGGGCAGGCGGTTCCGCTTTTCCTCGGCCAGGGCGGTGAAATAGGCGGCTATCTCCGCGGCTTTGGGAAAGGCCTCGGCGTCGGTCTCGCAGCCGGTTATGTCTTCCATCTCGCCGTTGATAGAGGCGCGTACCAGTTCTTTAAGGGTCATTATATCTCCACTTTGACTACTATCTTGGTCACAGCCGCGGGAGCGCCCGCGGCCAGCCGGGGCGCGTGCGCGTCCTCGGGGTAAAGTATGGCCAGTTCTCCGGCCGCCAGCGTTAGCCGCGAGGCGCGGCCGGCCGGCACCGCGCCGAAGCAGATGTCCCTGGCCGCGTCGTAGGCTTCGGTCACGCTCAGCGCGGCCAGCGGCGCGGCGGCGATGATCTCGGAGCCGGCGGCCAGGTACTGCACGTCGGCGTAGCGGCGATGCGCTTCAAAGCGGGGCTCGCCCGCCAGCGTCTCATAGCGCTGGACCATGGCGAAGACTCTCTCCCCGTCCAGCTCATACCGACCGTCGGGCAGGGCGGCCGTTTCCGGGCGGCGCAGCCAGGCCAGCGCCAGGGCCAGGCCGGGCAGCGCCGGGACCTGCCGGTCGGCGAGGGCCAGAGGAACGGCTATCATGGGCGGGCTGGAAGGCTGGGCATATTATTAATCTATATATCTTACCGGGGAAAGTCAACCGCGGCGCGCGCGCGCACCGTCTCCAGGCGGGCCGGGTCCCCGACGTCGCACCAGAAATCCGACTTATCCTCGAAGCCTTTTATCTTCTCCCCGGCAGCGGCCAGGCGCAGGTGCACCGGCGTGATGGAAAAGACGCCGGTCTCCGTCATTTTTTCCAGGTAGGCGGGCGAGAGCACCTGTATGCCGCTGAAGGCCAGCGGCCGCAGGCCGGCAGAGGCCGCCTCCCCCTCCCGCCCTTTCAGCTCCATGACGGCGTCGAACAGCAGCCGGCGTTTGGACGGCCGCTCGCGCACGGCCAGCGTAGCCAGGGCGCCCGAGGCCAGGTGCGCCGCGTACAGCGCGCGCAGGTCCAGAGTGGAGTAGACGTCGGCGTTATAGGCGAAGAAAGGCCCGCTCCCGGCCAGCTGGGCGGCCGCTTTCTTGAGGCCGCCGCCGGTCTCCAGCGGGAACTCTTCCTCCCGCGAGAGGTATATGTCCAGGCCGAAATTTTTCTTCTCCCCGAGGAAAGCGGCGATCTTGTCGTGAAAATGATGCGTGTTGACCACCAGGCCGGTCACGCCCGCCGCGGCCAGGCGCCTGATCACCAGCTCCAGCATGGGCGCGCCGTTCACATCAACGAGGGCTTTGGGGAGACTGTCGGTCAGCGGGCGCAGGCGGGTGCCCAGGCCGGCCGCGAACACCAGGGCCTTCACTTGGCCGTCCCGCTTTCCCTGTGCGACAGCTCCACGCGCACGCCGTACTTCTTCCGCAGCCGCGCGGCCAGCGCCTCGGCACAATAGACGGAGCGGTGGCGCCCGCCGGTGCAGCCGAAAGCCGCCGAGAGCGAGCTGAAATTGCGCGACAGGTAGTTCTCCACGCTGATCTCGGTCAGCGCGAAAACGCCCTCGAGGAACTTAGCCACCTCGGGCTCCTTCTGCAGGAAGTCAATGACAGGCTTGTCGCGCCCGGTGAGCTGGGCGTACTCGGCGTGGCGGCCGGGGTTGGGCAGCGCGCGGCAGTCGAACACGAAGCCGCCGCCGTGGCCGCTGTCGTCCTGCGGGACGCCGTTCTTGTACGAGAAGCTCATGACCCGCACGGTCAGCCCCAGCCGGGTCTTGCCGAACTGGCGCAGCGCGGTGGAGGCGGCGATGCGCTTGAAGCAGGCCGTCAGCTCGGGGATCTTCACCTCGGGCGGGGCCTGCCGCAGCAGCCACTCCAGGTTGCGCACGGCGTAGGGCACGCTGGCCAGGAAATGGCTCTTGCGCTCGTAGAAGCCGCGCAGGCCGTAGGCGCCCATGGCCTGCATGATGCGGATATAGACGAAGGCGTGGTAATGCCGCAGGAACTCTTTTTCTTTCAGCCCGGCGGCCTCGGCGTAGGCCTTGCGCAGCGAGGTGCGGAATTCGGGCGGCAGGTCGGCCTTGGCGTCGTAGAGCAGCGAGGCCACGTCGTAATGCGGCGCGCCGCGGCGGCCGCCCTGGTAGTCTATGAACCACGGCTCGCCGCCGCGCAGCATGATGTTGCGGCTCTGGAAGTCGCGGTAGAGGAAGCACTCGGCCGGCGCCTCCAGCAGGAAATCGGCGAAGCGGCCGAAATCCTCCTCCAGCTTGGCCTCGTTGAACGGGATCTTGGCCAGCTTTAGGAAGTAGTACTTGAAATAGTTCAGGTCCCACATTATGCTCTGGCGGTCGAAAGCGGCCCGCGGATAGCAGTACTTCAGGTCCAGGCCTTCCTTCACCTGCGCCTGGAAGCGCGGCAGCCAGCCCAGCACTTTCTTGTAGGCCTCTTCCACGGACGCCGGGATTCCGGCCCCGCGCTCGGCGGACAGGAACTCGAATAGCGTGGTGCTGCCCAAATCCTCTTCCAGGTAGAAGCCCTGCGCCTGGTCCTCGGCGTAGATCTCGGGCACCGGCAGTTTTGCGGCGCGGAAATGCCGGGAAAATTCCAGGAAGGCGCGGTTCTCCAGCTTGTCGGGGCCGTAGGCGCCGATGGCCGAGCGGTCCCCGTCGCGCATGCGATACAGGCGGCGGGCCGAGCCGTCCTCGCGCAGCGGCTCGAAGCTCTCCGGCTCGCGGCCCAAGGCCTTGCGGTACATGGCCCGGAGCTGCGCCTCGGCCTGGGCCTTGGTGTCGGCTATTTCTTTTTCCTGGTTCTTTGGCGGCATAGCCCAATTATACAAAAGGGCAAAACAAAAACCCCGGCAGGGCCGGGGTTTTCGCCATGGCGCCGGGCGGGACTAGCGGTTAAGCGGCTTGAACGAGGCCACCGCGGCCTCATAGGCCTTCATATGTGTCTTGGCGGCGGCGGCCGGCGCCGTGTAGCGCAGCACGAAGAAACCGTCCTTCACCGGCACCACGTGGAATTTCTCGTAGACGGCGATCTTCTTGGGGTTAAGGCTCTCCTGCGGCGTGAACTCGAAGATCTTCCGGTCGAAGACCCGCGCGTAATGCTTGCCGGCCAGGCCCTTCTTCACAGGGCCGTACTGCTGGCCGTCCAGCGCCGCGCCGAGGGCCGGGCGGGAATGGGTACGGATGAACTTCTCGGCCGTCTTGTGCAGCAAGTTGCCGGGCGCGTAGTAGCGCGCCGAGATCCTAGGCGCCAGGCCGTCGGCGTCGCGCGCTCCGGAGACTTCGGCGCCGTAAACTTTCTTCTCGGAGTCGGAAAGGCCGAAAGCGCCCTCAGTCTTCTCCCAGCCGGCCGGGAACCGGACCTCGAAATAGCCAGTCTCGGTATGCGTCATCCCGGCCTCCTTGCCGGCGTCGGCCGCCGGGGCCGCCGCGGGAGCGAGCAGAATTGCCAGTGCCAGTATTTTTCTCATGTTGTTTCCCCTGGAATTACGGTCAGGCGCCCGGCTTGGGCACCGCGGCGGCGGGCGGGGCGTCGAAAGCCTCGCGCCACTCCAGCAGCTTGCGCTCGTCGGCGGCGGACTTCTGCTGCACCATCGTGTACCACTTGAAGCGGCTGTCCATGGCTTCGCGGTAGAGCTTCAGGTCCGCCTGTTCTTTCGCGGTCAGGCTGGAGGGGTCGGCCCGTCTCTTATCCTCGAGGATCTTCACGTAATCGGCGGCCCCCTTCGCTTTCTGGAACTCCTGCGCCGAGGCGCCTTCCATGGAGGAGATGCCGGTATAGAGTTTGTGCTTGTCGGTGCGCATGGCGTCCACGCCGTCTTCCATGAAGCGCTCGGCGTTGGCCCGGTGCGAGGGCGAGATCTGGGCCAGGTAGGCCGGGCCGGTCTTCTTGGCCTTCTCAGCGGAGAAAGCGGCCTGCATGGAGAAGGCCTCGGTCTCCATCTCCATCTGGTAGGGCTGGCCGGTACTGCCGCCCTTGTATTTTATATAGTCCAGGCCGTTGCGGGCCGCCCAGGCGTCCTGGCGCTGGTGCGTGGTCTCGTGCACGAAGTTGGGGGCCACGTAGCGGGCCACGCCTTTGAGGTGCTCGTCGCTCTTGAGCATCTGCTCCGGGGTTATCTTCTTGCCGGCGCAATAGTCGTCCACCAGCTTGGTGTTCACGGTGGTGGTCTTCTTGTCGCCGCTCCACCAGCCCAGCGCGTTGGAGAGACTGCCGGTGCCTTTTTCGAACTTCAGATTGAGCGCGTTGCCGCCGGTCTTGGCGTATTCCTTGTCGGCGAAGAAGGCCGTCAGCTCGTCGCCGGCCTTGGTGCCGCGCACCTCGTCGGCCAGGTAGCCGGTGAACTTGCCGTCCTTCACGGTGCCCATCTTGGCGGAGAGCTGGGCCGCCTGCGCGGTCGTAATCGGCACCGGGGTAAACTTCGCGCCTTTCCCGCCGGCCTCCACGGCCGGCACGCCGGCGCCGGGCCTGGCGTTATCGAAAGCGCCGTCCAGATAATCTTTCTGCTCGGAGGCGCTGCGCCCCTTGAGCTCGGCCGTCTTGGCGGCTGTTGCGGCCGCAGCCTTGTCTTTCTTGGCCGCGGCGGCGGCGCTGGCGGGGGCCGCCTTGGCGGCGTTGATGGCCAGCGAGTCCAGCAGGTCCACGTAATAGTCGTCGCCGTCCATCACGAGGTCCGTGCGCAGCGTGTCGGCCAGCGCGGTGAAATCAGGCTTGGCGGCCGCGGCGGCGGGCGCGCGCGTCAGCACGTCGGTGTTCTTGCGGGCCCAGGCGGAGAGGCGCTGGTAGCGCGCCATGATCTTCTGTTTGTTCCAGGTTTCCTTCGAATATTTTTCGGTCTCGGCCGCCAGCGAGCCGGTGCGCGTGCCGCCCAGCGCGTCCCAGGTGCGCACCGCGTTCTTCACGGTAGCCGCCCGGCCGCCGACGTTAGTCTCGAACCAGGAAAAAGCCAACTCGGGCCGGGGGCCCAGGCCCAGCTCGCACAGCGCGCAGGCGCTGGCTTCCATCTCGCGGGCCAGCGCTTCGGCCAGCGATTTGCCGGAGTAGTTGGCGGTGAGCTTCTTAAGGTCCACCAGGGCATTGTTGTGGGAAATTATGGCGGCGGCCTTTCCCGGGTCCGTGTTCTGCAGCTCGGTAAGCACGGGGCCGGTGAGTTTTTGAACGCATTCCTGCGCCACTACGGGCGAGAGCTGTTTCTTGGCCTTGTCCACGTTGTCCTGGCATTTCTGGACCAGGTCCGCTCCGGGACCCGAGGCGGCCAGCAGGTACTGCGGCAGCAGCAGCGCTGCGGCCAGGGAGAGTAATTTAAGTTTATTTTTCACGCTGTTATCCTCACGAAGCGGCGCATAGGGAACGGGTAAATACCCGCAATGGATTGTAATCCGCCCGGCGAGAGTTGTCAAGGGCCCGGCGGCCCTAGTCGGCCGAGGCCAGCGCCGCCAGCGCGCCGGCCAGCAACCCGTAGAACTCGCCTGGCTCCGGGTCCCCTGCGCCGTTGTTCCAGGCGGCGGCCAGGCAGGTCCACCGGCCCTTCTTGTCCTCCAGCAGCCAGGCGGCCGCCAGCAGGCCCGGCCCTGAACCGTCCTTATGACCGGCGTAGGCGAACTCCCCAGCCCCTGCCGGCAGGCCCGGGTTCAGCGCCAGCAGGGCCAGCGCCCCCTCGTCCGCGCCGGCCCGGAAGTAGTCCAGCAGGCGGCAGAGATCGGCCGGGGAAGCCTGCCAGCCGATCTTGCCCAGCCCGAAAGAGGAGCGCTGCGCCGGCGCCGGCGGCGCGGCGGGCAGGGCGGACAGGAAAGCGTATTTCTCAGCCGGCCGCAAGTTCAGGTATTTCAGCGCGGTCTCGGTGTCCGAACGCAAAGCGGCGGTTTCGGAATTCTTCAGGAAAGGGCGGAGCCGTTCAGGGGCGCCGTGCCCCAGCGCGGGCAGCAGGGATTCTATGCGGCGCCGTCCGAGGCCGGCTAGCAGGGCGTCGGCGGCAGCGCGGTCCCCCGAGAGCATTTGGCCTGCAAGCGGCCTGAAAACCCTGCGCCAGGAGGTGCCGCCTTTCACCATGGCCCCCAGCACATAAAGGTCGGCTAAGGCGGCGACTTCGAAATATTCGTCCTCGTTGAGCGCCTCCAGCGTCTCGGGGGTTTCTCCCAGGCGGCGCGCCAGCAGCCCTTTCCGGCCGGGCAGGGCGGCCAGCCTGTCGCGCGCCGCCGCCAGCGCGGCGCTCCTGCGGTAGGGCGGACTGAGGAAGAACCCGTTTATTTTACCGCCGCTCGGGTTCAGCGAGACCGCCACAGGCAACCGCCAGCCTCCGGCCGTGTCGTAGAAATAATGCCCCGCCCAGGCGCCGGAGCTGACCAGCAGCGTCCGGGTTACGCCGCCCCGCTCCCGGTAAAGCTCCGCGAACAGCGCGTTCAGCTTTTCAAGCGACATCCGGGCGAAGAACTCGCGGTCGAAAAGACTCTCCGCGCCGCGCGGCTCGGGGGCCACGAGCGCGGCCGCGGCGCGGGCGGCCTCGTCCGCCCCGGCCGCGGCCGGTACCGGCAGCGCGAGGGCGAAAAAGAAGAGTAGACTTCTCATGCCAAAATTATACAATTAGTCACTGCGTCGCAGCGGCGGGGAGGAACACCACATGGACAAACTTATTCTAGAAGAGATCAAGGACGGCGTCGGCGTGCTGACGCTCAACAACCCGGCGCGGCGCAACGCCCTCAGCCTGGAACTGTGCAAGCAGCTGGTCGTCTCGCTGGAGTCGATGAAAAAGCAGAAGGTGCCGGTCATCGTCCTGCGCGCCGAAAAGGGCGCGCGCGTCTGGTCGGCCGGCCACGACATCACCCAGCTGCCCAAGGTGCACCACGACCCGCTGGCCTACGACAGCCCGATGGAAGTGGCCTTCCGCGCCATCCAGGCCTACCCCGGCCCGGTGATAGCCATGATACAGGGCAGCGTCTGGGGCGGCGCCACCGACCTGGCCGTCACCTGCGACCTGGCCGTCGGCGACGAGACTTCCTCTTTCGCCATCACGCCGGTGAAGATGGGCCTGCCCTACAACGCCTCGGGCATCATGCACTTCATCAACCGCGTGGGCAGCAACATCGCCAAGGAGATGTTCTTCACGGCCGAGCCGATTAAAGCCGAGCGCGCCTACCATTCCGGCATCCTCAACCACCTCATCAGCTCCAGGGAGATAGAGGAGTTCACCTTCAACCTGGCCCGCACCATAGCCGGCAACTCGCCGCTGGCCGTGTCGGTGGTAAAAGAGCAGTTCCGCATTCTCGCCGAGGCGTATCCGATCAGCCCCGAGTCGTTCGAGCGCATTCAGGCGCTGCGCCGCAAGGTCTACAACAGCGGCGATTACGAGGAGGGCATCAAGGCCTTCATGGAGAAGCGCAAGCCGCAGTTCAAGGGCAGGTAAGACCCGCCCGCTGATAAAAAAAAGACCGCCGGTCGCCCGGCGGTCTTTTTTTATCTCCGGCAGCGCTTATTCTTTAAGCAGGCCGTTGTGGCGCAGCAGCGCGCGGGCGCTGTGGGCGCGGCCGCGGAACGCCTTGAACACCTCGGCCGGGTGCTCGCTGCCGCCCAGGCCGAGAACGGTCTCCCTGAACCTGGCCCCGGTGGCCGCGAGCGCCTCCGGGTCATCCAGGCCGGCCTCTTCGAAGGCTTCGAAGGCGTCGGCGCTGAGCACCTCCGCCCACTTGTAGCTGTAGTAGCCGGCAGCGTAACCGCCGGAGAAGACATGGGTGAAGCCGCACAGGAACCGGTCCTCGGGCAGCGGCGGGATGACGGCGGTCTTGGCCGCCACCTCGGCCTCTATCGCCTTGATGTCGGGGTCCTTGGCGGTATGCAGTGCCATGTCGGTCAGGCCGAAGTTCAGCTGGCGCAGCATGATCATGCCGGCCCGGTAGGTCTTGGCGGCGCAGATCTTCTCGAACGTCTCCACGGGCAGCGTTTCGCCGGTCTGGTAATGCTTGGCCATGCCGAGCAGGGTTTCTTTGTGGTAGCACCAGTTCTCCATGAACTGGCTGGGCAGCTCCACGGCGTCCCACTCCACACCGCCGATGCCGGCCACGTCGGGATAGGTGACGCGGGTCAGCATATGCTGCAGGCCGTGGCCGAACTCGTGGAACATCGTGGTCACCTCGTCGAAGGACAGCAGCGAGGGCTTCTCGCCCACCGGGGGCGTGAAGTTGCAGACCAGGTGCGCCACCGGGAGGCGGTCCACGCCGGGCGCCACGCGCCGGCCCACCACGTCGTTCATCCAGGCGCCGCCGCGCTTGTTCTCGGGGCGCGAGTAGGCGTCCAGGTAGAACGAGGCCATGTGCTTGCCGGCACTGTCGAATATCTTGAAGAAGCGCACGTCCGGGTTCCAGATGCGGGCTTCGCCGTCGGCCGGCTTCACCGTGACGCCGAAGATCTTGCCCACCAGCGAGAACATGCCGGCCAGCACTTTCTCCAGGGAGAAATACGGGCGCAGCTGGTCGTCGGTGTAGCCGTACTTCTTCTCCTCCAGCCGCTTGCCCCAGTAGGAGACGTCCCAGTGGTTCAGCGCGCCGGGGTGGCCTTCGGCGTTGGCCAGCGCGGTGATCTCGGCGAGCTCGGCGCGGGCCGGCTCGAGCGAGGCCTGGCGCAGCTCTTCCAGCAGCGCCAGCACTTCGGCGGGGCCGCGGGCCATCTTGGTGGCCAGCGAGACCTCGGCGTAATTGGCGTAGCCGAGCAGCTCGGCTTCCTCGCGGCGCAGGCGCAGGATATCGGCCATCAGCGGGGTGTTGTCCTTCTCGCCCGACGAGGCGCGGGAGACGAAGGCGCGGTACAGCTTTTCGCGCAGCGCGCGGTTCTTGCCGAACTGCATGAAGGCCACGTACACCGGGGCGTCGAGCGTGAGCAGCCAGGGGCCGTTGGCCGGGTCGGGCTTGGCGGGCGGGTTCTGCCTGGCGTAGGAATGCGCCAGCATTTCCTTGGCCGAGTCGGTCAGGCCGTCCACCTCGGCGGGCGCGGTGAGCGTGAGCTTGAATTCCTTGGTGGCGTCCAGCACGTTGTTGCTGAACTTGGTGGAGAGCTGCGAGAGCTCCTCGGCGATCTTGTTGAAGCGCGCGCGCTTCTCCCCTTCCAGCGCTATGCCGGAGAGCTTGGCCGAGAGCAGGCTCTTCTCTATAGCCCGCCGCTGGCCCTTGTCCAGGGCGTTCCAGCCGGGGCCGTCTTTGATGGCGAGCAGCTTGGCGTAGACGGCGGCGGACTGGCTCATCTTCAGGCCCAGCGCCACTACCTTCGGCTGGGCGGCCTGGTACACTTCGCGCAGCGCGGGGCTGTTCTTGACGGCGTTGAGGTGGCCCACCGGGGACCAGACTCTAGTGAACCATTCTTCCAGGGTGTTGAGCTCTTCCACCACGGTGCTCCAGGACGGCGGCCGGGGGTCGGCCTCTATGCGGGCAAGCCCCTTCTCCACCTCCTCTATCATCTTTTCAACGGCCTCGGCCACGTGGCCGGGCTGTATCTCGTCGTACCTGGGCAGTTCCGCGCCTGAGAGTAAGGGGTTCATGCTGTCTCCTTTTAGCCGCTTTTAATCGTTGCCGCAATAGTTGGGGTTGTCCCCGGTGATCTTCACGTCGTGCACGTGGCTTTCTTTCAGCCCGGCGTTGGTCAGCCGCACGAAGCGCGCGCGCCGCCGGAGCTCGCCGAGGTTCTTGCAGCCGCAGTAGCCCAGGCCGGCGCGCAGGCCGCCGGTGAGCTGGTGCAAAATTCCCGCCACGGGCCCCTTACAGGGCACCCGGCCTTCCACCCCTTCCGGCACCAGCTTATTTTTATCCACGCCGGCCTGGCCGTAGCGGTCCTTGGAGCCGGCCTCCATGGCGCCCACCGAGCCCATGCCCCGGTAGGCCTTGTACTTGCGGCCCTGAAAAAGAACGACGTCGCCGGGCGCCTCGTCGGCGCCGGCCAGCAGCGTGCCCAGCATCACGGCGCTGGCGCCGGCGGCCAGCGCCTTGGTGATGTCGCCGGAAAACTTGATTCCGCCGTCGGCTATCACCGGCGTCCGGCTGCGCGCGGCGGCGCGGCAGCAGTCCTTGATGGCTGTGAGCTGCGGCACGCCCACTCCGGAAACGATGCGGGTGGTGCAGATGGAGCCGGGGCCTATGCCCACCTTGATGGCGTCGGCGCCGGCCTTGATAAGGTCCAGCGCGCCCTGATAGGTGGCCACATTGCCGGCTATCACTTCGCAGCGGTAGCGGCGCTTCACTTCCTTCAGGGTCTTAAGGACGTTGGCTGAGTGGCCGTGAGCGGAGTCCAGGGAGATCACGTCGGCGCCGGCGGCCACCAGCTCGCCGGCGCGCTCCACGGCGTCGGGGCCGGCGCCTATGGCCGCGCCCACGCGCAAGCGCCCGGCCTTGTCCACGCAGGAGGCCGCGCCGCCCTTATGTTTTTTCACCTTGCGCACTTCGCCGGCCTGCCGGCTGGCGGTCATGGCCCGGTGAATGACGCCGATGCCGCCCTCGCGGGCCATGGCGATGGCCAGCTCCGCCTCGGTGACGGTGTCCATGGCGGCCGATATTAACGGGAGCTTCAGGGTTATCTTGCGGGTGAGCAGGGCGCCCACGTCGGTATCGCGCGGCATCACCGAGGACATGGCCGGCACCAGCAGCACGTCGTCGAAAGTAAGCCCCAAAGGAATCTTGTCGCTCAGCATGTTTTCTCCTTAATCTCTCTCTTTTCCGCCGGGCAGACGGGGGACCGGGTTAGCAAAAGCCCCCCGGAAGGCGAGGCTTGCGTAAGCGCCGAGCCTGAGGGCGGCAGGCGCGGCCACGGTGTGGCCGACGCCGATTTTGCGTTCCGGTCCCCTGGCTGACCGACCGTCACTCCCACTCTATGGTGGCGGGCGGCTTGGACGTGACGTCGTAGACCACGCGGTTGACGCCGCGCACCTCGCTGACTATCCGGGACGATATCTTCTGCAGCAGGTCGTGGGGCAGGCGGCTCCAGTCGGCCGTCATGCCGTCCACCGAGCTCACGCAGCGCACGGCTATCGTATATTCGTAGGAGCGCTCGTCGCCCATCACGCCCACCGAGCGCACGGGGAGCAGCACGCAGAAGGCCTGCCATATTTTTGAATACCAGCCGGCCTTCTGTATCTCCTCGCGCATCACCCGGTCGGCCTCGCGCAGGATCTGGAGCCGGTCCGGGGTGACTTCGCCCAGCACGCGGATGGCCAGGCCGGGGCCGGGGAAAGGATGCAGCATCAGCACGCTCTCGGGGATCTTCAGGGAGCGGCCGAGCTCGCGCACCTCGTCCTTGAAGAAATAGCGCAGCGGCTCTATCAGGCCCATCTTCATCTTGGCCGGCAGGCCGCCCACGTTGTGGTGGCTCTTGATGACCGCGGAGGGGCCCTTAACCGAAACGGATTCGATCACGTCGGGGTAAAGGGTACCCTGCAGCAGGTGGGCCGCGCCCTTTATCTTCTTGGCTTCCCTGTCGAAAACTTCTATGAAGGTATGGCCGATGATCTTGCGCTTCTTCTCCGGGGAGGTTACGCCTTTCAGCCGGCCGAGGAACAGCGCCGAGGCGTCCACGATCTTGAGCTTGTAGCCGAATTTCTTCTTGAACACTTCGGTCATGCGCTCGCGGTCGCCGTGGCGCAGCACGCCGGTGTCCACGAAAATGCAGTTGAGTTTATTGCCGATGGCCCGGTGCGCCAGCACGGCCGCCACAGAGGAATCCACGCCGCCGGACAAGCCGCAGATTACGGCGCCGCCCGAGGCCTGTTTTTTTATTTCGGCGATGCTGTCTTTCAGGAAAGAGGCCGGGGTCCAGCGCTCTTTATAACCGCAGACGCCGCGGGCGAAATTCTCTATCATCCGCGCGCCCTGTTCGGTGTGGTGCACCTCGGGGTGGAACTGCAGCGCGTAGAGGTTCAGCGCCGGGTTCTCCATCGCCGAGATGTCGGAGCCGCCGGCGCGGGCGGTAACGTGAAAGCCGGGCGGGACCCGCTTCACCTCGTCGCCGTGGCTCATCCAGACGTTGACCGGGCTCTTTATGCCCCTGAAGAGTTTCGAGCCTTTCAAAATCTTAAGTTTGCTGAAGCCGTACTCGCGGGAAGCCGCCTTGGCGACCCGGCCGCCGTACTCGCGGGCGAGCAGCTGCATGCCGTAGCAGACGCCCAACACCGGCACGCCCAGGTTGAAGACGGCGGGGTCGGGCCGCGGAGCGGCCGCGTCGTAAACGCTGGACGGACCGCCGGAAAGGATAATGCCCCGGGGCGACCGGGCAAGGATGTCCTCGATGGGCGCGCTGAAGGGCAGTATTTCGCAATAAACCCGCAGGCTGCGGAGCCTGCGGGCGATAAGCTGGGTGTACTGGCTGCCGAAGTCCAAGATAAGGATCTGATCCATCAGTATTTAGCCTCAAGACCCGCCAGGAGCGTAGGATTACAATAGAATTCTAACAAATTAACAAGCCCCGCGGGCCCTGGCGGGGTCAGCGGCAAAAAAATACCCCGGCTCCTCGCCGGGGTACTTTTTCAGCCTCCCTCACTCACTACTTAGCGCCGTAAATGAAAGTGGCGAAGTCGTGCCACTTGGTGGCCTTGTGGAACGCGAAGTCCACGTAGGGCGCCTCGAAGATGCCTTCCAGCCGCTCCTGCGTGATGCGGGTTTCCACCGGCGGGATATACACCGAGATACCGCTGCTCTCGGACAAGTCGCGGCCCACGCGGTTCTGGCCGGAGGCGCCTTTATGTATGACCAACTCCTTGCCGATGTACTCGCCCAGCGCGGCGGCCTTGGCTTTAAGCTCCCCGGCCTTGGGATGCTCCTTGAGGTTGTCCGCGGTGAGTTTGGCGAACTGCGCCACGTCGCCGTAGAAGGAGACTGTCATCTGCGGGTCGGAGCCGGCGCCCACCGCGTCGTAGCGGATGACGCCGTTGCGCGCGGCCTTCAGCGCTTCCAGGTCCCCGATCTCCGTGGCCAGCGCGGCGAAGCCGGCCATGTGCTCGCCCAGGCCCGCCACCTTGGAGGCCCTGATGGCCGAAAGGTTGGCGCCCTTCTTGACCGCGTCGTAGAACATCTTGAAGGCCTCCACCGTCACCGCGGCGGTGCCCTCGGTCGTCATGTCGGGCTTCTTGGCCATCGCGCCCAGGAACATGTCGTAGGGGAAACCCAGGCCGGGCACGGTCTCTTCGGCGCCCACGATCACCTCGGCGTAGTCCTTCACTTCGTAAGCCACCTCGGCCATCTGCATCAGGCAGGCGTCGAAGGCGAGGATGTCCACCTTGCCGGCCTCCTTGAGGATCTGGCCGATCTGGGGCGTGCGGATGTAGTTGCCGGTCTCGTCGTCGAAGGAGATGCCCTTCTGCGCGGAGCGCGGGTCCATCCAGCCGCTGCCGTGGTTCCAGATGATGAGCATGTAGCGCTTGGCCGGGAAGTTCTCCTTGGACCATTTCACGAAGTCCACGGCGCGCTTGTAATCGCCCATGTCCACCGTCTTGGTTTCCATCAGCACCGGGGAGGTGATGCGCTCCTCGTTCCTGTCCTTCTTGATCAGCATGCGCCGGCTGCCGGTCCAGTCGCCGTCCAGGTCGGTATGGCCGGCTATGCGGCCCTGCTCGACCACGATATTCATTTTTTTGGAGGAGCCGATCTTCTCCATCTGGTTGACGTTGTAGAGGCCGGCCATCTCCAGGTCGTTCTTGCCGTTGATGAAGACCATGACCGTCCATTCCTTGGGGGCTTTGGCCTCAAAGCGGGCCGCGCCGCGCGTTTCCACCGCCGTGGGGGCGGAAACCGCCGGAATATCGGAGCCGGGGGCCCGGCCGCGCTGGCCCCTGCCCTCCAGTTCCGTGCGCGCTTCCTGCGCGACTGCCGCGGAGGCGGTCATCGCCGCCACCAAAGCCGCTACAAATAATTTTTTCATAATTTCCTCCGGTCCCCTACGCTAATAGTATAGCAGAGGACTTTGACCTGTCAAGAGAGCGGGGCCGGGCGCAAGGCCCAGGCCGGGCAGGGCCAAAAAACCCGGGCCGGCTAGGCCCTGCGCCCGATGCGCCGGCTCGCCGTTTAGGGCATAATATAGAGAGATACAGGAGGTCCTTAACCCAATGATAAAAACGCCCTTCATAGCCGCAGTCCTGCTTTCCGCTTCCCTGCTCCCGGCCGCCGCCGCCGACAGCGCGATCCTAAAAGAAGCCGGTTTCTCCCTTCCCTCGGTGGAAATCCCCTCGCCCGAGGCCCCCAAGGCCAACCAGTGGATGACCCTCCGCAAAATTACCGTCAACACCGCCCAGCCCGGCAACGACGACGCCCTCATCGGCCTCGTGCGCGGCATGGACATAGACAAGGCGGTCAAAGAACTCAATGAGAACGGCTTTAAAGCCTCCGCCTACCAGGACAATACCGGCGGCTATATGGTCATCGTGGACGTGAAAGGCCTGAACGCGGCCGACCTGGCCGTGGGCCTGGCCCGCTACTACTATGTTACCGAGGTGAAGGTCGGCCAGCGGACGCACGACCAGCTCTTCGGCCTGGGCAACAAGTCTACCTACGCCGTCAAGCAGGGCACCATCAAGGGCGGCATGAACAACAGCCCCGTGGACCTCAAGATAAACAAGGTGGCCTGGACCATAACCGGCGGCCTGAGCCACTCCCCGGTGGACGTCAGGATAAATCACGACGAAAAGACCATCACCGGCGGCGCCAACCTTTCCCCGGTCAGCCTGAAGTTCGACTGGAGCACCAGGGAAGTGAAGGTCTACGGCAGCGCCAACAACAGCCCCGTGAACTACACCGCCAACTGGGACAAGGGCCTGCTGGAAGGCTACGCCAACAATTCCCCGGTCAGGCTGGAATTCAGCACGCAGGACGGCTTCGCCGGCCCCCTCACCGCCATCAAGGGCTACGCCAATCACGCCCCCGTGGACCTGACCTTCAACGGCGTCAACGGCCACCTCGGCGGCAGCATGAACCACAGCCCCGTGGACGTGAACCTGGTCAACTGCGACATCTATGACTTCCTGCAGTACTTCTTCCTGTTCCTGAAGAACCCGGCCCTCTGATCCTCCGGGCCTGAAAAAAACCCTCCCCGCAGTCTTGGGGAGGGTTTTTATTTTCGGTTGATTCGGATGTTTTAATATATAATATAAACGATGAAACGCCTACTGCTCGCCGCCGCCCTGTTCGCCGTCTCCGTCTCGCAGGCCGGCGCGGTCTGGTGGCTGGAGAACGACTACGCTTTCGGCTCCAACGGCCTCAAGAAGAACTCGCTGACCGTCTTCCGCAAGACCTCCCGCGCCTTCACCTCCGGCCTCAATATCTCTTTTTACAAAGATAACGCCGCCTACGACGAGCGGGTCTATTCCGCCCGCCTGCCGGTGATGTACTCCGGCCCCACCTATTTCGTCTCGCTCAAGCCTTTCCTTTACCCGGTAGCCGCCGGCGCGCGCTCCGGGGCCTACGGCGGCAAGCTGTACGCGCTGGTCTCGCTGGACGAGGGCCAGGACGAAAGCTTCACGCACCTGGTCTTTTCGGGCGCCTGGGCCAGGCAGAAAGCCTTCCTCAGCGACGGCGCCGCCCTGGAAAGGAAAGAATTCTCGCAGTACGCTTTCGAACTGCAGGCCGAGAAGGCCTTTTACGGCCAGTTCTTCTTCCTGGCCTCCGCCGCCGGTTTTACCACCCCCGGCAACGGGGCGACCAACGCCAATTTGGTCACCCCCGTACTCGACCAGGCCGAACTCGCGCACCTGGGCACTTTCCGGCACATCACCGCCATCCCCGAGTGGGTACTGGCCGCGCAGATAGCCCGCAACATGCGGCCGGAATACGACAGCCATCTTTACGCGGGATATAGTAAAATATCTTTCAGGGACGCGGGCCACGCGAATTCGCTGGTAGGGGGCCTCAAGCTGAACCTCAACGAGAAAAGCACCCTGGACCTGGCTTATAACGCCTACAAGGCCCAGGGGATGGCCTGGAAGAGCTACTACAAACTGCTGCTGCAGCTGTTTTTTTAGGACGAACGGATGATTACCCAATCGCAGGAAAGCCTGGAAATGCTGGTGATGGTAAGCCGGCTGCTTTCCTCCAAACTAGATATTTCAGAACTGCTCACCACCATCATGCGCCTGGCTTCGCGCGTGGTAGGGGCCGAGCGCGCCTCGCTGTACCTGCTCGACGAGAAGGCGCAGGAACTCTATTTCGACGTGGCCCTGGGCCTGCCCGAGGAAGTGCAGCGGATGCGCTTCAAGCTGGGCGAGGGCATAGCGGGTACCTGCGCCAAGGAAGGCCGCTCCATCATCATCACCGACGCGGCCACCGACCCGCGCCATTCCAAGAAGGCCGACGCCAAGAGCGGCTTCGTCACGCGCTCGCTGCTGACCTGCCCGATGATCATCAAGGGCAAGGTGATAGGCGTGGTGCAGGCGGTCAACCGCATCGAGGGCACCTTCGCCGAATCCGACAAGAATAATTTCGAAGCCTTCGCCAGCCAGGCCGCCATCGCCATCGAGAACTCCCGCCTCTTCTCCACCGTCAAGGAAGAGAAGCGCAAGATGGAGATCGTCTTCAAGCGCATCAAGGAAGGCGCCATCCTGACCAGCCTCGACGGCGAGATCCTGCTCATCAACCAGTCGGCCAAGACCTACCTGGGCCACGAGAAATATAAATTCACCAACATCAGCGGCGCGTTCCAGGACTTCGAGATCAAGCCCTCCCTGGACACTTTCATCAAGTGCAGCGCGCCGGTCTGCAATTTCGACCTGTTCCGCGCCAAGCCCAAGAAATTCTTCATGGACGGCACGGCCATCCTGCTCTTCAAGGACGACGCGGAAGGCAACCAGGTCCCGGAAGGGCGCCTCTGGATACTCTCCGACGTCACCGCGCGCAAGCTCGAGGAGTACATGGCCAGGAACTTCCTGTCCCTGATCTCCCACAAATTCAAGACGCCGCTGGCGTCCATCAACGGCTTCGCCCAGATCCTCAAGGACGAGGCGGACAAGGGCGGGGACCTGCCCGACGTGGTGGGCAAGGCCTCCGGCACCATCCACGCCCAGGGCCAGAAGCTCAACAAGCTGGTGGAGAGCCTGCTCAATTTCGTCACCGTGGACAGCCTGGACCAGGCCGCGCTGGAGAAGATAGAGTTCGACGCCGGCGAGTTCCTGTCCGAAGTGGCCGAGGCGGCCAAGATCTGGCTGAAGGACACCCCCGGCGTGAGCATCAAGGTGGTGGCCCCGGAGCCGGTGCGCCTGACCGCCGACCGCAAGCTGCTGGCGTCCGCGATGAAGAGCATGCTCGACAACGCGGTGAAGTTCAACCCGGCCAAGGACAAGCTGGTCATCCTTTCGGCGCAGGCCAGGGACGGCTTCGCGCTGCTCTCCGTGGGCGACAACGGCCCCGGCATCCCCGGCGAAGAGCTCGAGAATATTTTCCAGAAGTTCTACCAGGTGGAAGCCTCTTTCACCGGCCAGGTGGAAGGCTGGGGCCTGGGCCTGGCGCTGGTGAAGAAGATAGCCGAAGCCCACGGCGGCCGCGTCTTCGCCAAGTCCCAGCTGCAGAAAGGCTCCGCCATAACGATAGCCCTGCCCGGCTAAACCCGGCCGGACACAAAAAAATACCCGCCTCTCGGCGGGTATTTTTTTACTCCGGGAACGCTTACTTCGTGATCTTATCGGTGCTGCCCTTGTTCATGTACTCGTTCGTGGAGATGCTGCCCAGGCGGCGGAAGCCCCACTTCACGTAGAACTTCTTGGGGCCGCGCAGGTCGGAGCTGGCGTCCACGTAGTCGGCGGTCTTCTGCAGGTCGCCCTCGGCGAAGGCCAGCTGGTAGCCGCGGGCCGCGTCGAAGGTAAATGTCTTCTCGCCCTGGCTGCTGTTGAAGAACAGGAAACCGTCCTTCATCAGTTCCACCTTTATCTCCACCCGCTCGCCGGCGTACTCGGCGCCCCACCTGTCGGCCACGTCCAGCACGAACTTGCCGTCGCGGAAAGCGAAGGCGGTGCTGTACAGGCCTTCCTTGTCGGGGGCGGTAG
Source organism: Elusimicrobiales bacterium (assembly GCA_050174915.1). GTDB lineage: Bacteria > Elusimicrobiota > Elusimicrobia > Elusimicrobiales > UBA9959 > UBA9959. The sequence continues at coordinate 72,101 of JBFXJL010000002.1, read as the reverse complement.
GCGTGCGGTAGTTGGGGGTCAGGTTGAAAGTGACGTCGTAGAGGCCCTGCCTGTCCACGTAGTAGCGGTACGGGGAGTGCCTGGTATCCAGTTCCAGGCGGTCGGCTTCCATGCAGACCTCGAAGCGCTCGCTCTCCCACGGGTACATCTGGCGGGCCGCCACGTTCACCTGCGCGGTGGCGCGGAACTCGCGGCCGCGGCGCTCGTGGCAGTACCAAGTGCCCTGCTGGTTACCGTAATGACCGGAGTACGAGTAATTGCCATGGGGGCCGTTGTCGTTATAGCCGGGCTGGCCGGGATAATATTCCTTAACGTCCGCCGCTTTCGGATTGCCGGGCTTGGGCGGTTTGGGCGGTTTGGGCCCGTTGGGATTCACCTGGGGCGGCGGCGGAGGCGGGGGCGGGTTGGGCACGAAGCGGCATTCCTCGATGTATTCGGTGCTGCTCAGGTAAGCGCGCTCCGAGGCCTGCGCGAACCCGCTGGGACCGAAGGAGAAATCCCGGCACTCCTTGCTGAAGCGCACGCGGTGGGGGCCGTACTGCGGATAGGGGGATTTTACGTCGGAGTTGACGGCCTGCTCTATGGCGCTTTTAATATCCACGCCCTGGTCGAATTTCACTTCCGCGCCGGCGCTGGCGGTAAGGCCCAGGCATGCGAGCGCTACGACAAGTTTATTTGTCATTAAGTGCTACCTCCATTATGCTGAAACATGACTTCACAGTTAAAGTTTAATACAAACCCGTTCCTTATATAAGGGCCTTAGGCCCCACCCGGCCCGGCATTCGGCCCAGCCGCGCCTGGGCACTACAGCCCCAAAAAAAAGAACCCCGGGCGCGGGCCCGGGGTTCCGTCCGGCGTGATGGCTTAAGCCAGCTTGTTGTCCGCCACCAGCTTCTTTAGGTCGGCCAGCGTGGGCGTGATGAGGTGGGGTTTGCCCACCGACTTCATCGCGCTATTTATATCCTTGAGGCCGTTGCCGGTGATGAGCAGCACCACCGACTCATTCTCCTTCACCTTGCCCTCCTTGACGGCCTTGAGCAGGCCGGCGTAGGTGGCCGCGGCGGCGGGTTCCGCGAAGACGTTGGAGCCGCGGGCGATGCTCGGTATCGCGGCCAGGATCTCCGCGTCCGTCACGCTGACGGCGAAGCCGCCGGAGTCCTTGATGGCCATCACGGCGGCCATGCCGTCGCGCGGCAGGCTGACCGAGATGCTGTCGGCCACCGTCTTGCCCGACACCGGCTGCACGTCGGTGCCGGTCTCGAAGGCGCGCTTGATGGAATCGGAACACTCGGCCTGCACGGCCACCAGCTGCGGCAGGCGCTCGATGATGCCCAGGCGGTGGAACTCCACGAAGCCCTTCCAGATGCCGCTGATGATGTTGCCGTCGCCCACGGGGACGAACACCTTGTCCGGCGTCTCCCACTTGAGCTGCTCGCAGATCTCGAAGGCGCAGGTCTTCTTGCCCTCGCGGGTGAACGGGTTCACGCCGGTGCTGCGGTTGTACCAGCCGTACTCCTGCGAGGCCTTCAGGCACAGGTCGAAGGCGTCGTCGTAGGTGCCCTTCACCATGATGACGGTGGCGCCGTAGACCAGCAGCTGTGCCACCTTGGCCTGCGGCGCGGTCTCGGGCACGAAGATCATGGTCTTCATATCCAGGCTGCCGGTCATGCAGGCCAGCGACGAGGCCGCGTTGCCGGTGGAGGCGGTGGTGATCACCTTCTCCTCCAGCTCCAGCGCGCGGGCGGTCACCACGGCGCTGGCCCGGTCCTTGAACGAGGCGCTCGGGTTGCGCCCCTCGTCCTTGATGTAGAGATGGTTGACGCCCGCCTCGTCGCCCAGTTTCTCCGCCTTGTACAGCGGCGTCCAGCCCACCTGCACCGGGGGCACGTGCTTGAGGTTCGACACCGGAAGGATGTCCAGGTAGCGCCAGATGCTGCGCTCGGGGTTGTCCTGCAGCACCTCGTAGTTCAGCCGCTTCTTGATCAGGTTATAATCGTAGAGCACCTGCAGGTTGCCGCCGCAGGCCGTGCAGTTGTACTTGGTCTCCGTCAGCTTATGGTCCTTCCCGCACCGAATGCACTGTAAAGTTTTAATTTTTTTCATGGGGACGCTGCTTCCTATCTTCCTAACTTTAAATTTTGGGACGCCGCTCCTACCTCTTAACGGGAGTTAGGAAGATAGGAAGCAGCGTCCCCTAACCGCTTAGCCGGGGATGACGGTGGTGCCGGCTTTGCCGGCCAGGGTCTCCTCGAACAGCTCGGTCTTGGAGATGTAGGCCACGCTGCCGCCGTTCTTGATGAACTCTATGACGGCCTTGATCTTGGGGCCCATGGAGCCGGCCGGGAAAGGCGGGGGCACCTGGTTGTAGATGGCCTCCAGCTCGGAGACCTTGATCACGCGCAGGCTCTTCTCGTCGGGCTTCTGGTAATTCAGCTTGGCGCCGTCCTCGCCGGTGAAGATGGTCAGGCTGACCTCCACCTCTTCGCCGCGGGCCTTGGCGCGCTTCATCAGCATGCAGCCGAGCAGGGCGCTGGCGAGGTCCTTGTCGATGACGGCCTCCACGCCGGTGTACATCTTCAGCGCCTTTTCGCCCTTGTGGGGCTTGCTGAACTTCACGCCGAAATTGGTGGTGTAGGTCTCCACGCCGTCCTTCACCTCGGGCGCCACCTCGCGCACCGGGATGCCGCCGCCGCCCACGGTGATCGGCACTATGCCTTTCTCCAGCAGGGCCTCAATGGCGTCTATCTCCACGATGTCCGTCGGGGCCGGGGAGGGCACCACGCGGCGCCAGATCTCGTTGCCCTTGTCGTCCTTCTTATACATCTTCATCACCCAGCCCTCGGCCATGCGCTGCTTGGCCTCGTCGGCGGTGTAGGACTGGCCAACGTACTTGGAGGGGTTCTTGAAATCGGGGTCGTCCTTGTCCACCACCACCTGCGTCACGACGCCGGTCAGGAGATTGTCGATGCCGCGGATGTTGAGTTCGTTGTTGAGCTGCGCCATCATGAAAGACATCGCGCCCTGCGTGTCGGCCACGCAGACGTCGAGCGGCAGCGGGAACATGGTGGGGCGGCACATCTCGGCGCGCATCAGGATATTGCCCACCTGCGGGCCGTTGCCGTGGGTGATCACGTACTTGTCGTTGGGGTGCTTCTCGAAAATGTCGGCCACCAGCTTGCCGGTCTCGGCGGTGCGCTGCCACTGCATGGCGATGTCGGGATTGATGGTCTTGCCGTCCTTGTCCTTGAGGCCCACCGGGGCCACTTCATTGCCGCCGAAAGCGAAGATCCTGATCTTTTTCATTTTTGAGTCTCCTGTGCTGTATTTGGTACGGAACTGACAAATTCCAGGGCCGCCTGGCGCACGGCTTCGGTAAATTTTGATAAATACTCCCCGTCCTTTTCAAGCCGGGCCAGCAGGCGCAGGGTGAGCTCCAGCTGCACGCCGCCCAGCGCGGGCCGGTTGACGATGTTCTTGGGGGAGGTGCCGGGCAGGCGCCGGCAGGGGGTTTCGGCCTCGAAGCCGGCGTCCAGCAGGCGGCGCGTTACCAGTTCGGCCGCGCGGGTGTTGCTGCCGCCCACGCAGACCCAGGCGCCGCGGTCGGCCTGGGCGTGAAAAGCGATCCCCAGCAGGCTATTGGTGGAGAGGGCCACGGCCGCCGGGTCGGCGAAGCGGGTGGAGGTGACGTGCAGGCGGCCGCTGTCGTCCCCCAGCCAGCCGTTGAAGAGATAAAGGTTGAAGTCCCGGCCGGCCGCGCGCCGCGCCAGGCGCGAGGTGGCCAGTTCTATGTCCCCCCCGTGCACGGCGAATACCGTAACCGGCGAGCCGCGGTAGTAGACCTCGCGGGAATAGTCCAGACCCTCGGTATGGGCTGCCGTCATGGAGGCGTAATCCGGGTAGACGTCCCCGCCGCGGCGCACGGAGGCGCCGGGGGCGCAGGCCGCCAGGAGTAAAGCCGCGCAGGGCAGGAGCAGGAGGTTTCTCATTAAAAACGCCCGGGTATCCCGGGGCCCTAATATCATATAAAAAATGGGGCCGCCGCAAGAAACAGCCCCGGCCGCCTCCCCCGCCGCCTTGACAATACCGCGGGGAAATACCTTTAATTGATAGTCATTAGCGCGACGCGCTAAGATAGCAAGACTCTGGAGACATTAAATATAACCATGGATATCAAGAAATCTATACAAGAACTCGAAAAACTCGGCGCCGACCTTTACGGCAAAGACTTCCTGCTGACCTGGGAGAAATCCGACGCGGAGATCCACGCGGTCCTCAAGATCGCCGAGATCCTCAAAGAGATGCACGCGCAGAACATTCCCGCCGCCATGTTCAAGACCGGCCTGGCCGTGTCCAACTTCCGCGACAATTCCACCCGCACCCGCTTCTCCTTCTCCAGCGCCTGCAACCTGCTGGGCCTGGCGGTGCAGGACCTCGACGAGGGCAAGAGCCAGATCGCCCACGGCGAGACCGTGCGCGAGACGGCCAACATGATCTCGTTCCTCACCGAAGCCATCGGCATCCGCGACGACATGTTCATCGGCAAGGGCCACACCTATATGAAGGAAGTCGCCGAGGCCCTCGACGACGGCTACAAGCAGGGCGTGCTCAACCAGCGCCCGCCCGTGGTCAACCTGCAGTGCGACCTGGACCACCCCACGCAGAGCATGTCCGACCTGCTGTTCATCAAGAACCACTTCGGCGGCTTCAAGAACCTCAAGGGCAAGAAGATCGCCATGACCTGGGCCTATTCCCCCAGCTACGGCAAGCCGCTCAGCGTGCCGCAGGGCGTCATCACCCTGATGACCCGCTTCGGCATGGACGTGGAGCTGGCCTACCCCGAAGGGTACGACCTGCTTCCCGAGACGCTGGAAGTAGCCAAGAAGCACGCCAAGAAGTCCGGCGGTTCCTTCAAGGTTTCCAACAGCATGGAGAGCGCCTTCAAGAACGCCGACATCGTGTACCCCAAGAGCTGGGCGCCGTTCAAGGTAATGGAAAAGCGCACCGCGCTGCTCGAGAAGAACGACCACGCGGGCCTCAAGGACCTCGAGAAGGCTTGCCTCGAGAACAACGCCAAGTTCAAGAGCTGGGAATGCGACGAAGCCAAGATGAAGCTGACCAAGGGCGGCAAGGCCGTGTACATGCACTGCCTGCCGGCCGACATCACCGACGTCAGCTGCAAGGCCGGCGAAGTGAGCGCCTCGGTCTTCGAAAAGGCCCGCATCGGCACCTACAAGGAAGCCGGTTACAAGCCTTTCGTCATCGCGGCCATGATAGCCGCCTGCTCCAAGAAGAAGCCGGCCAAGGTGCTCGCCGAGCTGCTGAAGGCCAAGGGCAAGCGCGTGCTGTAAGCGGCGCGCCGCAAAAGAAAAACCGGGCTCCGCGGGGAGCCCGGTTTTTTTGCGCCAGCCCGGCGGCCTAGGCGTTATCGTTCAGCCAGCGCGGGGTGCGGAAGCGGCGGAAGTGGGAGAAGGTCTCGCGCAGCCCGCCCGCGCTCAGCAGCGCCGCCAGGATAAAGAACACGCCCCCGGCGAACATCGCCCGCGCCCAGACCAGCAGGTCGGGCCGCGCCAGCGCGTCGGAGAGCATCCACGCGGTATTCATCCAGATCCAGCAGTTGATGGCCAGGTTTATCCTGAAGACCGCCGGGCGCCGCTCGATATAGAGCAGGCCGAGGCCGGTCAGCACGGTGGGGACGATGAAGGCCAGCCCGGCGCCGTTGAGGCCGAGCATCCAGAAAGCGTCCATGAAGAACCAGGCGAAAGAATTAGACGTGTCGAGCGTGTCTTTGGAGAGGATGAAGGGGCGTTCGTTGGGGGTGTTTTTCATTTTTCCGCGTTTTTTATAAACCTCCTTGAATTTTACTACGAGTGTAGTGTAGCGCACCCCCGCCCCCCGCGCAACCACCTTTAGACCTACCGGCGAGTAGTACTTTTGGCGGCGCAAAGTTGTATACTCGCCTATAGGGGAAAACATGAAAGACGAAACCATTCCGCAGAACAACTCAGGGCCCGCGCCCGTGCCGGGAACGGCCGCCGCCGATTACGAGGAGCGCCGCGCGGACCTGGTCGCTTTCGTGAACCGCGTCATGGACGCCGACCCGCTGGTGGACTCGCTTACAGGGAGCAACCCGCGGGAGCTGATGCACGACAATCACCGCCACCACGCCGAGTTCATCAGCAATGTCCTGCGCTTCTCCCAGTTCGAACTGCTTGACCGGGTGCTGCCCTGGGTTTACAACTCCTACCACGCCCACGGCTTCTCCTACGACTATTTCCCCAAGGCCCTGGCCGCCTGGCAGAACGCCGTGCGCGCCGTCCTGCCCCCCCGCTCGCAGCCGCCGGTGCTGGCGGTGTACGACTGGATGCTGGCCCGCCACAAAGAGAATATAGCCCGCGCCGGAGAGGCGGCGGTGCTGCCCCCGGCGGGCGAAGAGCGCTGGGCGCAAACCCGCGCCGCCTGGCTGGCGGCGGCCCTGGCCGGCGACTCGCGCGGGGCGCGCGGCGCGGCCGAGGCCGCGGTGCACGGCCTCGATGACATGAAGACTTTCTACCTGGAGGTGCTGCAGCCGGCCCTGCGCGAAGTGGGACGGCTCTGGCAGACCGGCGAAGTGTCGGTGGCGCAGGAGCATTTAGCCACCTCCATAGCCGGCCGCACCATGGCCGCTTTCTACGTGCGGTTCATGGACCGCAAACCCACCCGTGGCGCCGCGGTTATCACGTCGGCGCCGAACGAATTCCACGAGGTGGGCGCCAGGATGGTGGCGGATTTCCTGGAGATAGACGGCTGGGACACCGCCTTCCTGGGCGCCAACACGCCGACGGAAGAGGTAATAAAGCTGCTCAAGGCCCGCAAACCGGCCCTCCTGGGCATCTCCGTCATGATGCCCTTCAATCTGGACAAGGCCGAACAGCTGATAACGGCCGTGCGGGCCGAGCCCGGGCTCTCGGGCGTAAAAATAATGGTGGGCGGCGGCGCCGTGAACCTGGCGCCCGGGATAAAGGAACGCATAAAGGCCGACGGCTGGGCCTCGGACGCGGCGCAGGCCGTGCGGGTGGCCGCCGGCTGGAGCGAGGCAAAATGAAAGAACTGGAAATTTTCGTGACCAAGCACGGCGGGGCGCTGCTCAAGGCCTACGCCGCCAACACCGCGGCGCCGCTGCTGCTGCTAGACGCCGACGGGCGCCTGCTGGACTGCAACCCCGCCTTCCTCCGGCTGACCGGCCGCGAGGACCTGCCGGCGGGCGAGAGGCTGGCCGCGCTGTTGTCCGGCCCCGCCGCGCCGCTGCCGGCCGCGGCGCCGGTCGCGCGGGCCAGGCTGAATTTTACCGACGGCATCGGCGGCACCCAGTCCCTGGACTGCCTGCTGCTCGGCGCCGCCGGCGCCACGCTGGTCATCGGCGAGCGCAGCATGCTGCTGCAGAGCGGCGCGGTGACTTCCATGTCGGCCATCAACGATGAACTGGTCAACGCCACGCGCGAACTGCAGAAGAACAAGGCGGCCCTGGAAGCCGCGCTGGCCAAGGTGAAGACCCTGGAAGGCATGCTGCCCATCTGCGCCTCCTGCAAGAAGATCCTCGACGAGCAGGGCGCCTGGCAGCCGGTGGAAAAGTACATCAAGGCGCGCACGGACGCCCAGTTCTCCCACGGGCTTTGCCCGGACTGCGCGCGGCGCCTCTACCCGGGCTTCGCCAAGTAAACTTCCGCCAATAAAGAAGAGGGCCGGTCACTCGCGTGACCGGCCCCTCTTTTTACCCGAAGCGCCTGTTACAGGAACTGCGGCAGCGCGGCGTAGAACGCGGCGGCTTTCACCAGGTCCTCGGCGGGCATGAACTCGTTGACGGTGTGCGCGTGCACCTCGTTGCCGGGGCCGAAGCCGATGGTGGGGATGCCCAGGCGGCCGGCCGAAGCCACGCCGTTGGTGGAGAACACCCACTTGTCCACCACGGGCATCTTGTTGAGGGCCACCTTGCCGGCTTCCACGCCGGCGTTCACCAGCTTGTGCTCGCGGGGCAGCACCCAGGTCGGGAAATACTTTTCCTGGCCCACTTTCAGGCCGGTCCAGGCCACGGCGTCGTAATGCAGCACTTCCACCTTGGCCTTGGCCTTCTTCACGGAGGGCAGGCGCTGTATCTCGGCCACCGAGCTCTTGAGCGTCTCACCGATGGTCAGGCGGCGGTCCAGGTAGATCGTGCATTCGTCGGGCACGGCGTTGTAGGACGGGGTCTTGCACTCGATGGCGGTAACGGCCACGGTGCCTTTGCCGATGAACTTGTCGTTCTTCAGCTTTTTATTGAGGGCGGTTATTTCCTTGGTGATGTCGGCCATCTTCACCACGGCGTTGTCGCCGCGCTCGGGGGCGGAGGCGTGGCAGGAGCGGCCCTTGGTGATGACCTTCATCTCCATGCGGCCGCGGTGCCCGCGGTACACCTTCAGGTCGGTGGGCTCGGTGATCACCACGAAGTCGGGGCGGATCTTCTCTTTATTGATGATGTGCAGCAGGGGCAGGCCGTCGCAGTCCTCTTCCATCACGGAGCCGACCACCATCAGGGTGTAGTCGCCCTGGAGCTTGAGGTCCTTGATGATCTTGCCGGCGTAGACCATGGAGGCCATCGACAGCTTCTGGTCGGTGGCGCCGCGGCCGTAAATGGTGTCGTTCTTGTAGATGCCCGCGAAGGGGTCGATCTTCCAGGCCTTGGGGTCGCCGATACCGACGGTGTCGATGTGGGCGTCCATCATGATCTTCTTCTTGCCGTGGCCGATGAAGCCGATGATGTTGCCCATCGCGTCGATCTTCACCTTGTCGAAACCGACCTTTATCATTTCCTTCTTGATCAGTTCCACGAGCTTGCCTTCCTGGCAGGAGAAACTGGGGGTGCGGATGATGTTGCGGGCGAAAGCGACTATGTCTTTCTTGTACTTGTCGGCTGCTTTGCGGATAAGTTCGGCGTTGTTCATTATTTTTCCTCCGTTCTGCTGTTTATATTCTATCCAATAGCCCTCGGCTTTGTAAATCACCGGGCGGGCAGAGATCTCTTTTTGAGTGGGCGCTAGCCCACCAGGCGCAGGTAGCCGCGCAGGGCCGCGGTGAAGCAGGCGGCGTCGGCCGGGGTATTGTAGGCGAAGAAGGAGAGGCGCACCGTTTCGCTGTAGCCGGAGTTGAGGCAGGCCAGGTCGGCGCAGTGCCGGCCGGTGCGCACCGCTATCATGCGCCCTTTAACCGCGGAGTTCAGGTACAGCGAGAAGTCCGGCACCGAGAAATTTTTTTTGCGGGGCGTCAGGGTGATCAGCGAGCCCTGCAGCAGGTCCTCGCGGCGGCCCAGCACCCGTACGCCCTTCACGCCTTCCAGCCCGTCAAGAGCGTCGCCCACCAGGCCGGAGACATGTTCCCTGATGGCGCCGAAGCCGGCGCGCTGCAGGCGTTCGATGGCCGCGCTCAGGCCGGCCGCGCCCGAATAGTTCTGCACGCCGGCCTCGAAACCCTGGTAGCCGCCCAGGTAGCTGGCCGCGTAGCGCCCGCCGGCGGCGGTGACCCGCTCCACCGTGCCGCCGCCCACGCGCCACGGGCGCAGCCGTTCCAGCAGCGCCCGGCGCACATAGAGCCCGCCCGTAAAGAAGGGCGCGCCCAGCTTGTGGCCGGAGAAGGCGGCCGCGTCGGCCCCCAAGGCCGCCCCGCCGCCGCCGTGCGTGGGCGCGTACTGCGCGTCGTCGCAGAAAAGATAAGCCCCGGCGTCGTGCGCCAGGCGGGCCGCGGCGGCCACGTCGGAGACGCCGCCGAAGATGTTGGAGGCGTGGTTCACGCAGACCAGCGCGGTGCGCGGTCCTATCAGCCTGGCCAGGCCGCGCATATCCACGCGCAAACCGTCCAGCGGCGCCACCCGGATCTTTATCCGGCCGGCGGCGGCCAGCCGCTCGAAAGGCAGGAAGACGGCGTTATGCTCCAGCGGGGACAGCACCACTTCGTTGCGGCGGGGCGTGAACGGGAAAGAGTTGGCCAGCAAATTGGCGGCGTCGGTGACGCCCGAGCAGAAGATGACTTCTTCGGGCGAGGCGGCGCCCATGAAGCCGGCCACCCTGGCGCGGGCGGCGGAAAAATCCTCCTCCATCGCCGAAGCCAGAGAATGCATGGAGCGCCGGCCGCCGCAGCCGCCCAGCAGGAGCATATGCCGGCGCTGGGCGTCGGCCGCGCAGCGCAGTTTCAGCACCGTGCAGGCGCTGTCGAGATAAACCAGCTTGCGGCCGCCGAAATTTTCATCCAGCGCGGGGACTTCCTTCCTGAGGGCGGCTATTTTCGGGTTCATAGTTTTTTATGCGCGATCATGTAGTCCTTGCGCGGGCCCGGGCACAGGGCCAGGAAACGGCAGCCGCGGCAGGCCGCCACGCGGGCCTTCTCCAGCAAATGCGGGCCGGGGCGGCCTTCCTTCATTTTAACAATATCGACGTTGAGCCGGTAGAAGCCTCCGAGATAGCAGGGCGGAATATGGTCCACCTCGCAGCGCAGGCCGGCGGCGCGGCACCGCTCCAGCGCCTCCAGCAGGTAAGGCTTAACTTCGGCGTACTTCGGCAGATATCGGGCTTCGGCCCGGCCGACGCCCTTGATGTAGCTGAACTGCAGCCAGGACACGCCCTTCAGCTTCTTGGCGGCGAAAGCCGCGAAAGCGGGCAAGTCCTGATAGTTCAGCGAGCTGATAACGTGGGTGAGGCGCACGGCGGCGCCGGCTTTTATCAGCCGCCGCACCCCGGCCAGCCGCAGGGCGAAAGCGCCGCGGGTTTTGGTGATCCTGAAGTCGGCCGCCGGTGAGGCGGCCGGGAAATTGACGTTGAAATAGCCGCCCGCCGCCCTGAGGGCCTTGCACAGGCGCGCCACTTCTCCGGGGGGCAGGCCGGCGGCGGCTATGGCGTTGGTCTGCAGCTCGGCCTTGCGGCCCAGCCGCTTCACCGCGGCCAGCAGCAGGCAAAGGTTATCCGTGCCGGCCAGCAGCGGTTCGCCGCCCGAGATCTGCACCGGGCCCGGCGGCATGGCCGCTATCTCGCGCAACCAGTCCTTCAGCTCCGCGGGTGCTTCCGCTTCCCCTTCGGCCGGGTAGGAACAGAACACGCAGCGCTGGTTGCAGCGCCTGAACAAATGTATCAGCGGCATGATACATATTGTATAAAGGAACCGCCCCGGGATTTGAGGAAAATCTGAACTTTTCTTGAAAGTTCCGGGAAGTCCGTAAGCGAGAATCTAATATACCTTAACGGCAGGAGAATATTATGATTAACGGCCAACCCCCTTCCGAAGACAGTTTCAGCGCGCTGCGCAATATCGAAGCCGAACTCTTCGAGCGAGCCCCCGCGAGAACGGCCGCGCCGCGGCCGTCCGGCCGGGACAGCTGGCAGCTGAACCGGGAGGTACTGGACCTCAACCGCAAATGCGCCGAACTCAGGCAAGAGCTGGAAGCGGCCAGAACACTGCTTGCCGAACAGAACGTCCTGGCCGCCTCTTCCCTGTCGGCGCTGCGCGAAGTGGGCCGCGACCTGGAACGGGCCCGCGAAGAATTGCGCCTTCAGGAGGAAGAGAAGCGGGCGCTGCGCACCGAACTCGAGCTGGAAAAAAACCGGCGCGAGAACCTGCGGGAACACCTGGCCCGCGAGAACGCGCACCGGGAGGAACTGGGAGACCTGCTGCGCGGGGCCGTCCGCGCCGAGCCTCCCGCCGAACCGCAACGGCCCGCCCCGGAGCGGCCCGCGCAGGCGCGGCCCGGCAGGTTCATCCGCCGCTTCTTTTAAGGGGTTACAGCAGTTTCTTTATTTCGATGTAAGGTTTGGCCAGTGACCAGCGGTACACGCCCCTCGCGAAACTGCTGGTCACCAGCCCCTTGGCGGTCAGCGAGGAGGCCGCGCCCAGGACGGAGTTGCCGTCCGAGCAGTCGCGGCAGAGTACGATATCCCTGGACAGGGCCAGTACCTCTCGGGTAGAGACCCCGGGTTTGCGCCGCAGTATTTCCACCAGGCACCGCTCGTTATCTGAAAGATAGATCCGGCCCCCGGGACCGGCTTTTTTTTCACTCCCGGGCCGGGCCACCGGCACGAAGCCGCGCCAGCCGAAACGCTCGATATAATGCGCGTCGGCGCCGCGGCATTTCCTGGCCAGCGCGCAGCGGCGGCAGGGCGGGCCCTTCACCTTGGCGGCGGCGGCGTTGGCGTCCAGGTCGGTGCGGCCGCCGGCGGGGTCGGTGACCACGGTGTTGAACAAGTCCAGCCCTATGGCCAGTGACTCGCGGCCGCGCAGGAAACAGGGCGGCGTGTTCAGGAACAGGATCTCTCCGGGGAGACCGGCAGCTTCCATCACCCGCACGGCCTCGGCAAAGTACGGCTCGCAGTCGGAGAGCCGCACGCCGAGCTGCCGGCAGTTGTCGGCCATGGCGCCGATATAGACCGGGTAGATGATCACGAAATTCGTGATGCCCCGGCCGAGGTAGGACTTCACTATCTCCGGCAGGCGGGCGTAGTTAAGCCTGTTGACGAGGATATTATTGCCGAGGCGCAGTTTAAGTTTGCGCAGGTTCTCCAGGCCGGCCAGCGCCTTGCCGAGCGCGCCGGGCACGCCCACCAGCCGGTCGTGCTCGGCGGCCCGGTCAGTGGTGAACGAGAATTTGCAGAAGGTCAGGCCGGCTTTGGCCAGCGCGCGGCAGAAAGCCGGATCCGCCAGGGCAATGCCGTTGGTCTGCACGCGTATGAAGCGGAAGCCCACTGATTTGCCCAACGCGATGACTTTAAGTATGTCGGGGCGGATCAGCGGTTCGCCGCCGGTGAGCCCCAGGCGGCGGTAACCGGAGCGGTAGGCGGAATAGAGGTTGCGGGCTATGTCTTCGAAAGGCGCGTTGAGCGTCTTGTCAAAATCGCCCTGGGAGCAGAAGCGGCAGCGCGCGTTGCAGTTATAGTTGAGTATCAGCTCGTAGCAGCGGCCTGTTCCCGGGGATCTCATGGCTAAATCTTACCTTATATTGTGAATGCGCCGGAAAGCCGGGAAACGCAGCCCCGCGGCGGCCAGGCCCGTCAGCCAGCGGCGCACCAGCAGCCGCGCGCCGGCCTGGCCGGCGAAGTAGTTCCTGTGGGCGGCCAGCGCACGGCCCGTCGGGCAGCCGGCGGCGGCCCACGGCGCCACGGGACACATCAGGCCGTAGGGGCGGAAGCCGGCGGCGGCGGCGGCCGAGAAGAAAGCGGCGCGGTCCCGCGGCAGGCCGGGCCCCGGGGCGCCCAGGCCGGCCAGCTTGTCGCAGGGATAAACCTTGCCGTCCGGGCCCAGCGTCAGGCTGAGGCAGCCGCGGACGGGCGGGCGGCCGCGCTCGGCGTCCAGCGCCTCGTAGGCATTGGCCAGCTCGTAGGGCGGCAGGCCTGAGCGGAGCAGGCCCAGGTAGAACTTGCGCAGCGCGGCGGCCGAAGCGGCCAGCCGGGCCAGAGCGGCGCGGTCCCAAACCGCCTTGACGTCGGGCGCCCAGCCTATGGAGCGGAAGCCGGCCCTGTAGAGCCAGACCACGTTCTCGGCCAGCCGGCCGGCCGTGGCCGGGGTGACCACGGCGCTGGCGGACAGGCCGGAGAGGTCCAGCCGGGAGAGATCGGGCGCGCGGCCGCGGGCGTAACCGGCCCCGGCGGGGTCCCCGTCGAGGCTGACCACGGTCTTCACGGAATTTTCTTTCAGGAAGGCTGCTTCGGCCCGGTCCAGCAGCAGGCCGTTGGTGAACACTGTCACCGGGAAGGAGGCGCCGGCCTCGGCCCGCACTAGGCGCACAGCGGCACGCAGCAGCGCCTTGTGCAGCAGCGGCTCGCCGCCGAGAAATGAGATTTTGGCCCCGCGCGGGGCGGAGCGCAGAAAGTCGCCCACGGCCCGCAGCAGCGCTTCCCGCTTGATCACTGGCCCGCCGGGCGCGCGGGAGTAGCAGTACTCGCAGGCCAGGTTGCAGCGGCCGCTGAGGTAGACCACCAGGTGATTGGGAGCCTGCGGCGTCTCGGGGCTCACGCGGGCCTCCGCCTGACCGGCTTCAGCTCCGCGTCGCCATAGCGCGCCAGGTATTCGGTCCAGATCCCTTCGCAATCTCCGTACAGCGCACAGCCGCGGCAGCGCGCCGTCTTGCGGCGGCCCACTACTGCGCGCGATCCGATGGCGTCCTTATTGGTGAAATCGGGGGCCCAGTGCTCGGTCAGGAAGAGGCCCCGCTCATTGGTCTCGCTGATCTGACCCAGGCAGTCCTGGAAATGGCAGAGCGGCACGTAGCGCGCCTTCCACTGGTCGAAGCCGGCGCGGCGGCCGGCGGCCAGGGCGCGGCGCATGTAGGGCGCCGCCCTGGAGATGCGCGGCACCAGAGCGGAGAAATCGTTCTTCGCCCCGCCGTAATTGGGGTCCACGAAGATATATTCCACGTTGGGCACGCCGTGGCTTATATAAAAATCAGCTATGCGCGGCAGCGAGGCCATGTTGCCCTTCACCACGGTGGTATTGCCGTTTATGTTCTTAAAGCCGAGCTCGCGCAGGTTCATCAGGCCGCGCCGCAACTGGGCGAAACTGCCGGGCGCCCGCGTGAGCGCGTCGTGCACGCGGGCATCGGGACCGTGCACCGAGAAGATCAGCGAGTCTATACCGGAGGCAAGGATGCGGCGCGCGGCCGCCTTGTCGGAGAATACGCGGCCGTTGGTGGCGCAGATCACTTCAGGGATGCCGAGACGCTTGGCGGCGGCAACGACGCGGGAGAAATCCGGCCTTATAGTGGCTTCGCCGCCTATGATCTCCAGAATGTCGGCTCCGGCGGCGGCCGCACGGGCCGCCTCGCGCAGCAGTTGCCGGGTGCTCTTCTGCGGCAGGTCGCGTTTGTCGGAGTCTATGCAGAAGACACAGTTGTTGTTGCAGGCATAGCCGGTGAACAGCACGATTTTGAGTTTCTTGCCGGCCTTGTCCGTCAGCCGGGCACCCCCGTCACGCTTCGGGCCGGTCTTCATGCGCGCACCGGCTTCAGCTCGGCGTCGCCGAACTTCTTGTAATATTCCAGCATCAGCCCCAGGCAGCCCCTGCGCAGGCGGCAGCCGCGGCAGACGGCCGGGTAGACCCTGTCCTCGGACGGCAGCGTGACGCGGCACAGCGGCCTCAGCTCGGGCCGCACCTGGCAAAGCGGGAAATGGTAGAGCCGGAAGTCGGCGAAGCGGCGGATCAGCGGCAGGGCCGAATCCACCTTGCGGGATGAGACGGAGAACTTCAGGCCCACCGACTTATGGTTCAGCTCCGACATCCCCTCTATCTCGTAATGGATGGCCACCACGCGGTAGGCGGAGGTATCCGGAAAAGTTTTGAGCAGGAAACGCAGCGTATCGTGCAGGCGGGCTATGCTTTTTTTGTGCAGCACAAGGCGAATCTCCACCTGCTGGCCGCGGCGCAGTGCCAGGAGGTGACGCAGGCCTTTTAGCGTCTGGGCGAAGCTGCCGCGCACGCCGGCCACCTGGTCGTGGGCGGCGGCCGTCGGGCCGTGCAGCGCTATGGCCACGGAAAAGGGCGGGGCCGCCACGGCGACGAATTTTCTGGTGAAGGCGGCGCTGGCGAAGGCGCGGCCGTTGGAGAGCAGGGTGATGGGCACGGCCGGCAGGCGGCGGCGGAAATAGGCCACGGCCTTGAAGAATTCCGGGTGCAGCGTGGGCTCGCCGCCGGTGAGGCTGATGAAGTCGGCCTTGTCGGCGTTCTTCAGGTATACCGGCGACAGGCCCTTGAGGTAGCGCTCGAGCTTTTCTATCTGGCATTTCAGGCCGTACTGCGCGCCATCCTGGCGGGCGAATTCGGCCATGTTAGTGCACATGACGCACTTGTTGTTGCACTTGTTCCAGAGGGCTATGTCGGGCATGGCGGCCGCTAAGCGGCGCCCCCCCCGCCCAGCCAGCCTTCCACCACGGCGCGGGCGCGCTTGTTCTCCAGCAGCTTAAAAACGGTCTTGAACAGGCCCTTCTGCAGGGCGCACCAGCCGCCGGCGGCTATGTCGCCTGCCGGCGAGCCCTGGGTGGAGTAATTGTGCACCGGGCAGACGCCGCAGAAAGGCTTGAAGGCGCAGCGTGCGCAGTAAGGCTGGGCCTCCAGGCAGGAGGCCATGGCGCAGACCCGCGCGGCGGGCCTGGCCAGCAGCGCGGCGCAGGTTTCCCCCGCGCGCCCCAGCTTAAAAGTCTCGTCGCCGCAGGCCGCCACCATGCGGCCCTCGTCGCAGGTGTAAACGCCGCCGTCCCAGTTGTAGGCCAGCTGGCCCAGGGCGGCGCCGCAGGGCGAGCGCAGGTCGAGGTAGTTAGGGTCTTCGCCGCGCAGCAGCTTGCGGGCCAGCAGGGCGGCGTTGCGCTCCACGAACTTTTCTCCGGCGTAATTGATGCGCATTACGCGGTCCAGCGCGGCGCGGTAGAAAACGAGGAATTCCTCCGGGCGGTAACCGATCTCCGGCCACACCCCGGCGGCGTAACCTATGGGCGAGAGCGGGCGCAGGAAGATGCCGCCCAGCCCCAGCGCCCGGTACTCCTCCACTATCTCCGCGGCCAGGGGCAGCGACTGGCGCGTGGTGGTCATCAGTGCCGAAGGCAGCGAGTCGGCGCTCCCGTCGCTGGCGGCGGCGGCCTTGAAGCGCTCCAGCCAGCGCACGGCCGTGGCGTGGGAGGAGCCGCCGGACCAGCGCCGGTTGGCATTGTGCAGCCCCGCTGGGCCGTCGAGCGAGGTGCAGACGGAGATCCCCTCTTTCACCAGGAAAGAGAATTTTTCCTCGTCCATCACGGACAGGTTGGTCACCACGGTCAGCTTGAGGTCCTTGCCGGCGCGGCGGTTAAGTTTTTTAGCGTAGAGGGCGGCGGTCTTCAGGACGGCCCAGTTGAGCAGGGCCTCGCCGCCCTGGAACTCAATGGTGATCTCGGGATTGGCGGAACTGAAGGCGGTGTCCACCGCGCGGCGCGCCGTGGCCGCCGTCATGAGGCCGCTGGCGCCGTTGCCGGCGGCCGTGGCCCGGCAGTAGACGCAGGAATGATTGCAGCGCAGCGTCAGCACCAGGATATGCAGCCCGGGGCCGCGGGAGGCGCTGCCGGAAAGCCCGGCCATCCGGGCGGTGATATCGTCGAAATCCAGCCTCTGGCTCAGCAGGCCGGCCCCGGCCAGCCTGGCGAACAGGGCCGTCCCCTCTTTAGCCCTGCCGGCCCTGAAAACGGAAAATTCCGCCGGGGTCAGCCGCAGCAGCCGGCCTGCCGGGCCCGACACCAGATAACTGCCGCCGTCCCGTTCAAAACGGAATTCAAGAGGTTCGCCTGTGTTCGCTTTTTTCATTCTTTTCCGGACAGCCGCTGACGCGGCTTCCCCTTCCCTTTCCGGGCTTTCGGCGCTACCGGCTTGAACTCGTCCCAGCCGTAAAGGTCGGTATACTCGCGCCACGGCCCCTCGCAGGTCTTAAACCACGCACAGCCCCGGCACTCAGCGCGCTTGGCCTTTCCTTCGCCGCGGCGGTAGTCGCCGTAGCTCTCGATATACAGGTCCGCGTCGGAGACCGGCCCCTCCGGGATCACCCGCTCGGCCACGCAGTCCTCGTAGCCTTTCATCAGGCAGAAGGGGATGGCCTCGGTGTAGCAGGGCAGGCCGGCCGCGCGGCCGACGTCGAGCGCCTTTTTGATGTAAGGCAGGGCGTCCGTCTTCCTGGGGGTCAGCCAGGCGCGGTTCTCCCACGCCGTGCCGACCAGGTGCACGAAAGCGAACTGGAACTGGTCCGCCTTCAGGTGGACGAGCAGCCTGGCCAGCGCCGGCAGGTCCTTGTAGTTCTTCGAGGTTACCACCGAGTTGGTCAGCACATAAAAGCCGGCCTTCTTGCAGTTCAGTATCCCGCGCGCCACCTCGGCGAAACCGCCCGCGGCGTGGGTAAGGCCCTCGTGGATCTCGGGCGTGGAACCGTGCAGCGAAGGGCTAACCTCCGTAACGCCGGCCTCTTTGAGTTCCAGGCAGTAATCGTAATAGGCCAGTCGCCGGCCGTTGGTCTGCACCTGCACGGAGCTGTAGCCCAGCTTGCGGGCGAGTTTGACCGCCGCCGGCAGGCGCGGGTGCAGGGTGGGTTCGCCGCCGGTAAAGACCACGCCCGACGCGCCGTCCCGCCTCGCCCGTTCCAGCGCGGCCTTTATCCCGGCCAGGCTCTTCATCCCGGAGAGGTCGCGCTTGGAGCCCTGCGCGCAGAAGTCGCAGAAATTATTACAGGCGAAGCCAATCTTGAGGTCTATTCTTTTCATCGGCGGGCGTCTCAGGTCTTTTTACTCCGGGCCGCAGCACGTAATGATAGCAGTTTTTCCCTCCGGGGCCCGGCGGAGAGGGCGAAGACGGTACGAGCGACCCCCTCCGGCGGCAGCGCGCCGTTCACGGAGAAATAGGTGTTGTTCTTGAGGAGGAAGGAGCCGCGGTACGGGGCGGTCTGCTGTATTTTCAGCGTCTTCCCGGCGCAGGCCCTGGAGCAGGCGCCGCCTTTTACGAAGGGGCAGAGCCTGGTCATGGCGAGATACTTGAATGGATAATGAAAAGAGAACTTTATGCCGCCGCCGCGGAACGCCGCTACCCTGTCCGGCTCGTCGGTCTCCAGCAGGCGCAGGTTGTTCTCGGAGAAGAAGCGCTCCAGGAACCCCTCGTCCATCCGGATGAAGTCCGCCGACACCGGCCGGGCGAGCAGCAGCGGCACTGCCCCGCCGTAGGCCCGGTTCACGGCGCGCATCAGGCCCAGGTCGCCGAGGCTCAGCTCGGCGCGGGGAAAGAGTTTAAGGATACGGCCGAAAAGTTTCAGGAAAGACCTGAGCTGCGCGGTGGGCAGCAGCGGGGTCAGGACGGTAAGCTCTTCGACCCCTTTGTCCTTCAGCGCCCGGACCTCGTCCAGGGAAGGGAGGAGGTGTTGGCAGAATTCGCTGCCGAGGTAGACCCGGTCATAGCCGCCGAGTACCCGCTCGTTCAGTTCCCCGAGCTCCGGGGGCGTTATAGAAACGGCTCTTTCCGTCATATGTTCTTCTCGAGGTAGCCGCGGAGGGCGTCGAACCCCGTCTTTACCCGCAGGGCACGCGCCATGAACTCCTCTTTAGGCAGACCGCGGCCGAGCAGCTCCGCCACCTGCCTGGCCTCCCGGAAGATCAGCCGCGAGGCCTCCTTCACCGGGCTCCTGCCCACCTTCAGCACTTCGGCGCCCAGGCGGTGGTATTCATATAGTTCGGCCAGATGCTCGGCGGCGCCCGGGCCGGCCATGCGATATTCGGCCTTCCCGATCCGGAAGGGGCGCTTGCAGAAAGTGGTACGCCCTCCGTGGCAGTCCAGAAAGCAGAGCCCGTTGTAGTTGATGCAGGATTCCCGATGCTTGAGGAAGACCTCCGCTTTGACACCATAGCGGTTGCGCAACAGTTCACCGGCCTCCTCCGGTCTGAGCTGTTCCGGCAGGGCCACCCGCTTTATGCCGTAGCCGGCATAAAAAGCCAGCGTCTCGGCGTTCATGCAGTAGGAGAGGGTGCTGAGGATGTACTGAGTCCTGATCTTTTTTTGATTCAGGGCGTCCAACAGGGCGAGGTCCTTTATGATGATCCCGTCTATGCCGCCCTCCACCAGTTCCTTTATCGTTTCGATGGTGCGCCCGAACAGCTCTTTGTGCACCTCGTTGGCGGCGAAGAAAAGTTTACGGCCCGCGTCATGCGCCCTATCCGCGGCGGCGAGCACCTCGGCGGCGGTGGAGAAGTTCCTGGCGCCCTCCACGTGATTGGGGATGGAGTACAGCCCGCAGTAGAGCTCGTCGGCTCCCTCGGCGAGGTAGTAGTCCAGTTCCCCGAGGGAACCGATCCCCACCTGCAGTTTCATGCGGCGCAAGCGCCTCCCCCCGCCGTTAAGCCGGCGGGCGGCGGGGCGCGGCGCGGCAAGGGATTTAAGGAAAACAGCGGGATCTGTCTTCAGGGGCCGGAACTCCCCCGGGCCGCGCAGGCGCAGGTAGTCCGCCCGCGGCCCCCAGCACAACGAGGAGACCGAGCAGTGCTCGCAGGGCTTGCCCTTGGCCTTCTCCCTGGAATAAAGAGTACTGGCGCGCAGGGCTTTTTGCAGGTCTATGCTGGTAAGCTCGAAGCCTTTCAGCAGGCAGAGCGGGAAGCCGTCGGTTATGACCCGCAGGCCCGCTCTCCTGGCGGCGCGCAGGGCGGCGCGCAGACTGGCCGCGGCGGCGGAGATCCGGGGAACCAGGTCCGTGGCCTTCTTGACCCTGCCCTTGATCTTAATGAAATTGAAGGAGACATAGAACACGCCCCGCAACTCCCTGGCGACGAACCGCACATAGGCCGGCATTTCGCGAAAATTCAGCGCCGTCACCACGAAAGTCAGCACCACGCTGCCGGGCGGCGCGAGCTCTATCGTCTTTTTGATCCGCGCCAGTTTGCGGGGCAATTGACCCTTCACCCCGGTCAGCGCGTCATGCGTGACGGCGCGGTGGGAGGGCAGGTTAAAATTAAAACCGTTAACCCCGGCGGCCAGCAGCGAGCCCAGCCGCTTCTCGGTCAGCAGCAGGCCGTTGGTGAAAACCATTACATTCCCTGACCCTGCGCGCCTGGCCGCGGCGGCCATCAGTTCCAGGCGCCGGTTCAGCAGGGGTTCCCCGCCCTCCAGCGAGACGGTCTCGAAAGGGACCCGCAGGACGGAGAATTTTTCCCGTTCGGACATACGCCGGTCCTCGCCCTCCGCGGAGCAAAAGATACAGCGCTGGTTGCAGGCTTCGCAGACAAAGACATTGGGCTCCGGCTCTTTATTTTTCATAGTCAGGTGTCGGGGCAGAAGACCAGCCGATCTATATTCAGTCCCCGTCCCTTCGCCGCAGGCGGGCCGCCGCCGCACTCCACAAAGATAGTGTTTCCGGCGACTATCAGCGTCTCTTTTATCCTTTCGTTCTTTACCTGGTAGCTGGCGCACTGACACTCCCTGGCGCAGCGCACGGTCTTCAGCGACTCGCCCTCCGGAACATCGGGCATGCCCAACAGGCAGGTCCGCGTGGTCGTCACGTCCATGTATGGGTAAAAAGCCGTGAACCGCAGCCCTCCCGCCTCTGCCGTCAGTCGCTGCCGAGGCGGCTTGGAAAAAAGCGAGATTCCGAGCCGCCCCACTCCTAGTTCTCGAAGCAGGCCCAGGCCATCCCGATTCAGAACTTCGAAACTGTCCTTGGTGGTAAGGGCGAAGTTCCTGGAGAGCTGGCGGCCGAGGCTCACAGGAACACCCCAACGCATCCGCCTTATCAGGCCCAGGACGCCGAAATCGTTCACGCTAACCTCGAAGCGGCCGTTAAAGCGCAACTTGCGGACCGCTGAGAAAAGGCCGTCGAGGAGCGCCAGCCCCTTATCGGTGACCAGCGGCGTCAGCAGGCAGACGTTCTTCTTCTCGCCGCTCAGGACGCGCAGACCTTCGAGCAGTCCCGGCTCAAGCAGGTTCTCGCAGAATTCCGGGCCGAAATAGGCCCAGTCGAAAGCCTTCAGCGACTTTCGCAGGGCGGTCTTGTCCCGGAAAGCTCCCGGGCCCAGCTTGAGTCCTTTCTCCATTAGCCCCCGGCCGCCTCCACGAACCTTCGCCGCGCCTCGTCGGGAGCAAAGCGGCCGGCGAGTTTCCGGAAGAGCTCCATCGTAGTCCTTATTTTTTTAATGTTGGCCACTTTGGTCGCCGTATCGTCGGTCCGGGTGCCGTACTTGACGCAATCCACCCCCGCCAGGCAATAATCGAAAAAGCCCGCGGCGTTCAGCATCCTGGGCGAACCGCCGCGGGAGACGCGCAGGCTCAGCCTGGCGGCGGTCCGCGCTATCTCCGCCGCGTCCCGCCGGAAGACCCGTGCCGGGGACACCTTCGCCAGCGAACCGCCGGCACCCATGCGGCACAAGGCCCCTTCCTCCTGCGGCCCCGCCGCTGTGTGGTACCGGGGCCGGTGTAAATAGCAGATGCCGTTGATGTAAGGGCAGCCGAAGAACTTGTAGAAGAAGATCTCGGTCTCCACGCCGGCGCTCCTGCTGTACTTCAGTATGCCCCCCGCCTCCCCCGCCGCCAGCTGGTTAGGCAGTATTATCCGCGAGACGCCGAAGTTCTCTACGAAGAATTTAGCCGTGCCGGAGTTGAAGCAGGGCTGCACCGAGCTGAGGTGCAGAGGCGCGGCCAGCTTTTCTCCGGCAAAGATCCGAAAAAGCCCGGGGTTGGAAACGATGACCCCGTCTATACCGGCGGCCGCGACCGCCTTTATCTTCCTTATGAGGACCTCCCTGTCGAAGTCTCCGAGCCGGACTTCCCGCCCGTTAGCCGCCAGGAAGACCTTCAGTTTGTGCGTGTGCGCGGCCCGGATGATCTCGCACGCTTGCGCGGCCATGCCTATGGCCCCGGTATTGGCGTAGCTGGGAATGTCGTCTACCGCGAAGTAGACCTCGTCCACGCCCAGCTTTTTAAAGACGGGGATCTCCCGCTTATCGGTTATGCAGGACAACAGGCGCATCAGAACCTCTCCGGTTTTATCGAGCCCGGGGACGCGGACGAGGGCTTTAATTCACCGGCGCCGTAAATTTTCAGGTAATCCGGGCGCGCGCCGCAGCACGCCGGGGCCAGCGCGCATTTCCGGCACGCCGCTGACGGCGCGCGCCGCTCTATCCCGTCCTCCAGCGGCTCGTCGCCGCGGCGCCAGCGCTGGTACTCGAAGGAGAATCCCTCGAAATTTTTAAGCGCGCAGAGCGGCATATTCTGGACGACGGCCCTCAACCCGGCCAGTTTGGCCCTCGCCAGGGCTATCTTTACATAGGGCGCCGCCTCGGCGTAGCGCGGCACTATGGCGGCGTCGTCGCCGACGCGCCCCTTGTTCCGGACGAAAGTGAAGTTCAGCAGCGAGCAGCCGGGATGCGCGGCCCGCGCCCACCCGACGAACTCGGGCAGCAGCTTATAATTATCCCTGAAGATTATATGGAAGAAGCGGATCTTCTCCTCCAGCCCCAGCGCGGCGAGGTTGCGCAGCCCTTTCACGGCCTCCCGGTACTTCACGCTCCTGGTGGCCCCGTTATAGACTTCCTCTACATGGGAAGGAAAATTCACGGTGAAGAAATCCACGCCCCGGGCCACCCTCGCGCAAAGTTTTTTGTCGGCCAGCGCCACGGCATTGGTGGACAGCATAACGTTCTTCACCCCGACCTCTCGCAGCCCGGAGATCAGCTCCGGCAGCCGCGGGTTCGTGGTGGGTTCACCGCGGCCCTCAAGGCTCACCGCCGTCACCTTGGCGCGCCGCACCCTGTCGATAACGCTTTCGATCTCCGTCCTGCAGCCGGAGGGCGGGTTATGGCAGTACTTGCAGAACAGGTTGCACGTATACGAGGCGTCGGCCAGGCATTCCTGCCTGCTTATGAATTTCCCGGAGGCCGCGCTCTTTTTTACGCTCATAGGCTCCCGACCAGGCCCGCCAGCCGGCCAAGCGAAGTGAAAATATTCCCGTTGAAAAACAGCTGAAAGAGACAGCCCGCGAAGATCCAGACCGCGAAGGGCGTGCCGGTCATCACCTCTATCTTCGGGCTCTCATGCGGTATTTTGGCCACCCACTCCTTCAACCGTCCGGCTTCCTCCTCGGTAATGCCGTCCCTGAAGGAGTCCTCGAAGCCGCCCTTGAAGAACGAGTCCCGCCGGATTATATTGAAATAGCGCTGCGAAAGGATCATCCCGGGCGCCACCTCGGCGGCCGACACCTCCACGGTGCTGAATTTCTCCAGCAGGTAGACCAGGACGAACCGCCCCGCGCCCAGTATGACGCTGAACTTGATCACGTTCCAGGCGGAATACTGGACGCTGAGGAGCAGCTCGCTCCTGAAGTTGAGCAAGCCGTAACCGAAATAACCCAGGACCAGCAGGCCCAGAGCGCCTTTGAATTTTATCCCGGTGACGAACCTGGAGACCTTGTCCCAGCCGATGAACAGCAGGAAGAATATCAGGTTGATGTCCGGGACCAGGTGCTGCAGTTGCCCCATCAGCGAGAAGCTGACGGTCTTGTAAAGGAAGAAGATCAGGAACAACGAAACGGCGAAGACGGCGGCCTTGCCGGGATTGCCGCCGCGCAGGGAGTTCAGCCCCGCGAGCAGGTCCTGCCTGATCGCCTCCCATTTCCGCAGCCTGTCCTGGTCCCCGTTCTTCCAGCCGCGGTAAGCCTGGGCCAGGAACCTGAAGATATAGTATACCGCGCCCAGGACGAAAGAATTGATAAGAACGGACAGCCACAGGGTCTTGGGGAAGCTCCGGATCTGGTAGTTGATCAGCGGCAGCAGCGCCAGGCTGGCCATGAAGAATTTGGCGTCGCCGGCGGGCCAGACCTCGCCGTACCAGAGGAAGATCCCGACCACCGAGGAGGCGGCCAGGCTGAAAAGGTAGTAACCGAAAAACTTCCAGTTCAGATAATCGGCCGAGAGGCCCGCTCCGCCGAGCACGGTCTCCAGGGCGTAAAGAAGCAGCGTCGCCAGCGCGGCGGCCAGGCCGGCCAACACCATGCGGTTCGGGATCCTCTTGGTCTTCAGGTCCCCCGCCGCGACCGTCCACCCCCACCAAACGAAGAACGCCGACAGCAAAAAGCGGTAGAGCAGCAGGCGGTCAGCGATGAGGTCGGATAGGGGCATATCTTGTTCCGGGTCCGGGCAGGTTAAACTGCCCGAGTAATTATCGCATTTTTCCCCGCGGGCGAGGGGCGGCCGGCCGGCGGGGCGCCGCCGGCGTATCCATGTTCTTTATCGCGGTTATTTCGCCGCCGCCGAAGACCGCCAGGTAGTCCGGCCCGGGACCGGGGCAGACCAGCAGATACTTGCAGAGGTTGCACTCGGTGAGCTTTACCATGTCCGCGTTGAGCGCGGACTCCCTCCCGTCGCCCTTGTAACCCTTTATCAGGTCGCCTGTCACGGCGGCGTCCTGCCCCGTCCGGCACGGCGGGACATTGTAAAATTTCACCCCGCGCAGGCCGTCCTCCGCCGCCAGCTTCGCGTACAATCCGTCGGCATCCAGGTATCTGACGGCTCCTGCGCCGCGCTTTTGCCGCCTGGGGAAGACCAAGTGGAAATTTATATCCCCGAACTTCCTCCGGAAGAAGCGGAGCTGGTCCGGGACGCCGGCCAGGTTCTCCCCGCGCAGGAGCGTGACCAGGTTAAGCTCGATCCCGGCGGCGGCCATGTTTTCCGCGCTTCCCAGGGCTTTCGCGTAATTATCGCCGCTGGTGAGGCCGTTGTGAACCTTCTCCCGGTGGCTGTGCAGGCTGAGGTAGACGGCGTCCAACCCCTCGCGCCGCAGCTCTTCGCAGAAACCGGGGTTCTCCGTGCCGGCGTTCCCGCTCGTGAAGAGGGAAAGCTTTTTGAACCGCAGCTTGCCCGCCAGGCGCAGCAGCTCGCCGAACCGCGGGTGAAGCAGCGGCTCGCCGCCGGTAAGGATCAGTTCCCTTACGCCCCGTTTCGAGAGGAGCAGCAGTTCCCTGGTCAGTTCGCCGAACTCCCTGGCCCCGCCGCGGCGGCCGGCGTGCCGGCAGAAAGAGCAGGCCAGGCCGCAGTCCTCCGTCAGTAAAAGTTCCTTGACCGACTTGTCGCCCCTGGAGAGGAGGAGGTCGCCGGCGGGGGCCTCTTTCTCCGCCACGGGCGCGGCCGCGAGCGGGCTTATACCCGTCAGCCTGGAAAGTTCCGAGATCGCTTTGACCTCGAAGAATTCTTTCCTCAACTCGAACACGCCCCGCTCCCTGTTCACCAGCGCCAGCGCGCCGGAATTCCCCACCAGCACTCCGGCCGCTTTTAAATTCTTAAACCTGCCCTCGGCGAACCTGACCTCCGCGGGAGAGAACCTCCCCCGGAGCTCCGTCCGCGAGACCTCACCCCTGTGAAGGAGGTCCAGCAGCACCTTGTTTATCAGCTCCTCCCGCTCCGTCAGGAATCTCCCCCTGAGGACCGGCAGCCGGCCGGCCGCCGTAAGCCGCGAGTACTCCCCGGTATCGCTGATGTTCTCGTACCGGAGCCGCCCCATCGCGTAACTGACGGAACTGGGGCCCAGGCCCAGGATGGAATAGCCGCCGTCTTCCTGCTGGTCGTAGCTGTACGGCCACTTGTCGCCGTCGCGCTTGTAGACCCAGTGGCCGCAGCGCATGTTGTAGCCGTTGGCGAGCAGGTGGTCCATGGCCTGCCGCCGGAATTTCCTGGCCTGGGCGATCTCCGCGGCGGGCAGCGAGGACCGCTGGCTGGCGTCCAGAGTCTTGTACTTGGGTTGGTAGTCGAAGATGTAGATCCGCTCCAGGTCGAGGGCGCCTATGGTCCTGGCGTCGCGGAGCAGATCGCGGGGGTCTTCTCCGGCCAGGCCCACCATCAGGTCCACCTCGACGTTCTCCACTCCTATCTCCTTGGCCTGCCGGATCACCTCCAGCACCTTCTCCCGGCTCTGGCGCCGGGAGAACGAGGCCATGAGCCGGTCGTTGAGGCTCTGCACCCCTATGGCCAGGAAGTTCACGCCCTCCGCCTTCAGCAGTTTCAGTTTCTCCCGGTTCAGGGTCATCGGGCTGGCTTCGAAGGCTATCCTGGTGTTTTTCTCCACGACAAAATTCGTCCGGAGGATCCCGAACAGCCGCGCGAGCTGGCCAGCGGTCAGCATGCTGGGAGTGCCGCCGCCTATGCACAGGAACCTCAGCGGCGTTTTTTTAAAGATATCGGAAAATAGCGAGGCCTCGTCGGAGAGCTGGTCCAGGAAGGCGTCGGCCTCTCCGGGGGAGTCCAGCTTCTTCCTGTAGAAACCGCAGAAATCGCAGATCTGCTGACAGAAGGGAACGTGCACGTAGACGACCGGGGGGGCCGGGCACTCCTTAAGGGAGCTCCGCCACCCGGCCAGGAGCTCCGCGGTCTTCACGGAGTTCACCCTCCCGTCGTAAAGCATCATCGGGGGATAATTCGGCGGCATCTCCGGCAGCATCAGCCTGTCTACCTCCGCGAACAGGGACTTCATGAAACTGTCTTCCGGCTTTTTAGCCCCCGGCAGCGGCGCGCGCCTCACCCGACCTCCCAGTCCAGCAGTTCCAGGTAACGGCCCTCTTCGCCGGTGTCCACGGGCCTGGTCTTCTTAATCCTGAGCCCAGAACCGAAAGCGGGCCCCGCGATGACCAGTGTTTGGAAATAATTACTGTCGCACTTCAGCCTGGCGGTGTGCCGGACGAACGCCCGGTCGATAGTCTTGCCGAGGTAGCCGTACGAATCCGGACCAACGGCCCCCGTGACCACGGCCCGCACTTTTTTCCGCAGCAGTTCGGCCAGGACCTGGCTGAACGTCAGGTTCAACAGCGGGAAAACGCAGCGCAGGCCCCGTTTCCGGAAGATCCGCGCCATCCTTTCATGCATCGAGTTCTCTTCCGGGAGCTCGTCCGATATCCCCATATAAAGAGTCCCGGCCCCCTTGATATTCTCCGCCACGAAGTCTCGCAGGAACTCAAGGAAGGAGTCGCTCTTTATCTCTTCCCGTATTTTGACCCGGAAGAATCTGTAGCCGTTGCCGCGCGCCAGTTCCCTGACCAGATCGGCCTTCCGGCTGTCGTGGAATAATTCAAAATGACGCCGGCCGCCGTCCAGGTACAGCAGGCCGGCGATCTCCGCGCCATCGTCCAAAGCGCGGGTCAGGGCCAGGTACCCGTCCTTCCCCCCGCTGTACATTACCACGGCTTTTTTAGATTTCATTTTTCAGTAATCACCCACAGATAAATATATTATACAACAAGGAGTAATACCCTTAGCCCGCGGGGCCGGACGGCGGGAACCGGGACTTCGGTCCCGGCTGGGACGGCCGCCGGAGATCGCGGCGCGGCGACTGGCCTGCAACTTTGCGGCCATATGTTAAAATGATTGTATATGGTCAAACCAGCCCCTTCCTTCGACAGGGCCGCGTATCTGCGCGGCTATAACCGCCGCCTGGACCTCTTCGAAGTTACCAAGCGGGACCGCTGGCCCAAGCCACCCATGGTGCGCACGAGCGAGATCATTCTCGGGGACACCTGTAACGCGCGCTGCGTATTTTGCTGCGCCCACAAGAAAATGGGGGACTGGCTGCCAAAGGCCAGGGCTTTCGAGATGCTGGACCGCGCCCGGGCCAGCAGAATGTCGATGATAGTGTTTTCCGGAGGAGAACCGACCATCTGCCCGTACATCGTGCCGCTTACCGCGCACGCCAAAGAATCCGGCTTCAAAATAATAGAGGCCATGACCAACGGCATCCGCTTTGCCGACCCAGGTTTCAGCCGCGAAATGGCCGCCGCCGGCCTGACCATGGCAAAGGTAGCGGTACACGCCGCTTATCCTGAAACCCACGACACCCTAACCAGGGTCAATGGATCTTTCGCGGCCGCTCTCAAAGGCATAAACAACCTCAACCCTCTCGGCGTCTATACATCCACCAACATGGCGGTTAACAGGCGGAACTACCGCCAGATTCCCGCCTACACGGATTTCTTCGTCCGCCAGCTGGGCCTGACCGGTTTTTGTTTTTACTTCGGTTTCTACTCGGGTAAATTCTCCGAGGCAGTTTCGTTGCAGCTCTCCTATACGGAGCTGATGCCCTACCTCCGGGTGGCCCTGGGGCTGATTCTCAAGCACGGCCTGCGCATAGACTGGCGTTTTTTGGGGAACTTCGTGCCCTGCCTGCTGCCTTCCTGCGCCAACGTGATGATAGACTGGGGCGCGGACTACAAGAACCGCAACAACGCGGTGATTACGCGCAACTCAGACAAGAGGGTATCCAAGATTTACAGCGACCGCAAGACACAGATACCCGCCTGCCGCTCCTGCGTGTACGCCGACCGCTGCTACGGAGTGGACAGGCTGTACCTCGAACGCTACGGGGACAGCGAGTTCAAGCCGCTGAAAAGAGAGGCGCCGCAGCTCTTTCAGCCGGTTTACTGGTAAGCCTTGATTATTTTACCGGGGAAAATTCCCCGAGTCCGAAGATCCTGGCGTATTCCGGGTCTATGCCCGCGCAGGAACTATAGTACCTGCAGGCCCGGCACGACCTCTTGAATAGAAAGCCCTGGTGCGAGCGGGAAACTTTCAGCCGCTCCCCGCTCTGTATCACCATTTCCGCGCCGCCGTAGTCGTTCCCGGCTATGAGAGAGCGGCAGTTTTCCGGCACCACGCAGTGGGGAACATGCTCGATATTCTGTATTTCTATCTTCTCGCGCGCCGCCAGGCCCGGGAGCTCCGCCAGCGCCCCCCGCAGCTCCGACACCCTGAACATTAATTTTTTCGCCGCGCTCCCGCCCTCTATAAGCCGCCCCTGGTATTTAAGGAAAAAGACCATGTACCGCTTTACACCTTTCGAGGCGTAGAAGCGCAGCATCTCCGCCAGCTTGTCCTTGTTCAAGGCGTTCAGCACCAGGACCAGGGTTATGTTCACCTTGCGGCGCCGCAGATTCCCGATAGCCCGGAGCACTTTCGCGAAGGAGCCTTTAACCCCGGTCACCGCCTCGTGCAGCCTCTCGTCGTGGCCGTGCACGCTGAGGCAGGTGTCGGAGAGGCCGGCCTTCTTCATCCCCGCAGTAAACTCCGGCCCGGCGTATTTAAGGCCATTGCTGTAAGTCATTATCCGCCTGTAGCCCATCTTCCTGCCCATCGCCACCAGTTTGATTATTTCCGGGTAGATAGTGGGTTCCCCCCCCAGCAGCGACAGCCAGTCAAACCCCTGAGCCCTCATCCGCAGCATCTCGGCGCAGAGCCGCGAAAAGCCAAGCTCCTGCCCGGCCGCCCGCACCTCTCTGCCGTTAAAGCAATGCAGGCATTTCTGATTGCAGTTCAGATTGAGGTAGAGTTCGAACCTCTTGTATTTCTTCATGCCCGGCCGGCACCGCGCGTCAGCGCAGGTAAGCGGCCTCCCTCATAGCGCGGATCCTGCGCACGTAATTGAAATAACGCGGGTCGCCCGCGGCTTTCTCCAGCACGCCCTTGAAGAAGAGCTCGGAACGGCCGGTCCGGTAGGCATACGGGGCGTGGCCGTCGCGCAGCCGTTCGAGCACGTAGTAGTCGCCGGCGCAGCCGCGGCAGGCCCGCGACGGGTAGGAGCAGGCGAGGAACTTTTTCTTCAGCCCTTTCGCCCCGCTGCCTATGCGCACCCGGGCCGCGTCCGCAGCGCCGTCCACGAAGCCGAACGGGTAAAGCGAGTAACTCCCGTCGGGATACATCTCGAAGTCCCGGTAGAAAGGGCAGGCGAACTTGCCGCGCGCCGTGCAGACCAGCAGCTCGATGAAGTTTTCCAGGAAGACGGGGGCCCCGGATCGGATCCCCGCGTCCACCCGGCGCAGGACCTTGTCGAAGCCGGCCTTGAACAGGGCCAGACTTTTTTCGTCCCAGCCGTGGCCGTGCACGCACTCGATGTCGACGGTCCTGAAGCCGGCCGCCAGCACCTTTTTAAAATCTTCGTAGACCCAGGCGGCCCGGGCCGGGTGCACGCAGAGGATAGCCACCAGGTTTTGGCCCCCCAGCGCCCGCACCGCGAGGGCGCATTTCTTGCTGACTACGGAGTAAGAACCGCCGCCGCCGGGAAAGCGGCGGGTATGGTCGTGGGTGGCGCGACTGCCGGAGAAGCTGATGGCCAGACCTACGCCGTTGGCGCGCAGCCAGGCCAGCTTGGCCTCATCGAGCGGCACGGCACTGGTGGCGACCGTGATAAAAAGTCTCTTACCGGTCTTCCTATTAACGCGCCTGGCGTAAACAACTATCTTTTTAAGCAGGTCATAGCGCAGGAAGGGCTCCCCGCCATAGAGCTCCAGACGCTTGTAATCCCCGGGGCTGCCGAGGAACAGGTCCACGGCGCGGGCCGCGTCTTCAAAACTCAGCGTCAGCCCGGCGGACTTGTCTATAAAACAGTGGGTACAGCGCAGGACACAGTCGGAAGTCAGCGCCAGCTTGAGTTTCTGTATCTCTTTATTGAACTTAGTCATGAACCGGCTTCAGGGCGAAAGAGGTCTTTTTTCTGCTCACCGGCTTGAACTCCCCGAGGCCGAAATGAGCGGCGTAATTCTTCTCGAATCCGGCGCATACCTTGTTATAGACGCAGCAGGCGCAGCCGTCGGCCTTCGCCCTCATCTTGTCGGTGACCATGGTATACATTCTGCCGACATGAGTGGTCTCCGGGAGAAAAAGGTCGTCGTCTTTCTCTGGCAGTTCCCAGTCCTTCATCAGATTGACATGTTCAGGCATCAGGCAAGGCACGTAGTTGCTGAGGAAACGGAAAGCGGGCCGGAT
The DNA here is from genome assembly GCA_050174915.1 of Elusimicrobiales bacterium. GTDB lineage: Bacteria > Elusimicrobiota > Elusimicrobia > Elusimicrobiales > UBA9959 > UBA9959. Next base: position 40,854 of record JBFXJL010000002.1, on the reverse strand, counting down.
ACCGCGCCTGCGAAAAACGTCCACGGCTTCTCTCAGGTACGGAAGTTGTTTGGAATAAGGCACTATCATCTTTTCGGGGTTCAGCCCGGCCGCCCCCATAAAATGCGTCGCTATGAGGTGCACCGAATCGGTCCTGAAAGAATCCAGGGCAAAACGCACAAAAGCCGGAAGGTTCCTGTAATTTATCAGAGTGACCGCGGTATTTATGTTCAGATAGACCCCATGGGAAAGCAGGTTGCCGCAGGCCCTGACGGCTTTTTCAAAAGAGCCCGGCGTGCCTGTTATGGCATCGTGCATGGCGGCGTTGTCCCCGTGGAGAGAAATGGTAGCGGTGTTGAGGCCGCAACCCGCCAGTTCCGCGGCGTAAGCCGGGTCCCCCAGCCTGATACCGTTCGAGATCACCTGTATAGCCGAATAACCGATCTTTTGGGCCAGGCTCACCAGCTTCGGCAGGTCCTGGTATATGGTAGGCTCGCCTCCTATGAACTGCACCATCCGCGATCCGTTCTTATATGAAAACATCAGATAATCGGCCGCCTGCCTGTAAGTAAGGTCCTTCTTCCTCTTCCACTCCTCCATAGCGGGGGAACTGTAACAGAAAATACAGCGGGCGTTGCAAGCGTAGTTCAGCGTCAGTTCGCAGACCTTCATGTGCGCCCGCGGCCAGTCGTATTTTTTCGCAGCTTCTTTAATGTGCATCAGTTCACGCCCTCACGGAGCCAGATATCGAAAATGCCGCGCCAGCGCTGCTCGCGCTTGAGGCGCAGCACCAGGCCGAACATGAACTTATAGAAGGCGCAGCGGGGGCTCGCCGGGAGGTTTCCCCAGAACGAGCCCTGGAAGATATAGTTATAGACCGGCGAGAGCCGGCAGTAATAGTTGTACGGGCAGCGGGCGCAGTAGGGCTGCGAGAACTCCCCGAAGCAGGAGGAGATCAGGGCCCTGGCCAGGGGGTTCTCCAGCACGTCGGACAGCCGTTCCCGCCGCACGTTCCCGAGCTTGAAGAGGTCGTCGCCGGCGCCGGCCAGCATCCTGGCCTCGTCGCTGGGGTAGATGTCGCCGTTGTGGTCGTAGGCGAGCCTGATGAGCAGCTCGAGGTTGCGCCGGGGGCTCCTCTCGGCGGTCTCGGTGGACCTGAGGATGTTGAAGGCGCCCTTTTCGTAGACGGCCCGCCCCGTTTGCAGGGTAAGCTCGCCCATGCGCTCGAGGGCCCTGCGGTAGAAGCGGAAATACTCCTCCTGCGCATAGGGCTCCAACCTGGCGCCGCGGCCCACGGGGTCCAGCGGCCCCAGCTGTATGCGGCGCAGGCCGTTCTTAACGAAGGCGTCCACTGTCTCTACGGGAAAGGGGAACAGGTCCCGCGTGACGGTGCAGATGGCGTTGGGAGTTTCCAATTCCCCTTTCGCCGCGCGGGCGCGGATCTCCTTGAGCCAGCGCGTCACCCGGTCATAATTGGACCCGCTGCGCGAAACCCGGTTCTTGTCGTGCACGCCGCGCACTCCGTCGAAAGAGGCGCAGATCGCCACTCTGTTCCGGGCTAGGAAATCCAGTTTTCCGGCGTCCATGCTCTGAAGGTTGGTCACCACGGAGAAATGGAGCTTCTTGCCGGCGCGGCGGTTGAGCCGACCCGCTTTCTCAACGATGTACTTCAGGACCCCGAAATTCAGCAGCGGCTCCCCGCCCTGGAACTCCAGCACCAGCCGCTCGTTCTTTATGGCGAAGACGAAGTCCAGCAGCCTGTCGGCGGTGGCCTTCGACATGTCGGCCGAGGAGGAGTTGGAACTGGCCGAACAATAGGAGCAATACAGGTCACACCTGTTGGTGAGGGTCACTATGTGAATGTAGGGGCCGGCGTAGGAGGTGAAGTAATGCTCCCTGAAGCGCTCCTCCAGCCGGCCAAAGTCCAGCCGGTCCGAGAAAAAGTCGTTATCGCGCAGCCAGGCGCCCGCTTTACGGCCCAGCCGCAACGGCCGCAACAGGCGAGAAGAGGCCCCCTTCAGGAAGGCGGCCTGCCCCGAAGCATTGGAGAGGAAGAGCCCCCTTGCGGCGTTCTCGAAGTAGGCGTTGAAAAGTTTGTGTTTCATTTCGGCGGCGCGCTCACCGGCAGGCCGGCCTCCGCGGTCCGGTGCCTCAGCCTGCCGTCGCGCTCGAGAAAATCGCGGCGGATCATTTCGGCCTTTTGCTGGAAAGCCATCCGGTGCCTGATAGAGCAGTAGCCTTGCACGACCGCACGCCCGAGGGCCTCGCAGGAACGCCCGTCTTTGGAAACGAAAGCCGCGTAAAGAGCCCCGTACTCCGGCGATAGTCCCGCCGGGCTGCCGGCCCGGAAAGCATCGTAGAAATCATGGTATGCGTTGCAGTCCCGCATATCCTCCAAAGCCTCGTTGGCGTCCCCCGGGTCCGTCCTGTCGTAGCGCCGCAGCACGCACGCCCTGCCTTCGGCCGGGAAGATGCTGGCGCAGGGCAGCCCCGCGCCGGAGTTGCAGATGGCGCCGAGCCCGGTCAGCCCCTGCCTGGCGGTCGCGCAGAACTGCTTTTCGGAGACGGTTCCGGCCGCGTCACGGAACAGGAAGCTCCTGAAGCTCTCCGCGCAGTAGGCCTCGTCGTTCACGTAGCCGGCCGCGTAGGCGGCCAGGCCTACCTGCAGCGAGGTCTTGCGGCAGCGCAGGTACATCATGTCGTAGAGGCCGGTTTCCCCTTCCCGCTTCTTTACCAGGCGGCCGCAGTGGTCTTGCCCTTCGGCCAGCGAGAGGCAGGCGTGGTAGTAACCTATCAGGGCCTTGAGGCCCTCAACCTCCTCCGGGGCGGCCGCCCGGGACGCCAAATAGGAGAGTTGCGGGTCGCCGCGGAAATACCCCCAGGTCTTATCGTATTCGGCCGCCACGCCCGCGACGCCGGAACTTTCCGCGCACCCTGCCTCCGCCGGTATCAGGGCCTCTATATAGCCCCGGTCCGCCGGACAGTCTTCCGGGATGCTATAGCCGCCGGCCGGCTGCCCGGGTGGATTTTTTTTGCCGTCCCCCCAAAGCAAGCCGCGGCCGCCGTCGTAATACAGGACGACCGCGACAGCAAAGGCGATAACGCCCGCTATGTATGTTTTTTTGTTCACCGGACCGTGGGCGGGCTGGCTGAAAACTCAGCGGTAAACCGCGCTCAGCACCAGCCCCCCCTCGAATGTGAACCGTGGGAACCATGCGAGCCATGGGAGCCATGGGACCCGTGTGAAGCGTGAGAGCCATGGCTGCCGTGACTATAGTGCCCGGTCTGGGTCGTGAAGTTGGAATGAACGATCTGGGCGGAGAGGTCCTCGGGAGCCGTGGCGCCGATGATCCCTAGCGCTATGGCGGTTTTCAGCACGTCGGAATCGACCATCTTGCCCTCCTCACTGCTGAGAAATCTTTTGATCTTTCCGTTAGTTTTTTTAGGCATAAGACCTCTAATCCTCGGACTTGTCTTCCCGGCCGGTACGCAGCTGTTTGTTCAGTTGGTCCTGGTTTTTTCCGATCTCCAGCTCCTGGACCTTCGCCTCGATACTGGATTTCACCGAACAGTATTGCTGGACCACCATATCCCCGAGCTGCTGACAGGATTCCTCCTGCTTGTCCATCAGGACCGCGGCGAAAGGACCCATGTCCGGGCCCAGCATACCGGGGGCATTGTTCTCCACCGCCACGCGCACGCTCCAGACCAAAGAACAAACCTCGTTCTTGCAGCCCGAGGGGTCCTTGGGGAAGGAACCCAGGCAGGTCGCCCGCACTCCGGCGGGCACGCTGCCACAGAACTTGACGGCCAGAGCGGGCAGGCCCTCCCTGGCTATGTTGCAGAAGTTGCTTTCCGAGGTGAACTCGTTGGCCCCCTTGAGGTTATTCTTGAAATAGCCGGCGCAATACAGGTAGCCGGCCTTGCCCATCGTGTAGCCGGAAAAGCCCACGGGATAGAGGGTTTCCAGGCAGGTCCTGTTCATCTCGTAATCCACCTTGCCGTCCACCTTGGGCAGACTGCCGCACAGGTCCTTGTCGCGGGCCAGGGACACGCAGGCCTGGTACTTACCCGCCAGGGCGGACAACTCCTTTATCCCCTGCTCCCCCACGGACTGCAGTACGGCGTAACTCTTAAGCTTGTCCTTGGCCATGTAGCCCCAGGTCTTATTATAGTTGGCCAGGACGTCTTTCACCTTGGTCTCCTTCACGCAGGCGTCGGCGGGAGAGAAGACCAGCAGGTTCGGCGCGGGCGGCATGACCACCGGCTGCGGCTGCTGTGCCTGCGAGGCGGCGAGCTCTTCGGGTGTGACGGGCTGTATCTTGCCCGCATCGGCCGGCAGCGCCACGCCGGGGGGCAGGCCCGTCTCCTGTACGGGGGCGGGCAGAAGATCGGTCTTGACGGCGGCCTCCCTGTTGCGCAGATACAGCACCAGCGCGAGGCTGACGATAACGAACAGAATAAGGTACTTTCGCATCACACCTCCCTAGAGTTCTTCTGCCCCAGAGCCGAGACCAGGGCATTGGCGAGTATAAGCTGGGACGTTTTAAAGTTCTTCTTTACCAGGTCTATCCGGCACTGCTGGTTCAGCGCCTCGTTCATGAAGTCCCGGAAGGCGGCCTCGGGCTCCCCCGCTTCAACTTCCACCGCCAGCCCGCCGCGGCCTTTCTTCAGCGCCACGCGCGCGTTCCCGGCCACGTTGGCGGCCAGGCCGAGGGCTTCCTCGGAATAAAGCTTAAGGTCTACTTTGAATTCTTTTTTCATCGGCTTGCTCCCGCGTTTACCCAGGCTTCAAGGATGGACTTGCTCTTGGCGTCCCGCAGCAGTCCGAACAGTAAATCGAAGATCCCCATCAGCAGCCGGCACCGGTAATTGGCCGGCATCTGACCCCAGATGCTGTTCTGCGCCTCGTAATTCACTACGGGGCAAACCCCGCAGTAGGGCTTATAGGCGCACCTGTGGCAGAGCGGCTGCGACTCGAGATTGGAGGAGGCGCAGACCGTTTTCGTGACGGGAGAGGAGATTATGTCCTCGTATTTATCGTTGACCGTTCCCGCCTTGAAGATATCGTCCCCGCCCCAGCCCACCATGCGCGCCTCGTCGCAGGTATAGACGTCGCCGTTATAGTTGTAAGCCAGCTGCCCGATGGAGGCCCCGCAGGGGCAGCGCATGTCCAGGTAACCGGAGTCCTTGGACTTCAAGATTTTAGAGAGGAGCATCATGGCGAACTTCTCCCTGATCTTTACCCCAGCCAGGTTCTTGCGCAGGATGTAGCGCAGAGCTACTTCATAGAACTTCAAAAATTCTTCGGGCGTGTAGCCTATCGCGCCCCAGTGCTTTTTGGCGTAGCCTATCGGGGCCAGCGGCCGGAGGAAGATCTCTTCCAGCCCGCGGCCGATATACTCGTCCACCACTTCCCTGCCCCGCCCGAGGGTCCGTTTGGAGACGGTCAGCAGGGCGCTGGGCTTGAAGACCCGGTACTTCAGGCCGTACTGCGAATCGTGTCTGGAATTGAAGTACTTCAGCCATTTGACGGTCTGCCTGTGGGAATTACCGCCGGCATAAGTCCTGTTGGCGTTGTGAAGGGCTTCCGGGCCGTCGAGGGAAGTGCAGATGGAAACCTCGTTCTCGAGCAGGAAGGCGGCCTTCTCCTCGTCCATCAGGCTGAAATTAGAGACCAGCGCCAGCGTCAGTTTTTTGCCGGTCTTCTTTTCCTTGAGCCTGGCGTATTTTATCGCCCCGCGCAGGACATCCCAGTTAACCAGGGGTTCGCCGCCCTGGAACTCTATGGTTATCGCGCTCCTCGGGCTCTGGAAGGCCAGGTCCACGGACTTCCTGGCTATGGGCAGGGACATGTCCAGGTTCTTCGCCTTTTCCCCGGCGACCGAGGACTGGCAGTAAGCGCACTTATGGTTGCACCGCAGGGTGAGCACAAGAATGTGCAGACCGGTGCCGTAAAAAACCGACTCGTTGCGCGACCGCCACTTGCCGAACAGGGTTTCGAAATCCAGGTGGTCCTTAACGAAGCCGCCGGCAGCCAGGCCGCCGTAGACCTTACTGCCGGGAGCCAGCTTTCCGGCGGAGTACCGGGAAAAATCGGTATTTGAAAGGAAGGCGTGACCGCCGAAATCGTTGGTGACCAGAAAGCCGCCGTCGAGCCTCCTGAACCGGAAATCGGGGGACTCTGTCTTTTTAACGGCGGGCTTTTTTGCCATATTTCTGCTCCCAGGTCTTGGTTATCCCCTTGGGATCGTCCTTGCCTAACTTGATCTCGCTTTCGACCTGGGCTATGAGTTGCTCCAGCTCCTTCTCCTGCTCCGGAGTGAGCCCGAACTCCTCTTTCGGCTTGTTTTCGGCGGGCACATAGTTGATGGCCCGCTTTATCATCCAGTAATGCAGTTCGCTGTTTTCCGCGAAGAGCCGCTCCCGGAACTTCTCATCCTCGAGCTCCCGCAGGAACAGCTTCTTCAGGCCGGCAGGAGCGCCGCCGGCCTTGCCGAAAAAGGACACGGCTATCCTGCCCTTTTGGGAAGCAAGCAAAACGTGGTTGTCGCCGCTCAGCGCATAAGCCGCGTAGCGTATCGTTTGCAAAGAATATTTCTTGGGATCTATTAAAACAGTCATCTCTTGCCGCATACTCCTCCGGGGCCCTTCGGGCCTGCTCCCGACTGCGGATCGAGGCCTTGTCACTGTATCCGGCAGCAGAGCATTTGGCCGCTGATCCCTGTTTGCTTGGTTCCGGCTATACAGTTTTGGGCGTTAACCGTGTTTGCCGGGCCCTTGCCTATGCAAGTCCATTCCGAGGTCCAGTTGAAAAAGTTGGTGTTGACCAGGTTCTCTCCCCCCGCGCAATAGGACCAACCCAAGCCCTGCATGGGCCGCCAGACGCAGAGGCCGGAGATACTCATATTCGTGCCGGTTATCGCGGCGCCGTTTCTGGACATGTTGAGGTTGCCACCGAGATTCGCATTGCCCAGGCTGTTTATGGTAAAGCGTTCGGTTCCCACGGTATCGATATTAGGCTGGGTGAATATCCTGAACGTGCTTGCGCTATTGTCTAAATGCCAGGTCAGGCTGGTGGTACCCATATTCTGGGCTATAGTAATTCTGTTTGTAGCCACAATTTCACCACCAACATCCAACGGCCGCCTGGGCGCAACCGCTCCCGTTCTTATGCCGACATTGCCTGAGTCGCGGGCGAGCAGTGTATGGTTGGTGGTGAGAAGACTTACGTAGCCGCCGTACGGGGCCGGATAATAGGTAGTAAGGGTAAGGGTTTCCGAGCCCAGGAAAGCCGGATGCCAGGCCAGGAAAAGCAGGGTCAGCAGCGCCGCCGCCTGCTGCCGGTTGAACTTGATATTAAATATGAGTTCCTTGGTTTTCATAGGACCCCGCCCGCTAAAACGCCAGGAATGCCGCAAAAAACACAAACCTTGCAAAAATCAGGTTTTATGAACTGTTACCGCGTCTATAGTCTAACAGATAATATTAATTATTTCAAGGGGAACGGGAAGCCCGGACTGGCGCTTTAAGAGGGGTCAAAGAAGGACTATAATGAGGTCCGCGCTGAATTTCTCCCTGAGAAAGGTTCGCGCCTCCCCGGCTACGTCGGCAAAATCCTCCCTGTCCTTGGCGGACTGGAGAAGAAAAGAAGAAGAATTACGCACCGCCAGCACGTAAACGCGGGCCGGGACGGAATCCGGCAGCGAGCGCAGGCAGTCCAGTAGCGCGTCCCAGTTTTTGCCGAAATAGGAAGGGAATTTGAAAGCCGGCCCGATCTGGTCCATCAGCCCGGCCTTGTCGCGGGCCGCTTCGCCGTCTATGAAGGCCGTAAAATAAGCCGGCGGAGGGAACCGTGTTTCGATCCCCTCCGCCGCGCCTGAGGCCCGCAGGTCCAGGAAAAGTCCACCTTCCCCGGGCTGGGCCACCGTCAGTACACTACCGTCAGCAGTATAAAGCTGGCGTAATGGTCGGGCGTGTAGTAAATCTTCTCGCCGCCACCGATGATTATCCGCTCCGAGCCGCGCTCGCTCAGGTCGGGGGCTACCTGGTAGGTGATGCCGCCTATCGTAACCACATGCGGGGCGTCGCCGGTGAGCAACGTGTACTCTTTGTAGAAGCCGGCGGGCTGCGCCGGGAGCTTGCCCTCCTTGTTCTTAAAGGTACTGCCGTCCTGGGAGTAGGGCAGATGCTTGCCGTTGTAGATATCTGAAACCAACTGCATGATGGCTTTAATGCGGGCCTTGTCCTGCACTACGGGGGTAAAATCCTTGCCGGGCTTGGGCGCCAGGCCAGCGGCTTTGTTTTCGCCGGCGGGGAGCGCTTCGGGGATTTTTATCTCTTCGGGAGCGGGCAGAACGGCCAGGCCGGAGAGAGAACCGCTGAGCAGTTCGCTCAGAACGGCGGGCACCTGGGTGTTCTTGACCGCGTTATCGGCGGCGAAAATAGGGGCGGAATTAACCAGCAGGGCCAGCAGGGCCGCGAATCCGAATATTTTTTTTATCATGTTGCGGTTCCTCATCTGTTCTTTGGATTTACCGACTAACGGTACAATCATAGTGTAATATATTCTGGCCGCTTGCCGAGGGCCCAAAGGCCCAGGCGCGCCTGGGCCTTTGGGCCCACCCGGAGGTGTAAAAAAGGGCCGGCTGTACGGCCGGCCCTTTCTTCAGCGGTCTCCCGCTTACAGCAGTTCAGCCACCAGTGCCGCCAGCTGGCTACGCTCGGTCTTGGTGAAGGTCAGGTGGCCGTAGAGCTTCTGGCCGCGCATACGCTCAACAATATACGTGAGGCCGTTGGAGGCAATATCCAGGTAGGGGTTGTCTATCTGGTACGGGTCGCCCGTCACCACAACCTTGGTGCCCTCTCCGGCGCGCGACAGGATGGTCTTGATCTCGTGCGGCGTCATGTTCTGCGCGTCGTCGACGATCATGTACTGCTTGGGCAGCGAACGGCCGCGGATATGCGTTACCGAGGCGATCTCGATCTTCTCGTTCTGCAGCAGGTACTCGAACTTCTCTATCGCGCTCTCCTGGTGGCGCTTGTCCATCACGTACTCGAGGTTGTCGTAGATGGCCCCCATCCAGGTGGAAAGCTTCTCTTCCTTGGTGCCGGGGATGAAACCTATGTCCTTGCCGACAGGGACGATCGGGCGGCAGATGATCAGCTTGCGGTAGACGCTCTCCTCCACGGCTTTCTGCAGACCGCAGACCAGCGTCATCAGCGTCTTGCCGGTGCCGGCGGCGCCGAGCAGCGTGACCAGCTTGACGGAATCGTCGAGCAGCAGCTCCATGGCGCAGCGCTGCTCCTTGTTGAGCGGGCGGATGCCCCACGGCGACGGCTCCGGGTTGAGCGCGCGGATCTTGGTCGGGTCCGTCGGGTCCACGCGGCCCAGCGCGGACTTCTTGGGGTCCTCTTTGGAATGGATCACCACGAACTCATTAGGCGAAAGCTCCTCGGGGCTCTTCATCTCGTGGTCTTTATAGAACTTGTCCACAGCGGCGGAGGTCACATCGAGCGTCACCAGGCCGGGATACAACTCGTCGACGTTGACCTTGCCGGCCTCGTAATCCTCGGTGGTCAGGCCCACGGCCTCGGCTTTGAGGCGCAGGTTGATGTCCTTGGTCACCAGGACGGCGCTGTGCTTCTTCTGCTCGTACCAGTAGGCGGTATTGAGAATGCGGTTGTCCATCTCGAGGAGCTTGAACTCCTTGGGGAGCACCTGCACGTGGTCGAGGTCCACGATTAGGGTACCGCCGGCCTCGGTCTTCACCCCGGCGTTCAGCTTGCCTTTCATGCGGAACTCGTCGAGCTTGCGCGAAACGATGCGGGCGCTCTTGCCGCGCTCGTCGGCGGTATGCTTGAAGTTGTCCAGCTCCTCGATGACCGAGATAGGGACCACCACGGTATTGTCTTCGAACTTGGTGAAGGAAAGGGGATCGTGTATCAGCACGTTGGTGTCGAGGATGTATACTTTTTTCATTTTTTCTCCGTTGGCCCGCGCCGGGACGCAACCGCCGGCGCCCCTGTGCCGTATTGTTACGGCTGCCCGCGTTAAACTCCGCTAATTCTAGCATAAAATCCGGAAAAGGCGGATTTATAAGCGCGGGTAAAAATAGTAAGATACAGTGCAACGCGCGTACGCCGGTCTCACCGCCCCTCGCGCAGCGATTTTATTTATATATGAAAAAAATTCAGTTACTGCTCCTTTTGACCGCGCTTCCGTTCCTGTCCCTTTCGGCGCAGACCACGCAGGACCTGCCCGGCATGACCGGCCCGGCCGACAACGCCGTTGCCGCCCAGGTCCCGGCCGAAGAGAAGAGCGCCGGCCTCGGCCCCTGGGAGGCCGCCGAAGCGGCCGTAAAAGGCAATGTCAATCTGAAGCCCAAAGTGATACTGCGCGCCGGCAAGGCCAGGAAAGGCAAACTCTACCGCAGGGATTTCGTGGCGCAGGACATAGAGTCCATCCTGGCGCTGGGCAGCGTGGAGAAGGTCTCGGTGGACATCGAGCCGGTACACGGCCTCGCCGTCTCGCCCAAGCTGGCCGAGGCCGCCGGCTCCTCCGTGCCGGTGCGCGTCACCTATATCATCACCGAGAAGCCGGTGGTCAGGGCGGTCTCGGTCGTGGGCGCCAAGGGCCTGTCCAAGACGGCCGTCAAAGACGAGATGACCCTCAAGGAGAAGGATTTCCTAGACGACCTGAAGCTGCGCGAGGACATCATCAAGATCGCGGACAAGTACCACGAGAAGGGTTATATCGACGCCCGGGCCGACTATGACGTTCAGTTCGACACCGCCGCCTCGTCCTGCCGCGTCACGATCACAGTGCGGGAGGGCCGCAAGGCCCGCATGGCAGCCGTGGTACTGGAAGGCGCGGCCGGTTTCCCGCACAAGAAACTGATCAAGAAGCTCAAGAACCGCCCCAAGAAGATCTACTCCCCGCAAGACCTCGACTCCGACCTGAAGGCCCTGGAGGCCTTCTACAGGAATAACGGCTACGGCGAGTTCAGCGTAACCGGATCCTCCGTCACCTTCAACGAGGACCGCTCCAGCGTGACCCTGCGCATCGCCGTCTCCGAGGGCGTGCAGCAGAAGTTCGGAGCCACCTATTTCGCCGGCAACTCGGTCTACCTGCCCAGCGAGCTGCTGCCCGCCGTGGCCTACCGCCGCGGCAAGCTGTTCAACCAGGAGCGCTTCGAGGAGACCGTGCGCGGCATACAGGAGAAGTACGCCGACAAGGGCTATCTGAAAGCCGCGCTCTCGCCCGAGCGGGTCTTCAACGAGAAGACCGGCGAGACGGACATCACCTATGTGATCGCCGAGAACAACCAGATCTTCGTGGACCACATCGACGTGGAGGGCAACAAGGCCACCAAGACCTATGTGCTCAAGCGCGAGATCACGCAGAAAGAGGGCGACGTGTTCAGCGCCTCCAAGATCCGCCGCAGCCAGGAGAAGATCTTCAACCTGGGCTTTATAGACGACGTCAGCCCCGTCATCAACCCCACCGCCGACCCCGACAAGGTAGACCTCGTCTTCGACGTGGCCGAGGGCAAGCCCGGCATGATGACGGCCGGCGCCGGTATCTCCTCCACCGACGGCCTGGTGGGCACCCTGTCGCTGTCCCATATGAATTTGTTCGGCCGCGCCCACCGCACCTCGCTGTCGTGGAACTTCGGCAAGCGGGTGCAGGACTACTACCTCAGCTGGACCACGCCGTGGATCGGGGACCACCCCACCTCGCTGGGCGCCGACATCTTCAACACGCGCCACTACAAGCCCTACCGTGACACCATCTCGGCCTACACCGAGCGCCGCACCGGCGGCAAGATCTCGCTGGGGCCGCGGTTCGAGGAGGACAAGTACCGCCTCACCACCTCCTACACCTACGAGAAGGTGCGCATCAGCGAGGTGGACCCGCTCTACCTCGGCGAGCTGCAGGAGGGCACCAGCGTCACCTCGTCGGTCTACGTAGAATTCTCCCGCGACACCCGCGACAATATCTGGGACGCCACGCGCGGCAGCAAGTCCTCCATCGGCATAGAGTACGCCGGGGGCCCGCTGCAGGGCGACGTGAACTACTACAAGCCCACCATCTCCTACAGCTATAACCTTAAACTGTTCTCGATCGACGACTACCCGTTCGTGCTGTCCTTCGCCAACCGCTTCGGCTTCGTGGGCCGCTTCGGCGACACCAAGTCGGTGCCGGTATACGAGCGCTACTTTCTCGGCGGCGCCGAGACGGTGCGCGGCTACTCCAACAACGGCCAGATCGGCCCGCTCAACGGCGGCCGCGTCTACGACGTGGCCAACGTCGAGTTCAAGTTCCCGCTCGCGCGCGAGCGGCGCCGCACCATCGTGCAGTGGGCTTTCTTCTTCGACATCGGCAACTCGTGGGAAGGCTTCGACGACATCAGTACGCGCGTCGGCACCGGCACCACCAACCTCAAGACCGGCGCGGGCTTCGGCATCCGCTTCACCACGCCGGCCTTCCCGATCCGGCTGGACTGGGGCCACGGCTTCAATCACAAGACCGGCGAGCAGCGCTCGGACATTTATTTTACGCTCGGCAACCTGTTCTAAAATACGGCGGCCCGGGGCCGCCAGGAGCAACGGAAGGTTATCATGAAAACATTAATCCTCACGGCCCTGCTCGCGCTGGTCCCCGCCGGCGCCGGAGCGCTGGAACTGCTGCTACAGGAAAACCGCGGCGAGTCCGGCACCATAGGCTACGTGGACATAGACCGCGTCTTCAAGGACTACTCCGGCACCGCCGGCGCCCGCGAGGATTTCCTCGCCGAGATCAAGAAGAAGGAGGACGCGCTGAACGCCAGGAAGACCGCCATCTTCACGCTCAAGGCCGAGATGGCCAAACTGCGCCAGGAGCGCGAGTTCGCGCTCACGCTGCCCTCCCTACTGGAGACTCAGCGCAGCGTGGAGGCAGCCGCCGAAGCCGCCAGGGCGGCCGCCGCGGCGCTGGCCGCCGCCGTCTCTACCCAGCCCGTGGCCGCCTCCACCGAAACCCCGGCCGGCGCGGAGATAACCCCCTCCACCGCCGCCCCCGCCGGGCCGCCCGAAGCACTGCCGGGCATGGGCGGCATAGACATGCCGGGCGTGGCCAAAGTGCCAGTGACCCACTTTAAATTTTCCGTCTCTACCTCCGTGCCGGAGATAGACGCCGCGCTGCAGAAGAAGGAGGCCGAGGTGGTGACCCGGGAAGCCGAGCTGCGCCAGGCGCAGCGCCAGGCCGAGCGCGAACTGCTGGAATACGAGAGCCGTAAGGGCGAGCTGCTGCTGGGCCGCATCTACGTGGCCCTGCGCGAACTCGCTATCAAGGAGGAGGTCAGCGTGGTGGTGGACAAGCGCAACATCCTCTACGGCCAGAACGCGGTGGACCTGACCCCCAAGCTGCTCAAGAAGCTCGAGGAGAACGGACTATGAATTTGACGGCCGCCGACATAGCGAAACTCGCGGAAGGGGACCTGGCCGGCGACGCGGACACCCGCATCTTCGGGGCCGCCCCGCTGGAGAAGGCCTGCGAAGCCGACCTGGCCTTCCTGGCCGACCACGCCCTGATACCCGCCGCGCTGGCCTCGAGGGCCGGCTGCCTGCTGGCCCCGCGAGGCACTGAGGAGGCCCTCAAGAATTTCAAAGGCACGGCGGTGTTCACCAAGAACCCGCGCTACGCCTTCATGCTGGCCCTGCGCCTGGTCGAAAAAGAAATGCGCCCGCTGCCGGCGCCCGGCGCGCATCCTTCCGCCGTAATTTCCCCCTCCGCCAGGATCGGCGAGAACGTGCACATCGGCGCTTGCGCCGTAGTGGAGGACGGGGCCGTGGTAGGCACCGGCGCCGTGATAGGCGCGCAGTGCTACGTTGGCCGCAACGCCCGGATCGGGGCCCGCTCCCGGCTTTATCCCGGAGTCAAGCTCCTGGACGCCTGCGAGGTGGGCATAGAGGTGATAGTCCACGCCGGCACGGTAGTCGGTTCCGACGGTTTCGGCTACACCTCCCCCCGCGGCACGCACGAGAAGATCCCGCAGCTGGGCCGCGTGGTGATAGAGGACAAGGTGGAGATCGGCGCCAACGCCGCCATAGACCGCGCCGCACTGGAGACCACCGTGATCGGCGCCGGCACCAAGATCGACAATTTAGTTCATATCGCGCATAACGTGAGGATAGGCAAGAACTGCCTGATCCTGGCGCAGGTAGCCGTGGCCGGCTCTACCGCAGTTGGCGACGGCGTCATCCTCGCCGGCCAGGCCGGCGTGTCCGACCACCTGACCATCGGCGAGAACACCGTGGTGATGGGCAAGACCGGCGTGATGTCGAGCCTGGGCCCGAACCAGATAGTTTTCGGCCACACGGCCCGCCCGCGACTGCAGGCCATGAAGATAGAAGCCTTGCTCGGCAAGCTCCCCGAGATGCACCGCGCCATCTCCAAGATAAAGAAGCAACTGGGGATTTAGGCGGCAAGAGGAAACATGCCGGCCGCTCGCTTATAGAGCGGGCGCTTAGGGCATGGCGAGGGTACGCAGTTCCAGGGCCTGCCACGGGTATAAGGGTCCGCCAAGGGTACGCCTTCTCCGGGTACGCTCGGCCACACCGTGGCCTCGCTCTTTCGCTCCGGTTCGGCGCTTACGCAAGCCTCACCTACGCGAGGCCCCTCCGAAGGCATACCCTCGTCGAACCCGCGGAAAGAATATGCTGTTTAGGCGAATCGTAGTTAAGCCCGGCGCAGGGGCAGGGTTAGCAAAAGCCTGCCGGAGGCCCGAGCTTGCATAGCGCGAGGGCCGAGGCGGGCAGCCGCGAGCACGGTGTGCGAGACGGCGGTTTTGCGTTCTTGCCCCTGCGATGGGCAGAAACCGTAACTGAGACGCACTGCATATGAGAACAACAATAAAGTCTCCGACAACGATAGAGGGGATTGGGCTGCATAAGGGCAAGCCTGCCAGGGTGACTTTCCTGCCGGCGGCGGGGGCGACGGGGTACCGCTTCCTCAGCCCGCTGTTCGCCGAACCGATACCCGCCACGCTCGACCGCATAGCCGGCACGGCGCGCGGCACCAATATCAGCGACGGCAAGAACAATATTTACACCGTGGAGCATCTGCTGTCCGCGGCCGCCGGGCTGGGCATAGACGACCTCGACATAGAGATAACCGGCGAAGAGCCGCCGGCCGCCGACGGCTCGGCCCTGCCCTTCGCCGCCGCCCTGCGGCAGGCCGGCCTCGCCGAGAAGCCGGACCAGGAGCGCAGGCCGCTTTCCATCGGCGGCCAGCTGGAGATGGCCAAGGGCGACATCCGTTTCCTCGCCAGGCCGATGAAAGACTGCGTTTTCATAAAACTTACCTACGACTACCAGCATAAACTGGTAGGCAAACAGACCGTGGAATTCATGCTGACGCCGGAAGAGTACCTGGTCCGCGTGGCGCCGGCCCGCACCTTCGGCTTCTCGCACGAGCTGGAGGCCCTCAAGAAGGCCGGCTTGGGCCTCGGCGGCTCGCTGGACAACGCCGTGGTCATAGCCGAGAACGAAATAATGGCCAAGGGCGGTCTGCGCTACCCCGACGAATTCGCCCGGCATAAACTGCTGGACCTCATAGGCGACCTGGCCCTGGCGGGCCGCCCGCTCAAGGACATCTACATAGAGGCCGAGCGCCCGGGCCACGCCGCCAACGTCAATTTTGCTAAACTATTACTGGAAAAGGCCCTCTAAACCATGACCGTAACCCCGCGCCCCTATAAGCCCGTCCGCGTCATCCCCTGCGAAGAAATACTCAAGATCATTCCCCACCGCTATCCCTTCATGATGGTGGACCGCGTCGAGGTCGTCGAAGAAGGCAAGTACTGCGTCGGCGTGAAATGCGTCAGCGCCAACGAACTTTATTTCCACGGTCACTTCCCCGAGAAACCCATCATGCCCGGCGTGCTGATGCTCGAGGGCATGGCCCAGACCGCGGCCGCCATGATGATGGCCCTGCCCGAGACCAAGGGCAAGCTCGGTTTCTTCGCCGGCATCAGCAAGGCCAAGTTCCGCCGCCAGGTGGTGCCCGGCGACGTGCTGAAGATGCACGTGGAGATCCTGCGCATGAAGAGCCACCTCGGCAAGGTCAGGGCCGAGGCCTGGGTGGGCGACGAGTCCGCCGCCGAAGCTGAACTGACCTTCGCCCTAGGTTAAGCGTTAAATTTCCGGAGGAAACCGATGCCCACGAAGATACACCCCACCGCGGTCATAGACCCCAAGGCCCAGATCGACGAGAACGTAGAGATCGGCCCGCTCACCGTTATCGGCGAGGACGTGCAGATAGGCGCCGGCACCAAGATCGGCCCGCACTGCATCTTCGAGTTCTGCACCGTGGGCAAGAACAACCTGTTCACGGGCGCGGCCTACGTGGGCATGCCGCCGCAGGACTGGTCCTATAAGGGCGAGCACAAGCGCTTTATCATGGGCGACAACAACGTCATCCGCGAGAACGTCAGCCTGCACCGCGGCGCCCACACCGACGTCACCACGATGGGCTCCAACTGCATGCTGATGGCCAACTCGCACCTCGGCCACGACTGCCGCGTCGGCGACAACGTGGTGATGGTCAACTGCGCCAGCGCGGCCGGCCACGTGGAGATCGGCGACCGCGCGCTCATCAGCGGCCTGGCCGGCATCCACCAGTTCACCCGCATCGGCAAGCTCGCCATGATCTCCGGCGGCGGCATGGCCAACCAGGACATCATCCCCTACGTCACCGCGCAGGGCGACCGCGCCCGCCCGGTGGCCCTGAACCTCGTGGGCATGCGCCGCAACGGCTTCACCCGCGAGCAGATCAAGGCCGTCAAGCACGTCTTCAAGACCCTGTTCTTCCGCGGCCTGCTGCTCAAGGACGCCTTGGCGCAGCTGCGCGGCGAGGGTCTGCCGCAGGAAGCCGCGCTGATCCTGGACTTCGTGGAGAGCTCCAAGCGCGGCATAGCCCGCCCGCGCCGCACCGCCCGCGACCTGGAAACCGCGGTAAACGATTAATGGCCGAAAAGATAGGGCTGATCGCCGGCGGCGGGAGTTTCCCGCTGCTGTTCGCGGCCGAGGCCAAAAAGGCCGGCCTAGACGTCTATGTCGTCGGCCTGCACGACATCACCCCCAAAGAGATAGAGCAGTACGCCGCGCAGATCAGCTGGTTCCGGCTCGGCAACGTGGGCGGCCCCATAGATTTCCTGCGCGACGGCGGCGTGCACAAGGCCCTGATGGTGGGGCAGATCCCGCACGTCAACATTTTCGGCGGCATAGTGCCCGACCTGCGCGCGGCCAAGCTGCTGTTCAAGCTGCGCGACAAGAAGGCCGGGGCCATCTTTACCGCCGTGGCCGAGGAACTGGCCAAGGACGGCATAGAGATAGTCAGCTCCGCCACGCTGCTGGGCCATTTGCTGATCAAGCCGGGCCTGGTGACGGGAAAGAAATTGGACGCCGACACGCTCAAGACCGCCGCCTACGGCTGGCGGGCGGCCAAGGCCATCTCCGCCCTGGACATCGGGCTCACCGTGGTGCTGCGCGACCAGACCGTGATAGCCGCGGAAGGGATGGAAGGCACCGACGAGTGCATACGCCGCGCCGGGCAGCTCACCGCCGGCCGCGGCGGCTCGGCCCTGACCGTGGTAAAAGTGGCCCGCCCCGGTCAGGACATGCGCTTCGACCTGCCGGTGGCCGGCGCGCGCACCCTGCACGTCATGAAGGAGGCCGGCGCCTCCACGCTGGTGCTCGAGGCCGGCAAGACGCTGATCCTCGGCATGGAAGAATTCCTGGCCGCCGCCAAAGAGACGGGCGTCACCGTGCTCGGCGCCGACGACTCCTCGTTTAACCTTTAGGCGGCAGCAGTTCTATCGCCGCAAGCCCGCCGCTCATCTCCAAAGACCATTTTTTCAAGTGATCCGCCCTTGAACTTTTTCAGGCGGTCATCCCGCCTTTCCCCCCTGCCGCCGGCGCGGTTTTTGAAATTTTCGGCTGAGCGGCGAGCGTTTTGATTGTAATATCAAAAATCGGCCGAGTTTTTGGGTTTTCGCGCGCGGTCCTTCCGCCGGGCGGGCGCCCGGATGTCAGCGTATTAGTATCAGTCTTCAGGCGAGGGAAGCGGCGCCGCTGAGCTGGCCGGAGCCGCCCGACAGCAGCGCCCGCTCGGCCCTCAGAACATCGCCCGTATCAGGTTTTTAACCCAGCCGGGCCTCACCCGGTTCATCATCCAGGTCTCGGCGACGCGCTTGCAGAGGAAAGACATCGACGGAAAGGAGTGCATGGTCATCATGATATCGTGCATGCGCAGACCCTTCTGTATCGCCAGGGCCCACTCGTTTATCATCTCGGCCGAGCCTTCGCCCGCTATCACCGCTCCGAGTATCCTGCCGGTCTTCGTCGTATAAACGCGCACGAAGCCCCGGTCCAGCCTCTCGGCTATGGCGGCGCCGTAATCCCCGTAGCGGGACTCGACCGTCTCGTAGGCGATCCCTTTGGCCTTTATCTCGTCCGCGCAGAGCCCTACGGCCGAGATATTGGGGTCGCAGAAGACGGTCCACGGAACGGGATAGGACTTGAAGTTGCGCTTGAGCGGCCAGGGCAGCATGCAGTTCATAAGCGCCAACATGCCCTGATGCATGGCGGCGTGGCTGAGAAGGAAATGACCGTTACAGTCGCCGGGGGCGTAAATGTGGCCGGCGGTGGTGCGCAGGTAGTCGTCCACTTTCACGCCGCGCTTGTCGTAGGCGACGCCGGCGTTCTCGAGTTTCAGGCCGGCCAGGTCCTGCCGGCGGCCCGCGCCCACCAGCAGGCGCGAGGCGCGTATCTCTTCGCCGCGGTCGGTGATCAGCAGGACGCCGTCGGACGTCTTCTCGGCTTTTTTAAGCGAGCGGCCGTTGAGGACCTTTATCTTCTCCCCGGCGAATATCTCCTCTACGAAGGCGCCGCCGGCAGTGTCGCCGTTGGGCAGCAGGCGTGAGTCCATGTGCAGCAGCGTGACCTCGGAACCGAGCCGCGCAAAGGCCTGGGCCATCTCGACGCCTATGGCGCCGCCGCCGAGTACGGCCAGGGTCGGCGGGACCTCGTCGAGATCGAAAAGGTTCTCGTTGGTCAGCGGCTCGACGGACTCCAGCCCCGGCACGGGCGGCAGGGCCGGCCGTGTGCCGACGCAGACGAATATCCGCTTGGCCGTAAACCGGCGCTCGCCTACGGCCACGGTATGGGGATCGACGAAAGAAGCGGCGCCTTCCCCCAGGACAAGCCGAACTTTGGAGAACATCGCGCTCGTCTTATTGTCGTTAATGTATTTGAGATGGCCGCGCACCAGCCGCTGCGTGTCGAGGACCCGCGGAGGAGCGGCGGCCTCCAGGCCGTAGTCGGCGGCCCTCGAGAACAGATGCCGCACGCGGGCGGACTGCAGCAGCCCCTTGCTGGGTATGCAGCCCACGTTCATGCACTCGCCGCCGATCTTGTTCTTCTCTATGGCGCAGACCCTGAGCCCCATCTCGGCGCCCATGACGCTGACGGCCATGCCGGCGGGGCCCAGTCCTATGACGATGATGTCGAATTCGTATTTCATAGGCTGACCCAGTCCCGGGGGACGCGGCCCGAGGCGGCGCCTACGGCCTGGCCCGATTCCACTTCGACCAGGCGCACATTGACCTCCAGCACGGCGCCGGGGAGCTCCACCATGCCGCCTATAACCAGCAGGTCGGCGCCCCGTTCAAGCAGCTCCGCCACACGGGAGGTGTTATTTTGGAGCGCGGGCTGGTAAAGGGCCGGCGTCTTCAGGAAACAGCCGCAAGCCAAGAACAGGACGGACGGAAGCAGTATTTTTCTCATCATCTCTCCGGTGTAAAAGGTTCCAAACTCTATTCTATACAATAAAAACTTCCGCGCAACGGTTTTGACCGCGCAGAAGAAGACTCCATGACGGAAATCACGGAACAGGAAAAGAAGAACCGGCTGGCGGTGGAATTCCTTTGTGTGGGAAACATAACCTTTGGGGCAGCGGCAGCGCACGGCGCCGTAACGCAGCACGCCGCATTCGGTGAATCTTTCAAGGGCGTGTCGCTTCCCTGAGTGTTCGGCGGTTGTTGTTTGCCTCCTCGCTTTATTCTTATAATTATCCCGCACTCAGCCATCATTAAAAATGAACGAACTGCTCTACAAGAATTCTCCCGCGCACGCGGTACTCTCTTTCCTGGCCTGGCTGTACATGCAGCTGGTGGGCAGGACTTCCCGCATCAACATCAAAGGCAAAAAGCACGACGGGCCGGCCGCCTACGCCCTGTGGCACCGGCAGGAAGTGCTGATGATCTACCTGCACCGCGGCATGAACCTCTGCGGCATGGTCAGCAAGAGCAAGGACGGCGAGTACATGGCCCGCATCCTGCTGCGCTTCGGGTTCTCTTTCGTGCGCGGCTCCACCTCCTCCGGCAGCGTCATGGCCCTGCGCGGCCTGATCAAGGCGGCGCGCGACGGCTATTCCATAGCCATCACTCCCGACGGCCCCAAGGGCCCCATCTTCAAGGCCCAGCCCGGCCTGGTGCTGACCGCCCAGAAGGCCGGCATCCCCATAGTCCCCGCCGCCTGCGCCCTGTCGCGCAAACTGATCCTGCGCAGCTGGGACAAATACCAGTTCCCGCTGCCTTTCGGCCGCATAGAGGCCGTCTACGGCGAACCCATTTTCGTCTCGCCCGCCGACAGCGTGGCCGCCAAGGCCCTCGAACTCGAGAACAGCCTCAACGCCCTGACCGAAGAAGCGGAAAAACTACTCGCGGCGGGCGACTGATGCGGCTGACCGACAGGATCAGTTTTCCAAAGATAATCTTCAACGGCGCGGCCTTTCTCGGCTCGGCCCTGCTTTTCCAGCTGGAGCTCATGACCGGCGCCACCGTGCTGCCGCATTTCGGCGGCAGCTATTATGTGTGGACCGTCTGCCTGCTCTTCTACCAGGCCGTCCTGGTGGCCGGCTACGCCTGGGCGCTGCTGCTGGCCGAGCGGCTGGGCGCGCGGGCCATACTGCGCCTGCACCTGGCCGCGCTGGGCGCCGCCTTCCTGCTCTATTCCGGCGTCTTTCCCGCCCCGGTCTTCTCCGGCCCTGTGGGAGACCTGCTCTGGCGCCTGCTGCTCTTCATCGGCGCGCCGTTCCTGGCCCTGTCGGCCTCCACCACGCTCTGCCACCGCCTGCTCTCCGAGAGCGACCGGCACCGCGCCTTCAGCGTCTTCGCCTGGTCCAACGCCGGGTCGCTGGCGGGCATGCTGGCCTACACCTTTTTAATCGAGCCGCGCCTGTCGCTTGGCGGGGCGGCCCTGGCCTGGCGGCTGGGCTTCCTGGCCTACGCCGGGCTCTTCCTGGCCGCGTGGCGCCTGCTGCCGCCCGGCGGCGGCCCTCCCCCCGTACCGGCGCCCGCAGACGAGCGGCCCCGCTACCTGCTGTGGCTGCTGCTGCCGGCCGGCAGTTCGGCACTGCTGGCCGCCGTCACCAGCTACCAGAGTTCCGCCACCGCGTCGATGCCGCTCACCTGGATGCTGCCGCTGGGCGTCTACCTGCTCTCTTACGCCCTGCTCTTCTCCGGCCGCGACCTGAAGGTCAACACCCTGCGCATCGCGCTGTTCTCCCTGCTGGGCGTCATAGCGCTGCTGTTATGGCGGCTGCAGAGCCCGGTCACCACGGTGATGATAGCCCTGCTCAACTGGGCCCTGTTCTTCGCCTGCCTAGTAGTGCACCGCGAGTTGTACCAGGCCCGCCCCCGCTCCCCGGCGCTGGCCCCGCGTTACTACCTGATGATGGGCCTGGGCGGCGTGCTCGGCACCGCCCTGGTCACGCCGGTGGGCGCCTTGCGCCTGTCCTTCGGCTTCGCCGACCTCTACATAGCCCTGGCCGTGCTGGTGACGGCCGTGGCCTACGCCGCCGGCAAGGAGAAGGGCCCCCGCACGCTAGGCGCGGCCGCCGTGCTGCTGGCCGGGTTGTTCGCGCTGGGAATGAAAGTATCGGGCGAGAGCCGGGTGTTCGGCCTGCGCAACTTTTACGGCGTCTACCGGGTAGAGGATGACAGGGAACACGGCCTGCGCCGTTTCGTGCACGGCGCCACCGTGCACGGCATACAGCATTTGGCGGCGGGCACGGAGCTGCAGACCACGGTCTACTACGCCAAGGGGTCGCCGGTCAGCGAGGTGCTCGATACTTTCCCGGCCAGGCGGGTGGGCGCGGTGGGCCTGGGCGTGGGCGTATCCTGCGCCGACGCGAAGCCGGGCACGGAGTGGGTGTTCTACGAGCTCGACCCCGACGTGGAAATGATAGCGCGCAAGTATTTCACTTTCCTGGAAACCTGCAAGGCCCGGGTGAGCGTGGTGACCGGCGACGCCAGGGTGAACCTGCAGCGGGAGCCGGCCGGGCGCTTCGACCTGCTCTACCTGGACGCCTTCACCGGCGGGGCCGTGCCTTTCCACCTGGTCACTACCGAGGCGCTGGCCCTCTACAAGTCGCGCCTGGGGCCCGGCGGCGCCATGCTGTTCCATGTCTCGGCCAACTTCATAGACGTCGCCCCCGTCATCGCCCTCTCGGCGCGGGCGGTTGGCCTGCAAACCCGCTACAAGGCCGTCTCTTTCGACCCGACGGACCCCGCCCGGCTCAGCTCCGAGTGGCTGGTAGTAACGGACAATCTCCCGTATCTTTCCAAATTGGCGGCGGCGGGCTGGACCGAAACGCCGGTGCCGGCGGGCTGGGAGCCCTGGGCCGACGACCGCCGCGACGTGCTGAAAGCCCTGAAGTGGTAGCCCCTTTCCCCCCTGGCGCTTTCCTTTGACCGGGGCGGCCCTATTATCACATAATATACCTTACGCCGCGCCCCAACGCGGCGGCACAGCGGGAGGACTATGAAAAAAAGTTTATTCATTCTGGTATTGGCGGCGCTGCTGGCGCCGGCCGGGGCTTTCTGCGCCGAAACGCGCCTGCCCTCGGGAGTCACCAAGGGCGCCTCGGTGGAGGGCATCGACGAGTACACGCTCTCCAACGGCCTCAAGGTGCTGCTGTTCCCCGACAGCACCAAGCCCACGATCACCGTGAACGTCACTTACCTGGTCGGCTCCCGCCACGAGAATTACGGCGAGACCGGCATGGCCCACCTGCTGGAACACCTGGTGTTCAAGGGCACGCCGCGCCACCTCAACATCCCGCAGGAACTGACCGCCCACGGCGCCAACCCCAACGGCAGCACCTCGGTGGACCGCACCAATTACTTCGAGACTTTCTCCGCCACCGAAGAGAACCTGGACTGGGCGCTGGACATGGAAGCCGACCGCATGGTCAATAGCTTCATCGCCAAGAAGGACCTGGACACGGAAATGACCGTGGTGCGCAACGAGTTCGAGTCCGGCGAGAACAACCCCGCCGGTATCCTCTTTCAGCGCGTGATGGCCACCGCCTACCTCTGGCACAACTACGGCAAGAGCACCATAGGCTCCCGCGCTGACATCGAGAATGTGCCGATAGACCGCCTGCAGGCTTTCTACCGCAATTGGTACCAGCCCGACAACGCCGTGCTGGTGGTGGCCGGCGACTTCGACCCGGCCAAAACGCTGGAACTGATCAAGAAGAAGTTCGGCCGCATCCCCAAGCCCAAGCGCGCGCTGCCCAAGACCTACACGCGCGACCCGGTGCAGGACGGCGAACGCCTGGTTACCCTGCGCCGCGCCGGCGACACCCAGGAAGTCATCACCGCCTACCACGTGCCTGCCTCCTCCCACCAGGACAGTCTGGCGCTGGACGTGCTGGGCTTCATCCTGGGAGACACTCCCTCCGGCCGGCTCTATAAAGCCCTGGTAGAAACCAAAAAAGCCGCCTCCGCTTTCGGCTTCAATTACTCCATGCGCGAGGGCGGCCTGATGATGTTCGGCGCCACCGTGCGCAAGGAAGCTTCGCTCGAGGAAGCCCGCGACCTCCTGGTCAAGATGACCGAGGAAGCCGCGGCCGGTGAATTCTCCGAACAGGACGTGGAGCGCGCCCGCACCGCCCTTCTGAAGGGCGTGGACCTGGCGCTCAAATCCCCGGACCGCCTCGGCATCCGCCTGTCGGAATCCGTGGCCGAGGGCGACTGGCGCCTCTTCTTCCTGCAGCGCGACCGCCTCAAGGCCGTGACCGCCGCTGACGTGAAGCGCGTGGCGGGCCTGTACCTTAAGCCCAGCAACCGCACGATGGGCCTTTTCCACCCCACCGAGAAGCCCGACCGCGCCGAGATCCCCGAAGTGCCGGACGTCGCCGCGCTGGTCAAGGACTACAAGGGCGGCGAGGCCCTCTCCGCCGGTGAGGCCTTCGACCCGTCTCCCGCCAACATAGACAAGCGCACCATCCGGACCTCGCTGAAGGATGGCCTGAAACTGGCCCTGCTGCCCAAGAAGACCCGCGGTTCCTCCGTGCGCCTGACGCTCACGCTGAAGATGGGCTCAGAGGAGACCCTGAAGAACCAGGCCGTGGCCTCCGAGATCGCCGGCGCCATGCTGACGCGCGGCACGGCGAAACATACCCGCCAGCAGATCAAGGATGAGTTCGACCGCCTCAAGACCCGCGCGGCCATAAACGGCGGCAACGTTTCGCTGGAAACCGACCGCGCCAACCTGGCCGCCGCCCTCCGGCTGGCCGCCGAGGTGCTGCGCGAACCTTCCTTCCCCGAAGCGGAGTTCGCCACGCTCAAACAGGAGATGCTGGCCGGGCTGGAAGAGCAGAAGAGCCAGCCCCAGACGGCGGCCCGGACCGCCTTCATGCGGCACATAGCCCCGTTCCCGGCCGACGACATCCGCTATACGCCGACTATCGAGGAACAGATAGAGCGCTACAAGGCCGCGGACCTGGAGTCCGCCAAGGCCTTCCACCGCGACTTCTACGGCGCCTCCGCCGGCCAGCTGGCCGCGGTGGGCGACTTCGACCCGGAAGAGCTGAAGGCCCTGACCGAAGAGCTGTTCGGCGGCTGGAAGAGCGTCAAGCCTTACAAGCGCATAGAGAACAGCTATAAGGCCGTGCCGGCGCTCAGCCTGTCGCTGGAGACCCCGGACAAGGCCAACGCGAACGCGATGATAGGCCTCAACCTGGCCGTCCGCGACGACAACCCGGATTACCCGGCGCTGCTGCTGGCCAACTTCATGACCGGCGGCGGCTTCCTGAACTCCCGGCTGTCTACCCGCATACGCCACAAGGAAGGCCTCAGCTACGGCGTGGGCTCCCATCTCTGGGCCAGCGCCGAGGACGAGTATGGCCGCTTCCAAGGCTACGCCATCTACAACCCGCTCAACGCCGACAAGCTGGAAAAGGCTTTCCGCGAGGAACTGGACCGCATCGTCGCCGAGGGCTTTACCGAAGCCGAAGTGCGCGAGGCCAAGACCGGCTGGTTGCAGGAGCGCAAGGTGGAGCGCGCGCAGGACCAGAGCCTGGCCGGCAGGCTGGCCGTCAACGAGTACCTGGGCCGCAACATGGCCTGGTACGGCGCCCAGGAAAAGGCCGCCGCGGCCCTGACCCCGAAGCAGATCCAGGAGGCCTTCAAGCGCCACATCCTGCCCGCGGGCATCACCTTCGTGCAGGCCGGCGACTTCGCCGGCGCCAAGGCCAAGGCCGCCGCGGCCCCCGCCGCCGGCGCGGCCGCCCCGCAGAGCGACAAGCCCGCGGCCAAGTAAACCCCGCAGGCCCTAAAGAGGACACGCGCCCGCAAAGGCGCGTGTCTTTTTTTATGCCCTCGCCCCGAAACTAGGGGCCTATATTTAGTAAAATAACTATATTAAGGCGGCCAACCCGCCCCGCGGTCTATTTTGAGGACTACCTATGGCTGAAAAAGACAAGAAACTCCGTTTTGGCGTAGTGGGCGCCGGAAAACTCGGCGGCTTCCACACCCGCACCCTTTCCATGATGCCCGAAGTCGAGCTGGTGGGCGTCTCCGACCCCAATTTGCTGCGCGCGCAGGTGCTGGCCTGGCGCCATAACTGCGTGGCCTACAAGACCGTGGAAGAACTCCTCACCCAGGTGGACGCGCTGGTGATAGCCGCCCCCACCGAATACCACGCCGAACTGGGCATCAAGGCCCTCGAGGCCGGCGTGCACGTGCTGATGGAGAAGCCGATCACCAATTCCGAGGAGGGCGCCCGCAAGCTGCTGGAACTCTCAGAGAAGAACAATGTAGTGCTGCAGGTGGGCCACAGCGAGCGCTTCAACGCCGCCGTGGTAGAGACCCTCAAGCACGTCAAGAACCCGCGCTACGTCACCATAGAGCGCCTGGGGCCGTACGACCCGCGCGTGGCCGCCACCGGCGTCACGCTGGACCTGATGATCCACGACCTGGACATCATCCTGCTGATGATAGATTCCGAGATAGCCTCCTTCGAGGCCATCGGCGCCAGCATGCTGTCCAACCACGAGGACATCTCCAACGTGCGCATCAAGTTCAAGAACGGCTGCGTGGCCGACATCACCGCCAGCCGCGCCACCATGGAAGCCAGCCGCCGCATGCGCATTTACCAGCAGGACGCCTACATCTCGGTGGACTATGTCAGCTCCCGCCTGAAGATCTACACCAAGAAGACCCCGGTGGTGAACTCCCTCAAGGACATCGAGATCACCTACCCGAAATTCGCGCCCAAGCAGCCCATCCGCGAGGAGATCGCCCATTTCATCGACTGCATCCGCACCGCCAAGACCCCGACCCCCAGCGGCGAGAAGGGCCTGAAGGCGCTGCGCCTGGCGCTGGACATCACCAACCAGATGCGCCGCTACGAGGTCTCCGGCTCCAAGACCGAGGAATCCGCCGAGTCGCTGGCCGGCACGCTCGCTGACATCGGCAAGGCCACCAAGGTCCTGGTGGAAGAGGGCCTCAAGAACGCCGGCATAGACAAGCACTGACCGGCGGCCCATCGCCCCTATTTATGGCTAAAACTGCACCCACGAACAAGAACATACTGGTAGTGGCGGGGGACCCCTCGGGCGACCTGCACGCCTCCAACCTGATCAAGGCCCTGCTCGCCAAGGACCCCGAGATCAACGTGACCGCCATCGGCGGCGTGCGCATGCAGGAGGTCTCCTCCCATTTCATCTATAACCTGGTCTCGGTAGGCGCCGTGGGCTTCTCCGAGCCGTTCAAACATTTCTTCCTGTGGCTGAAGCTGATCAAGCTGATCCGCCGCTACATGGAGGAGAAGCGCCCCGCCTGCGTGATAGCCGTGGACTTCTACGGCTTCAACCACCAGGTGCTGGGCCTGGCCGCCCACCGCAAGATCCCGGCTTTCTACTATATCAGCCCGCAGGTCTGGGCCAGCCGCCCCGGCCGCGCCGCCAAGCTGGCCAAGCTGACCAGGGAGATGTTCGTCATCTTCCCGTTCGAAGCGGACCTCTACAAAAAAGTAAAAGGCAACGCCACCTTCGTCGGCCACCCGCTGCTGGACCTGATGCCGGAGCCCGGCAAGAAGGACTTCCCGCCCGCCGACGGCGAATGGAAGATAGGCATACTGCCCGGCTCGCGCAAGACCGAGATCTCGCGCCACCTGCCGCTGTTCCTCAAGGCTTTCTACCGCATCAAGGAAGTGCACCCCAAGGCCCGCGCCTACCTGTTCGCCGTGCCGGAATTCCCGGACGACAGGATAGTGCCCGAGCTGGAGGCCGTGGAGAAGTACTGGTCCAAAGACATCGAGATCGTGCGCGAGAAGGACTACAAGGTGCGCTCCCAGATGGATTTCGCCTTCACCTGCTCCGGTACCGCCACGCTGGAGAACGCGCTGCTGGGCGTGCCCATGGCCGTGGCCTACAAGATGCAGCGGCTCACCTACGCCATCGCCAAGCGCGTGGCCAAGGTGCAGTACATTTCGCTGGTCAACATCCTGCTCAAGAAGCCCGCGGTCAAGGAACTGATACAGGAGGCCGCCACGGTGGACGGCCTGGCGCAGGAAGCCTTCTCCTACATCAACAACCCGCCCCGCCTGCAGGCCGCCCGCAAGGAGCTCATCGGCCTGCGGACCATGCTGGGCGAGCGCGGCGCCGCCGAGCGCGCCGCGCAGAAGATCATCGCTCACCTGAACTGCTGATGAAAAATCCCGAAGCCCGCGCCGTGTCCGACAAGGCCAGGTTCAAGGTCCTGCTCCGGGCGCTGGTCCAATACCTCAAGCCGCACAAGGTCCGCCTGGCCCAGGCGGCCGTTTCCATGATAGTCCTCGCCGCGATCAAGAACGCGGTGATCTACATCTCCGGCCCCATCATCAAGGGCGTGTTCATGGACCTGAACATGGACCTGCTGCGGCTGATCGTCCTCGGCCTGCCGGCGCTGTTCGTGCTGCGCATGATAGTGGAGTACGTCAACGGCTACCTGATGAGCTGGATAGGCCAGCGCGTGGTGCAGAAGATCCGCGAGGACCTGTTCGACCACATCCACCGGCTGTCCCTGGAATTCTACTGGCGTAAGCGCTCCTCCGACGTGATGAGCCGCGTCATCAACGACCTCAACAACGTGCAGAGCACGGTGCAGTTCATCCCGCTCTACGGCATCCGCGACGTGCTGACCGTGGCGGCGTGCGTGGCGCTGCTGTTCTACCTCAACTGGCGGCTGGCCCTGGTGGCGGTGCTGGTGCTGCCGTTCATAGGCGCGCTGCTGGGCGTGCTGGGGCGTAAGATGCGCAAGGCCTCTTCCGAGAGCAACGTGATAGTGGGCGAGATCTCGCACAAGTTCCAGGAGAGCCTGCAGGGCATCACCGTAGTTAAGGCCTTCAACTACGAAGACCGGGCGATAGCCAAGTTCAAGGTTTCCAACGACGCCTATTTCTCGAAGATGATGCGCTACCTGCGCGCCACCGCCATGAGCGGGCCTGTGATGGAGTTCATCAGCGGCATGGTGCTGCTGGCCATTATCTACCTGAGCGGCAAGGCCATCTTCGCCGGCACGATGACGGTGGAGAACTTCTTCTCCTTCGCGGCCGCCTACGTGACGGCCTACGTGCCGCTCAAGAATATCGGCAACCTCAACTCCAAGCTGCAGCTGGGCATGGCCTCCTGGGAGCGCATTTACCAGATCCTGGAGGAGAAACCGGCCGTGGTGATAAAGCCGACCACCAAGAACA
Organism: Elusimicrobiales bacterium; assembly: GCA_050174915.1. GTDB lineage: Bacteria > Elusimicrobiota > Elusimicrobia > Elusimicrobiales > UBA9959 > UBA9959. The sequence goes on along the minus strand of JBFXJL010000002.1, from coordinate 11,802 downwards.
TAGACCAGCTCGACGGCAAGATCGAGTTCAAAGACGTCAGCTACAAGTACCCCGCGCGCGACACGCAGGTGCTCGACAACCTCTCGTTCACCATCAACCCGGGCGAGGTGGCGGCGTTCGTGGGCCCCTCCGGCTCGGGCAAGACCACCATCATCCACCTGCTGCTGCGCTTCTTCGACCCGCAGTCCGGTCGCGTGGAGATGGACGGCCACGACATGCTGGACCTGGACACCAAGGACCTGCGCGCGCACATGGGCCTGGTAACGCAGGACACCATCCTTTTCGACGACACGGTGCTGGGCAACATCACCATCGGCGCCCCCGGCGCCACGATGGCCGACGTGGTAGAGGCCGCCAAGGCGGCCGACGCGCACGCCTTCATCGAGGCTATGCCGCAGGGCTACGAGACGGTGCTGGGCGAGCGCGGCGTGAAGCTTTCCGGCGGCCAGCGGCAGCGCCTGGCCATAGCCCGCGCCATCCTCAAGAAGCCCAAGATATTGCTGCTCGACGAGGCCACCTCCAACCTGGACACGGCCAGCGAGCAGGCGGTGCAGGGCGCCATAGAGCGCATCCTGGGCGGCCGCACGGTGGTGATGGTGGCGCACCGCCTCTCTACCGTGAAAAACGCCGACAAGATCTTCGTGCTCAAGCAGGGCAGGCTGGCCGAGGCCGGCACGCACGAGGAACTGCTGCGCCTCGGCGGCGTCTACAAGGGCCTCTACGAAGCACAGACTTAACTTCTAACCCGGCAGCCGCCTGGACCGGGTTAGCAAAACCTTCATGAGGGCGAGGCTTGCGTAGCGCCGAGCCCGATTGATGAGCGAGCGCACGGTGTGCGCGAGCGCGTTTTGCGCTCCGGTCCTGGCGGATGCCGCCGGGGAGTTGGGCAAATATATTTATGATTACACTTTTCAGCGTTATCGCGGTGCTGTTCACGCTGGCCGGGGCCGGCGCCGTGCTGCGCTTCGGCTCGGTCAGCCGCGTCTTCCTCGCCCGGGCCCTGGCCTACGCCGCCGGCGTGCTGGCCGCGGCCGCCATCCTGGACATTTTGCCCGCCGGCTTCGGCCTTAACGCCGAGGCCCTCTCCTACGGCGTGCTGGCCGCGCTGGCCGCCCTGTTCACGCTCGAAAGTTTCGCGGCCCACAGCGCCTGCAGCGAGTTCATGGAAGACTGCCACGTGCACCACCTCGGCGCCTTCGCGCTGGCGGCCATGACCCTGCACTCCCTGCTCGACGGCTTCAACATAGCGGTGGGCTTTACCCCCGGGGCCGCGGCCGGCTTCAACGTGGCGCTCGGCGTGATCCTGCACAAGTTCGCCGACGGCGTCACGCTGGTGCTGCTGCTGCTGCACGCCGGCAAGACCCGCCGCCAGGCCCTGACCTACAGCTTGCTGCTGGCCGCCGCCACGCCGGCGGGCGCCTTCATCGCCGCGCCGCTCATCAAGGACATCCCGCCCGGCGCCGAGGCCTTCGCGCTGGGCCTCTCGGGCGGCTCCTTCCTCTATATCGCGATGGCCGACATCCTGCCCCGCCTGCACAAGGCCTACGACCGGCTGGCGCCGGCCATCTTCCCGCTGGGCTTCGCCACCGTGATGCTGATCCGCTATTTCGGAGAATAAAATGGAACTCGACGAACTGCTCAAGAAATTCCGCGAATACTCCTCCCAGGACACCACGCTGCTGGAATACGCCTGGAACTACGCCAGCGAGTCGCACCAGGACCAGAAGCGCGCCTCCGGAGAGAAGTACTTCGTCCACTGCGCCGCCGTGTCCGAGATCCTGGTGGACTACAAGATGGACCTGGAGACCGTGGCCGCCGGCCTGCTGCACGACGTGCTCGAGGATACCAAGATCCCCCACGAGACTTTCAAGAAGGAGTTCGGCGACGAGATCTACACGCTGGTCTCCGGCGTGACCAAGATAGAGACGCTGAAGTTCTCCTCGCGCGACGAGGCCCAGGCCGAGAACTGGCGCAAGATGATCCTGGCCACCGCCAGGGATATCCGCGTCATCGTCATCAAGCTCGCCGACCGCCTGCACAACATGCGCACGCTGAACTTCATGCCCAAGGAGAAGCAGCTGGAGATCAGCCACGAGACCATTTCCCTCTATGCCCCGCTGGCGCAGCGCCTGGGCATCTTCCACCTCAAGAGCGAGCTGGAGGACCTCTCTTTCAAATACCTGCACCCCGACGAGTACCAGAGCCTGCTGACCAAGGTGCAACTGCGCTACGCCATGCGCGAGAAGCTGCTAGCCGACTTCAAGACAGAGCTCGAGAAGCACCTCGCCGGCGCGCAGGTGCCGCACCGGGTGCTGGCCCGCGTGAAGAACCTCTACTCCATCTACCGCAAGATGCTGCGCCAGAACAAGCCGTTCGAGGAGATCCAGGACGCGCTCGCCGTGCGCGTGATCACCGACACCGTGATCAACTGCTACGCGCTGCTGGGCGTGGTGCACTCGGTCTTCAAGCCGGTGGCCGGCTCGTTCACCGACTATATCGCCGTGCCCAAGATGAACCTCTACCAGAGCCTGCACACCAGCGTGATGGCCGGCACCGGCGAGATCATAGAGATCCAGATCCGCACCGAGGACATGCACCGCACCTCCGAGTACGGCATCGCCGCGCACTGGCGCTACAAGCTCGGCGAGAAGGGCGCGGACAAGCACCTCGACGAGAAGCTCAACTGGCTGCGGCAGTGGATGGAATGGCTGCAGGACCTCTCCAGCCCGCGCGAATTCATAGAAAGCTTCAAGACGGACCTGGAGCTGGACCAGATCTTCATCTTCACCCCCAAGGGCGACGTGAAGCCGCTGCCCGTGGACGCCACGCCGCTGGATTTCGCCTACACCATCCACACCGACATCGGCAACACCTGCATCGGCGCGAAGGTTAATAACAAGATGGTCCGCCTCGACCACTCGCTCAAGAGCGGCGACATCTGCGAGATCATCACCCGCAAGAACTCGGCCCCCAAGAAGGACTGGCTGACCTCGGTGAAGACCCCAGGCGCCCGCTCGCATATCCGCAAATACCTGCGCGAGCACGGCCAGGCGCTGGAATAGCGGGGGGCCCGTTGAATTTCCCCGAACTCTCAGACATAACCCCCGCCAAGGTGCAGGCGCTCAGGGAGCGCATAGCGCGCCTGGGCCTGGACCTGCGACTGGTGGACGAGCAGTTCACCCGCGGCAGCGGCAATGGCGGGCAGAAGATCAACAAGACTTCCAACGCGGTGCAGCTGCGCTACCCGGCCCTGGGCCTGGTGGTGAAATGCCAGCGCGAGCGCAAGCGCTCGCTTAACCGCTTCCTGGCCTTGCGCGAGCTGGTGGATGAAATAGAGGTCCGGGTCTCCCCCGGCACCTCGGAGCGCCTGAAGGAAATAGCGAAGATACGAAGAAAGAAAGCCCGCGGCCGCAAGCGCGGCGCGGGCCCTGTAACCCCGGCCGATACCTGACATTGCCGCGCGCGCCTACCTGGTAAAGCGCTTGGCCTCTTCCTGAAATTTCAATATCAGCGGCGACAGCGCCGCGGCCTCTTTAGCCGGCAGCTCCCGGTATTCCGCGTCGAGCACCCGCAAGCCGCCCCTGTAGGCCGCCAGCGGCATCTCCAGGATACGGTCGCCGGGCAGGATCGCCGCTGTATCCCAGGAAGCCGCGGTGATGTAAGGGCGGCCCTCGGCCCGCAGCAGGCTGACCCCGCTGGCATAATCGCCGGCGGGGTTCTTAACCCCGGCCAGCGGCAGCAGCGTGGGCACGATGTCGAGGTGGCTGGTGGGATAGTTTATCCTGGCGGGGGCGGCGCCGGGGATGTAAAGCACCAGCGGCACGCGCAACTCCTCCGGACTGAACCCCTGGTTATGGCCGTAGCGGCCATGCTCCAGGAAGGCCTCGCCGTGGTCGCCCAGTATCACCACCACGGTATCCTTCAACCCGCCCAGGGCCGTCACTTCGCTGAGTATGCGGCCCACCAGGTGGTCGTCCGAGTAAATCGAATTCTTATACCTGTTGAACAGGCCGCCTATATTGCCCTTATTCACCTCCAGGTAACTCACGCCGAAGGCGGGTTGGAATTTCTCCATGCCGGGCAGGGCGTCGTAACTGCCGTGAGAGGCGTCGTAGAAGATGAAAGAGAAATACGGTTTTTTCGGGTCCCGGGCGCGCAGGTAGGAGATGAATTCATCCGAGATGTCGCTGTCGCGCTCTATGCCGTTGGCACCGGCGGGCCTGTCGTAGTAGGCGGCCCGGGGCACGGCCACGAAGCAGGTTTTGTCGAATTCGGGAAAGGTCAGCGCCGCGCTGGCGTAAACCCGCAGGTCGTAGCCCTGAGCCTTGAGCTGGTCGAGGAAAAGCGGTCCCCGCCGCTCGCCCAGCATGGGAAACCAATAATTTCCGTACAGGCCGTAGAGCATGGAAAAGATGCCGAAACGGGTTGCGTTGCCGCCGCTGTAATGGTTGCTAAAGACCCGGGCCTTCCGGCCGAAAGCCGAGGTCTCCGGCATCACATCGGGGGTCAGCATATCGGCGCGCAGCGAGTCCACCACTATAAAGAGGAAGTTGAGCGGTTTGGCCGGAGGCTCCACGGCCAGCGGGGCCTTGGGATAGTCCAGGCCCGAGTAGCGCAGGTCTATGCCGCCGCGCACCTCCTGGTCCACCCGCAGCCCCAAGTGCTTGATCGCGAACTTCTTTATGGTCAGCGGCTGATAGAGCGGGAACAGGCGCGAGCCGCGGGTTATATAGGTGTAATCGTAGAGGCTGCCCCAGGCGTAGAGGCCCTTGTCGGCCAGCAGGAAGGCCAGCAGCACCCCCGCTACCAGCAGGGTGCGGCGGCTGGAAACCAGGCCGGACCAGCGCCCGGCCAGCCGCCAGAACAGCCATTGCAGGGCCCCGAACAGCGCCGCCAGGAACAGGAAAAGCGCCTTGGTACCCCAGCCCTGGTCCAGCGACTCCAGGCCGCCCGGGGTGAAGAACAGATTCAGGACCATGGAGTTCATGTGGAACTTGAACAGCTTGAAAATGGCCGCGTCGAGAATCAGCCAGAGCTGCAGGGCGGCCAGCAGGGCGCCGGCGGCAGCGGGGCCCCTGGCCAGCAGGTAGAGCGGCAACGCCAGCAGGGCGGCGGCGGCGTAGAGCATGGCCGTGTTGGAGACCAGCGCCACGGCCGCGAAGGCCAGCTCCAGCGGGTGGCCGCCGGTAAAGAACAGGAAATAAGAGCAGATAAGCAGAGAAAGGCTGAAATTCAGCCCCAGGAAGGCTGAAAATCTTTTAAAGTCGTATTTCGAGGCCATGTCTTGCTTGTCGTTGACAATAGTCAAGGGAAATTGCTAAATTTAGGCTTAGTCTTCCCTGATATTCTACTATTTATGATAATAGCAAAAGCGGCCTTAATAGCCGGTTTAGCGTTCCTCCCCTCCGCGGCGTTCTCCATAGAACTCAACCGTATCACCCCTGACCAAATCAGAGAGATCACGTCCGATATCGCCCTGCCAGAGCCCAAACTGGCCTTCTCGGACGCGATCATGTCAAAGAACGGCCTGGACCCGGTGGTCATCACCGTGCCCGGCCTCAAGTTCGGCGAGATAGGCTGGGGCTCCCTGGAGATACGCAATATACTGCGGGTCTTCGAATTCTTCTTCCGCGACAAGGAGTTCACCGAGGCCGACATCGTAAACGGCGTGGTGAGCTTCAGCCCGCGGTACTTCTTCCCCGACCCGGACGCCGTGGCCCCGGTGCGCGACGTGCGCCTGGAGGACAATTACCTCGAGCAGAAGCTCAAGGAGATCCCCGGCTACGAGAACCACGACGTCATCGTCATCCCTTTCGCCTGGTCCCGCGACCCCGGCGACAGCAAGACCGTCATTCCGCAGCTGCAGGCCCGCATCACGGAGGTCTGCGACACCTACAGGGCTTCCGGCCGCCCGGTCTATATCCTCGCCCACAGCTGGGGTTCCATGCTGGCCCATACCGCCCTGCACCGCGCGGCGGCCGCCCGCCCCGACCTGCGCGTGGACAAGCTGATCACCGCCGGTTCGCCGCTGGTGCCCGCCAACGTTGTGGTAAAGATGTTCGTCAACCTGGAGATCAGGAAGGAAGGCCTGGAGAAAAAGGTGCGCAAGCCCTCCATCGTAGGCGTGTGGCGCAATTTCTGGGCCGTACGCGACGCCTACTCCAACGCCATTCCCGCGGCTGATTCCAACTACGCGGCCGACGAAAGCGTGGAGAACGTGGAACCCACGCTGATAGACATCATCCTGCACAAAAAACCCCTGCGCAAAGAGGCCAGGAAGGACCTGTTCAAGATCCGCGACATCAAGGCCTGGCACAGCGCCTATTTCTTCGACTACCAGGCCTCGCTCAAATCAATTGAGAAAGAGATCTCGGTGGAGGTCTTCAGGCCTGCCCTGGCCCCGCAGGTAATGGACTGCAACAAAGCCCCCGCGGCCCCCATGTGCAAGCCCTGAACCGGCCCGCGCCGCAGCCAAAGCCCGCCCGCCCGGCGGGCTTTGTTCTTTATGGCCGCAGATTTGGGATAATATAGGTATGGACTTAAAAAAACTTTCCGCTTTCCTTAAAGAGAAGGGCCAGCCCGCCTTCCGCCTGAAGCAGGTGCGCGACGCCGTCTACAAGAATTTCGCCGCCTCCTGGGACGAGATTCCCGCGCTGCCAGCGGCGGTCAGGGAAGAACTCAAGGGCGAGTTCCGCATCCACAGCCTCGAGACGCTCAAGACCCAGGCGGGCAAGAAGAACGACGCCATAAAATTCCTCTTCGAGCTCAAGGACGGCCTGAAGATAGAGACCGTGCTGCTGAACCTGATGCCGGAGAAGTGGAGCCTCTGCATCTCCACCCAGGTGGGTTGCCCCGTGCGCTGCCCGTTCTGCGCCACCGGCCGCAAAGGCCTCAAGCGCAATCTCTCTCCCGACGAGATCGTTGACCAGTACCTGGCCGCGGCCTCCTACCTCAAGAAGACGCGCAACCACAAGGTGGCCAGCGTCATCTTCATGGGCATGGGCGAGCCCTTCTACAACTACGAGTCGCTGAGCGAGGCCATCCGCACCATCACCGACCCCGACCTCATCGGCCTGGGCCAGCGCCACGTCTCCGTGTCCACCTCCGGGCACGTGCCGGCCATCCGGCGCTTCGCCAAGGATTTCCCGCAGTGCAATTTGGCCCTCTCGCTGCACGCCACCGAGGACGATCTGCGCAACGACCTGGTGCCGCTCAACCGCACCTACCCGCTCTCCCAGCTCACCAAGGCCATCAACGACTACATCGCGATGACCAAGCGGAAGGTCTTCATAGAATACGTCCTGATGGACGGCCTCAACAACAGCCGCTCGCAGGCGGCCAAGCTGAACTCCTGGCTGCGCTCGGTGGCGGCGCCCAAGTACTTCACTATCAACCTGATCACCTACAACCGCACCGGCGGCCCCTACAGGGCCCCCGCCAAGGACCGCGTGCAGGTGTTCGCGGGGCTGATGGAGGAGTATGGTTTCGAAGTGACCATACGCAAGAGCCTCGGCAGCGACATCGATGGCGCCTGCGGCCAGCTGGCCGGCAAGTAATAGCCGCGCGACAAAAAAAGCCCCGGGAGAGCCCGGGGCTTTTTTATTGCCGCCTGCGTCAGCGCGAGGCTTTCTTCAGGGCGGCCATGTACTCGGTGTAATCCTTTATCCGGTCGGCCCGGTCATAATAGCCGTAGGCCATGTCCATGAACTTCTTGTACTGCGCCACCTTGGCCGCGTGTTGTATGCCGGCCACGGCGCGCAGGCCTTTGACCGACACGCTGATGGCGCCCTTCACCAGCGCGCCCGTGCCCAGGCCGGTCAGGTAGATCTTGGAGAACTCCAGCATCACCTTGTTGGTGATCAGCTCGTTGCAGTCGGCGCGGCCCTCTATGTAGCTGCCCGTGGCGTAGATAACGTCGCCGTGTATCTGCCGGAACAGCGTGGCCGCCGTCTTGCGCAGCTCGCAGAGGTCGCCGTCGTTGATCAGCGGCAGCAGGCATTTCACCGAGCCGGTCTCGGGGTTGTCGCGGTTGGACCGCAGGTGGCGGGCGCCCCCTCCGTTCTGCGCCAGCGCCAGGCGGGCGTTAACCAGCAGCGTCTCGTCTATGCCCTCGTCGTCGGGCAGCTTGATGACCGTGTAATTGCCGCAGGTGGAATTATACAGGTGCGCGAAATATTTCAGCGCCGCCAGCGCTTCGGCGCCGGCCGGGCCGGGCAGCATGGCCTCGAAGGCTTTTATAATGGAGGCCTCCAGCGACCAGGAGGTCTCGTCCTCCTCGTAGCGGAACTTGCCGCGGCCTATGAAGTCGTGCGAGGCCGCCAGCGTGCGCGCGGCCGCTTTCAGTTTTTCCACGGCGTATTTCTGGCCGGAGCCCGCCAGCGCCATCACGGCGAAGCGCCGCACTTCGAATTCCTCGGAAGCGTAGCCAACCGTGGAGGCCAGGTCGTCGAGCGCCTCGCGGGAGGCGGCCTCCTCCTTGTTCGCCAGCGCCACGCCCAGCGCCAGCGCCGCGGCCCCGCGCGCCTCGGCGTCGGGGGAGTACTTCATTACCGCGGAGAGTTCCCTGGGCAGCCAGTAGAGCGTGTCGCCTGAGATCAGCGGCTGCGCGCCGGCGCCCAGCACGCTCAGCGCCCGCACCGAGGCCAGCGCGTCCTGCAGCGGGGGCCTGGCGCCGTTGGCGCCGCCGCGGCGGTAGAGGGACAGCAGGTCCATGTGCCAGCCGGCGTGCCGGTTGAAGTCCTGGCCGTATAATTTGAACAGGTACTCGGCCGAGCCGGGCTGGTTCACCCGCTCAGCGAGGGGCGCGGGCGGCAGCGGCCGCTGCACGCGCGTATTGTCCTGCGCGGCGGCCATGTCCTGGCGTATGGACCCCAGCGCGGCGGCAAAATCCTCCTGCGCCGCGGCTGGCAGGCCCGGCAGGCAGCAGAGGAAGAGATACAGCAACGGTTTCATAGCGTTTATCTGTATATAGCCTACAGCATGACTTGACGAATGTCAACCCGCAGGATTGTTTTCAAAAGAGAATATTTCTTTTCAAATGAGAAATGTTTAAGCCAGCCCGGGCCGGAAGCGCCGGCTCTGCTCCTGGCCCGCCCCGGAGAGCGCCGTTGGCACATAAATTGCACTGTATACGGCACGAAGCAAATTCACACAGGGGTAAACAAAGATATGATCAAAAAGACTCTCATGGCGGTATTTTCGGCCCTGGCCCTGTCCGCAGCGGCCGGCGCGCAGGAACTGGATTTCGATGGGCGCGGGCCGGCGTCGGCGGCCGGCCTGGCGGAAACCGTAAAGGCCACAGCTGCCGAGGTAAAGGTCTCCGACATCGGGACCGGCGTAAAGGCCCGCGGCTGGTACCAGAGCAGGATCTGCAAGACCGTAGAGCTGGATTCCAATGACGGGACCGCCATCAACCGCTCGATCTCGCTGGACGCGGCTTATACCTGGCAGGAATGCGAGAACGCCAGCGCCATGGTCAATGGTCAGTATATCTCCGCCTCCAACTGCCATGACCGCACCGAGTGGTACACGGCCTACGTGAACCTGGTCATACACCCCCGCCAGCTGCGCCAGTTCGACAAGGAGCGCATAGAGGTCTGCTACGACTTCAAAGCCCAGAAGGGCTCCTTCGCGCTCAGGCAGAGCCCTTTCGAGTACACCTACCGCGACAAGCAGGGTGAGTCCCGCTACTCCATTGAGCTCTACCCCGGCGCCCGCAAACCCCAGAACCCCGACGCCGGCCTGGCCCAGCTCGGCGGCTTCTCCTACGACGACGTGCGCAAGGAGTTCACGCTGACCGTCCGCAACGGCTTCACCGGCGAGTACGACGGCAGGAAGGTGCATATCGGCGTGGAGCTGGTGCAGGACAAAATGTTCGACTCCTCCAGGGGCACCAAGTTCTTCGAGTTCCCGCTGAACTGGCTGCGGCAGGATTTCAAGATAGTATTCAAGGACAGCGACTTCCCCTCCGACAAGGACGCCTCAGACTTCAGGGCCAAGGCCAAGAAGTATTTCGTGAACTGGGGCTTCAAGGTAAAAGGCGAGGGGTTCACCGAAACCTACATCGAAAAAGGCAAGACGGAAACCGTCGCGGTCATACAGTAAAACGGCTCAGCTCCGGCAGGACGGCGCGGAAACTTCCGCGCCGTCTTTTTTTGCTAGAATTCATTAACTAAAATGAGCGGAATAGAACAATTAATCCCCGCCGCGGCGCTGCTGCTGGCCCTGAGCGTGGTGGCCAGCAAGGCCTCCGGCAAGATGGGCCTGCCGGCCCTGCTGATCTTTATTTTTATCGGCATGCTGGCCGGCTCAGAAGGCCTCGGCGGCATTTATTTCGACAACGCCCCGCTGGCCAAGGCCGCCGGCGTGCTGGCGCTCTCCATCATCCTCTACTCGGGCGGCCTCAGCACCGACATCGGCGCCGTGAAGCCGGTGGTTCGCGAGGGGCTGGCGCTGGCCGTGGCCGGCACCGCGCTCACCGCGCTGACGGTGGGCCTGTTCGCGCATTTCGCGCTCGGCTTCCAGCTGACCACCGGGCTGCTGCTGGGCTCCATCATCTCCTCAACAGACGCGGCCGCCGTCTTCGCCGTGCTGCGCTCGCGCAACGTCCATATCCGCCCCGGTCTCCGCGGCCTGCTGGAATTGGAATCCGGCAGCAACGACCCTACCGCCGTCTTCCTGACCGTCGGCATGATAGGCGTCATCGCCGCGCCCGGCTCAGGCTACCTGCGCCTGGTGCCGGCCTTCGCGCTGGAGATGTGCATCGGCGCGGCTGCCGGCTGGCTGATGGCCCGGCTGATGGTCTGGGCGATAAACCGCATGGACCTCGATTACGAGGGGCTGTACTCCGTCTTCACGCTGGCGCTGGTGCTGCTGACCTACTCGGCGGCCACCCTGCTGCGCGGCAACGGCTTCCTGGCCGTCTACATAGCGGGCCTGGTGATGGCCGGCAGCGGCTTCCTGCACAAGAAACCGCTGCTGTATTTCCACGAGGGCATCGCCTGGCTGATGCAGATCGCCATGTTCCTCACGCTGGGGCTGCTGGTGTTCCCCTCGCACCTGCCGCCGGTGGCCGGCACGGGCCTGCTGATCTCGGCGGTGCTGATCTTCCTGGCCAGGCCGCTGGCCGTGTTCGCCTCGCTGGCGCCGTTCAAGACCGGCCTGAAGGAAAAGATCTTTATCTCCTGGGTGGGCCTGCGCGGCGCCGCCCCCATCATCCTGGCCACTTTCCCGCTGATAGCCGGAGTGGAAGGTTCCGAACTGATCTTCAATATCGTCTTCTTCTGCGTGTTGGCCTCGTCGCTGCTGCAGGGCACCACCATACCGCTGGCCGCGCGGCTGCTGGGGCTGGAGGTGCCGCCGGCCGAGGCCAAGGTGGCGCCCCTCTCGCTGGAGGACGGCTACGACATCAACGCCCAGATGACGGAGCTGATAGTGCAGCCCGGGTCGAAGGCGGCCGGCCGCCGCCTGTTCGAACTGGGCGCCCCGAAAGAGGCGCTGATCGTGCTGGTCTTCCGCGATCCCAAATACCTCATCCCCGGCGGCGACACGCTCATCGAGAGCGGCGACATTTTGATCTCCCTGGGCGACAGGGCCGCGCTGGAAACGCTGCGCGACCTGGTCTCCCCCCGCCCGGCCGCGGACCGGCAAGGCTAGCACCCGCCAATAAAAAAAAGGAGCTAAGTGACGTTTCGTGTTGGTTTTTGTGGCCTATTTCTGCTGTTTAGGAAGTAGGCCACAATTGTTTTCTTGTGTTCCAAACTCATGCCGCGGTGCCGGTGTAGCAGTTCCTTGATCCGGCTG
>JBFXJL010000001.1:0-764300 GCA_050174915.1 Elusimicrobiales bacterium | reverse complement strand
GCCAAGAGAAAAGCGATAAACCTAAAAGTGGAAGGAAGTCAGGAAAAGTGCTAAATTAAGCGGAGGCAGCCGGGAAAGTGTCTAATGGTTTTAGGACGAAGTCTACGAAAAGGTCAAAAGACATACACCCGACAAGGACATTGAGATAAAGTATGTTGGCCTGAAGCCGGGAGAGAAGATGTACGAGGAGCTGTTCCGTGCCGGCGACATACGCAAGGACACTGGGCATTCGGAAATCTTCGCGGCCGTGCCGGAAGAGGCCGACGCGGGGCTGGGCGACGCCGCCCGCGCCGAGCTGCAGCAGCTGGCCGCCGGCGCCGATACGGCGGCTATACTGGGCAAGATCAAAGAACTGGTGCCAGCCTACACCGGCTGGCCGCGATCGCCTATCGAGGCTTCGCCTCGATAAAGGCTCTAATCCCGGCTTGCGCCGAGATGAAGACTGGGGGAGCCGGTGACAGTTTGTATAATATCATCATGCCACACAGGACGGTTCTGACAAAAGCTGAGACGCGGCACCTTGCCGTTATAAGCGCTCTTTCACCGGCAGCCCGCTTTGGCCTGGCTATTGAACTTTCCCAGACGCTTGTGGCCCTTAACCGGATGAAGAATGATGGAACTGAAACAATTCATAAAAGGCCTGGCGGCAAAACTCCAGGCCGCCGGCATTAACTACTGCATTACGGGCGGCTACGCCGTTTCCGTATGGGGCACCCCGCGCAGTACTCTGGACATAAACCTTATAACCGGGCTTAAACCCGCGCAAATACCGCTCCTGATAAAGACTATAGCCCCCGAAAAAGGGGCTTACCTGGACGAAGAGGCAATAGCCGAGGCTGTTGCCGCCGGCGGGGAATTCAACTATATCCCCGCGGAATCCGGGCTTAAAGTGGACTTCTGGGTAATAAACAACTCGAATAAGACCGGCCTGAAAGAACTGAAACGCAAAAAAAAGGAGGTTTTCGAGGGGCAGGAAATATTCTTTATCTCCCCTGAAGACCTCATTCTGAGCAAGTTGCGCTGGGCACGGATGAGCAGTTCTTCCCGTCACGCTGAAGACATCCGCTCCGTTATCGGCGTGTCCGGTAAAACCTTGGACCTGGAATACTTAAAGCGCGAAGCCGCGCTGCAGGAGTTAAGCGCGGATCTTGCCATCTTTTTCCCTTAATGGATTCCGGCTTACGCCGGAATGACGGAAGGGGGAATGAGGCCAAGCCTTGGGGAATTAAGGCTCGGCCTCGGGAAGGGGCTCGGTAGGGCTCGGCCTCGCGGCACCTATCGAGGCTTCGCCTCGATAGCACAAGGCCCCTCACGGGGCCTTTTTCATTTTCTATATTTGCAGCCTCCCAAGTCGACACGCCTTTGACGGGTTGGTCTGCTAGGCTATTGGTGGGGAAAGTCAATTCTATCACCATTGGTGGCAGAAATAGGTCAGGCCTTGACTGTTAATACATTTGTGTTACAATATTGGAAACTAGACAGGGGTGAGTTGCCATGAAGAAGGATAAGTTGAGTAAAGCGGAGGCCAAGATAGAGAAGGACCTCCTGGCCAGCAAATACCTGCCGGTAACGCCGCAGGAAGAGGAGCGTTTCCTCGCTGCCCTGGCGCGCAAACGCAAGGATGCCATACTGCATATTCGCATCAACAGCATAGACTTGGACCGCATAAAAGCCAAGGCCAGCAAGGCGGGGGTTCCCTACCAGACTTTCATAGCCCATGTGCTGCACCATGTGGCGCGGTGAGCCCCTATCGAGGCTTCGCTTCGATAAAGTTGATGGCAAAAAATACTGATGCACCTGAAATACAGAAAAGAAATTGACGGCCTGCGGGCCATAGCGGTAATGGCCGTTATTCTGTTCCACGCCGGGGTAAAGCCCTTCGGCGGCGGGTTTGTGGGCGTGGACGTGTTCTTTGTTATCAGCGGTTACCTGATCACCTCCATCATACTGGGCGAGCTGGCCCTGGGCAGTTTTACGCTGGCAGGTTTCTACGACCGGCGGCTGCGGCGCATACTGCCGCCGCTGTTTTTGGTGATGCTTGTCTGTATCCCTTTCGCCTGGTTCTGGCTGCTGCCGGAGGACCTGAAGTCCTTCTCGAAAAGCCTCGTTTCGGTTTCCCTGTTCTCGTCGAATATTCAGTTCTGGTCGGAGAAGGGGTATTTCGACACGCTGGCCGGGCTGAAGCCGCTGCTGCATACCTGGAGCCTCGGCGTAGAAGAGCAGTATTATCTGTTGTTTCCGGCTTTTCTCCTGCTCGCCTGGCGGTTCTGCCGCAGGCATATCGTTATGCTGCTTGCGGTTGTGGCGGTAGCCAGCCTGGCCGCCGCCCAGTGGGCGGCGATATACAAGCCGGCGGCCGCTTTCTATTTCCTGCCCACCCGCAGTTGGGAACTGCTGGTTGGGTCCTTCATAGCGATCTATCTGTCCCGCGCCCGGGACGATATGCCGCCTACGCTTGCGACGCAAAGCCTGGGGGCTGCTGGTTTGGGGCTTATTGCCTTTTCCGTTCTGGCGTTTACCGAGGAGACGCCCTTCCCGGGGTTCTACGCCGCTGTCCCTGCCGTCGGCGCCGCGCTGGTGATACTTTTCGGTAATCAGGCCACGTTAGTGGGCAGGCTTTTGTCCAACCGCGTGTTGGTCGGCATCGGCTTGATCAGTTACGGCCTGTACTTATGGCATCATCCCGTCTTCGCCTTCGCCAGATTGCGCACCGTGGCCGAGCCGGATGGCCTGCGCGCGGCGGCGCTTGTGGCCTTAACCTTCCTGTGCGCTTTTCTCAGCTGGAAGTATGTGGAGCGGCCTTTCAGGAACAGGACCAAGGTTTCGAGGCGCTCCGTGTTCGCCTTCGCGGCCGCCGGCAGTTTGTTTTTTTGCGCCGTGGGCCTGACGGGGTATTTGCTCGACGGCTTTAAAGGCCGCCTGTTCGCCAACGGCCGCTCCGCGCAATACCTGGAAGAAAAAATCGGGTTTAATTATGGCCTGGCCCGGGGTTGCGACGGCCATCTTGCCGGCGGGTTCACGCTTTCAGCGGATTGCCGCACTTCGACAGAGCCGGAAATACTGCTTTGGGGGGATTCTTACGCCAAGCATCTGGTTCAGGGGCTGCAGGCTTCCAACCCCTCGGCTAAATTCATACAGCTTACCATGCGCTCCTGCGCGCCTGTTTTTGGCGTTGGGGTGGCGACTAATAAAAGCCCCGTTTCGGACGCCCGGGAATGCTCCGAGTTTAATGACGGCGTAAAGAAATGGGTGCTGGGCAATAAGTCCGTTAAGTACGCCGTTTTGTCGGGGTCTTTTGCTCATTATCTCGAGCCAAAGAACCGCCTGCTGATAGATGGCCGCCTGGCGCCGGCAAGTAAAGAAGCTATGGCCGCGGAGTTTGAGAAAACGCTGGCCTTTCTCAGGGGCAGAGGCATTACCCCGGTAATCTTTTCGCATTTGCCTACCAATGGGACGACCATAGGGCGGTGTCTGGCCAAGAGCGAAATGTTCGGCGCAGATCCCGACGAGTGCAATTTTGCGCTGTCTGAGACGCCGCCGGCGATAAAAAGGAGCGATGTCTTCCTGAAGCAGATGGGGGAAAAGACCAAGGTGGTGTTCTTCCCGGATTGGCTCTGCCCGGGCGGGCTCTGCAAGACTCATCGTGCCGGGACCTTTTTTTACATGGATGACTTGCATCTTTCGCGGGAGGGCTCGGCCCTGCTGGGCAAGGAAAGGAACTTTTACCGGGAAATAACTTCCCGGCCTGCCCCTATCGAGGCTTCGCCTCGATAGCAAAGGCGCCTCCAGTGGTTTTTTGCCTGGTTTGGGTTTATTGTAAATCCGGGTTGAGACCGGCTGGGCCGTGGTAGGGGTAAAAAAATGTATTATTTAGCAGGGTTGGAGCCGGAGGGGGGGACATTAAAAATATGACTAAAATACTGGTGACTTTACTGCTGGCGGCGGCGAGTGTTATGCCCGCGCGCGCGGCCGAGCAGTTGGAAGGCTTTACCGCCAAGCTGTTCACGGCCAAGGGCAACGTGGAATACCTGAAGGCCGGCACCGCCGACTGGAAGGCCGTTAAGGCCCCGTACATGCTAGAGATGGGCGACCAGTTGCGCACCGGCGCCAAGAGCAAGGCCGAGATCTACATAAGGTACGGTTCCAAGGTGCGCCTGGGCGCCGACACGCAGTTTCTGCTGAGCAAGGTGGCCCCCGAGGCCAACGCCGTGGACGTGCTGCGCGGCAAAATGTTCGCCTGGGTGCGCAAGTTCAAGGGCCGCGGCTTCACCGTGCGCACGCCCAGCGCCGTCTGCGCCGTGCGCGGCACGGTGTTCAGCGTAGCGGTTACCGGAGACGGCTTGTCCACCTGGCAGCTGTTCAACGGCAGCGTGGCTGTGTACAGGCCACAACGGCCCGATGATGTATTGAACATCGGCACGGGCCAGGTGCTGCAGGTTACGGGTGAGGGCGCGCCGCCCACGGTGCGGGAAGCTACTGCCGAGGAGGCTAATCAGGCGCCCGCCGAGCCGGCCAAGATCAAGGAAGAGAAAGCCGAGATAAAGGCCGAGCAGATCATCATACAGCAGCAGGCCGCCGCTGCCGCTGCGGCCGTGTTGGCGCCCCAGCCCGACCCTGAGCCCATTCAGGAAGAGGGCGAGGGGGAGGGAGAGACCGAGCCCGCGCCCGTGGTGCAGGAGCCCGAGACCACGGTGATCCCTACCGAGACGGTGCAGGAAAGCGAAGAGGTAAGCGGTTCCAACCCTTAATTAACAGGGATGGAGATAAAAAGCCGCCCTCGGGCGGCTTTTTTACTTAAAGCAAGACATTGACTTTAGGGGAATACATTCACTAAAATATATGTGATTTAGGTGAATGGGATATGGTTATAGAGCGTACTATAAAGCCCGCCATTACAAAGAAACTTTTCAAGGGAAAGGTTGTAATCATTTACGGCGCGCGGCAGGTGGGCAAAACCACGCTGGCGCGTGAGATACTGGCTTTATACAAGAAAGATTCCGTATATTTTAACTGCGACGAGCCGGATGTCAGGGAAGCTTTCACCGAGAAGACTTCCACGCAGATGAAGGCCTTTATAGGCGACAAAAAGCTGGTGGTCCTCGACGAGGCGCAGCAGGTGCCCAACATCGGCAGAACTCTCAAGCTGCTGCGCGACAGCTGCCCCGAAATACAGGTGCTGGCCACGGGCTCCTCCTCTTTCGAACTTTCCGATAAAATTTCGGAGCCGCTCACCGGCAGGAAGGTCGAGTTCATCCTCTATCCTTTTTCCATGGAAGAACTCGAAGCCCGCTATACGGCGCTGGAATCCTCCCGGTTGCTGGAGCGCCGCCTGATATACGGCATGTACCCCGAAATAGCGCTCAAGGGCGGCGATCCCGCCGCGGACCTTAAAAGCCTGGCGCGCAGTTACTCCTACAAGGACGTCCTTAAATACCACAATATCAAGAACCATGAAGTTCTTGAGAAACTGCTGCGGGCCCTGGCGCTGCAGATCGGCAGCGAGGTTTCGTACAACGAACTTTCCTCCCTGCTGGGGGTGGATAAGAACACGGTGGCTTCGTATATACAGATACTCGAGAAGGCCTTTATCGTTTTCCGGGTCTGCCCTTTCAGCCGGAACATCCGCAACGAGCTGAAAAAACTGCGGAAGATCTATTTTTACGATACCGGCCTGCGCAACGCGCTGATAAATAACCTTAACCCGCTGGACCTGCGCCAGGATACGGGCGGGCTCTGGGAAAACTTCCTTATAGCCGAGCGCGTGAAGGCGCTGGCCAATCACGGCCTGGACCGCCAGGCCTATTTCTGGCGCACCCAGCAGAAGCAGGAGATAGACTACCTGGAAGTAGAGGGGGAGGCTATCAGGGCTTTCGAAATTAAATGGGGGAAACTTAAGCGCAAGCCCCCGCATATATTTGCCGAAGCCTACCCTGACGCCAGTTTTGCCGCGGTCAACAGGGAAAATTACGCGGCGTTCCTGCGGGGGGATCTATGAAATTCACATTCAGAAAGACCCGGCTGACGGGTTTGGTAGTGGTGAAGCCCGAGGTGCGCGCCGACGCGCGCGGCACGGCCTCCGAGGGCTATAAGTACTCGGAGTTCGCCAAGGCCGGCATTAAAGACTATTTCGTGCAGGAGAACCGCTCGGTAAGCCGGAAGGGCGTGCTGCGCGGCCTCAGCTATCAGCTACCGCCCTACGGGCAGGCCAAGTTGGTACGCTGCGCCCGCGGGCGTATTTTTGACGCCGTGGTGGACATGCGACCGCGCTCCAAAACCTACGGCAAGGCCTTCTCGATAGAGCTTTCCAGGGAGAACGGCCTGATGCTCTATATCCCGGAGTGTTTCGCGCACGCCTTTTGCGCTCTTACCGACGGCGCCGAAGTGGTGTACACTTGCTCACGCGAATACGCGCCCGGCCACCACGCCGGCCTGCGCTGGGACGACCCGGCCCTGCGCGTGAAGTGGCCGGTAAAGAAGCCCAAAGTTTCGGAGAAAGATTTGGCCTGGCCGTTTTTAACGGCCGCAAAGAGATAGAGAAACTATCGAGGCTTCGCCTCGATATGGAGGATTATGAAAGGAATAATACTTGCGGGCGGTGCGGGAACCAGGTTGTATCCGATAACCAGCGTTACTTGCAAGCAGCTGCTGCCGGTTTACGACAAACCGATGATCTACTATCCGCTGTCGGCGCTGATGCTGGCCGGCATACGGGAGATATTGATAATCTCTACGCCTACCGACCTGCCGCGCTTCGAGGCTATCTTCGGCGATGGTTCCGCCTGGGGACTGAAACTGTCCTACAAAGTGCAACCGGCACCCAACGGCATAGCCCAAGCTTTCATTTTAGGCGAGGAATTTATCGGCTCGGACGAGGCCTGCCTGGTGCTGGGGGACAATATCTTCTACGGTCACGGACTGCCGGAAGCTTTCCTGAAAGCGGTAGAGGCCGCCAAGGGCGGCAAGGCCACCGTTTTTGGCTATTACGTCAACGATCCGGAGCGCTACGGCGTGGTGGACTTTGACGCGCAGGGGCAGGCGCTGAGCATAGAGGAGAAGCCCGCCAAGCCCAAGAGCAATTATGCCGTGACCGGCTTGTACTTCTATCCCAAGGGCGTGGCCGGCGTGGCCAAAAGCATAAAGCCTTCAGCCCGCGGCGAACTTGAGATTACCGACGTGAACAGGGAATACTTGAAGGCCGGCACGCTGAAGGTGGAACTGCTTGGCCGCGGCTATGCCTGGCTGGATACCGGTACCTTCGACAGCCTGCTCGAGGCGGGGGAATTCATAGCCACCGTCGAGAAACGCCAGGGCCTGAAGATCGCCTGCATAGAGGAAATAGCCTACGCCAAGGGCTGGATTTCCAAGGAGAACCTGCTGCGCATTGCGGATGGCCTTAATAAGAACAGCTACGGCGCCTACCTGAAGAAAGTGGCGGGCGGACAATAATGCCTTTTGAATTCGAAGGTCTGGAACTCGACGGGGCGGTGCTGATTAAACCCCGCGTCTTTTTGGATGAGCGCGGGTTCTTTGTCGAGAACTACAAGCGCAGTGACTTTGTCGCGGCCGGCATAGCGGCGGAGTTCGTACAGGACAATCACTCCAAGTCGGACAAGGGCGTACTGCGCGGCCTGCATTACCAGCGCGGCGCCGCCGCCCAGGGAAAACTGGTGCGCTGCATTAACGGGGCCATACTAGACGTGGGCGTGGACCTGCGCCGCGGATCGGCCACCTTCGGTAAATGGCTGGCCACCGAACTCAGCGCCGTAAATGCGCATATGCTTTATCTGCCCCCGGGTTTCGCGCACGGCTTCCTGGTGCTCAGCGAGACCGCGGAGATACTTTACAAGTGCACGGTGGAATATTCTCCCATGGACGACGCCGGCGTGCGCTGGGATGACCCTGAAATAGGCATAGAGTGGGACATCACCGACCCTATACTTTCCGCCAAGGACGCGGGGTTGCCGCTTCTCAAGGACGCGCAATTCTGATGAGAACGCTTATAATAGGCTCAAAGGGCCAGCTGGGCGCCGCTTTCGTGCGGCGCTTTCAGGCCAATGGCTGGGATTACTCCGCTGCCGACGTGGACACGCTGGATATTTCCGACATCAACGCCGTGATGGACTCGGTAATCCCGTACCGGCCCGGGCTTATAATTAATTGCGCCGCTTACAACCTGGTGGACAAGGCCGAGAGCGAACCCGAGAAGGCCTACGCCGTTAACGCCGAGGGGGTGCGCCACCTGGCTTTAGCCGCCCGCCGGCTGGAATCCAAACTGGTGCATTTCGGCACCGACTACGTCTTCGACGGAGAAAAGAAGGCGCCCTATGCCGAGTCCGACGCCGCTAACCCGCTAAATAAATATGGCGCTTCCAAGTTGAAAGGGGAAGACTACGCACTGGAGACCCCGGACGCCCTTGTGCTGCGGCTGAGCTGGGTATACGGCGCGGGGCAGCAGAACTTTATTCACAAGCTGCTCGGCTGGGCCGCTAAACCGGGGCCGCTGCGCATCAGCGACGACGAGATCTCGGTGCCTACCTGCACCGAGGATATCGTGGATATTGCTATGGAAGCGTTAAAGGCCGGGCTGACCGGCCGCTGGCATTTGACCGGCAGCGGCAACTGCTCACGCTACGAATGGGCCAAAGCAGCCCTGCGCGCTCACGGAGTTGAGAAGGAAATACTGCCTGCTAAAATGGCGGAGTTCAGCCTGCCTGCCCGGCGGCCGGCCTATTCGGCCATGTCCAACGCCGCGCTTTGCCGCGAGCTCGGGATAAAGATCCCGCATTGGCAGGAGTCAGTAGAAAAATTCATAAAGTCTATCGAGGCTTCGCCTCGATAGTGAGGCGAAGCCTCGATAAGATAGTAGGCGAAGCCTCTATAGGAGAGAATATGAAAACCATACTTGTTACCGGCGGCGCGGGGTTTATAGGCAGCAACTTTATCCGCTACCTGTTCGGTTCCGGCGGTTTTAAGGGCCGCGTGGTGAACCTGGACAAGCTCACTTACGCCGGCAACCCGGAAAACCTGCTGGACATAGAGGCCGCGCAGAAGGGGCACTACACTTTTGTTAAGGGCGATATCTGCGACTTCAAGCTGCTGGACCGGCTGTTCAAGAAATATAAGTTCGACGCGGTCGCGCATTTCGCCGCCGAGAGCCACGTGGACCGCTCCATCTTCGGCCCCAAGGATTTCATCGAGACCAATATCCACGGCACCTTCGCGCTGCTGGAAACCGCCCGGCAGTGTTGGGGGGCGCGGCGCGACGTGCGCTTTCACCATATCAGCACCGACGAGGTTTACGGCTCGCTGGGCAAGACCGGCAAGTTCAAGGAGACCACGCCTTACGATCCCCGCAGTCCTTATTCCGCCTCCAAGGCCTCGTCAGACCACCTGGTGATGGCCTACCACCACACCTACGGTCTGCCGGTTACTATCTCTAACTGCTCCAACAACTACGGGCCTTTTCATTTCCCGGAGAAACTCATACCGCTCGTCATACTGAACGCCCTGGAAGGCAAGCCGCTGCCCGTCTACGGCGACGGCGCGCAGGTGCGCGACTGGCTGTATGTGGAGGACCATTGCTCGGCTATCTGGAAGGTTCTGCGCAAAGGCGTTCCTGGCCAGACCTACAATGTGGGCGGCAACTGCGAGATGAAGAACCTCGACGTGGTGAGGGGCATCTGCGCCGCGCTGGAGGCCGACGAGCCTTCCGCTAAGAATTCGGCATTAAAAGGCAAGAAGTATGCCGACCTGATCACTTTTGTAAAGGACCGCCCAGGCCACGACCGGCGCTATGCCATAGATTTCTCGAAGATAAAAAAAGAACTCGGCTGGCGGCCATCGGTAACTTTTAAAGAAGGCCTGCGGCGCACCGTGCGCTGGTACCTGGCTAACCCGGCCTGGGTTGCCGACGTAAAGAGCGGCAACTACCGCAAATGGATAAAAAAGAATTACAAGAGATGAAGCTCATTTTTCTCGGCACCAACGGCTGGTACGACAACGCCGACGGCAATACCGTCTGCGCGCTGATCAAGACCCGGCGTTGGGACATAGTGCTGGACGCCGGCAACGGCATTTACAAACTGGACCAGTATATAGACGGGAGCAAGCCCGTATTCATACTGCTCAGTCATT
Organism: Elusimicrobiales bacterium; assembly: GCA_050174915.1. Lineage (GTDB taxonomy): Bacteria > Elusimicrobiota > Elusimicrobia > Elusimicrobiales > UBA9959 > UBA9959. Next base: position 754,166 of record JBFXJL010000001.1, on the reverse strand, counting down.
TCCACATAGACCATATAGCCGGCCTGCACACCTTGGTGAAGTTCCGTTTCAAGAAAGGATTGACCATCTGCGGCGGCCGCGGCGCGCGCCGCGTGCTGGGCAAGTTCATCAACCGGCCGTTCACGGTGCCGCTGGCCAAGCTACCTTATCCCGTAAAAATACTGGAGTTGCCGTCGGAGGCCGACCAGTTGCCTTTCAAACTGCAGACGCTGCCGCTGGAGCATGCCGACCCGGTGCTGGGCATGCGCCTGGGGCTGGAGGGGAAAACCCTGACCTATATCACCGATACCGGCCCCTGCCCCAACGCTACCGCCTTGGCTAAGGATGCCGACCTGCTGATAACCGAATGCGCCAACCTGCCGGGGGAATTCAACCCGCTCTGGCCGCATTTCAACCCCGAAACCGCCGGCCGCCTGGCCGCCGAAGCGGGGGCCAAGCGGCTGGTAATGACGCATTTCTCCGCCTCGCGCTACCCTTTTCCGCGCAACCGCGCCCTGGCGCTGCGCCACGCCCGCAAGGTTTTCCCTGCCGCTGCCGTGGCCCGGGACGGGCTTGAGATTAACCTGAAATAGCCGCCCTATTTCAGCCTTTCCGTTGCCTTTGCTATAATGTAGATAATATAAGCCGGCTTTCCGGCCGAATTACTATAAAAGGGCGGGCAACATGAAAAAGGCTTTAATCACTGGCATCACCGGGCAGGACGGCTCTTACCTTACCGAACTTCTTTTGAACAAAGGCTACGAAGTGCACGGCATACGCCGCCGCGCGGCCTCTTTCAACATGGCCCGCATCTCCCACTTGGTAGGACACAAGTGCCTTAAGCTGCATTACGGCGACCTGACCGATTCCACCAACCTCACCCGCCTGATAGCCGAGATAAAGCCCGACGAGATCTTCAACCTGGGCGCGCAGAGCCACGTGGCCGTGAGCTTCGACGAGCCGGAATACACGGCCGACTGCGACGGCCTGGGCACCATGCGCCTGCTCGAGGCCGTGCGCCTGCTGGGCTTGGCCAAGAAGACCCGCATCTACCAGGCTTCCACCTCGGAATTGTACGGCAAGGTGCGCGAGATCCCCCAGAGCGAAACCACCCCTTTCCACCCGCGTAGCCCCTACGGCGTGGCCAAGATGTATGCCTTCTGGATCACCGTAAATTACCGCGAGTCCTACGACATGTTCGCCTGCAACGGTATCTTGTTCAACCACGAGAGCCCGCTGCGCGGCGACGAGTTCGTTACGCGCAAGATCACCCGCGCCCTGGGCCGCATAGTGCTGGGCGACCAGAAATGCCTGTATATGGGCAACATTAATTCGCTGCGCGACTGGGGCCACGCCCGCGACTATGTGCGCGCCATGTGGCTTATTCTGCAGCAGCGCAAACCCGAGGATTTCGTAATTGCCACCGGCAAGCAGTACTCCGTGCGCAAGTTCATCGAAGTCGCCGCCGCAGAGGTGGGCATAACCATAGCCTGGAAGGGCAAAGGCACCGGCGAGACCGGCGTGGTGAAGTCCGTGAAAGCCATCCCCGGCGTGGAATCCGCAGTGAAGCCCGGAGACGTTATAGTGCGCGTGGACCCCAAGTTCTACCGCCCCGCCGAGGTGGAGACCCTGCTGGGCAACCCAGCCAAGGCCAAGCGTGTGCTGGGCTGGAAGCCCGAAGTGACTTTCGAGGGCCTGGTGCGCGAGATGGCCGCCAGCGACCTGAAGCTCGCCCAGAGCGAGCATATGCTGCGCAAGTCCGGCTACGCCGGGGTGAAAAGCTGCTGAGCGTGCAATAATGAGCCACTCCCGCAACGTCTACGTGGTAGCTGGCCCTAACGGGGCAGGCAAAACCACGTTCGCCCGGGAGTTCCTCCCTAATTACGCGCACTGCCCCAACTTCGTTAACGCGGACCTGATAGCGCAGGGGCTGTCGCCGTTCCGTCCCAGGGCGGCCGCTATAAAGGCGGGAAAGCTGGTGTTGAAGAACATAGCGGAGTACGCCTCGGCGGGAGTGGACTTTGGTTTTGAGACCACCCTTTCCGGGAGGACTCACCGGGCTCTGTTTAAAAAGCTGGCGGCAAAAGGCTATAAGATCCACCTGTTCTTTCTTTGGGTGCCGGCCCCCGGTCTGTCCATGCTGCGCATAAAGAACCGCGTGGCCGACGGCGGGCACGATGTGCCAGGGGAAGATGTCTCGCGACGGTTTTCGCGTTCTCTCGATAACTTCTTCCTGACCTTCAAAAATGAGGTTTCCACCTGGATGCTTTTTGATAACTCAGAGATGAAGCCTGTCCTGGCCGCCCGCCGTAAGAACGGGGAAGAAATAATAGAGGACGAGGCCGCCTACGGGCGGATCATGAAAGGGATTTAACTATGAAGAAACGACTGACCATGCAGGATAAAGCGGAGATAGCCATAAAAGTGGCCGTTCGTAACGCGATAGCCGACCGCAAGCGCCGGGGTTTGCCGGTGGCTATCTGGAAGGACGGCCGGGCGGTGAACGTTCCCGCCAGCAAGATCTGACATGAAAAAGCGCGCGCTTATAACCGGCTACCGCGGCCAGGACGGCGCTTACCTCAGCAGGTTCCTGCTGGGCAAGGGCTACGAGGTTTACGGCGCCGACCGCGCCGGAGACTCCGGCCAGTGGCGCCTGCGCGAGCTGGGGATAGAGGGCCGCGTGAAAGAGGTGGCCTTGGACCTGCTGGAAGCCTCCAATATTTCCGACGCGCTGGAAAAGATTCAGCCCGACGAGATATATAATTTCGCCGCTCAAAGTTTTGTGCTGATCTCATTCACGCAGCCGGTGCTGACTGCCGAGATTAACGCCGTTGGCGTGGCCCGCCTCCTGGAAGCCGTGCGCAAGACCTGTCCCAAGGCAAGGGTCTTCCAGGCCAGCACGGCGGAACTGTTCGGCAGCACGGGCAGTGCGCAGAAGAACGAAAACACTGATTTCCATCCCCGCAGCCCTTACGCAGTCTCCAAGCTTTACGCGCATTGGCTTACGGTCAACTACCGCCAGGTTCAGGGCATGTACGCCTGCAACGGAATACTCTTCAACCACGAGAGCCCGCTGCGCGGCGAAGAATTCGTCACCCGCAAAATTACCACCGCCGTGGCCCGTATAAAGAAAGGCCTGCAGGAGACGGTAGCCGTGGGCAACCTGGACGCGCTGCGCGACTGGGGCTACGCCAAGGAATACGTTGAGGGTATGTGGCTGATGCTGCAGCAGCCCTCGGCCGACGACTATATACTCGCCACCGGCGAGGTGCACCCCGTGAGGGATTTTATAAAGCAGGCTTTCGATGCCGCCGGCATACGGCTGGAGTGGAAGGGCAAGGGCCTGGATGAAAAGGGCATGGATTCGGCTACCGGCAAAGTACGCGTGGAAATTTCCAAGGAGTTCTACCGCCCCGCCGACGTGAAGGAACTGGTGGGCGACGCCTCCAAGGCCAAGCGTGTGATGGGTTGGGAGCCGAAAATTAAATTTAAAGACCTGGCCGCCCTGATGATGGACGCTGAGTTGAAGCGGCAGGAAAATAAAAAGGTGGACTTATGAAAGCGATAATACTGGCCGGCGGTTCCGGCACCCGGTTATGGCCCGTTTCCCGTTACGGCCTACCCAAGCAGTTTATAAAACTCAACGGGGGAAAATCACTGCTCTGTCAGACCGTGGAGCGCCTGGCCGCGGTGGTGCCGCTCAAGGACATATTCGTAATTACCAATTCCGATTACCGCTTTCACGTGCAGGCGGACCTGCGCTCGGTGTCTCCTACTATCGAGGACAACGTTATACTCGAGCCCGTGGGCCGCAATACCGCTCCTGCTATAGCACTGGTCATGCGCTACTGCCTCGAGAAGCTAAAGTGCTCCAAGGACGAGGTCATCTTCATCTGCCCGTCGGACCACATCATACAGCCGGTGGAGAAATTCGCCCGCTACGCCCGGCAGGCCGAGACCGCCGCCAAGGCCGGCAGCATAGTTACCTTCGGCATAAAGCCCAGCCGGCCCGAGACCGGCTACGGTTATATCAAGAAAGGCGCCAAGACCGCCGGCAACGGCGGCGTGTGTAAGGTGGCCAAGTTCGCCGAGAAGCCCGATGCCAAGACCGCGGCCAAGTATTTGCTGGCGGGGGACTATTACTGGAACTCGGGCATGTTCTCTTTTACCATCGCCACCATGCTGGCCGAGTTCAAGGCCTACGCCCCGGAGATCAGCCGCAAGATGCCTCAAACACTGGCCCGGATGACGGAAGATTTTAAGAACATGCCGTCCATCTCCATCGACTACGCAGTAATGGAGAAATCCAAGAAGGCCGCCGTGCTGCCAATCGATATACTCTGGTCGGACGTAGGCTCCTGGGATTCGCTGCACGAGGTGATAGCGCCCGACGGCGACGACAATGTTAAGGTGGGGGATGTGCTGGCGCTGGATACCAAACACACCATTGTAATGGGCGAGAAGCGCCTGATCTCCACCATCGGCCTCAAGGACCTGATCATCATAGACACGCCGGACGCGCTGCTGGTGGCCAAACGCGGCCAGGCCCAGCGGGTGAAAGAAGTGGTGGACATCCTCAAGGAGCGCAAGCGCAAGGAAGTGGTGGAGCATATGACCACCTACCGCCCCTGGGGCAGCTATACCATTCTCGAGGAAGATTCACGCTACAAGATAAAGCGCATAGTGGTGAAGCCCGGCCACAAACTCAGCCACCAACTGCACTATCACCGCAGCGAGCACTGGATCATAGTGAAGGGCACCGCGAAGGTTACTCTGGGCAAGACCACCTCTCTGGTGCACGAGAACGAGAGCACTTACGTGCCCAAGTCCACCGAGCACCGCCTGGAGAACCCAGGCAAGGTGCCGCTGGAAATGATAGAGGTGCAGAACGGCGAGTATGTGGGCGAGGACGATATTGTGCGCTACGACGATATATACGGCAGGGGCAAGCAGAAATAATACGGGGGATAACATGAAAGTAGTAATACTTGCTGGCGGGATGGGGACCAGGCTGAGCGAAGAGACCGATCTTAAGCCCAAGCCGATGACGGAGATAGGCTTGAAGCCCATGCTCTGGCATATCATGAAGATCTACTCCCACTACGGGTTCAACGACTTCGTCCTGTGCCTGGGCTACAAGGGCTACATGATCAAGGAGTATTTCGCCAACTACTTCCTGCACCAGGCCGACGTGACCATAGACCTCAAGAAGAACTGCATGCAGGTGCATCACGGCAAGGCCGAGCCCTGGAAGGTGACGCTGGTGGACACCGGCCTCAGCACCATGACCGGCGGCCGCATAAAGCGCGTGCAGGAGTATATCGGCAACAAGCCTTTCATGCTGACCTACGGCGACGGCGTGGCCGACGTGGACCTGAAGAAGCTGATCGCTTACCACAAGAAACAGGGCAAGCTGGCCACGATGACGGCCATACAGAATCTCGGCCGCTTCGGTGCCATAGAGATGAACGCAGCCGGCAAGGTGCGCTCTTTCCAGGAGAAGCCGATGGGCGACGGGGCCTGGATCAACGGCGGCTTCTTCGTTCTGCAGCCCGAAGTCTTCGATTACATCAAGGACGGCGACGCTACTATCTGGGAGCGCGGCCCGCTGGAAGGGCTGGCCCGCGACGGGCAGCTGTGCGCCTATCAGCACAATGGTTTCTGGAAATGTATGGACACGCTGCGCGACAAGACCGAACTCGAGAAGTTCTGGCAGTCGGAGAAGGCTCCCTGGAAACTCTGGAAATGATGAATTCCTGGAAGAACAAAAAAGTATTCCTGACCGGCCACACGGGCTTTAAAGGCGCCTGGCTTTCCATCTGGCTGGACTCGCTGGGGGCCGAGGTTACCGGCTATGCACTTAAGCCACCGACCAACCCCAGCATCTTCGAACTCTGCCGCCTGGACCGCAGGATAAAGTCCGTTATCGGCGACGTGCGCGATGCGGCCAAGCTTAAACGCGCCATAGTTGCCTCCAAGCCAGAGATAGTAATACACATGGCGGCGCAGCCGCTGGTGCGGTTGTCCTACAAAGAGCCCGCGGAGACCTACGAGACCAATGTGATGGGCGTGGTGAACCTGCTCGAAGGCGTGCGGGCCTGCCCCTCGGTGCGCGCCGTGGTGAATGTCACCACCGACAAATGCTACGAGAACTTCGAGCATGCCCGGGCCTTCCGCGAGGACGAGCCCATGGGCGGCTACGATCCCTACTCTTCCAGCAAGGGCTGCTCCGAGCTGGTAACTTCCGCTTACCGCAATTCTTTCTTTAATCCGGCCGACTTTAAGAGGCACGGCGTGGCGCTGGCTTCGGCCAGGGCCGGCAATGTGATAGGCGGCGGCGACTGGGCCGAGGACAGGCTTATCCCCGATATCATCCGCGCCGGGCTGCGGGGGGAGAAGGTGCGCATCCGCAACCCGCGCGCCATACGCCCCTGGCAGCACGTGCTGGAGCCGCTCTCCGGCTATCTGCAGCTGGCCGAAATGCTTTACACCCACGGTCCCCGCTACGCGCAGGCCTGGAACTTCGGCCCCGACGCCGGCGACGCCAAGGACGTGGAGTGGATAGTAAAGCGCATGTTCGCCCGGTGGCCCGAGGCCGCCGGCTATACCATCGACAAGAGCCGGCACCCGCACGAGGCGCATTACCTCAAGCTGGACTCCTCCAAGGCCCGCAAGGAACTGGGCTGGGCGCCGCGCTGGCACATCGGCGGAGCCATAGACAAGATCATAGAGTGGACGCGCGCCTATAAGGCCGGGGAAGATATGCGCGCGGTCTGCCTGAAACAGATAACCGAGTACGAAACTATATGACCAACCAGGAAATCAAAGCCCGCAAAGAGATATTCAAAAAGGTTTCGGCCTATTACAAGAAGTTCCACCAGAAGCCGGCTTTCCGGCCGGGCGAGAGCTTCGTCAATTACGGCGGGCGCGTTTACGACGACAAAGAATTGATAAACCTGACCGACACCGCCCTGGATTTCTGGCTGACCTCCGGCCGCTACTGCGCCGAGTTCGAGAAACAGCTGGGCCAGTACCTCGGCGTGAAATTCGTTTCGTTGGTGAACTCCGGCTCCTCAGCCAACCTGATAGCTTTCATGGCGCTGACCTCGCCCAAACTGGGCGCGCGGCAAATCAGGCCCGGCGACGAAGTTATAACCGTAGCGGCCGGCTTTCCTACCACCGTGACGCCCGTGATACAGTACGGCGCCGTGCCGGTATTCGTGGACGTCACTTTGCCGTCCTATAACGCGGACTGTTCCATGCTGGAGAAGGCCCTCTCCCGCAAGACCAAGGCCGTGATGCTGGCCCATACCTTGGGCAACCCCTTCGACATAGCCAAGGTCAAGAAGTTCTGCGACAAGCACGGCCTGTGGCTGATAGAGGACAACTGCGACGCGCTGGGCTCCAAATACGACGGCAAGTTCACCGGCACGCACGGCCACATAGGCACCTCCAGCTTTTACCCGCCGCACCATATGACCATGGGCGAGGGCGGGGCGGTATACACCAACGACGCGCTGCTGAAAAAGCTGATCGAGTCTTTCCGCGACTGGGGCCGCGACTGCTGGTGCCCGTCGGGCAAGGACAATACCTGCCATAACCGCTTCACCCGCCAGTACGGCGAGCTGCCTATGGGCTACGACCACAAGTACGTGTATTCCCATTTCGGCTACAACCTGAAGGCTACCGAGATGCAGGCCGCCATAGGCCTGGCCCAGCTTAAGAAGTTCCCGGCCTTCGTCGAGGCCCGCAAGAAGAACTGGGCTTACCTGCGTAAGGAGCTGCAGAAATATTCAAAGAAACTCATCCTGCCCGAGCCCACCGCGAAGTCCGACCCCAGCTGGTTCGGTTTCCTGATAACGGTGCGCGCGGACGCCGGCTTTACCCGCGACGCGCTGGTGACCCACCTGGAGACCAACAAGGTGCAGACCCGCATGCTGTTCGCCGGCAACCTGATAAAGCACCCCTGCTTTGACGCCATGCGCAAGAGCGGCAAGGGCTACCGCGTGGCGGGGGAACTGAAGAATACCGACGCCATACTGCACCGCACCTTCTGGATAGGCGTGTACCCGGGCATGACGAAAGAGATGCTGAAGTATATTTCCGGCGTCTTTGGGAGTTTTCTGAACAAATGACAAAACTATCGGATTACGTAATAGACTTCATCGCCCGCGAGAAGGTGCACCACATCTTCGAGATGATTGGCGGGGCGATAACCCACCTGCTGGATTCCGCCCACGGCCGGCACGACATAGCCTGCGTCTCCATGCACCATGAGCAGGCCGCGGCTTTCGCGGCCGAGGCTTACGCGCGCATGAACGGCAACCTGGGCGTGGCCATGGCCACCAGCGGCCCCGGCGCGCTGAACATGCTGACTCCCATCGGCAGCTGCTATTTCGACTCGGTGCCGTGCCTGTTCATCACGGGGCAGGTGAATACCTACGAGTACAAGTTCGACCGCCCCCTGCGCCAGATAGGCTTCCAGGAAACCGATATCGTGACCGTGGCCAAGCCGCTGGTGAAGTATTCACAGCTGGTCAGCGAGCCCAAGGATATCCGCTACTGCCTCGAGAAGGCCGTGTACCTGGCGCGCTCCGGCAGGCCGGGGCCCGTGCTGCTGGACATACCGATGAACGTGCAGCGGGCGCAGATAGATCCCAAGAAACTTAAAAGTTTTTACGGCAGCCCCGAGCACCGGCGCCTTGCTGCCGTAAAGCCCGTGCCCAGGCCGACTATTAAGAAGATCGCCTCCCTGCTTAAGCAGGCGAAGCGCCCCGTGATCCTGGTGGGCGGCGGCGTGCGGGCGGCGGGCGCCGCCGAAGAGCTGGAGAAACTGCTGGCCAAGACCGGCATCCCGGCGGTCTGCTCGCTGATGGGGCTGGACGCCGTTGACCAGAGCGGCCGCGCTTTTACCGGCATGATAGGCTCTTACGGCACGCGCTACAGCAATATGACGCTGGCCAACTGCGACCTGCTGCTGGTGCTAGGCTCGCGCCTGGACACCCGGCAGACCGGCGCCCGCACCGGCACCTTCGCCCGCGGCGCAAAAAAAATACACGTGGATATAGACCCGCACGAGCTCGGCGCCAAGATCAAGACCGACGTGAAGGTGCGCGCGGACGTTAAGGACTTCCTGAAGCTGCTTAACGCGGCCGTCTCCGGGCCTGCGGACCTTTCCGCCTGGCAGGGGGCTATAGCGGGTTACCGGCGCAGCTTCCCCGAAGTGGAAACGGACGAAACTCCCGGGCAGATAAATCCTAACAGGTTCATGCAGCTGCTTTCCAAACATTCAAAAGCGGACGACATCATCTGCATCGACGTCGGCCAGAACCAGATGTGGGCGGCGCAGTCCTTCCGCCTGAAGAAAGGCCAGCGGATGCTGATTTCGGGCGGTATGGGCTCCATGGGTTTCGCGCTGCCCGCGGCCATTGGCGCGGCCATAGCCTGTCCCGGCCGGCGCGTGCTGGCCGTCTGCGGTGACGGCGGCATACAGGTCAACATACAGGACATGGACTCGCTGCCGGCCAGGCGCCTGCCGGTGAAAGTGATACTGATGAACAACGGCTGCCTTGGCATGGTGCGCCAGTTCCAGGACCTGTATTTCGGCCGGCGGCGGCAGAGTACGCTTATCGGCTACAGCTGCCCCGACCTGAAAAAGATCATAGGCGCCTACGGCGTTCCCGGCACTACGGTGGCCGAAACCGGCCGCGTGGAAGCGGTGCTGCGGGACGTGCTGGCCTCGAAAGGCCCCGCCCTGCTTGAGGTTAAGCTGCCCAGCGAAACCGCTGTGGAGCCCAAGCTTGAATTCAATAAGCCCATAGAGGATATGTCTCCCAATATGTCCAGGGAGAAGCTGCGCACGGCCATGATAGTGAAGCCGCTGAAGGACGACAATGAGTAAGCCCAGGGTGCTGATAACCGGCGCGTCCGGTTTTGTGGGGCGAAACACTACGGAATACCTGGCCGCCGCCGGCAAGTACGAGGTCTTCGCCTGCACCGACCCGGTGGCGGACCTGCGCGACCCGGAAGCCGTTGCGCGGGTGCTGGGTGAGTTCAGGCCGGACTGCGTGATAAATTGCGCGGCCGTGGTAAGCACGCGCAAGACCGCCGCCGACCCTGCCGGCGGCGACGTGGCCGCGACGAACCTGCGGATGTTCTTCAATATAGTCCGGGCGCTGCCCGCGGGCGCCCGCCTGCTGCAATTGGGCAGCGGCGCCGAATACGACAGCCGCGCTTACCAGCCCAAGATGCGCGAGGAATTCTTCGATACCAGCGTGCCGGCCGACCCTTACGGCTTCTCCAAATACGTGATGTCGCAATACGCGGCCCGCGCTGAGAATATTACCGTGCTCAGGATTTTCGGCATCTTCGGCAAATACGAGGACTACACCTTTAAGTTCATTTCTAACGCGATAGTGAAGAACCTGCTCGGGCTGCCGATAATCGTAAATAGGAACGTACGATTCGATTATCTGTGGATAGGTGATTTCTGCCGCATAATTGAGAAATTTATTGGTGCTAAGCCGCAGTACCGGCATTATAATGTGACCCCTACCAGGTCCACAGACCTCCTTACGCTGGCGCGGATGATAAATACGATCGGAGGAGGTAAGAGCGCTGTGAGGGTTCTTAAGCGTGGCTTCAACCCGGAGTATACAGGCAACAACCGACGCCTGCTGTCTGAATTGGGCGGCTTTAAATTCACTTCCTGCTCAGACGGTGTGAAGCAGCTTTATGCCTACTACACCTCGAAACTGAGGGAACTGGATCTGGCTACGGTTAGGAAGGATCCATATCTTAAGCTGTGTTCCAGGCCAATCACTCACGCCAAGGGCAAAATATGAAAAAAATATCCATCGTTACCCCTTGCTTTAACGAGGAGGCCAATGTCGAGGCCCTCTATTCCCGTGTAAAGGATATATTTCAGAAAATCGGCTCTTATGAGTACGAGCACATTTTTATTGATAATGCTTCTTCGGACGGGACTCAGGCCAAGCTCAGGCTGTTGGCCGCCTCCGATAGCAATGTTAAGGTTATACTCAATACCAGAAACTTCGGCCATATCCGCTCGCCGTTCTACGGCCTTTTGCAGGCAGGCGGGGACGCTGCGATATTATTGGTATCCGACTTCCAGGACCCCCCGGAACTAATAATAGAGTTTCTAAAGAATTGGGAGGCCGGCTATCTGGTCGTTCTGGGTATTAAAACCAACAGTGGGGAATCCGCAGCAATGTTCGCTTTACGCAAGTTCTACTATAACTTAGTGGATAATCTTGCCGATGTGAAAATTAATAAAAACAACACCGGGTTCGGGCTATATGACAGAAAAGTGCTGGAGGAGTTGAAGAAGCTCGACGAGCCTTACCCGTTCTTTCGCGGCTTGGTGTCGGAGTTGGGGTTCGAGGCCGCGAAGGTTGAATACTACCAACCGGCTAGGAAACGCGGGATAACTAAGAATAACTTCTACACGCTGTACGATATCGGCATGCTGGGGATAATTAACAATTCCAAGGTGCCACTGCGCCTGGCAATCTTCGCTGGCGGCATCTTAGCCGGGTTAAACCTGCTGGTGGCTTTTGGGTACTTGTTCTATAAACTGATTTTTTGGAGCAGCTTTTCCGTGGGTATCGCTCCAGTTATCATAGGTTTGTTCTTCTTTTCCTCTGTGCAACTTGTCTTTCTGGGCATAATCGGAGAATACATCGGCGCCATCTACACCCAAACCCTTAAGCGCCCGCTGGTAATTGAGAAAGAGCGGATAAACTTTTAGTAATTCCGAATGCATAAATATTACGATTGGCTACGTGGGGTAGCCACGAGATACTCTGACTATCTTGTGGGTTTTGGGTTGTTGTTGGTGTTGTGGATTGCCCTTCTACCTATATTGTCCAGTGGCTACTTTGGTGACGATGTTGTGAATTCATATACAAAAGGAATACGCCTTTTTGATGGCGTGACGCTATATGACTTTACGTATCATTATTTTATGTCTTGGATCACCTCGCAGGGAAGATTCTTCCCGTTAGTCTGGTATGTTTACTGGTTGTTTGAGGTTTGTGATACGCTATTTATTTATAAGCTATTCTCGGTTATTTCTGTCCTGATTTGCTGCTTTACTTTTGGATATTTTGTGTTTAAGCTGACGCGCGATAAAAATTTGGGGATTTTTGTTGTTATTTCCCTTGCGGTCATATTTCAGTGTCGAATCTATCACGATCCCCTGCTCTCTTTTCAGTATCTGCTGCAGGTGGTCTTGCTAGAGATTACCCTTTCCCTGATATTCTTTCTTATTTATCTCGAGAGTAGTAGATGGATAAGTTTGATTTTAAGTTTATTCTTTTACTTGTGTGCTCTTTTAACATATGAAATCTCGTATGCATTCTTTTTGTTCCATTTTATTCTGGCATTAGGATATAAAAACAATTTTAGGGAAAATGTCCGTGTGACTTCCCCTTATTTCTTGTTATCATTAATGGCTATAGTAGTTTCCATGTATTTAAGAAGCAAGGCTACAGCGATAGATCCAACATACCAAATTAACTTCCATATATTGGTGTATTTAAAGACCCTGGGGACTCAAATTGTTTCCAGTCTTCCTCTCATTTATTACATAGCTAACCCGTCTCATATTTCTGTTTATAACCCTGTTTTAATTGTAAAAAAAATAGACGCTTCTGGATTAATCGGCGCAACTGTCTTTTTTGTTATTTTTTATCGCATAGTTAATAATCTGAAGACGGGATTCCCTTCACGTATAATGGTTACTTTGGGGCTTGCATTAATGGTAGTGCCGGGGCTTATGACTTCTTTATCAGTAAAACATCAAAAAATGCATCTTGGGCTAGGATATCTGCCTGTTTTCCTGCAGTATTTCGGCACCGCGCTGGTACTCCTTTCTTTTGTGTCCTGGGCTTTAACTAAAACCAAAAATGACATCTCTAGGGAAAGACTTTCCCTCGCTTTAACCGGACTTTTTAGCGTTGCCTATTTAATTAATCTGCAAAATAATTGGAGTGTCGTTTCTGCCGTAAATACTCAATATTTATTCCCACGGCAGGTCTTGGAACAGGCCTTGCAGAATGGGCTGCTTCTGGATGTCCCACAACATTCAACTTTATTTATTGAGTCTGCAAATGTGTGGGACAATAAGTATTTCGTATACCAGTATTCCAGCAAAAAACTAAATGTGATTAATGCCGGTTCGGTTGATGCCTACAGGACTGAAACTATCGATAAAGCATCGAAACACAAGGTTGTGGGTAAATATATTTTAAAATACCATGCTAAATCATTGCATAATGGCTATGTGATGCTTGGACGGTATAAGAATGATTCGAAAATCTACGCGACAACACCCGCGGCATATATCGATTCGTTGAAAGTTTATTTTGACAGCCAATCCCCTAAATATCTTCTGGCTGCCCCAGGGAACGGGACAAAGGTGTTCATCTCCAAACTGCCCACTTCACAGAGTATACATAATAGCGATTTTAATATGGCTGAAGTCCCATTAATCAAACAAAGGCTGAATTTTAATACGTTAAATATTTACAACTGTAATTAATTATGCAAAGCCTGTGCGGTTGTGCGTGCTGTTATATAAATGAAGGAAAAAAACAATAGTTGTGGTAATCCGTTATCAGGACGAGATATATTCGGCATATTCTTGTCCGAGCGTTATTTGTTGGCCATCTTCTCCGTGATGACCTTTTTTATGTCTAGCATTTTGATGTCTGGCTGGCCGGGGGGGCTTACCCCAGATATACATTATCCGTATGTGTATGGTGGCGATGGCACACTCAGTTTGGAAATGATTAAAAAAGTAATGGAGGGGCCTTGGGTTTATGTGAATACTCGTGTGGGATTCCCTTTCAGTGGTAATTCTTTTGACTACCCTATTCCCGACACGGGGAGTTTGCTTGCGTTGAAGGCTCTCGGATTGATGTTCGGAACACCCCAGGCGGCGCTGAATCTGTATTATTTATTAGGTTTTCCTTTGACATTCTTGTTAAGTCATTTGTTTTTCAGGGTAATCGGTATTTCCCGTTCATTCTCGGTTGTGGCCAGCTTGTTGTTTGCTTTTCTGCCATTTCACCAACAACGTATCGAACATCTTTTCTATACTTGGTATTTTGTTGTGCCGCTTTTCTTCTTTTTTGGTTTTTATCTCTTTCGATATAATCCTGAATCTTTACAGAATCCTGCCGATCCTTACAGCATTAAAATAGGTGCTATCGTATTATTCGGACTAGCCTTCTTTGGCGTTTATTATGCCTTTTTCGGATGTTTGCTATTTTCTATCTGTGCTTTTGCCGGTATGGTAAGGCATAAGTCATATAAATCTCTTCGTATGGGTTCTTTTGCAATTCTAATAGTTACTTCAGGGGTTATCGTTAATCTGACTCCGAGTGTAATTTATAAGGCAGTGAATGCCACTAAAAATAATGTTGCAGGGCGTAGTCCTGCTGAATCTGAGGTGTATGGCCTTAAATTAATACAGATGCTTCTGCCCCGGGAAGGGCATCGTATATGGTTCCTCGACGCGGCGGCAGCACGATATCATCGAAAGTTTCCGCTTGTTAATGAAAACATAACATCTGCTCTAGGTGTTGTCGGGGCGGTTGGGTTACTGTCTTTGATATGGGTGGCGTTCCTTCTGATGTCCGGTCGGCAGGTTGATGAGTGCCTTGCCTTTTTAGCCATTGTGACAGTCTTTTTGTTTTTCTTTGCCACTATCGGGGGATTCTCTTCGCTATTTGCATTCATGGTTTCTTCAAAAATACGGGCATGGAATCGTATAAGTGTTTTTATAGGTTTTGCCTCAATTTCTGCAATATTCCTGATTTTACAGAATAGTCTGGACAGATTCTTTTCTGGTGTAAAAGCAGGAAAAATAATGCTTCCTATTTCCGTAGGACTTGGCCTGATTGGTTTTTTTGATCAGACCGCTCAAACTTCTGCTGCGAATAGAAATTATATTCGTGCGGAGTTTGAAAACGACAGTGAGTTTGTTAAAAGAATTGAGGCGATGGTTCCTGAGAACTCCGCCATTTATCAATTGCCGTATATTCCTTTCCCGGAAGAACCCTCTTTATATGCATTGCCAGAGTATGGTTTATCGGCGGGTTTTCTGCATTCAAAATCGTTGCGTTGGAGTTATGGGGGGATGAAAGGCCGTGAGGGAGATACTTTTTTTCGGGCCTTATCACTCAAGCCAATTAAAAAACAACTTGAAGTGGTTTCCAATCTGGGCTTTGCCGGCATTTATATCGATAGGCGCGGCTTCAGCGATAATGGGGCTAGCACAGAAAAGCAACTTGCGGATGTGTTGAAATCTGGACCTCAATTGGTGAGTACTACCGGGGCGTTGTCGTTTTTTAGAATTCCGCATTCGGGAGTTCATACAGGAATCCAGTTGCGTCCTAATTGAGTTTATATAAACATCTTTCTTAAATTCAATACGCCAATATGCCTATTCCCTTACAACATCTAAGAACTAAAAAAGTGTTAATTGGAGCTGTTAGCATTACGGTTTCTCAGGTAATTGCATCTTTACTCGCTTTCATACTAACCGGAATATTGGCCAGAGCTTTTACACCGGATCAGTTCGGGCTTTGGTCATTGCTAATGACTTTTACCGCAAGTTTTTTGGGTTTCGATCTGGGCTTTGGTAATGCACTTCGTAATAGATTGTCCCGCGCTTATTCAAAAAATGAAGCTTCTGAAAATAGCAGGGGCTATTTTCTTTCGGTGTTTTATGTTTTTATAACTCTCTCCATTGTTGTCGGCGTGTTTGCTGTTGTAATTAAACCCTACATCCCCTGGATGTCCTTTCTTAAAACACATGATGTGACACTTGTCGGAGATGGTGCATCCTTGTTTGTTGTTGGTGTTTTCATAACTGCGCTAAGTCTCGGATTTGGTTTGAGTACCGCTGGGTTCTTTAGTTATCAGGAAAGTCATTGGAATGCTTTCTCGAGTTTGTTTTCTAAAGCGGCTGTACTTCTTGTAGCTGTTGTCTTTGTTGATTTTAAGTTCTCATTCTTTTCTATTAATTTGTCTTTTTTTGTAATAACCTTGGTGTCTTCTATCTTGGCTTTCTGGCTTTTTATGAAAAGGCGCGATTGGGCTTTTACGCCTATTCCTTTTGAGACCGTTAAGACCAATACGCAGGAATTGTGGCACAAAAGTCTCCAGTTCGCCGCGTTGCAGTTTATAGCTTTCATTTTTGTTTCTGTTGATCTATTCATCATAGGCAAGCTGTTCGGGCTAAACAATGTCGGGGAATATTCATTGGTTAAAAAGCTGTATATGCTGGTTGCTTATTTCCACTTTGCTTTTTTGATGCCTATTTGGTCGGCATATACTGAGGCGGCTGAGGCCGGCGATATAGTCTGGATAAAAAAAATACTGGGAAAGACTCTGCTATATACGTCAATTATTTTTGTTATTGCCGGAATCTGTGCGGTAGCTTTTGGGGAAAAATTTATATACATCTGGTCCGGTAAAACTATAATGAACCGCGGCTTATACCTTCTGCTTGGCGTTTGGGCGCTCCTGACAGGGGTTACTAATTGTTTTTCAGTATTCCTTAACTCGATTGGCAGGCTTAAATGGCAAATCTTGTCTGGGCTGCTAGGCATAATTATAATGTTCCCGTTGGCTTTATGGGGTGGGAGTATTTGGGGGGTTAATGGCATTTGCCTTGCCCTTATCGTTTCCAATGTGCCTCTAGCGTTATTAACTTCTATACAGACGCGGCATTACTTTAAGGAATTCAAGGTCGCCGTGTTTTAATTTGTAATATTGGGTTAAAACCATCATGAAAATCTTGCTGTCAATTTGTGTCCCTACATATAACCGTAGCTCCTGTCTTAAGGAAGTTCTCGGTAGCATTTTAGATTCTATCCATGAGTTTGAAGACCAGGTGGAAATACTGGTATCTGATAATCACAGTACTGATTCTACACGGGAAGTTGTAAATGATTTTATGGCACGTTTTCCCGGGATTAGGTATATCCAACCACCTGTATCTATCCCTGCGGATGAGAATTTCTGGTTTGCCGCTCAGCATGTGTCAGGGAAGTATCTATGGATATGTGGCGATGATGATAAACTTGAGCGAACTGCACTGCGGACAATATTTCAATCGCTGGATAATGGGGTTTCGGCGCTTATCCTTAATTTCTCTGTTTGGGATAAAGACCTGAAAAAACTACTTACGCCAAGTTTCTATTCTCTATCTGAAGATAAAACATTTGAAACACCTGATTCTGTTATGAGATATTTCGGGCTTAGTCTTGGCTTTATTTCCTCTATAGTTATATCTCGTAAGTTGTTCTTAGCATTGCCCCATACGGAATATCAAAAGTATGTCGAATATGGTTTCCCGTTCATGTATGCGGTCTATTACGGCTTATTGCCGGATAATAAGGCTTTTTATATCGCAGAACCACAACTTATTAACCGAGCCGGGAATTCCGGGGGGTATGATTGGTATAAGTATTTCGTTACAGGAAGTTGTTTGATCTTCGACCAATTGGGCAAGGATGGTTATCAGAAACAAAGTGTGGTGAGAGCTAAATACTCCGTGTTAACTAAATACGTGTTTAAAACAATATTGGTGCATAAGCGCGATGGGATAAGCCTTAAAGGTCTCTGGGGACTAATGTTGACGCGCTATTGGAGAAGTCTTCGGTTTTGGTTTTTTATCGTCCCGGCATTGCTAGTCCCCAGGAAATTAGTGGTATGGACCTGGCTAGTATACAGGAAGTTTAAATGATTAGTTCTTGTTGCCTTTGTATAGGTAGGGGATTCAAATCTGATAGAATTTAAATATTAAAGGTTTCGGGCCTTGGAATTGCAAAATAGCACTGATATGGATTGTCTCATCTGGCATTCTGTGCCCTGACCCAGTTAATGTGTAATCGATAAGTAAAGAGGAATACTAATGTATACTGAAATCTCAAAATGCCGTATCAGCGGCAGCAAAAATCTAATCAATGTTCTTTCTCTGGGGGAACAATATTTAACCGGGGTCTTTCCTAAGTCGCCGGCTGACAAGATAACTAAGGGCCCTCTTGACTTGGTTTGGTGCCCGGATAGCGGTTTGTTGCAAATGAAACAGTCGTATGATCTTGGAGAGATGTACGGAGATAATTATGGGTACCGTTCTGGGTTGAATTCGTCGATGGTGCGCCATTTAACCCAGAAGATACATTTTCTTGAAAAGATGGTTAAGCCGACTGAAGAAGACTTGGTGATAGATATTGGCAGCAATGACGCAACCTCATTGAAAGCTTATACTGTTAAGTGTCGCAGGGTGGGTATAGATCCCACCGGTAAAAAGTTTAAAGAGTTCTATACTGATGGCGTGCGGTTGCTCCCAGATTTCTTTTCTGCCGAAGTCTTTGCTGCGGCATTCCCGAAAGCTAAGGCGAAAATAATTACCTCTATAGCAATGTTTTATGATCTTGAGAATCCCAACCGTTTCGTGCAAGATATAGAATCAGTGTTGGCCGATGATGGCGTGTGGCATTTTGAACAAAGCTATATGCCCAGCATGTTGCGAACTAATTCTTATGACACAATCTGCCACGAACATTTAGAGTTTTATTCTTTTAGGGTGGTGAAGAGCATACTGGAGAAAAACGGAATTCGTATTATTGATGTTCAAATGAATGCCATTAACGGAGGAAGCTTTGCCGTTACCGCGTGCAAGAAATCGGCGGCATATAAATCTAATACTCCTATAATCAACTGGATGTTGAGACAGGAGGATGATATGGGCCTGGATACTCCCAAACCGTACCGCGATTTTGAGGAACGCGTTTTTAAGCATCGCAAAAATCTTATTGAATTGATAGAGGCGCTGGTGAATGACGGTAAAAAAGTTGTCGGTTACGGTGCCAGTACAAAGGGCAATGTTCTTCTGCAATTCTGTGGCCTGACAAAGGAGCATATCCCGTACATTGCGGAAGTTAATAAAGAGAAGTTTGGATGTTATACCCCCGGGACTAATATCCCTATTATTTCTGAATCTGAAGCACGGGCGATGAAGCCTGATTATTTCTTTGTGTTGCCCTGGCATTTTAAGAATACTATTTTGGACCGGGAAAAAGATTTCTTGACCGGCGGCGGTAGGTTTATTTTTCCGTTGCCTGAAATTGAAATTGTTTAGTGTCGGTAATACAGGATTTGCAGGCGCTTCTGTCTGTGTAATTGAGGAATATTGATGAAGGCTCCACTACTTTCTATTTGCATAGCCACCTATAACCGTGCTAAGTATATAGGCGAAACCTTGGACAGCATTCTCCCTCAATTAGATGACGATATTGAAATAGTCATAGTAGACGGAGCTTCGACCGATAATACTGAGGATATCATTCGTGGTTATCTGCAAAGAGAATCACGTGTCCGCTATTTTCGGCTTTCTGTGAAGGGTGGGGTTGATCAGGATTATGATAAGTCGGTGGAACTTGCGCATGGAGAATTCTGCTGGCTTTTCACGGATGACGATCTGCTGCGGCCCGGAGCGGTGGCTGCGGTGAAGCGAGCAATAACTAAAGGACACGATCTTGTTATAGTGAACGCCGAGTTGCGCGACCTCAAGCTTACCACCATCCTTCAACATCGGCGGATTACGATGGCTACCGACAGGGAGTATCCTGCTGGCGGCATGGACGCAATCCTTGCGGATGCTGCATATTGCCTCTCGTTTATTGGCGCCGTAGTGATACGCCGAAGTTTGTGGCTGAACCGTGACAGGGAAACCTATTACGGCACAGAATTCATTCATATGGGCGTAATCTTCCAGGCTGCGCTGCCCAGCAGCACGCTTGTCCTGGCGGAGCCTTATATCCTTATCCGCTTGGGGAATTCCCATTGGATGCCGCGGAGCTTTGATATTTGGATGTTTAAATGGCCGAAGTTGATCTGGTCGCTCGCCAGTGTTTCTGATAAGGCCAGGTCGGCCGTTACGCGGAGAGAACCATGGCGGAATTTTAAAAACCTTGTTTTCCATCGCAGCCTCGGCGGGTATGACGCCCAGGCTTACTATAAGTGTTTCTCAACTGCCGATGCCGGAGTCTTTTGGAAGGCGACCGCTTGGTCGATCGCGTATTTCCCCAGAACCGTCATTGTCCCCTTTCATTCCTTTTACAGTTATTTGAAGAGGCTTACCCAGCACGCGTTTTTTTGGGCCAGCCAGAAATTCGAGTGATACTTTTTGCGTCGGATCGGAACAAACATGTTGAGGCTCATGGGGAAGGCACTGAATGACTAAGACCGTGCTTGTGAACGGTTGCTTTCTGCTCCAACGAATTTCCGGAGTTCAACGCTATGCCGGGGAACTTCTTTCGGCGCTTGCCCGGTTACCTCAGGATAAATACAAGCTGCTGCTCGCCGTGCCCGGGATCAAGCGGAATGTCTTTCAGGAAATACCTGGGGTTGAGATGTTTTTTGATGGCGCGCGTGTCTCACCTGCCGTTTGGACCCAGATAAATCTTCCTGTGCTGGCAAAAAAAATGGGGGTCTCCGCTATATGGAGTCCGTGCAATATTGGGCCTGTTTTCCCCGGGCGCAGGCATATCGTCACCGTTTTTGACGGCTCCATCTATAATGATGCCCGCTGGTTCGATTGGAAATTTAAGGCATATTACAAAACTATTTTCTCCCGGTATAAGAGCAACGTTGCCAGGGTAATTACCTGCAGCAATTTCTCACGGGGGGAAATCGTAAAACACCTCGGAATCCCGCAAGAAAAGATAGATGTTGTCTACGCAGCGATTCCCCGTAGTTTCGGGGCCACTGGAGGCAGTTCGCCTATAGAAGGGCGCTACCTGCTGTCCTTGGGGTCAAGAGACCCCCGGAAAAACGTAGGTTCGCTTATCGCGGCATGGAAAAGATTGCCAGTTTCCGTGAAGAACGGGCGCAGGCTTGTTATCGCAGGGGGCGGCAACGGCACTTTTGCCGAGGAAAAGTTGCGTCCTGATACTGAAGATATCGTTTTTACCGGGTATCTCCCGGAGGAGAGTCTGCCTGCGTTCTATTCCAACGCGGAATGCTTTATTTACCCTTCTCTTTATGAGGGGTTTGGCCTTCCGCCTCTCGAGGCAATGGCTTGCGGATGCCCGGTCGTGGTTTCACGTTGCGCCAGTCTCCCAGAAGTGTGCGGAGAGGGGGCATATTATGTCGATCCGAACAGCGTGGACAGCATAGCTTCTGGGATTAGGGATGTTCTTACTAACTCCCGGCTGAAAGAGGAATTAGCGAGCAAAGGCCGTTTGCAAGCGAAAAAGTTCGATTGGGACATTTCCGCGGCTAAAGCCCTGCAGTCTTTCGACAGGGCATTTGAACAGAGTGCCGCTTGGACCCTATGATGCCGGAAAAATCTTTTATCTAAATCTGATGCTCATGTTCACAGTATTCACATTTATTGTCGCCGGGGCTATCCTGGCCGGGCTTTTTCTAAGGCGGATGGATGTGTTTATTGCTGGTTGTTTCTTCTTTTCGGTGTTCCAGGCCGCTGCCGTTTTAAATCTTAAACTTTTTGGGAATTATTACATTGGGATACAGCCGGGTTATTTCCTTTCTGGGCTGGGCCTGTTAGCCCTGCTGTATGGCTTTATCAGATCGCAGAGTGCTGGCACGCCGCAGTTCCGTAGAGCTCTGGCACTCTATTATCCTGTACTGGCCCTTGGCGCGTATGGGGCCATAAGCGCTCTTTTCCCTTTTATCTTCAGCGGTAAAATATCCGTTAATCCGCCGCGAGGCGGCATCTCCGCCGAAAACCTTGTCCTTTTAAATCCTGGCTTGACTAACCTTTCCCAAGTCGCCTATTTGCTGTTTAATGTGATTTTTTCTTTTTTCGTCTCCTTTGAAGTGATGAAAAATCCCCGAGTGGCAAGAGTCTTGACGACAGCCTATGTCGCAGGCGGCATAGTCGTAATGTTGCTGGCTTCTCTGCAGTTATTGAGCGCCTACACGGCGCTTTACTTCCCTGCCGCTTCCCTGTACTCTAATCTTGGATATGCGCAACTATTCTTCCAGTCGTTCGACGGGATAAAGCGGCTTAATGGGCCTTTTGTCGAGCCGTCGGTCCTTGCCTGTTATCTTTCCGGTTACTATGCGTTCTGTTTGTGGTCTTTCTTTCGAACGGACAGACCTGTCTTTAAGTATTTGTCTTTCTTTTCGGGGCTTCTTCTGATTCTGAGCACGTCTTTTGCCGGGTATTTAGGGTTTATGATGTGTTCATTATTCATGCTGTACAAAGCGACTGGCGGTTCAGGGCGTATCGTTTTTAAAATGGCATTTTTGCCGTTGCTTGCGGTCGTTTCCGCATTGCTTGTCTTTAAGGCGGAGGCTGCGCTTTCTATCAAAGATAAAACGCCCACTTCCATGAAAAATCTCGTCTATTCCAGTTTGACCGGTAAAATCGAGAGCCAATCCTATCGCGACAGGATTGCTACCGACGTGAATTCTTTGAAGATAGTCCACAGCTCTTATGGATTGGGGGCCGGGCTCGGGAGCACGCGCTCATCCAGTCTATTTACTAATATTCTTGGCAACTTGGGGATTCCTGGTCTTTTATTAATCTCCTGGCTCGGCTACGTGATCGCATCGTGCTGGCGTAGGCGCAGCATCCAGGCTGCCGCGGATGCGTGGGATGAATACACAATTCAAGGGTTGATCCTTTCAATAGCGGGCAGTTTGTGTGTGGGCGTGCTCGCCATGCCAGACATAAATTCTCTTTTTCTGTGGAATATCCTTTCGTTGCTTTTTGGACTACATTTGCGCAACATGAGGGGGATCGGTAATTCTAAGGGATGATAAGGCTTCATACTGTATGAAAATAGCCATAGTCCATGACTGGCTGGTCACTTATGCGGGGGCGGAGCGGCTACTCGAACAAGTATTGCAAATATATCCGGAAGCGGATTTGTTCAGCCTAATTGATTTCCTGCCGCGTGAGAAGAGATTCTTCATTAAGAATAAGAAAGTCTTAACATCTTTCCTTCAGCATTTTCCTTTGGCCAGAACAAAATACCGTAGTTTCCTCCCGCTTATGCCTTGCGCGGTGGAGGGACTTGATGTTAGCTCTTATGACCTTGTGATATCTGTGTCTCATGCCGTGGCCAAGGGGGTGAAAACAAGGCCTGGACAAAAACATATCTGCCTGTGCTGCTCTCCGATAAGGTACGCTTGGGATCTTCGCGAACAATATCTTCGTGAGTCGGGGCTGAATGCTGGGGTGAAAGGCTGGCTCGCCAATTTTATGCTGGATCGGGTCAAGGCCTGGGATTTAAAGGTAACTCCCAGGGTGACTGACTTTGTCGCAATATCTGAGTATATTGGGCAACGTATTAAAAACAATTATGGCCGGGATTATACCGTGATATACCCTCCAGTATATGTAGATAAATTCGATGTGGGGGAAATCAGGGATAATTTTTATCTTACAGCCTCAAGAATGGTGCCGTATAAGCGTATTCCTCTTATCGTCGAAGCTTTTGCTTCTATGCCGGATCGGAAACTGGTGGTAATTGGGGATGGCCCTGAATTTGAGAAAGCTAAAGCCAAAGCTGGCGCTAATGTGGAACTGCTTGGGTACAAGGATGATATGGTGTTGAAGGGTTATCTGCAGCGTGCCCGGGCTTTTATTTTTGCTGCGGAGGAGGATTTTGGAATAGCCCCGGTAGAAGCTCAGGCTTGCGGTACTCCGGTATTGGCGTATGGGCGCGGCGCTGTGCGGGAGACTGTAGTGGACGGCGTAACTGGCTTGTTTTTTGATGAGCAGTCCGTGCCGTCCATCATAAACGCGGTAATGCGCTTCGAAGCCGATCCCACCCGGTTTTCGCCTGCTGAAATTAGGAAGAACGCTGAAAAGTTCTCCAGCGCAAGATTTAAAAAAGAATTCCTGGAATTTGTGGAAAGTAAAACAGTTTAACGAGCCCCTTCGCGGTTCAGTACCACCCCAATCGTTTTGAAAACAATCATCACGTCCAGCCAAAGATCCCAGTTCTTTACATACCA
Source organism: Elusimicrobiales bacterium (assembly GCA_050174915.1). Classification (GTDB taxonomy): domain Bacteria; phylum Elusimicrobiota; class Elusimicrobia; order Elusimicrobiales; family UBA9959; genus UBA9959. Next base: position 730,154 of record JBFXJL010000001.1, on the reverse strand, counting down.
ACTGTCCATGGCTAAGCGGAAATTGTAGTCGGTATTGCTTCGCCCGCTAACTTGCCACAGGCCGGTAATACCGGGGGGCAGGCGTAGTATGGTGTGCGCCTCTTCTGCGAGGAATTCTTGCTCGCGCGGCAGATAGGGACGAGGGCCTATAAGGCTCATCTCGCCTTTAAGAATATTCAAGACCTGCGGCAGTTCATCCAGGGAACTGGAGCGTAGCCAACCGCCGACCTTGGTGATGCGAGGGTCGTTCTTCAGTTTCCAATACTTCTCCCATTCCTCTTTGGCCTCCGGATCGGTGGCCAGTATCTCTTTCAGCCGCTCCTCGGCGTCTTCGTACATGGTGCGGAACTTGTAGCACATGAAAGTGCGACCATCTTTACCTATCCGCTCCTGCTTAAGCATGGCGGGGCCGGGGGAATCTTTTTTTATCCGCCGCGCGATATATGCTAGCAACGGGAGGGAAAGCAGGAAAACAGCCAGGCCGGCGGAGTAATCTATGAACCGTTTGGTCAGATAATTGAGCGGGTTAGCAAGGTTATTGCGCACCTCTATAATCATCGTCTGCTCTTTGAAGAAGTGGCGCAGTTCCGTGCCGCTGACTGCTATGCCGCTGATATCCGGGATGAAAAGAGTGTTGTCGGCCTTGTGTTGTATTTCGCTGACTAGTTTGACCAACTCGTCCTTGGGTAACTCCGGCTTGGCCACGACAACGTCGTGTATGTCCGCCGCTTTGATATACCGTCCAACTCCGGAAATTCCTTGGTGAACCTTGTAGCAGTCTATCTCGCCAGGGGAATCGTCCACGAACCCTGCTATCTCATAGCCCAGGTTGGGCTCGTTGCTGATTGCCGCGTAAACGCTCCGGGCAGTTTCGCCAGAACCGATAATAAGGGCCTTGCGCAGCATAAAGCCCCGGGAATAGAGTAGTTTCTTCGCGCGAAGTCGCAATAGCGGCTGCAGGATGACCGCTAGCGCGAACATAGTCCCTACCAAAATGCGGGAGTATTCCTGCCCGCGCTTCATGAGGAACAGCATGGAGAGAACGGCCAATGTCGCGAAAAAAGCCGATTCCCAAACGAATTTGACCTCGTCCCAGGTTGCAAACCTGCGTGAATAGCCATCGCGGTAGAGCATAACTAGCAGCCATACCGCGAAGACCCACCAGTAGAAGCTTGCCTGATACTCGAAAGGGGGCAGGCTGGTGAAGGCAAGCGGCAATATGAATTTGCGCAATAGCGCGGAGGCGAAGAAGATAAACAGCAATGTCGCTAAATCCAGCGCGAAGAGAGCTAAGGTCCCAAAACTGTTCTTAAGTTTCCCGGGTGTCAGTTGTCTTTTGAATGGCATCTTGATAATGGTTAGTTGCACTCGTTGTTGTTAACTTTCTTTGGCCGTTAGTGCGGGCGCGTCTGAGTCTTTCTTGTGCGCTATGGATATTCCCAAAGCCAGCAACACAGTGTACGCCGTGTGCACGTGCTGAAAAGTTATCTCCGTGATATTCATCGTGAACCACGCCGGCATAATGATCAAGCCCCATAAAGTATGGGGGGACTGTGTGCCGCGGTAGTTACGGTAAGCCGTGTATAGCATTGCTGCGAATAGGGCTAGCAGCGCCGCCAAGCCTATAAAACCGCGCTCCGCAGTCTGGTGGATATACAGGTTGTGCAGGCTCCCCCATAATTTATCCTCAGGAAAAGGCGGAGGGTGATATTCCGGGAACACTTTTTTTACATTGGCCGGGCCCACGCCGAAGACCGGGTAGTCCTTTATGATCCGGAACCCTGTTCTCCACAAGATGAGGCGCGTATTTATTGAACTGTCCGGAGCGGGGGTTTCAGCGTTTACCGCGCTATTGGCGCCCCTGAATATGGATGCGGTTTTGTATCGCACAGAGGGGTTCAGCATGGCCAGTGCAAATCCCAGCAGTGCGGCGCCTCCCAGCAGAGGGAGAACTGCCTTTAATCCACGCGGACGGATTACCAGCAACGACAGGAAGACCATGGCGGTCCCCAGGTAGGCGCCACGGGTCTGACTTAATACAATGGCTGCAACTATAAGCGCGGCGGAAGTATAGAGGAGGTTCTTTGACCGTTGGGTCAGCGATTCGTCGGAAAGCAGCCGGGATAGCGTAAGCGCGAGGCCTATCACCATTATCTCGCCGAAACGGACCGGGTGATTTGTTGCATGGGCTCTTATGTCCAAACCTTGAGAGAGGCCATATAGTGCCTGACTTATGCCATATATTGCAGCTGCGGCTATAGCGGCAAGATAAACATTTAACGCCGTGTCCCGCTGCTCAGGTTTTAAAAAAAGGCAGAGCGCAAGAAAAGAAACTGCGGTAAGCCAGTCTGAATTTAGGGCGCCAAAACTGCGTGCGGGGAAGAGGCTGAACGCCGCGGCCAGGATTCCGGCCGCCAAGTATATCATCCAGGGGATGAAGAGAGGGTTTTTGACTGTTTCCTGGCCGAGGTTGGAAAACTTGTTCAGGCTATATCTGCGCCAGAGGCTGGCTGCAAGAAAAAGTAGTATGCCGCCCTGTATCAGCGAGACAGAAAAAGGTAAAGCCGCCGCGAAAATAAAGAGGCCGATGGCCTGGAGAAAAAGTGGGGGATTTTGGTTGAAAGATTTTAGAATGGTCATGTGTGTGGTGTAGGTTTTGTTTAACTATCCCAACTTGCTTGTCCCTGTTGTCCCCTAACAAGTCACTTGTGGAATACCGCCGATAAAGGCTGGTAATTGGCGCGGACCACGGCACAAGTGAAAATGATAGAATCATAATAGCAATTATATATGCCAGCGGTAATCCCCAACATATGAGCGCTAGTCCTTCAGCATTTAAACGTCTGAGCGTTTTCTTAGGCCTGAATTTCTGCCTGTCGCTGACGATAGGTTCTTTTTATCTCGTTTTCGCGGGGAAACACCCTTTAGGTTTCTCCTTTGCGGTGCTGGCGCTGGTTTCCAATACCGCGATGATATACGCCGCCTTATCTTTTGTGGCGGCACCATTCTTCTTTTTCGTTCCAGGTAGAGTTATGGTGGCTGCGCTGACCGGCGCTTTTCAGATCTTCCTTGTTACTGATGCAGCGGTTTATAAGATTTTTAAAATCCATTTCAACTCCATGGTCCTGAACCTGCTGCTCACCCCGGGAGGGTTTGAGTCTCTGGATCAAGGTTGGGGGACCAAGGCTATCTTTATCCTTGTTGTTGTTTCGGTCGCTGCGCTACAGTGGTATTTCTGGCGGATTTCCGAACGGATTGCTTTGCGGCTTGCCCGGAGGCGAATCACCGTTATAGTTGCCGCGCTGTTGCTGGCCATTGCCGCCGATAAGGCGATATACGCATGGGGCAGTCTGTACGACTCGGCACATATAACCCGCAACAGCCAACTTTTTCCTCTTTATCAGCGCTTTACCATACGCAGTTTTGCCAGCAAGCATTTCGGAGTGAAACTGGATAATGAGGTGTCCGGGGGGGTAGATGCCCGGTACTCCGGATTGGTTTATCCCAAAGCGGAGCTGACGGTTGACGCGCCCAAGACACCTTTTAATATTCTTTTCATCGTGGTCGATTCCATGCGCTACGATATGTTGAACGCCGAAGTCATGCCGGAGAGTTCCAAGCTCGCCAGCCGCGCGTCTGTTTTTACTAACCACTACAGCGGTGGTAATTGCACCCGATTCGGCATCTTCTCAATGATCTACGGGCTCTATGGGAATTACTGGTTCCCCATGCTCGGAGAGCGCCGCGGCCCGGTGCTGATAGACGTTTTAAAAAAACAGGGATATGACCTGCGCCTATTCGCCGCCACAAAACTCAGTTTTCCGGAATTCAATAAAACCTGCTTCGTTGATGTGCCGCGCGAGGGCATTTACGACGAGCCGCCTGGCGGGGATGGCGCGGCCCGTGATAGCGATATCTCAGAGAAATTGATGGCTTACCTTAAGCGTCGGGATGCTAAGCGGCCGTACTTCGCTTTCTTGTTTTACGACGCGTCGCACGGGAGTTACGATTATCCTCAGGGTTTTGATAAATTTAAGCCCGCCGCTGGCGTAAACCTTCTTCGCCTTAACAAAGATAATGTGGGGCCGCTGTTTAATAAATACCGGAACTCCGTACATTACGACGACCATCTTATAGGACGCATACTTAAAACCGTGCGCGAAACTGGCGGGATGGATGACACTGTAATAATCATCGCCGGCGACCACGGCGAACCTTTTTTTGAAAAAGGATATTACGGGCATAATCAGGCCTATAGCACCGAGGAGGTGCGTGTGCCCCTGGTGCTTTATATCCCCGGCCGTAAGCCCGGTGCCTACGCTGGGGCTACCAGCCACATGGATATCCCGGTAACCCTGCTGGGACTGGCGGGCGTAAAGAATCCGCCAGCTGATTACTCTAACGGCCAGGACTTGTTCGCGGGCAAAGCCAGGGAGTTCATGCCTGTGTTCTCATGGGACACTGCTGCTCTTATACGCGGTGAGGAAACCTTGGTGGTTCCGCTGGAAGCTTATAAGGGCGGAGTTAAGGTGTATGACGGGGAGTACCGCGAAATGGGCAAGGAGAACGTAAAACGCTTTGCGCCTCTGTTATTGAATTTTCAGCGCGAGGCGAAAAGCTTTACTAAGTAAAACGGCGCCCCCATTTTTTTGTCAGGTTTACGGGCGGGCCTTTATACTGCTAAAATCATATTAAGTTAAAGGCGGCGAGGATATAAATGACCAAGCGCAAGATTCTGGTTACCGGCGGGGCGGGGTTCATAGGGTCGCACTTGTGCCGGCGGCTGCTGGCCGAGGGCAACGACGTGCTGTGCGTCGACAGCCTGTTCACCGGCAGCAAGGACAACATCCTCGACCTGCTGGACAATAAGCGCTTCGAGTTCATACGGCACGACATTACCGAGGCGCTCACGCTGGAAGTGGACCAGATCTACAATCTCGCCTGCCCGGCCTCGCCGGTGCATTACCAGTTCAACCCGGTGCATACCACCAAGACGTCGGTGAACGGCATGATAAACATGCTGGGCCTGGCGCGCCGCACCAAGGCCACCATACTGCAGGCTTCTACCAGCGAAGTGTACGGCGACCCCGAGATACACCCGCAGCCCGAGAGCTACTGGGGCCGCGTGAACACCATAGGCCCGCGCGCCTGCTACGACGAGGGCAAGCGCTGCGCCGAGACGCTGTGCTTCGACTACCACCGCCAGCACAAGCTGGCCGTGCGCGTGGTGCGCATCTTCAACACCTACGGCCCCAACATGCACCCCAACGACGGGCGCGTGGTGAGCAACTTCATAGTGCAGGCGCTGCAGAACAAGGATATCACTATTTACGGCGAGGGTTCGCAGACGCGCAGCTTTCAGTATGTGGACGACCTTGTAGACGGCATGCTGCTGCTGATGAACAACAAGACCGGCTTCACCGGCCCCGTCAACATCGGCAACCCCGACGAGTTCACCATCAAGCAGCTGGCCGAGAAGGTGCTGTCGCTCATCCCCGACAGCAAGAGCAAACTTATCTACAAGCCGCTGCCGCAGGACGACCCGCGCCAGCGCCAGCCCGACATAACTTTGGCCAGGAAGGAACTTGGCTGGGCCCCGAAGATAAAACTAGAAGAGGGCCTGAAGAGGACCGTGGAGTATTTCCGCCGCGCGCTGCAATAGGAGACTTCCTATCGAGGCTTCGCCTCGATAGTGCGGCCGGCCCCCCGATGGCGGGGGGTGTTCTTTTTTGTTTACGTGTAAGAATACCCGACATGGCATTGACAGATTACATTACATCTGCTATGCTATAACTGCGGAGGGAACCATATGATTGGAAAGAATATTCACGCCTTGCGTGAAATGCTGGGGCTGAGCCAGGAAGAGCTCGGCGCCGCGGTTAAGCTTTCACGCCCTATAATTTCACAGATAGAGTGCGGGACGCGCAAGGTTTCGGCTGAGGAATTGCCGGCTTTTTCGCGCGCTCTTAACGCTTCCGTGGTGCAGATACTCGGTACAGCGCCGCTGCCCGAGGTTTCCGTGACGGCGGAGCCGGCGGGCGCGTACGAGACCGCGCCGGGGCTGCGCATAAGCGTGCCGCGGCGCAATATGGACAAGTTCCGCCAGGTACTGCTATACGTGCTTAACGCCATTGGCGCAAAACCGAATATCGGGGAGACCGTGTTGTATAAGCTGCTGTATTTCATGGATTTTAACTACTATGAAAAATATGAGGAGCAGTTTATCGGCGCCACGTACATAAAGAACCATTACGGGCCCACGCCGGTGGAGTTCCGCAAGCTTATAGGTCTTATGGAAAAGAGCGGGGAACTGTTGAAGTTGGACAGCAAGTATTTCAGCTTTCCGCAGACCAAGTACCTGCCGCGCAAGCCCGCCGATATTTCCGCCTTGTCCGCAAGGGAGGTAAAGGTGATAGACCAGGTGCTGGGGAAGCTTTCCGATATGAACGCCGCGCAGATCAGCGAGTACTCTCATAAAGATGTTCCATGGATGACAGCGGCGGAGGGGGAAAAGATGGATTACGAGGCGGTCTTCTACCGTACCCCGGAGTACTCGGTGCGGGAGTATGCGGACGATATTTAAGAGTGTCGTCCGTAGCGAGGAGTTCGACCGGGATCTGAAAAAACTTCTCCGGAGGTTCCGGTCGCTGGAAGAGGACCTGTCGACCCTGGTGCGGACGCAACTGAATATCTACCATAAACTGCATGTGGATAACGGCGGGATCTTCCGCCTGACGGGGCTCCCGTTCGAAGTTCCGCAAATATTCAAGGTTAAAAAGTTCGCCTGCAAGGCGCTTAAGGGGCGAGGGGTTAAGTCCGGTATCCGCGTCGTATACGCGTATTACGAGGAGACGGATAGCGTGGAACTGGTTGAGATTTATTTTAAGGCCGACCAGCAAAACGAGGACCGCCAGCGCCTGCTTAAACGTTATTCGGCCCGTTGATGTCTTTTCCTATCGGGGCGAAGCCTCGCTAGGCTGCGATGCTTCTGAGGCGATTCCGAAAAACAATGCAAAATGGAGTTATCGTTTCCATAATGCGCGGCGGTGCTGCGCGGCGGTTGCTTGCGCGGTATTATACTTGTAGAATTTACTGCTGACTTAAGGAGCGTAGGATGAAAAAGATGAACAGATCCATTTGCTGCATAGGCGCGGGCTACATCGGAGGGCCGACCATGGCCGTGATAGCCGACCACAACCACGACCGCAAGGTGATAGTGGTGGACATCAACAAAGAGCGCATAGACGCCTGGAACTCAGACAAGCTGCCCATCTTCGAGCCGGGCCTCGCCGAGGTGGTGAAGCGCCGCCGCGGCAAGAACCTGTTCTTCTCCACCGACATAGACAAGGCCATACGCGACTGCGACATCATTTTCGTGGGCGTGAACACGCCTACCAAGACCTTCGGCCGCGGCGCCGGCGCGGCGTCGGACCTGCAGTACTGGGAAGCCACCGCCCGCAACATAGTGAAGGTGGCCAACCGCGACAAGATAGTGGTGGAGAAGAGCACCCTGCCCGTGCGCACCGCCGAGGCCATGGAGAGCATTCTCAAGCGCCACCCCAAGCACCATTTCGAAGTGCTGTCCAACCCCGAGTTCCTCGCCGAGGGCACGGCCATAGCCGACCTGGAGAAGCCCGACCGCGTGCTCATAGGCGGCCACCAGACCCCGCGCGGCAAGGCCGCCATAAAGGCCCTGGCCGACGTGTACGGCACCTGGGTGCCGAAAGAGCGCATACTCACCACCAACCTGTGGTCCTCCGAGCTGTCCAAGCTGGCGGCCAACGCCTTCTTAGCGCAGCGCGTGAGCTCCATCAACTCCCTGTCGGCCCTGTGCGAGACCACCGGCGCCGACGTGGAAGAGGTGGCCCGCGCCATAGGCATGGACAGCCGCATAGGTTCCAAGTTCCTCAAGACCGGCCCCGGCTTCGGCGGCTCTTGCTTCAAAAAGGACATCCTTAATTTGGTCTATATCTGCGAGACCTACGGTCTCACCGAGGTGGCCAACTACTGGCGCCAGGTGGTGCAGATGAACGACTACCAGCAGGAGCGCCTGGTGGGCGACATCATAAGGACGATGTTCAACACCCTGGCCAACAAGAAGGTGGCCGTGTTCGGCTTCGCCTTCAAGGCTAACACCTCCGACACCCGCGAGAGCCCCTCCATTGCCATCACCAAGATGCTGGCCGAGGAGCACGCGCAGATAGTGATCACCGACCCCAAGGCCTTGAAGCACGTGGCCGAGGACCTGGGCGCGCTGGCCGAGAAGATAAAGACCACCGCCGACCCCTACGCGGCCGCCAAGGACGCCGACGCCATCATACTGCTCACCGACTGGGAAGAGTATAAGACGCTGGATTACAAGCGCCTGTACGAGGGCATGCGCAAGCCGGCCTTCGTCTTCGACTACCGCAACATACTGCCCCACGCGCAGCTGCGCAAGCTGGGCTTCCAGGTAAAAGCCCTGGGCAAGTAGTTCGTATCGAGGCTTCGCCTCGATAGCCCGGAGCCCCGCCCGCAAGGCGGGGTTCCCGCTTTTAGGGGGCTTGAAATTACGGCGTTCTCCTGCTATACTATCGGTATACCGATAATAATATCGGAATAGCGATATGAAAAATGAGATAAAAAAAATTAGGGCGGCAATAGCCACTAAGATCCGGGACTTGCGCCGGCAGCGCCGCTGGACGCAGGCCCGCCTGGCCGGCCTGCTGGGGATTTCGCAGAACCGCTTGTCGGAAATTGAGCGCGGGGACGGTTCCTTTACGGCTGAACAATTGGTGCTGATAATGAGCACGTTTAACCTGCAACTGGATTATTTTTCTATTTCGCGCCAGAAAGCGGGGGCGGAGTTGCAGAATACCCTTGCGCGCTTAGGTGCCGGGCATCTCAGGGAAGACCTTTCCCCGGGAGCTTTTGAAAGCGCGAAGCGGGTGGATGAGGTGCTGCTGGAGGCGCTGATAGCTGCGGATTCTCCGCGCCAGGTGGCGGCCGTCGCGCCGGTGCTGGTGGCCCAGATAGAGCGGGTAAATTTGGGGCGGCTCCGGCTTAAAGCCGCCGAGGCCGGGTACGAGGCGCGCCTTGGATGGGCTTTGGAGAGCGTGCTCGGGGCTATACTGGCGGAACTGCCGCTTGTCAGCCAAGCCTGGCGGCTTAAATACCGCAGGGCGGAACTCCTGATAGGGGCGGCGCTAGCCGCCTGGCCGGCCCCGAAGCCGGGGGCTGAGGACATTCTCGACCGGGAAATACTCAGCGAGGAGGGGGCGGCTGAAGCGCGCGCGGCGCGCTCCGCGGCCGCCCGCAAATGGGGGCTGGTCACGCGCATCACCGCAGAAGATTTTAAAGAAGCTCTGAGGGACGGCCGTGGAGATAATTAAGGAGTTTTTCACCGAGCTGGATAAAAACTGGCCGTTAGCTGCGGCCGAAAAGGTGCAGTTGCGCGTCATCGGCTCAGCGGCGCTTATGCTGGGTACGGGGTATTCCCGCGGCACCAAAGACAGCGATATCCTTGAGACGGCGGCGATAGCCGGGGACGTAAGGCGGGAGCTTCTTGCCTTGGCAGGGCGCGGGAGCGTGCTGGCCGTGAAATACCGGCTTTACCTGGATATAGTCGGCCATGCCATTCCGTTTCTGCCGCAAAGGCCGAATTTTAAGCCGGCGGGTTTGTCCCGTCTTAAAAACTTCGAGGTGGTCGTGCTGGACGTGACGGATGTGGTTGTCAGCAAACTCAAGCGGTTCAGCGCCAATGACGCGGCGGACATACGCGCCATGGCGGAGAGGGGGCTGCTACAGCCGGCCGCGCTGGCGGCCCGGTTCCAGGCCGCCGTGGATGCGTTCTCTATGGACGCGCGGGCCGAGGACCTGCCTAAGTATGTCAGGAACCTGCACAGCGTTGAACGTGATTTTCTCGGGGTCCCGGCGTCCGATATCCGCCTCCCCGACTGGTTATAGTGTACATGCGCGTCTTAGCGAGGCTTCGCCTGGATAGGCGCGCTATAGACCGGAACCCAGCCCGCAAGGCGGGGTTCCCGCCTTTTTGGGGGACTGCGGGTAAATAGGTGTTGAAATTTAGTTAAAACTAAATTAGAGTACATATATGCACACGCTTAAAGCGGCGGCCTTTGTGGAGGAACTCTATGCGGCGAACAGGTGAAAAAAGCCTGGCCGGCCACGTGGCGGCTTTAGGCCGCAGGGTCTTCACCTCAGCTGAGCTGGCGGCGGTCTCGTCGCGCTCCGGCTCGGTGGTTTCGCAGGGGCTGGCGGTAATGCAGCGGCAGGGGCTGGCGCTACGGCTGGGACACGGCCTCTGGTCGGCCGGGGCGGAACCGCCCGGGCAGTACGAGGTGGTGCCGCATTTGCTGCCCAGGCAGCGCGTCTACGTGTCTTTTACCAGCGCGCTGCATCTGCATGGGGTCATAGAGCAGATCCCCCAGGTAATAACGCTGGCGTCCACGGCGCATAGCCGGCTGCTGGTCACGAGCGCCGGGAGTTTTTCACTGCATCACCTAGCGCCGGAAATGTTCAGCGGTTTCGAATGGCCGGTCTCGCGCGGTTTCCCGCTGGCCGCACCGGAAAAGGCGCTGGTGGATTGCCTGTATATCTCGGCTTTCCGTAAAAGGCAGTTCTCTCATTTCCCCGAACTGGATCTTGCCAGGCTGGACCTTAAAAAGGCGCGGGCCTGGACCGAGAAGATAAAGAACCAGATGGCCAGGGCGCACGTGCTGGCCCGACTGGCCGCCCTCCGCTGAGAAAATCACCCTTATCGAGGCTTCGCCTCGATAGCCCGGAGCCCCGCCCGCAAGGCGGGGCTTTGCTTTTATACGGAGAGCCCGGTTTTGTGAAGTGGCTTGTGGGGGCGGTGTGCGGAGATGGCCCGCATTGCTGGCGCTGCGTTAGAGTTTGAAGTGCTTGCCGGTGATGGGGGTGAAGGGGCGGCGGGCGTGGCCCATGTAGGCGTTGAACTGAGTGGCGAAGTCCAGCCAGGCGGCCGGGTCGTATTTGCCGTCTTTGGTCCTGAAAGTGGTCTTATTGCGGTCCATCTTCCTCATATCGTCGTTGAGGGAGGCCGGGAAGAGCGGTTCTTTGCTATTTTTCTGCATATTTCCCGTGCAAAATCTTAAAACGGTCCTGCATGCCGAAGAGTTCGAAATAAGGTTCCAGTCTGGCCCAGTCCAAAGCCGGCAGTTTGCAGAGTTCCTCGATGTCGGCGCTGTCTTTGGCCTCGCGGGCGGGGTTGTTGGTAAGCGACTGAAGTTTGAGGGCGATGAGGTCTTCCGGTTTGAGTACCATCACCCTGGCTTGCCTGCCGAACACAGGCACCGCCTGCGCTTCCGCCAGCATTTTAACCGAAAGGGGGCGGAAAGCGTGCAGGAAGTCCACTTCGCCCATTTCGGCGGACGGGGAGACGTACTGGGAGGCGTTTTCGGAGGCGAAGACTTTTTTGTAGCCGAGGGAGAGCATTATCGGGTCCACTTTATGGAGCGCTTCAGAGGAGACGAGGAAATCGAGGTCGATGGTGCTGCGGGGGATGCCAAGCGCGCCTATGGCGAAGCCGCCTATAATGGCGTAGGGGACGTTGTGGGCGTCGAATTGCGCTATAAGCATGGATAAGGCCTTTTTTAGGTCCATGGGAATATTATAACTCATTACTGCGGAGTGAATACGCGGGGGCGGGGGGGCTATCGAGGCAGAGACTCGATACGGAATTTGCTACAATTTAGGGGTTACTTAATATAGATTTCGTTAATTATTCACGCGGTTCCCATATTAAAGGAGACACACAAATGGCTACTAAGATAGGTATTAACGGTTTCGGTCGCATCGGCAGGCTGGTCGCCCGCGCTATCCTCGCGCGCACCGACGGCCAGCTGGAACTGGTCGCTATTAACGACCTGACCGACTCCAAGACCAACGCCCACCTGCTCAAGTACGACTCCGTGCACGGCCGCCTGGAGAACAACATTAAAGCCACCGCCGACGACGAGATAACCGTGGACGGCAAGAAGATAAAGGTTTTCAAGGAAAAGTCCCCGGCCGCCATACCGTGGAAGTCCGTGGGCGTGGACATTGTCATCGAGTCCACCGGCCTGTTCACCATCAAGAAAGACGGCGTGAACAAGAAGGGCAAGACCGTGGAAGGCGCCGAGAACCACATCGTTAAGGGCGGCGCCAAGAAAGTCATCATCTCCGCCCCCGCGCAGGGCGAGGACATCACCATAGTGATGGGCGTCAACGACAAGAATTACGACGCCAAGAACCACCACGTCGTCTCCAACGCCTCCTGCACCACCAACTGCCTGGCGCCCTTCGCCAAGGTACTGCAGGACAACTGGGGCATCGAGAAAGGCCTGATGACCACCATCCACGCCTACACCAACGACCAGAAGATCCACGACATGGCCCACAGCGACCTGCGCCGCGCCCGCGCCGCCGCGCTCTCCATGATCCCGACCTCCACCGGCGCCGCCAAGGCCATCAGCCTGGTGATGCCCGAGCTGAAGGGCAAGCTGGACGGCTTCGCCATCCGCGTGCCTACCCCCAACGTCTCCGTGGTGGACCTCACCGCCACCCTGGCCAAGCCGGCCACCGCCGAGGAGATCAACGCCAAGATCAAGGAAGCCGCCGAAGGCCCGATGAAAGGCATCCTGGAATACGTCGAGGAACCCCTCGTCTCCATAGACTTCAACCACTGCCCGGCCAGCTCCTCCGTGGACGCGCAGAACACCCGCGTTATCGGCGGCAACATGGTGAAAGTCCTCGCCTGGTACGACAACGAGTGGGGCTACTCCAACCGCGTGGTCGACCTGGCCCTGCTGATGATCAAGAAAGGCCTGTAAGATACGCCTGGGCGTCGGGTCCGCGTAATTGCGCGCGGACCCTCAGACGCCCGGCTTTGCCCGTTACGACAGGAGAGTGTCATGGCTAAGAAAAGAGTGCTGATCATGGGGGCCGCGGGCCGCGACTTCCATAACTTCAACGTATTCTACCGCGACAACAAGGACTACGAGGTGGTGGCCTTCACCGCCTACCAGATCCCCAACATAGCGGGCCGCAAGTACCCCAAGGAACTCGCCGGCCGGCTGTACCCGAAGGGTATACCGATATACGAGGAAAAGCACCTGGTGGACCTCATAAAGAAGCTGAAGGTCGACGAGGTGGAATTCGCCTACTCCGACGTTAGCTTTAACACCATCATGTCCAAGGCCTCCATAGTGCTGGCCGCGGGCGCCAACTTCAAGATCCTGGGCGGCGAGCAGACCTACATTAAATCCAAGAAGCCCGTGGTGGCCATCTGCGCCGTGCGCACCGGCTGCGGCAAGAGCCAGACCACCCGCGCCATCGCCGGGATGCTCAAAGAAATGGGCAAGAAAGTTGTGGCCATCCGCCACCCCATGCCTTACGGCGACCTGGTGGCCCAGACCTGGCAGCGCTACGAAACCCTCTCCGACCTCAAGAAGCACAAGTGCACCATCGAAGAGATGGAAGAGTACGAACCCCATATAGCCGCCGGGCACATAGTGTACGCCGGCGTGGACTACGGCGAGATCCTCAAGCGCGCCGAGAAAGAGGCCGACGTCATACTGTGGGACGGCGGCAACAACGACATGCCGTTCTACAAGCCGGACCTGATGATCACCGTCACCGACCCGCTGCGCTCCGGCCACGAGGCCACCTATCACCCCGGCGCCGCCAACATGCGCATGGCCGACATCATCGTCATCAACAAAGTGGACACCGCCAGCGCCAAAGAGATAGCCGTGGTGCGCGAGAACATCAAGAAGATGAACCCCAAGGCGGCCATCATAGAGGCCGAGAGCCCGGTGACCGTGGACAACCCCGCCGCCGTGAAGGGCAAGCGGGTGCTCGTCGTGGAAGACGGCCCCACGCTGACCCACGGCGAGATGAACTTCGGCGCCGGCCACGTGGCCGCCCGCAAGTACAAGGCCAAGGCCATAGTGGACCCGCGCCCCTACGCCATCGGCACCATCAAGAAGGTGTACGAGAACTTCAAGCAGATCACCGACATCCTGCCCGCCATGGGTTACGGCGACGCGCAGATGGCCGAGCTCAACAAGACCATCAATGCCGTGAAGGCCGACGTGGTGATAGTGGGCACGCCCATAGACCTGGCCAAGCACCTGAAGTTCAACAAGCCCTCGGTGCGCGTGACGTACGATCTGAAAGAGCGCAAGCCCGGCGGCCTGAAAGCCGCCCTGAAAAAAGTTATCTGAAGTCCATAGAGGTAAAAATGACCACGGAAAACAAGACTGTATTAAAACTGGCCAAGGTGCAGGACGCCAAGCTCAAGGACAAGAACGTGCTGGTGCGCGTGGACTACAACGTGCCCCTGAAGGAAGGCGTCATAACGGACGACACCCGCATCCGCGAGACGATGAAGACCGTTAAGCTGCTGCTCGAGGGCAATAACCGCGTGGTGCTGATGGCCCACCTGGGCCGCCCCAAGGGCAAGCCCGAGCCGAAATACAGCCTGAAGCCGCTGGTGGAGCGCCTGGCCGAGCTGTCCGGCGCCAAAGTGCATTTCGCCCCCGACTGCGTGGGGCCCGAGGCGGACAAGGTGGTGGCGGCGGCCAAGAAGGGGGAGATAGTGCTCCTCGAGAACCTGCGCTACCACGCCGAGGAAGAGAAGAACGACGACGCTTTCGCAGCCCAGCTCGCCAAGCACGGCGAGTTCTTCGTGCAGGAGGCCTTCGGCGCCCTGCACCGCGCGCACGGCAGCACCTCTGCCATCTGCAAGCATCTGCCCGGGGCCATCGGCTTCCTGGTGCAGAAGGAGCTGGAGTACCTCGACCGCGCCATGGTGAGCCCCGTGCGGCCCTTCCTGGCCATCATCGGCGGCGCCAAGGTGGCCGACAAGCTCTCCGTGCTCTACAGCCTCATCGAGAAGGTGGACACGCTGATCATCGGCGGCGGCATGGCCTACACCTTCCTCGCGGCGCAGAACACCAATATCGGCAAGTCGCTGCTGGAAGCCGACAAGATAGAAGAGGCCAAGAACATCATTCTGAAGGCCCACCGCAATAACGTCGAGCTGCTGCTGCCCGCGGACCACCGCGTGGTGCAGGAAATAAAGCCCGACGCCCATGTGGACGTGACCCAGGCGATGGCCGTGCCGGACGGCTGGATAGGCGTGGACATAGGCCCCCGCACCGAGCTGCTGTTCGCCGACAAGATCAAGAGTTCCAAGACCATCTTCTGGAACGGCCCCGTGGGCATCTTCGAGACGCCCGCTTTCGCCAGCGGCAGCGTCACCGTGGCCAACGCCATGGCCGGCGCCACCCGCGCGGGCGCTACCACCATTCTCGGCGGCGGCGACACGCTGAGCGTGCTCAAGACCGCCAAGGTGAAAGGCGAGAACATTTCCCACTGCTCTACCGGCGGCGGCGCCAGCCTCGAGTTCGTGGAAGGAAAGCAGCTGCCGGGCCTGGTGGCCCTGTCACAGAAATAACTTAGGAGAAAACGATGTATACCCTTATCATAACCCTGCACGTAGCGTTGGCGATAATCCTGATCATCTCGATCCTCGTGTTCCAGACCAGCAAGGGCTCGGCGCTGAGCATGTTCGGCGGCGGCGGCGACGCGCTGTTCAACGCGGCCAGCGGCACCACCTTCATCAAGAAGTTCACCGCCGTCTGCGCCGGCCTGTTCGCCGTGACCTCGATACTGCTCACCGTCTACGGATCGAGCAACCGCTTCCGCTCCAAGGCCATAGAGAGCATGCAGCAGGAGATGCAGCGGCAGCCCGCCCCGGCGGCCGCCCCCGCCGCTCCGGCCCCGGCCCAGCCCGCCGCCCCCGCGGCCCCCGCCAAGAAGTAAGAGGCGGCAGCAATAAAGAAAAAGCCCCGTGCGAACGGGGCTTTTTCTTTTGTCTGCGGGTACTGAACTTATTTCATTACCTTGTTCTCGAAGGTGCGGATGATGTCCATGAGGTTCTCGGGGGACTTGGCCGAGAACAGGCGCTTGCGCAGGGTGAGGTTGGAGATGAGGCCGGAGAGCTGCGACAGGATGTTGAGCTGCAGGGTGGGCTCGTTGAAGGGCGTGAGGATCATGAAGACCAGCTTTACGGGCTGGTTGTCGGGCGCTGGGAACTGGATGCCTTCGCGGCTCTTGCCGAAGGCCAGCAGCGGCTTGGACAGCGAGGCCAGGCGGGCGTGGGGGAAGGCGGTCTGGTGGCCGAGGGCGGTGGAGAAGTTGGTTTCGCGCTTGATGATGGCCTTCAGGGCGTCCGCCTTGTCGAACGACGGGGAATAGGCGTGCAGGGCCGTCAGCAGCTCTTCTATGGCCTCGAAGCGGGAGCTTTGCCTGAGCTCCATCACGCAGGCGGCGGGCTGCAGCAGGCCGCTGAGCAGCAGCTTGGGGGGCTGCTCGAACTCGTCGCGGATCTCGCCGGTCAGCTCTTCCACGATGTCTTCCATGGTGAGCAGGCCCGTGGTCTCGCCCTTGGCGTTCTTGGCCAGGGCCAGCTGTATGCGCTTCTCCTGGAACTCGCGCAGGGCGCGCTCCACGGAAACTTCCTCGGAGATCTCGGAGAGGGGGCGCTTGACGGTGTTGAGGTCCGGCACCGGGCAGTTGGGGGAGAGCAGGCAGTCGTAGAGGTCCTTGAAATGGATGTAGCCCACCGTGACGCCTTCGGGGCTGACCAGCGGGTAGCGGGAGAAGCGCTTCTGCTTGATCATGCGCATGGTCTCCTCGGGCGAGGCCCCGAGGGTGATGTAGCTGATGGCGCCGCGCGGCGTCATGACTTCTTTTATGCGGGTCTTGCCGAAGTCGAAGAGGTGCTCGAACATCATGAGGCGGCCCAGCGAGATCTTGCCGTGTTCCTGGCTCTGGCCCAGGATCATGCGCAGTTCTTCGTCGGAGTGCACGGTCTCCTCATGGTTGTGGCGGATGCGCAGCAGGCGCAGCACGGCGTTGGCGCTCTCGTTCAAGACCCACATGGGCAGGAAGAAGACGGTGTGGAAGAACTTGAACGGGGCGGCTATCCACAGGGCGGATTTCTCGGGCATGCGGATGGCCATGTTCTTGGGCACCAGTTCGCCCAGGACCACGTGGAAGGCGGTGATAATGCTGAAGGCGATGGCGATGGAGGCGGTATGGGTGGCGGCGGGGGTGACGGCTATGCCGAGGGCGTGGAAGAGCGGCGGCACGAAGCGGGCCACGGCGGGCTCGCCCACCCAGCCGAGGCCGATGCTGGCGATGGTGATGCCCAGTTGGGCGGTGGAGAGGTAGGCTTCGAGGTCGCGCACGGCCTCTTTGGCTATCTTGGCGCGGGTGACGCCCTGGGCGGCCAGCTCTTCGAGGCGGGTGAAGCGGACTTTGACCACGGCGAACTCGGCGAGCACGAAAAAGGCGTTTAGCAGCAGGAAGAAGAGGGCGGCGAAGATGTAAAGCAATTCGGTCATTGGGTATATTTTACAATTTAAGCGGGTAATGCTAAAATATCTTAGCTCTTTATAGTAAACGTTTTACGCGCGGGTGGTGGAACTGGTAGACACGCACGTTTGAGGGGCGTGTGCCTAACGGCTTGCGGGTTCGATTCCCGCCCCGCGCAAATTTACCGCATGGCGGGGGAGAAATCCCCCGCTGTTTTTTTATATCCTATCACTATGCTTTCTAAATATTTTAAACCTGCGCTCCTCCGTAAAATAGCTGAAAAGGCCGGGACGCCGGTTTATGTTTATTCCAGGGCGGCTTTTTTGAAGCAGGTGGGGGCTTATAAGAAGGCGTTCAAGGGGCTGGATCCGCTGTTCTGCTACGCCATGAAGGCCAATTCGAGCGGCGCGCTGTGCGCGCTGGCCGCCGGCGAGGGCTGGGGGGCGGACGTGGTGAGCGGCGGCGAACTGTACCGCGCCCTGCGCGCGGGCTTCGAGCCGGGCAAGATCATTTTCTCCGGCGTGGGCAAGACGCCCGACGAGCTGGCCTACGCGCTCGAGAGCGGCATTCTTTTCATAAACGCCGAGTCTTTCGAGGAAGTGGTGGAGCTGGAGCGCGTGGCGCGGCGGCTGAAGCTGCGCGCGCCGCTGTCGCTGCGCATCAACCCCGACGTGGACCCGCATACCCATAAGTATATTTCCACCGGTAAATTGGGCAGCAAGTTCGGCGTCTCCTTCGAGGAGGCGCAGAAGATCTACATGTACGCCGCCGAGTCGGCGCACCTTAAGCCCGTGGGCGCGCATTTTCACATAGGCTCGCAGGTGCATTCGGCGGCCCCGTACGGCCTGGCGGCCGGGCGGCTGGCGGCTTTCATGCTGCGGCTGGCCAGCCGGGGCGTCAACCTGAAATACGCCGACGCCGGCGGCGGCTGGGGCGTGAAAGAAGGCGAAGAGATGGCGGCCCCTACGGCGCTGGCGCGCGAACTGGGCGCCGTGTTCGGCGGTACCGGGCTGAAGCTTATGCTGGAGCCGGGGCGCTCGGTGGCGGCCCCTTCGGGGTTGCTGCTCACCCGAGCCATCTACCGCAAGGCCAGCGGCGACAAGAATTTCATCATAGCCGACGCGGCCATGAACGACCTGGTGCGCCCCGCTCTCTACGGGGCGAAGCACCCGGTGGAACTGGTGGGCGGCGGCCGCGGCCCCAAAAAGCGCTGGGAACTAGTGGGCCCCGTCTGCGAGAGCGGCGATTTCCTGGCCGAGGGCGTGACTCTGCCCGAGCCGGCCCCCGGCGCCCTGCTGGCTATCTATTCCGCCGGCGCCTACGGCATGTCCATGAGCTCGCAGTACAATTCCCGGCCGCGCGCTGCTGAAGTGCTGATCACCGGCCCCTCGTCGTGGAAGGTAATCCGCCGCCGCGAGACCTACGCCGACCTGGTAGCCGCCGAACTAAAATAGCCTGCCCCTCCTTATCGAGGCTTCGCCTCGTTATCGAGGCGAAGCCTCGATAGAAACCTGTGAAATTGAAACGCCCCGTAAGGGGGCGTTTTTGATCTGTGGGCGCCTATCGAGGCGAAGCCTCGATAATCAGCGGGTCTCGAGGTAATAGAGCAGCTGGCGCAGGCTTTCGGCCTGGGGCTCGGCGGGGAGGGTGACGGGGGCGGCGGGCACTTCCACCGGCTGCGGCTGCTGCGGGGCGTAGACCAGGCCGCGCAGCAGGGACATCTTGGCGTACAGGTCGTCGCCGGGGCAGTCGGTGCTGCCCAGCTCGCGGTGGGCGTAGAAGCTGCTGACCTTGATCTCGTAGGTGTCTTTGACGTACCGGGCCACGGACACAAAAGAGTCCTGCGTTAACTGGGTGAATTTGTCGTGGGCGGGGGCGTGGTAATTGCCCATGATGGAGATGCCCACGTTGCCGGTATTGCGGTTCTTGACGTGGGAGCCCAGCACGTTTATGGGGCGGCCCTCGAAGACGTTGCCGGCGGGGTCGATGAGGAAATGGTAGGCGATGTCGTTCCAGCCGCGGCCGTTCTGGTGGAAGTCCTGGATGAACTGCATTTCTATGACGGCGTCGTCGAAGGTCTTGGGGTAATGGGCCTGGGTGTGGTGGATGGTGAAGAAGAAAGGCGCGTGGCGGGTGTAGGCTTCCTTGGGGGGATTGGCCTTCCAGCTGGCGCGGCGGTTGAGTTTGAACGGGGCGGCGGCCGGCACGAACAGGTCCGGCTCGGGCACGTAGGCGGCGGTGGAAACCTCCACCGGGGCCTGCTTCTCTCCCAGCTCGCCCTCGGTGAGCAGTTCGGTGGCGTAGATCACCAGGCTCTGGTTGTTCTTGAGGCCCAGGTCGGTGACCATTATCTTAACCGGCTGGCGGGTGGTGGAGGGGGCTTTATACCTGGCCCAGAAGCGGCCGTTGGGGAAACGGCGGAAGCCGGTCTGGCGGTATTCCACGTCGGACGAAAAGAAGGAGCGGCCCTTGCCCAGCAGGTCCAGGCGGATGTCCGGCGCGGGCATGAGGCCCTGTATAAGTATTACGTCGTAGTCCTTGTCAGGAGTTTCGCTGAAGCGGCCCTCATAGGTCACCTGGCCGGTCTTAACTTTTACGTCGAGGGTGAGGGGGTAGCTCTGGCCCGCGAAGACGAGGTCTTTCTCGTCGCCGGCCTGGGCGTAAGCTAACATGGGGGCGAGCAGCAGCGGTAGAAGTAGTTTTATCATAGCTCTAATATAATTATAACTGTATTGAAATTTTAGGGCAGGGCCAAAGGACCTAGGGGCGTCTGGGCCTTTAGGGCTAAGGCCGGGGGTGGCGGCGCAGGTAGAGCAGCGCCGAGGCCAGCACGTTGCTGAAATCCATAACGGCCGTCTTAAGGCCTTCGGCCCCGTCCAGGAAGCCCAGCTTGAAAATATACGAGCTGAGGAAGCGGGTGAAGGGGCGGAAAATGATGAGGGCGCGGCTGCGGCCCTTGAGGGCGTAGGAGCGGCACAGGATCTCGCTGTAGAAGGCGCGCTTCTTGGCCATGTCGGCCGGGGTGGAATAGGGATAATGCAGCAGCGGCTCGGAGAGGGCGGCCACCGGGCCGTCCACTTCCAGGCGCTCGTGCACCGGCAGGGGCAGGAATTTGGCCCGGCCGCGCGCGAACAGGCGCAGCTGCGTGTCGGGATATTTGCCGCCGTGCCGCAGCCAGCGGCCGAAATAGAAGTTCTTGCGCGGCAGGGAGGCCGCCGCCGCGCCGCCGGGGGCGGCTATGAAGCGCTGTATCGCGGCGCGCAGGGCGGGGGAGATCTCCTCGTCGGCGTCCAGGATGAACACCCAGTCGGAGGAGGCCTGGTCTATGGAGAACTGCTTGTTCACGTAGACGGCCTGGCTGTTGGGGCGGGCGAAATATTTGATCTTGAAATCGCGGGCGGCCAGGGCGGTGCCGTCGGTCGAGCCGCAGTCCACGAAGACGGTCTCGTCGGCCCAGGCGGCGCTGGCCAGCGACCGGGCCACGTTGGTTTCCTCGTTGTGGGCTATCATGGCTATGGACAGGGTGGGCATCAGGCCAGCTCCTCGAAAACTTTTACGGTGGCGGCGGCGAAGGCCGCCTTTGAAAACTCACGGGCGGCGCGGGCGCGGTTGGCCGCGCCCAGCGCGGCGGCCAGGGCGGGGGAGGCCAGCAGGCGGCCCAGTTTTTCGGCCAGGGCGGCGGGGTCGCCCGGCGGCACCAGCCAGTCGGCCTCGGCGTATTCCGGCAGGCTGCCGGCCGTGGTGGAGACCAGCGGCCGCCCGGCGGCCAGCCACTCCAGCGCGGCGCGGCTGACGGCTTCGCTGCCCAGCGAGGCGATGACGCCGATGTGGCAGCCGGCCATGAATTTGAAAGGCCCGTCCACGCGGCCGTGGAAGACCACGGAGGCGGCTATCTCCAGGTCTTCGGCCTGGCGCAGCAGGTCGGCGTACTTTATATTGGCCTCGTAGCCGGCGACGTGGAACTCGGCGGCGGCGCCGCTTCCCAGCAGCCGCGCCGCGGCTTTGAGAAAAACCTCGTGGCCCTTTACCGGGTCCAGCCGGCCCAGCAGGCCTATCTTCACCTTGCCGCCCGCCGGGGGCGGTACCTGTTCCGGCAGGTCTATGCCCTGGCGTATCACCCGCACGCCCTCGCCCAGGCCCGCCTGCCAGTACAGGCCCTTTATATATTCCGAAGCGGCCACGGTGCGGCGGGGCGCCAGCCGCGGGAAGCCGCGGGACGGCACCCGCACGTCGGCCTTTACCCGCAGCAGGGGCAGGCCCAGCAGGGCGCCTATGGTCTGGGTGCGGCCGGTGTGGGCGCAGACGGCGCCGAACTTTTCGGCCGCGGCGGTCCGGCGCAGGCGCCAGACGGCCCCCGGCAGACTTAAGTGATCCTTGCGGTCCGGCAGGGGCAGGCTGCCGAACCCCTCGCGGGCGGCGAAGGCCTCGGCCGCGCTGCCGGGGGGGCAGGCGAAAACGACGGTGTGGCCCGCGGCGCGCAGCGCCTGGGCCTGGTCGAAGGCGTAAGCGGCCAGGCCGCTATTCCAGGGGATGTCTATGGCGCTTAAGATTTTCAATCGCTGCCTCGTAGCATTTCAGGGTAAGGGCCGCCATGCGGGGGGAGGAGAAATCCTCGCGGCGGCGGTGGGCTTCGGCGGCCAGCCTGGCGCGCAGTTCGGGGTCGCGGATGAGGCGCAGGGCGGCCGCGGCCAGCGCCTCGTGGTCGCGGGGCGGCACGGTGAGGCCGTTGGCCCCGTCTTCCACCACGTCGGTGATGCCGCCGGCGGTGGTGGCCAGCAGCGGCAGGCCGGCGTTCATGGCCTCTACCAGCACGCTGCCCATGCCCTCCTCGCAGGAGGACAGCATGAACAGGTCCAGGGCGGCCAGTATCTTGTACGGGTTCTTGCGGTAGCCGATGAGCCGGAAGCGGTCCTGGATCTTGAGCATGCGGGCCAGGTGCGCGGTCTTCTGCTCCAGCGGGCCTTCGCCGGCTATGAGGAAATAGGTGTCGGGGGCTTCCTTGAGCACGGCGGCGGCGGCGCGCGCCATGTTCTCGGGGTCCTTGTGGGGCACCAGCGCGATGAGCGAGCCCGCCCAGAAGGCGTCCCCGGGGATGGCCAGTTCGGCGGCCAGTTCGGCGCGGGCGGCGGAGCGGTAGGCGGGGAACTCGCCGGGCTTCCACGGGGTGTCGTCGAGGTCGATGGTGCTGTTGACCACGGCCACTTTTTCCTCGGGCACGCCCGCGCGCAGCATGATGTCCCGGACGGCCTCGGAGATGGCGATGACGGAATGGGCCTTGGAATATTTGTAGCGGGCGGTGAAGGCGCCGGGGATGAAGTCCACGCGGCGGTGCGCCACGCGCACGCAGTCGAGGCCGGCCGAGGCCAGCCAGCTGACGCCGGCGGTGTGGCCGGTGTGGGAGTGCAGCACCGGGGGCGTGCTGCCGGCGGGCAGGCGCTTGAGCGCCCGGCGCAGGAGCAGCGCCGACAGCGGGTCCCATTCGAAATAGTAGGGCAGGGTGAGCGTCTTGAAATTCTTGCGCAGGGCGGCGGCGTGCAGGGGCGAGCCGTGGCGGCAGACCACGGTGTTGTCGTGGCCGAGGCGGGCGAGCTCCTTGACCAGGTAGAGCATCTGGCGCTGGCCGCCGCGGAGCTCTTTTCCGTCGTCGAGGTGGAATACGGTGAGGCGGTTTTCCATAAAGGGTTATTCTAACAAATTAAAGAAATAGGAAAGACAATCGGGGAAGGGATCGGTCACAACTCCTCGGCGCGCCGTCGCGCGCCTCGGGTCGCGACCCCGGCGGGGAACTGTCGCTCCGCTCCATACCCCGCTGCGGGCTGGTGCCCTCGCGGGTCCGGCTTTCGATCCCTGGCACGAGCCATAATTATGGCTCGTTTCACGGCCACAAATTTAAAAAGCCCCTTGCGGGGCTTTTTAAATTTGGTGGACGTGACAGGGATCGAACCTGCGACCTCCTCCATGCCATGGAGGCGCTCTCCCAGCTGAGCTACACGCCCGAAAACTTTTACCGCTATGCTTAAAGAACTGAATATATGATATAAAAAATTTCCATTTAGTTCAAGCGCAAAAACAAGAGCGGGGCGGCGGCGCCTCTTTTGGGTAGCGGGGCGGGGGGGATAATTCGTAAAATATCGGCATGAAGATCAAATCGTTCAACGTTATCCCCAACCTGCCGGACAGCCTCAAGGCCCTGGAAGAGCTGTCCACCAACATGTGGTTCACCTGGAACTGGGACGCCATCATGATGTTCGTGAGCATCAACGAAGACCTGTGGCACCGCTCCCACCGTAATCCCAAGTGGATCCTGGGCACGCTGGCCCCCGAGCGCCTGGACGAGCTGAGCCGCGACAACAACTTCCTGGGCCGGCTGGGCGAGATAAAGAAAAAATTCGAAGATTACATGTCCTACAAGGACACCTGGTTCGCCAAGAACGCCGACGGCCAGGACAAGGACATGCTGGTGGCCTACTTCTCCATGGAGTACGGCATCGGCGAGGGCCTGCCGATCTACTCCGGCGGCCTGGGCATGCTGTCGGGAGACCACATGAAGTCCTCCTCCGACCTGGGCATGCCGCTGGTGGGCGTGGGCCTTCTTTATAAGAGGGGCTACGTGCAGCAGGTGCTCAACCGCGACAACTGGCAGACCGAGCGCTACCCCGAGAACGACTGGTATAACATGCCGGTGCAGATAGTTAAGGACCATGCCGGCAAGCCGCTGCGCGTGGAGGTGGACCTGGCCGGCGAGCGCGTGCAGGTGGGCGTGTGGAAAGTGCCCGTCGGGCGCGGCTCCCTGTTCCTGCTCGACACCAACCTGCCCGAGAACGCCCCGGCGTCCCGGACCATCACCGAACAGCTTTACGGCGGCGACCGCGAGAACCGCATCCGCCAGGAGATAGTGCTGGGCATAGGCGGCGCCCGCGCGCTGGAGGCCATGGGCCTCAAGCCCACCGTCTTCCACGTCAACGAGGGCCACAGCGCCTTCCTGCTCTTCGAGCGCATCCGCCACCTGATGGCCAGCCGCGGCCTCTCCTACCCCGAGGCGCGCGAGATAGTGTGGGCGTCCTCCGTGTTCACCACGCACACCCCGGTGATGGCCGGCAACGAGTACTTCGACTTCGAGTTGGTGCGCAAGTATTTCGAGACCTACTCCAAGGAGCTGGGCCTGACCTTCCCCGAGTTCCTGGACCTGGGCAAGGAAGAGCATACCTCCATGGGCTTCTGCATGACCGTGGTGGCCATGAAGCTGTCGGCCTTCCTCAACGGCGTGAGCCTGCTGCACCGCGACGTGTCGCGCGACATGTGGCACAAGCTGTGGCCCGGCCTGCCGCGCTACGAGGTGCCGATAGAGGGCATCACCAACGGCGTGCACACCAACAGCTGGATCAGCCACGAGCATCACCAGCTCTACAGCAAGACGCTGGCCGGCGGCCAGAACAACCTGCCGGATTCCTGCGACTGGTCCAAGATCAACGAGATCGACGACAAGGAATTCTGGGACACGCACATGCAGCGCAAGGTTAAGCTGGTGAAGCTGGTGCGCGAGCGCCTGCGCCGGCAGCACACCCGCCTGGGCGCCGACCGCACCGTGCTCGCCGAGATAGAGACCGTGCTGAACCCCGAGTACCTGACCATCGGCTTCGCGCGGCGCTTCGCCACCTACAAGCGGGCGACGCTCTTCATGCGCGACCTGGAGCGGCTGCTGCAGCTGGTGACCGACGAGAACCTGCCGGTGCAGTTCGTCTTCGCCGGCAAGGCCCACCAGGCCGACGCGCACGGCAAGGAATTCATCAAGCAGGTGGCGCGGCTCTCGCTCGATAAGCGCTTCAAGAACCGCATCATCTTCGTGGAAGACTACAACATGAACGTGGCCCGCTACATGGTGCAGGGCGTGGACGTGTGGATGAACAACCCCATCCGCCCGCTGGAAGCCAGCGGCACCAGCGGCATGAAGGCCGTGATCAACGGCGTCATGAACCTCTCCGTGCTCGACGGCTGGTGGCCCGAGGGCTACTCGCCGGACGTGGGCTGGGCCATAGGCGGCACCGAGGCCTACAACTCCGACGAGGAGCGCGACTACGTGGAGGCCGAGAGCATCTACAACCACATCAAGAAGATGGTGGCCCCGCTCTACTATGACCGTGACGAGCAGGGCCTGCCGCGCGGCTGGATCAGGATGATGAAGGCCTGCGTGCAGAAGCTGGTGCCCCACTTCAACACCAACCGCATGGTGCGCGAGTACCACGAGAAGTTCTACTCGCACGCGCACCGCTCGTCCAAGAAATTCCTGGAGAACTCCCGCGTGGCCGAGATCGCCCGCTGGCGCCGCAAGCTCGACGAGAACTGGCCCCGCGTGAAAGCGGTGGTGGACCAGTTCAAGCCGGAGATGGAAGTGCACGCCGGGGCCAAGCTGCCGGTGAGCGCCGTGGTGTGGCTGGGCGACCTGAAGCCCGAGGAC
Source organism: Elusimicrobiales bacterium (assembly GCA_050174915.1). Classification (GTDB taxonomy): domain Bacteria; phylum Elusimicrobiota; class Elusimicrobia; order Elusimicrobiales; family UBA9959; genus UBA9959. The sequence goes on along the minus strand of JBFXJL010000001.1, from coordinate 704,314 downwards.
GTGGACGTGCAGCTCTACATCGGCACGGCCGGCGGCGAGGCGCTGTTCAAGGACGGCAAGGCGCTTTCCATGACGCACGACGCGCGCATGGGCGACGCCTACCTCTACAAGGGCGAGGTGCCCTGCTACAAGAGCGGGCGGCACGACTTCGCCGTGCGCGTGCTGGGCCGGCACCCGGACGCGGTGAACGCGCTGATGCCGCTTTACCTCAAGTGGAGCGAGGATTAAGCCCGGGTATTGTGCCGCGGTCTAAAATATATATAATAGTTCTAACGGCCGGAAACGGCCCGGTAGTATGCGGAAATAAATAGAGAGGTAAATAAGCAAATGGCAAAAGGTAAAGTAAAGTGGTTCAACGACAAGAAAGGGTTCGGCTTCATCATCCCCGAGGACGGTTCCAAGGACCTTTTCGTTCATCACTCTTCCATTCAAGGCGACGGCTTCAAGACCCTGGCTGAAAACCAGGAAGTGGAGTTCGAAACCGAGAACACCGACAAGGGCCCCAAAGCGGTCAACGTGACCAAGACCCAGGCCCCCAAGTAAGCTTAACTTACCTTGGAGTACACCGGCCCCGTGCGAACGGGGCCGGTTTTATTTTGAGGGGACGCTGATGACTATATGACTATTTGTCCCTGTCAGCAGCGAAAAAGGTCTCTCATGCGCAAAATAGTCATATAGTCATCAGCGTCCCCTAGTAATAGAGGAACTCTCTCTTGGTGATGTCGGGGGCGGACTGGGTGTCGGGGAGGCGGTTGCCGTTGTAGACGATGGAGCGGCTTTTGCGCTCCTCGGTCCAGTTGCCCTTGGCGTCGTACTTGTAGGCGTAGGCGTACTCGTACCTGGGCTCGGCGGCGTCGGCGTCGTAGACCAGCTCCTTCTCGGGGCGGCCCTTGGCGTCGCAGTAGATCTCGGCGCGCGTCATGGGCTGCTCGCCCGAGTCGTAGGTGGTGGTCACCTCGCGGCGCAGCGTGCCGTCCTCGCGCAGCTCGTAGACCGTGCGCTTGCGCAGCTCATTGCTGGCGCCGTACACCGAGTGCGTGCGCGAGGCCGCGGCCTTGTTCCAGGCCCAGGCGTCGCGGCTCAGCTGGCGGCCGTCGAAGTCGTTGACCGCGGTCTCGGTCAGGTTGTTCTTCTTGTCGTAGACGTGCAGCGTGACGCTTTCCAGGTTCATCAGCGGGTCGAAGGCGTGCTCCTCGGCCGTGAAGCCGGCCTTGGTATAGAGCCGGAAAATGCGGCGCACCGGCTTGCGGGCGCTCTCGCGGCCCTGGGAGGGGGAGGCGTCGAACACCGTGACGATACCGAAGTCCTTCTTCTTGTTGCGGCGGCAGAACTCGTCCACCGAGGACTGGGCCTCGCCGCTGAAGGTGGTGGTCAGCTTCTCGGCTGACTTGCGGCCCTCGCAGAAGGCGCGGGCCTCCTCTTTTTCCAGGTATTCGTAGGCGTGTTTGAGCACCAGGGTCTTGCCGTCGTACTCGGCCTCCTCGGTCTTCATGCCGTAGAGGTCGCAGGCCAGCGTGTTGACGGCCTTGGGGCTGCCCTCCAGCCAGGCCTTGCCGCGCTTGAGCGGCTGCATGCGCAGCACTTTCAGCGCCCGGGGCCTGGGCTTGAGTTCCGGGCATTTGAGCTCGGTCTGCGCTGCGGCGGGGTTGGCCAGGGCCAGGATGGTAAGAAAAATCGCTGTTCTCATTTTGTCTCCCGTGTAGGTCGTAAATATATTATACTTTTACTGAATTTAAATTGCCGACATTTCGCGGCCGGAGGACAAATGACCGACAACAAAGAAGGCGCCAAGGCGATGCAGCTGGAAGTGCAGATGGACGAGGGCACCGCGCAGGGGACCTATGCCAACCTCGCCGGCGTCACCCACAGCGAGACCGAGTTCATCTTCGATTTCCTGTTCCTGCAGCCCAACCAGCCCAAGGCCAAGCTGCGCTCGCGCATCATCTCCAGCCCCGTGCACACCAAGCGCTTCCTGCTGGCGCTGCAGGAGAACATCAAGCGCTACGAGGAACGCTTCGGCGCCATCCCCGAGCGCGCGGTCAACCTGACGCAGGGCCACAGCTGAGCCAGGCGGGGGAAAAGAAAAAGCCCGGGAGGTCCCGGGCTTTTTTCTTTGGCGGGCGGCCTACTTGCTGCCCTGCAGCAGGAAGGCCTGCTTCTCCACCGGCAGGTGGCAGTTGAGCTGGTAGCCCTTCTGCTTGATGCGGGTGAGCGCGTCGCGCGCCATGTCGTCGAGCTGCTCGTCGGAGTAGTCGGGGTGGGCGTGCCACAGCACCAGGTCGCGGGCCTGCGCCTTCTCCATCGCGAAGTCCACCACCACGGATAGGCCCGAGTGGCCCTGCTTCTTGAAGATCTCGTAATCCTTGTCGTTGTAGACGGCGTCGTGCACGAAGATGTCCGAGCCCTTCACGAAGCCGCCGAGCTTTTCGTCGTAGTCCTGGAAGGCGGTGGCGTCGCCCCAGATCTCGCTGTCGGGGCAGTAGGAGATGCGGCGGCCGAGGATGTCGAGCACGTAGACCAGGGTGCTGGTGGGGTGGTTGGCGTACATGGCCGACAGCTTGACGCCGGGGAACAGCTCGTAGTTGTCCTCCAGGATCTCGTAGATGTCGATCTTGGCCTTCGGGGCCTGCTTGGTGAGCGAGAAGGAGCTGTAGAAGGTGGCCTGCGCCACTTCCTTGAGCGTCTTCTCCGGGTCGTTGGAGCCGATGAGGTGGATGTTGAAGTACGGGTCGTGGATGGGCGCGAAGCGGCCCAGGCCCAGGATGTGGTCCATGTGGAAATGCGTCAGGCAGATCCAGATGTCCTTATAGTAGCGCTTTTTCTCGGCTATCTCGCGGCCGAGCTCGACTATGCCGGTGCCGGCGTCGAAGATGAAGATGTGGTCCCTGGTCTCCACCGAGAGGCAGGAGGTCTGGCGGCCGTAGCGCGAGGCCGAGTTGGGCAGCGAGGCGGGCAGGCCGCGGGCGCCCCAGACCGTCATGCGGATCTGGCCGGCGTCGAGGTCGCTGGCTTGCGGGTGCTCCTCTTCGCGGATGATGGCGGGGCCGGCCGCGGGCGCGTCGGCCGCGGACTGGGCGGGGGCCGCGCCGTCGAGGATGCTCTTGACCGTGTTGGAGAACGTCTCCACGTTGTAGGGCTTCTGCAGGAAGAAATCGGCGCCGAGCTGGAAAGCGCGCTGCTTTTCCACGTCATAGGACTTGCCGGAGACTACGATGATCTTCATGTGCTTCAAGGCCGGGTCGGACTTGACGGACTTGCAGATGTCCATGCCGGTGATGCCGGGCATCATGATGTCGGTCACGATCAGGCGGGGCATCTGGGCCTTGATGGTGGGGATGGCCTCGAGGGAGTCCTGGACCAGCGTCACGGTGTAGCCCGCGTCGGTGAGGAGGTCGCGGGAAAGCTCGCCGACCATGGGGTCGTCGTCTATGATGATAATGTCGGGGTTTGCCATTGTTTTCTCCGCTCGCTGACGCTATTTACTATAATAGTATAAATTAATCCCGTTAAGGAAATGTTACACCCCCGTTAAATATATGATGAGGATAATCGCCGGAACGCACCGCGGAAGAAAGATCTTCTCGGTGCCCAAAGACAAATTCGTGAAGCCGATCTCGGCGAGGATACGCCAGTCGTTCTTCGACATCGTGCGCCCCTACATCACCGGCGCCGTGATGCTGGACCTCTACGCGGGCGTGGGCACCGTGGGCCTGGAGGCGCTGAGCCGCGGCGCCTCCAAGGTGGTCTTCGTGGAGAAGGAAGGCATCTGCGTAAAGACCATAGAGAAGAACATCGCCGCGCTGGAGTTCACCGAGAAGGCCAAGGTGCTCAAGGCCGACGTGCTCAGCGGCCTGAAATGGCTGGAACATTTTTCCGACTACAAGGGCTACGACCTGGTGTTCATGGGGCCGCCCTACCGCACCTCCGAGAACCTGCCGCTGTTCTACAGCGTGGAGACGCTCACCCTGCTGGCCGAGGCCAGGATAACCACCCCGACGGCCCTGATAGTGGTGCAGCACCACAAGAAAGAGGTGCTGACGCCGGTGCCCGGCCTGGAGCACGTGCGCAACGAGCGCTACGGCGACACCGACGTCGATTTCTTCCGGCCGAAGCCGAATCCCGCGGCCCAGGAAGTCCGCCCTTGAACCTTTCGACTATAGCTCGCGGGATTCCCCGCGAAGCGGGCGGAGGGCCCAGCGCTATGCGCGCCCGGCCCGACGGGCTGAATGCCTCCCGCAGGGCGCCCGCTATGCGGGCGGAAAACCGCGGCAGCGGTTTTCAGGCGGTGAAATGATCTTCGACCCGTTCGAACTCAACTACAGCAAGCTCCGGGCCTACCTGGACTGCCCCTTCCTCTACCGCTACATCTACGCCGAGCGCAAGTTCGCGCCGCAGACGCCGTTTTCCTCGCTGGGCCTCTCCGTGCACCGGGCGCTGGGGGCCTTTCACGCCCGGCCCGGCGACCTGGGCGACCTGCTGCAGTATTACGAGGACAACTGGATACACCACGGCTACGGCCGCGCGCAGGAGAGCATGGAGTTCTATAACCGGGGCGCGCGGGTGCTGGAGGCCTGGTGGCTGCACTGGCAGGTTAATACCGCGGCCGTGCTCTATTCGGAGAAGCACTTCGAGTTCCCTTTCGAGAAGTGGCGCATCAAGGGCACCATAGACCGCGTGGACCGGCTGCCCGGCGGCCTGGTGGAACTGCTCGACTACAAGATGGGCTTCGAGGACCGCAACGAGTGGGACGTGGCGGGCAGCCTGCAGCTGAAGATCTACGCGCTGGGCCTGGCGCGCGCGCTGAAACAGAAGGTGGGCGCCACCGGCTATTTTATCCTCACCTCCCTGCAGAAGGTGTCGCTGCCCTACGACCCGTCGGGCGAAGAGGCCACGCTGGCCCTCATCCGCGAGACCGGCGACAAGATGCTGGCCCTGACCATGGACCGCAAGGGCAACTGCCCGCGCTGCGCCATACGCCGGCTCTGCCCCGAATCCACCGCCAAAGAAGAGTAGGCGCCAGCCGCCTCCAAAAGAAAAGCCCGGGCGGACCCGGGCTTTTTTCTTTAGCGCTGTACGCCGGCCGGCGGCGCGGCGGGGGCGCTGTCCGGCGGCGGCAGGTGGGGGAGGTTCTTGGCTTCCTTGTAGATCTGGAGGAAGACTATGACGCAGGAGATCAGCAGCGGGCCGAGGAACAGGCCCAGCGGGCCGTACACCTTCATGCCGCCGATGATGCCGAGGAAGAGCAGGAAGATGGGCAGCTTGGCGCCCTTGCCTATCAGGATGGGCCGCAGCAGGTTGTCGGTCAGGCCTACGGCCACGGCACCCCAGACCAGCACGAAGAGCGCGGTCTTGGTGCCGGCCAGGAAGTACATGATCGCGGTGAGCGGCAGCCAGACGAGGCTGGTGCCGACGAAGGGGACCAGCGCCGCGAAGGAGGTGAGCAGGCCGAACAGGGCCGGCGCCTTTACCCCGGCCAGCCAGTAGCCGAAAGCTCCGATGAAGCCCTGGATGAGGGCGGTCAGCAGCAGGCCGCGCACGACGGCCATGGTGGTGATGTAGAGCTGGTTGGCCACGCGGTGCTTGTATTCGGCGTCCATGGGGATGAGGTCGATGAGCCAGTGCAGGAAACGCTCGCCGTCGCGGAACAGCGCGAACAGGGAGAATACCATCACCATGAAATTGACGAGGAAGAAGAAAATGTTCTTGAGCAGGCCGGTGCCGGACTTGGTGATCTTCTCCTGCAGGCCCTTCACGCTGGTGGTCAGGATCTCGCCGAGGTCGACGTTGAGGTAGGCCTTTACGCTTTCGGGCAGGGGGAGATCCAGGTCTTTGAGGGACAGGGCGCTGAGCCACTGGTCGGCGCGCGGGTAGAGGTCGCGCGATTCGTTGAGCAGCAGCCAGCCGAAGATCAGCAGCGGCAGGGCCAGGGTAAACACGGCGATGAGGGTGCTGACGGTGGCGGCGGCGGAGCGGTTGGAGACTATCCGCTTGCGGATCCAGGCGTGCAGCGGGTAGAAGATCAGCGCGAAGGCCGCGGCCACCACGAGCGCCCCGATGAAGGGCGACAGGATGTGCAGCAGCTGGTAGAGCAGGAAGATCAAAATGCCGAAGAAGAAGATCAGGAAAAGCTGGGCCTTGTCGAAGCGCAGCAGCTTCGGAGGCGGGGGGGTTGCGGTCATAGGACCATTATAGATAAAGAGGGCTCTCTGTTGCTATAATCGGGTAATGGGAAAACTGACGGCGGCGCTGGCGCGCGGAGAGGTGACCACTTTCTCGAGGAGTTCCTACGAGGTGGTTTTCTCGGTGTTCATGATCGCGCTGGCCTATTTCTACCGCGACAATCCGCAGATCGCCTACCCGCGCATCCTCTACTTCTTCGTGCTGCTGCTGGGCGCTAATTTTACCTTCAACCGCCTGCTCAAGACCCGCTCCGCGGTCAGCCTCTGGCTGCTGGACCTGATGCTGCTGGCTAATTTCTGGATCATCACCGGCGTGCTCTACTATTCGGGCGGCGCCGATTCCTACTTCTGGGTGCTGTACCTGCTGCCGGTGTTCGCCGCCTCGCTGATGGCCAGCGTGAAGGACGCCGCCGGCGTGGTGCTGCTCTGCGCGCTGGGGCTGACGGTTTTCAACTGGCCGCTCGCGGGCATGGACCTGGCCGCCGTCCTGGCGCTGGCGGTCAAGACCGCCGTGCTGGCTTTCTCGGCGGCGGTGGTGTTCCGCACGTCCCAGTCGCGCAAGGCCGCGGAGGCGGGCATGGCCTTCAAGCGCGCCCAGGTGGAAAAGCTGGAGCGCGAGGTGCTGGCCAAGGAGTCCGAACTGGTCAAGACCGCCACGGCGGGCGAGGTGGGCGCCCTGGTGAGCGGCGTGATGCACGACCTGGGCAACTCCGTCTCGGTGATCCTGCTCAGCGCGCAGCTGATGGAAGAGGACGAGGAGCTCAAGCGCGAGGACCTGGGGCGCATACTGAAGGCGGCGCGCTACTCCAGGAGCATGATCTCCAGCGCCATGAGCATAGTGCGGGGCCAGGAGTACGCCTTCGAGGAATTTTCCCTGGCCGAGGCGGCCGAAGGGGCCGCGCTGCTGACCGAGTACCACGCCCGCCAGCGGGGGGCGGCGGTGGAGGTCAAGGTGGCGGCCGGCCTGCCCCAGCTGCGGGCCAGCCGGGCGCATGTCGAGCGCGTCATGGTGAATACCCTGCTCAACGCCCTTTCTTTCGTGCCCGCGGAGGGCGGGCGGGTTACGCTGGGCGTGCGCGCGGATGGGGCGGAGGCCGTTATAGAGGTGGAGGACAACGGTCCCGGTTTCCCGCCGGCGCTGCTCGCCGGCGGCGTGAAGGCTTTCGGCACCACGCGCAAGGAGGCTGGCGGCACCGGGCTGGGGCTGTTCGTCTGCGGCCAGGTGGCCCGCCGTCACGGAGGCACCATGGTGCTCTCCAACGTCCCCGGCGGCGGCGCGCTGGTGACCGTGCGGCTGCCGCTGGCGGGGCCCGTTAATTAAGCGCTAACTGCGGAAAATAAAAAAGCCCGGGCAGCCGGGCTTTCTTATTTGCGGGGGTAGGGGCTAGTTCCAGAACAGCAGGGCTATGCCGGTGCCGAGCAGTACCCGGTAGACCAGGAACGGGGTCAGGCTGCGGCGCTTTACCCAGGCCATGAGCAGCCAGATGAAGGCCAGGCCGGACAGGAAGGAGGCCGCCAGGCCCCAGGCGAAAGCCGCGTTGAGCTGGTCCGGCGTGATCTTGCGCGCCTCCAGCAGGCCCGCGCCGAGGATGACCGGGGTGGAGAGCAGGAAGGAGAGGCGGGCCGCCGCCGAACGGCGGTAGCCGATAAAGAGGGCGGCCATGATGGTCATGCCCGAGCGCGAGGCGCCGGGCATCAGGGCCACGCACTGGGCCAGGCCCACCAGCAGCGCGTGCCGCCAGTTAAAAGCTTCCTCGCTCAGGCGCTGCGCCGGGGCGCGGTCGGCCGCGTAGATGACGAAGGAGAAGAAGACCAGGTTGAAGGCGATCCAGAGCGGGTCGCGGAAGACGGTTTCGGCGTAGTCGTTAAGGGCCAGGCCGGCTATGGCGGCCGGCACCGAGGCCAGCGCGAGCAGCCACAGCATATCGCCGCCCGGCGCGCGAGGGGCCGTGAAAGCGTCGCGGAAGATCTTCAGCCAGTCCCTGGCGAAGTAGATAAGCACGGCCAGCAGCGTGCCCAGGTGCAGCATCACGTCGTAGGCCAGGCCCTGGTACTCCCAGCCGAACAGCCGCGGCGCCAGCGCCAGGTGGGCCGAGCTCGAGATGGGCAGGAATTCGCCCGCGCCCTGCAGTATCCCCAGAATTATCGCCTGAAGTTCAGTCATGTCTAATCTCCGTTCCGGGGTAATAGTGTTTGAGTATCTCCCGGTATTTGAAACCCCTGCGCGCCATACCTTCGGCGCCCCACTGGCACATGCCCACGCCGTGCCCGCTGCCTACTCCGTCGAGAAAAACATAATCCTTGCCCCGCAGGATGGTGAACCAGGAACTTCGCACGGCGTTCCAGCCGGCGCGGCGGCCTATGCCGTGGTAGAAATCGGTGGCGGACACGCCTACGCGGCGGCGCTGCGTCTGGATCTCCAGCCGGGCCACGCGGCCGCTGGCGCCCCAGGCCGTGGCCTTGAGGGCAAGGGCAGTCTCGTCGGGCAGTATCCAGCGGGCCTGGCGGGCCAGGCGCGTGAGGCCGGTGTAGTAGATCTTGGTCTTCCAGCGGAAGCCGGGGGCGATGGAGCAGTAGGGCTTGCCGGGCGGGCCGTCCCTGACGCCGGCGAGATAGGGCTTGCCCGGGAAGGGCCAGACGCGCGTCATGTCCTCGGTGTGCCCGCCGCAGGCCGAGTGGTAGTAGGTTTCGGCCGGGGCGCCGCCGTAGTAGAGTACCTCGCCGGCGGTGGCCTCGGCGGCCTCGCGGGCGCGCCGCTTGACCGCGGACGAGCCGGTATAGAGCTGGCAGTGGGTGGAGTCGCAGAGGTTGTAGCCCTCGCCGGAGTGCGCCTTGTAATGCTTGAGGGCGTAGGTGCGCGCGGCCACCGCCTGGGCCTTATAGGCCTCGGGGTGGGCCAGGTCGGCCGCTTCGCCGCTCACCACGCCGGCTATGTACTCCTCCAGCGGCAGGCGGTTGACTATGAGCAGCCGCCCCTTTCTCACCGAGAAATGCAGCTCGCCGCGGTAGAGGCGGCGCGGCAGGCCCTTGCCGGAGATCCAGACGCCGCCGCGGGCGCGCAGCGTTTTGGAAGGCCCGGCCCGGTGGCGGCCCTCCAGCGTTACCAGGGCGCCCCTGACCTGCACCACGGCTTTGCCGACCAGGGGGTGGCCGCCGGCGCGCGCCTCGCCGTCCGGCTCCAGGGTGACGGCGGAAAGTTTTCGCAGCGAGTAGATGCCCACCTCGGCCTGGCGCTCGGCGGCGCCGGCGGGGAGGGCCAGCAGCAGCAGCAGGAGCAGGGTCAACGGTGGTCCCTGGGTTCGGGGGGGGAATAGAATTCCAGCAGTTCGGAGGCGCCGGGCCGCCCGGAGGGGTTTACCCGCACGAAGCCGGCCGGGGCCAGGTCATAGCCTTCGCTGCCGGTGAAATAGCCGGCTATGGCGCCAAGGAGCGGCTGATGGCCTACCACCAGCGCCCGCCCGCCGCCCCGGGCTAGGTCTTCTATCAGGTCCAGGATGGCCTGGGCCGGTCCGTCGCTGAGCTGGCTGGCTGTCTCGCGGGCGGCGGCGGGGAAAATTTCGGCGGCTATTTCGGCGGTGCGCAGGGCGCGGGCCAGCGGGCTGCACACGATGCGGTCGGGGGTGAAACCAGAGGCGCTCAGGCGCCTGGCGGCTTCGCGGGCCTCCAGCTCCCCGCGGGGTGAGAGGGGGCGCTCGGAGTCGGAGGCTACGCCCGCTTCGCGCGCGGAAAGTGAATGGCCGTGGCGCATGAGTACCAGTTCCGTCATGCTTGTATTTTACAAATTTGAGAGGCCCGGCGGGGTATTTAAGCGCGAGAAATTAACGCTGCCGGGCGGGGGGATTCGGAGCGGTATTAATTCTTCTAATCCCGCGTTTCGGCCCCAGCGGCGCGCCCGCGGCCAGCGGCGGCCTATGCCGGGAGGCCCGGGCGGGGGTGAGGTGATATAAGCAACGCTAATACGGATAATAGATATCCGACATGGCCGTGCCGGCCGGGCGCGGGTAAAGGCGGAGAAATTAGAATATAATATCTAGGCAGCGTCGTTAATATGTCAACGGAGGTCACCGTGAACTATCACATACTGATGAAGGGCGAGCTTGACGGTTTCATTAAAAAGCTTGCCAAGAAAATGAAGGTCTGCGCCCCTGTGGCGAAAGGGCACAATAATTACGCTTTCGAGGAAGTGACTTCGGCCGACGAGATATCGATGGATTATATCCCCACGATACTCCCGCCCAAGAAATATTTCATGCCGCCCCGGGAGAAGCTGCTGGACTTCGACCTGAACGGCGGCAAGCCCCAGGACAAGGCCGTGCTCGAGAACGAGCCGCTGGCCATCTTCGCGGTGCACACCTGCGACCTGGCCGGCATACAGTGCCTGAACATGGTGTTCTCCGAGAAGCCGCGCGATTACAACTACCTGCTGCGCAAAGAGAGCATCTTCATCATCGGCCTCGAGTGCAACAAGTACTGCGACGGCAACGCCAGCTGCGCGCTGGTGGGCAACCACTACCCCAACGGCGGCTACGACCTGTTTTTCACCGACATCGGCGACAAGTGGGTGATCCACGTGGGTACCCAGAAGGGCGAGGAGCTGGTGGAGAGCATGGGGCTGCCCAAAACCTCCACGGCCGACATGCTGGCCCTGGACAAGGTCCGCGAGGGCAAGAAGCACACCTTCCAGAACGAGATCGGAGTGGATCCCAAGAAACTCCCCGAGATCTTCGCCAAGAGCATGGACAGCAAGGTCTGGCAAGACCTGGGCGAGCGCTGCGTCAGCTGCGGTAACTGCACCAATGTCTGCCCCACCTGCTACTGCTTCGACATGGCCGACACCATCAACCTGGACCTGAAGACCGGGTCGCGCAACCGCACCTGGGATTCCTGCCAGTTCGAGACCTTCGCCACCGTGGCCGGCGGCGAGAACTTCCGCGAGGAGCGCGCCAACCGGCAGCGCCACCGCTTCTACCGCAAGTTCAAGTACCCGCTCGAAAAGTTCTACCGCTCCTTCTGCACCGGCTGCGGCCGCTGCACGCGCACCTGCATGGCCAAGATCAACCTGAAGGACACCCTGAAGGCCCTGGCCGCCGAGCACAAATAAGGATATACCATGACCGAGATACACAACTCCAACTGGAAACTCCGCAAAGGGCAGATCATAGCCGCCAAGCAGATGACGGCCACCGAAAAGTGGTTCGACATCAAGCTCGAGGACGGCGACCTGGACCACGAGCCCGGGCAGTTCGTGCAGGTGGAGCTCTACGGCGTGGGCGAAGCGCCCATCTCCGTGTGCTCCTCCCCGACCAAGCGCGGCAGCTTCGAGCTGACCGTGCGTTCCGCCGGCCGCCTGACCAAGCACATGCACTCCATGGGCAAGGGCGACTGGCTGGGCATCCGCGGGCCGTTCGGCAAGCCGTTCCCGGTGAAGCTGATGACCGGCAACGACCTGCTGTTCGTCGCCGGCGGCCTGGGCATCGCGCCCCTGCGCTCGCTCATCAATTACGTGATCGACAACCGCCGCGAGTTCGGCAAGGTGGACATATTGCTCGGCTGCAAGACCCCTACCGACATGCTCTTCGGCGAGGAGATCAAGGACTGGCAGAAGCGCCTGGACGTGAACTTCTCCTGCACGGTGGACCGCACGGCCCCCGACTGGACCGGCAACGTGGGCCTGATCACCAGCCTCATTCCCGGCGTGACCATCAACCCCGAAAAGACCTTCGGCGTAGTGGTGGGCCCGCCCATCATGTACAAGTTCGTCATCGCCGAGCTGCTCAAGAAGAACCTGCCCGAGCGGCAGATCATCCTGTCGCTCGAGCGGCACATGAAATGCGGCATGGGGAAATGCGGCCACTGCCAGATAGACCACCCCAAGAACTACTACTGCTGCAAGGACGGCCCCACCTTCACCTACGAAGAGGTGAAGGAATCGAAGAAACTTTAATACGGAGAACTAAATGACCAAGAATAACGAACCCGTAAAGACCCCGGCGCAGGCCCCCGCGGCCGCCGCCAAGCCCAAGGTGGCGTTCTTCGACTTCGCCTCCTGCGAGGGCTGCCAGCTGCAGATCACCAACCTCGGCGAGACGCTGCTCGACATCCTCGGCGCCATCGAAGTGGTGGAGTTCCGCGAGGCTATCAGCGAGAAGTGGGACGGCGACTACGACGTGGTCTTCATCGAAGGCTCGATAGGCGACCACCACGCCGAGGAGCGCCTCAAGAAGATCCGCGCCCGGGCCAAGGTGCTCATAGCTTACGGCGCCTGCGCCTGCACCGGCGGCGTCAACGGCATGAAGAATTCCTTCGAGCTCGACGAAATACGGGCCAGCGTCTACGGCAAGGACTACAAGCTCTTCGACAGCACGCCGACCAAGGCCGTGGACCAGGTGGTTAAGGTGGACTATTACATCAACGGCTGCCCGGTATACCCGCCGGAGATCATAGAGGTGGTAAAGCACGCCCTGCGGGGACTCCCCTACACCGTGCCGGATAACCCGGTGTGCGCGGAGTGCAAGCTCAACGAGAACGTCTGCATGTACGAGCGCGGTCTGGTCTGCCTGGGCCCGTGGACCAAGGCCGGCTGCAATTCCTGGTGCGTCAACAACGGCAACATCTGCTACGGCTGCCGCGGCCTGCTCACCCACCCCGCCACCCAGGCGGCCAAGGACATCATAGCGAAATACAACCTGGACCCCGAACTTATGAAGAACAAGTTCGCGATGTACAACAAGTGCAAGGAAGGTGCAAAATAATGGCTGACATTAAAGACCTGGATATCAAGGTAGAGTACGTCACCCGCGTGGAAGGCCATGGCAATATAGTCGCCAATGTCAAGAACGGCAAAATAGAGAAGTGCGAGTTCCACGTGGTGGAGACGCCCCGCCTGTTCGAGGGCATGCTGCGCGGCCGCAGCATCTTCGAGGCCCAGCATATCACCAGCCGCATCTGCGGCATCTGCTCCTGCGGCCACACGCTCGCCAGCGTGCAGGCGGCCGAGGACGCGCTGGGCATTACGCCGACCGCGCAGACGATAAAATTGCGCAAGCTGCTGCTCGACTACGAGTTCCTCGACAGCCATATCCTGCACGCTTTCCTGCTCGTGGCTCCGGACGCGTTGGGGGTGCCCTCCTTCATCCCGCTGGTCTCCACCCACAACCAGGTGGTGCGCCAGATCCTGCGCCTGAAGAAGGGCGTTAACGACGTCTGCGATATCCTGGTGGGGCGGCATACGCACCCGATCACTGCGATCGTGGGCGGCTGGACCAAGCTGCCCTCCAAGAAAGAGATAGACGCGCAGATAAAGATCCTCGAGGACATGGCCGCCGACCTGGGGCCGCTGCTGGAGCTTGCCAAGACGCTTAAGCTGCCGGACTTCAAGCGCGAGACCGAGTACGTGGCCCTGGTCAGCGACGACGCGGAGTACCCGATGCTCAGCGGCGATATCGGCAGCACCGACGGCAAGCGGGTGTCCAAGCGCGAATACCGCGCGTCCACCAACGAGTTCGTGGACCCGCGTTCTTCCGCCAAGTTCTCCAAGTGGAGCCGCGAGAGCGTGTTCGTGGGCGCGCTCGCCCGCTTCAACCTGAACTTCGACAAACTGCTCCCCGAAGCCAAGGCTTACGCCAACGAGATCGGCCTTAAGCCCGTCTGCCACAATCCGTTCATGAACACGATGGCGCAGGTGGTGGAGATAATCCATTGCTACCATCACGCGCTGGGCATCCTTAAGGACCTCAAAAAGACCGGGCTGGACTACTCGCAGGCGATCACCGTGGGCGTCAATGAGAAGGGCGCCGTGCCGGTGCGCGCCGGCGACGGGGTGGGCTCGGTGGAGGTGCCGCGCGGTATCCTGCACCACAACTACGTCACGGACGCGGCCGGCATGATCAAGGTTGCCAACTGCATCATCCCGACCAACCAGAACGTCAACAACATAGAGCACGACTTCGCCAAGTTCCTGCCCGAGATCCTCACCGAGTCCAAGGACAGCATACGTCTGAAGCTCGAGATGCTCGTGCGGGCCTACGACCCGTGCATTTCCTGCTCCGCTCACTTCCTCGATGTCACCTTCGTGGAATGACGAGGCAGCCGCCGCGCTGGTCCCCAAGGGCCGGACGCTGGTAGTAACGCTGGGCAGTACGCTAAGGGCCGACGATGGCGTCGGCCCTTACGTTTGCTCCCACGTCGCGTTCAACAGGCCCGACATGCTGCTCCTCGATGCCGGCACTACTCCGGAGAGCATCGCCCAGACGGCGATAAACTGGAAACCGGACAAGGTCATACTGGTGGATGCGGCCCATTTTAAAGGGCGGGCGGGGGAAGTGCGTGTTATCCCGCTGGAGGCCATCAACCAGGCCATGCCCATTTCCACCCACAGTTTCCCGCTGTCGGTAACTTTCTCCATAGTAAAAGAGGATACCGGCTGCGAACTGGCGGTGATAGGGGTGCAGGCCAAGTCCCTGGACTACAGGGAAGGGCTGAGCCCGGAGGTGGAAAAAACCGCTATCGAACTGGCGGAGTATTTTAATAGAATTGGAAACCTATGATACCAAGCCAGCACGAGAACCGCCCCATCAGCCTCGGGGCCGCCCTGTTCCCGGTGGCGGCGGTGGTGGGGATGCTGGCCTACAATGTGCATGTCTTCGGCGACAACGCCGTGGGCGGGTCCAACCAGTTCATCCTGCTGCTGGCCGGGGCCATAGCGGCCCTGGTGGGCTTCCGGCATCAGGTCACCTACGACAGCATGCTGGCCCACGTGTCCGGCAACCTCAAGTCCACCTCCGGGGCCATCCTGATACTGCTGATGGTGGGCGCGCTGTCGGGCGCCTGGCTGATCAGCGGCATCATCCCGTCGATGATCTACTACGGCCTCAAGATCCTCAATCCCTACGTCTTCCTGCCGGCCACGCTGCTGGTCTGCTCGGTAGTTTCGCTGGCCACCGGCAGCAGCTGGTCCACCTCGGCCACCGTGGGCGTGGCCCTGATCGGCATAGGCAAGGCGGTGGGCATTCCCGAGGCCATGACGGCAGGCGCCGTGATCTCCGGGGCCTATTTCGGCGACAAGCTCTCGCCGCTGTCCGACACCACCAACCTGGCGCCCGCTATGGCCGGCACGGACCTGTTCACGCACGTGCGCTACATGACCATCACCACGGTCCCGACGTATATAGTGACGCTGCTGGCCTTCATAGGGCTGAGCTTCACCATCAAGCCCCACGGCGCGGCCGACGCCGCCGGCGTGATGGCGGCCATAGACTCGGTTTTTGCCGTGACGCCGTGGCTGTTCCTGGTGCCGGCGCTGGTGATCTTCATGATAGTGCGCAAGACGCAGCCGCTGGTGGCGCTCATAGTGGGCACGCTGCTGGGCGGGGCCTTCGCCCTGGTCTTCCAGCCGCAGGTGCTGGCCGGCCTGGCCGGCGTGGAACGCCTGGATTTCCTGTCGGCCTACAAGGGCGTGATGAACGCGATGACGGTGAAAACCTCCATCGCTACCTCGGAGCCGAGTCTCAACGACCTATTCGCCTCCAAGGGGATGAAGGGCATACTCGACACGGTGTGGCTGATCATCTGCGCCATGTTCTTCGGCGGCGTGATGGAAGCCATCGGCGCGCTGCACAAGATCAGCTCCACGCTGCTGCGCATGGCCAACTCGGTGTTCGGCCTGTTCGCCAGCACCGTGGCCAGCTGCCTGGCCGTCAACCTGACCGCTTCCGACCAGTACCTGGCCATCGTGGTGCCGGGCAAGATGTTCGCCGAGCCGTTCAAGGAGAAGGGCCTGGCCCCGGAGAACCTCAGCCGCACGCTGGAAGACTCCGGCACCGTCACCTCGGCGCTGGTGCCCTGGAACACCTGCGGGGCCTACCAGGCCGGCGTGCTGGGCGTGGGCACGCTGGACTACCTGCCCTACGCGGTGTTCAACTATGTCAGCCCGTTCATGACGCTGCTCTTCGCGGCTTTGAATATCAAGATACGCAGATTGGTTAAATAACAAGGAGAAAGCTATGCTCGACAAGATGAAACAGCTTTGGGAAATGAAGCGCAAGATGGACGAGATCAAGAAGGAGCTGGACGGCCTGGAACTGGCCAGCGAGGACAGCCTGGTGAAGGTGACCATCACCGGCTCGCAGGAAGTAAAGAAGGTGGAGATCAAGGCGGACCTCGCCGGCGCCGACAAGGCCAAGCTCGAGGCCTCCCTGACCGAGACCGTCAACCGCGCCGTGCGCGAGAGCCAGAAGGCGGCCGCCGGGAAGATGAGCGCGCTGGGCGGCATCCCCGGCCTCGGCGCTTAGTCCTCCCAAGGCAATAAAAAACCCCGGTGAGAGCCGGGGTTTTTTATTTGGGACGGGAAGGCTTATTTAAGCTGGTAGGAGACCAGCTTCAGCGTTTCCTGCCTGTCCTCGGAGTTGATCTTCTCGTAGACCAGGCCCACGCCGGGGGCGTAGTAGCGCTCGGCCGAGCCGGCGTCGCCGCCGCTGAGGCGGGTGGTGATCTTGAGGCAGCCGTTATAGGCGCCGGCGGGCACGGTGACCTTGGCGTTCAGGGCGGCCACGCGGTTGCGGTCGGCGCCCTCGTTCCACACCGCGTTGTAGGTCAGCGGCAGGGGGAACTCCAGGCGGGGGCCGTAGAGGGGGGAATCGGAAGAGCGCACGCCCTGGGCGTCGGCGGTGATGACGAAGTTAACGACGCGGGGCTTGCTCTTGTTGAAGATGATCATGTTGACGGCCGCGGTCCTGTCCTTTTCGGAGTAGGAGAGGTATTCCAGGCGGATGGTCTTGGGGGCGGTGAATTCGCTGGAGGTATACTCGTATTCCAGCACGGTCCGGCGGCTGAGGGGCAGGTACTGCTCGGCCGGGGTGTCGGAATAGCGCTCGTCCGAGATGCTCACCGGGGCGGGCACGCTGAAGACGGGCAGCTCTTGGCCGGCCTTGCGGAAGGCGTCGGCCAGACCGGGGTCGGTATTGGCGAGGACGTTTTCAACGGCGTTGTACTGGGCGGCGGCGCACAGGGGGGCCGTTATAAGGGATATATAAATAACCGATTTGACGAACTTTAACATAGCAATAAGCCTCCGAAATATAATCTTTGTTATATTTCCGATACTTTGTGCTAAGTTCCTGAGGTAGGTGGAAACTTAACGCGTCTTCCGAATACTAGCTGGGAAGAACATCATCGCGCGGGTAGTCTTTGGACTTTTGAGGATACCTTCGCGACTTGTAAGGTACGGAACCAACTAGGAATAGTATAGCAAAACGCCCCTCCCGGGTCAAGCAAAAAGGTTGAAATCGGGTCAAACTGTGCCGCGGTGCCCAGTCGGGTCTGTCAAGGGGGTGGCCCCGTCAGGCACGGGGTCGGCCACACCGTGGCCGCCCCTCCTCACTCAGTCGTCGCGCTTACGCAAGCTCCTCCCTCCGTGAGGGCCTTCCGAAACCACCCCCTTGCCAGCCCCTCCGTGAGTGTCTCATGCGTGATGACGTCCCTTTTTACAATTAGCACCTGGCGGAGACCCTATGGGCAGGGTTAGCAAAACCTTCATGAGGGCGAGGCTTGCGTAGCGCCGAGCCCGATTGATGAGCGAGCGCACGGTGTGCGCGAGCGCGTTTTGCGTTCCTGCCCATAGGGGAACCAGCTAATCTCTATATATTCGTAAGATGCTTATAAAAACAGGGGGGAGGGATGTAATACTTTCGGGCGGGCGCCGTATTTATTAGTATAGAGGAACGCTATGGATTTCGCCGAGCTCTACGACCGCTACTTCAACAAGGTGTACAACTACGTACGCTATCATGTGCGGCTGGCGGCTGAGGCGGACGATGTGACGGGACGGATCTTTGAAGCGGCGCTGCGCGGTTACGAGACCTACGACCAGAGCCGGGGGCCGGCGCAGGGCTGGCTGTTCGGCATAGCGCGCAACGCGGTGGCCGACTGGGCCAGGGGCCGGAACCGCAGGGGGGAAGTCTCGCTGGACGACGCCCCCGAACCCGAAGCCCGCGACCCCAGGCTCCCGGACGCCCTGGAGCGCAAAGAAGAGCGGGAGCGGCTGCTGGACGCCATCGGCCGGCTGGACGAGCGGTCCCGGGACCTCATAGCGCTCAAGTTCTCCTCGGGCATGAACAACAGGGAGATAGCAGGCCTGACCGGGCTGGGCGAGAGCAACGTGGGTATAATAATTTTCAGGGCCGTGAAAAAAATGCAGGCCGACTTGGAAGGTAAATGATATGAACGAGACAGAGCAGGCTGAACTCTTCAATAAAGAGCTCGACGCCCTTCTCCGGGGCGGCGGTATCTCTTCAGTTTCCGGGGATGGCGCCCTGCGCCTGGCCGCCTCCTTAGCGGCTCTGGATTTCAGCGGCGAGAGCCGCATAAAGGCCAGCCTGCGCGCCCGCCTGGTGCCCGCCGGCGAGGGCTTCGCCGCCCTTCTGCGCGGCCTGCTGGCCAATAATTACGCCCGGGCCGCCTTCGCCGCCGCCGCCATAGCCGTGGCCCTGCTGCCGATTGCCCGCCGCCAGCCCGCGCCGCAGCCCCCGGCCGTAGTGGCCCATATAGCCGCCCAGGCGCCGCTCGGCAAGCCGCTGCCGCCTTCTGAAACTCTTGCCGCCCGCCTGCCGGCCGCCCTGCGCGGGGGCGGCAACTCCGGCCCCATGTTCGCCTCGCTGCCTATGGGCGAACTGCGCGGCGAGCCCATAAAAGCCCCCGTGATGGAACTCAGCAGCGGCAGCAGCACGGAGCGGCCTGGCGGGACGGCCATAATCTTCGAAACCGGCAGCGGCACTTTCGCCCTGGAGCGCCGCGAGGTGCAGCCGGAACAGATCTTTGAGTTGCGGACGCTTTAAGAGAAGGATAAAGGAGGCCTTATGAAAATGTTAAGGATAGCGTTGGTCTGCGCGGTGGCTATTACGGCGGCGGGCCGCATTTACGCCGAAGAACTCGGCGCCCCCGGCGGGCCCGTGGCCGCTGAGGCTGGCAAAGCTCAGGCCGCGCCGGCGGCTGCCGCTGAAAGGGCCCCGGCGCCCGCAGCGAAAGTTCAGGCCGTGGGGCTGGTGAAAGGCTACAGGGGCACCTCGGTGACCGTAGGCGGGGACCAGCTGCTCTTCCTCAAGAAAGGCGACCGCGTGGACGTGCTGGTGACCTTCGACGCCAAGATGGAGGACAAGGACGGCAAGGAGCGCAAAGAAAAGGTCACCTCCACCTTCCTGCAGAACGTGGTGGTCATAAACGTGCACAAGCCCGCCAAGGTCTCGGAGACCGGCGCGGTAGAACTGCTGCTCAACCCCGTGGAGGCGCAGTACGCGGCCCTGGCCATAGCGCAGGGGGACGTGAGCATAGTGGTGCGCGCGCCCGGCGATACCGAGCTGCACCCCATGGAGATAGCCAGCTTCCGCAAGCTGATCAAGTAAGGCGGGCCCCGGAGGACTTATGAAACTCGAACTCAACATACTTTTGCTCTCGGCCCTGCTGGCCGCCCCGGCCGGGGCCGCCGGCTACGCGCCCCGGGACGCCGCCTGCGCGGCCGAAGACATGCAGCTGTTCTACTACTACCTCTCGCCCGTGCAGGACGCCGGCGTGAAGAACCGCCCCACCACTTGCCACCCGGGCAGGAAGACGCTGCAGCTGCCGGCCTGGCTGGAGCGGTCGCTGCCGGCCATGACGGCGCGCAAGGTGTGGAAGGACCCCGACGAGGGGGAGCTCAGCGAGGCCGTGGTCTGGCAGACGCCGGTCTCCATCCTCTACGAGGCCACCGCCAGGCTGGCCGCGGCCGACCCTATGGCGGACAGCGCCGGCTTTAACGACATGCGCATACGCTTTATCATGAGCGTGGAGCGCGTGACCAGGGCCGGCCTGGAGACATCCTTCGGCGGGCGCGGCGGGCCCATGCTGGCCACGCTGGACGCCGCCACCCGCGCCTTCGACGGGCTAACCGGGGCGCTGGCGAAGAGCGACCGCAAGGCCTTCGACGAGAGCGCCTCCGGCCTCCTGAAGAGCGGCCGCGACCTGTTCGCGCAGATCTTCGAGGAGCCGCGGAGCGGCGGCAAAAAACCGGCGGCCAGGTATACGCCCGAAGCCCGCGTGCTGCCCGGCTACCGCGGCGTCAGCCTGCCCGTCCCCGCCTCGCAGGCGCTGTTCCTGGGCCGCGGCGAGCGGGTGGACATGCTGGTCTCGTTCGACGCGCTGACCGGCACCGACACCAAGGAGAAGGTGACGGCCACCATACTGCAGAACGTGATAGTGACCGGCGTGCACAAGTCCGCCGGCCCCGGCGAGCCGGGCGTGGTGCAGCTGCTCTGCAACCCCAACGAGGCGCAGTACGCCGCGCTCAGCCTGGCGCAGGGCAGCAATATCACGCTCATCCGGCGAGCGCCCGGCGACACCGAACTGCGGCCGATGGAGATAGCGAGCTTCCGCAGGCTGATCAAATAGAGGCGAGCATATGAAACGCGCCCCGCTGCTCCCGGTACTGCTGACCGTTTTGCTGCTGGCGGCCGGGCAGGGGCGCGCCCAGGACCTGTCGCCGGACTTCAACCTCAACGCGGTAAGGATGCCGGTCGGCCGCAGCTGCCCGGAGGACAATATCCCGCCGGTGCCGCCGCCCACCGACACCGGGTACTACGCCAGGTACGGCGGCGGCGCGCCCAGGCTGGAGAGCCTGGTGAAGGTGGCCGTGCGCGGCGGCGAGGGCCGGGCCGAGATCCTGTTCCCCGGAGTGAAGGCGCCCGAGAGCGCCGCCGGCTACCGCGCGGCGCTGTTCATCCGCCTGGCGGAGGGGGACCGCGCGCCGGTGCTCTCCTGGGCCGCCGTGTTCTGCGCGGGCCGGCATTACCTCGGCTACAAGGCATCGAGCCTGGAATTCCCGTCCGGGACGGAGGATTTCGCCATAAAGGACGAGTCGCTGGCGCTGGGGCCGCTGAAGACGCGCCTGGCGCGCACGCACCCGTGGCTCCTGGCCGGGCTGGCGCCGGACGCCCTCTGCGCCGGCGACGCCCCTCGCCGCCTCGGCTATACGGTGAAAACCCTGCCGGCCGGGCGGGCCGGCCTGGCCTTTACCTACGACCGGAAAAAGAATTCCCTGACCGTCACCTGGAAAAAGTAGCGCCGGCGGGTTTTAGCCTTTATTATTAACTTGTATAATAGTGGCATGCACGAATGGGCCCTCGCTGAATCCGTCATCAAGACCGCCGTCGAACACGCCGGCGCGCAGAAACTTAAAAAACTTAAAGAAACAGGCGTGCTCTTCGGAGAGCTGCAGGCCATAGACAAGGAGATCTTCACCTTCGCCCTCGAAGAGCTGCGCGCGCAGTTCCCGGCCGCTAAAGATTGCAAATTCAAGATCACCGTCGAGCCCGCCGCCTTCCGCTGCAAGGCCTGCTCGCACGAGTTCCCGCTCAAGGGCCTGCGCAAGACCAAGGACGAGGCCGAGTTCATCCATTTCGTGCCCGAGATGGCGCACACCTTCCTCAAATGCCCCAAGTGCAAGAGCCCCGACTTCGAGATCGCCCGCGGCCGCGGCGTGAGCATCAGCTACCTGAAGGGCGAAAAATGAACATCGATCCCCGCCCGTCCGTGATAGCGGAGAGACTCAAGCGCGTCAAGCGCGTCATCGCCGTGACCGGCTGGAAAGGCGGCATAGGCAAGAGCGTCACCGCCGCCACCCTGGCGCTGCTGCTGGCCAAGCGGGGCTATAAGACCGGCCTGTTCGACCTGGATTTCGCCGGCGCCTCCGGCCACCTGGTGCTGGGCGCCAAGGGCCTTTTCCCGAAAGAGGAGAAGGGCCTGGAGCCGCCCGTGTACGAGGGCGTGAAGTTCATGAGCGTGGTGTTCTTCTCGGAGAACAAGGCCGTGCCGCTGCGCGGCGCCAACGTTTCCGACGCCATCATAGAACTCCTGGCCATAACGCAGTGGGGGGAACTGGATTTTCTGGTGCTGGACATGCCGCCCGGCATCAACGACGCGGCGCTGGACGTGATGCGCTTCGCGAAGGGCGCCGAGGTGCTGGCCGTTACCGCCCCGTCGCTGCTCGCGCACGACGTGCTGGAGCGCTCACTGGCGCTCTATAAAAAACTCGGCGTGCCCGTGCTGGGCGTGCTGGAGAACATGGCCGCGGGAACGCGGGCCAAGGGCGCCGACGCCGTGGTGCGGCGCGACCCGGGGCTGGAGAGGGCGCTGGGCCGCCCGGCGGCCCTGCTGGGGACCGCCTTCGCCGCCGACCTGGCGCGCGCGGCGGCCCGGCTCGGCATCATTCGGTAAAGGGGGGGTGGCGGCGCCTGCCGCCGGTATGCCTAATAACATTCCCGAAGGGAAAGCCCGGGACATGCTCAGGTTCAACGCCTTCGCGGCCGGCCTCATGTCCCTGTTCGCTTCTTTCAGCTATTTCAGCGAGACCATGCCTTTTCACAAGGGCCTTTCCATGCTGGCCCTGCTGGGCGCGCTGGTCTACTTCCTGTACTTCCTCCTTTTCGGCCTGATCTGCAAATTCTGCTATACCAGGGCCGGCGTGATCCTCAGCCAGATCGGCGTGGTGGTGGTGACGGCGGCCGTCTATTTTACCGGCGGCCTGGTCTCGCCGTTCATCTTCCTCTATTTCGCCATGCTGGTCTCCGAGAGCTTCTATGGCCTCGATAACCCGGTCACCATGCCGGCGAGCATAGCCGGGTACCTGTTAGTCGTGCTGGGCCACTTCTTCGGTTTCCTGCCCAACCTGGTGCCCTGGTCGGCGGCGGCCTACGCCAGCCCGCCCGCCGTGCTGATCATCGCCACGCTGACGGTTGTCTACATAGCTTTGACCAAGAGCATGAGCGCGCGCATTATCAGCAACCTGCGCGGCCAGGTGCAGCGCGAGGCCGGCGAAAAGGACGCGCTGATCAGGAAATTCTCCGAGCTGAACTCCACGACGCAGCTGGGCGTGCTGGCCCACCGCATAGCGCACGACCTGCGCGGGCCGATAGCCGCCGTCTCCGGCTACCTGGAACTGGAAGCGGCCAAGGCGAAAGATCCCGAAGAGAAGGAAGTGCTGCGCAGCGTCAGCGAGACGGTGGACCGCATGGTGGAATCCCTCCACGGGATCACGCGCTTCGGCAAGCCGGGCGGGCCCAGCGCCGAGGCTATCCCCCTGGCCGAGTTCATGAAGGACCTGCTGGCCATAGTCGCTTTTTCGCCCAAGGCCAAGGGGGTCAGGTTCGAACTGGCCCCGCCGGCGGCCAACGGCGTCACCGTTACCGCCTCCAGGCAGGACCTGCAGCAGGCTTTCTTCAACGTGGTCAAGAACGCCGTGGACGCCGTCAGCGCAAATCCCGGCGCCAGGACCGTCTCCATAGCCATAGAGCGCGGCGGGCCCGACGCAAGGGTGACCGTGTCGGACAACGGGCCGGGCATGAGCGAAGAGACGCTCAAGACCGTTTTCAGGCAGTCCGTCACCACCAAGAGCGACGGCACCGGCGTAGGGCTGATGATCACGCGCGACCTGCTGACCCGCAACCGGGGCGGGATAAAGGTGCTCAACGGCGTGAACGGCGGGTTCTCCGCCGTGATCACGCTGCCGGCGGACTAGCCGCCTACTGTCTGGAAGGGATGGAGAAGAAGAAGGTAGAGCCCTTGCCGGGCTCGGATTCGAACCAGATCTCGCCGCCGTAATATTCCACTATACGTTTACAAGAGGCCAGGCCTATGCCCGCGCCGGCCACGCCTTTGCCGTGCAGCCGGCCGAAGAGCTTGAAGAGCTTGGCGCCGTGGGCCGGGTCTATGCCCGGGCCATTGTCGCTGACGCTGAACACCCAGCCGCCTTTACCCTGGCCCGCGTCCACGCGCACCCGCGGGGCGCCGCCGTCCTTGAACTTAACCGCGTTGAGCACCAGGTTCTGGAACAGCCGCTCGAGGTGGCTGCGGTCGGCCCGGATCACTGGCAGGTCGCCGCGCTCCACGGTGGCGCCGGCGGCGGAGACGGCGTCCTGCAGCACGGCGAGCACGTAGTCCAGCGCCTCGTCCGTGTCCACATCCTCCAGGCGCAGCGCCGGGTTGATCTTGGAATATTCCAGCAGGTCGCGCACCAGCGCGCGCATGCGCTGTACCGCGCCGGTGATGAAGTCCACGTGCCGCTCGGCGTCGGGGCCGAGGGTGGCGCGGTACTTGTTCTCGAGGAGCAGGATGTAGCTGGAGATGGTGCGCAGCGGCTCCTGCAGGTCGTGCGAGGCCACGAAGGCGAAGCGCTGCAGGTCCTCGTTGGAGCGCGCCATCTCGGCCTCGTACTTCTTGCGCAGGGCGATGTCGCGGATGACGGCCACGATGCCCGACTTGCCGCCCTCGTTATCGAGGATGAAAGAGGCAGAGACGAGCACAGGGATGCCGGGGCCCGGGCCGGCGGCGAGCAGGTCCTCGTGGTCGCGCAGCTCGCCTTGCTCGCGCAGCAGGGCCAGCCAGCGGCAGCCGCCGTCCTCGGCGGGGAAGAAGGCGGCGACATGGCGCCCCTCGGCGCTCAGGCCGGCCGGCACCAGCGCGGCCCTGGCCGCCCGGTTGGTCTTGCGGATAGCGCCGTCGAGGTCGGTGACGACCAGCATGTCGAGCATGTTGTCGACGATGGCGTCCAGGTAGTTCTTGGAAACTATGGTGCCCGAGAGGGTGCGCGACATGGTGTTGAAGCTGCGCGCCAGCTCGCCCAGCTCGTCGCCGGAGGCCACCGGAATCTCCGAGCCGTAGTCGCCGCGGCGGATGCGCTCGGTGGCCAGCGCCAGCTGCCGCACCGGCCGCAGCACCAGCGTGGCCAGCGCGAAGGTCATCAGGACTACCGCAATGAGGACGCCGGCCAGGATGGCGGCGTTCTTGCGGGCTATGCCCCGCTCGGTGGCGTAGGCCGCGTCGAGCGGCAGGCCCAGCGCCAGGGTGCCCAGCCTCCCGGGCGGGGCCTCGGCGCCCAGCAGGGCCAGTTCTTCGGGGGAATGCGCGCGGAGTTCGGAGACAGGCACCAGCACTTCCATTAAAGCGTGCGCCCCCTCGCCCCGCAGCGAGTAGGAGGCTCCGCCCGGGAGCGCCTTGCCCTCTGACTCCGGCAGCGCGCCGCCTCGGCGGCCGACGTCGGTATGCGCCACTATGCGGCCGTCCTGGCCCGCGAAGAAAGCGTAGGAGGCCTTGAGGCCCCCGCTCAGGTCGTAGAGGAAAGGCAGCAGGTCCTGCTCCCGGGGGGCGGTAAAGTCCACCGTGGAGGACTCCAGCACGCGGGCGGCGCCGGCGGCGGCCGCGGCGGCGGCTTCCTCGTGCAGGGTATCGCAGACGGCCCGGCCGGTGAAATAATGTATGGCCAGGCCGCTGAGCAGCAGCGGGGGCAGCAGGAAAACCAGGAATTTGGCGCGGAGTTTCACCTGGCGCCTCCCGCCGCGCCGGGCAGTCTGACGGGCAGGCCGCAGCGCCTGGAGAAAGCCTCGTTTACCGTCAGGGCGGAGCGCGGCGCATAAATCACAGGGGGCAGCGCCTCGCCGGCCAGCGCGCGGGCTACCGCTTCCGCCGCGGCCGCCGCGGTGTCTTCCACTCCGGGCGCGAAGGAGGCGGCGGCGCCCAGCTCGGTCAGGCCGGCCGAGGGGGAGTAGAAGGGAGTCTTGTGCGCGCAGGAAAATTCCGAGAGCACCTTGAGAGAGGTCTTGGTGATGAGTGCGGGCTCGGGCAGCAGCCAGAAGGCGTCGGCACGGTCCAGGGCCCGCAGCGCGTCCGGGAACTTTTCCGGGGCGTCCAGCGGCACCGGGATAATCTCTACGCCCAGGCGGGCCGCGGCCCGGGCCAGCTCGGCTGGGTAGCCGGCGTCAGGCGCCCCGCGGTAGAAGACGGCCAGGCGCGCCAAGCTGGGCTGCAGGGACTTATAGGCGGCCAGCGCCTGGACCGGTTCGGGGTAGGCCGAGACTACGGTGGCGCGGCTGCCGGCTGGGGGGGTGTAGCCCGGGGCCAGCAGGATAATGAGTTTGGCCCCGGCCGGATACTTCAGGGCGGCGGCCTTGGAGCCGAAGGCCGCCGCGACCTTGAGCCCGCGCGGCAGGGAGGGCTTGCCGGCGGCCAGATCGTAAACCTGCACGGGGCGGCCTAGCGCCTTCTGGAAAGCCAGCGAGGCCTCGAAGTAGAGCCCCGAGCCTTTGGCCAGCACCGCGGCCGCCTCCTGGGCGGCGCACAGGGCGGGAGCGCAGAGCAGCAGCGCCAATAGCGCCGCTGCGGCGGCGTGGCGCGAGATGCTGTGTTTGGTCGGTCCTGCTGTCATTGTCGTAAAAGCGGCCGGATTAGAACTTGCAGGCCAGCCGCAGGCGGGCCTCCCTGGACTGCGCCGGCAGCTGGGCGTGCCCGCCGTCGTAAGGCTGCAGGTAGGCGTAGCCCGAACTGAAAATATCGTAAACCCCCAGTCCCAGCTCCAGGCGGCCGCCGGCCAGGTTCTTCAGCGAAAAATTCACGTTGGCCAGCAGCACGTCGTCGAAGCGGCTGACGTCCTCGGCGGAGCGGTAGCCGTACCTGCCGGCCAGGTAGACGGCCGAAGGATTTACCGAGAAGTCCCCGGCCAGCCTGAAGCTGGAGTTCAGCGTGAACTTGTCCCGGGCGAAGGCCAGCAGCTCGCCGCCGGAGCCCGCGCTATAGAAGTCCACCGTGTTGTGCGCGGCGGCGTAGCGGGAGTAGGAGGCGTCGGCGTAGCCCCAGGCCTGCTTGAGGCGCGCGGTGAGCTCGAAGCCGTTGGTGCCGGTGCGCCCGTAATTGCCGTAGGCCTGCCCGTCGGGGTTGCCGGGGGACGGCGAACCCAGATAGAAGACTATAGGGTCCTTTATGCGAATATCGTAGACATTGGCCGAGACGAACAGGTAGTCCGTGAGCTTATAGCCGGTTTCCAGTTCGGTGACGGTGACCCGCTCGGGGCCCAGGTCGGCGTTCATGGCCAGGTTGTCTATGCCGGGCGCCCTGAAAGAGCGGCTGTGTATGGCTTTGGCGTGGAAAGAACCGAAGACCTTGGTCCAGGCCAGGCGCGGCGAGAAGGCTTGGGAGAACTCCTGGTTCTTGTCGTACCTGGCGCCGATGGAAAATAAGCCCAGCGGGGATTGCGTGAGGCCTTCCAGGAATAAAGCGGTGTTGGTGTATTTCACGTTGCGCTTGCCGCCTTTGAAGTCGTAAAGCGGCAAATCCGGGGTATTGTCGGCCAGGATGGCTTTATCTACCAGATATTCCGCTCCGCCCGAAAGCTGCGTGCCGCCCGCTGCCTCGTAGGCCGCTACCAGGGTCAGCCTGGAGGAATGGCTGGACTTGTCCCGCGGGTAATCCGCGGCGTCATAGCCGTTGAAGGGTTCCTGGTAGGTGTAGTTGAATGAGGGAGTAAGCGTTAAATTGTCGGCAAGCCTCAGCTCCCGGCTTAGCTCGGCGAAGTAGGCGTCGAAATTGCGCGCCAGCGCTCCGGAGAAAGTGGAGCTGCTGGAGCCGTCGCGCTGTTCGGTGCGGTAGAGGTCTGCGATGAACCTGGCGGTGAACCAGGGATTGCGCGAGTGAAGGTTCAGGCCGCGCGACTTTAAGTCGGAGTCGCCGTTCATGCCGTAGGCGGTGCCGTCGAAGGCGGCGTAGCGGCGGTCGCTGCGGTCGGCGCCGGAGTGGTGGAACTGGGCCGAGAACTCGCAGTCTTCGTAAACCTTCGCATAGGCGAAGTTGGCCGAGGCCTCCGCGCCGCCGCGCTGCATGCGCCCGTAGGCCGCCGAGGCCTCCGCGCCGTCGAGCGCCTTGGCGCTCCGCGTGTCTATCTTGATGACGCCCAGGCCGGCGAAGCCGCCGTAGACCGAGGAGCCGGGGCCGCGGATGATCTCTATCTTCTCTATCTGCTCCACCGGGATGCGGCCTATCTGCGCGGTGCCGAAGAACGGTTCGTTGTAGCGCTGGCCGTCCACGACCAGCAGCACCTTGCCCTCGTAGGCCCAGTTGCCGCGTATGCCCACGCCCAGGGTGCTCTCCACGTCCACGCCGAGGTCCAGGCCGGGGGCCAGGCGCAGCGCGTCGGCCAGGTTCCTGGCGCCGGCGTTGATTATTTCCGCGCGCGTGATGACGGTGACTATGCCGGGGGCTTCGCGCGCCGGGAAATCCAGGCGGGAGGCCACGGCGGTCCTGACGTTCAGGGTCTCGTCCAGGGAGGCGCGCTCGAAATCGAAGAAGTCCAGCTCGCCCCCTGGAGAGGCCAGGGCGGCGGCGGGCAGCAGGGCGAGGAGGGCGATGAGCGGCAGGCGCATGCGTTAGCGCGCGCCTGCGTCGGGCTTGGCGGCGCGGCGGGCCTTGTCGGGGTCGTTGAGCTTGACTACGGAGAGCCAGAATTCCTCTATGGCGCTGACTATGCTCATGAAGGATTTAAAGTCTGCCGGCTTGACGATGTAGCAGTTGGCGCCTTCGGCGTAGCAGCGGGAGATCTCGCTCTCCTCCTCGGAGGTGGTGAGCACCACCACGGGGATGCCCCGCAGGGCCTTGTCGCCCTTCATGGCCCGCAGCACTTCGCCGCCCGGCAGTTTGGGCAGGTTCAGGTCGAGCAGCACCAGGTCGGGCCGCTCGGCTTTCTGGTAGGGGGCGGCCTGGCGCAGGTACTTCAGCGCCTTCTCGCCGTCGTCCACTACCGTCAGGCGCACCGAAAGCCTGGAGGCCTCGAGGGACTGCCGCGTAAGTTCGGCGTCTCCCGGGTTGTCTTCAATAAGCAGCACGTTGATCTGTCTCATGGCGTTGCGTGGCTGTCCTCAGTGATTTATATGGGTAATTTATTGATTATACAACAATATTCCTTTTTTCCGCCCGTATTGACCGGCGGCGGCAGTTATGCAAGAATAAGGCATATGAAAAAGCGCGCCGGGACCAGCGTCCACGCCCAGCGGCCCTCCGCTGCCGCGGGGGGCGACCTGTACCGCCTGATCTTCGAACAGGCGCGGGATTCCATCCTGCTGCTGGAGCTTCCTTCCGGCCGCACCCCCGTCATCCGCGACGCCAACCCGGCGGCGCTGGCCCTGCACGGCTACTCGCGCTCCGAGCTGGCCGGCAAGCCCGTCACCGTGCTGGGCGCCTCGCTGGGCCGGGGCCGCCTGGCCAGCCTCAGCGGCGGGGCGGGAGGCTTCGAGGTCCGCCAGCTCCGGCGTGACGGCAGCCCCCTGGCGACCGAGGTTACCGCGCGCAACGTGCGCCTGGGCGACTCAATTTACGGTATAGTGGTGGAGCGCGACGTTACCAGCCGCCTCGAACAGCAGGAGGAGGGGCGGCGCGTCTCGGCCCGCATCATGCTGGCCCGCGAGGAGGAGAAGAAGCGTCTGGCCGCCTCGCTGCACGACGCTATAGGCGCCATGCAGGTGGGGCTGTCCTCGGCGCTGCTGCTGCTGGGCGAGGACCTGCGCCTCGGCCGCAAGCGCGCCGGCCTGGCCCGCGTGGCGGAAACCCGCCGCATGCTGAAAACCATGACCGCCGACCTGAAGGGGGCCTGCGTGGAGAGCTGGCCGCCGGGCATGGCCGTCAGCGGCCTGGGCGCCGCGCTGAAGGACCTGCTGGCCGCCTTCGAGCGCCGCTCCGGCATCGCCGTGAGCGCGAGCGTGCGGCTGCCCGAGCGCGGGCGCGCCGCCCGAAGCCCGCTGGGGATAGTGCTCTACCGCCTGGCCCAGGAAGCGCTGCGCAACGCCGAGAAGCATTCCGGCGCGGGCAGCCTCGAATTTTTGGTGGAGTGCGGCGGGGGCTGGATGACGCTGACCGTGCGCGACGACGGGCGCGGCTTCGACCCGGCCGGCCGCCGCGGCAAGAAAGACAGCCTGGGCCTCAAGATGATGGCCGAAGCGGCAGAGTCCGCCGGCGGCTACTTTTCCGTCTACTCCAGGACCGGGGCCGGGACCACGCTGAAGGCCGAACTGCCGCTGGCCCGCGGGGGGGCGCGGTGAGCGCCGCGGGCAGGATCCGCGTGCTGCTGGCCGACGACCACCCCGTGGTGCTCGAGGGGATCAAGGCCGTGCTCAAGAGCACCGCTCCCGACATCCTGGTCACCGGCGAGGCCCGCGACGGCAGGCGCGCGCTGGCCCTGGCGCGCAGTTCCTCGCCCGACGTCTGCGTGTTCGACATCTCCATGCCGGTGCTCAACGGGCTGGAGGCCATGACCCGCCTGCTGGCCGAGCGGGCCGGCGCGCGGGTGATCATCCTCAGCATGCACGACGACAAGCCCACCGTGGAGAAGGCCCTGATCTCCGGCGCGATGGGCTACCTGGTCAAGGAGACGGCGGCCGAGGAAGTGGCGCGCGCGCTGCGCACCGTGCACCGCGGCCAGCGCTATGTCAGCCAGTCGCTGGCGTCCGTGCTCAGCACCGCCGCCCAGCGCACCCGCAAGCCGGGCCCCGTGCGGGCTTCCCTGCTGACGGCCCGGGAGCGCGAGCTGGTGCGCCTGACCGCCGAGGGCCTGGGTTACTCCCAGATCGCCTCGCGCCTGCGCATTACCGAGAGTACGGTGCTCGTCCATCGCCGCAACATCTTCCGCAAGCTCGACATCCACAAGCAGACCGACATCGTGCGCTACGCCATCCGCGAAGGGCTCTCGAAGCCTTAAAACCCTTCTACCCCTTTTAGGGTATATATTAATTCCGGTCAATACTATAAACTCTTATTTTAGAGGAGTTATAGTAATAACAATGACCGAACAGGGATCAGATAGTAAATACGCGGGCCAGATCAAGGCGCAGGTCCTGATAGCCGCCGGCATGTCGCTGGCCACCGCCGTCGTGATATTCGCCTTCGGAGCGCCGCTGCCCAAGGCCTTGGGCGCGCTGGGCCTGCTGAGTGCCGCCGTCTACGGCGGTTATTTCCTGCTGTTAAGCCGCGCGGCCAGGAACGACGCCCGCCGCGGCAACACCCTGATGGGCCTGGTCGGCGCCGCCATCCTGACGGTGGCCGTGCACTTCACCGGCGGCATCGTATCGCCTTTCGTCTTCATGTTCTTCACCATCCTCGTCACGGAAGGCATGTACGGCGTGTCCGGGCCTTATACCCTGCCGGCCATAATGGCCGGCTACCTGGGCGTGGTGCTGGGCCAGTACGCCGGGCTGCTGCCGTACGCCAACTCCTGGGCCGCCGAGATCTACGGCAGCCTGCCCGCCACGCTGCTGATAGCCGGCATCACCGTGCTCTACTTGTTCGTCATGCGGCGCCTCTCGTGGCAGATCTTCGAGAAGCTCAATGTGAAACTGTCGCGTGAGCGGGAGCTGAAGGACGCGCTGATGCGCAAGTTCTCCGAGCTCAACGCCACCGCGCAGCTGGGCGTGCTGGCTCACCGCATAGCCCACGACATGCGCGGGCCCATCTCCTGCATCTTCGGCTACCTGGAGATGGAGATGGCCAAGACCAAATCCCCCGAGGACCTGGAAGTGCTGCGGGGCGTGCGCGAGACGGCCGCGGGAATGGTGGAGTCGCTGCAGGGCATAACGCGTTTCGGCAAGCAGGGCGGGCCGGGCTGCGAGAGCATACACCTCTCCGACATGATGAAGGACCTGGTGGCCATCGCCTCTTTCTCGCCGCTGGCCAAGGGCGTCAGCTTCAAGCTGGACAATCCCGAACATAACAATATCACCATCAGCGCCTGCCGGCAGGACCTGCAGCAGGCCTTTTTCAACGTCATCAAGAACGCCGTGGAAGCCGTCAGCGGCAACAACGACGACAAGATCGTGGCCATCGGCATCGAGCGGGACGGCCAGGACGCGCGCGTGACCATTTCCGACAACGGCCCCGGGATGGGAGAGGAAGCCCTCAAGAGCGTTTTTCGCAAGTCCCTGACCACCAAGAGCGACGGCACGGGCGTGGGCCTGATGATCACCCGCGACCTGCTGATGCGCAATAACGGCGCGATAAAGCTGCGCAACAGGACTCCCGGCGGCCTTGCCGCCGAGATCACGCTGCCCGCCGCCTGACCGCGGCCCGGCGCTTTTTTAGTATCATAATATCGTAGAGCAGAAGGAACGGGGTGCGAATCCCCGGCTGCCCCGCAACGGTGATGCCGCAAGGCTAAGCCCGGTCTACTGCGAACCCCGCCCTGCGGGGACTTCCGAGGGGAGAGCGAGCCCTTTCTCTTTGGAGCGAGGGCTTTTTTATTTATGGCAAAAATTCTGGCCGCCTTGCTGCTGTTCTGCTGCGCCGTCCCGGCGCGGGCCCTGCGGGCCGTTTCCCTGCTGCCTTCCTATACCGAGATCATCTTCGAACTGGGAGCGGGCAGCGACCTGGTGGGCGTTTCCAATTTCTGCAACTGGCCGGCCGGCGCGGCCGCGATAGAGAAGACCGGCGATTACCTGCGCCCCAACATAGAGAAGGTCTACGCGCTGCAGCCCGACGTGGTATTTACCGGGGCCTGGGCCGGAGCGGCGGTGGCGAAACAGTTGTCGTCGCTGGGCGTCAAAGTGGTCTCGTTGCCCGAAGAGAAGAGCGTGGCCGATATCCTCAACACCGTGCGGCTGATAGCGGCCGCCCTGGGCCGCAAAAAGGAGGGGGAAGCGCTGGCCCGCAAACTCGCGGCCCTGGCGCCCAAGCCTCCCGCCGGCGAGCCGGTTAAGCTCTATATCGAGGTGGACGCCGGCGGCTGGACCACCGGAGGTCTGACCTTTATTTCGGACGCCGCGCGCCTGGCCGGCGGGCGCAACGTTTTCGGCGGTGAGAAGCGGGGCTTCTTCCAGGCCTCCTGGGAGGAGACGCTGCTGCTGGACCCGGAGGCCGCGCTGCTGTTCAGCGTGGCTGAAAAAGATTTCCTGGCGAGACCCATGGCCGGCACGCTGGCCGCTGTGAAGGACGGCCGCGTGATAACCACGCTGGACCGCGACGCCTTCACCCGCCCCGGCCCCCGGCTTTTCGGCGAGATAGCCAGGCTCAGGAGCCTCTTGCATGGGAAGAATTAGCCTGCTCCTGGGCGCGCTGGCCGCCGCCTGCCTGTTCTCGCTGGCGGCGGGCCCGGCCGGCCTGGCCCCCGACATCATCTGGAACCTGCGCCTGCCGCGCACTCTGGCCGCGCTGGCCGTGGGCGCCGGTCTCGGCCTCGCCGGGGCCCTGTTCCAGGGCGTGCTCAAGAACCCCCTCGCCGACCCGTACATACTGGGCACCTCGGCCGGCGCCACCGCGGCGGCGGTGCTCTGTTTTCTCGCCGGGGTGGAGCGCTCTTCTCCGGTCTTCTTCCTGGCGGTTTTCGCCGGGGCCTTCGGCGCCACCTTCCTCTCCTACTGGCTGGCGCGGCTGGCCGGGCGCCTGTCCGACGCGGCGCTGGTGCTGGCCGGCGTGGCCGTGAGCGCCTTCCTGTCGGCGCTGGTGATGCTGGCGCTGACGGCGGCGCGCGAGCGCTCGTTCTCTCTTTTCTATTTCGTGCTGGGCGGCCTCTACTCCGCCGAGCCGGGCGTGCTGGCGGCCTCGGCGCTGATCGTGGCGGTTTGCGGCGCGCTGGCCCTGACCCGCTGGCGCGCCCTGGACGCGATGGCGCTGGGAGCCGAGGGGGCCTATCACCTGGGCGTGCGTCCCGAGCGGGAGCGCGCGCTGTTCTTTGTCTTCGCCTGCGCGGCCACCTCGGCCGCCGTGGCGCTGGGCGGGACCATAGGTTTCGTCGGGCTGATGACGCCGCATATAGTGCGCCTGCTCACCGGCCCGTCGGCGCGCACCCTGCTGCCGGCGGCGGCGCTGGGCGGGGCCGCCCTGCTTACCGCGGCCGACGCGGCCGGCCGCACCCTGTTTTCCCCGGCCGAGATCCCGGCCGGCGTGGTGATGGCCCTGGCGGGCGCGCCTTTCTTCATGTGGCTGCTCTGGCGCAGCGCCAGGGGGAGGGCCTGATGCCGGCGTTAAAAGTCTCGGGGCTTACTTTCTCCTACGGCGCGGCGCCGCTCATCTACGGACTTTCCTTCGACCTGCGGCCCGGGGATTTCATGTGTGTGCTGGGGCCCAACGGCTGCGGCAAGTCCACGCTGCTGCGGCTGCTGACCGGCTGGCAGCGCGCGGCCTCGGGCTCGGTGCGGCTGGGCGGGGAAGAAGTGGCCGCCCTGCAGCCGGCCAGGCTGGCGCGGCTGGCGGCCTACGTGGCCAGCGAGACGGCCACGCCTTATGATTTTTCGGTCAGGGACACCGTGCTGCTGGGCCGCACGGCCCGGGCCGGGCTGTGGCGCGGCTATTCGGCCGCCGACGGCGAGGCCGCCGACAGGGCGCTGGCGGAGACCGGATTAACCGGCCTGGCGGGGCGCTCCATCAACACGCTGTCCACGGGCGAGCGGCAGCTGGCCTTCATAGCGCAGGCCCTGGCGCAGGAGGCGCGCCTGCTGCTGCTCGACGAGCCCACTTCCCACCTGGACCTGAAATACAAGGCCGAGATCATGGAACTGCTCTCGCGACTGGCCGGCCGGGGGCTGGCGGTGGCGGCCGTGCTGCACGAGCCGGGCCTGGCCAGGCTGGGCTGCAATAAGGCCTTGCTGCTGCGCCGCGGCGGCGGTTATGAGTTCGGCCCGGCCTCCGCGCTCGTCACGCCGGCGGCCCTGGCCTCCGTCTACGGCGTACCGCCCGATTCTCCCCTGCTCCCGTAACAGACGGACAAAATAAAAACGCGCCCAGGCATAGGCGCGTTTTTATTTATATCTTCCGTCTTTATTCGGCGGAGGCTTCCTGCATGAGCTGGCGCATGGCGGCGGAGTCGGCGGGATCCACCGTGTGGTCGGCCATCCGGAACTCGGGCTGCTGGGGGACGGAGACCGGGATGTCCAGGCGGCCGTTTATCATCATTTCCACGCCGCGCCGGGGGGCGGGGATGGTGAGCGACTGGTCCTCTTCGAGGGTGGTGTAGATCTGGGCGCCGGCGGCCATCAGGCGGTCCATGGCTTCTTTATGCGGGTGGCCGTAATCGTTGTCGCGGCCCACGGAGATGATGGCCACGCGGGGCTGCACGCGCTCGAGGAACTTGGGGGCGGAGGAGGACTTGGAGCCGTGGTGAGAGACCTTGAGGTAGGTGGAGTCCAGGCCGGACTTGAAGATCTTGGTCATGGCGTTCTCTACCACCGCCTCTATGTCTCCGGTCAGCAGCACGCCGTGGCCATTATAGTAGAAGCGGGTGACGATAGAGCAGTTATTTATCTCATCGCTCTTGTTGGTGCTGAGCCGCTCGGAGCAGGTGTTGAGCACCTTCACGGTAACACGGCTGTCCCAGTTGAGATTCGAGCCGGCTTCCGGGTAGTGGGTCTTGCAGCCGGGCATGCGGGCCGCCATCTCGCGCACTTCGTTGTCGCCCTGGGCGTCGGTATTGTCCACGCGGGTATCGTAGAAATTCTTGACCTGGAAGTTGCGCAGCACGGTCTTGAGTCCCATGAAATGGTCGCTGTGGGGGTGGGTGAGGATGACGTGGTCTATCGTGTGGACGCCCCTGGCCTTCAGGAAGTTCAGCACGGGCTGGCCGGAGGGGCCGCCGTCTACTAGGACATTGTGGCCGTTGGGCAGTTCTATATACGTGGCGTCGCCCTGGCCGACGTTGATGAAGTGTACGTTGAGCTGGGCGCTGGCGGCGGAGGTTCCGAGGATCAGGATGACGGTCAAAGCGGCTAATCTTTTCATGATGGCTCCGGGCTTGTTATCGTTGTCGCCTGTACGATATTGTAAGGCACAGGAAGGCTGTTGACCAGCGTCAAAGGGCCCAGGCTTGCGCAGTCAAGAGGCCCAGATTTGACAACTCTATATGTAGGCCTATTGGCCCTGCGGCCTGGGCCCAGCGGCCCTTGTGAGGGAATGGGGAGACAGTTAAAATATAATCGATGGCATATCTTACTAAAGCCTGCCGCCTATTGCTTTGCTTTTTCTTCCTGGCTCCCGCCGCGGCCGGGGCTGAGGTTATTTCGGCGGCGGCGTTGGCGCGCAATTTTGACATAGTCGTTTCCCCGGAAGAGCTGGCCGAAGCGCCCGAAGCGCGTACCCCGGCGCCGGCTTTCAGCCGCGGGGATTTCAGCTCCATCCCGGCCTATTCTTTCGCCTACCTCAACGACCTGAACACCCGGATGATAGACCTCTCCAACGTCAGCGTGGAGGCGGTAATCTTCAGTATCACCCTCAAGGACAATCCGGACGCCCTGATCCGCGCCAAGAACCGCGGCGCGAGAGTGCGCATCCTCCTCGACGAGGCGCATGTCTACCCCAAGGCCGACGCGCAGATCAAGCGCCTGTTGAACGAGCCCGGCATAGAACTGCGCACCCTGCGCGGTACCCGCGCCTACGGCGTGAACCACAACAAGATCCTCATCTGCGACGGCGCGGCAGTCTCGGCCGGCTCCTACAACTGGACCTTCGGCGCCACCTTCTCCAACCACGAGAACACCCTGGTGGCCCGGCATCCCGTTTACGTCGACGGCTACTCCCGCTATTTCGAATGGATGTGGTCGAAGGCCCGCACCCCGCAGCAGGGCCCTTCGTCGGAAGTGCCCGAGGGCCATTACGGTGAGCCGCCGCAGGACCCCTCGCCGCAGCAGTCTCTTAACGGCCGTTCCGTGCCGGCCTACCTGTTCTCGCCCGGCTCGCGCGTGGAGGAGCGCCTGGCCGACCTGATAGACGCCGCCCGCCGCAGCGTGGACGCCGTCACCTTCACCTTCTCCTCCAAGACCCTGGCCGACGCCGTGCTGCGCGCCCAGCAGCGCGGGCTCAAGGTGCGTTTTTTAATAGACAAGAACATGGGAAAGACCGCTCCCCTGGCCAAGTACCTTTTCGACGGCGGCGTGCCGATAAGGTGGAGCGGCGGCCGCAACGAGAAAGGCGCGCTGCACAACAAGTTCCTCATCCTGGACGGAGAGATACTGCAGACCGGCTCTTTCAACTGGACCGTGAACGCCAATAAGAACTCTTTCGAGAACCTGATCTTCGTAAGCGACGCCGACGCCGTGCGGGCCTACCAGGGCACCTACGACTGGCTGTATAACGGCGCGGCAGTACCGACTGCCGGCGAGTTCGAGACGGAACCCGCCGAATAAGCCCGGCGCAGGCGCTTTAAAAGCCCGGGAAAACCGGGCTTTTTTGTTCGCCGGCCGTCCGCGGATTTGCTATAATAGACTTGTAGGGTTAATGGGGGGGACTTAGCGTAATTCTTTTTCACAAGCGCCGCTTCCCGGTAGGAAAATCATAATTATATCCGCAAGGAGAAAGCGATGACTTCGTCTGGGCAGATAAACAACAAAAACACCGCGCCTGAGGCAGAACACAAGGCGCTGCCGGAAGGCTACGGGACCACGGAAGCGGCCCTGCTGCCGCGCGACCCCAACTGGATGTTCATCTACTGGGAGATCACCGAGAATTCCAGGAAGAACCTGTGCAGGACGCACGGCGAGGATCTCTTTCAGAAAGGCCGCCAGGTCATCAGGGTTTACGACGTGAGCGCCGCCGACGGCGACGGCGCCGCCCGCTATTTCGACATCCCGGTGATGTTCGAGGCCAAGAGCTGGTACGTGAACGTGCAGGAGGGCGGTCGCGCCTACTGCTGCGAGGTGGGCCTCGTGATGCCCGACGGCTCCTTCGTGGGCATAGTCAAGACCAATACCGTCAATTTGCCGGCGGGCCGCGTGTCCAACGTGACCGACGAGAAATGGATGGCCGTCACCGCCGATTTCGACAAACTGCTGCAGCTCTCGGGCGTGGAGTATATCGGCAAGGGCTCGGGCGAGGTCGCCAAATCCCTGGCCCAGCGCTGGGAGATGCTGCGCTCGGTGTTCAGCCGCGCCTCCTCGTGGGGCGTCTCCTCCATGAGCTCCCAGAACCTGCCCAGGCAGCCCGAGCAGCAGAAGAAATTCTGGCTGGTGGCCGACTGCGAACTGATCCTTTACGGGGCCACCGAGCCCGACGCCTTCGTGACCGTCAGCGGCCGCAAGGTGAACCTGAACCCGGACGGCACCTTCTCCATGCGCTTCGCGCTGCCGGACGGCGTAGTGGACCTGCCGGTGAAAGCCATGAGCAAAGACGAGACCGACTCCCGCGAAATAGACATCAAAGTGACCAGGGCTACCACCACCGATGGCAAATAACGAAGAAAAAGGCTATCTCTCTTTAGTTCTTCACGCGCATCTCCCGTTCATCCGCCACCCGGAGTACGAGGATTTCCTCGAAGAGGACTGGTTCTTCGAGGCGATGTGCGAGACCTACATCCCGCTGCTCGACATCTACGAGCGGCTGACGGCCGAAGGCACGGATTTCCGCGTGACGATGTCCATCACGCCGCCCCTGTGCAACATGATGGCCGACGAGCTGCTGCGCGAGCGCTTCCGCCGCTACTACAGCCTGCGCCTGGAGCTCGCCGAGAAGGAAGTGGTGCGCACCCGCAACACCGGCTTCTACGAAGTGGCCAAGATGTACGAGACCAAGTTCCGCCGCATCCGGGAACTTTACGAAGATTATTATCACGGCCGCATCCTGGACGGGTTCAAGAAGTTCCAGGACATGGGCAAGCTGGAGATCATCACCTGCGGCGCCACCCACGGCTTCCTGCCGCTGGAACTGCGCAAAGAGGCCGTGCACGCCCAGATCAAGCTGGCCGCCGACAATTACCGCAAGCATTTCGGCCGCGGCCCCCGCGGCATCTGGCTGGCCGAGTGCGCCTACAACCCCGGCGACGACGTGTTCCTGAAAGCCCAGGGGATCCGCTACTTCTTCCTCGAGACCCACGGCATCATCTACGGCAGCCCGCGCCCGCGCTACGGCGTGTACGCGCCGGTGTACTGCCCTTCCGGCGTGGCCGCCTTCGGCCGCGACATGGAGAGCGCCCAGCAGGTGTGGAGCGCCGAGACCGGCTACCCCGGCGATTCGCGCTACCGCGAGTTCTACCGCGACCTGGGCTACGACCTGGAATACGATTATGTGAAGCCCTACCTGCACCAGGACGGGGTGCGCCGCAATATCGGCATGAAGTACCACAAGATCACCGGCAAGGTGCAGT
The DNA here is from genome assembly GCA_050174915.1 of Elusimicrobiales bacterium. Taxonomy (GTDB): domain Bacteria; phylum Elusimicrobiota; class Elusimicrobia; order Elusimicrobiales; family UBA9959; genus UBA9959. The sequence goes on along the minus strand of JBFXJL010000001.1, from coordinate 665,248 downwards.
TGAACGAGAAGGCTCCCTATAACCCGGCGGAAGCCCGCGAGATGGCGGCCTCCCACGCCGGCAACTTCATGTTCAACCGCGAGCGCCAGATCGAGCACCTGGAGCATTTCCTCGGCAAGAAACCGATAGTGGTGTCCATGTACGACGCGGAGCTGTACGGCCACTGGTGGTATGAGGGCACGGACTTCCTGGAGTTCCTCTTCAAGAAGATGCACCACGACCAGAAGACCGTGAAGATGGTCACTCCCAGCGAATACCTCGGCATGCACCCCGACAACCAGGTAGTGCAGCCTTCCATGTCCACCTGGGGCGACAAGGGCTATAACGAAGTCTGGCTCAACGGCACCAACGACTGGATGTACCGCCACCTGCACAAGCAGGTGGAGCGGATGGTCGAGATGGCCAACAAGTTCCCGACCGCCGACGGCACCCTGCGGCGCGCCCTCAACCAGTGCGCCCGCGAGGTGGTGCTGGGCATGTCTTCGGACTGGGCCTTCCTCATGACGGTGGGCACCGCCAAGAGCTATTCCACCAAGCGCTTCGTGGCGCATACTCACCGCTTCAACGGCCTCTACGAGCAGATCATGGGCAACCGCCTGGAAGAAGGCTGGCTCAAGGACCTGGAGTGGCGCGACAATATCTTTCCCGAGATGGACTACCGCGTCTTCTCGACGGAGGAAATGGAAAAGGCCGCCAAGAGTTAAATCCCCGAAGCAAAAAAGAAAACGCCCGGCCAAAACCGGGCGTTTTCTTTTAGTTCATGGGCAGGAGGGCGGCCAGGGTTTGGTTCCGAGCGACTTTGGGGAAGGGGGGCCCCGCTTCGGGGGGGAACCGCGCAACGGTTCCCTGCAGTCCAGGAGCGAGGGGCCAAGCCCTGGCCGTCCCCGTGGTTACTTGCCGAGGGCCAGCTCTTCGAGCCGGCTGTTGAACCTTTCTATTATTATTCCCGACAGGGCGTACAGCTCTTTCACCGCCGCGGCGGCCTCCGGGGGGAGGTGCTTGTGCTCCGCGGCCGCGAACAGGTCCATCAGGTAATTCTGCAGGTGGAAGGTCAGGTCGTGGGCGCCCAGGTCGCGGGCGGCCTTCATCAGGCCCAGCAGCGGGGCCAGGGCGGTCCAGTCGTCGGCGGCCAGAGCGGCCGCGCCTACCCGGTTGGCCAGGGCCGCCGAGGCCTCTGGCGACGGGTCGAAGCCCGCCTCCAGGCCGGCGTCTTTCAGGCGGCTGGCCAGGTGGGCCAGCTTGTCTATGTCGCCGGGGGCGGCGGAGCGCAGGGCCCGGGTGAAGACCACCTCGGCCGCCTGCCTGGCGTAGGCCGCGGCCTGCGAGCGCAGCGGGGCCCAGGAAGAGGAGGTGCGCCCTGGCAGCCGGGCCAGCAGGTACAGGTAATCCTCGAGGATCTTGAAGATGGAGCCGGCGTGGCTGTGCCGCGCGGCGTCGGCCAGGATCCAGGCGTACTGGGTTTTCTCGTCCCAGGAGAAATCGTCGAACGAGACCCGGGCGAAGCCGGGCTCCCGCTCGAGGGCCTCGCGCAGGCTCTCCGGGGAGGGGTCGGCGAAGAGTTCCTGCATGCGGGCGGTGGCCGACGGCCGGGTGAAGAACATGGTGGGGAATTCGGCGCCCCGGCGCAGGTAGCAGAAAGCCAGCGGGGAATCGCCGTCGGGGCCGGGGGCGGACACCTCGCCGCGCAGGCACAGCACGCCGTCGCGGCTGCTGCGCTCGTGCACGGTGAGCGCGTCCAGGCAGCCGCTCTCGTCCACGCAGAGCAGGGCTTCCGCGATGATCAGCGCGGCCGCCTTCTGGCGGGCCAGGGCGTTCTCGCCCAGCAGCGCGCCGTAGATCTTCAGGCCGTCGCCGGCCTCCTGGAAATTGGAATGGGCCAGCTCCAGCAGCGACAGGAAAGGGCGGTCGGCGTTCTCGAAGCCCAGGTCGCGCAGCGTCTCGGCCACGCGGGCGGCGTAGCGCAGGTTCTGCACGGCCTCGATGCGCGAAATGTCGGCGAAGAACCAGCCGCAGCTGGTGAACATGAACATCGCGTGCTTCTGCATCTCCAGCAGCTCCACCGCGCGGGCCCGCTCGGCTTTGTTGAGCTCGCGCGAGGCGTGCTTCTGGAAGAAGGCCGCGGCGGCCTCCGGCGAGCGGTCGAGCAGCAGGCCTGCGTAATCGTTGCGGGCTTCCCAGGGGGCGCGGAAGAACTTGGAGGCCTCGGAGGAGTAAACGCCCGCGGCCGCGTCGCGCAGCGCGTTGAGCGCGGCCCTGAAGGGCAGGCGCCAATTGAGCGAGCCGCCCTCGCCGCCGCAGTCGCAGCCGCCCTTCCAGCGGCGCACGCCGTGGGCGCAGCTCCAGGCCGTGCCTTCGCCGTCTGGGCCGGTCTTGATCATCACCTCGTCCACGGCCGGGTTGCCGCGCAGGTACTCGCCGAAATTGACCACGCGGATGCCGCGGTTGCGCAGCTCGTGCAGGAAGGCGTGGGCCAGCGTCATGTCCGAGAACTTGTGGTGGTGGCCGAAGGTCTCGCCGTCGACCGCCATGCTGACCAGCTGGGGCCCCGTCTTGTTGGGCCTGAAGCAGGCTTCCACCCGGTCGGCGAAAACGCCGGAGTCGCGCGTGAGGCCTTCGAAGGCGGCCGCCTTGGAGAGCGGGCCGTCGTAGAAGAAGATTGCGATAGAGCGGTCCTTGGCTGCGCCGGGCTGGGTGTCGCGCCACAGGTAGGGGCGCGTGGTGTCTATATCGCCGCGGGAGGCGTCCACCCAGTCGCCGCCGGCGGGCCGCACCTTGTCGGCCTGGTAGGGCGAGAGGATGACGTACTTCATGCCGAGGTCGATGAGCAGGCGCAGCGTGTCGTCGGAGGCCGCCGTCTCGGGCAGCCACATCGACTCGGGCTTGAAGCCGAAGCGGTGCTCGAAATCCTTTATGCCCCACACGGCCTGGGTCAGCTGGTCCTGGAAAGAGGCCAGCGGCATGATCATGTGGTTGTAGCCCTGGGCGATGGCGTTGGAGTGGCCGGTGCGCTCGCGCGACTCGCGGGCGGCCTGCACGATCCTGGCGTAGTAGAAGGGGTAGTTCTTCTCCAGCCAGCCGAACAGCGTGGGGCCGAAGTTGAAGTTCATGTGCAGGTAATTGTTGGTCAGCTCCAGCACGCGGCCGCGGGCGTCGTTGACGCGGGCGCAGGCGTTAGGCAGGTAGCATTCGCGGGCGATGCGGGAATTCCAGTCGTGGAAAGGCCAGGCGGAAGGCTGCGCGTCTATGCGGCCGGTCCAGGGGTTCTCGCGGGGCGGCTGGTAGAAATGAGCGTGCAGCGCGAAGTATCTTTCGTGTTTCCCGTGATGCTTATCCATTGGTAAATTATAGTAAAGTGACGCCTCGACTAGAAGCGTAAAAGCCGGCGGTCAGGCGGAGGCGGCCAAGAGCAGCCTTGTCAGGGCCTCGTCGCAGGCCTCAGCCCCGCTGTAGCGCAGCGGCCCCAGGGGGCGGCCGGCCAGCAGGGCGGCCAGGCAGGCGCTGCCCGCGGCCCTGAAGGCGCGCGCGGCTATCTCGCCCAGCAGCTTTCGGAAATTGGCCTCGGAGGAGAGGGACAGTTCCCGGCCCAGCGGCGAAAAATCCAGGTCTTCAGGCTTGAGCCTCAGGCGCAGCGGCCCGGCCACGATGTCGGCCAGCAGGAAAGTATCGCGCGCGGGTAGCGGCAGTTCCGGCGGCCGGCGGCCGGCCAGCGCGTACAGCCTTGAGAAAAGCCCCGCCTTGAAGGCCGGCAGGGTGGCCGGCTCTACCGGCGCCTCGTAGGCCGCGGCCGCGATGAGGGTGAGCGAATCGTAGGGGACGAACAGGCGCGCGCCGGCCGCCGTGGCGTAAAAGCCGTCGTCGGCTATTTCTATCTTTTCGGGGAAGACGGCGGGAGGGGGTGCCGGCAGATCGGCCTCGGCCGCTATCAGGGTCGGGAAACCTGCCTTGTCGGCGTCGGCGGCCAGCGCCCGGGCTTCGGCCAGCGGCAGGCGCCTGCCCAGGAAACCGGGGTTGGCGCGCAGGAAAACCGCGGCCTCTCCGGAGGACTGGCCGGCGGCGGCCAGCACCGGGGCGGGCGCCAGCGTGGGGACCTCGGCGGCCTTTAGCGCTACGGCGTACAGGCTCACGGCCGCTTGCGGGACATGATGTCGAGAATGATGCTGTCCACCTTCTCCATCCCAAGGCTGGAGATGCGGGAGATGTTCTTTATGGTGGCCTCGGCGGAGTCGCCGATGAAACCCTCGGCGTCGGTGATGCCCTCGCCGTTGCTGGCCATCCAGGCGGCGCGGATAGCGGAGTCGGCCGAGGAGGCCACCTTGAGGGCGCAGCCGCTCTTGGCGCCGTCGCAGATCATGCCGCCGATGTCGCTGATGACGGTGTTGACGGCCAGCGAGGTCTTCCTGGCGTCGCCGCCGGCGCGCTGCCAGACAATGGCCACCGAGGCGCCCACGCCGGCGGCCACCGCGCAGCCGCAGATGGGGGCGAGCTCGCCGGTGAAGACCTTGATATAGGAGTTGACCAGGTGGGACAGCGCTATGCTCTTGAGAATGCGTTTTTCGGGCACGCCGAAGGCCTTGCCCACCAGCCAGGGCACCAGCACGGCCACCACGCCCTGGTTGCCGGACTCGCCGCTGGACATGACGGGCACGGGCACGCCGGCCATGCGCGCGTCGGCCGCGGCGGCGGCAGTGAGTTTGGCGTTCGAGAGGATGTCGCGCTTGAGGTAGCCTTTCTTTATGAGGTCCTCGATATAGTAGCCGACCTTCTTGAGCTTGAGCCCCTCGCGGGAGGCGGCGAGGTTCATGTCCACGCCGCGCCTGATATAGGCCAGCTCGGCGGGCTTGACGTTCTCGGCGGCGCGGAACAGGTCTTTGAAAGCGGCTTTGCGCAGGGCTTCTTTGTAAGGCAGCGCGGTTTTTTTGCCGGGGCCGCCGGTCTTGGTCAATGTCTTGCCGTTTAGCCGGAGCAGCGAGACGCGGTTGTGGCTGCCTTCCAGCACGCAAAGGGCCTTGTCGCGGCCGGCCGTCACCTCGGCGGAAATATAGATGCCGCGCTTCTTGTAGTCGACTTCTATGCGGGCGCGCCCGGCTTTGAGCAGGGCCGCGGCTTCCTTCAGCCTGGCCGCGGGGAGGCCCTTGAAGAGCTCGGCGCCCAGCTCCGGCTTGCGCGCCACGGCGCCCACGGCGGCCGCGAGCAAATTGCCTTTCTGGCCGCTGGTATTGGGAATGGCCACGGCGAGGCCGTTCTTGTAGGTGCCGGGGTCGGTCTTTATGAGGACGCCGGTGGTCTTGCCTTTGAGCAGCTTGGCGGCGGTGGCGGCGGCGAAAGCCACGGCGACGGGCTCGGTGCACCCCATGGCGGGGTAGACTTCGTGTTTTAAGACTTCGGACAAAAGGTTTTTCATCATGGGTTCCGTTATAAGTTAGTCCACGGTCCTGTCCGCCCGCCTGTTCGCGATTTTAGGGTGAGGCCCGGCATAAAAGCACGGCATAATTATGCCGTGCGCCCGGGCCGCAAGGCCGGAGGCGATTTTTCATCGAAAATCGCCGAGGCGGGGCCGAGCAAAACCGCTATGCGGTTTATGCGTGGCCAGGCCAATTTCCGCAGGCCCTCTTCTGCCGCGCCCGCTCTATGAGCGAACAGGCGGGCGGACAGGACGAACCAGTACTAGATTACAATTTTTAGAAGGAGAATTTCCTGCTCCTCGTCCAGAGGAGGAGGGCGGCGGCGGCAAGCAGCGCGCAGAGGGCGCCGGCCATGAACGGGGCGGCGGGGGACACCCGGTCCCAGAGAAAACCGGCCGCGGCGCTGGAGGCGAAGGTGAGGAAACCGAGCATGCCCTGGAAATAGCCCATGGCCGAAGCCCGGTTCTCGTCGGCGCTCAGGTGCGAGACCACCGCCTTGGCTATGCCCTCGCTGAACGCGCCGTAGAAGCCGTACAGGGCGAAAAGCAGCCAGATCTGCCACGGCCTGTCGGCCAGGGCGAAGCCCAGGTAGACGGCCGCGAAGACGGCCAGGCCGAAGGTCATGGTGCGGATCTTGCCCAGCCGGTCGGCGAGCCAGCCGGCGGGCGAGGCCAGCGCGGCGTAGACCAAGTTGTAGCCGGTATAGGCCAAAATCACATGGGTCAGCGAGAAGCCCATTTCCTTGGCCTTCATGATGGGGAACACGCCGCTGGAGTTGCCCAGCGAGAAGACGGCGTAGATGACCATGAAGATCTTGAAGTCGGCCGACATGGGCGCGCCGCCGGGGGCGCCGGGCGCGCGGCGCGGGCCGGCCGCTTCCTTTACGAAATAGACCAGCACTGCCACGCCGAGCAGGGCGGGCACGAAAGCGGCCAGGAAGATCAGCCGGTAGTCGGGACGCTCGGCGCCGAGGAAATGGATCAAGGCGAGCGCGGCCAAGGGGCCCAGCGCGGCGCCCAGCGTGTCCATGGCGCGGTGAAAGCCGAAGGCCTTGCCCCAGTGGGCCCGGTCCACCGAGCCGGCTATCATGGCGTCGCGCGCCGAGGTGCGCAGGCCCTTGCCGACGCGGTCTACGAAGCGCGCGAACAGCACGAACTGCCAGGAGAAAGCCAGCGCCAGCAGCGGCTTGGAGACGGCGGAGAGCGAGTAGCCCGCCACCACGAAGGGCTTGCGCGCGCCGTACTTGTCGGACAGGCGACCGCCGAGGATCTTGACGAAGCTGGCCGTGGCCTCGGCCGCGCCCTCTATGACGCCCACCACCTGCATGGGCGCGCCCAGCACTGAGGTGAGGAAGACCGGGACTATGGGGTAGAGCATCTCGCTGGAGATGTCGGTGAGGCCGCTCACCACGCCGAGCAGCGTTACGTTGCGGGTAAGGCCCGCTTTCATGTCCCGGAAGAAGCTCATCAGAGGAATTTGATCAGCAGGTTAAGGCCCGAGGCGAAGACCAGCGCGGCGGCCAGGTTCATGGCTATCACCTTGGCCGCGTCCTTAACTCCGAGCTCGCGCACGGTCACCATGAAGGAGGCCATGCAGGGCAGGTAGAGGGAGAGGAAGACGCTGGCCACGACTATCGAGCCCGGTGAGAGGGCGAAGGGCGTCAGCATGGCGATAGAGACGTCTTTGCGCAGGAAGCCCAGGGTCATGACCGAAACCGTCTCGGCCGGCAGGCCGAGCAGGCCGGTGACGGCGGGTTTGAAGAAAGCGGAGACGCCCGCCAGCAGGCCGCTGTAGTCGAGCAGGGCCACCAGCAGCACGCCGAAAATTATCATGGGCACGGCTTCGAGCAGGAAATCCTTTACGCGGAAGTAGAGCTTTTTCGCCAGCAGTGGGCAGCAGGGGGCCTGGTAAGGGGGGATCTCCAGAAAGAGCTCCGGCGTCTCGCCCTTGAGCAGGCGGCTGAGGAGGAGGGCGCTGGCTATGCCGGCGGCGGCTATGGCCCCGAAGGCGGCCAGGGTGTACTTTATGTCGAAGGGCGCCAGCAGGCTGATGATCATGGCGGTCTGGGGCATGCAGGGAGCTATGCCCAGCGCCAGGGCCGTGGCTATGGCCCGCTCGCGCGGGGTTTCCAGCACGCGAGCGGCGAGGATCGCGGGCACCTTGCAGCCCATGCCCAGCATCAGCGGGATGGTGCCGTAGCCGTGCAGGCCTACCTTGTGCATGGAGCTGTCGAGCATGACGGCCAGGCGGGGGAGATAGCCGATATCCTCGAGCAGGCTCAGCACGGCGTAGAAGGAAACAATATAAGGGAGCACGACCACGAACGGGATATACAACCCGGTGGTAAGCAGGCCGAAGGATTCCATCGGGACCGGCGTGGCGCCCAGCAGCAGCACTTTCCAGAAGCCGCCTTCCTGCAGCCCGGAGAAGGCGGCATTGAGCAGGGGCATCCAGGCCGCCTGGAACAGCGGGTCCAGGGCGTAGTTCAAGAGCCCTTCGCCCACTACGCGGATGAGCCAGAAGACCGCCAGCATGACCGCGGCGGCGAAAGGCAGGCCCGTGGTGGGCCGGGAGGTGATGTCTTCCAGTTTCTCCAACAGGGTGGCGTGTTTATGGGTGATCTTCTGGCATTCGGCCGAGATGCGGCCTATCAGCTTCCACTTCTCGTCGGGGTCGGTGGGGTGGCAGCCCGGCGCCGGCAGGCGGCCGGCGTTGAAATCCTCCACGGCGGTCTTCAGGCCGGAGAGGCCTTCGCCCGTGGTGGCCACGAAGGGCACCACGCGTACGCCGAGGTGGCGGCCCAGGGCTTCGGGATCTATGTCCACGCCCCGGCGTTTGGCTATGTCCCACTTATTGAGCAGGATCACCATGGGCGAGCAGAGGGAGGCCAGCTCCAGGGTGTAGAAAAGGTTGCGCTCGAGGTTGGTGGCGTCCACCACGTTAAGGATCAGGGCCTTGTCCGGCTGGGCCAGGATCTCGCGGGCCACTTCCTCGGCCTTGTTGGTGGCGGCTTGGCTGTAGGCCCCGGGGACGTCCACCACGGAGAAGCGCTCTCCGGCGAGCACGGTATGGCCGGCGGTGTATCCCACCGTGGTGCCGGGATAATTTGAGGAGATGACCTCCAGGCCGGTCAGGCGCGAGAAGACCACGCTCTTGCCCACGTTGGGGTTGCCGGCCAGCAGCACGCGGCGGGACTTTACTTTAACGGCGATCTTGGCGGCCATGCCGCGGCCGAGGGCCACCCTGGTGCCCATCACTTCCACTACCACCGGCCCGCCGGAATTCTCTCCGGAACGCTTGGCGATATGGCGGCCGACATAGAGCCCCATGGCGCGCAGCTTGGTCTGGAAATCGCTTCCGCCGGAAACCTCGGCTATGTAGCCGGTTTCGTTCTCGCGCAGAGCGAGCAGGGTGACAGGGGGGGAGGGCTTCATGCTTTCCTCCCGGCGAGGGCCCGCCTGGCGGCCAGCAGCGCCGGGCGGCGGGCGGGGGCCTTGAGGAACAGCGTGAGCGCTCCCACGCGCCGCAGCGCTTCGGAGCTGAGGGCGTGCTCGGCCTTGCAGGCGTCGCGCTCCGCCTGGGCGGCGGTCAGGTCCAATATCTCCACGAAAAAGTCCTTGAGGGTGGCGTGGCGGCCCGTGATCTCGGCGCCGGCCCGCAGGCCCGCGGGAGAAAGGCGTATGACCCCGTAGCGCTCCTGGCTGAGCAGGCCGCGCGCGGTGAGCGTCTTTACGGCCGAGTTTACCGAGGGTTTGGAGACCTTGAGCAGGCGGCTGATGTCGCAGGCCCGGGCGCTGCCGGCCCTGAGGCTGAGCGCGTAGGCGGCTTCCAGGTAGTCTTCGAGGCTGGGGGAGAGGGTTTTATGCATATGTTAGAGGAGTATAACAATGTTAGTTCCCTCTAACTCTAGCAAAATAAAAGGCCCCGCGGCAAGCGGGGCGCTTACTGGCAGCCGCCGGTGAGGCAGGGCAGGCTCAGCACGGTGGGGAACTGCAGGACGATAAGGTAAAGGCCGCCGGCCGCGGCCGCGGCCAGCAGCAGGCCCAGGAAGAAAGCAATGAAGCGGTGCTTCTTGGTGAACTCCCAGGTCGACAGCACTACCGCGGCTAAGATCTTGCGCATATGTTCTCCGTCAGAGCGGTTCGGCGAGGGTATCCAGCACCACGCTGAGGTCCTTGTCGCCGTAGCCGCTATTATACGATTTAGTCAGCAGGCGTTCCACCGCCGCCGTGACAGGCAGTTCCAGACGCTTCTTGGCGGCCTCGGCCAGCATGAAGCGGGCGTCCTTTAGCATGTGCCGCAGCGGGAAGGCCGGGGGAAATTCCCGCTTGAGGATGCTGTCTTTCTTGAGGGAGAAGTAACCGCAGTTCATGGCGGGATTGTGCGCGAGCGTCTCGAAGATGAGGGCGGGGTCTATCCCCTGCGCCTGCGCCAGCGCCGCCGACTCGGCGAGCGCCGTGGTAAGCTGCGCCACTATCAGGTTCACGCACAACTTCAGCGCCGTGCCGGCCGGCGGCAGGCCGGCGTGTACTATCTCCTTACCCATGGCCCTGAGCACGGGGGTGAAGCGCTCCAGCGCCGACTTCTCCGCACCGGCCAGTATCACCAGCTGCGCGTTCTCCGCCGCGGCCTTGGAGCCGGAGACGGGGCAGTCGAGGAAGACCACCCCGGCCGCGTAGCATTTCTTCGCCAGTCCGGCCGTGTAGTCCGGCGAGAGCGTGCTCATGTTGATGAGCGCGTTGCCGCCCTGGAAGGCCGAAGCCGCGCCTTCCGGTCCCCCCAGCACCTCGTCGATGGCGGCGGGGTCGGAGACCATGGTGATAATCGTGTCGCACATCTTGGCCAGCGCCCTCGGCGTAGAGGCCACCTCGCAGCCGAGGTCGGCGAACTCCGTGGTGCGCGAACGCGTGCGGTTGTAGACGGAAACCTGGAAGCCGGCCCGGTGCAGGTTCAGCGCCATGGCCCGGCCCATTATGCCCAGCCCTATGAAACCGATTCTCGGCGGTACGCTCATTTCTTTCCTCCCAGTCTGCGAATCTCTTCCGCGCTCAGTTCGCGCCATTGCCCCGGCTCCAGCCCCTCCAGCGTCAGCGGGCCTATGGCCCGGCGCAGCAGGCGCAGCACGGGGAACCCGACGGCGGCCAGCATGCGCCGCACCTGGCGGTTGCGGCCTTCTTTCAGCGTGATCTCGGCCCACGAGGTGGGCACGGTCTTGCGGTAGCGGATGGGGGGGACCCGCGCCGGCAGGCCGGGGTCGGGCAGCAGGCTCGCGCCGCAGGGCAGCGTCGGGCCGTCGGCCAGCGTGACGCCGGCGCGCAGGCGGGCCAGCGCCTCTTCCGTCACTTCGCGCTCCACCTGCGCCCAGTAGACCTTGGCCATCTTGTGCTTCGGGTCGGCTATGCCGGCCTGCAGGTGCCCGTCGGAGGTGAGCAGCAGCAAGCCCTCGCTGTCGTGGTCCAGGCGGCCCGCGGGGTAGACGCCCCTGGGCAGGCCGAAGTCCGCCAGCGAGGCGTGGCCGTGCTCCGGCGTGAACTGCGAAAGTACCCCGTAGGGTTTGTTGAAAATTATAGTCGTCATCGCCGCCGGCCTGCACGGAAAGGCCGGCTAAATGTTATTATATATTAATGAGTTATACCTTCATCGACAAACAGAAAGATTTTAACGAGCTGTGCGGGAAGCTCGCCACCCATAAGTACCTCTCCATCGACACCGAGTCCAACAGTCTCTACGCCTACAAGGAAAAGTTCTGCCTGATGCAGTTGTCCAGCGAGCATATCAACGCCGTGGTGGACCCGCTCGCCGTGGACATCAAGCCGATACTCCCCATCTTCGCCGACCCCGGCATAGAGAAGATCTTCCACTCGGCCGATTCCGATATCCGCGTCTTCAAGGCCGCGCTCAAGTGCGTTTTCGTCAACATCTTCGACGTGATGGTGGCCGCCAAGTACCTGGGCATCGTCAAGTGCGGCCTCGACAGCATGGTGGGGGAGCACTTCGGCCTGGAGATGAACAAGAAGTTCCAGAAGGCCGACTGGGGCCGCCGCCCGCTGACCAAGGAAATGCTGGACTACGCCAGCTCCGATACCATACACCTCAAGAAGCTCCGCGACATCCTGGGCGCCGAGCTGGAGAAGAAGGGCCGCCTGGAAGAGGCGCTGAGCCAGTTCGCCCAGATCTGCAAGATCGAGCCCACCCCGATGCGTTTCGACGAGTCGGGCTTCCTGACGCTCAAGGGCGCGCGCCAGCTCAACGGCCGCGGCCTGGCCGTGCTGCGCGAGCTGTACATCGCCCGCGAGGTGGCCGCGATCAAGAAGGACACCCCTTCGTTCAAGGTGATCAGCGGGGACCTGATGCTGCGCCTGTCCGTGGCGCCGCGCGAGGGCCTGCATAACCTCTCTATTTTTAAGGGCGTGAGCGGCTACGTGCTGGCCAACCACGGCGCGTGGATCCGCGAGGCGCTGGCCAAGGGGCTCAAGGCCCCCGAGTACCAGGTGCCGCGCCGCGAGATCTCGCGGGAGAAGCGCGCTTATTTCGAGACCGTCAAGTCCCGCTTCCAGACGCTGCGCCTGTGGCGCAAAGAGACCGCCGGCCGCCGCAACATGCTGCCCGAGGCCATCCTGGGCAACGACGTGCTGGAGCGCCTGGCCATGGCCCAGCTGCACCGCATCGAAGACCTGCACGCCATCAAGGGCCTGGGCGCCGAAAAAGCCGCCCTCTACGGCGCCGAAATAATGGAATTCCTGAAAAAACACCACGGCAAGTAATCGCCCCACTGCGGCCGCGGGCATGCTTGCCGCTCGCTCCAGAGCGTGCGTGGCCGAAGAGGGCCTGCGGTCCTCCGCCGGCGAAGAACTCGTCGCGCACACAGTGCGCTCCTCAGACATTCTTCGCCGCAGCCTTAATGATAGGCTGTCCGCTGCGGACCTTGGCCCTACGCACTAAAGTCGCTCACGGCAAGCATGCCCGCGGCTCTACCTTTCTAAGTTAGCGTGACGGAGAAGAAACCCTGCTAGAGCAACTTCTTGATCAGGTCGGGGCGTTTGATTTCGCGGAGGGCCTGCATTACCATGGAGCGGTTTTCGGGTTTGTAATACTGGAGGAGCGCGCGCTGCAGGCGGCGCTCCGTTTCTTTTTTGGGGACATAGACCGGCTCAAGGGTGAACGGGTCCAGGCCGGTGAAATAGATCGACGTGGCGAGCTCCATGGGCGCGGGCAGGAAGTCGTTGATCTGCTGCGGCCGGATGTTCCTTTCCTTCAGGAACACGGCGAGGTCGGCCATGTCGGAGAGCGTGGAGCCGGGGTGCGCCGAGATGAAGTAGAGCACCAGGTACTGCTCCTTGCCGGCCTTCTTCGACTCGGCGAGGAACTTGTCGGCGAACTCCTTGAAGATCTCCACCGAAGGCTTCTTCATCACCGACAGCACCTTGGGCGAGATATGCTCCGGGGCCACCTTGAGCAGCCCGCCGGTGTGAAAGCGCGCCACCTCCGAAATATACTCGCCGCATTTGAGCGCCAGGTCCATCCGGATGCCGCTGGCGATGAAAGCTTTCTTGAGCCCCTTGATCGCCCGCACGCGGCGCATCAGCGCCAGCAGCGGCTTGTGGTCGGTGTTGAGGTTGGGGCAGATGACGGGGTGCACACAGGAAAGTTTTTTGCAGGCCCGGCAGACGGCCATGTCCCGGCCGCCCATGGCGTACATGTTGGCCGACGGGGCGCCGAGGTCGGAGATGTTGCCGGGGTGGCGCGGCGTCTTGAGCAGGGCGGCGGCTTCCTTTTCCACCGACTCCGCCGAGCGCGTCTGGATGAAGCGGCCCTGGTGCAGCGTCAGCGAGCAGAAAGCGCAGCCGCCGAAGCAGCCGCGGTGGATGACTATCGAATCCTTGATCGTCTCCAGCGCGGGGATGGGCTCCTTGTACGACGGGTGCGCGCGCTTGACGAAGGGCAGGCCGTAGACGGCGTCCATCTCGGCCGTGGAGAGCGGCAGGGCGGGGGGATTCTGCACCACCGCCTTGCCCTCGCTCTTCTGCGTCAGCACGGCCGCGTTGAAAGGGTTGGAATTCTCGTAGATGAGCCGCGTGGCGACGGAGAATTTCACGCGGTCGCCGGAAACCTCGCCGGCCGAGGGCAGTTCCAGGGCTCCGGGCAGCGGCAGCGCGGCGGCCTCTTTGGCGCCCAGCGGGTAGGCCGTGCCGCGGATATCGCGCAGCGCGCCTATCGCCTCGCCGGCTTTCAGCCTGGCGGCGATCTCTCGGATCTGGCGCTCGCCCATGCCGTAGACCAGCAGGTCGGCCTTGGCGTCCAGCAGCACGCTTTTGCGCACCTTGTCGGACCAGTAGTCGTAATGCGCGAAGCGGCGCATGGTGGCCTCTATGCCGCCGATGACCAACGGCGCGTCGGGGTAGGCCTCGCGGCAGCGCTGGGAATAGATGATGGTGGCCCTGTCCGGGCGCAGGCCGGCGCGGCCGCCGGGCGAGAAATCGTCGGAGGAGCGCACGCGGCGGTTGTGCGTGTACTTGTTGATCATCGAGTCCATGTTCCCGGCGGAGACGCCGTAGAACAGGCGGGGCCGGCCGAACTTCCTGAAATCGGCCGGCGAGTCCCAGCGGGGCTGGGCCAGGATGGCCACGCGCAGGCCCTCGGCTTCCAGCACGCGGCCCACCAGGGCCATGGCGAAAGAGGGGTGGTCCACGTAGGCGTCGCCCGTGACCAGGACCACGTCCACGGCGTCCCAGCCCAGGGCTTTGACCTCTTGCGGCGTAGCGGGAAGGAAACTCATACTGTAATCATATCAAAAAGACCTCTGCCGGGGCTCCCTGGCCCGGCGCTGGCGGGGTTCCATTTATATTTAAATTATGGGATAATAAGAGTGTGGAACTTGGTATTTAGGAGGGAAAATGAAAAAAATTATACTTGCACTCTGCCTGCTGCCGATAATCTCGGTCGGGGCTAAAGCGGATTCTTTCGAAGACTTCAAGACCCAGATAGCGCTGCAGGGCGAAGCCCTGCTCAAGCCTTTCGCCATGGACCTGGGCGGCGTCATAGGCGCCAACGACTTCAATTCCGGCCGCTCGCTCGGCTTTCCCGGCTTCGAAGTAGGTTTGGCCGCCACCGTGCAGGCCAAGCCCAGCGAAGAGAACCGCGTGCTGCGCGACGCCGACGTAGAGGCCTTCGGCGTGCCCATGGTGCATGCCGGCGTGGCCCTGCCGGTGATAGGCGCCGACGTGATGGCGCGCGCGGTCAGCCTGTCGGGCTTCTCCATAGTCGGCGGCGGCCTGCGCAAGAGCATCATTAAGAGCGGCACGCTGACCAAGTTCATCCCCGACGTCTCGGTGTCCGCCTGGTACGACGTCATCAACTACGACTACTTCAAGGGCAGCCACCTGTCTTTCGACGCCACCGCCTCTTTCGACATCCCGGTGATAAAGCCGTATGTCGGCGTGGGCGTGGACCGCACGACGCTGGAGATCAAGAACGTGAACGCCGCGCTCAACGGCGTGGACGCCACCATCTCCAAGCCCCGCTACACCGTCGGCGTGCGCCTGTCGCCGCTGCCGCTGCTCTACGTGTACGGCGCTTACAACATTCTGCACGGCCAGGCCGGCTACTCGCTGGGCGCCGGAGCGAAGTTTTAAAAAGTTGGGAGGCTGGCAGCCTTTACCTGGGGGAGCCCTTTAGAGCTCCCCGCTTAAACGCAGGGCCGCTC
Organism: Elusimicrobiales bacterium; assembly: GCA_050174915.1. Lineage (GTDB taxonomy): Bacteria > Elusimicrobiota > Elusimicrobia > Elusimicrobiales > UBA9959 > UBA9959. The sequence continues at coordinate 650,143 of JBFXJL010000001.1, read as the reverse complement.
CCTGAACCCGAAGCCCGCGGCGGCGTATGCCGCGGGTCGAGGGCCAAGCGCAATGCGCGCCAGGCCCGGGTGGAGCGAAGCGACACAATTCATTATCAAGAGGTGAATGCCGCGACGTAAGGCGGCCGCGCTGTGCGCGGCGGAAGTTCCGGCAGGAACTTCCCGGCGAAACAAGGAGACCAACATGGACACTAACACCGAAAACACCGAGAGCCGCAGGCTGATAGAGGTGGCCGAGCATTACGGCGCCAATAACTATCACCCGCTGCCCATAGTCATCAACAGCGCCAAGGGCGTCTGGGTAAAGGACCCCGAAGGCAACAAATACATGGACATGCTCAGCGCCTACTCGGCGATGAACCATGGCCACCGGCACCCGCGCGTCATCAAGGCGCTCGTCGAGCAGGCCAAGAAGGTCACCCTGACCTCCCGCGCCTTCAACAATGACCAGCTGGGCCCGTTCCTCAAGGAGCTGTGCGAGTTCACCGGCTACGAGATGGCCCTGCCGATGAACACCGGCGCCGAGGCCGTGGAGACGGCCCTGAAAGCCGTGCGCAAGTGGGGCTACAAGGTGAAGGGCGTGGCGGAAGGCAAGGCCGAGATCATCACCTGCTCCAATAACTTCCACGGCCGCACCATCACCATCACCGGCTGCTCCACCGAGGCCCAGTACCGTGACGGTTTCGGGCCGTTCACGACCGGTTTCGTGACCGTGGAATACGGCAATATCGAGGCCCTCAAGGCCGCTATCAACCCCAATACCGTGGCCTTCCTGGTGGAACCCATACAGGGCGAGGCCGGCATCATAGTGCCGCCGGCCGGCTACCTGAAGGCCGCCAGCGAGCTGTGCAAGGCCAACCGCGTGCTGTTCGTCGCCGACGAGATCCAGAGCGGTTTCGGCCGCAGCGGCATGAAGTTCGCCTGCGACTACGAGGGCGTGAGGCCCGATATGCTGGCGCTGGGCAAGGCGCTCGGCGGCGGCGTAATGCCGGTGTCCGCGGTGGTATCCTCCAGGGAAGTCCTGGGCGTCTTCAACCCCGGCGACCACGGCAGCACGTTCGGCGGCAACCCGCTGGCCTGCGCGGTGGCGCGCGAGGCGCTGCGCGTGCTGACCGAGGAGAGGCTGGTGGAGAAGTCCTTCGAGATGGGCAAGTACTTCATGGACAAGCTCCGCTCCATCAAGGGCCCGCATATCAAGGAAGTGCGCGGCAAAGGCCTGCTGATCGGCCTGGAGATGGACTGCAAAGCCCGCCCCTATTGCGAAGAGCTGATGGGCCTGGGCCTGCTGTGCAAGGAGACGCATGACCATGTCATACGCTTCGCTCCGCCGCTGGTCATCACGCAGAAAGAGATAGACTGGGCCTTCAAGCGCATAAAGAAAGTCCTGTCCAAGTAAGCGTTGTTTCAAGCCCCGCCGGCGAAGTTCTCGCCGGCGGGGTTTATTCCCGGTTCCGATGACAAATTACGACAACAAGCGCGGCTGGCTCTACTTCCAGGTGACGGTAGCCGTCCTGGTCTGGGGCGGGGCCTACCCGTTCACCAAACGGCTCGTCGCCGAGCTCTCGCCGCTGTCCATAGTCGCCTTCCGCGCCTTCGCCGGCGCCCTGCTCCTGCTGCTGCTGAGCCGCTCCCGCTTCAGCCTTAAAGATTTCACTCCTACGGTGCTCTGGAAACTCCTTGTCATGTCCGCGCTGGGCGTCTCGACCCAGCAGTTCATGCAGTCCTACGCCCTGCAGTATACCCAGGCCTCGCACGCCGGCTGGCTGATCGCCGCGACGCCCATCCTGGTGGCCGCCCTCATGGCCGCGCTCGGCGAGAGGATAGGGCCGCTCAAGATCACGGCGTTCCTGCTGGGCGCCGCCGGCGCGCTGCTGGTGGTCTTCTCGAAGGGGGGCGCCGGCGCTTTCTCCCTGCCCTCCACGCGGGCGGACCTGCTGCTGCTGTTCACCTGCCTGACCTGGGCCCTCTACGTGCTGTGCGCCAAGAAGTGGCTCACCTCCTGGCCGTCGGCCAAGGTGACCACCGCCACCATGCTGATGGCGCTCGTGAGCGTGCTGCCGCCCTGGCTGGCCTCGGGCGGGCCGGCGGAGTTCGCCGCGGTTTCGCCGGCCGGCTGGGTGAGCCTCGCCTATCTCGGCGTTCTTTCCTCCGCGCTGGGCTACCTTTTCTGGAACAACGCCGTAGACGGTCTCGGCGCGGTGCAGACTTCCTATTTTATCTACCTGGAACCGTTCTCCACGCTGGTCTCGGCCTATTTCCTGCTCGGGGAGAAGGCCAACTCGGCCGCCGTGGCCGGCGGCTTGCTGATCATCCTGGGCAGCTACCTGGTCAACCAGAAGGCCGGCCGCGGCCGCGCCTTGAAAGGAGCCCCGACCAGTGCCTGAGTATTCCCAGTTGAAGGACCGCTTCGGCGGGTACTGCAGTTTCGGCGAGCCGGCGGCCGGTTTCACCACCTACAGGGCCGGCGGCGCGGCCGAGGTGACGGTACGCCCCGGCAGCCAGGAAGACCTGCTGTGGCTGGCGGGCTGGTGCCGGGAGCGGGGCGTGCCGTTCCGGACGCTGGGCCGAGGCTCGAACGTCTTGGTCAGCGACCGGGGGCTGCCCGGGGTGACCGTGCTCACGGAGCGGCTCTCCGGGCTGGAACTTTCCGGGAGCGCCATAGAGGCCGGGGCCGGCGCCTTGTGGGACGATCTTGCCCGTCTCTCAGCCGAGAAGGGCCTGCCCGGGCTGGAGAAAACCTCCGGCATTCCCGGCTCGGTGGGCGGCGCGCTGCGCATGAACGCCGGGGCTTTCGGCCAGGAGACCTTCGACCGCCTCGCCTCCGTGCTGGCTGTCGACGGGGCCGGCCGGCAGCTCACGCTTTTGAAGAAAGATATAGCGCACGGTTACCGCCGGGCGGAGGGGCTGGACGGCTTGATAGTTCTTTCCGCGCGCTTCGAATTCCTGCCGGGCGACCCGGCCGTGCTGCTGCAGGACCGCTCCTGCGTGCTGGCCGCGCGCGGGGCCAAGCAGCCGCTCGATTATCCGTCGGCGGGCAGCGTGTTCAAGCGCCCGCCCGGCGACTACGCTTCGCGGCTGATAGACGCGGCGGGACTTAAGGGGCTGCGGGTGGGCGGGGCCGAGGTCTCTCCCAAACACGCCGGGTTCATCGTGAACGCCGGGGGGGCCACCGCCGCCGATATCTACGCGCTGATCTGCCGCGTGCGCGCCGCCGTGAAAGAGAAGACCGGAGTGGAACTGCAGCTGGAACAGATACTGCTCGGCGATTTTTAGATCCGGCCGCCCGGCCGGAGGGGGGATACATGAAGACTCTTATAGCGATACTGCTGCTGCCCTGCCTGGCCTACGGCGGGCCCACCGACGCCGCCGACCAGGCCTTCGCAAAAGGCGAATACCAGGCCGCGCTGGATGGCTATGCCGCCGCCTCCAAAACTCCGGGCGAGCCGGGCCTTAAAGCCCTGTACCGCGCCGCCGAGAGCGAAGCGCTGCTCCTGCGTTACGCCGAGGCCGCCCAGCGCCTGTCCGGAATGAAGCTGCCGGCTGACCCGCTGTGGCAGGCCAGGTTCCTGCTGCTGCGCGCCGAGACCGGCCGCCAGTACCTGCGGCAGTACGGCTACTCTCTGCCCGCCGACGAGCAGAAAGGGACGAAAGACGTCACAAAGCTGACCGGCGCGCAGTGGCGCCGGATCATAGCGGCGGACTACGACTCGCTCTGGCCGCTGCGGGCGGCGCTGGTGAAGGAGGGTCTGGAGGGCGAGGCTTACTTCGTAGACATAAAAGACGCCGAACTCCTCTATACGCCTACGCTCTGGGATTTCGCGGTGCTGCGCTGGACCGGCTGGCTGCTCGGAGAATCGGAATACGCCGGCGGGCTGCCCGCGGCCGAACCTTTCGTCGAGGTCTCTTACAAGGCGGACTACGCGGCCGCCGCCCCGGCCGCCGCCAAGGCCGCCGCGCTCTACGAGGCCGCCGCGGGCGGCCCCGAGGGTTTCGTGCGAGAATACTGGCGCCTGCAGCGCCTGATGCTGCCTTTCGAGCAGGCCGGCCGCGTGGCGGCTTACGACCGCGCCGCCTTGCGCCAGCGGGCGCTGAAGACGCTCCGGGCCTGGTCCGGCTCGTTCAAGACGGGCCTGGGCCGGAGCTGGGCCTACTACCGCGCCGCCGCCTTCGAAAATGAGGCGGAAGAGTTCGCCTCCGCCGTGGAACTCTGCCGCAAGGCCGAGGCTGAAGCGCCGCGCTCTAAACCAGCCTCGCATTGCGCCCGCCTGAGGGCCGGCATAGAACTGCCGCGGCTGGAACTGTCGGCCTCCTTCGCCCCGCCGCCCGGCAAGGATATTCTTAAAGTCTCGGCGCGCAACCTGCCGGAACTCCACTTCAGGGCCTATAAGACCATGCCGGAGGAATTGGCTGCTTCCCTCTCCCACTCGCAGCAGGGCTGGGACCACGTTAAATACCTGCGCCAGGAGACGGTAAAAGAATTTCTGCGCCGCCGGGCGTCGCATGAATGGAGGCAGGCCGTTAAATACGCCGCTCCGTACCGGGAGGCCGAAACCGCCGTAGTGAACCCGCCCCTTAAGAAGGGGCTTTACGTGGTGGTGGCTTCAGGCGACTCCGGTTTCGAGGAGGGTTCTTCGCTGATGCGGGCCGTCACCGTGAATATCACCGACGTGTTCCTGCTGGGCACCTCGGGCCTGGGGGCCGATCCCGAAGGCTTCCTCTACGACCCGGCCTCACCCTCACGGCCGGCCTCCGCCGAGGTGTTCCGCCTCTACGCCGTCAACGCGCTGACCGGCGCGCCGCTGGCCGGGGCGAAGACCGAGACTTTTGTCCACAAGTCCCGGGCCGGGGCCTGGGAACGGGTCCCGCTGACCGCCGGCCCCGACGGCGCGGCCATGCTGCGGCACGATTTTACGGTGACCTACCCGGCCAACGAGTATTTCTCCGTCGACCCGCTGCTGGAGCACGGCGGGGCTTACGCCTACTGGAACTCGCAGGCTTCGGCCGGGCTGCACGTGCCGCCCCCGGTGTCCGTCTTCGTAGAGACCGACCGGCCCGTCTACCGCCCCGGTCAGGAGGTGAAGTTCAAGGTGACGGCGCTGCTGCGCCAGCCAGGCGGCTACCGGGTTTACGACGGGAAGGCCGCCGTCACCCTGACGGCCCGCGACGCCAACTGGCAGCCGGCCTATACCGCCACCCTGCCGTTCACCGGCCTCGGCAGCGCGGCCGGCTCGTTCAAGCTGCCGGAAGGCCGCATGCTGGGCCAGTATTCGCTGTCGGCGAACGTGCGGGAGTATGGCTACAATTTCAGCGGCACCGCGCAGTTCGGCGTCGAGGAGTACAAGCGGCCGGAGTTTGAAGTAATGCTGGAGGCCGCGGACAAGCCCTTGCGTTACGGCGAGAAGACCAGGGTGACCGGCGCGGCGAAGTACTATTTCGGTTCCCCGGTGCCCGGCGCCAGGGTGAAGTACACCGTGGTCCGCTCGCGCTACCTGCCGCGCTACTGCTGGTACTGGGGCTGGTTCTACGGCGGCGGCCCCGGGGTCCCGGTGGCCTCCGGCGAAACCGCGACCGGCGACGACGGCAAGTTCAGTTTTACCTTCACTCCGGAACCCGAGAGCGAGGCCTTCGCGGGCTATCCCTCCTCCTACCATGTGGGGGTCGAGGCGCTGGACGCCGGCGGCCGCACCATAACCGCCTCGCGGGACTACAGGGCGGGCTCCCGGGCCTGGCTCTTCGATGTCAGGCCGCAGGCGGGCTTCTTCACCCCCGAGGGCCCGGCGGCCATCGACGCGCGGCTGAGGGACCTTAACGACGCGCAGCAGGCAGGCGAGGCGCAGTACGCCCTCTATCGGCTCGACGGCGAGCCGGAGGGCGACGGCGGTGGCCGCGACTGGGGCTATTTCGGCCGCAATCCCTCGCTGGAGCAGGCCTTCTCCAAGGTCTCCGACGGCGCTCAGGCCGGCAAGGGCAAGGTAGTCTTCGGCAAGGACCGGCCCTCCGTTATCACATTCAAGAACCTCGCGCCGGGCGCCTACAGGCTGCGCCTGAAGGCCAGGGACCCGTGGGGGGGCGAAAGCGAGTCGCAGGTGGTCATAGTGTCCGCCTCGGCCGACGCGCGCCGCAACGCCGCGCTGCGCCTGCCGGCGGTAGCGCTATTCGAGCGCGACTCCTACCAGCCGGGCGAGACCGCCCGGGTCCTGGCGGGCGCCTCGGCCCTGAAGGGCGTCAGGTTCACCGAAGTGCTGGCCGGCAACTTCGTACTGGCGCGCAGCGTGGAGCCCGGCGGCGGGCTTTCTATATCTTCGCTGAAGGTCGGCCCCGAGCACCGCGGCGGCTTTGGCCTGCGCTGGCTGGGCGCCGGCGGCTTCAAGGTGTATTCGGCCATGGCCGACGCCGAGGTGCCGGCGACCAATAAGAAGGTCAGTCTCTCGCTCGATTACGACAAGACCCTGGCCCCCGGGCAACGGGCCTCGTGGACTTTGAGGGCCAGGGACACGGCCGGCCGGCCGGTGGCCGGCGAGGCGCTGGTAAAGGTTTTTGACCGCTCGCTGGAATATTACGCCGGGGACGCTCCGTTCTGGGCGGAGTCGCTCTATCCCCGCCGCTACTCTTCCGGCGACGCCGTGGGCTCGCTGTTTACCCCGCGCGCCGTAAGCCTGCCGGTGCGTACAGGCGTGATACAGCGGATGCTGCAGGCCTTCAGGCAGTACACCGCCGAGGAACGCCTGGCCTCGCTGCGCATAGCTTCTTCGCGGGTGCGCCGCGGCATGTTCGACGGCGGCGGCGCCGTTTACTCCAAGGGGCTGGCCTACGAGGCCGCCCCGGGAGAGCCCATGGCGCGGGCCAGCATGGCCGAGTCGGTCGAAGCCGACAGCGCCGGCATGGGCAGGGCGGAGGGCAAGTTCAGGGACACCTCGCTGGCCCGGCCCGCGGCGCCGGCCGCCAAAGTTCCGGCCGCTCCGGTAGCGGTGCGCAAGGATTTCTCCGAGACGGCCTATTACAACCCGCAGCTGAAAGTGCTGCGCGGCGAAGCCGGCTTCTCGTTCCGCATCCCGGAGCGGCTGACCTCCTGGAAGATCTCTTCGTACCTGCTCACGCGCGACGCGCGGCGCGGCTCTTTCGCCGCCGAGACCGTCACCAGGAAAGACCTGATGGCGCGGCTCGACATCCCGCGCTTCTTCCGCGAGGGCGACCGGTCGCGGCTGACCGCGCTGGTCACCAACGACTCGGACGGCGAACTCACCGGCACGGCGACCCTGGCCGTGCTGCGCGACGGGGCCGAGGCGCACGGCGACTTCGGAGTGCGGGAACTGTCGCGGCCTTTCACCGTAAAGCCCAAGGGCACCGTGCCCGTGTACTGGGACATCACGGCGCCGCGCGCTTCCGCGCCCTACAAGGCGCGCGTGATAGCCCGCGCCGGCCAGCTGTCCGACGCGCAGGAGAACGACCTGCCGGTGCTCCCTTCGCGCGAGCGGCTGATAGCCTCCGGCGTGACCGCCCTGGACGGCAACGCTTCCAAGATCTTCCGGCTGCCGGAGCTGGAAGCCGCCGACCCGACGCGCGAGGTGGAGTCGCTCCACCTGGAAATACAGCCCCAGCTGATCCTGACCGTGCTCAATAGTTTGCCCTTCCTCGTGAATTATCCTTACGAGTGCACGGAGCAGCTGCTCAACCGCTATGTGCCGCTGGCCATCACCAACGGCTTCTACAAGAAGTATCCGGCGCTCAGCGCCGCCGTGGCGAAGGTCCCCAGGCGCAAGAGCCTGACCCCCGAATGGGAGCGGGACAACCCTGTGCGCCTGATGAGCCTGATGGAAACGCCGTGGGAATCCGCCTCCCGCGGCCGGCAGGCCGGCTGGCCGGTCACCGACATGCTGGACCCGAAGGTGGTGGCGGCGGAGAAGCAGGAGGCCCTGGATAAATTGAAAGCCTACCAGGCCGCCGACGGCTCCTTCCCCTGGTTCCCCGGCGGGCGCCCGAACCTGCACATGACGCTGTACGTGCTGGAGGGGCTGGCCGAGGCCTCGCGCTACGGCGTGCAGATCCCCGAGGACATGGCCCGCCGCGCGCTGGCCTACGCGCTGGGCGAGATCCCGTCGCACCTGAAGGCCGACCCCGCCGAGACTTCGCTGGTGCTCTACGCGGCTTATGTCGTGACGTCGTTCCCGGCCGCCTGGCCGGAGAGCGCGACGGCCCGCGAGTACGCCAAGGCCTGGGCTGATTTCGCCGACAAGCACGCCAACGCGATGACCGCTTTCGGCAAGGCCTACGAGGCCTATGTCTACCACCGGCTGGGCGAGAAGAACAAGGCCGACAGCTACCTGGCCCGCGCCATGGACGGGGCCCGCACCGACGACATCTCCGGCACCTACTGGACGCCGGAGAAGATCTCGTGGCTATGGTATAACGACACCGTCGAGAAGCACGCCTTCCTGCTGCGGACGCTGCTGGCGCTGCGGCCGGCGGACCCGAAGATACCGGGTCTGACGCGCTGGCTGCTGTTCAACCGCAAGGGCAACGAGTGGAAGTCCACCCGGGCCTCGGCGGCCGCCATCTACTCGCTGCTGGACGTGATGAAGACCAAAGGCGCGCTGGACAAGGGCGAAACTTTCTCGCTGAAATGGGGCGCCACTACGGATAAGCTGGAGCTGCAGCCCTTCGACTGGGTCGCCAAGCCCCTGCGCTGGTCCAAGTACGGCGCCGAGATCGGCAAAAAGGACCTGGCCCCGGCGGTGGAGAAGCGCGGTCCCGGCCTGGCCTTCGCCGCCTTTACCGGCATCTATACGACCGACAAGACCGCGGCGGAGTCGCCCGACGGGATGATGAACGTCTCGCGCAAGTATTTCCTGCGCGCCAAGGAGGGGGACGCCTACACGCTGACCCCGCTGGCCGACGGGGATTCCGTGGCCGTGGGCGACCAGGTGGAAGTGCACCTGACCGTGAAGACTCGCGGCCAGTTCGAGTACGTGCACCTCAAGGACCCCAAGGCCGCCGGTTTCGAGGCGGAGACGCTGACCAGCGGCTGGCAGTGGGACCGGTTGGCGCGCTACGAGGAGCCGCGGGACTCGCTGACGAACTTCTTCGTGGAGTGGCTGCCGCACGGCGAGTACGTGCTCAAGTACCGCCTGCGTCCGACTACGCCCGGCACCTTCAAGGCCGGCGCGGCGGTGATCCAGTCCATGTACGCCCCCGAATTCGCCGCCCACTCCTCCGGCTTTACCTTCAAAGTGAAGTAAAGCCGGTCGCCGTGAAGAGCTAAGTTAGGAGTGCGAACGCATAATTGGCCGTTTCATAAGCTGTTTACATTGGGCGGCCTACCATATGGGCAGGAACGCAAAATCGGCGTCGCGCACACCGTGCGCGCGCCTGCCGCCCTCAGGCTCGGCGCTGCGCAAGCCTCGCCTTCCGGGGGGCTTTTGCTAACCCTGCCCATATGGTCTCCGCCGATTTCTATCATTATGCGGTCTTGACGCTGTAGAGCGGAAGGCTGACGAGGGGATGCCTTCGGAGGGGCCTCACGAATGCGAGGCTTGCGTAAGCGCCGAGCATGAGTGAAAGAGTGAGGCCACGGTGTGGCCGAACGTACCCGGAGAAGGCGTCCCCTCGCCAGCCTTCACAATTCCTGACGTCCCAGCCAAACAGTAGTCAGCGGTCTTACTTGGGATATATAGGGTTAGAAACGGCGGAAGGTGACGGGGGGGACGGCGCCCAGGGAGAGGAATTTGAAGAGCAGGTAGAAGACGAACGCGCCCAGCAGGATGAGCGGGATGCCTATGATGGCGCCGATGACGGTGGAGGTCAGCAGCGCGCCGGAGACCAGCAGGGCGAAAGCCAGCAGGGCCAGGCCGGCCGCTATCAGGGCCTTCAGCCTCGCCAGCAGGCCGGGAGGCTGCTGCGGGGGGACGGGCCCCGGCCGCGGGCCGGAAGCGCGGGGGCCCTGGCCGCCGGGGCTTACCAGCTCCGGCTCCACGCACTCTTCGCTGACCGCAAGGCGGCGTTCTTCCATAGATAGATTTTACCAAAAGGGTGAAACAAATTCGTCATACGGCGCATCTATAATATATCTGCTAAATATATGGAAAAAAATTTATCTTTCCTGCTCGCGGCCGCGCTGACGGCCTTGTTGTTTCTTAACTCGCCGGCCCCTGCCGCCGAAGCGCCGGCTAACGCGCTACTGGTGGTGCCCTCCGAGACCGCCTTCGACCGCAAGTTCCAGGACTACCTGGAAAAGAAAGGCGCCAAGTTGCTAGAATCCCATCCGCCCAGCGTCTTCGTGGGCCATATTCCCCAGGACCTGGACCGGGAACTGGAGGAAAAATACGGCGCCCGGGTCTACAGGCAGAAAGTGGACGACTGGGCCTCCTTCGCCCGCTACGGCGAGAACGCCGTGTTCGCCGTGAACGCCTGGAACAAGCGCTTCGTGGAGGACCCGCCCGTGGCGCCGCTGGTGGTCAGCAGCCGGGTACAGAAAGCCGGCCGGCGCGCCCTGCGACTGACCTGGAACAACGTCATGAAAGCCGCCTCCTACCGCCTGCAGATCAGCGGCAGGCAGGATTTTTCGGAGCTTAACCTGGAGACGCTGCTTTCCAGGAACCAGTATACCCTTTACCCTTTTTTTCTGGAAGACGGCGTCTATTACTGGCGCGTCGCCCCGCTGGTCAGGCTCAATACGGGGGAAGTTTCGGAGAGGGGATTCTCTGCGGTGTATACTTTCGCCGTTTCCAACACAGCCGCCCCGGCGAAGCTAAAAAATCAGGCGCCGTCTATCGCCGGCCGCCTGGGGGTTAGCAATGGCGTTCTGGCCTGGCCTAACCCTTCGGACCTGAAATACTACCGTCTCCAGCTTTCAGACCGGGAGTCTTTCGAGGCGCCGCTGGCCGACGTGTTCACCGATACCTGCTCCTACAGGATGTCGGGCCTGCCGCTGGAAAGCGGCCGCCTGTATTATATGCGCGTGATGGGTTCAGACGGAAAAAGTCCAGGGGTCTGGTCCGCACCCGCCCAAGTGCCCAACGAGTCGGGCCCGGCCGACGCCAAGCGGAGGTCCAGGAGGCGTTGAGTGAACTTTATGACCGGACGTATTCCCAAGACACTGCTCCTTATCGCAGCCGCGGTCTCTCCCGCCTCGGCGCAGGAGCTGCCGACCCGACTGAATCCGGCTTTTGTCGCCTACATTTCCACGGCGGCGGCCGCTACCCGGGCTTTTACTCCCCTGGCGGGGGTTACCGCAACGGAGCCGCGCCGGTCCCTGGGCCACAACCCCGCGCCGATAGAGTACTCACGCCTGTCCGGACATGATTTCAGCTCCGCCATCCCGGGCCGAACCTCGATCTCCGGGGTGACTCCGCCGGTGTCTTTCTCCGCCTCCTACGATCTGCGCCTCCTTGGGAAACTGCCCCCCGTGCGCAACCAGGGCGCCTATGGCGACTGCTGGGCCTTCGCCACCCTGGCTTCTATGGAGTCCTGGCTGTTGCCCTCGGAAAGCTGGGACTTTTCCGAAAGCAACATGGCCAAGAACAGCGGCTTTGACGGTACTCCCATGGCGGACGGGGGCAACTCTTTCATGTCCTCGGCGTATTTGCTGCGCTGGTCCGGCCCGGTGACCGAGGCCGATGATCCTCACGACGCCATTATCCGTTCCGGTCTTACCGTCCAAAAGCATTCTCAGGAGTTGCGCTGGTTGCCTCCTCCCGCCTCCGTTAATGAAGCCGCTTTCAAGAACAATATAAAGTCGTCCATCGAGACTTACGGGGCCGTCTATTCCAGCCTGTACTGGGACGATTCAGCGGCGGACGGCAGTTCCACCAACTTCTATAACGACCGCTGCACCAAGGCTTACGGCGTCAGCGGTTCTGTCTGCACGTGCGGGGCGCCCGGCACCTGCGGGGGGCACGCCATAGCGCTGGTGGGCTGGAACGACAGCTATTCCGCAGCCAACTTTCCCTCAGCCCCGCCCGGCAATGGGGCCTTTATCGCCCGCAACAGCTGGGGGACCGGCTATGGCGAGAGCGGTTATTTCTACATCTCTTATTACGACACTTCCCTCGGCGGCGATAACGCCATCTTCAACTCGGCGGAATCCGCCGCCAACTACAACGCCGTCTACCAGTATGATCCGCTTGGTTATACCTACGACCTCGGTAATGGCGATACGGGCGGAGCAGATAGCACCACGGAGTGGATGGCCAACATTTTCACCGCCTCTGCCAGCGGCCTCATTAAGTCCGCGGGTTTTTATGCCACCGACGCTAACGCCTCTTACACTATTTATGTCTATACAGGCGTTACCCCCGGCACTCCGCGCAGCGGCACCCTCGCCTATAGCGCCAGCGGCAGCTTTACGCTGCCCGGCTACTACACAGTGCCGTTCAGTTCGCCTGTCGGAGTCCTGTCCGGAGAGACCTTTTCCGTAGTTGTCCGGCTTACCAACCCATCCTATACTTACCCGGTAGCGGTGGAGAAGCCCTACTCGGACTACAGCTCCGGTGCCCTGGCCTCGGCCGGGCAAAGTTATTTCAGCAACAATGGCACTTCGTGGACCGATCTGACCAGCCTTTGGGCCAATACTAACGCCTGCCTGAAAGTGTACCAGTACGCAGACTCAACGCCTCCCTCGGCCGTGGCCGCCGTCTACGACGGGCCTACTACCGGCAGTGATATTTCCACCACCGGCTCGCTGACGCAGCTCTCCGCTAATTGGCCAGCCTCCGCCGACGCCGAATCCGGCATCTCGGCTTACTATTACGCAATCGGCACCGCTCCCGGCGGCACCAACGTGGCTGGCTGGACCTCCAACGGCCTCGCCCTGTCCGTTACCCGGTCCGGCCTTTCGCTTACTCACGGGCAGACCTATTATTTCAGCGTAAAGGCCATGAACGGCGCGGGCGTGTTCTCCGCAGAAACCCGCTCCAACGGCCAGACGGTGGACACGCAGTCGCCAGCCGACGTGGCCTACGTGCACGACGGTACGGAGGGGGACATTGATTATGTGCGCTCGCTGACCACCCTCTCGGCCTACTGGGCGGAGTCGCCCTCGGAGGGCATAGACCGCTACGAGTACGCCATCGGCACCACGCCGGGCGGCACGCAGACCGTCGGCTGGACCAGCACGGGGCTGAATACCTATGTGACCCGCTCCGGCCTGACGCTGGCGCAGGCAACCACTTACTATTTCTCGGTGAAAGCGCATAACACCGGCGGCTTCTACTCCACGCCTACCACCTCCGACGGTCAGAAGACGGACACGCTCAACCCTTCCGCTAAGGTAGAGGTGGTCACTACGCTGCCGGCCAGGACCGGCCTGTTCACGGCAAAATTGATAGTTACCGAAGCTAACCCGCTGCCGGCCGCCCCGCAGCTGCGTTTCGTCACTTCCACAGGGCTCATGGTACCGCTCTCGCTGACTTTCCTGACGGGCTCCACCTGGTCCGTCTCCGGGTACATAGAGTCTTATTATTCTACCGGTACGGCCGCCTTCCAGTTCTCGGCGGCCGACGCCGCCGGCAATACCGGCACGTCCATTACCTCCGGCGGAACCTTCACGATAAACTATGTCCTCTCCGGGGCCGCCGGCGGCTCGGTGTACAATAGCGACGGCGCCGGCATAACCCTGCCGGCCGGGGCCTACTCCGGCAACATCCTCCTGTCGGTCTCCACGGCGCCCGCGGCGGCGCTGGCCGGGCCAGACGCGGCTTCCCCGGATTCCTTCAAGATCTACGGCTATGACCTGGCCCGCGACTTTTCAGCCAGGACCACCGCCGGCGCGCCCGTTACCTCTTTCGCGGCGCCTGTAACCATCACGCTGGGCTACCCCGACGCCAATGACGACGGGCGTATAGACATGGACCTGATAGACGAGTCCAGGGCCTGGATCTATTACCTTGACCCAACCGCCGGCCGCTGGATCCCTGTGCCCGGAGTTACGCGGGACCCCGGAGCCAATACGCTCTCCGCCCAGGTCTCTCATTTCTCGGTCTATGCGGTCAGGGCCGCCGGCGACGCCGGCCCGGGCATAGGCGAACTGCGGGCCTACCCCAACCCCTGCGACCTGCGGGCCGCCTCCTCTCTTACCATAGACGGCGTGCCCATAGACGCCGCGGGAACCAAGGCCTATATTTTTAATTCGGCCGGCGAACTGGTGCGCGAACTGACGCGCTCCGACGGCATCAGCTCTCTTAACTCCATCTCCTGGAACGGCCGCGACAAGAACGGCGCCAGGGCGGCCAGCGGGCTGTATCTGTACGTGGTCAAGACCGATAACAGGGGGAAGGGCAGCGGCAAGTTCTTCCTGGTCTGGTAATTTATGAAACTAGCGGCAGCGCTTATGCTAACTATCTTCTCCGCCGCCCCGGCACTGGGCGGGGCGGGGGGCGACGCGCTGCCTTTTCTGAAGCTGGATGCCGGGGCGCGCGGCGCGGCCATGGGCGGCGCCTACTGCGCCGCCGGAGACGACGCGCTTAGCGTTTTCTATAACCCAGCCGGCCCGGCGTTGGCGGAGCGCAAGGAGGCGCTGCTGGGCCATAACGAATGGCTGCAGGAGATCCGCAACGAGTCAGCCGCCTACGTGCACCCGCTGGGAGCCCGCCTGACGCTCTTCGGCGGCGTGAACCTGCTGCTCTCCGGGAGCATGGATAAATACGATTCGGCCGGGGTCAGGACCGGCTCTTTCAGCGCTCTGGAAGGCGCCGTGTCGGCCGGCGCCGCGGCCGCGCTCGGGCGCGAGTTCTACGGCGGCGCGGCGGTAAAATTCCTGACCCAGCGCGCAGACGGGCTCGGCGCCTCCGCCTGGGCCGGCGACGCCGGCCTGTTGAAAACCTCCGGGGACTGGCGCGCGGGCGTCTCCGCCGCCAATTTCGGCTCGGCCCTCAAGCTGGGTTCGCGCAGTTTTCCGCTGCCGCTGGTGCTGCGCGCGGGCGTCTCCAGGTCTTTCCTGGGGGATTTCCTCGCCGCGGCCGAGGTGGTGAAGGCCGGCGGCTCCGATGCCGCAGCGGCGCTCGGAGCCGAGGCCCGGCTTACGGCGGGACCGCAAGAATACTTCTATTTCAGGGGCGGCTACAAGACCGGGCGCAGCCGCTACGCCGGCACGGGGTTCACGGCCGGGATAGGCCTCACCAATCGCGACCTGCGGGTGGATTACGCCTTCGCGCCTTACGGCGAGCTGGGCGACGCCCACCGAGTTACCGTCGCGCTGAGCTTCGGCGCGCGGCGGCCGGCGGAAGCCCGGCGCCGGCCGTTCGGCGGCCTGCCGCCGCAGCGGGCGGTCAAGAAGGCCGCCCCGGCCCGCCAGGGCGGCACGAAGGCCCCGCCGAAGAAAAAGCGGTCCGAGCAGAAAGATGAGGTTTACTTTATGTGGTAGGCCGGGGCGCCAGCAACTCGGCCCACAGCGCGGCGGTTTTCGAAAGTTCGAACTCCGCCGCTCTTCTTTTTCCGGCGGCCCTGTAGGCGCTGAGGGCCGCTGGGGCGCGCAGTAGTTCCGCCAGCTTAGCCGCCCAAACCAGCTCGGCCGCCTCCGGCGGGGCGGCGGACCCGGGGCGTTCTCCGGAGAGCGTCGGCATCAGTACTCCGTATTCGGCTTGCTCGGGCGCGGCGGCGCGGGCGCCGGCGGGAGAGGCGGGGGCCAGCAGTTCCCTGGGCCCTGAATCGCAGTCCGAGGAGACTACGGGCGCTCCGGCGGCCATGGCCTCCAGCAGCGCGTTCGGGAACCCTTCCCAGAGCGAGGTGAAAGCAAACAACCCGGCCCGCGCGACGAACATATGCGGGTTAGGCCGGTAGCCGGCGAAATAAACGTCGGCGTCGGGCGGAGGGGCGCCGGGCCCAGCGAAAGCGCGCAGCCCCAGGGCGCGGCACAGGTCCAGCAGGTATTGCTCCAACTCTCCCTCGCCCAGGAAGACCAGCGCGGCTCCGGGCAGGCTGCGGGACAGCTCGCGGAAGATTTTCAGCAAATGCCAGTGCCCCTTGGCCGCGGTGAGCCGGCCGGCCGTAACGATGACCGGCCGCTCGAAGACCCGTGCCCACTCGGGCGGCAGCGGGGCCGCGGCCAAAAGCGCTATGCCGGCCGCGTCGCAGCCGTTGGGCACCACGGCCAGTTTAGCTTCGGGCACCGAGAAGTTTTCCAGCAGGTCTCTCCTGACGCCCCGGGAGTTGGCGGCCACCAACGCGGCGCGCGGGTAGTAGCGGCGTATCAGCGGGCGCATGAGCGCGCCCCTGAGCCCCGAGAATTCTCCGGAGGGGCTGGTGCGCTCGCAGATGACGGCCCTGTGGCCGCTGCGGGCGGCGGCCAGCACGTTGACGATATTGGCGCGCTCCATGAAAGAGAGCACGGTGTCCCCGGGGCCGGTCTGGGCGGCCAGCCGGCGGGCATAGAGAGGGATGCAGGCGGTCTTGAGCAGGGAAGAGGTGGCGGCCCGGTGGTCTGAAAGTATCAGCGGCCGGCGCGGCAGGGGCAGCGCCACCTCGTCCTCGAGCAGGATGATGTCGTCGTGCGGCAGCAGGGCGGCCAGGGCGGCGAACTGTTTTTCGGCGCCGCCGCGGAACAGGGAATTTATCAAGAGCTTCAGGCCCATACGGCAATTCTAGAATATTTGGCGCCGGAGCGTTGCGGGGCGGCCGGGTTTTGTGTAGAATTGCAGTGTAAGGGGGACTGTAAATGTCTTATATAGCGCTGTTACTTTTAATGTGCGGGACCGTCTCGGCGCAGCAGCCGCTGACGCTTTTCGGCCACCGCGACGCCGTGGAGAGCGTGGCTTTCTCGCCCGACGGGAAGTACGTGGCTTCTGCCGGCCTCGATTCCAGCGTGGCGCTGTGGGTGGCTAAGACCGGCAAGGCTAAGAAGGTTATGGGCGGCCACCGGGCGGGTGTGTGGACGCTGGCTTTCTCTCCCGACAGCGATTATCTGGCTTCCTCGGACAGCAAGGCCATAGAGGTCTGGGCCGTGCCCTCGGGTAAAAGTTATAAGAGCATCGTTCCCCATTCCCATACCGTGCTCGGCCTGCGCTTCTCTCCGGGCGGAGAGTACCTGGGCGCGGCCGGCCACGGCGGGCTCGGGCTGTGGAATTTCCCGGCAGGGGATAAATACAAGGTGCTGAACGGGCCCGTGGACACCGCCAACTCCCTGGACTTCTTTCCCGCCGTCAGCTATATGGTCTCCGGCAACAGCAACGGCACCGTGACGGTCTGGAACATGAACGACGGCAAGATCACCCGGACCATCGAGGCCCACGCCGAGGCGGTCAGGGCGGTGGCCATGAGCCCTGACGGCAAATACGCCGTATCGGCCGGACTGGACGGCCTGGTGAAGGTCTGGCGGCTCAGCGACGGGGCGCTGGTTAACTCCTTCGCGGCCCATCCCGGCGGGGCCAGGGCCGTGGCCGTCTCTCCAGACGGCAGGCGCATAGCCAGCGGGGGTATGGACAATTTGGTTAAGGTCTGGAACTTCTCGGGCGCGCAGAAGAAGCCGGCGATGGAACTGAAGGACCACGACGGCAGCGTTGAGGCGGTCGCTTTTTCGCCAGACGGCCGCACGCTGGCCTCGGCCTCCAAGGACAAGACGGTGAAGCTCTGGAAACTGCGTAAATAAACGCGCGGGCAAAAGAAAAAGGGCGGACCAGCCGGTCCGCCCTTTTTTTGCGCCCTTGGAGGGCTAGATGAGCAAGCCGGCGATGGTCGCCGACAGGAAGCCCGCCAGGGAGCTGGCCAGCAGCGCGTACAGGCCGAGTTTGGCCAGGTCGTGGCGCCGCTCGGGGGCCATCGCGCCGATGCCGCCTATCTGTATGGCTATCGACAGGAAGTTGGCGAAGCCGCAGAGGGCGTAGGAGGCCATGGCGACCGAGCGCTCGCTCATCACGCCGGGGTTGGCCTTGAGATAGGTGGCCATGTTCAGGTAGGCCACGAATTCGTTGAGCACGGTCTTCTGGCCCATCCAGCTGGCCACCTGCTGCACCTCGTTCGAGGGGACGCCCATTACCCAGGCCAGCGGCGTGAAGATCCAGCCGAAGATCTTCTCGAAGGTCATGCCCTCGATGCCGACGAAGCCGGCGCCGTAGCCGAGCAGGAAGTTGGCCATGGCCAGGATGGCCATGAAGGCGATCAGGCAGGCGGCCACGTTGATGGCCAGCTGCATGCCCACGGAAGAGCCGTTGGCCGCTGCGTCGATCACGTTGGCGTCGTTGATCTCGAGCTGCAGTTTGACTATGCCCTTGGTCTCGGGCTCCTCGGTCTCGGGGACTATGATCTTGGCCATCACCAGGCCCGCCGGGGCGGCCATGATGGAAGCGGCCAGCAGGTGGCCGGCGATGGTCGGGATGGAATCTACGAGCAGGCCCACGTAGGCGGCCATGATGCCGCCGGAGATGGTGGCCATGCCGCCGGTCATGATAGCCATCAGTTCCGACTGCGTCATGCTGGCCACGTAGGGCCGCACCACGAGGGGGGCCTCAGTCTGGCCGACGAAGATGTTGGCGCTGGCGGACAGGGATTCCGCCCCGGAAGTGCCCATCAGCCTGGCCATGATCTTGGCGAAGAAGACTACCACCTTCTGCATGATGCCCAGGTAGTAGAGCACCGCCATGATGGAAGAGACGAAGATGATGGTGGGCAGCACTCGCACGGCGAAGATGAAGCCCATGGAGGGGTTGCTGACCAGCGTGCCGAAGACGAACTCGGCGCCCTTGTCGGAGAAGGAGAGCAGTTTCACTATCACGTCGTTCATCGTGGAGAAGAAGTACCTGCCGATGGGCAGCTTCAGGACGATGATGGCGAAGGTGATCTGTATCAGCAGGCCGGCCCCGATGGTCTTATAGTTGATGGCCCGCCTGTTCTTGCTGGCCAGCCAGGCTATGCCCAGCAGGACAAATACTCCGAAAAAACCGATGATCTTCGGTGACATGCGCTCTCCTTTTGTGAACCGCTGTTGCGTCGATTAATTATACAAATAAATAAATCAGTAGGCCCCGCGCACCTTGCCGTTGACGGCGGAGAAGGGAAGGAAGTGCAGCGGCTCGCCGGTGGCCGGGTCCTTCCAGGAAGCGGAGTCGTAGGAGTTGTCGCGGTTGTCGCCCAGCAGGAAAAAATGGCCTTCGGGCACGGTCAGCGGCCCCAGGTTATCGCCCACCAGCAGCTCTCCGGGGCGGGCGTAGTAGGCGTAGCTCTCGTAGAGCGGCTCGCCGTTGAGGTACACCCGCTTCTCCCTGAGCTCCACCGTATCGCCGCCCACGGCTATTACCCGCTTGACCATGCCGTAATCCCCGCCCTCGGGCGAGTTGAAGGAGATCACCTCGCCGCGGCGGGGGGCGCGGAAGCGGTAAGTCACGCGGTCGAGTATAAGGTGATGGCCCTTGGTCATGGTCGGAGCCATGGAGTCGCTGGCCACGTAGATGGGGGTGGCCACCCACTGGCGCACCGCCAGGCCGGCGGACAGGGTTATCAGGGCTATGACGAGCAGGCGGCGCAGGTTCATATTATCGCGGGAGTTCCACGGGCAGGCGCCCCGAGGGAACCAGGCTGCCGGTCAAGATTTCCCCGGCGGCCGCCATCGATGGGGCGGTCATGCCGTAAAGGGCGATGGCCGCCGGCGCGCCGGGATAGGCGGCCAGGTCGTAGGGGTTCATCAGGCTCAGCAGCACGGCGGGCTTGCCGGAGTTTATCAGCACGTTGATGGCGTCGCGCTGGCCGGCGTTCTGCACGCCGGTCCACTGGAAGCTGCCCAGCACCAAAATGTCGGCTTCGGCGGCCGCGCGGGTGATGGTAGCCAGCTCTCCTTTCTTGAGCCCGATGCCGAAGAAATACTGGCTGGTCTCGTAGCCGGCCTCGAGCAGGGTGCGGTAGAGGTGTATGGAGTTCTCGGCGAAGCGCTGCGGCGAGAAAATAATGACGGCTATCTTTTTCCCTTTCGGCAGCGGCACCAGGCCGCCGTCCCGCACCAGCGTCACGGCCCGGCGCGACAGCTCGCCGGTCACGCCGAGATAGGCCTTGTCGAAGGGGGAGGGGGTCTCGGCCGGGGCGAACAGGCCGGCCGCGCGCTTGGCGGCCAGCACCTTGTGGTAGGCGTCGTTGAGCCGCGTTTCGTTTATCTCTCCGGAGCGCACCTGCCGGGCGATCTCGCGCACGGCGGCGGCGGGGTCTCCGCGGCCTATGAGCAGCAGATCGGCGCCGGCCTTTAGCGCGGCGGCCGCCGCCTTGCGCACCGGCAGGCGCATGGTGATGGCGCGCATGTCCAGGCTGTCGGTTATCACCAGACCGGCGTAGCCGAGGTCATGCTTGAGCAGGCCGGCCAGCACGGCGCGCGAGAGCGTGGCGGGGGCGGAGTCCAGCGCCGGGTAGCGGATATGGGCCGTCATGATGGCCGGCACGCCCAGGGCGATGGCCGTCTTGAAGGGGACCAAGTGCGCCGTGTGCAGCTCGGCCGTGGAGATGGAGATCTCGGGCAGGGTCTTGTGCGAGTCCTTCTCGGCCGCGCCGTGCCCGGGGAAATGCTTGGCCACGGCTATCACGCCCGCCGCCTTGAGGCCGTTGAGGATGGCGCCGCCCAGCCGCGCGGCCGCCGCCGGGTCGGAGCCCAGCGAGCGGATGCCGATGATGGGGTTCTTCGGGTTGGTGTTGATATCGAGCACCGGGCCGAAGGCCATGTTGATGCCGGCCCGCTTCAGTTCCTTGCCGGCCAGGTAGAACAGGGAGGCGGTGCCGTTCTCATCGTCGGCGGCCCCTAGCATCATGTTGGTGGGCAGCTCCAGCAGGCCCAGGGTGGTGGGTACGTAGACGCTGCCGCCCTCGTAGTCCACGGCGATGAACAGCGGCGCGCCGAGAGGGGAACCGGCCGCAGCTGCCTGCAGCGTTTCGCTGAGCCTGCGGGTCTCTTCCAGGGAGTAGGAACCCCATTGCAGCTGTATGCCGCCCACGCCGGAGGCCGCGGCCGCTGAGGCCACGGCGATGTCGGAGGCTTCGGTGGAGACGATCAGCAGCTGGGCCGCCTTCTGCTCTATCGTGGGTTCGGCGGCCAGGGCCGCGGGCAGCAGCAGCGCCGCCGCAAAGGCCAGGGGTAGCGGCGTCACTTGTCGAACTTATAGCCGCGCTTCACGGCCTGTCTGCGTATGGAATCTATCATCGCGCGGTCGAGCGTGGAGGCCCCGGCGGCTTTCTTTTCTTCCGTCGCGATATAGGCTTTGCGCTGCGTCTGCAGGGCGGCTATCTCAGCCTGTATCTTGCGGCGCTCGGCGAGCTTCTGCTCCAGGTATTTCTCGCGCTCGGCCTTGCTCATCTTCTGGAGCTCCTCGGGGAGGTTCTCGGCCTTGAGCTGGTCCTGGCTCATTTTGCCGCTCTCCAGCGCCGAGACGGCGTCCCAGGAGGAGTCGGCCTCGGCCACGGCCGGGGCCGCGTTGGACTGGTAGGCCGCGCGCTCGGCGGCCACGGAGGCTCCGGCGCCCATCACCTTGGAGAACACGCTGCGCTTCTCGGCCACCTTGCTCCTGCCGGAGGAACCGTAGGCCACGTAGGTGTCGTTGAGCCGGTTGCTGAGCTGCGCTATCTGGTCGTCCTGCGGGGCGGTCACGGCGTAGGCCGCCGCGCCCTGGTCTATGTTGGTGAAGTCGCCGTCGGCCAGGTCGGCGCCGGACTTCCACTGCGTGGCTATGCCCTGCTGGCGGGGCCCGCAGAAAATGGTGTTGACGAAGATGTTCTTGGTCTTGGCCTTGGCCACCGCGTCCTGGAAGGGCACAACGCCCTGGGTGAACGGCTCGTTGCCGGCTATGAAAATGGCTTTATACACGTCGGACTTGGGGCTCCACTTGAGCTCCTCCACGGCGGTCTTTATGGCCTGGCCGCAGTACTCGTCCCCGCCGTTGGTGGTGAGGGCGAACAGCTCCTTGGCCACGGCGTCCAGGTCGGTGGTAAAGGGCAGCACTTGCCGCAGCCAGCCCTTTTCCGCGCCCAAGCCGGAGTTGCCGTACTCGTAGAGGGCCACCTCTATGCGGGGCCTCGAGCCGCTCTTTTCGGCGGTGACCAGTTCGTTGACGATCTTCCAGAGCTGGGTCCGGGCCTGGTTGATGAGGCCGTCCATGGAGCCGGAGGTGTCGAGCAGCACGGCAACCTGCACCAGCGGCTTGGAGCCGAAGTTCTGCGGGGGCTTTACGACGGCCGCGGAATCCTTCCAGGTGCGCCGCACGGCCAACGAGGCCGCGGCCAGGATCTTGCCGGTCTCGGTCTCCACCGCGCGGGCGTTGACCTCGGTTTCAGCGTCGGACAGGTCGTTGAGGGTGCCGGTAACCACGGCGTCCGCCCCGAGCTGCTTGCCCAGCTTGCGGGCGGTCTCCTCGTCGATGGCCCCGGAGGCCTGCAGGTTGAGCTCCTCCATGACCTTCTTCAGCAGGCCGCGCTCAACGAGGACTAGCTTCTTCTTCTGGGCCAGCAGGGTGGTGAGGCGCTCCTGTATGATCACCGGTCCCTCGGAGTCCTTGCCGCTGGTGTAGGGGAAAGCCAGGACGGCCACTTTCAGGCCGGGCCGGCTCTTAAGATCCTTGGCCAGGCTGTCGGCGAGGTCCGAAAGTTCTCGGGCGGCGGGCGCAACCGCCTTGGCCGGGGCGGCCGAGACGGCCGGCGCCGGAGCGGCCAGGCCGAATATGACGGAGAGAGCTAGGACCTTGTTCATAATGTTACCCCTTTGACTGCCGGGAACGACCGGCTTTATGGAAGAGAATACAAAATATGCCGCCCGGTTATACAGCGGGCCTCGGTATTGAACGCCTGCCGCGAAAAAAGGTATTTTCCTTGTATGAGCAGGGGGAGACCATGACCAATACTTCGTTGAAAGCCGCGGCCCTGGCCGCCGCGCTGGCCCTGGCCGGCTGCGGCAAGAGCGGGCAGGACGCCTACCGCCAGACTTCGGCCATCATGAACGTGCCGGCCCAGGTGATAGTCTACGGCGCCGACGAGGCCGCGGGCAAGGCCATCGCCGACGCCGTGCTGGGGGAGTGGAACCGCATCTCCGGCGAGTTCAGCTTCAGCGACCCGTACAGCGTGACCTCGCTGGTCAACAAGAAGGCCTACGGGGAGTGGGTGAAAGTGGACGCCGAGTTCATGAGCCTGCTGCGGCTGGCGCTGGACTATTACCGCCTGACGGACGGCGCCTTCGACATCACCTTCGCCCCGTTGTGGCCCATCTGGAAAGAGGCCGCCTCCACCAAAAAGATGCCGGCCAAAGAGGACATAGCGCGGGCGCTGGCCACCATGGGCTCCAACCACATACAGGTGGACCCGGCGCGCCTGATGGTGCGCTTCTCCAGGCCGGTGCAGATCAACCTCGGCGGCATCCTGCGCGGCTACTGTTTCGTCCGGGCCGCCGCGCTGCTCCGGGAGCTCGCCCCTCAGTACCCGGTGGAACTGCGCCTGGGCAGCAATATGCTCGCCTACGGCCGGCGGGACTGGGAATATTCCGTCACCGACCCTTTTAACGACGATAAATCCTTCGGTTCTTTCTCCTTCGCCGACGGCGTGCTGATGTCCTCTTCGGGCCGGGAGCATTTCGTGCAGATAGAGGGTAAGCTGTACTCCCACATGCTGGACCTCAAGACCGGCTACCCCCTGGAGGATTTCTCCAGCCTCGTGGTCTACTTCCCCAAACTGGACAGCGAAAGCTTCCTGGCCTCGGCCGTGCTGGCCGTGATGGGCAAGGAGAAAGCCCTGGGCGTGATCGGCAGGATGAAGGGGTCTGCGGCGGTCTGGATAGACGGTTCCGGTAAGGAGACCGTGCTGGTCAACGAGGGCAGCGGCGCGAAGTGGAGCAAGGCGCGGCGGCTGTTCTAGATTTACAGGGCGTGAAAAAACCCCGGGCGGTCCCGGGGTTTTTTCTTTGCGGCGGGCGGGGCTACTTCACTTCCTCGAACTCGCCCTTGGCCTTGTTCTTGCGCACATTGTTCCAGTTGAAATACCTGCCGTTCATGGCGATATAGACGCCGGGGGGGAGCACCTGCGCGAAGGAGAGCGCCGAGCCCAGGTTGAACATCCCGTCCGACGAGCCGAACTTGTAGGGGATCATCGCGCCGGTCAGCACCACGGTCTTGTCGGTGATGCGCCGGCCCAGCGCCTCCGCCGTCTCGGGCATGGTGTCGGTGCCGTGCGTGATGACGATATGTTTTTCCCTGGCCGCCAGGCACTCCTTGAGTATCCTGGCGCGGTGGGCCGCCGTCATGAGGAGGCTGTCTATCATCATCAGGGTCTTTATCTTAACGGGCACGCGCGAGCGGCCCAGGGCCAGCATCTCGTGCAGGTGGGACTTGCGGAAGAAGAGCTCGCCGTTGAGCTCGTTGTATTCCTTGTCGAAGGTGCCGCCGGTTATCAGAAGTTTTATTATCATGGGATATGTTCAGATGCGCCCGGATGACGGCCGGGCCGGGTTAGCAAAACCGTCACGGACTGAAGCCGCTTGCGTAGCGCGGCGAGGGGATGGCCAACGGCCAGGTCCCTGTGACGAGCGGCGCGCACGGTGTGCGCGACCGCGTGTTTTGCGTTCCGGTCCGGCTGGCATCCGAGAGTGGAAACTCACTTCCTGCCGTCCTTGAGGAAGGCCAGGTAGCCCTTGTAGGCCATGTAGATGTCGAGCTTGCCGGCCAGCTCCATCGGGGCGTGCATGGAGAACAGGCCCACGCCGCAGTCCACCACCTGCATGCCGTAGCGGGCCATGAACTGGGCGATGGTGCCGCCGCCGCCCTGGTCCACCTTGCCCAGTTCGCCGGTCTGCCAGACCACGCCGCTCCTGTCGAAGATGCGGCGGATGTGCGCCATGAATTCCGCGCTGGCGTCGGAAGAGCCCGACTTGCCGCGCGAGCCCGTGAACTTGGTCACGCAGACGCCGTGGTTGATGAGCGGGGTGTTGCGCTTGTCCGAGACCGAGGGGAACATGGGGTCGAACAGCGCGTTGACGTCGGCCGACAGCATCCAGCTGTTGTGCAGCGCGCGCTTGAGAGTCAGCTCGCTGTAGGCGTCCGTGGTGAGGTTGAGCAGTTCCGCGGAGGCGTTCTCGAAGAGGTTGGAGGCCATGCCGGTGGCGCCGACGGAGCCGATCTCTTCCTTGTCGCACAGGAGCACGCAGGAGGTGTATTCGGGCGTGCCCTTGAGGTCGAGGATGGCCCGCAGGCCGGTCCAGGCGCAGACGCGGTCGTCGTGGCCGTAGCCCAGGATCATGGAGCGGTCGAGCCCCGCCTCGCGCGGCGCGGCGGCGGGCACCAGCTCCAGCTCGGCCGAGAGGAAGTCGGCCTCGGTGACGCCGTATTTCTTGTTGAGGATGGAGAGGATGTTGTGCTTGACCTTCTCCTTCTTGTCCTTGTCGGAGGCGGGGATGGAGCCGGCGATCACGTCCAGGCCTTCGCCGGTTATCGCCTCGCCGATGGTCTTCTTGTACTGGTCGGCGGCCAAATGCGGCAGCAGGTCGGTGATGCAGAGCACGGGGTCGGAGGGGTCCTCGCCGATGGCGATCTTCACCTTCTTGCCATCGGGCTTCACGAACACGCCGTGCAGCGCCAGCGGGATGGTGACCCACTGGTATTTTTTGATGCCGCCGTAGTAATGGGTGTCGAACAGGGCCAGCTCGGAATTCTCGTAGAGCGGGTTCTGCTTGAGGTCGATGCGGGGGGCGTCGGTGTGGCCGCCTACGATATGCATGCCCTCTACGAGCGGCTTTTTGCCGACCACTATGGCCATCAGGGTCTTGCCCTCGCTGGAGCGGTAAACCTTGTCGCCGGGGACCAGCCTGGTGCCGGTCTTCTCATACTGGCGCATGTCCTTGAAGCCGGCGGCTTCCAGCAGCAGGATGGCCTCGTCGCTGGCTTCGCGCTCGGTCTTGGCCTTGGTGATGTACTGCAGGTAGGCCTTGTTGACCTCTTCGCAGTGCTTCAGTTCGGCGGGGGAGATCTTTTCGTAGCCGTTCTTGGTGGCGTAGGTGAGCCCGGCGGCCGGGGCGGTCTTCTTAACGGTTTTTTTCATTTTATCCTCCAAAAGTTGCGCAAAACCGGGTTTTTGCCGGCCTTTATATATTACCATTTTGCTATCATTGTAAGCCTCCGATGAACGACAAAAAATACGCCAAGGGTGTGCTGCTGCTGGTTTTCGGCCTCAGCCTCTTCAATTATATCGACCGGCAGGTGCTTTACGCTGTCTTCCCGCTCATCAAGGCCGACCTGCGCCTCTCCGACGCCGAACTGGGCTTCCTGGCCTCGTCGTTCATGATAGTCTACATGTGCTTCGCGCCTTTCGTCGGCTATTTCGGCGACCGGGTGAGGCGCCCTCTTATCATCGGAGTCAGCGCCATTTTCTGGAGCCTCTCCACCCTGTTCAGCGGCCTGGTGAAGAACTACGGCCAGCTGATAGCCACCCGCTCGGCGGTGGGCATCGGCGAGGCCGGCTACGGCACCGTCTGCCCGTCCTTCCTGGCGGAGTGGTTCCCGCAGGAGAGCCGGGCCCGCGTGATGGCCTTGTACGCGCTGGCCATCCCCGCCGGCAGCGCGGTGGGCTACCTGCTGGGCGGCTTCCTGGGGCACCATTTCGGCTGGCGCAACGCCTTCTTCATCGTGGCCGTCCCCGGCATGCTGCTGGGCGTCATAGCGCTGTTCCTCAGGGAGACCCCGGAGAAGAACGCCCGCTCCGAGCACATCGCCTTCTCCGGCTACTTCGCGCTGTTCCGCAACCGCACCTTCCTGCTGATCTGCCTGGCCCAGTCCATCGGCACCTTCTCGGTGGGCGGCCTGGCCGCCTGGATGCCCTCGTATTTCGTGCGCACCTTCGGGGTGTCCGTGGCCAAGGCAGGCTTCCTGTTCGGCGCCATCACCGTGGCGGCCGGCCTGCTGGGCAATTTCGCCGGCGGCTGGGCCGCGGACTGGCTGCACAAGCGGACCAAGCGCTCCTACTTCATAGTCGGTTACCTGAGCTTCTTCCTTAGCATCCCGTTCGGCGTGGGGGCCATCATGGCCGACTCGCTGAACCTGTGCCTGGCGCTGATGTTCGCGGCCGAGTTCTTCATCTTCTCCTACTCCGGCCCCTACCACGCGGCCATCGTGGAGGTGGTGCCGGTGACGATGCGCTCCATGGCGTTTGCAGTGGACATTTTCATCATCCACGCGCTGGGCGACGCTATTTCCCCGTTCCTGCTGGGCGTGGTATCCGACGGCGCCGGGCTGCCTTTCGCCATGTTCCTGGCCATGATCTACCTGCTCGCCGGCGGCTTCGTGTCTATCGCCGCGGGCGAAGCTTATAAAAAGGACTTTCACGCCGCATGAACCCCATGGACCTCGAGATAGTGCGGGAGACCGCCGACCTGATAGTGGTGAACAAGCCCTCCGGCCTGCTGACGATGCCGGCGCGCGGCGACCTGGCGAAGGCCAAGCACCTCGTCGGCCTGCTGCACCAGCGCTTCGGCCGGGTCTATGTGGTGCACCGCCTGGACCGCGACGCCAGCGGCCTGATCATGTTCGCGCGCAACGAGGCCGCGCACCGCTACTATTCCGGCCTGTTCGAGACCCGCGAGGTGGAGAAGCATTACCTCGTGGTCGCCGAGGGCAAGGTGGCCGAGAAGCGCGGCGAGATAGACAAGCCGCTCAAGGAACGCGGCTCGGGGCGCGTTTCGGTGGCTTTCGACGGCAAGGCCTCGGTCACGCGCTACGAGGTGCTGGAGCGGCACAAGACCGCGACCATCCTCGACGTATCCATCGCCACGGGGCGGCGTCACCAGATCAGGGCGCATCTCTATTCCATCGGGAACCCCGTGCTGGGCGACAAGCTCTACGGCGACGCCGCCAAGCAGGCCAAATACCCGCGCCTGATGCTGCACGCCTGGCGGCTGCGCTTCAACGACCTGCACACCGGCAAGCCGGTGCGCCTGGAGGCCGACCCGCCGAGGGATTTCATGGGCGTGCTGAAGGTGATATAATAATCACCTGTACCGCTACCGCTTAAGGCATCCGCAAGGGTGCCTTTTTGCTTGGCGGCGCCGGATGAAACTTTTTAGAGGGCGGGCGCATCTGATGTTGCTACGGTGAGAAGGAGGGAGACTATGACATTCATGGACCAGCAGACCGCGGACGAAGTTAAGAAGCGCCTGGCCGAATTGCCGGCCGAGGTCAAGATCATTTATTTCAAGGAGGCGCTGCTCTGCCAGACCTGCGGGCCCGCCGAGGACTTTTATAAGGAACTGGTTTCGCTTTCCGACAAGGTCAAGCTCGAAGTCTACAACCGGGTGACCGACACCGAGAAGGCCGCCGCCTACGGCATAACGCTCAGCCCCGCGGCGGTTATAGAGGGGCCCCGCGGCGCGCGGTTGCGCTTTTACGGCATACCGGCGGGCTACGAGTTCGTCTCCCTGCTGGAAGCGCTGAAGAATTCGGCCGCTCCCGGCACCGACCTGCAGGCGGAGACCGTGCAGGCCCTGGCCGGCGTGGCTAAGCCCGTAAATATAAAGGTGTTCGTCACGCCTACCTGCCCCTACTGCCCTTCGGCGGTGGTGCTGGCGCACAAGTTCGCCCTGCAGTCGCCGCAGATCACCGCCGAGATGGTAGAGGCCGGAGAGTTCCAGGAACTGGCGGCCAGATACGATGTGTCCGGTGTGCCGCAGATAGTGTTTAACGAGAAGACCAGCCTGGTCGGCGCGCAGCCCGAGTCGGCCATGCTCAAGGCCGTGCTCGAAGCGGCGGCTTAATTTCAGGAGGAAACATGATAACCAAGAACGTAGGGAATTTCGACAGGGTGGTCCGCATGGTAGCCGGCGCGTCGCTGGTTTTCGCCGCGTACGTCACCGGCGGTATAGCGGCCTATATTTTGGCCGCCGCCGGAGTGATGGCCTTTATCACCGGCCTGATAGGCTGGTGCGGCGTCTACACGCTGCTGGGCATCAATACCTGCACCGTAGACAAGCCTTAGTTCCGCACTGGGCGGCTACCGGCCGGCCAGTGCGATCTCAACGGCCGCTTCGGCCCCGCCCGACAGATAAGTCACGCTTATCCGTTGGCCGGGGCTGAATTTCTTCAGCTCGTCGGAATACGAGCGCAGGTCCTTTACGGGCGCGCCTTCCAGTTTTATTATCACGTCGCCGGGTTTCAGCCCCGCCTTGTCTAGAGGCGAGCCCGGGGTGATGTCCTGGGCCCGCACGCCCTCGCCGGGGAAGGCGAAGTCCGGGACCAGCCCGGTGGACGCCTTGCGCGCCGCGGCCGAGGCCGCGGCCGCCGCGGGCGCTCTTCCGGCCGGCCGGGTTATGAACCCGGCGTCGCCGGCGAGGTAATCGGCTACTTCCCGGGCGAATTCGGCTATCTTTACCAGGCCGCGGGCGTCGAGTTTGTCGGCCGTGTCGGTACTCTTGTGGTAATCCTTGTGCGGCCCGCTGAAGAACTGCAGCGCCGGCAGGCCGGCCTCTATGAAACTGACCTGGTCGCTGGAGTCCAGGTCGGCGGCGGGGGCGTAGTCGTGGCCGGTGACGAAGCCGGCGCCGCGCAGGATGTGCACCCATTTGTCGGAGGACCCGGAGCCGAGCGCCAATATCTTTCCCGAGCCCAGCCGGCCTACCGTGTCGAAGTTCAGGGCGGCGTTGATCTTCTCTTTAACGCCGGCGGGGAGGGCGGCCGCGAAGATCCTGGAGCCCTCCCGCCCCGTTTCCTCGCCGTCGAAGGCGGCGAAGATGACGGAACGCGCGGGGGGATTGGCGGCGTAATGGCGCGCCAGTTCCAGCAGCAGGGCCACGCCGGAGGCGTTGTCGTCGGCCCCCGGGAAAGTCTCGCCGCCCGCCTGAGGCAGGTGATCGTAATGGGCGCACAGGACCACGTACTCTTCAGGCCTGGAAGTTCCCTTTAACAGCCCGACTATGTTCTGCCGGCCGGGGGGGCCGGCGCGCAGCGGGGAATTTCCGAAGGGCTTCAGCCCGGCTTTCTTGAAAGCTTTTTGGATAAAGTCGCCGGCGCGCTTGTGGCCGGCGGTGCCTGGGGCTCGGCCGCCGGGCAGGGCGGCCAGCTGCGCCGCGTCGACGAGCATGCGCTCTCCCGAGAAGGCCGAAGGCAGCCAGGCCAGGGGCGCGCGGTCCGGGTAGGCGCGGGCGACGGGAGCCTTGTCTCCCAACGCGGCCGCCAGCGGAGAGGAGGAGACGGTCCAGACGCCGGAAGCCACCGAGGTCATGTCGCGGTCGAAAACCAGCCAGGAATATTTGCCGTAATGCGGCAGCTTGGCGGCCAGCAGGCGCAGTTTGTCCGTATTGCCGGAGACCACCAGCGCGCCGGAGCGCGCGGGGTTGGCCGGGTTATAGGCGGCGAACACGAAGGTGTGCCCGTCCCGTGCGAAACGGCGCCCGTCCAGCGTGACGGTGTCCAGGCCGAAAGCCGCCCCGTAGCGGGCCAGGTCTTCCTCGAAATCCCTGGCCAGCAGATTCTCGGCGCCGAAGACCCAGTAGGAGTCCGAGGCGGGCGGCGCCGTGACCATCAGGTCGTCGGAGACCTCCGGCAGGTTGGCCTTGTCCTTGGTCCAGACTTCGGCCAGGCCGCGCCAGGGTTCGCCGTCGGGGCCGGCCGGCACTATGATGGCCGGCCTGGAGGCCCCCAGCAGCCGGGACAAGGTGGGAGGGGTTTCCAGCGGGCTCAGGCGCCGGAACAGATCGAATTCCGGGTCTATCTCCAGCCGCAGCGGGCGCACGGCCGACGGGTAGTGGTAGGTCTCGGTCTTTTTGGTCATCGGCAGGCGCTTGAGCCTGGGCTCGCCCGCGTTTTCCAGGAAGACGGCGGCGGGCACTTCCAGCTCGTAGGCGGGGCCGGGCTGGAGCTGCTCCAGCGTGAATTCCAGCTCGTAGCCCTCCAGGCCGCGGGCAAGTTTAACGTTTTTCAGGCGCAGGTCGGGGGCCCCGGCGCGCCCTGTCCACTGATCGAAGTAGGGCTTGAGCCGCCCCGGCCCGGTGACCCGCTCGAAAGCCGCGCGCAAGTCCGCGAAAGAGGCCGTACGGAACTTGTTGGCGGCGTAGAAATCGCGCAGGCCGCGGGCGAAGCCCTGGTCCCCGAGCGCGCCTCTCAGCATATGGTAGACCATCATCATCTTGCCGTAGCCTACGGCTTCGGACGCCGAGGAGTGGCGCGAACGGAATTCCGTCAGCGGGAAATCCGCGCCGCCGGAGACGTAGTCGGCGTACTTCTGCAGCGCCGCCATGCGGTAGTCGCGGCCCTTGCCCCGGTTCTCGGCTATCAGGTAGTCGGCCAGATAGGCGGTCAGGCCCTCGCACCAGTTGCCCGACTGGTAATCCACGAACACGCCGTTGCCCCACCAGTTGTGCAGGATCTCGTGCGGGTAGGAGGAATTGAGGATGAACGGCAGGCGTATCACCTTGCTGCCCAGCAGCGTGAAAGAGGGCATGCCGTAGCCGGTGTCCCAGAAATTCTCTACCAGCGCGAACTTGCCGTAGGGGTAGCGGCCGAGCAGCTCCGAATAGAATTTTATGTATTTGGCGGTGGCGTCGAGGTAGCGGCCGGCCAGCGCGGGGTCCGGCTGCAGCAGGAAAGCCGCGTAGGTCAGGCCGCCCTCGCGCCGCTCGTACTCGGTGTACCGGCCGCAGGTCAGGGTGATCTCGTCCTGCGGCGCGCCGCTTTCCCAGACCTCTATGTTCCTGCCGCCGCGGGCGGCGCGGCGTTTGCGGTCTCCGCCGGAGACCGAAGCGTAGGGCGCGGGCAGGGAGGTCTCCAGGCGGTAGGAGACCATGCGGCCGTGAAAATGAGGGTACCAGCCGGAGGCGCCGGAAAGGTAGCAGCCTTCGGGCGAGATGATGCCGGGGGTCTCGGAGAAGCTGCGCGCGTACTCCTGTGCCTGCTCGCCGGGGGCGTGGGCTATGCGTCCCTCGTAACTCAGCGTGAAGGAGGCCGCCGGCTTGGCCAGGCGCAGGCGGTAGACGGCTTCCACTCCGCCTGAGGAAGAATTGATGCCGTAGCGGGCCGCGGCCTCCCCTGGCAATTCCTCCAGCGTGCCGCCGGGAGAAGCGGGGTGCAGGCCCTTGTGCAGCGTGAAGACGAACTCGGCGGCCGGGGCCGGGGCGGTGACCTTGTCGGAAGCTTTTATCAGCCCGTCGGCGGGGGAGAGCTCGGCCCTGAGGTCGTGGCGGATAACTTCGGCCGCGCGCGCGGGGGCCGCGAAGAGGAGAAGGCAGGCGATGAGTGAAAAATTCATATGTAAGGATATACTATAATTTTCGTTAAGCGCGAGGAATGCCGTATCCGCCGTCCCCCGGCCGCGCGCCGGAAGGCAGAACGGCGCAAGGAGAAAATATGAAACAACAGAAAACCGCCCTTTTGCTGGTCATCGACGCCGTCGGCCTGTCCACGCTGGAATACCTGCTGTCCAAGTATCCCGGCAAGGTGCGTCTGCCCAACCTCAGCCGCCTCGGCCTCGGCGACATCCTGCTCCCCGAATTCAGGGGCCGCCTGGGCAAGTCCGCCGGCAAGGCCTACGCGGCCCGCGTGGAACAGGTCTCGGCCACAGCCGACAGCCTGGTAGGCCATCGGGAGATGATGGGGGTGGTGGACCACCGCACCTACGACCTTTTCGAAGACGGCTTCGACCGCAAGTACCTGGCCGCGCTGGCCAAGCGCATCGGCCGCAAAACTTTCTTCAACAAGATGGCGGCCGGGATGGAGGCCATAGAGCTGAACGCCGTGGAGCACGAGCGCACCGGCAAGCCGATAGCCTACGCCAGCAAATGCGACCCGCTGATCCAGCTGGCCATGAACGAGGCCGTGATCCCGGTGCACGAGCAGCACAAGATCGCCGACATCGCCTTCGCGCTGGCTATGGAGATGGGCATCCCGATCACCCGCGCCATCGCCCGCTCCTATATCCGCAACTCCGCCGGAGAGATCATCCGCACCTCCAACCGCCATGACGCCGTGCTGCCCATAGGCCAGGACACGCTGGTGGACGTGCTGCACGACAACTGCGTCTGGACGGTGGCCGTGGGCAAGACCAGCGACCTGGTGAATACCGCCTATCACGCCAAGGTGAAACTCAATAAGGAGGTCTACCTGGACCCCGCGCTGGGCCTGCGCTTCGTGCACCCCAAGAAGAAGGATACCAACCCGTTCTCCATCCAGGGCACGATCAACGCGCTGCGCGCCGCGCACGCCGTCTACCGCCCCAAGGGCACCTTCATCTTCACCAACCTCGTGGACACGGACAGCGTCTACGGCCATACCCGCGAGGTGGAGGGGGCGCTGAAGTCGCTCGAAGAGATCGACCGCACGCTGCCGCTCATCGAGCGGCACCTGGAGAAGGGCGACCTGCTGGGCATCACCGCCGACCACGGTATGGTGCACCGCGAGGATTACGGCTACCACAATAACGAGCCGCTGCCCTTCATCGCCTGGCGCAAGGGGTTCGATGGGAAACTGGGCGGCCTGAAGACCGGCCTGATGCCCGGCCTTACCGATATAGGCAGCGTCTTCGCCCAGTACTTCGGCCTGCACGCGGAGTACAAGAGGATAGTGAAGAAGTAAGCGCAAAGCCGCCAATAAAAAAGACCGGGCCGCCCCGGTCTTTTTTTATTCCCCGCGGTTTACTGCTTGTATTCGGGGTCGACGAAGGCGCGGTAGGACTGCGGGGTGAGCGCGGCCCAGGTGTACTTGTTGGAGGGATTCCACAGCACCCAGCTCTCGAGGTGGTTGAAGCGCGTCGCCATGATCTGCGCGCGCACTTCGGGTGCGCCGTAGGGCCAGCCCATTGAGAAGTCCTGCAGATAGGGACGCAGTTTGGCGTAGTCCCGGCCCATGCGGCCCATCGCGTCCTTCAGGCCGCGGTTGATGACTTTGAAGGGGCTCGCGTTGGGGTGCTTGAGGTTGTACTCGCCCGGGTAGTAATGCGACGGGTACATCATGGGATAGACATAGTCGGAGCCGGCGGCCAGGACTTTGATGTCCTGCCCGATGCCCATGTCGTCTTTCACCGTCGTGGTGAGGCCGAACACGTCCACCGAGATCTTGACCTTGTAGGGGGCCAGCCGCTTGCGCGCGTAGGCCAGGAAGTCGCGCAGGTTGTTTATCGAATTCTGGCGGTTATGCGGCTTGGAGTAGCGGCACAGCGAGGTGTTGCCCTCGGAAGGGTAGCGGATATAGTCGAACTGTATCTCCCCGAAGCCCAGCCTGGCGCAGCGCTCGGCGATGTCGAGGGTATAGTCCCAGACTTCGCGGCTGTAGGGATCTATCCAGGTGGCCCCGTTGTTGCTGCGCCACAGGCCGCCGCCGGGCGTGCGCACTGCCAGGTCCTGGCGGACTTTGGGCAGCACCTTGTCCTTGAACACCACTATGCGCGCCACAGGCAGGATGCCGGCGTCCTTGAAATCTTTCAGCATCTCCTCGGGACGGGGGATGGCGGCCTGGTAGGAGCCGAACTTGTGCGCTTTCTCCACGCCGGGGATGTACACCTTGCCGTCGGTTTCTTTGACGGCGATGACCACCGTGTTGATGACGGAGGCCGAGATCTTCTTTATGAGTTCCTTGCGGAGCTTGGCCGAGCCGGCGCCCCACGAGGTGAGGTGTATGCCCCGGACCTTGGGCTGTTCGAGCACCAGGTCCCTGATAGCGGTGGTGGAAAGCTGCACTTTGGCCGGGGCGGTGGAGACCGGCGCGGCGGCGCTGGCGAGAGGGGCGGAAGCGAGAAGCAGAGAAAGCGCTGTATAGAGCATAGGGTTATATTTTACAATTTACGGAGATAAAGGGGACGATATGGAATTTCTGAAGATCCTGCTGATGGGGGCCCTGCTCATGCCGCAACAATTAAAAGCCGCCGATAAACTGATAATACATTACAACCGCCTGGACCGCGCCTACGCCGGCTGGAACCTTTGGGTCTGGAACGACGAAGACAAGCGCCCCGGCTTCGACCTGGCCCCGGCGGGGGAGGGCCCGTTCGGCGTTTTTTACGAGCTGGACCTGGACGCCTCCGGCCTCTCCGGGAAGCGGGCCGGCTTCCTGCCGCGCAAAGGCGACTGGGCCGACAAGGACGCTCCCGACCGCATAATGGAGCGCGCCCGGCAGGGGGAAGTGTACCTGCTGGAAGGCGACGGGAAAGTCTACGATTCTCCGCCCGCCGTCTCTACCGCCGTGACCGGGGCCTGGTACGACGGCGTCAACGCCGTGCGCGCCGCCTTCACGCGTCCGCTGGACGCGGCCTACCTGGCCGCGCAGAACTTCACGGTAGAAGGCGGGGGGGAGAGTTTTACCCCGGTTTCAGTCAAGCCGATAGGCGGCGCCTACTCCCGGGCCGCGCTGCTGAAATTCGAGGCTTTCAAGCCGGAGGCCGCGGCGGTGAACGCCGGCGCCTACGCGCTGCACTCCAAAACTTTCGAGCCGCGGCCGCTGCGCCTCGGCGAGGCGGCGGACGGGCCTGAGTTCGTCAGCGCCCTGCCTATGGGCCTGAGCGGCGACCCCGCCAGGCCGGTGCTGCGGCTGTTCGCGCCTTACGCCGTGCGCGCCGAGGCGCTGGTCTACGATTCCGCTGCGGGCGAGCCCGCCGTGCACCCGCTGGCGCGCGTTAAGGGCGGTGTCTGGGAGAAGGGCTTCGACGCGCCGCTGACGGGTAAATATTACCGGATCCGCACCGAGCAGAACGGCAAAGTCTCCGAGGGCCTGGACCCTTACGCCGCCTGCGTCAACGGCGACGACGGCCGCGCGCTGGTGCTGGAGGATGAGACCCCGGTAGCTCCGGGCCCCGTTTTCGCCCCGGGGGAAGCCGTGGTCTACGAGGTGCATTTGCGCGACCTCACCTCGGACGAGTTCTCCGGCGTCAAGAACAAGGGCAAGTACCTCGGCGCGGCCGAGGCCGGCACCCGCCACCCCAAGTTCCCGGAAGTGACCACCGCGTTGGACCATATCGCCGAGCTGGGCGTGAACGCCGTGCATATACTGCCTTTCCAGGACTTCGAGAACAACGACGACCCCGCCTCGTACAACTGGGGCTATATGCCCGTCAACTTCAACTCGCCCGAAGGCTCCTACGCCACTAACCCGGCCGACGGCAGCCGCGTGCGCGAGGCCAAGCTGATGATAGACGCCTTTCACCGCAAAGGGCTCAAGGTCATTCTCGACGTGGTCTATAACCACACGGCCGAGACCCGCGCCAGCGTCTACAATTTCAACGCGGCCGCCCCTGATTACTATTACCGCCTCACCCCCGACGGCACATACTCCAACGGCTCGGGCTGCGGCAACGAATTCAGGACCGAGGCGCCGATGGCCAGGAAGTTCCTGATAGACAGCCTGCTGCACTGGGTTCGCGAGTACAAGGTGGACGGCTTCCGCTTCGACCTGATGGGCCTGATAGACCGGCAGGCGGCCGCCGAAATAATGAAGGCGCTGCGGGCCGAGAAGCCGGACATCTTCGTCTACGGCGAGCCCTGGAAGGCGGGGGGCAGCCCCGTGGACGGCGTGCAGAAGGGCAGCCAGCGCGGCCTGGGCTTTGCGGTGTTCAACGACGGCTTCCGCGACGCCATCAAGGGCAGCGTGTTCTCGCTCGAGGACCTGGGCTACGTGCAGGCCGCGCGCCAGCGCGACGGCGTGCTGCGCGGCATACGCGGCGCGGTGGATGACTTTACCGACGGGCCGCTGGAGACCATGAACTACGTCTCCTGCCATGATAACCACACGCTGTGGGACCGCATCGACCTGTCGGTCAGGCACGAGCCGGTGCTCAACAAGATAGCGATGGATAAACTGGCCAACGCCATAGTGCTGACGTCGCAGGGCGTGCCTTTCCTGCACTCCGGAGAGGAGTTCCTGCGCACCAAGGGCGGCGAGCATAATTCCTACAACCTGCCGGACTCGGTCAACCGCCTGGACTGGACGCGCAAGAAGGAGCATTACGGCGTCTACTCCTACTACCGCGACCTGATAAAACTGCGAAGGGAGCACCCGGCTTTCCGGATGACTACCCGCGAGGCCGTGCGCGAGAACCTGAAGTTCTACGAGGAGCTCGGCCTCAAGGTGCAGCCGCCCGCCATAGCCTACCAGCTCTACGGCGACCGGGCCGGCGACTCCTGGCGGCGCATCGTGGTGCTCATCAACCCAGAGAAGTCCGAGCGCCGCTTCGAGCTGCCCGAGGGGCGCTGGCTGGAGGTTTTCGACGAGGGGGGGCTGGTGAATAGCCCCGGCAAGCCGCACGCCGGGCATGTCACCGTGGAGCCGCTCTCGCTGGCCGTGCTGCGCCTGGCCGACTAGGCCTTTGGACCCCGCCG
Source organism: Elusimicrobiales bacterium (assembly GCA_050174915.1). Lineage (GTDB taxonomy): Bacteria > Elusimicrobiota > Elusimicrobia > Elusimicrobiales > UBA9959 > UBA9959. Next base: position 612,936 of record JBFXJL010000001.1, on the reverse strand, counting down.
GAGCTGGGCCTTCCGGCTCTTCTCTCCGGCGGGCGCTGTTGGTACAATATGGGTGATAGTCAGAGGAGGGTATAATGATAAAAGTTCTAGCTCTGTTGCTCGCGGTTACCGCAGTTTGCCCGGCTTACTCCCTGGATTTCTCCCTCGATAAGATCAAGGCCGCCGACCTCGACGTGAAGGCCGAAGGCGTGCCCGCGCCGGCCGCTCCCGCCAAAGTAGAAGCGCAGGTGCCTCAGGACCTGGTCTACAAGTTCAACCAGGTCAAGAACGACATCTGGCGCCTGGAGACCGACACCACCTGGCTGCGCAACGACATCAACAAACTGGAGTCCGATGCCCGCCGCATAGAACAGGGCGTCGCCAACCCCTTCTTCTCGAGCGACCTGCGCCGGATGTCCATGGACATGTCCCGCAGGCTCAGCGACCTACAGCGCCTGGCCGCCGACGTGAAGAACCTGCTCTCGCTGGCCGTGAAGGATGCCGAGCTCAACCGGATAGCCCGCGACATAGAGTGGGACGCCCGTGACCTGGAGAACCGCTTCCAGTTCGACATCGTCAACGCCGCGCAGAGCCTGGAGTGGACGGTGCGCCGCCTGGACCCCAAGCTGGTCGGCTACGACGCGCAGTGGACCGCCTCGGACCTCTCCCGCGTCTGCCGCGACCTGCAGTGGAAGACCCGCGACCTCAGCTGGGACGCCCGCGACCTGGCCGCCAAGACGCAGCCCTGAACCTCAAAACACGGAGAAAGCGGGGCCCTCGCCCCGCTTTTTTCTTTGCTAAAATCCTAATATGGAACAACATCTCCGCACAGTTAATTTAAAGCGGCTTCAGAACGCCGCGGCGGCGCTGCGCGCCAACCGTTTCTCCGCCGAGGTTTACGAGAGCGGCCCCGCCGCCGCGGCCGCCCTGCTGGCCCTGGCCGGCAGCGGCCGGAAGGTAGGCCTGGGCGGTTCCATGACCGTGGCCTCGCTAGGCCTGCCCGAAGCCCTGGCGGCGGCCGGCAACACTATCGTGACGCATAAGCCCGGCATGACCGCCGAAGAGAAACGCGCCGTGTGGCTGGAGGCGCAGGCCAGCGATATCTACCTGGCCTCGCCGCAGGCGGTGACCGCGGACGGAAAACTGATTTTTCTGGACGCCAACGGCAACAGGGGGGCGGCCGTGATATACGGGCCGCGCCGCATAGTGCTGCTGGCCGGGGTCAACAAACTTGCCCGCGACCAGGAGGAAGGGCTCTGGCGCGCCCGCAACGTGTCCGCTCTCGCCAACAATATCCGCCTGGGCAAGGACAATCCCTGCGTGAAAGCCGGCCGCTGTGTGGACTGCGCCGCCCCCGGCCGCATCTGCAACCAGGTCACCCTGCTCTGGAAAAAGCCCTCGGCCAGCGACATCTCGATCATGCTGGTAAATGAGGACCTTGGGTATTAGAGCCCGACCCAGTCTTCGCGGGCGGGCGCGCGTTTATCTGTATTTCCGAGTACAAGTATCCTGAATCACCTTACCCCGGCCTATCTTATAATCTATAATACAGACTGGGATGAAGAAACTCGCGGTATTTCTTGCGATTTCGGCTTTATTAAGGGGGGGGGCGCAAGCCTTGGTCCCCGCGAACGTTCATTTCGACTACAATACCCCCAATTCTGTCAGCGTTTCCTGGGACGGCGGCGCCGGGGACAACTTCTGGGCCGTCCTGAGCGACGAAGAATTGTTCGACACCCCCATCTCCAGCGAGGCGGTAGGTTCCACTTTCTCGCGCGTTTACCCCGGCCTGAAGGCCAACACCACCTATTACTTCAAGCTCAAGTTCGCCGCCGAGGACGACAGTCAGTATTCCGTTCCTATCGCCTCCGCCATAGCCGCCGTGCATCCCTCGCAGGCGGCTTTCGCGCAAGTCTATCATTCCAGCGCCGCCGCTCAATGGAGCACCCTGGAAAACTCGCCGTCCTCGGAATACCAGGCGGAAGCCGATATCGACCCCGCTTTCATGCTGGGGATGTCTTTCTCCAGCGGCCCCGTTTCCGAGGCTCTGTTCTCGGGTTTTACTCCAGACACCACGGTTTACCTGCGCGTGCGCACCTTCGGCCTGGTCGGGGCCGACAGTCTTTATACCGCCGCGGCCTCCACCGTGACGCTGGCTTACCCGCCCGGCAGCGAGGCTTACGCGCTGGTCTCTTCCACCGGTCTGTCCGTTTTCTGGAACTCCAACGGTAATCCCGGCTGGACAAAATACGAGCTGACAGTTTCCACCGAGGAAGGCTTCGCCACGGTCAACTACTCCACCGCCCTGCCGGCAAATTACTACGAGGCCGCCGGCCTGCTGCCCAACACCACCTACTATTTTAAGGCGCTGGCCGTGAACGGTTCCGGCGTGCGCACCGGCCACACCGTCTTCTCCCCGGCGCTGACCTACGCCGCCGTCCCCGGGGCTAACCCTCCCGAACTTTACGGCGAGGACGCCGTGTCGGTGCAGACGCGGTGGTCGGCCAACGACAACCCCGGCCAAACCGAGTATTACGTGCAGGCCAGCACGGCCGCCGATTTCACCGGCCAGGATTATGGCCCCGGCACCTGGGCCGCCGGCGCGGAGCGCGGCGTGGGGGGGCTGGACTCCGGCCTGCTCTACCACTTCCGCGTCAGGGCCAGGGACGCGCTGGGGAGGTACAGCCAGTGGCGCGAACTGGGCTCCCGGGCCACGCTGGCCGGCGACGACACCACGCCCCCGTCGGTAACCGACCAGCAGGGCGGAGACGATAACTGGCGGGGAGCCGCCGGCGGTAATTATGACGTGGATTTCTCGGACCTGGGCACCGGGCTGGACAAGTTCCAGGTCAAGGTTACCACCGGGCCGGGGTTCAGCGGCACGGTGGTCTCCGATTGGACCGACGCGGTCACCGGCATCAACTCCGACGCTTATGTCTCCGATTGGACTCTGCCGGCGGCCGTGTTCGCTGCTATAGAAGAGAACGTCACCAGTTATGTTTCCGTAAGGGTTTACGACCTGGCCTCTCCGGCCAACTTCACCGTCAAAGAGGACGCTTTCTACGTGCGGCGCGACACTACCCCGCCGACGATAGCCAATAACGCCGTTTCCCCGGCGGGCTGGCTGGCGGCCGACCCGGGGGCGGTCTTCGACGTGGACTTCGCCGATGCGCTCTCCGGCCTGGCCTCGGCCAGCTACAGCGCCGGGTCCGCGCCCGGCCTGGCCGGGGGGGATATCCTGAGCTGGACGGCCGTGGCCGGTTTCGCGGCCGGCCCGGCGTATACTTCGCTCTGGGGCGTAGACTTCCCGGCCCTGCGCGACGGGGCTACCAACTATATCAGCGTGCGGGCCGTGGACGCCGCCGGCAACCAGCGCTTGCTGGCCGATGTGTTCAAAATCCTCAAAAATACCGTGGGCCCGGCGGTCAACTTGACCGCGCCTTCCTCCGCTTACGTGTCTACCGTGACGCTTATAACCGGCGCCGCCGCGCCCATGACGGAGACCGACCCGGTGGCCGGCGTAGAGGTGTCGCTGCAGGAACTCTCCAGCCCCAATTCCTACTATTACGACGGGGCGGCTTTCGCCTCCGCCGCGCCGGTCTGGCTGGCCGCCGCCGGCACTCTCTCCTGGTCCTACGACGCCTCTACCGCTCCGTTCGCCGCCGGGTTGCAGTACCGGGCCGCGGCCCGCGCCCGCGACACCGACGGCCTCCTCACCGCCTTGCCCTACCCTAACGCCTCTTTCCGTCTCGACCAGGTGCCGCCGACCGTCCACCTGTCCACCCCGTTGGCCGATTCCTTCGTCTACGCTTTGGACGCCGTGGAGGGCACCGCGGCCGACACGGGCGGCGCCGGTTTGAGCGCCGTGGAGATCTATGTGAGGCGGGCGCTGGACGGGAAATGGTGGAACTTTGTTTCCGGCGCCTGGGGCGACGTGGCGGTGGCCAGCGCGGCTCCCGCGGCCGCCTCGTGGACTTACACCCCGGGGGCCGGTCTGCGCGGCGCGCTGGCCCACGACCAGCAATATTTCATCGCTGCGGTGGCAAAAGACGCCGCCGCGCCCGCCAATACCTCCGGCCTGGGCCTCATAGGCTCCACTATAACCTGGAAGGATACGCTGCCCCCCGAGGCCGTGACCGCCTTCGCCCCGTCCACGGGTTCGGCGCCGGGCAGGGTGGACGTGGTCTGGACCTTCGCCGGCGACGACGGCGGAGCGCTGGCGCTGACCTACGGCCGCTTCGCCGTTCAGTATTCCACCTACGCCGGGGCCGTGTTCAGCACGCAGACGGCGCAGGTGATGATCTCTACCGCCATGGTCCCCGCCGGGGCGCAGCTTTCCTACACGGTGGCCGGCCTGGCGCCCGAGACCACCTACTACCTGCGCCTGTGGGTGCAGGACGACGCCGAGTTCTGGTCGGCTCCGTCGCCGCTGGCTTCCACGCTGTCGGGCGACCGCCTTAACGATACCATCTCCGGTTATGTGCGCACGCCCGCGGGCACCGGCGTCACCGGGGTGATGGTGGACGCCCTCACTAACACCGGCGCGGTGGCGGCCTCGGCCTACACCATCGACGACGGACTGGGTTCTTTCTCGCTGACGCCGTTGCCCGACGGCATTTACCGCGTGCGCGCCACCTGGCTTCAGGACGGCTTCTCCAACTCCATCGCCAAGGATCAGATCCCGATGGGCTACGCCGACACCAATTTCCTGCTGTCGCTGTCTTACGAGCTGGCCAGCGTTTCCGGCTCGCTGCCGGCCTCGTCGCCTTCGGGCCTGCGCCCCGCCGCGGCCGGGGGGCAGGCGCAGCTCTGGCGCGGCGCCAGCCTGCTGGCCACCGCGGCGGCCGACTCCTCCGGGCGCTTCGTGATAAACAACCTGATCCCCGGCCCGTACACCCTGCGCGTCAGCGCCGACGGCGCCGCCTGGAAAACCCTGGAGATCTCGCTGGCGCCGGGCCAGGAATTGCGCTTGCAGCCGCTGGGGACCCTGGCGGACAAGGCCGGCACCTACGTCTACCCCAACCCGGCGGCCAACCACGCCGTTTTCAGGGTAGCCACGGCTATTTATCCGGTGAAAATTAAACTTTCTGTTTTCTCTCTCGACGGCGCGCTGGTGAAAACCTCCGAGTACGGAGAAGCCGGCTGGACCTATGCCGACGCCGCCACGGACGTTTATGAATACCGCTGGGATTTCTCCGGCGGCCGGCCGGCCAGCGGCGTCTATTTCTGCGCGGTGAAGCTCAAGGACGAGCTCGGCGGCGGCGCCGAGACCCTGACCCGGAAATTCGCGGTGATAAGGTGAGAACGCTATGACGACTAAACTGGCCCTGCTCTGCTGCCTGCTGCTGCCCGCCGCCGCCCGCGCGGCCAACATAACCGGCACCGGCGCCTCGGTGCACGACTCGGCCGGCGCGGCCCGCGCCACCTTCTCCAACGCCGAGACCATCACGCTGCGTCAGAGCGTGAATATCTCCGAGACCAGTCTCGTCGGAGGCAGCGTGGACTTCACCTTCGAGATCCTCAACGCCGCCGGCGCGGCCGTGTTCACCCACGCCGGCAACTCCGCGCCCGGCACGCAGGGCGGGGCGCAGACGCAGCTGGCCGGCATCTCCATCAACTCTTTCTATACCTCGCCGGGCAACTATACTTTCAGGGGCAAGGCCACGCTGGATGGAGAGACCGTAACTCAGACGGCCGCCTTCCTGATCTCCAGCCCCAATATCACGCTGATCTACCCGCCCAACGGGGCGCGCGGCCTGGCCGATAACCCGCTTACTTTCCGCTGGACCGCCAGCGGCGCCAGCCGCTACCGCGTTACCGTGGCCGACAATGCCAGCCTCTACAACGAGCTGCATTCGGCGGTGAACGCCGGGGAAAGTTCCTACGCGTACCCGGCGGACCCTTCCGAGCCGCGGGAGCGGCTGGTGCCCGACCAGGTCTATTACTGGAAGGTGGAAGGCCTGGACGCCAGCAACAACAAGATCTCGGAGAGCAACGTCTACACCTTCTCGCTCAAGGGCCAGGCTTCCTCCACCACCCGCAACGTGGCCGTCACCCTGCTGGAGGTGACCACCCCGGCGCTGGATTTCGAGAAGCCGATCAGTTTCAAGGCGGTGCTCTACAACAGCGGCTCGGCCACCGAGTCCAATATCTCGGTGAAGATGTCGCTGGGCGGCCTGTCGGCGCAGGACTCGCCCAAGCAGGTAATGACCATAGGCCCGGGCGAGCAGGTGCCGCTGACCTTCACCGCCTTCATGCCGGCCGGCCAGGAGCAGGCCCTGGCTGCGGCCTGCGCGGACCTGTTCGACGATAACATGCCGGACAACTGCAAGACCAGGTTGATCGCCAAGGATGCGGGGACCACTACGGCCACCGGCGCCGGCCGCGAGCTGACCTACGACGAGATGTTTCAGGCCATCCTGGCGCGTCTGGGCCCCGAGGCGGCCAAGGCCCTGGAGGGTTACACCTTCGAGAGCCTCTCGTGCGCCAACTGCTCGCAGGACGAGCTGGCGCTCATCATCGCCGCGCTGATCAGCGGCGAGGCACAGCTCATAGGCGCTTCCGTCACCGAGACGGGCGGCGCCGAAACCGCTCTGAGCGCCAACGCCTCGGCCGCGGCGGACGCGGGATCGGACTCCGGAGGCGAGGAGGCCGTGCCCGAGGAGACCTCGCTGGACCTGTCCCCGCTCAAGAACGATATCCCCGGCGAATGGAGCGGCTACAGCGAGGCGCGCGGCAAGGAAGCCGCCACTTTCGTGATCCGGAGCAAAAAGGAATGGCGCAAGCACTGGAAGACTCTTTCCAACGAGGAGGAACCGGACGTGGACTTCGGCGACTCCATGGTCATCGGCGTCATCTCGGGCTCGCTCGACCGCGCGGCCGCGGTGCGGCTGCTGGGCAGCCGCAAGACCGAAGAAGGCATGGCTTTCGACTACTACCAGATAGAAGCTCCGCGCGGCGCGGCCGCGCCTAAGTCGGCATATATTTTCCGCGTCTATCCGCGCGCGGACGACAAGGTTTCGTTCTCGAGGGTGGACGTGAGGAAGTGACCGGAGCGGGAAAGATCCTAAGCTAACTAAACGGAGGAGTCATGACGAAAACAATGAAAATGGCGGCGGCGTTCGCCGCGGCGGGGGTTCTGGCGGCGCTGGGGCAGCCGGCCCTTTGCGCGCCCCGCGTGGCCGCGGTGGCGGTCTACATAGCTGGCGACGTCCAGGTTAAGCGCACCGGGGCCTCGGCCTTCACCGAGCTGAAGGTCAACGATATGCTGTACGCCGGCGACAACATCAAGACCGGGCCGGGCAGCCGCGCCGGCATAGTGACCAAAGGCGGCGCCGAGGTGAAACTCAACGAAAACTCCACCTTCGAGCTCGAGGCTTCCGGCAAGGTGCGGGACCTCATCAGGCTCTCCGTGGGCCAGCTTTGGACCCGCATGCTGCACAAGATGGCCAAGATCAACGTGCGCACCCCGTCGGCCGTCTGCGCCGTGCGCGGCACCGAGGCCGACATCGAGCAGCGCAGTCTGCTGACCGTGAAGGTGTACGAGGGCCACGTGGACGTGCAGAATTCGCTGGGCAAGCAGACCCTGCGGGCCGGCCAGATGACTACCGTGGCCGGCGCCAACGCAGCGCCCGAGGCCGCCAAAAAGATGTCCGGCCAGGACGCCGGCAAGTGGCAGGACGAGATCAAGGTGAGCGACTACAAGAAGTTCATTAACCTGCTCGAGGAGAGCGCGGCCGGCGGCAAGGACCTGAAGACGTCCGTCAAGATGCCCGACGGCTCGGTGAAACAGATAGAAGGTTCGCTGAAGAAGAAGTAAGCCGGTCACGCCCGGCGGAGGAACTGTTTATGAGACCTGGAATTATCCTGGGAGTACTGCTGCTGGCGCAGGCGGCGCCGCTGCGCGCCGCCGGCAGCTCCGCGGCGCAGTTCCTCAGCCTGGGCTTCGGCGCCCGGGCGCTCGGCATGGGCGAGGCGTATACGGCGGTGTCCGACGACATCTCCGGGGTTTACTATAACCCGGCCGGGCTGGCCTCCGGGCGAGAAGGCCGGGAACTCGCTTTCTCGCACGCCTTCCACCTGGAGGACACCGCGGTCTCGCAGGCCGCTTATATGCGGCGGCCTTTCGCCGCCGCGGTCACGTATTTCTCGGCCGGTAAGCTGGAAGGGCGCGACGCCACCGGCGGCCTGACCGGGGATTTCACCGCCCGGGACGTGGCGGCGCAGCTGTCGCGCGGCTTCAAGCTCGGGCCGCTGGACGCCGGCCTCACAGGCCGGGTGATCAGCCAGCGCATCCGCTCCAGCGGGGCTACTTCTTTCGCGGCCGACGCCGGGCTATTGTACCGTTTTGCCGGCACGCCCTATTCACTCGGGGCCGCGGTGACGAATTTCGGCACCAGGGTTAAGTTCGAGGAGGAGAGTTTTCCGCTGCCGCTCAGGTTCAAGGCCGGCGCGGCGGCCGCTTTCACGGGCGCGCGGCTGCTGCTGGCGCTCGACGCCGAGCTGCCGGCCGACGGCCCGGCGCTGGCGCGGCTCGGGGCAGAGTACACCGGAGTGGAGGGCATAGCGCTGCGCCTCGGCTGGCGCACAGCGGCCTCGGGGCAGAGGGACGCCATACTGGGCAGGGGCTTCGACGAGGTTTCCGGGGCGGCCGGCCTGTACGGCTTTTTCGCTGGCGCGGGCTTTTCTTACGCGGGCTTCAGCCTGGATTACGCCCTGCTGCCGTACGGCGACCTGGGCACGGCTCACCGGTTCGCGGTAGGCCTGAAGTTCTAGCGGTAAGCCAGGGTTGAACTAAGCGCGGGGCCCCTCGACGGGCGCCGCGGATATTTGAACCTTTGCATTGCGTGACGTTCACGGAGGCAGTCTTATGAAGAAACTTATACTCGCCATCGCCATTTTCCTGGGGGCCTCGCCCCTCTGGGCCGAACTCATGACCTACCAGGGCCGGCTCAAGGAGGCAGGCATCCCGGCGTCGGGCAACCGCCTTTTTACTTTCGAGTTCTGCGACCAGGAAGACGGCTCCGGCGTCTGCCTGGTCGCCCCCGGCACGCCGGCCAACTTCGCGGTGGCCAACGGCCTGTTCAAGTCCACCATTACCATACACCCCAGCGTGGACCTGGCCGCCGGCGCCTGGTACCTGCGCGTCACGGTGGGGTCGTCCGTCCTGGCGCCCCTGGAGCGCCTGACCGCCGTGCCGTACTCCGTCTTCGCGTCCTCGGCCGGCCACGCCGCCTACGCCGAGGGGACCCTCCTCAAGGCCGGCGATACAATGACCGGCCAACTCACGCTGGCCGGGTCTACCTTGACCGTTACCGGTAATGAGTTTTCCGTCGGCGGCTCCACATTCGTAGTTAAGAGCGGTTACGTGGGCATAGGTACTGCCTCGCCGAACAATCCGCTGGAAGTGCACACCAACGGTCAGTACGTGTTTACAGGAGTCGCCACAGGTGCCTCCGCGGTCCTTAACCTGGTCCCGCAGACCGGCGGCACGGTAATGCTTAATAACAACGCCGTCGGCCCCGTAGCGCTCGCCGTGGGCCATACCAAGCACCTCCTTGTAGATGAAAGCGGTAATGTGGGCATCAGCAGCGTCACACCGTCCTACAGGCTGGTCGTTTCCAGCGGCGCCGGCGAGGCCGGCACCATAATGGCCGTGTCTACCGGCACCAGCAACCTGTTCTGGGTGGAGGGCGACGGCGCGCACGCGACGCGCTTTCACGGCGACGGCTCCGGCCTGACCGGCGTGACCGGCGCCACCGGCACCGACCCGAACGCCCTCCAGCTTACCGGCGGCACCATGCAGGGGGCCATCGACATGGATGGCAATTTCCTCTCCGGCGTCTCTACTATCACCATGCAGGGCGGTAGCATAGCCATAGTCCCGCCCGGCACGGGGGGGACGAATGTGGGATATGGAATATCCATTGGCTCCAATTCTTATAGCAACTCTGATTCCGGAATTGGAATAGGTTATAGCGCTTACCTGAATTCTTACTACAGCGTCGGATTGGGGGCATTTGCCAGTGAAAACGGCAGCTATGGCGTCGGAATCGGAGCCTTTGCTTCCAGAAATTACAACAGTGGTGTTGGCGTAGGCGCCGAAGCCTCTGAGAACTTCCAAAACGGTACAGGCATTGGTCACAGCGCTAAGAACAACGATAATTACGGCGTCGGCGTGGGCGCTTACGCGCAGAACAACGACAATTACGCAGTAGGTGTGGGCGCGTATTCTCAGTATAACGCCGGCTTCGGCGCGGCGCTGGGCGCCTATTCCTACGCTTCGTCCTCGGCCACCGCGCTGGGCGCGCAGGCCAAGGCCAACGCCGAACTCAGCCTGGCGCTGGGTTACGGCACGGTCAACAATTCCACCGGCACCGCCAGCTTCGGTTCTTACGGCGTCAGCGCCCCTTATTACCAGGTCAGCGGCAGCACGGTGCTGGCCCTGGGCGGCGGGCTGGCCTCCAATACGCTTAAGGTCGGGCCGATGGCCGGCGCGGTAAACTACGGGCAATTTAACGTATTTGTGGGTTCGGCTGCCGGAAAGGTCAATAGTTCCGGGATCCATAATGTCCTGGTAGGCCACGATGCCGGCTCCGCTAATATCACCGGCACAGGGAACACGTTTATCGGCTCCGCTGCCGGGAGCGCCAATATTAGCGGACTTCAGAACATCGTCATCGGCTACAATCAGCAGACCTCAGCTTCTGACTCCGCGAGCGAACTGAATATCGGCGGGCTGATCTTTGGCCAGCTGGGCGTTAAAACCGTAGGTATTTCCACGCGTGCCCCGCAGGCGGCTCTGGACATAGTCTCGACAGGCACCGCACATACGCAGATGGCCCAGATCTGGCGCGACTCTACCGGCCTTATCGTCGGTTCTATGAGCGTCACCGGTTCCCTGCAGGCGGTGCGCTTCATAGGCGACGGCTCCGGCCTGACCGGGGTTACCTCCGCCGGCGCGGTGCAGAAGGCCGGCGACACTATGACCGGGCCGCTACATATCCTTTCCGACGACCTTCTGAGCGACACTTCGGATTTCATCACCACCGGCCTCGTCATTTCCACCGGCGGCGCGATACGCACCACGGGCATAGGTCACGGCACGGTCGCCGGCAACGCCCGCGGCATCGGTGCGGTGGACTTGCAGACCGTCCGGGCACTGTCGGCCCAGACAGCCAGCGGCAGCTACTCGGTCCTGTCCGGAGGATTCAGAAATACCTCCAGCAGCATCTACTCCACCGTGGGCGGTGGTTATACAAATAGCGCCAGCGGTGTCGCTGCCGTAGTCGGCGGCGGGTGGGAAAATAGCGCCACTGGCCTGCGGTCCGTCATTTCGGGAGGTGAAACTAATTCAGCTTCCGCGTATTATTCCACTGTCGGCGGCGGTATAGATAATGTCGTAAGCGGTCATTCCTCTGCTGTTTCCGGCGGCGTGTTCAATGTGGTCAGCGGCTCCAATTCGGTCGTAGGCGGTGGCGCTTATAACACGGTAGTCGGCACTTCCGCCGTGGTGGCCGGCGGCGAGTATAATATCGCGTCAGGAATGCACTCCTCGGCCGGGGGCGGTCTTTCAAATACCGCTGTCAACGCCTACTCTTACGTCGGTGGCGGCCAGGGCAATACGGCCTCGGCCAACCACGCTGTAGTGGCGGGAGGACAGGGGAACGCCGCCATCAGCGCCCAGTCGGCCGTGGCGGGCGGAGCCGGCAACCGCGCCGAAGCGCAGTACGCTTTCGTGGGCGGCGGTAACGACAATCGCGCGAGCGGGATGTACGCGACCGTGCCCGGCGGATACAACAACACGGCGAAAGCCAATTATTCCTTCGCCGCCGGCGGGCGGTCCAGCTCTACAGCGCAGGGCGCCTTCACCTGGCAGGACAGCGGCGGAGCGGCCATTAACCTTGTCAACGATGTCACCGACCGCACCGTGTTCAAGAGCCGCGGCGGCTTCCTGGTGACCGGTTCCACCAACACCTCGATGACCGGCCCCCTGGACCGCGGCGTCTTCATCACCGGCGAAGGCCGCGTTGGCATTTCCACCGGCGCCCCGCAGGCCGCGCTGGACGTGCTGGCCGCTGGCAATACGGTCAGCGATTATACCCAGATCTGGCGCGATTCGGACGGCGTGACGCGCGCCAGCGTCACTGCCACCGGCGTCTTCTACGGCGACGGTTCCGGCCTTACCAATCTGCCGGCCGCTGCCGGTTCGGTCCTCAAGTCCGGCGATACCATGACCGGGCCGCTGTCTATACTTTCCGACGACCTTCTGAGCGACACTTCGGACTTCATCACCACCGGCATAGTCATCTCCACCGGCGGCGCGATACGCACCACGGGCCTCGGCCACGGCTCCGCCGTCGGCAACGCACGCGGCATGGGAGCCGTGGACCTGCAGACCTACCGGGCCCTGGGGGCCCAGGTGGCCAGCGGGAAAGTTTCGTCGATTGGCGGTGGTCAAAATAATACCGCCAGTGGCGATTATTCGACGGTTTCCGGCGGCGTAAATAACACGGCCAGCGGTCCTCAGGCGACGGTTTCCGGCGGTCAAAGCAACATGGCCTCTTTGGGCTATGCGACGGTTTCCGGCGGTTATGAAAATACGGCCTTGCAATTATATGTGACTGTTTCCGGCGGTTATCAAAACAGGTCCAGCGGTACGTATGCGACTATTACCGGCGGTTCTCAAAACACGGCAAATGGTATCTACGCGACGGTTTCCGGCGGTCAAAACAATAGCGCCAGCGGTGGCCGCGCGACGGTTTCCGGCGGCGCGTATAATACCGCCATTGGGCAGTATTCCTGGGCCGGCGGTTACCGATCTTCTTCCACCGCCAACGGCGCCTTCACCTGGAGCGACTCCAAGGGGTACGAAATACGCAATACCGCCGCCGACCGCGCGCTGTTCAAGACCGAGGGCGGCTTCATGGTCGTTGGCAGCACGGTAGCCGGCAATCCGGTACTTCCGCTTAACCAAGGCATGCTCGATATCATCTCCACGGGCACCACGGTCAACCAGTACGCCCAGGTCTGGCGCGACTCTGACGGCGTGACGCGCGCCAGCGTCACCGCCACCGGCGTCTTCTACGGCGACGGCTCGGGCCTGACGGGCGTTACCTCCGCCGGTGCGGTGCAAAAGACCGGCGACTTCATGAGCGGGCAGCTGACGACGCTCTCCACTATCACCGTGCAAGGCAACGCCTTCAGCGTTGGCGTCTCCACTTTCTTCGTCGACTCCGGCCTGGTCGGCGTCGGTACCGCTACTCCCAGCGCCCTCCTGTCGGTAGTACAGAAAGACGTCGCCGCTCCGCTGCTGCCGTTGAGCGTTCTCGGGCAGGGAACCGGAGGGATAGCCCATTTCGTTACTGACAATAGTTCTTCGGATGGCGTCACTATCGCGCTCATGACCTCCAGCCCAACTAAGTATGCCTTGAACATTACGGCCAACAACGGAGCGAACACGGTTCTCTCCGTGCGCGGGGACGGGAAGATCTCCATGGGTTCCACAGGTCCCGCCTCTAAGTTCGACGTCTATAACGGCTCGATAACGACGCGCGGCACCAGCGCGGGCCTGGTCCTGTCGGACGCCTCCCGCACCATTTCCCCGGAGACCGACCCGGCCTTAGGCGCCGGCATCAGGATCTCCACTAATGTCTATGTAGTCGGCTTCAGTTCCGCAGCGCGCTACTATGGAGACGGCTCCGGCCTGACCGGCGTTACCTCTGCCAGCGCGGTGCAGAAGACCGGCGACACCATGACCGGCGCGCTGCTGCTGCCGCAGGGAACGGCCGCGGTGCCTTCCCTTTCCTTCAGCGGGGATGAAAATACGGGCTTTTATAGCCCTGGCCAGGACCAGCTTGCTTTTGCCACCGCGGGCACTGAGCGCCTGCGCGTCACCGATGCCGGGCGTGTGGGCATCGGAATCGCTTCGCCGGCCGAGGCGCTGGACATTTCCGGCAGGGTGCTGATCTCCACCAATGCCGGCGGCAACCCCGTTACCGACGGGCTGTTGTCCAACGGGGCTGGCGGTATGGTCTTCTATAGCGGGGCCACGAAATACATGCATGTGGGTTACGGCGGCGAGCACATCGGTATTGGCCCCGGCGCCGGCATACAGAGCGATCTCCTGTCCCCGCAGCTGCAGTTGAAGGGCAGCATGAGCGTGGGGGCCACCTACAACCTAGCCCATCCTCCGGCCAACAGCCTTGTGGTGGAGAACCGCCTGGGCGTGGGCACGCCCGCGCCCGACGCGGCGCTGAGCGTGGTGCAGGCCGATGTGGCCGTTTCCTCCTACACCGTGCGCGTGGGAACTTCGGCCTCCGCTTACCACCTGGTGGTGACCACCGGCGGCTGGGTTGGTATCAACACGCAGCGGCCTCAGGCCCCGCTGCACCTTACCGCGGCCACCAAGGACGAGGGCATTGTGGTGGAGCATAACAGCGATACTCCTGAAGGCTCCTATCTCGCCTTGCTCAAGGCGCGCGGCACGGCCAATTCGCAGGCCGTGGTCCAGTCCGGAGACAACCTGGGCGTGCTGGCCTTCGGCGGCTATAACGCCTCGCCCGGAGACCCATTCCCGACCGCGGCGGCGATAGTCGGCCGCGTGGACGGCGTGGCCAGCGTTCATCCCGCGCTCGATATGCCCGGCAGGCTGGAGTTCATGACAGCTGCCGACGGCACCGCGGAGGCGCAGACGCGCATGGTGATACGGAGCGACGGCGGCGTCGGTATCGCTACCGGAGCCCCGCAGGCCATGCTGGACATACGCTCCACTGCCACGGTGGCGCAGATATGGCGCGACGCCGGCGGCGTGATACGCGCCAGCATGACGGCTTCCGGCGTGCTTTACGCCCAGGTGGACGCGCTTTCCTCTAAAGTGTCGAAGACCGGCGACAATATGTCCGGCAACCTTACCATCAGTGTTGATCCCGCGCTTTACACATATGACTTCGCTACTACCGGAATACAGGTATCGACGGCCGGCTCCATAGTCACGGTCGGTGTGGGCAACGGCATCTCGGGCGCGGGGGTGCGCGGCATGGGGGCGGTGGACCTGCAGACGGCCCGCGAGGTGTCCGGCCAGGTGGCGCTGGGCGATTTTTCAACCCTCAGCGGCGGCGCCTACAACACCGTGCTCGGTTCCAACACCGTGGTAGCCGGCGGCCGCTACAACATAGCGGCCGGCACTTCGGCCGTCATCTCCGGCGGCGAGGGCAACTACGCGGCCTCCTACTTCGGTACTATCGGAGGCGGTAAGGGCAACTCCGTGTACGGGAGCCACTCGGCGATCTTCTCCGGCCAGGACAACCTCGCCGAAGAAATGTTCGCCTTCGTGGGAAGCGGTTACGGCAATACCGCCAGCACGGCCTACTCCGTGGTGGCCGGCGGCTGGATGAACACTGCGGGTGCGGCTTCTGAATATTACGCGGGCGTGGTGGCCGGCTGGGGGAACAAGGCCCTGGGCGGATCCTCGTTCGTGGGCGCCGGCGGCGGCAACCATGCAACCGGGGACAATTCGGTGGTAGCCGGCGGCTCCTCCAACATGGCGACCGGCGGAGATTCCGCCGTGCCGGGCGGCAGCAACAACACGGCCAAAGGCAACTATTCCTTCGCGGCCGGTTACATGTCCAGTTCCACGGCTAACGGCACGTTCACCTGGGCCGACAGCAAGGGCGTGGTGGTGGAGAATTCGGTGGGGGACCAGGTGATGTTTAAAGCCGCCGGCGGCTTCTGGGTTTCCACCGGTACAGCCTACGCCGACCCCGCGCTTTACGTCAGTAATGCCAACAAGGTCGGGATAGGCACTAACACCCCCGGCTTTAAGCTGCATGTGAAGGACTTGGCCGGGGGGGCGATCGCGGGCCTGACCAGTTCACCCAGTAGCACGGACGCCGGCGTTTATGGCTGGTCTAACAGCGCCGCGACCGCTATAAAAGGCGTGGCCGGCAGCGGTTATGCCGGCCGTTTCGAAGGCAACGTCTTCATTACGAACGACGGCGTTAACCCGGCCAACCCCGCCAGGCTGCAGGTTAGCGGAGACCTGGGGCTCGGCGACGGCAGTCAGATAGGGAATACGCCGATAGTGATCTGGCTGACCGCTTCAACACCTTTTGTGGATGGCGACGTGGTGATCGCTTCCGGGAACAATCAGTTCGGCACCATAGGGGTGGCTTCTACTTCCACCGTTATCGGTGTGGCGATTGGCAGCGGTACAGTGGCTAGCACGGCCAAAATAGCGGTGGCCGGAGTAGTTGTTGCCAACTGCATCAACGGCGCATTTGGGCAGCATGCTGTCACTTCAGCCACGGTCGGTGCGGTTGGAGGCGTCGGGCTTCCCTCCAGCGGCACCAGCGTCGGGTTGTTCCTGACCAACTGCGTCGGCGGGAAGGCGACCCTGCTATTGAAGTAATGCAACAACAATAAATCGAGGTTCTAAAGCGGGAGGCGGGAGATTAGGTGGAGTTGTAACCAAGCGGATTTAAAATGAAAGCGCTCATCAGCGCGGCCGCCATGTTGGCATGCCTGTTTACCGTACAGGCGGCGGCCCAAAAAACAGCGGGAGACATTACCGTGCTCGGTGACGCGGCGGACTACTCGTCTGCCAGCGCGGGACAGTCGCACGCCGACGGCACGGTGCTGCAGGGGGGGCTGGCCGGCGCGGCCCACGGCACTCAGATATTTCAGGATATGAGCAACGATATAGCGCTGGAGTCCGGCTTCTATTCGCGGCTGGTTTCCTCGGCGGCGGTGCTGGACTACTCGGCGCAGGGGGGCAGCAGCTACACGCTGGTCTGGACGGAACAGGGCGGGCCGTACCCAGCGAACCCGCCCGGGACCACCTACGACTTCTTCGTTTCCACCTGGGCCGAGGCCGACCCGTATATGGTCACTTATTCCACCGACGAACACGGTTACCCGGTGGAAGGCCTGGCGCCCAATACCAGCTACTACAATTTCCTGATCGCCAATTACATGGAGGGGGATTACTCCGCTCCCGCCTCCTCCACGGCCGTGACCATGGCCGTGGTTCCTTCCACGGGCGAGTTCACGCTGGCCGACGCCGGCCACGGCACGCTGGGGCTGGCTTTCGCCTACTCGGGTAACCCGCCGCCGCTGCTCGGAGGGTGGGAAACCGCGGGTCTCCCGGGCGCCCTGCCGGCTCCCCGCTCCGGCTCGGCCTCGGTGGTTTACGGTTCGCACGTCTACGTGAGCGGCGGTTTCGACGGTATCTATTTTTCCAGCGCTGTTTTCCGGGCCGAAATTAACGGCGACGGTTCGCTGGGAGGCTGGAGCACGGCCGGGTATATGCCTGCCGGCCTTTACGGCCACCAGGCCGTGGCGGCGCGCGGACGGCTGTATATCCTGGGCGGCTCGGAGTCCGGCGCCGCCCGCAACGAGGTCTGGTCGGCTGACATTTCTTCTTCTGGCGTCCTGGGCGTCTGGCTGCCGGAGGCCGGGCTGGGGGAGCCGGTTTATTTACATGCCGCGACCCTGGCGGAGAACCGCATTTATGTCAGCGGCGGTTATAAGTCCGGGGTAGGCGTGCTGAGCGGCCTGGCCTACGCGGAGATCGGTCCCGACGGCGCCCTGTCGGCCTGGCAGGGGGCGGGGGAAGGCCTGCCCGCGCCCCGTTACGGCCACTCGCTGACTGCCCTGGAAGGCCGCCTGCTGCTGGCCGGCGGCAGCGACGGTGCCGCAGTAAGGGCCGAGGCCTGGACCTACGACCCGGATACAGAGGACTGGACGGCTTACGCCCCGCTGCCGTCTCCCCGTTACGGCCATGCGGCGGCCGCCGCCGGCAACCGCCTGTATGTATTCGGCGGCAACAACGGTTACGGCCCGCAGCGGCACGTGTTCCACAGCAGCGTGCCCGTAGCCGGAATCGCGCCTTGGGAAGCCGGGCCCCCCATGCCGGCGGAGCGCCAGTTCCCGGCCGTGGCGCTGGCCGGCCCGCGGCTCTACCTCTTTGGCGGCTCTCCCGGGTCCACCCCGTCGGATTCGGTCTATTCCGCCGCGGCCCTGGGCGCCGAGTACCAGGCAGAGGTGGCGCTTAACAGCGGCTTCACCGGCGCCGAAACTTCCGGGTGGTCCGCCAGCCCGTCCTTCTCCTTCTCCGGCCTGCAGCCGCTCACGCAGTACTACTACCGCGCCCGGGCCCGCAACTGGGCCGGCGTCGCCACCCAGTTCTCGCAGGCCGGCTCCACGTTTACCTACGCCGCAGTTCCCGGCACCGCCGCCTGGACTAATGTCTGGGTGTCTTCGGCCACCGTCAACTGGACCGCCAACGGCAACCCGCCCGGCTCCGATTACAGCCTGGTCTACTCTTCTCATTCCGACTATTCCCACTCTTTCTCACTCAGCGCGGCCGGCGTTCTTTCGGCGGTACTGACCGGGCTGCAGCAGAGCACCACCTATTACGCCCGGGTCCGCCTGGAGGAACCCGAAAAATTATCGCGCTACGCAGAGCTGCCCGCGGTGCGCACCGGCTTCGATCCCGCGCTGGACATCAGCAGCCCCACTATCGACGACCAGCAGGGCAATATCCCCGGCTGGCAGTCCACCAACACCTTCCTCTGCGACGTGAATTTCACCGACGTGGGCGCGGCCGGCCTGGACCGGATAGAAGTGCGCGTCTCCACCAGGGAAGCCGACCCGGCCAGTTTCGTCGGCGGCTGGACCCCCGTTCTTACGGGCATAGACCAGGAATCCTATTCGGCTGACTGGCCGCTTACTCAGCAGGCCTGGGACATTATGCTCGACGGGGCTTCCAACTACGTCTCCATCCGGGCCTATGACCGCTCCGGCAACTACGGAGAGGTCCTGGAGGCGTTCATGGTGCGCAAGGACACCACGCCCCCTTCGGTGGAATCGGGCTACGCGGCCCCGGAGGCCTGGCTGACCGATTACCCCGGGGACGTGGCCGGCCTGGATTTCGGGGATCCGCTCTCCGGCCTGGCCCGGGTGCAGTTCAGCGTCAGCGCCTCCAAGAACTTCGCCGACGGCGCGGTTATCCCGTGGACGGATATCTCCGGGCTCACCGCCGGCGCCACCTGGTATCGCCCCACTCTGACTTACAGCTTTAACGCGCTGGCCAACGCTACCTCCAACTACTTCAGTTTCCGGGCGGTCGACGTGGCCGGCTCCACCCGCACGCTCACCGACGCCTTCGGCATAGCCAAGAACGTCAGCGGCCCCGTAGTGACCATTTCCACGCCCACCGCCCTGTTCCTGTCTACGTTCACGCGCGTGGCGGGCGGCACGGCCGAGACCAACGCCCACCAGGTAAAGGGCACCGAAGTGTCCATCCGCGACCTGGCCAGCCTGCTCTATTACAACGGCGGCGATTTCCTCTCCGGCTCCCAGGCCTGGCAGGATGCCCAGGATTTCCCCAGCAGCTACACCATTATTTTTCAGAACCTGCCGCTGATCGGCGGCCGCCAGTACCAGGTGGTGGCCCGGTCCTCCGACTCGGCCGGGGACTACTCGCAGTTGCTGGCCACTCATACCTTCACTTTCGACGCGGGCGCCCCGGACGCGGCGGTGCTGTACCCCGCCGACGGCTCGACCTCGCCCTCCGTGGCCTCGGTCAGCGGTACCGCCGCCGACCCGCATTCCGGCATAGCCTCGGTGGACGTCGCGCTGAAGCGCCTCTCCGACGGGAAATGGTGGAAGAACTCCGTTTCCGAGTGGGCCGCCGCGCCCGAGCCGCTGCAGGCCGGCACCACGCCGTACTGGACCTGGACCTTCCAGCCTTACCTGCGCGATTCGCTGGTTCACGGCGCTTCCTATTACGTCACCGTGCGCGCCTCCGACCTGGCCGTGCCGGTAAACACCGGCGCTTTCTACGCGTCCGGTTCCACCTTCACCTACTCCGACGCCACGCCGCCGCCGCCCACGGCCGGCCTGGCCGCCGTTCCCGGGGCTTTCAGCGGCGCCGTCAACCTCTCTTGGCCTTCCGCCGGCGACAACGCGGCCGGCGGCTACCTGCCGGAGGGCTCGTACAAGATAGCCTACTCCACCTACGCGGGCGCCCCCGTCTCCACGGATACGGCCCAGGTGGCCATCGCCACCGCCTCGGTCAGCGCCGGTACCACGCGCTACTGGACGCTGACCGGCCTGGACCCGGCCGCCGTCTATTATTTCACGCTCTGGACCGCCGACGACGCGCAGAACTGGTCCGCGGCCTCCAGCGAGGCCTCGGCGCTCAGCGGGGCCCCGGGCAGCGGCGCGCTCACCGGCCGCGTCACCGACGCCGCCGCCCAGCCGCTCACCGGCGTGCTGGTGGAGGCCCGCTCGCCGGCGGGCGCGCTGGAGGGCAGCGATTACACGGACGCTTTCGGCGACTACTCCATCCCCGGCGTGGACTCGCTCTACCTCACGCTGCGGGCGGTCTGGACCGCGCAGGACATCGAGAGCTCGGTTTCCAAGGATAATGTGCCTAACGGTTCGTCCAACGTGAATTTCAGCCTTAGCGTTTCCTACCAGCTGGCCAGCATTCTCGGCGTGATCCCGTCGAACTACCTGCCGGCCGCCTCCGCCGCGCGGCCCGCTACCGCGCGCTATACCACGCGCGAGGCCCGCGTCTCTTCCGGCGCCGAACCCTTCGTGGAAGTCTACAGCCGCGGCCGCCGCATCGGCGCGGCCTATACCGACGCCGCCGGCGCCTTTGAAATCCCGAACCTGCTGCCCGGCACCTACTCGCTGCGTGTCTTCAACGGTTCGGAGTTCAGCCGCATGGAAACGGTGAAGCTGGGCCCCGGCGAGCGCCTGGTCTTCGCTCCCAAATGGGACCTGCTCAACAAGGCCGGCGTCTTCGCCTATCCCAACCCGGCCAGCACTGAAGTGCATTTCCATTTTCCGCAGCCGCCGGAGCCTTACGAGGCCGAGGCGCAGATCTTCGACGTCTCCGGGCGGCTGCTCAGAACGCTCGACGCCCACGCGCCGGACCTGGCGCAGCTGGGAGGCAGGCGCCTGACCTGGGACTTGGTGCGCGACGGCGCGGCCTCGGGCGTGTATCTCTACGTGCTGCGGATCAAGGGCCTTACCACCGGCCGGTCGGAGAAGGTGGTAAAGAAGTTCGCGGTGGTGAGGTAGGCCGGCCGCCGGCCGCTGGTAAATTAATATAATTTAAGGCTGATAATGCGTAAACTTGCCGCAATAATATTTTTCTCCCTCGTCTGTCAGGCCCGGCCGCTGCTGGCGCAGGACGCCGCGAGCCTGCAGTTCACGGTGGCCGCGCCCGACCCGGTGATGGCCGGCGAGGAAGTGACGCTTCAGACGCTGGCCGTCAACAGCGGCGCCTCCGTGTGGGAGCGCGGCAGTTACTACTGGATAGGCGAGGTATACGCCATAGAGGGTGAGGGCCGCCGCTTTCTCACCCAGACGGCCAGCGTGTCGCCGGCCGAGGACGTGGCCCCGGGCGCGGCGCAGGGCGTGCAGCTGGCTTTCCGCGTGCCCGACAACCTGGCCGGCCGCCGCCTGCTTTACCGCGTCTTCCTCATCAAGGACGGCCGCCGCATCCTCGAGACCGATTTCAAGGGCTTCCAGGTCATAGAAAAGGAGCTGCGCTACACTGTGCCCGAAGATTTCAAGATCGGCGGCGACGTCTCTTTCACCTACAAGAACAACAGCCGCGACGGCTGGGACCACCACCAGGGGATCACGTCGGCCAATCTGGTGGGCAAGATCCGCCAGTCCTCCTTCCTGTTCAATACCTACGTGGTGCACACCTACCACCGCCCGATCACGCCCACGATAGTGCTGCTCAACTACTACGCCCCCTGGGGTACCCTGAGCGTAGGCGACATCTCGCCCACCCTGACGCCGCTGTCGATGGACGGGCAGGGCATGCGCGGCGTCTCGTTCGAGCGGGCGCGGGGAAAGTATTCGTTATTGGCCCTGGTGGGGCGCATCGTGGCGCCCGAGGAGCCTGGCCCCAACAGCGGCGGCCGCTTCGCGCGCTATACCAGCGGCCTGAAGGCCGGCTGGCAGTTCCGGCCCAACCTCAAGGTCTCGGCGGACGCGGTGATGAGCCGTGACGACATGCATTCCATCAACATCACCACGACGGCGCTGACCATCAAGCCCCAGCAGACCGTGGTCTACGGTCTCAACGCCGAGTGGAAGTTCCTGAAGGCGTTCTCCCTCAACAGCGATTTCCAGATGAGCGCCTACAAAGCGGACCTGGAAGCCTCCGGGGCGGCGGTGGGCGGCTCGGCCTGGAAGCAGGAACTTAAATACCGCGCCGACCTGTTTACCGCGCGCGGCGCGCTGTCGCGCATAGATCCCAAATTCTATTCCTTCGGTAGTCCGTCGGTGATCGCGGACCGGGAGGTGCTGGACGCCGAGCTGGGGCTTTTTCCGGCGGACTGGACCACCTTCACGGTGGCCTACAACGCCTACACCGACAACCTCGACGCCGACCCGGCCAAGACCACCACGGACCAGGCCCAGACCACGCTGGGCAACACGCTGAGGATCCTGGGCAAGACGGTGGTGAACACCTCGATCATGACCAATACCGCCAAGGCCCAGACCGAGGGCGTACAGGACAACCAGACCACCACGCTCAACCTCTCGGTAACGCAGCCGCTGGGCCGCCACACGCTGTCGGCCGGCGTGCAGCAGTCTTCCTTCAAGGATAACCTGGGCCTGTCGCACGACCTGGACAGCTCGCTGCTCTCTCTCAACGGCTCTTTCAAGCTCAACCGGCGCCTGTCCCTGTCGACGGGCCTGGTCAGTTCCGAGACGAAGGACAAGGTTGATTCCTCCACCGGCAAGAACAACAGCCTCACCGCCAGCCTCTCCTACGCCATGCCGCGGCGCGGCATGGCGGTGCAGTGCTGGGCCACGCTGGCCTCGGCCGAGAACGACTCGCCCCTCTCGCCGGCCGACAACAGCTCCGTCACGCTCAACGTGGAAACGGTCTGGCTGAAGAGCCAGAACTCCCGGTTTACCTTCGGCGTGGGAGGGGTCTCGCGCGCGGACAACCTCAACCCGGCCGCCGACGAGACCGTGCTGAACGTGATGACCAGGTACAATTACTCTTTCTGACCGGCGCGCCGCCGGAGCGTGGAAAAAGGGCCGCTGCCGGCCCTTTTTGATTTATTGGGGGAGAGGAAGGTCAGTAGCGGGCGCCGGCCTGTTTGCGGGCGCCTTTCCGGGTTTTGCTCGGCCCGGGCCGGGCGGCCTCGGGCATGGCCTCGTCGAGCGCCTTCAGGTATTCCGGCAGCTGCTCGTCGCCGGGGGAGAGCTCCAGCGCGCGCTGCCAGGAACTCCGGGCCTGGCGGTAATCCTTGAGCTGCAGGTAGGCCGATCCCGCACGTTTGAGCGCGGTGACGTCGTCGGGCTCCAGGCGCAGCACGCCTTCGAGCTCCTTGACGGCCAGGTAGAATTTGGAATCGTAGATGTGGTGCAGCGCCTTTTCCTTCTTGTGCTCGAGCACGGCTACGTTCTCCGGCTTGGTGTCGTTGAGCCGCAGCTGGGGCGCCTCGGCCTCGAGAGCGGCCACCAGGCGGGGAAAGGCCCGCTCGGCGGGGGCCAGTTCGGCGGCGTAACGCAGCGCGTCGTAGGCGAAGGGCAGGTCCGCTTTTTCTCCCAGCCAGGCGCCGATGCCGTCCGCGGCGGCGCCCCAGGCGCGCGAGGCGGAAGGGCGGCGGGGGGCGATGGCCGAGATGGTTCTCAACCGGCCCTGGGCCGACACATAGTAGGGGTTCGTGGGGTCGGTGGCCAGCAGCTCTTCGAGCTTCTGCAGCGCGTCGGCGTACTGGGCGCGCTGTACCAGGCGCGCGAAGGCGCCTTTCAGGTCGGAAGCGGAACCGGCCATTTTCCGGCGGGCTTCCTCTATCATGTTCTTGGCGGTGGTCTGCTTGGGGTCGGAGCGCAGCACCATGTTCCACTGCTCGATGGCTTTGGAATATTCCCCGGCCACGTAATAGGAGAAGGCCTTGTCGTAATAGGCCTTGAGGTCGAAATTTTCGGGGGCGGGCTGCGCCAGGGCGGCGGGCCCGGAGAAGGCGGCGAGCGCCGCGGCGAGGATAAGTGTTTTCATGATTTGGTTCCCTGTGGCTGCTCCTGGCGCATGATGATCATCTCTATGCGCCGGTTCCGGGCGCGGTTCTCGTCGGTGTCGTTCGGGGCGGCCGGGCGGAACTCCCCGTAGCCGAAGGCCGTGAGCCGCCCGGGGCTCACGCCCCTGGAGGCCAGGTAGTCGATCACCGAGAAAGCGCGCATGATGGATAGTTCCCGGTTGGAGGCGAATTTCCTGCCGAGCATGCGGGCCGAATCCGTATGGCCCTCCACCACCACGCTGTTTTCCATCTTCAGCAGGCTGTCGGCCACCGGATCCAGCACCGCCAGCGCGGACGGCTTGAGCCTGGCCGAGCCGGAGTCGAAGAGCACCGGCGAGGCGAAGGTGAGCTTGATGCGCGACGTGCTGAACTCCAGGCCCAGGCTGCCTTCCTTGATCTGTTCCTTCAGGTCCTCTTCCACCTTGCTGGCGGCCTCGAGCTCCCTGAGCTTCTGGTCGGCGTGCTTGATGCCCAGCTCCTTCTGCATCTGGGCCAGCGCCTTCTCGTATTCGGAGCCTTTCATGTTGTAGGCGAAGCCGTAGAGGGCAAGGAACAGGATGACCATGCAGGTCATCAGGTCCGCGTAAGGGACCATCCAGAGCTGGGAGATGTCTTTCTTTTCGCTCATTCCCGGGGGACTATGATCTCGATCCTGCGGTTCCTGGCGCGGCCTTCGGCCGTGTCGTTGGGGGCGGCCGGCCGGTGCTCGCCGTAGGCCGCCGCTATCATCCGCTCCTGCGGCACCGAGTACCTGGCGGCCAGCAGGTCCACCACGGCGTTGGCGCGGGCCGCCGAGAGTTCCCAGTTGGTGCCGTAGTCGCCGGACTTGATGGGCACGGCGTCGGTGTGGCCCTCCACTATCACGTCGTTGGGCAGCGTGTTTAGCACCGCGGCCACCGGTCCCAGCACCTCGGCCGAAGAGCCGCCCAGCTCCGCCTTGCCGGAGCGGAAGAGCACCGGGGCGGCGATGTTAATCTTGATCTGTTTGGCGGTGATCTGCACTTCGGCCAGGTCCTTCATGCCCGCCTTGAGCAGGTCCTCGGCGAGCTTGCGCGCCAGGTCCTCCTCGGTGAATTTCTTTACCACGTCCTCGGCCTTCTTTTCCTTCTGCTGCTGGGCGGTATCCTTGTCGAAGCCCTCCAGGAACTCGGAGTTGGAGGCCAGGTCGGGGCGGGTGGTGAAGACGTAGAGGATCAGGAAGAACAGCATGAGGTTGGTCATGATGTCCGCCAGCACGACCAGCCAGAGCGGGTTGTCGCCCACTCTGTAACTGGAGTATCTGGAGATGAAGAACTTCATGAGCTGTGCCTCGGTAAGCGGCCGCTGACTTTACGCGCCCGTCTTGGCCTTGCGTCTCAGCGCCAGGGACAGGTAGCCTTCCAGTTTCTTGGAGACCAGCCAGGGCACGTCCCCGTCGTAGATGGAGAGCACGCCCTTGGCGATGATCTCGCGGCTGAGGATGTCCTCGTCGGAATAGTAGCCCAGCTTGCTGGCGATGGGCAGGAACAGGAAGTTGGCCGAGAAGATGCCGTAGAAGGACGCGGTCATGGCGATGGCCATCGACGAACCCATCTTGGACGGGTCCTGGATGTTGCGGAGCACCTGCACGACGCCGATGAGCGTGCCGAGCAGGCCGAAGATCGGGGCGAAGGTGCCGGCCGAGTTGAAGATGTTGGTCTGCTGCTGGTGGCGCAGGCGGGTGGTGTTGATGTCGTTTTCCATGCGCTCGCGCAGGATGTGTATGTCCACGCCGTCGAGCATCATCTGGCAGGCGTCGGTCAGGAACGGGTGCGGCGAGGTGCGCAGCTCGCCGGCGATGGCGTCGATGCCGTTCTTCTTGCCGATCTCGGCGTAGCGCACGATGGCGCGGATGAGCTCGTGTATGGCCGGGCGCTTGGGGGGGAAGATCACCATTTTCACCGAGGACTTAAGCCACTTCAGCGAAGCCCAGGGGTAGGCGATCATCACCGAGCCGGCCGTACCGCCGAAGATCAGGATAATGGCTTCCCAGTTGAGCAGGAATTTCAGCATGCCGCCGGTGGAGAGCACGAAGATTATGACGCCCAGCCCGGTCAGGCCTCCAAGGAATGTCATCAGGTCCATAATAGTTTACCTCGGGAGTCAGGGTTTGGCGGCCGCGGCCGGCGGGGGCTTGGGGGCGGCGGCGGGCGGAGCGGCCGCTGGTCTTACGCCGGGGGCGGGGGTCGCGCCGGCGGGCCTGGCCGCCGCCGGGGCGGCCGCGGGCCTGGGGGCGGGAGCGCCGCGGCCCCTGAGCGTCACCAGGCCTTCTTTGATCAGCTGGCGCAGAGTCTCTACCACCCTGGCCCTGTCGCTCTTGTAGGCTTCGGCGGGCAGGTCGCGGGTTAGTTCCAGCTCCTGTTTGAAACGCTCCTGCATTCCGCCTGCCAGCTTGGCCAGGAAGGCGGGCGCGTGGGGGGAGCCTTTGAGTGCTGCCGCCAGCACTCTCACCGGCAGTCTGCGGGCCAGCGTCTGCGCGTGGGCCGGTTCCAGGTCCTGGATGTTGGCCAGGCGCACTACGGAGGCGTTGAGCTTCTTGCCCATCACGGGGTCGAGGCGGGCGAAGGCCGCCAGGGCTTTCTCCTGCACGGCTTCGTCGAGGCCGCTGATTATGCCGACGGCCTTGTCCTCGCCGCCCACCACGTAGTCCAGCGCGGCCTGTATCTCGGCCTCGAGCGAGCGGATGCGCGCCTCCGGCATCAGGGTCACCTTGGGCAGCTGGGCCAGGGCGTCGGCGCTTTTCGGGTAGAGGGTCTCTGCCAGCCGGGACGCCACGTCTCCGGGGGCGTAGCTGAGCACGATGGTCAGGTCCTCGGTCGGGCGCGACTTCATGATGAAGGCCAGGCTGGAGAGGTGCCCGGCGGTCAGGAACCAGAACGGGGGTTTGCGGCCGTCGGCGGGCTGGGCGGCCTGGGCCTCCTGCGCCGCCTTGGCCGTCTCGCGGGCTTCCGGTTCGTCGCGGCGCTCGCCGCGTTCGGCGCGCTCTCCGCCGGCGGCGGCCGCCGCGGCGTGGGCGCTGAAGGCCTCTACGAAGGCTCCGGCGCTGCGCGAGAGCGGCGCCAGGAATTTGAAAACGGTCAGGAAGGCCAGGGCGCCCACCACTACTATCCAGGTCAGGCTCCAGAGGTTGGGGGGGAGGAACAGGTCGGCGAAGGTAAGCGGCCGGACCTTGCGGAAATCCATGCGCTCGAGGGTTATCAGGTCCTGCCTGTCGGAGGGCAGGCCCAGCAGGCCGCCGGCCAGTTTGCGGGCCAGCTGCGCGTCCTCCTCGGAAACGGACTTGTCGAGGATCAGGCTGGCCGAGATCTTCTTGACCATGGTGAGGCTGCTTGACAGCGAGGCCTCGCCCATCTTTTCCTGGCGCGGGATGCCGGGAAGGATCTCCCTGGCCTTCTTGTCCGGCTCCTGCAGTTCGGCGGAGATCATCACTATGATGTCCTCCGTGCCCAGCGCCTCCGAGAGCACCATGCGCACGCGCTTCTCAAGCGAGTTCTCCAGCGCGAGCTTGGCCTCTATAGACGACCGGCTGGCGGTCTGGGCCGCCAGCGGCGCCGCGGCCAGGAGAAATTGCGAGGCCGCCAAGGCGGCAAACAGGAAATATTTTATCATTAGGGTCCCCCGCATTAATATGCGTATTAACCGATTATATTATAGTGCGGGCGGCGGGCACAAGGAGAACCGCAAGGGGCGGAGAAAGCGCCGCGGACTGTAACAAATCTGTCATTGAAATGCTTTATCATTAGTGTATACTATAATGTCGGCGAACGGGCGTTTTTGGGCCTGTCTGCCATTTTGCCATATGAAAATGCGGCGGTATCTAGAGAGCGTTGCGGCGGCGGCCCTGTTGGCCGTCCGCCTTGCCGCGCCCGCCGGCGCCGAGGGGGCGGGCACCACAGCCGCTAATTTTCTCAAGATTCCGGTGGCCGCGCTCCCCAGTGGTATGGGCGAGGCTTACACGGCCATGGTCGGCCCCGACTCCATCCTTTACAACCCCGCCGGCCTGGGCCTGATGAGCTACTCCGCTTTCTCGGGAGCGCATAACCAGTACCTCATCGGAGTTAAGCAGGAGTACCTGGCCGTGGCCTGGCGCTTCCCTTTCGCCACGGTGGGCGCGGCTTTCTCCTCGCTGTCCAGCGGCGACATCGACGCCTACGACGATAACGACATGCCCATAGGCAAGACCTCCACCGGCCACCGGCTGCTGGTGCTCTCCGTGGCGCAGAGCTGGCCGCATTTCAGGAAGGACGCCGGCCGCCTGGACCCGATGCTGATCAACCCGCCCTGGAGCCGGATAGAGCCGGTAACCGACTACCGCCCCAAGGTCTACCGCCTTGCCGCGGGCGCCAGCGTAAAGAAGATCGACGAAAAACTCGCCGGGGAAACCTCCGGCACCTACGCTTTCGACGCCGGGGTGACGCTGGTGCTGCCGCGGCATTTCCAGCTCGGGATGTCCGCGCTCAATTTGGGCGGGGGGCAGAAATTCGCGGAGGCCTCCTCCGGCCTGCCCTCGTCGCTGCGCTTCGGCGTGGCCAAGGATTTCCGCACCATCAACGACATCATGATTTTCACGGTGGCCTCGGACATGGTCAAATATACCGACCAGGACTACATCTCAGTAACCGGCCTGGAGATGGACGTGATGAAGATGTTCCAGCTGCGCCTCGGCTACCGCAACAACAAGGACGCCGGCTCCAAGCTCTCCGGCGGCTTCGGCATGAACTTCGACCGGCTGGCGGACAGGAACAGTCTGGTGCGCGGGGCCCGCGTGGACTACTCTTACGTGGACTACGGCAGCCTCGGCGCCACCCATCGCCTGGGAGTGCAGTTCATCTGGTAGGCCGCGCTCCCCGCGCGGCCCGGCGGCTTCAAATCCCCGCGATATTTGTATAATTTAAGCGTGGATATCGAAAGATATATTAAAGAACGGGCCGCCGCGGTCAACAGGGCCCTGCCCGCTTTCGTGCTCGGCCTGAAGGGGGCGCAGCCCCGCCTGGCCGAAGCCATGACCTATTCCCTGGCCGCCGGCGGCAAGCGCCTGCGCCCCGTGCTGATGGGCGCCGCCTACGAGATGTTCGGCGGCCGGGCCCGCGACATCCTGCCCGCGGCCTGCGCGCTGGAGATGGTGCACACTTATTCCCTGGTGCACGACGACCTGCCCGCGATGGACGACGACGACCTGCGCCGCGGCCGCCCCACCAGCCACAAAGTTTACGGCGAGGCCCTGGCCATCCTGGCCGGCGACGCCCTGCTGACCGACGCCTTCACCGTGCTGCTCGCCTCCAAATACCCCGCCTGCGTGAGACCGGCGCATTTGCTGCGCGCGGCGGCCGTGCTCTCGGCGCGCGCCGGGGCCCGCGGCATGGTTTCCGGCCAGGCCGCGGACCTGCAGGCAGAAGGCTTCCTGAAAGGCCGCCTGACGCCCGGCCGCCGGGCCGCCGGGCAGGCGCTGCTGGCCTACATTCACCTGCACAAGACCGCGGACCTGATCACGGCCGCCGTCGAGATGGGCGCCGCGCTGGCCGGCGCGCCGGAAAAAGATTTCAGGGCGGTGTCCGCCTTCGGCCGCGAGCTGGGGCTCTGTTTTCAGGTGGCCGACGACGTGCTGGACGTGGTGGGGGACAAGGCTAAGCTGGGCAAGAGCGGCAGCGACGCCCGCAACCGGAAACTAACCTACGCCTCGCTGCTGGGCGTGGAGCAGGCGCGGCGCGAGGGCGAGGAGCTGCTGCGGCGCTCGCTGGCCAGGCTGCGCGGGGTGCGCGGCGCCGAGGCGCCCAAAGCGGCCCTGGCCGGCATAGCCGATTTCGTCTACAGGCGGGAAAACTAATGTCATTGCTCAACAATATCAGAGGCTCGGAAGACATCAAGAAGCTGAACGCGGCCGAGCTGCCGCGCCTGGCGGCCGAGGTGCGCAAGCTCATCGTAGAGGGCGTAAGCCGCACCGGCGGGCATTTAGCCAGCAGCCTGGGCTCGACCGACCTGATCCTCGCGCTGCATTACGTCTTCGACACGCCCCGCGACCGCCTGGTCTTCGACACCGGGCACCAGGCCTACGCCCACAAGATCCTCACCGGGCGCGCCGATAAGTTCCACACCATCCGCACCAAGGGCGGCCTGTCGGGCTTCCTCAAGCGCTACGAGTCCGAGTATGACGCCTTCGGCGCCGGCCACGCCTCCACGGCCCTGTCGGCCGCGGCCGGCATGGCCGCCGCGCGCGACCAGGCCGGGACCGCGCACCGCGTGGTGGCGGTGGTGGCCGACGGCGCGATGACCGGCGGCATGGCCTGGGAGGCCATGCAGAACGTCGGCCAGCTGAACACGGACCTGCTGGTGGTGCTCAACGACAACCAGATGTTCATCTCGCAGCGCGTCGGGCGCCTGGGCAAGATCCTCACCAAGCTGCTGACGCTGGGCACGGTGCAGAACGCCGAGCGCAAGTTCGAGCTGTTCCTCAACCGCTTCGAGTTCTGGGGCAAGAAGATCCTGCGCGTGGCCAAGCGCGCCCGGGTCATGTTCTTTCCCGGCATGATCTTCGAGGAGATGGGCTTCCATTATTACGGCCCCGTGGACGGCCACAATATCGAGGAGCTCGTAGAGGTGCTCGGTTACGTCCAGAAACTCAAGGGGCCCGTGCTGCTGCACGTGGTGACCAAGAAGGGCCGCGGCTACGAGCCCGCCGAGGACGCGCCCACCCATTTTCACGGCACGCCCAAGTTCGACATCGAGACCGGCGAGCTGGTCAGGAAAAGCGGCGGGGGCGGCGCTCCCACTTTCACCGCCGTGTTCGGCGACACCCTGGTGCGGCTGGCAAAAAAAGATCCCCGCATCTGCGCCATCACGGCCGCGATGCCCGAAGGCACCGGCCTGGACAAGTTCCGCGACGCCTTCCCGCGCCGGTACTACGACGTGGGCATAGCCGAGGAGCACGCCGTCACTTTCGCCGCCGGCCTCGCCGCCGAAGGCGCCCGCCCCCTGGTCGCGGTCTACTCCTCGTTCATGCAGCGCTCCTACGACCAGGTGCAGCACGACGTTTCTTTGCAGAAACTGCCGGTGGTCATCGCCATGGACCGCGCCGGCCTGGTGGGAGAGGACGGGCCCACGCATCACGGCGTTTTCGACATGGCCATCTTCCGCACGCTGCCCGACGTGGTAGCCATGGCGCCGGCCGACGAGAACGAGCTGCAGCACATGCTGGCTACGGCTTTCGCCTGCGGCCTGCCCGCGCTGCTGCGCTATCCCCGCGGCCGGGGCTATGGCGTGTCCATGGACCCCGAGCCTAAGCCGTTGCCGATCGGCAGAGGGCGGATCCTCTCGAGCGGGCGCGACCTGAATTTCCTGGCCATCGGCAACCGGGTACACCCGGCGCTGCGGGCGGCCGAGCTGCTGAAAGCCTCCGGCATAGACGCCGGGGTGGCCGACATGCGCTTCATCAAGCCCCTCGACGGCGACCTGATCCGGGAGCTGGCCGCGGCCGGCCCGCTGGTGACGGCCGAGGACGGCGCGCTGGCCGGCGGCTTCGGTTCGGCCGTGCTGGAGTACCTCAACGCCGAAGACATCCAGGCCCGCGTGCTGCGGCTCGGCATCGCCGACGCCTACGTGGAACAGGGCAAGCCCGAGGAGCTTTACGCCGACACCGGCCTTTCGCCGGAGCGCATGGCCGCGGCGGCCGCGGCCTGGCTGGGCCGCCAGGCGCCCAGCGCGCGCACATAGATCCGCAACACAACGCAACAAGGAGCAACCGTGAACAAGAAACCCAAGATCAGCAAGGAAGTTATGACGCTTCGCAGGGCCAAAGCCTACCGGAAAGCCTACCTGGACCCCGAATTTCTCAGCAGCGACGCGATGCGCCCGGTGCGCCTGCAACTGGAGCTGCAGAAGCCGGAGATGACGCTGAGCGAGCACGGCGTAAAGTCCACGGTCGTGGTCTTCGGCAGCGCCCGCATCTGGGATAAGCCGCAGTCCGAGGAGCGGTCGGCCCAAGTGCGCGCCATGCTCCGCAAGGACCCTAAGAATCCCTTGCTCAAGAGCAAGCTGGCTTCGGTGGAAGGGCTCAAGAAGTCCGTCAAGTATTACGACGTGGCCCGCGACTTCGGCCGCCTGGTCTCGCAGGCGGACGTGTTCAAGGACCGCAAGCTCGTGGTGGTCACCGGCGGCGGCCCCGGCATCATGGAAGCCGCCAACCGCGGAGCCCACGACGCCGGCGCCAAGAACATCGGCCTCAACATCACGCTCGACATGGAGCAGGGCCCCAACCCCTACATCTCCCCGGAATTCTGCTTCCGCTTTCACTACTTCGCCATCCGCAAGATGCACTTCGTCATGCGGGCCCGCGCGCTGGTGGCTTTCCCCGGCGGCTTCGGCACCATGGACGAACTCTTCGAGGTGCTGACGCTGGTGCAGACCGGCAAGAAGACCCGCCTGCCCATCATCCTGGTCGGCAAGGACTACTGGCAGGACGTGATCAACTTCCCTAACATGGCCAAGTGGGGCTATATCGCCAAGGAAGACCTCAAGCTGTTCAGGTACGCCGAGACCGGCGCCGAGATCCTCGAGCATATAGAGGACTTCTACAAGAAGTACCCGCTGGCCAACGGGAAATAATGAAACTGCAAGGGCGGAAGGCGGCGGCGCTGTGGGCGGTATTAACCGCCTGCGCGGCGCTGGGCGCCTCCGCCCTTGCGGCTTTTTACCCGCCTCCATCCACCTTCTCCCTCGTCTACCCGCCGGAGCACCCGAACGTGCGGCCGGGCCGCTTTGCCGTGCCCGCGTGCAACGGCCTGCAGTGCCGTCTCTGCCCCTACGAGTGCTTCCTGCCGGAAGGCGCCGTCGGCCGCTGCAAGGTCAGGGTCAACTACGGCGGCCGTATAAAGACGCTGGTTTACGCCGGACCCGCCGCCCCCGGTAAGTAATATGCGTCTGGAATTGTTACTCTCCGCCGCGCTGTGCCTCTCCTCCTGCGCAGCCGCGGGGGCGCGCGAAGCGGCCGTAGCGGGCCGCTTCTACCCGTCGGACCCCGCGGCTCTCGCCGCGGCCGTGGACGGGTACCTGTCCGCCGGGAAGATCCCAGGGCCGGAGGGGGAGATCGCGGCGGTGCTGGCGCCGCATGCCGGATACGAATACTCCGGCCGCCTGGCGGGTCTCGCCTATAAATATACCGCCGACCGCTACGACACCGTTGTCATCCTGGCCACCGGGCATACCGAGGGGGTGCGCGGCGCTGCCCTGCTGGCCTCCGACGCCTATGTCACGCCCCTGGGCAGGGTGGAGCCCGATCGCGCCCTGGCGGCCGCGCTGGTAAAAGCCAGCCCTCTCTTCGAGGACAAGCCTTCGGCCCACGCGGCCGAGCATGCCGTGGAGGTGCAACTGCCTTTCCTGCAGCGCCGGCTGAAGAAACCTTTCAAGCTGCTGGCCGCCACCCTTAACGCCGCCGGCCCGGCCGAGCGGGCGGAGATAGGCGCAGCCCTGGCCGGCGCGCTGAAAGGCAAAAAGGCGCTGCTCGTGATCTCGGCCGACCTTTCCCATTACCCGTCCAGGGCCGACGCCGCCGCTTCCGACGGGGCGCTGCGCCTGGCCCTGGAGGCCATGGACCCGGCCCTGCTGCGCGACGCGGCGCAGTTCATAGCGCGCAAAAAGATACCCGGGCTGGACACCTGCGCCTGCGGCGAGGCAGCCATAGAAGCCGGTCTCACGGCCGCGCGCCTGCTGGGGGCTAAGTCTTTCCGGTCGCTGGCGCTTTCCAATTCCTACGACCAGAACCCGGCGGGCTCCCCGGACCGCGTGGTCGGTTATCTTTCCGGCCTTTTCCTGAAAACCGGCCGGCCCGCAAGTCTTGCTCTCTCAAAAGAGCAAAAGGCGGCCCTCCTGAGCGAGGCCCGCCTGGCGCTGGAGCGGCATTTCTCCGGGGGGGAAAGCCCGGCCGGCCTGCACGCCGATCCCCGGCTGAACCTGCCGGGGGCGGCTTTCGTGACCCTGCTGCGGAGCGGCGCGCTGCGCGGCTGCGTGGGCACTGTCCAGCCCGCACTTACGCTGGCCGACGCCGTGCGCTACGGCGCCCTCGGCGCCGCGTTCGAGGACGGCCGCTTCAAGCCGCTGCGCGAGGACGAATTAGCCGCGGTACGCCTGGAGATCTCCGTGCTGTCGCCCCTCGAGCCGGTGCAGCCTGACGCCATAAAGCACGGCTCCGGAGTCTTTTTGCGCAAGGACGGCCGCAGCGGCCTTTTCCTGCCTCAGGTCTGGGACCAGATCCCGGCCAAAGATGATTTTATGGGCGAGCTCTGCGCCCAGAAAGCGGGGTTGCCGCGCGACTGCTGGCGGCAGGCCGGTACCGACTTGTATTCCTTTACGGTAGACTCGTTCGAGGAGGGGAGACAACGGTGAAACTTCCCTTGCCGATGAAGCCCGCGGCCGAAAACGGGAACACGGCGCCCGCCGCCGCGGTCTTTGCGCTTCTGGTTTTCGTGCCGGTTCTGTTCTTCTCCTCGGCGATAGCGGGCAGGGAGATCAGCAGGCTCTACGCGCTGGCCTGGGCGCTGTTCGCCGGGGGGACGGCCTTCGCCATAGCCTACACCGGCCGCGTCTCCTCCTGGCGCAGGCTGTTTTTCTCGGTCTCCGCACTGGCTTTCCTGCTGCATTTCAAACTCGGCCTGGTCTCCAAGTCGCTGGCTCCGTCATGTTTTACGGACACGCCTTTCTGCCATATAGCGATGGCCCCGTATTTTCTGAATTACCTGCGCCAGCAGTACCTCGCGCTCGCCGCCGGCGGCTGGGCCTTGTGGGGGCCGCTGAGCCTGGGCGCGCTCTGGCTGTTCGTCACGCTGGCCATCGGCCGGGCCTGGTGCTCATGGGCCTGCTTCTACGGCGGCATCGACGACGGGCTGAGCGCCCTGCCCAAAAAACCGCTGCTTAAGATCGACCGCTGGGCGCTGAAAGCGCGCGACCTGCCGGCGGCGCTGCTGATCTTCCTGCTGCTGCTGTCGCTTGGCTACGCGCTGCCGGTGTATTGCCTGTGGCTCTGCCCGTTCAAGCTCACGGGCTCCTTTCTCGACGGGCAGGGGTGGCACCGGACCGCCCAGTACGCGCTGATGCTGGCGGCCCTGGCCGCGCTGGTAATAGCGCCGCTGCTGACCCGCAAGCGCTTCTTCTGTTCCTTTCTCTGTCCTTTCGCCGCCTGGCAGGCTTTCTGGGGCAGACTGAATCCTTTCCGCCTGACGGCCGCGGCCGACCAGTGCAGCGGCTGCCGGAGCTGTGTGGCCGCCTGCCCGATGACGGCCATCAGCTGCGCCCTCGGCGGCAAGGCCGAGATCCTGGCCTACTGTAACCTCTGCGGGCAATGCCTGGACGCCTGCCCTAAAGGCGGGCTGCGCTACACCGTCTTCGGCCTGGACCTGCCGGCGGCCGGCGGCTTTCTCGGCGGGTTGTACTCGGTAAAATATTTCTACGTTTTCTCAGCGCTCACGCTGGGGGCAGCATTCTCGTCGTTGTGGGCCCCTGCCGCGCTGCGCGACTTGGTAAAAATTATCGGGGGTTAGGAGGAAAAATGAAAGACGGAAAATGGCTGGAGCCGCGCTATACCAGCAAGGAGATCTTCGAGAAGGATTACGTCAAGCTGGACCTGTCGGGCCTGGACGTAAAATGCCCCGGCTGCAAGGACTCGGTGACCCTCAGCCGGAAGAATAATTCCGGCAAGGCCGCCGGCTGGTGCAAGCGCTGCAGCAGGGCAGTTACCCTCTAAGAGTGCCGGCCCTCCTCTCGGAAGGCTTCCTGCTGGGCCTGTCCACTGGCTTCTATTGCCTGGCCTCCTGCCTGCCCCTGCTGGCGCCGTACCTGCTGGCCGAAGGCAGGAGCGCCTGGAAATTAAACTTCGGTATTTTTCTGCAATTCCTGACCGGCAGGTTTGCGGCCTACATGCTGTTCGCCCTGCTGGCCTCGCTGGCCGGCCAGGCCGGCCGCTACGCCCTGCCGGTTTGGGCGCTGCCGCTTTGCATGGCCGCTTGCGGCCTGCTGATGGTTTACCTCGCCGCCGCACGGTTGCGGGGGGAAGCCGCTCCCTGCCTGCTCCGGCGGGACCTGACCCCGTACTTCAAGCGCTTGCCGCTGGCCCTGGGCTTCCTGACCGGCCTTAATATCTGCCCTCCTTTCGCCGCCGGCTTTATCCGCCTGCTGGAACTGGCGGATATAGCGAAGGGCTTTTCTTATTTCGGCGGTTTCTTCTTGGCCACCTCCCTGTTCATCTCCCCTGTGCTGCTGGGCACCCCCTGGATAGGGCGCCGTGCCAATGAAATAGGCCGGCTTACCCTGCTGCTGGCCGGCCTGTGGTATCTATTGTTGGGCCTGAGGGGCCTGATAAGACTGGATTGACATTCGTCATGGGCCCTAGGACCCATGTGTATTTGGGCCTTTTGGTCTTGCGTGATTTGCTTTTTAGGCCCTATAATTAATACATTGATTATAGTCAACAGCGCAGCGGAGGCTTTTAACATGCGGAACACGCTTTTCACCTTTGTCCTTTTGGCCGTCAGCGCCGTCACCGCGCTCGCCGGCGATAACGCCAACGTTTCCTACGAGCAGCTGCTGCGCGAAATAACCACCCCGCCCGCGTCCGCCTCCGTCCCAGAAGCCAAAGCCGCTTTCGTGCAGCAGGCCGAGGGCCGCTACTGGGTGACTATAAAGACTTCCGATAAGCGCGAGCGCACCGCCCTGCTGGAAGCCGGCTTGGATATCGTGGAAGTGGAGCGGGACCGCGTGTCCGGCATAGCCGGCCCCGAGCTGGAGGGCCTGCTCGCCTCCAAGTCCGTCACCGTGCTCGGCAAAACCCCGCTCGCCGCCTACTTCACTTCTTTCGCCAAGGATTTCCCGTCCCAGGACGAGATATACCACAACTACCAGGAGACCACCGACCGGCTGCGGAGCCTGGCCGCCGCGAATTCCGACATCGCCTCGCTGTTCTCCATCGGCAAAACGGTGGAGGGCCGCGACCTCTGGTGCCTGCGCGTCAACTCCAACGCCAAGGGCGAGACCCCCAGCTCCAAACCGGGCGCCTTCTTCCTGGGCAACATCCACGCCCGCGAGCACCTGGCCAACGAAGTGCCGCTGCTCTTCGCCGCGTGGCTCCTCGAGCACCGCAGCGACGCCGAGATTAAGAAATACATTTCCTCGCTGGACATCTACGTGCTGCCGATGGGCAACCCCGACGGCGCCGAGTACGACATCAAGAACGGCGACTACCAGTACTACCGCAAGAACATGGCCAAGAACGCCAACGGTTCCCGCGGCGTGGACCTGAACCGCAATTTCGACTCCTGGTGGTGCGAGTCCGGGGCCTCCACCTATCCCGGCGCCGACACCTACTGCGGCCCCAAGGCTTTCTCCGAGCCGGAGAGCCAGCATATCAAGCGCTTCATGGAAAGCCGGCGCAACATCAGGACGCATATCAGCTACCACACCTACGGCAGCCTGATCCTGTACCCCTGGGGGGGCAACGAGGCGGACGTGCCCGACGAGCGAGACCGCAACGTCTTCATCAAGGCCGGCGACGCGATGGCCAAACTGACCGGCTACTATTCGCAGAAGTCCAGCGACATGTACGTGGCCACCGGCGACAGCGCCGACTGGGCCTACGCCGCCACCGGCGCCTTCGCCTTCACCTTCGAGCTCGAAGGCCGCGGCTTCTACCCGGGTGCGGCCATCATCAAGAACTCGGTGGAGAAGAATATAAAGGCCGGACTCTACCTGCTGGGCATCACCGACAACCCTTACAAAGTGCTTTAAAAGAGGCGCACACGAAAGGCCCGGTTCACGCCGGGCCTTTTCATTTTCCGCGGTTTGACCGGCGGAGGGTATATAAGTTAGGATTTTTCCAGCGATGATAACCTACCGTTTCCTCAAGCGCCCCGACGCAAAAACCAGGGCCCAGCTCATAGAGATCTACCGCGAGCAGGGCTGGTGGAAGCGGGACGACAAGCCCGCCCTGCTGGGCGGCATAGTTAAAGGCAGCCGGCTCTTCCTGGCGGCTTTCGACGGCGGCCGGGCGGTGGGCATGGCCAGGGCCATCGACGCCCATTCCCGCGAAGCCTACATCCACGATGTGGCGGTGCTGCGGGCGGCCCGCGGCCGCGACATTGGCTCGCAGTTGGTGCGCCGGCTGGTGCGTCGCCTGCGGGCGGGCGGCATAAGGTGGGTGGGGCTGATAGCCAGCTCCGGTTCTGCGCCTTTCTACCGGGCCCTCGGCTTCACCGCGCCGCCGGACAGCGAAGCTATGATGATCGGCGGCCCCCATGCTTAAAAAGATAACCCCCGGCGATTATGCCCGCCTTAAACCTTACTTTGACGCCCAGCTATACCCGCTCTGCCCCTACTCGCTCGCCTCGATGATAATCTGGAGCGG
Source organism: Elusimicrobiales bacterium (assembly GCA_050174915.1). Taxonomy (GTDB): domain Bacteria; phylum Elusimicrobiota; class Elusimicrobia; order Elusimicrobiales; family UBA9959; genus UBA9959. Next base: position 574,491 of record JBFXJL010000001.1, on the reverse strand, counting down.
TTGCGTGCATGAGGCCTTCTGGCGCGAGGAGAACGGCACCCTGTTCCTTTCCGAGGTGGATATTGAGGAGCCCAAACAGGGGCGCTTGCTGCTGCCCATCTTGCGCCCGTTCCGTTTTCCCACGCCAAAAGAGCTGGCGGATACTGCCAAAGCCCTGGGCTTTGGGGAATATCACTACGTGCCGCAGGATTACCTGGAGATCATCGGCGCCGAAAATATAGCGGCCTATTTCACCGTCACCGAAGAGAGCGGCTACGGGGATTATATTTACAATACCGCCGACCTGGCGGACCTCAAGGGCCACAAGTACTCGCGCAAGCGCAACATGATAGCCCAGTTCTGCAAGGCCTCAGGGCCCGGCGTAAAAGTGCACCCGCTCGAGGGCGCCTGGCTGGAGAAATGCCTGCAGGTCTTTGACGACTGGCAGACGCGGCAGGGCGGCCCGGTGATAGCCGACATCCCCAACTGCGAGCGCAAGGCCATCGTCAACGGCCTTTCTCATTTCCGCGAGCTGGAACTGAGCGGCGTGGCGGTGGAGGCCGGGGGGAAAATAGCGGGCTTTGCTTTCGGGTCGCGCCTGACGGCCGACACCTGGACGCTCAATTTCGAGAAGGCCGACGCCGAGGTTAAAGGCTTGTACCAGTTCCTCGACAGCGAGGCGGCCAAGACCGTGCCGTCGGGGTACCGGTTCATCAACAAAGAGAACGACCTGGGCCTGCCGGGGCTCAAGAAGGCCAAAGAGTCTTATTACCCGGCGCGTTTTGTGAAGTCCTATATTCTGGGTCTGAAAGCCTAGGCGCTGCGCCCGGGCCAGGGGGGAACATGCATACCGAAGAGAAGAACGGTCTTAGACTGCTGCGCTTTGGGGTATTTAAAGGCCTGCCCGGCCTGGACTGCGCCGTGGCCACCCGCCAGGGCGGCGTCAGCACGGGGCCTTACGCCGGGCTGAACCTGGGCTCCGGCACCGGCGATAAAATAGAGAACGTGGAAGCCAACCTGGAACTGTTCTGCGCAGCGCTGGGCGCCGAACCGGCCCGCCTGGGCCGCATGCGCCAGCGCCACACCGCCAACGTGGCCGTGCTGGAGGCCGGCGGCGGGACGCCGCCCGACAATACCGACGCGCTGGTAACCTCGGCGCAGGGGCTGCCGCTGCTGGCGCTCTCGGCCGACTGCGCGCTCACCGTCTTCTACGACCCCGCGCATAAGGCGCTGGCCGTAATCCACAGCGGCTGGCGCGGGGCCCTGCTCGACGTCTATGGGGCCGCCCTGGCCGCTATGCGCCTGCATTACGGCACGGAGCCGGCCGACGTGGTGGCCGGCGTTTCGCCCATGATCTCGGCTGCGCATTACCCGGTGAAGGAAGATTTTCTAAAAAAACTGCAGGCCTTCTACCCCGGCGGCGCGGACAAGCACTTCCTGACCATGAAGGAAGGGCGGCATTTCTTCAACCTGAGGGAATTGCTGCGGCTGCGGCTGGAGGCGCTGGGCGTGGGCAAGTACGAGTTCATGCACCTGTGCACCTACGCCGAGAAGGAGATGTTCTACTCCTGGCGGCGCGACGGAGAGAAGACCGGCCGGTTCGGCCTGCTGGCCCTGCTCACCTGAGCATGTCCCAGGCTATCTTGGCCAGCAGCGCGGCCGAAACCGTGAGCAGCATGGGCCTTATCGCCCAGCCGCCCCGCTTAAGCGCCACGTGCGCCCCGGCATAATTGCCGGCCATGCCCGCCAGGCCCATGGCCAGGCCTAATTTTATATCCACCGCGCCCAGCCAGAGGAAGGCGGCCAGCGCCGCCACGTTGGAGACCAAATTGAGCAGCTTGGCCAGCGCCGTGGCGCGCAGCAGGTCGTAGCCGCACAGCCGCGCGAAGCCCACCGCCAGAAAGGTGCCGGTGCCCGGCCCCAGCAGTCCGTCGTAAAAACTCACCCCGAAAGCCAGCCCGCCCGAGCGCCGCAGCAGCGCCCCCTCCGAGTGCGCCCGGCTGGTGTCGGCCAGGCCGAAGCGCCGCCGCGCGGCCAGGAACACCGCTATCGGCGGCAGCAGCACTATGAGCAGGTAGCGTATGGCTTCGGGCGGCACCAGCGAGATCAGGCGCGCGCCCAGGAAAGAGCCGCCCGCGGCCAGCACGACCAGGATGAACAGGAAATCCAGGCCGAAGCGGGCCTCCTTGAGCATCTTGGCAGCCGCCACCGCCGTGCCCATGGAAGAGGACAGCTTGTTGGTGCCCAGCAGCAATGCCGGGTTCAGCCCGAAGGCGAGGTAGGCCGGCAGGGTTATGAGGCCTCCTCCGCCGGCGATGGAATCCACGAAGCCGGCCAGGAAGACCAGCAGCGTGAGGGGGAGGTAGGGTTCGTGCAGCAGCTCCATGTTTAGCCGGCGGCCAGCGCCTCCAGGGCGGTCCTGGCGCCCGCGGCCTCGGTGTCCAGGTCGGCGAGCAGCGCCGGCGGTACTTCCGCGGAACCCGAGCGGCCAGTCTCCTCGAGCAGCAGGCAGACCTTTTGCAGGCGCTGGGCGCCTATGTTGCCGCTGCTGCCTTTAAGCGCGTGGGCGGCCTGGCGCAAGGCCTCGGCGTCGCGGGCCTCTATGGCTGCCCGGATGGCCGCCAGGCGCCCCGGCAGGTCCTTTAAATAGGTGCCCGCCAGCTCGGCCATGAACGCTTTATTGTCCGGCCCCGCCAGGTCTTTAAGTTCGGCGATCACGAAAGCGTCCAGCCTTGCGTCCCAGCGCTTTAGCGTCTCGGCCATCAGCTCGAGCCGCACCGGCTTGGGGATGTAGGCGTCCATGCCGGCCTCCAGGCATTTCTCCCGGTCGCCCTGCAGGGCGTTGGCCGTCATGGCCACGATCGGCGTGCGGCGGCCTTCGGCCTCCAGGCGGCGGATCTCGGCGGTGGCCTGGAAGCCGTCCATCTCGGGCATCTGGCAGTCCATCAGGATCAGGTCGTAAGGCTGCCGCTTGACGGCGGCCACGGCTTCCAGCCCGTTGGCGGCCACGTCGGCCGCGTAACCCAGCCGCTCCAGCTGGCGCACGGCCACCTTCTGGTTCACCGCGTTGTCCTCTGCCACCAGCACGCGGAAATATTTATTGGCGGCCGGGGCGGCTGCGCCGTCCGGGACGGCCGGGCCTTCGGCTGGGGCGGCCGCGCGGCCCTCTACGGCGGCAGCCACGGCCTCGAACAACGCCGAGGGGCGCAGCGGTTTGTGCACGCAGACCGAGATGCCGCCCGCCGCCAGGTCCCCGGCGGACAGGTCCTGGCCGAGCGAGGTCATCATAACTTTGCGGGTACGCGGTATGGCCGGGTCGTCCTCGATTGCGCGGGCCAGCTGCAGCCCGTCCATGCCGGGCATCTGCATGTCCGTTATCACCAGGGTGAAAGGTTTGACGGCGGCGGCACCGCGCAGCGCCGCCAGGGCCGCCTCGGCCGACGCTACGGCCTCGGATTCCAGGCGCCAGGCCGCCAGGTGATGCGTCACGATCTCGCGGCTGGCGGCATTGTCGTCCACTATCAGCGCCCGCACGCCGTCCAGGCTGCGGGGCTCAGGGCGGGGAGTCTTGGGCTCGCCCTTGGCGAAAGGCAACGTGAACCAGAAAGTGGAGCCGCGGCCCGGCTCGCTCTCCAGGCCTATCTCGCCGCCCATCAGCTCGACGAGGCGCTTGGAGATGGACAGGCCGAGGCCCGTGCCGCCGTATTTGCGGGTGGTGGAGGCGTCGGCCTGGGTGAAGGCCTGGAACAGGTTGGCCTGCGCCGCGGCCGGCACGCCGATACCGGTATCGCTGACGGCGAAGCGCAGGCGAGCCTCGCCCTCCCGGGCTTCCAGCGCGGAAACCCGCAGCAGCACTTCTCCCCGCTCGGTGAACTTGATGGCGTTGCCCAGCAGGTTCAGCAGCACCTGCCGCAACCGGCCGGCGTCGCCGCGCAGGGCCTGGTGCACGCCGGGCTCGATCAAATATTCGAACTCAATGCCCTTGCCCTGGGCCCGCGGCGCCAGCAGGTCGGCCGTGCTCTCCACCGTCTCGCGCAGATCGAAGTCGAGAGTCTCGATCTGCAGCTTGCCGGATTCTATTTTGGAGAAATCTAATATGTCGTTGATGATGTCGAGCAGCGCCTCGCCGGCGGAATTGACAGTCTTGACGTAATCCTGCTGGCGGGGGGAGAGCTGGGTGTCGAGCAGCAGGCCGGTCATGCCGATGATGGCGTTCATGGGCGTGCGGATCTCGTGGCTCATGTTGGCCAGAAATTCCGATTTCATCCTGGCCAGTTCCATCGCGGCGTCCTTGGCCCGCTCCAGCTCGTACTGGTTCAGCTTGGCCTCGGTGATGTCCAGCTTTACCGCCACGAAATTGGTGACGCGGCCCTGCGGGTCCTTGACCGGCGAGATGGAGGCGTTCTCCCAGAAGAACTGGCCGTTCTTCTTGCGGTTGAGCAGTTCGCCGTGCCACTCCTTGCCGGCCAGCAGGGTGTCCCACAGTTCCTTGAAAACGACCTTCTGCATCTTTCCGGAGTTGATGAGCCTGGGATTCTGGCCTATAAGCTCTGCCTGGGAATAACCGGTCAACTCGATGAATTTGGGATTTACGTACTCTATGCGGCCTTCCGCGTCCGTGATCAGGATGGAGGTGGGGCTGTTCTTGACCGCCGCCGAAAGCTTACGCATCTGCATTTCTGATTTTTTGCGCGCGGAGATATCCGACGCTATGCCCAGGAAGCCGCTCACGCGGCCGTCGGAGTCGCGCAAGGCCGTGATGGTCAGGTCTGCCGGGAATTTGGAGCCGTCCTTGCGCACGTAGGTCCATTCCCGATTCTCCAGGCTGCCGCCGCGCGCCATGGCGACGAAGACGTCGAAGCCCGTGACCGCTCTGCCGAGGCTGGCCGTAAGTTCCTTGCTGCGGCTCTGCATCTCCTCGGTCAGGTGGATGACCGCCGGAGTGTTGCCCAGCATTTCAGCCGCCTTGTAGCCGAGCAGGCGTTCGGCCCCGGGGCTGAACAGGGTTATCCGGCCTTCGAGGTCGGTGGCGATGATGGACAGTTGGCGGGCGGAATCCAGCACGCCCTGCAGCCGGGCATGCTCCTCTGCCAGGCGGCCGCTGGCCTCGCGGTGCAGCCGGGCAGTGCGCACGGCTGCCGCCAGCGCCCAGGCTATGCCCAGGAAGGCAGCCAGGAAGAGGATATTGAGCAGGCGGTTGCGCTGGGCCATGCCGGAGCCGGCCCGCGCTTCCAGCGCGCTTATGCGGGCGCTGTCGGCGCGCTGCAGCTCGTCGAGAGCGGTTTTGAGCTCGGCGGTGATCGCGGCCCCGGCGCCCACGGCGGTTTTATTCATGGCCGCGTTAAAACCTTCTGTACGGCGGGTAAGCACCAGTTCGCTCAGACTTTCCTTGCGCCGTTCAGCCAGGGCAAGGATCCTGTCCGCCTGGCGCGCGTGCATCGGGCTGCCTTCCTTGTTCCGCGCGAATTGCGCCCGGGCCCGTTCAAGTCCCTTTACGGCCGCGTCGAAAGCGGCCAGGCCGGCCTGGTTGCCGGTGATGGCGTATCTGCGCGAGGCCGACTCCGCCTCGAGGACGGCGGAATAAAGTTCTTCGGCCGCGAACGACGCGCTCCGCGTCAGTTTGAGCTGTGCGTTGACCGCGCGCCATTGCGCTACGCTCTGGTAGAGCAGCCAGCCCAGGACCAGGATAGGCACGGCCAGCGCCGCGGCCGTCAACATGACTTTGGTGGATTTGAAAAATGATCTCATAAGCGTAAAACCGCCCCCTGTTTGCCGCCCCGCGCTTTGAGTGTATGATACAAAATAACGGGGTTTAGCCTCTTTGCGGGGCGGGGGCATAATATGTAGAATTTAAAGTAAATTATAAGAGGCGGTGGCTATATGGAAAAAGACTCCAACCTTGAAAACCTCAGGAACACGATAGAGATCTCCGGCGGCGGCAAGCGGGTAGACCTGCTGCTCAAGAACGCCCGGGTGGTCAACACTTTTTCCGGCGACATCCACCGCACCCACGTGGCCATACACGGCGGCAAGGTGGTGGGCTTCGGCGACTACAAGGCCAAGGCCACCATGGACCTCAAGGGCGCCTACCTCGCCCCCGGCTTCATAGACGGCCACGTGCACATAGAGAGCTCCATGGTGAAGGTGCCGGAGTTCGCCCGCACCGTGCTGCCCTGCGGCACCACCTCCGTGGTCATCGACCCGCACGAGATCGCCAACGTGCTGGGCCTCGACGGCATCAAGTATATGCTGTCTTCGAGCCTCAACGCCATGCTGGGCGTGTACGTGATGCTGCCCTCCTGCGTGCCGGCCACCAACCTGGAGACCGCCGGCGCCGAGCTGGACGCCCACGACCTGTCGCTGCTCTTGGGCGACGAGCGCGTGCTGGGCATAGGCGAGATGATGAATTACCCCGGCGTGATCTACCGCGACCGCGGCGTGCTGGAGAAACTCGCCATCGCCAAGAACAAGGTGATAGACGGCCACGCCCCGATGCTCAAGGGCAAGCAGCTGTACGCCTACGTGTCGGCCGGCATCAAGAGCGACCACGAGTGCACCGATGTGAAGGAAGCCGCCGAGAAGCTGCGCGCCGGCATGTACATCATGATCCGCGAGGGTACGGCGGCCAAGAACCTCAAGAACCTGCTGCCGCTGGTCAACTCCGAGAATTCCCGCAAGTTCCTCTTCGTCACCGACGACCGCCACCTCGAGGACATCGAGAAGCAGGGCCATATCGATTACCTGGTGCGCACCGCCATCAAGCTGGGAGTGGACCCGATCCGCGCCATCCAGATGGCCACCATCAACACCGCCGAGTATTTCGGTCTCAAGAACCTGGGCGCCATCGCCCCCGGCTACCAGGCCGACCTGGTGATCCTGCAGGACCTCAAGAGCCTCAAGGTCACCAAGGTGTTCAAGCAGGGCCGGCTGGTAGCCAGCGACCGCAAGATCACCCCCGGCGTCATCAAGGACTACGAGGGCAAGACCCGCGGCACCGTGAACGTTAAGTGGATCGAGCACGAGGACTTCGCGCTCAAGGCGCAGGGCCCCTGCGCCAAGGTGATCAACGTTATCCCCGACCAGATAGTGACCAAGATGAGCGTGGAGAAGGTCAAGCAGGACGGCGGCTACGTCTCCTCCGATACCGACCGCGACATCCTCAAGATCGCCGTGATAGAGCGCCACATGGCCAGCGGCCGCATAGCGCTGGGCCTGGTGAAGGGCTTCGGCCTCAAGAAGGGCGCCATCGCCTCTTCTGTCTCGCACGATTCGCACAATATAGTGGTGATCGGTACGCACGACGGGGACATGTACACCGCCGCCGTGCAGGTGGTCAAGATGCAGGGCGGCATAGTGGCCGCGCTCAACGGCCAGGTGCTGGAAGCCCTGCCGCTGCCCGTGGCCGGCCTGATGAGCGACCGCTCTTCGGAGTTCGTGCGCGAGAAGCTCAAGCGGCTGGGCGAGACCGCCCGGATGCTGGGCTCGCGGCTCAGCGACCCGTTCATGGCCATGGCCTTCCTCACGCTGCCGCCCATCCCCGAGCTGCGCATCACCGACCGGGGCGTCATCGACGCCGTCAACTTCAAGGTGACCGAGCTGTTCACCCAGGGGCCCGCCGGCAAATGAGGCTTCTGGCGGCGCTGCCGCTGCTAGCGCTCTGCTGCGCGCCGTCCCTGGCGGCGCAGCTGGAGCGCGGCCCGTACCTGGAGAACATGACCCGCGACATGGTCACCGTGCGTTTCCGGGTGGACGCGGCCAGCCAGGCCTGGCTGTCCTACGGCGCGGCGCCGGACTGCGAGCGCTTCCTGACCCCGACCACGGCCGTGAAAGAACAGAGGGTTACGCTCTTCGGGCTGCTGCCCGACACCACCCATTGCTACCGCCTCTACCTGCCCGCCGAAGCCAGCACCGCCGTCTACAAGGCCTTCGAGGGGTCATTTACCACGTTCCGCGGCGAGGATAAACCCTACTTTAATTTCCTCGCCTTCGGGGATTCCGGCTCCGGCTCTGAGGAACAGTTTGCCCTGGCCGCGCAGATGGTTAAGTTCAGCCCCGAGTTCGTGCTGCATACCGGCGACGTGCTGTCCGAGGGCCTGGAGGAAATGGCCGACGAGGAATATTTTCGGCCCTATGCGCCGTTGCTCTCCCGCGCGCCGTTCTTCCTGACGCTGGGCAACCACGACTACGGCCGCGACCTGAAGACGCCGGCGGGCAAGGGTTTCCTGCGCGCCAACTTCACGCCTTTCCACAGCACGCCGCTGACCGGGCTGCCGCCCCATTACTATTTCTTCGACGTCGCGCACGCGCGGTTCTTCGTGCTCGACGTCAACGATTTCTACGGCGCCAAGTTCGCGCCGTCGCTTAAGCCCGGCAGCAAGCAGTATAAGTGGCTGGAGCGCTTCCTCTCCAAGTCCGGCGAGAAGGTCTGGAAGTTCGTGGTGGTGCACGAGCCGCTCTATTCCACCGGCGCGCACGGCCCTACCGAGGAACTGGTGGCCGCGCTGGAGCCGCTGCTGCACAAGTACAAGGTAGACCTGGTGCTGCAGGGTCACGATCATAATTACGAACGCACGCACCCGGTGAAGGAAGGCCTGGTGGACCAGGCCGGGGGGATAACCTACCTCACCCTGGGCGGCGGCGGCGCGCCGCTCTACATCCAGCGCCGCAACGAGGACTGGTCCGCCAGGTTCCTGCCGGTCTACCACTTTGCCATTTTCGACGTGAAGGACAAGTACCTGAAGATGACGGTCTACGACAAGGCCGGCGACATAGTGGACACCTTCGAGATCCAAAAATAGTTTTAACTTGCTTTGTCCCGCTACCCGCTATGGCCTTCTGGGTTCGAGCGCCGTCTGGCAGTTCGTGGAATAGTCCCGCCAAAAGGACCTGCTGAAAAAAGCACGACAAGAGTCGTGCTTTTTTATTCTGCCGGGGAATCAGGGGAGAGCGCTTCCTTCCGCCGTGGGCAGCGAAAATGAAAAGCGGGCGCCGGCGGTCTGTTACGCTTCGTTGATCCGGAAAATTGCCAGCGAAGCCAGCGCGAGGCCGGCGGCGAAAGAAATGTAGAGTCCCGGCCTGCCGCTGAACCACGCTATCCCGTCCATCAACTCCCAGAGCGAGCGGAACAGCGGCACGCTGGCCAGTATAAGTACTATTTCCCAAAACACAAGTTTCTTCATTGTCTAACCTCGCTGACCATTACGTCATGGGCAGGCACCGCCCAGAAATGCCCCGCCTCTTGCGGAATTTCAAGAGGCTGTTTTAATGATTTTGCGGCGCTGCCGTAGAGGGTCCGGCCTTGCCCAGCATGCATACCGGCTGGCGGGTGGCCTGCAGCACCATCTGCCACAGCCAGCCCTGGGGGTCCACCAACTTGCGCTCCGCTGTGAGCGCTATGGGCAAATGCACCAGACGGTCATTGTGAAGCCCCAGCACCAGGCCGGTCTTGCCGGCCATGCCGGCGTGAACGGCGTTATAACCCAGGCGCAGGCAGTATTCCGAATCGGCCGCGTTGGCCGGGGTGCTGCGTATGGCGTAGCTGGGATCGAAATATTTGATATTCACCTCTACCCCCGCCCGGCGGAACCAGGCCTCGGCCCTGTCTTTAAGGAAAGGCCCGATGTCGGCCAGCCGGCGGTTGCCGGACCTGTCCTCGCCGCTCGCGGGAGCCATCAGGGCCTGCCCGGCCCCCTCGGCCACCACGACCACGGCGTGGTCCTTGTTTTCCAGCCGCCGCCGCAGATGGTCGAAGAAGCAGCCGGGGCCTTCCAGGCCGAACGGCACTTCGGGGATGAGGCAGAAATTGACGTTGCTGTTGGAGACCGAGGCCGAGGCCGCTATCCAGCCGGATTCGCGGCCCATCAGTTTTACCAGTCCCACGCCGTGCCTGATCGATTTGGCCTCCGCGTGGGCGCGGGTGATGACTTCCGAGGCCTGCTGCACGGCCGTCTCGAAGCCGAAGGAGCGCTCTATAACCCCGATATCGTTGTCTATGGTCTTGGGCACGCAGACCACGGCGATGGGCAGGCCCCGCGCTTTCAGCTCGGTCTGCAGGCCCCGCGCGCCGCGCAGGGTGCCGTCGCCGCCGATAACTATCAGCACGTTTACGCCGCGGCGGCGCAGCGTTTCTGCCATCCTGCCCGAGTCCTGCGGGCCCCTGGAAGATTTTAGAACAGTGCCGCCTTTCTCGTGGATCTCGTCGACATCATCGGGGATCAGTTCCAGGGGCGGGTAGGTCTCATCGTCGGCCAGGCCCTGGTAGCCGTAGCGGAACCCCAGCACCTTTTTTACCCCGTACCCTTCGACCGCGCAGAAAGTGGCGGCGCGGATGACGCCGTTGAGACCGGGGCAGAGGCCCCCGCAGGTGACTACTCCCACCGTGGTCTCCTCAGGCCTGAAGAAGAGGCGCTCGCGGGCCCCGGCCCGCTGGAAATATTCTATATCCTCAACGGAGGCGCCGGGCGCGTAGTCCAGGGCGTGTACCAGCCGGATCACGCCGTTGTCGTCGGTAAAGAACTTCGGGTAATTGGCCTTGAACGGCGAGGGGTGCCCGCATTCGCCCAGCACGTCGATAGGTATGATCTTTGCCATAAGGTAGCTCCACGGCCGGCCCCGCCGCCCGCTGTTATTCTACCTTACTTTTCCGGTCCTGTGGCCCGCGCCAGTTGTATTTAGAACAGAAGGTTCAGCGCCAGCGTTATCATGGCGCCGCTGTCCTTACAGGTCTTGTCCAGCGCGTTCTCGTCTTTCGAGCCCAGCCTTTCCAGCCAGACGTACAGGTCGGTGCCGTCCAGGGACAGGGACTTGTCTCAACCGATTTCTTCATCATGCCGATTATGTATAATTTCGGCATCAGGGGATCGGGGGGAGGGGAATGGTTTCCTACGAACGCATAACAGATACGGATGTGCCCGCGGCTTACCGCTACGGCGGCGCGCTGCCGGCCGATTCGGCAATGCTCGCGCAACTGCTCAAAGAGACGGAAGTGCAGCAGCTGTTCGAGTCTTATTACAAGCTGATCAAAATCCCGGTCGCGATCATTGACCTGAAGGCCAACGTGCTGCTTTCCTCCCGCTGGCAGCGCATCTGCACGCAGTTTCACCGGGTAAACCCGGAAACCTGCGTCCTCTGCGTAGCGAGCGATACCGACATAGCGCAGAAGCTTACCGAGGGCAAGCACTACGCCATTTTTCCCTGCGCCAACGGCCTGACCGACTGCGCCTCGCCTATCGTTATAGAGGGCAAGCACGTAGCCAATGTTTTCATCGGCCAGTTCATGACGCAGCCGCCAGACGAGGCGCGCTTTCGCGCCCAGGCGCAGCGGTACGGCTTCCCGGAGGATGACTACCTGGCCGCCGCGCGCGAAGTGCCGGTGGTGGACGAGGCGAGGATTCCTGTCATCCTGGATCTGCTGGAGCGCATGACCCGCGTGATCACCACCTTGAGCGTGGACCGCAAACGCGCAATTGAGAACAAAGCGCTGCTGAGCGCCATCTTCGAAGGTACCCAGGACTTCATCTGGACCGTGGACCCGGAGAATTTCGGGATCATGACCTGGAATACCGCCTTCGGAACATACTTTTCCAAGAGCCGCGGCATAGACGACCTGGCCGGCAAGAGGCCCCAGGACCTGTTTCAGGACCCGCAGTATGTCGCGTGGTGGAAGAACGCTTTCTCCGGTGCGCGCAGGGACGGCAGGTATGCCGCGGAATATACCACCTATAAATCCGGCATAACCATGCTGCTGGAACTGAACCTGCTAAAGAAGGAAGGCCGGCCTTTCGCCATTTCCGTTTTCGGCAAGAACATAACGGACCGCAAGCAGGCGGAGGGAAGATATCGGGCGTTGTTCGACTCCGCCCAGGACGGCATAGCCATAGCGGATCCCGCAAACGGGGAGCTGCTGGACTGCAACCCGGCCCTGTGCCGCCTGCTCGGCCGCGCCCGGGAAGAACTCATAGGCCAGAACCGGGCCATGCTTCACCCCGCGGCGGACTCCCCGGAGAGCAAAGGCGACACTTTTAAACAGCACTTATCTGAAAATCCCGACACCCCGCTGGAGGACGTGCTGCTCTCCAAAGGCGGCAAGACTGTCCCGGTGGAAATACGGGCCTCGCGGGTACGGCTGGGCGGGGGAGATTTTATCCTCGGCATTTTCCGGGATATAACCGAGCGCAAGTTGGCTGAAAAAGAACTTGAAGAGAAGAACCGGGAGCTTGAACTGACGGCTGAGCGCCTGTCGGTGGCCGTCCAGGCGGCCAATATCGGCATCTGGGACTGGGACATCCCGAAGAACGAACTGAGTTGGGACGATTCTATGTACCGGCTCTACAATGTACGCCGCGGGGATTTCGGCGGCGCCTACGAGGCCTGGGTTGCCCGGATACACCCGGAGGACAAGGCCCGGGTGCAGGCCGACATAGACGCCGCCTTGCGCGGCGAGCGGGAGTACGACCCCGAATTCCGCATCGTCTGGCCGGACGGCACGGTGCGCTATCTTAAAGCGGATTCTCACACGCTGCGCGGCGCCGACGGCAAGCCTTTGCGGATGATAGGCACCAATATCGATTTGACGGAAGCCAGGCTGGCCGAGCAAAAACTGCGGGAAAGCGCGCAGGAGATACTCGAGTCGCAGCATAACGCGGGGCTGGGCACATGGGCGCTGGATCTCAAGACCGGCGTCTTTAAAACCTCAGAGACCATGGACCGTGTCTACGGGATAGACAAGGCTTATCCGCATACCATGGAGGGCTGGGCGGCCGGCATACATCCGGAGGACCGGGCCGCGGTACAGGCATACCTGCAGAACGAAGTGCTGGCTAAAGGCCTGGATTTCGACAGGGAATTCCGGATAATCCGGCCGAGCGACAAGGAACTGCGCTGGCTTTATGTCCGGGGCAAACTGGAATACGGCCCCGACGGCTGCCCGGCGGTCTTAAAAGGCACGTCCCTAGACATCACCGGCCGTAAGCGCGCGGAAGAAGCGACGCGGGCCGGCGAGGAGAAGTACCGCACGCTGTTCGAGACGGCCGAAGGCGCCATCCTGCTCTTCGCCGACGGAAGGTGGATAGATTGCAACAAGGCCGCTGAGCGGGTCTTCGGCTGCACCCGCGAGCAGATCCTGGGCGCCCATCCGAAACAGTTCTCGCCGCCTACGCAGCCCGACGGGAAGAATTCCATGGAGGAGGCCCCCAGGCTGATAGGGCTCGCCTACGAGGGCGTTCCCCAGGCTTTCAGCCGCAAGCAGGTGCTGAAACCCGTGGTGCTGGACCTCAACGCGTCCGTCGAGAGCACGGTGAAAATGCTCAAGCGCGTTATCGGCGAGGATATAAAGCTTAAGATAGATCTCCTCCCCGGGCAATGCCTGATACTGGCCGACTACGGGCAGATCGGCCAGGTAATCATGAACCTGGCGGTCAACGCCAGGGACGCCATGGCCAAAGGCGGCACGCTTGCCATCTCCACCCGCGCCGAGACTCCTCCCGAACAATTCTTCGCCGAGAACCCGAACCTCAGGCCGGGGCCCTTCGTCGTGCTGCGCGTCTCCGACACCGGCAGCGGCATGACCCCGGAGGTCATGGGGAAAATCTTCGAGCCGTTCTTCACTACCAAGGAGAAGGGAAAAGGCACGGGCCTGGGGCTGCCCATGGTCTACGGTATAGTGGCCCAGAGCGGGGGCGCGGTGAAACTGGCCAGTTCGCCCGGCAAGGGCACAACTTTCAAGCTGTACTTCCCGCTGGCCGCCGGCGAGCGGCCCGACCCCGAGGGGAAACTGAAGGCTCCTGTTTGCGGGGAGAACGAGGTTTCCGGCGGTGAGAAGATACTTCTCGTGGAAGACGACGAGCAGCTGCGCAGGCTCGGGGAGCGCGTCCTGCGGGAGAACGGCTACGTTGTGACGGCCGTGGCCGGGGGGGCTGAAGCCCTGGCCGCCCTGGAGAAAGCGCCGGGAGTTAAGCTGGTCATTACCGACATGCTGATGCCGGGCATGAGCGGCCTCGAGTTGTCCCGCGAGCTCGCGCATCGGGGCTTCAAGGGGAAGATCCTCCTGGTTTCCGGCTATACCGACGACATCATACAAAGCCAGGACCTGCTGGAGAGCGGGGCGGAGCTGCTGCCCAAACCTTTCAGCCCGGACCTGCTCCTGTGCAAGGTCCGCAAGATGCTGGATTCCCCCGGTCCCGGTTAAGGGGCCGGGCCTCGGGCGAGGAGCGGCGCAGTTCATCGAAAGGCAAGCACTACGAGAGTCGTGCTTTATTATTCTCCTGACGGATCAGGAGAAGTCGCTAGACATACCTAGAAGCGATCACCAATCCGATCACCATTCTCAACCGATCACTTTCCGGTCAATCAGGTCGGATGTTTCTTGGGGCGGATTTTGCGTCTGCTGAGTACTTGACGTATTACTATACTTATGCTTTACTTAAGAAGAGGGGGAGAGTATGCCATTCAATCCAAAATTCAGCCCGACGCACCATCTTCTCAAGACTATCGAGCAGGCCGCCGAACTGAAGGCTAAGATACAGAGCGCCGCCATAGGCGTAAGCTGGTTGCCGGACATGCAGCGCGAAGCGCTGGCCAGGCAGACTCACGGCTCTACCGCCATAGAGGGCAATCCCCTTACCCTGCCGGAGATCAAGACCCTCGCCGCAGGCGGCACAGTGCCCGGCGCCAAACCGCGCGCGGTGCAGGAAATACTTAACTATTTCGAGGTTTTGCGCTTTATCGGCAAGAACTCGGCTATTGCCGCTATAAAGGTCCCCCAAGTACTTAAACTGCATTCGATAATAGGCCGCCAGAACGCGCTGGACCGCGGCCCCGTGGGCGATTTCCGGGATTATAAGGTCTTTGTGGGGGGGCATATCCCGCCGCCGCCGGCCTCAGTGCCGTATTTGACCGGAGAATTATGCGACTGGCTTAATGGTCCGGGTAAAGACTGGCCCGCGCTGGTAAGTTCTGCCATCCTGCATTACCAGTTCGAGTATATCCATCCCTTTGGCGACGGCAATGGCCGCGTGGGCCGGGCCTTGGCAACTTGGGAACTTTATCGCAAACATTTCGACACCAACCACATTTTCGCCGTGGACGAAGTCTTCTTGGAGGACAGACAGGCCTATTATCATGCCTTGAACCGAGTCCAGACGCAGGGCGGGGATGTTTCCGGCTGGGTAGAGTACTCCTCCGAGACTGTGCTGGAAGCCCTTGAACGCACTTGGAAGCGCATAGATTCTATCCGCACCCTCACCAGGAACAAATCCGTTTCATTAACAAAGAACCAGGAGCGTCTATTAGGTCTCCTGAAAGAAGCCCCTCGCGGCATACAGGAAATAATGTCCGTGTTGAAAGTAACAAAGCCCGGTGCGCATTTTATTCTGAAGCCTTTGCTGGGCGCCGGGTTTGTAAAACGTTCCGGGGGTCATAAGACCGGGAAGTATGAGGTTTGATTTTATCAATCCACCGCATATTAGCCTAACAAAACCCCTGTCTTTGCTTTGCAGACAGAACCTGAAGATTGGCTGGGCATTGTTATGGCGGGCAATGTTGCCCTATGGCTTGTTCTATGCAATTGTGGAAATTGTCCCGGATCTGCAAAAGATAGCAGGGAAAAATTTGTTGGGCTACAGCGGCTTCTGTCTGCTGATGGCTGCGCTGGTGTATTCTGCGAAGAAAGTAGCGTTAAAAGAATATGGGATGGCCTTGCCGGGCATTTTATGGTCGTTTCTTTGGCGTATCCTGATTGCATTGCCCAGTCTTATAATGTTCTTTGTGTTCGAAGCGGCTGCTATGGGGCAGGCTGGAAGTTTTGTGGGGGTAGTGCTAACCGCACTTGTATTAGGCTCGATGCTTCTTGGAGCGTTCGGGTGGGCCTTTCATAGGCAGTTGGAAATGCCGGTAGCGGGCTCGTCAGGGCAGGTTTGGATCGTTATTCTGGCAGTTATTGCCGTAGCGGGAATAGTAAAATTCAATTCCGGCGAAGAATATATTCACGGATACAACGTGAAAGAATCCGACCTTGTGGGCACCTGGCTGCATTCCGTGGACAGTATGCCGGGCGCAGAGGCGGGTTTTAGTCTGAAATCCGGAGGCGAAGCTAAATCAGTAAACATGGCCGCTCTTGCCTGCTTGAACTGGAGGCTGGATGAGGACGAGGCGAAGCTGGAACTGGATTGTGTGAGCGCAGGGGGGCGGGACTCCTCCGCGGCACGGATAGTATACAACTTGGTGGCGGTCAGCTCCAAGCACCTCCTGCTGAAAGATTCGGCAGGAATGATCTTGACCTACCGCCGCGGCGAGTGATGGTGTTCCAACTGTAATTGCGACCAGTTGAAGGGCGGCTAGTAATCACCAGCCAGCACTAGGCATCAATTCTCGGGTTTCCGCCCAAACCGATCACAAATCCGATCATCACTTTGAGTCGATCATTTTTCAGGTGATCACTACATGTCACCGTCTTAGAATGTAATTATTCCCGACGATAAATGTTGCAACCGCTTGAACCTTGTGGTATAATAATACTGCGGGGTAGAGCAGCCTGGTAGCTCGCAAGGCCCATAACCTTGAGGTCGTTGGTTCAAATCCAACCCCCGCAACCATTTAAGAGATTCGAACCTGGAACTAGAAATATCAGGACCGTGCCCCGGACGCAAGTCTGGGGCTTCGTGTTTATAGGGGTTTTAAATTTCGGCTTTCGTCTTTTTCGAGAGCCGTTGTCTTTAAATTAATATAATAAAGGCATGGCTGATACATGGCGCTTTAGCGACGAATGGGCGGTCAGGGTGGCGGGGGGGTTGCCGGATTTGCCCCCGCAGACTGTGGAGCGGCTGCGCGCCGAAAAAAAGAAATACCTCTCACACGCGCTGATCGACGCCGGCCTGGTGACCCAGGACAAGTTCGTCCGGGCCGCCGAAGCTCTTTTTAAAACCCCGTATTTGTCCCTGTACCCGGAAAAGGTGGACAAGTTCGCGCTCTCGCTGCTGCCGGAGAAGATCTGCCGCAAGCACGGGCTGATACCGGTTAAGGTCATGGACGCCGAAATAAAAGTGGCGATGGCCGATCCCGCGGACATGACGGCCCAGGCCGACGTGGAGGCCCTGACCGGCCGCAGGGTGCTGCCGCAGTTCTGCCTGCCGCGCGAGGTGGACGCCTGCATGGAGCAGCTGTTCAGCGCCGACACGGTGATCTTCGACCTGCTCAGCAAGGTGGAGTCGCCCGAGGAAATCCTGGTGCTGGGGGAGAGGACCTCGGCCGATTCCCAGGACGCCTCCGTTACCTCGCCGGTCATCAAGCTGGTCAATTCCATAATTTCAGAGGCTTACCGCAAGCGCTCCTCCGACATACACATAGAGCACGAGGAGAAATCCAGCCATGTGCGCTTCCGCGTGGACGGCGAACTCAAGAACGTGATGCGGCTGCCGCGCTACATCGCCATGGGGCCCGTGGTGTCGCGCATCAAGATCATGTCCGACCTGGACGTCTCCAAACATTTCGTGCCGCAGGACGGCCGCACCAAGCTGCGCATAGGCACGGCGGAAGTGGGGCTGCGCGTGTCTACGCTGCCCACCTCCTTCGGCGAGAAGGTGGTGATGCGCATCCTCGACCAGCGCGCCGCCGAGGTGCCCTTCGAGAAGCTGGGCTTCGCGCCCGAGGTTGTTGACGGCCTGGACAAGTGCCTTACTTCCACGCAGGGTATAATACTAGTCACCGGCCCCACCGGCTCGGGCAAGACCACTACGCTCTACTCGGTGCTCAACAAGGTCAAGAGCGAGACCACCAACGTGGTCACCGCCGAGGACCCCGTAGAGTACAAGCTGGCCGGCATCAACCAGGTGCAGGTAAACGAAAAGCAGGGGCTCAACTTCGCCGCCGTGCTGCGCTCGGTGCTGCGCCAGGACCCGGACATCATCATGGTGGGCGAGATCCGCGACAAGGAGACGGCCGACATAGCCTTCCAGGCCGCCATGACCGGCCACCTGGTGCTTTCGACGCTGCACACCAATGACACCGTTTCCACGCTTTCGCGCCTGGTGGACATGGGGGTGGACCACTTCAAGATCTCTCCCGGCCTGCTGGCCATTACCGCTCAGCGCCTGGTGCGCCGGCTCTGCCCGGCCTGCCGGCAGCAGGTCACGGCGGCCGAAGCCGACCCTGGAATACTCCGGGCCCTGGGCGAGAACGGCTTTGAGGAAAAATACTGCCGCGCGGTGGGCTGTAAGGCCTGCGAGATGAGCGGCTACACCGGGCGCACCTCCATAGTGGAGCTCCTGGCGCTCAACCCCAAAGTTAAGGAACTCATAAACAACAACGCCACCGCCGAGCAGATAACCAGGGCCGCCATAGAGACCGGCGCCCTGCGCACCATCACCAAAGACGCGCTCTGGCACCTGGCTGCGGGACAGTCCGACCTGAAAGAACTGGGGCCGTACCTGAAACTCGAGAAAGCCGGGGAACAGGTTGCGCCTGCGGTTACAGCCGCCGCCCCGGCCGCGGCCGCCGTTCCGGCGCAGGAAAAAGCGCCGCCTTCCGCGCCCGCCGGCAAGCCGCGGGTGATGATAGCCGATGACGACCCCATCATGCGCATGCTGCTGAAAAAATTCATAGAGAACGCCGGCTACGAGGCTGTGGAAGCCGCCGACGGGGAAGAGGCCCTCACTAAAATAGCCGAGGGGCCGGCCCCCGACCTGCTGATCTCGGATATCAACATGCCCCGCATGAACGGCTACGACCTGGTAAAAGGCGTGCGCGGCGCGCTGGGCCTGCTGGACCTGCCGGTGATCATGCTGACCACCGAGAATTCCGACAAGAGCCAGGAACTGGCCTTCCAGATGGGCGCCGACGACTACGTGATCAAGCCGTTCAAGGGGCCGCTGGTGATGGCCCGCGTCGCGGCGGCGCTGCGCCGCACCGGCCGCCTGGGATAAGGAAAAAATGCCTGAAGAAAAACTGCCTACCAGCTACCTGCCCGCCGAACTTGCCGCTCCCGGGGAAGTGAAACGACAGCTCGCCCTTATAGAGGCGTCCCCGCTGGTGGCCGAAATGCTAGACGGGATGCTGAATTTCGTGCTGGTGCTTAACAGGCAGCGGCAGGCGGTTTTCGCCAATAAACCCCTGCGCGAATTCCTGTCCGCTCATGGCATAGCGGACTTTATAGGCAACCGGATGGGCAGCCTGGTGGGCTGCAAACATCCGCCCGAGGCGGAGGGGGGCTGCGGAACGACCCAGGCCTGCCGCCGCTGCGGGGCCGCGCAGGCGCTTGAGCAGGCGCTCAAGGGGGAGCAGGCCGCCAGGGAATGCCGCATCCTCTCACGCAGTGCCGGCGACGAGCTGGACCTGGAGGTCAGCGCCAAGCCGCTAAAGGTCGAAGGCGAGGAATTTCTGCTGCTTTCGCTGATGGACATCAGCGGCGACAAGCGCCGGGAAGTGATGGAACGGCTTTTCTTCCACGATATTATCAATACCGCAGGCGGCGTGCAGGGGCTGCTCGGCCTGATGGAAGCCTCGGACGCCGAAGAGATAAAAAGCTACGTGCAGCCCGCGGCCGCGGCTTCGGACCGGCTGGTGGAGCAGATACTCTCGCAAAAGGACCTGGCCGCCGCCGAGAGCGGCGAGCTTCAGCCAAAGGCCGAGGAGGTGGACGCCCCCGCTTTCCTTAACGGGGTGGCCTCCATGTTTGCCGCGCACGAGGTCGCAAAGAATAAGAAAATATTTGTCGCTCCGGATTGCGAAGCCGTCCGCCTACAGACCGACAGAACGCTTCTCGCCCGTGTGATCGGCAACCTGGCCAAGAACGCGCTGGAAGCCGAAGCGGCGGGGGCCGCCGTAACGCTGAACTGCAAAAAGAGCGGGAGCGGCGCCGTATTCACCGTGCATAACCCTTCGCAAATGCCGGAAGATTCCCGCCTGCAGGTCTTTCAGCGTTCCTTCTCCACCAAAGGGGCCGGGCGCGGGCTGGGCACCTACAGCATACGGCTGCTGACGGAGCGGTACCTCAAGGGGAAGGTTTCGTTCTCTACCGGTCCGGAAGGCACCACCTTCCGCGCTGAATACCCGGCCTCTCTTTAGGGAAGGGCGGCAAAATTTGTAATATATCGCAAGACACACAGGAGGAGATAACCACATGAAGAGAAACATGTTAATCGCAATAGCCTGTCTGATCGCCGCCCCGGCTTTCGCCGCGGACGACGGGATGACGGAAGACCAGAAGACCCTTTATTTCCTGGGGCAGGCCGTCAGCTCCAAGATCAAGCAGTTCGAATTCACCCCCGACGAGACCAAGTTCATCGTGCAGGGCTTTTCCGAGGCGCTCGCCGGCCAGAAGTCCAAGGCCGACGAGACCTACGGCATGAAGCTCAACGCCTACCTGGCCAAGAAGCAGGAAGCCATCGTGGCCAAGCAGAAAGACGCCGCCAAGCCCTTTCTCGCCAAGATGGCCAAGGAGAAAGGCGCGCAGAAGCTGCCCTCCGGCGTTATCGTTATCCCCGTCAAGGCCGGTAAGGGCGCCTACCCCAAAGCTTCCGACATGGTGAAGGTCCACTACCACGGCACCTTCCCCGACGGCAAGGTGTTCGACTCCTCGGTGGAGCGCGGCCAGCCGGCCGAGTTCCCGCTGGGCGGCGTGATCCCCTGCTGGACCGAGGGCGTGCAGAAGATAAAGGTGGGCGGCAAGGCCAAGCTGGTCTGCCCCTCCGACACCGCTTACGGCGACCAGGGCGCGGGCGGCACCATCCCCGGCGGCGCCACGCTGGTCTTCGAAGTGGAACTGCTCGAGATCCCCAAGGAAGAGGCCGCGGCTATGCCCAAGCCGGCCATGAAGCCCGAAGCCAAGAAGGAAGAGCCGAAGAAAGAAGAAGCCAAGAAGGAAGAAGTTAAGAAATAATTCGGCCGAGATCCTGAAAAAAGCCCCGGGCAGCCGGGGCTTTTTTATTTGGCGCGGTCCGCGGTAAGGCGGCGCCGCACCAGTTTCTCGGCCTCTACGGCCAGGAACACTGCGGCGGAAAGGGCCAGCGCCAGGGCCAGCTCTGCGGCCGAGAGCGGCGAGGTGCGGAAGAGGCGGTTGAGCCAGGGCGTGTAGATGACCAGGCCCTGCAGGCCGGCCGTAAGGCAGACCGCGGCCAGCAGCGGGCGGTTGCTCAGCAGCCCCAACTCCCAGAGCGTGCGTTTCTCCGAGCGGATGGCCAGCGCCTGGCCCAGCTGGCTGAGGCAGAGCACGGTGAACACTATGGTCTGCCAGTGGTCGCGCCCGGTCTTTATGCCCCAGTACTGGGCCGCCAGGCAGACGGCGCCTATCAGCAGGCCCACCCACACCACGTGGCTGCCCAGGCCGCCGGCGAAGATGCTCTCGCCGGGCTGGCGGGGGGGGCGCCGCATGATGTCCGGTTCGGCCGGCTCGGAGGCTAGCGCCAGTCCCGGCAGCCCGTCGGTGATGAGGTTGATCCACAATATCTGTATGGGCAGCAGCGGTATGGGCAGGCCCAGGAAAGGCGCGAGGAAAATGGTCCAGATCTCGCCTGAGTTACAGGCGAGGATGTAGCGGATAAAGCGCCGGATATTGTCGTAGATGCGGCGGCCTTCCCTGACGGCCTTAACGATGGTGGCGAAATTGTCGTCGAGCAGTATCATGTGGGCGGCTTCTTTGGAGACGTCCGTGCCGGTGATGCCCATGGCCACGCCGATGTCGGCGCGCTTGAGGGCCGGGGCGTCGTTGACGCCGTCGCCGGTCATCGCGGCGAAGTGGCCGTTCTGCTGCAGCATTTTGACTATGCGCAGCTTCTGCTCCGGCGCCACCCGGGCGTAAACCCGCACCGTCTCCACCCTGCGCGCGAATTCCTCGTCGTCCAGCGCTTCCAGCTCGCGGCCGGTAAGCATGACCGCCTCGTCTCCGGGCTTGACTATGCCCAGCCGCTCGGCGATATTGCGGGCCGTCACCGGGTGGTCTCCGGTTATCATCACCGGTATGATGCCGGCCTCGCCGCATTCGGCCACGGCGGCCGCCGCCTCCGGGCGGGGCGGGTCCTCTATGCCGACGAGGCCGATGAAGACCAGGTCCTTTTCGGCGCCCGGGTCGGCTTTAGCCGGCAGGGCGTCCCAGCGCCTGTAGGCCAGGCCCAGCACCCGCAGGCCGCGGGCGGCCATCTCCTCGGCGGCGGCGCGCAGAGCGTCGGCGCTGGCGCCGGGGGCCAGGAAGGAAGATGAATTCTCCAGCAGATTCTCGGCCGCTCCCTTGGTGACGGAGAAGTACGCCCCGCCGCGCTCGTCCAGGGCGCCGGAGTGCAGCGTGGTCATCATCTTGCGCTCGGAATCGAAAGGCAGCTCGCCCAGGCGCGGGTGGGCGGCGTCCAGGCTTGCCTTGGCCTGCCCGGCGGCCTCGGCCAGCGCGCACAGGGCGGTCTCGGTGGGGTCGCCGAGCCAGCCGTCGGGACCGCGGCGGGAATCGTTGTTGAGCGCGCCGGCCTTGAGCAGCACGGCGTGCAGGGGCTGCAGGGCGGGGGGGACTTCTGCCCCGGCCTTAAGGGGCGCGCCGTCGAGGCTGGTCTCCTGCGCCGTCATTTTGTTCTGCGTCAGGGTGCCGGTCTTGTCGGAACAGATATGCGTTATGGAGCCCAGGGTTTCCACGGCCAGCAGCTTGCGCACCAGCGCGTTCTGCTTGACCATCTTGGCCGCGCCCAGCGCCAGCGCTATGCTCATCACCGCCGGCAGCGCCTCCGGGATGGCCGCGACGGCCAGCGAGACCGCCGTGAGGAACATCAGGGCCGGGGGTTCGCCGCGCGCCAGGCCGGCTGTGAAGACGATGGCGCAGATGCCCAGTATGCCCCAGGCTAGCCGCTTGCCGAAAGCGGTCAGCCGCCGCTGCAGCGGGGTCTGCACTTCCTCCTCGTCCTGCAGCAGGCCGGCGATCTTGCCGAGCTCCGTGGCCATGCCGGTGGCCGTCACTATGCCGCGCCCCCGGCCGTAGGAAACGGAAGTGCCGCTATAGGCCATGTTGCGCCGGTCGCCCAGCGGCAGGCCGTCCTCGGGGATGGGCAGGGCGTGCTTCTCCACGGAGAGGGATTCGCCGGTGAGCGCGGCCTCTTCCGTTTTGAGCGAGGCGCAGTCGATGAGGCGCAGGTCGGCGGGGATAACGCTGCCGGCTTCCAGCAGCACCAGGTCGCCGGGCACCAATGATGCCGCCGGCACGGCTGCGGGGGTACCGCCGCGCAGCACCGAAGCCGACGGGGCGGCCATGCGTTTTAAGGCCTCCATTGCCTTTTGGGCGCGGTATTCCTGGAAAAAGCCCATGACGGCGTTGAGCAGCACGATGGCCAGGATGATTACCGTGTCCAGCACTTCGCCTATCACGCCGGAGATCACGGCGGCGGCCACCAGCACCAGGATCATGAAGTCCCGGAACTGGTCGGCGAACATGGCCAGCGGCGAGCGCTTGGGTTTTTCGTTGAGGGCGTTGGGGCCGTATTTGCCCAGGCGCAGGGCTGCCTCGGCGGCGGCCAGGCCTTCGGCCGAAGTGCCGAGCTCTTTGTAAAGGGCGGCGGTGTCCAGCTTATGCCAATCTTTCGCGGTGTGTGTGTTCGTCATATCCCCTTGGAACAATATACAAAAAAAGCCCCGGTCAGACCGGGGCTTTTCTGCGGGCTGCGGAGCGGCTATTCCGCCTTGGCAGCTTTTATCTCGTTCTTGATGAGCACCGAGAGCAGTATGGAGCCCGCCAATATGGCCAGCACCACGCCCAGCGAGATAAGGGGGTCTATCTTGTAGTAGCCGGAGATGCTCATCTTGACGCCTACATAGAAGAGGATGATGGCGATGCCGTACTTCAGGTAACGGAACAGGTCCATCACCGAGGCCAGCAGGAAGTACAGCGAGCGCAGGCCGACCACGGCGAAGACGTTGGAGGTATAGACGATGAAAGGCTCGCGCGAGATGGCCAGCACGGCCGGGATGGAGTCCACCGCGAAGACCAGGTCGGTGGTCTCGATGACCAGCAGGGTCGCGAACAGCGGCGTGGCGTGCCAGACCTCTTTCTTTACGAAAAAGTCCCCGCCGGAGGCTTCTTTATCTATGGGCATTAACTTGCCCAGGAGTTTGAGCAGTGGGTTCTTGCCGGGGTCCACATCGCCGTCTTTGTGCAGCAGCATCTTCACCGCCGTCAGGATGAGGATGCCGCCGAAGACGTAGATGAGCCAGTGGAACTTGTTGATGAGCCCAACGCCGGCGAAGATCAGGATGAGGCGCATGAATACCGCGCCCAGGATACCCCAGGTCAGGATCTTCGGCTGGTACTTTTTTGGCACGCCGAAGTACGAGAAGATCATGATGAACACGAACATGTTGTCCATCGAGAGGGAATACTCTATGGTGTAGGCCGTGAAGAACTCCACCATGCGGTCGAAGCCCAGCATGTAGCCGGTCAGCACGCCGAAGACGGAGGCGACCAGGATCCAGAAGGCGCAGAGCAGCATGGCTTCTTTGCGGCCTATCTCGTGGGCGCGGCCGGCCGAGAGCTTGATGTCCGCCACGAAAAGGCCGGTAGCGGTGACGGAAAAAACTATCCACATTATTTCAAGAGGGGTCATAAGGGGATTATATAAAAAGCGGGGCGCCGCGGTAAGGTGGCTTGGACGGGCCAGGACTCCAAGGGGGTTGCCCCGGTAGTTTCCTTGAATCTTCGGCCGATATTGTTTAAAATCTAGACATCATATTCTGTATAGGAGGAAACAATGAGCGACACATTCGACATAGTTCTGCTGCTGGCCCTGCCGGCTTCCGGCAAATCCGAGGTCAGGCGCTTCCTGGCCAACGTGGAGCCCGAGCGGCTCCAGAAAGAGTTCCACATCGGCCCCAACCTGCAGCTCGACGATTTCCCGTACGTGCACATGATGCGCCGCGCCGACGACGAGCTGGCGAAGCTGGGCAAGAGCCGCGTGTTCTTCAAGTCCGGCGACCGCCCTTTCATCGACACCCGTGACTGGGGCACGCTCATCCACCTGCTCAACGAGGACTACCACGACCTGATGGGTAAGAACGTGGTGAAGACCGACTCCGCCGCCGACCTGCTGATGAAGCGCATCGACAAGGCCGGCGAGAAGGCCAAGATCGCCCCGCGCCTGGCCGGCCTGGACGCCGCCACCTGGAAGACCGTGGCCGCCGCCCTGGAGCCCGAGGCCCGCGCCATGCTCGACGAGAAGCACGCCGCCTATCCCGCCTCCTTCGAGGGCAAGACCATCGTAATCGAGGCCGCCCGCGGCGGTCCCGATAAATCGACCTTCCCGCTGCAGGACCCGCTGGGCTACCAGTATTCCCTGCGCGAGCTGGACGCCGAGATCCTCAAGCGCGCCGTCATTCTCTACGTCTGGGTGACCCCCGAGGAGAGCCGCCGCAAGAACACCGCCCGCACCAACCCCAACGACCCGGGCTCCATCCTGCACCACGGCGTGCCGATGGAAGTGATGCTCAACGACTACGGCTGCGACGACATGGACTACCTGGAGAAGAACTCCGAAGTCCCCGGCACCATCACCATCGCCAAGGACGGCGTGAAGTACCACCTGCCCATAGGCCGCTTCGACAACCGCGTGGACAAGACCTCTTTCCTGCGCGTGGAGAAGAAGGACTGGGACCCGAAGATGGTGGCCGACGTCACCAACGGCATCAAGGGCGCCACGGACAAGCTGTTCTCGATGTCCGCCGCCGCGAAGAAGTAAAAGCAGCGCAGAAAAAATGAGAAAGGCCGCCGGCTAAAACCGGCGGCCTTTTTCGTTTAACGCTTAATTATAATTTAGTACCATACCAAACATTATGGCTTCAAACCTTACCGAAAAAGCGTGCGTTTCCGCCGGTGACGCCGGCCGCGGTTCCTGGGGCTCCAGTTTCGGCTTTATCATGGCCGCGGCGGGCTCCGCCGTCGGGCTGGGCAATATCTGGGGCTTCCCCATGCAGGTGGGCAAGGGCGGCGGCGCGGTCTTCGTGCTGCTGTACCTGGCCTGCGTGGTCTTCGTCTGCTTCCCTATCCTGGTGGCCGAACTGGCGCTGGGGCGGGCTTCCGCGCGCGATCCGATAGGGGCTTTCCAGGTTACAAAACCCGGCACCCCCTGGTGGCTGGTGGGCGCGCTGGGCGTGGTGGCCGGCGTCGGCATACTCTCCTTCTACAGCGTCATCGCCGGCTGGACGCTGGCCTACGTCTGGTACTCGCTCACCGGCGCGGCCGGGCAGAACCCCGGGGCTTTCTTCGGCGCCTTCGTGGCCGACGGGGGGAAGAACGTGGCGCTTTCCTTCGGCGTGCTGATCATCACGGCGGGCATTATACTGGGCGGCGTACGCGAGGGCATAGAGAAAGCCTCCAAGGTGATGATGCCGGCGCTTTTCCTGCTGCTGATCCTGCTGGGCGTGCGCGCCCTGTTCCTGCCGGGCGCGGCCGAGGGCCTGGCCTACTACCTCAAGCCGGACTTCAAGGAGATCGCCAATATCTCCGTCCTCAACGCGGCGCTGGGCCAGGCTTTCTTCTCGCTGAGCCTCGGTATGGGCGCCATGATAACCTACGGCAGCTACCTGTCCAAGAAGACCAACGGCGTCACCTCCGCCGGCTGGGTGGCGGGGCTCGATACCTGCGTGGCGCTGCTGGCCGGCTTCGTGGTTTTTCCGGCGGGTTTCTCCATAGTCGGCTTCAACCCGGCCGAAGGCGGCCCAGGGCTGATCTTCGCCGTGCTGCCCAGCCTCTTCGGCTCAATGCCCGGCGGCGCGCTGTTCGGGGCGGCCTTCTTCGTGCTGCTCACCCTGGCCGCGCTGACCAGCGCCATCTCGCTTCTGGAGGTGCCCACGGCGGCCCTGGTGGACCGCGGCTGGTGCCGCCGCAAGGCCGTGCTGCTGATGGCCGCCCTGGTGGCCGTGATGGCGGTCCCGTCCATACTTTCGCAGGGCGCGGTGCCCTGGCTGACCAAGGTTCCCGGTACCGGCATGGACTTCCTGACGCTGATGGCTACCGTCTGGAACAACTGGGCGCTGCCTGTGGGCGGCCTGCTGATCTCGGTCTTCGTCGGCTGGGTCTGGGGGGCCGATAAGGCCGTGGCCGAGCTGAGCGCCGAAGGGAATTGTTTCCCCGGCGCCCGCCTCTGGAGCTTCCTCATACGCTATGTCTGCCCGCTCGCCATACTCTTCGTCATCATCATGACGGCGCGCGGCATGTCCGCCGGCTGACGGCGGCTCGCCGGAGTTCCGTAACCTTTAGGGGAAGAAAAATGGAAAACCTCACCGCAATAATAGAGTCCATGGACGCCTGGGTCTGGCAGCCCATGCTGATGCCTTTGCTGCTGCTGGTAGTGGGCGGCTGGCTGACCGTGCGCACCGGCCTGGTACAGCTCCGGCACTTTCCGACGGCCGTGCGGTTTTCGCTGCGCGGCGCTTTCGGCAAGAAAGACCCCTCGGGCGGCACCATAACGCCGTTCCAGGCCCTCTCGACGGCGCTGGCGGCCACGGTGGGCAACGGCAATATCGGCGGCGTGGCCACCGCCATCCTGATAGGCGGCCCCGGCGCCGTCTTCTGGATGTGGATGTGCGCCACCGTGGGCATGGCCACCAAGTTCGCCGAGGCCGTGCTCGGCGTGCATTTCCGCGTGCGCCGCGAGTCCGGCGACCTGGCCAGCGGCCCGATGTACTACATCGAGCGCAGCCTGCCCGACGCCAGGGCCGGCCGCGCGCTCGCCCTGGCCTTCGCCTTCTTCGGCACCTGCGCGGCCCTGCTGGGCACCGGCAACATGGCGCAGTCCAACACCGTGGCGCGCACTTTCGTGTCGGCCTGCGACGTGATCTTCGGCGTGCAGCTGCCCCTGTGGGTGCCGGGCGTAGGCATCACCGTGGCCGTGGGCCTGGTGCTGCTGGGCGGCATCAAGCGCATAGCCCATACCGCCGAGCGCATCGTGCCGTTCATGATACTGCTCTACATGTTCGCGGCCCTCCTCTACATCGGCCTCAACTTCGCCACTATCCCGCACGTGTTCGCCATGATCTTCACCGACGCCTTCACCCCGGCGGCGGCGGCGGGCGGCTTCGCCGGGGCCTCGGTGGCCAGGGCCATACAGATCGGCGTCAGCCGCGGCGTGCTCTCCAACGAGGCGGGCCTGGGCAGTTCTCCCATCGCCCACGGCATAGCCAACGTCAAGCACCCGGTGGAGCAGGGCGTGGTGGGCGTGTTCGAGGTGTTCCTCGATACCATCGTGGTCTGCTCCATGACGGCCTTCATCATCCTCAGCTCGGGGCTGTGGACCGAGGCCCGTTTCCAGGGGGCCAGCGGCGACCTGACGGCGGCGGCGCTGGGTACCAGCATCCCTTTCGCGGCGGCCATCGTGGCCGTGTCGAGCTTCCTGTTCGGTTTTTCCACGCTGATAGGCTGGTGCTATTACGGCGAGAAGTGCTTCGAGTACGTTTTCGGCTCCTCCCGCGTGAAGACCTACCGCGTAGTCTTCACGGCGCTCATCATGGTGGGGTCGCTGATCTCGGTCCCCATGGTCTGGGCTGTGGGCACTTTCCTCAACGGCTTCATGGCCCTGCCCAACCTCATAGGCCTGGCCTTCCTGTCCGGCACGGTGGCCAAGCTCACCAAAGACTACTTCTCCGGCCGGATGCAGTACCGCGTAAAAGCCAGTCCCAAAGTAGCGGACTGACCGCCAGCCGCTCCGGGCCGACCCCGCAAGAGCGCCCCCGGCCGCCACTGAGGCGGGCGGGGGCTTTGTTTTCCACTTAAAATTATTTATAATTGTAGCGTTGCCGAGGTAGCTCAATTGGTAGAGCATTCGCTTCGTAAGCGAATAAGAGCCTTCCGAAAACCCCAAAAAAATGACCTAAACAGGCCACCACACACGGCCTAGAGTCTCCCATGAGAAGACTCGTTTTGTTGTGCTTTGTTTTTGCCTAAAAATCATTACTATCGTTTAATGGCATTTTTGCCCAATTTTGCCCAATTTAGCCACCAAATTAGCCACCAACTTGGCCACCCAAAAATCCGTCCGCATATTTTGTCGTTAGCCAGGCTAACGGACCCGGGTAGGGGTGCTGGCCTTCCATACCCATCAGAACAGGCTTAAAACGCATTTTTAGGCCGTTTTGAGCACTTTCCATCGCGACACACTGTTGTCGGGCTCGTCTGTTAGGTGATTTTACCTATTTCAGCTGGTCTGAATTGCAGGTGGAAGGTCATACTCAAGGTCAGACAGCCTCCGAAAGGGGGCTGTTTCATTTTGTAGAATACAGAAGTTATGAATATGAGGGAGATGCCGACCAGCTCCTATCCGCAAGGCAACTATTCATGGTAATCGCTTTAACAGGTCTTATAACAAAAAGAGTATCTTTCTTCTTTATGGCGCTCTTGTGCTTGGTCCATGTGGCCGACGCTAAGTCCTTGTCCATTGAGCAATTCCGTGACAGTAATCCAGAAATACCGATAGTCTACGAGTTCCCTGATGACGAAGACAGGCAGAAAGCTGTGGACTATGTGCGCCAGATCAGGGACGCGGCCTTTCCCAAGTCCGAACTGATAGATGCTGGATCTGTTTCCGCCGAGGTTCTTAAACAGAAACTTACGGGTCAATATTTTCTTTACACGGTTCCCGGACCAGTTTCACGTCTGTACAATGCATTGATTAAGCCTTCGCTTAGCTTCACCCCCAGCAGCATTAAGATCGATGGCGTTTCCTATGGAGGAAACGACATACGCCTTTATTTTCTGGCAAGTAACCAGCCTTCCGGCGGGCAAGTGCTTGTTTGTGCTATGAACCGCAATGCGGCATTGCTTGCAGGCAAGGTCCGGACCGGTGATGCGTCTTATTATGTGTTTCTTGGTTCGGAAACTGCTCGCGAAGGTTTTTACGATAAGGATTTCAAGTACGGCGCTGAGGGGCTCAGCGAAGAAGATGCGGAGGAAGACATTAATCAGTTCTTCTCAGACGCAGAACAGGTCCACCCTGACCTGCTGTATAAAATTAAGGAAAGAGATTACCTGGAATTGAAGTCCCGAATAAAGTCAGAGATCATAGCCAAGACAAAGGCCGCCAAAGGGGGGCGTATCTCGGTTCGGGACCTGGCCTATACGTTGTATTTTGCTGCTGCAGCCTTCGGGGATGGTCATACCTCTATCCACTACAGTGCCCTGCCACGGCGCGACTGGGTGGTGGCGCGGTATCCGCCGTTCCTGTTGGATTATAGGAACGGAGAGTTTATTGTGTCCGATGCTCGTGACAAGGGGTTGGTTGGCAAGCATCTGGTTTCGATGGCGGGCAAGCGCCCTGAGGAGTTCCTTAAGCCGGTTTTCGACAGATGTTCCGGAGAGCTATTCCATTTTAAAGCGGCGAAGTTCACCCGCGAACAGCCGTTCTGGTGGGCATTCACTGGGCTGTTGGATGGCTCGCCGAGATTAACTGTCGAGTTCTCCGATAAGAACGGGCGCCCCGAAAAACTAAGTCTTGCCACTATAGATTACGAAGCCTTCAGTAGCTTGGCTATTCCGCAAAAAAAGGAGGAGACCTCCCTGAAGTTCTTGGCGGGGGGCGTGGCTTATTTCCGTTATCCCAGCTTCAAGTATACGGAAGCCGAGCGGACCAGAGTGGACGGAATTTTTCGGGAAGTAAAGGCCAGAGGGGCAAAGCGTCTTATCATAGATATACGTGGCAATAGCGGCGGACATTCTGGCATGGCCGACTATATTGCGAAATATTTGACCGAGAAGCCGGTGCGCGGGATTTCGATGCTGCAATTAAAGATGTCGCCGCAGTATATCGAGAAATGGGGCTCGGAAATGGGCGAGGACGCTAAAGCCCTGAAGGGGGTGTTGGTTACCAGACGCATCCAAGAGGAGAAACAGGAGAAACCTGAGGCTTTTTATGAAGGTAAGGCTATTCTCCTTACCGATAACTACACCTTTTCATCGGCGTCAGGTTTTGCGGTAATGTTCAGGGATTTCGGAATGGGGCGTATCGCAGGGTACGAAACTGGCGGACTACCCAGTTGTTTCGGAGAGATGCTGCAACTGACTCTCCGAAACAGCGGTATTATGTTCGGAGTTTCGGATAAGAAGTTTCTTAGCCCGATGCAGAAACCTGGAGACGATGAGCACGGCGTTTTACCGGATCTGCCGGCGACAGTTGAAGTGCTGGCGAAATACAGGGTCGAAGACCCTTTGCTCTCTTACGCGGTTGATTCATTTGGGAAGGGAGAGTAGGCGGATAGGGCAGTCCAGCAGCCATCCTTTCAGGTCAGCAGCTAACTGTTCGAGTATCGCGGGTTGCTTTCACTTAAGCAAACACCTGGCGAAGACACGGACGATATAACCCGTAACTCCAGCGGGACTGATTACTGCCTTATAGTGCGCTCAACTGCAGCTTCGCGAATTGGTAGTCATTCTTCAACACAAGGGAAACCGCAAATACGGCGGAATGACCCGCCCGGGATAGTGCCGTTGGTGTCTGCAAAAACATCTAGGGATTCTGCATTCCGCCATGCGTTGACACTATACTGCCGAAGTTATATCCTTTGCCCTAGGGTAACCTGCAAAAAATGAACAAGTTTACGGCTTTGAAGATAGCTGCCGCTGCCTTTCTTCTTGGGGCGGTTATTTTTGTTCTTTATCGCCCCGTGGCCGTGGCGCCCGGCAGCGAGGCGGCTGCCGAAGCGCATTCTTCTGTTTCAAAGGGAGTTGCCGAAGCAATAAACGAGCCCGGCAAGACTCTGATGGCCGCATATCCGCCTCCGGATTATGAACGTCCTTCTACTAACGATACTCCATCAATAACCCCTCAAACGTACGGGGTCACGGAAGTGAAAGTCGGAACAACGTCTTTTCTTGTTCTTGGAAAAGATATTTACGGTTTTAGCGAGGGTGAAGGCGGCAACTGGAATAAGATTGCCGAGTTTCCGGTCCCGGACGGATCGCTCTTTAAGAAATACAGGCCTAAAACGAAGATGTGGTCATATGAAACGGAGATAGGCCAGTCCACCGGGAGCGCGCACGGAATCTGGGCTGGTAATTCTTTCTATAGCGGAGAAGGATTCAACGGTATTGGCGGCGTAGTGTTTTTTGATGTGAGTGCGCAGAAATTCGGAGTGTTCCGGCATCCGGCGCTGGTGGACTGCTCCGCCGGCGCCTTAGCCGTAAGCGATGAGCGCCTTGTGGTACGCACCTCATGGCAAGGGGAAGGAGGGGCCACTGTCTGCAATGGCGTCGTCGTGATAGACCTGAAGACGCTGAAAGCGGTCTCTTATATTCCGAAGGAAAGCCAGGTGATACGCGATGCTGACCCGGCCCCCGGGGCAATACTGCTCGGTGATAAATATAATGCCCCTTTGGAGAAAGTTCTCTCCGGGGAAGCAGGCTTTGAAAAGAAAGACGCGCCGAACTGGAGCGATCCCGAACGCGAGAAGATCCTGGCTGAAGGACTTTTTCCCTATATGCTCCGCACGGCAAGAGAGGAGGCAGAGGCCGGAGCGACCGCCGAAGCCGCCAGGCCAAAGGATGTCCGCAGCGACCATATGTGGATAGATAACAGCAGAGCTGCCAACGAGACGTTGCGGGCGGAGCCGGAAGAGGCTGAAGATGCTGGGACTGGGGATATCAATGAGAAGGAAGCCGCCGATGTCTTTTCCAGATTGGCGAAAAAAGAGTTCATGAAGGTCTACGGATGGCTTACCGAAATAACGACTTTGCGGCCCGCGGCCATCGAACTTTCCGGCAAAGAAAACGCGAAAAAACATTACTGCATATGCGCTCTCGCCCAGGACCCGGCGCATACGGATTATGACTCCCGCCTGTCCTTCGATGAGAATGCCAAGCACAGCAGGGTCGGCTGCTTCGTCCTCTCTGGCATGCGACCGGCAAAGATACTGAAGTTGGCTGACGTTCCAACGCGCCGGTGGCGCGACTACAGCGGGCACTGCGTAGCCGGAGAAGGTGAAAACGAGGTGGTGGTTACTTTCAGCGGCGATACATACGGCGACCAAGTGGTTACACGCCGCTACGCGGTTGATATTGATGCGTGGACTTGTGAGTTGCTCCCGGAATCATCCGGCAACCATTAGTGGGCAGACGAGAAAAACGCCTCAAATGAACTTTCACTCTCTATCTCAGAATATTCATCTCGGCTGGACGCGTGCCTGGTTACTGCTCTGCGCGGTGTTCTTATCTGCCGCTACGGGGCGGCCGGATTCAGTCGAGATAACGACGGCCAACGCTTACGGCATAACCTCGTTCCTTAAGCAGGAGCACCCGGAGCTGACCTGGTTCTGGCAGCGCGGGCTTCGTCCTGTTTCGCGCGATCATGCCGTGGCGGACGTGATGGCGCAGAACAGCGAAATCGGCTGGACGAGCATGCTTTACGGCTTTTTCCTGGTGAACACTTCTTCCAACACTTTGGTGAAGCCCATAGTAGTTCTCCGCAGCGACGCGGAGACCGTCACTCTGGCTGACTCCGGGAGGGACTTTATTACGGTGCTCCAGGGTGACATGTACGGGATGGACATTGCCAGAGACACTTATTTCTTCGACCTGTCCGCGGATTCTCCCGCGACGAAATACCCGTCGAAAAAAATGAATGTCAGTGCAATAGAACCTTCAGGGCAGGACCTCTTCTTCGGCGGCGCCGTGGACAAAGAGGGAATGATTATCAGGACGCCGTTGAAGGGCGGCCAGATAGAGTCCCAGAAGGCCGAGGTGCTTACAGAGATAGGCGCGACCAAAATATCGCCGGTGGTCCTAGCCAAAGGCGAAGGCGGTCTCCTGCGGATGTATTCCCTGGACGCGATATACGTCTTTAACGGAAAAAGCTGGGCCGCGATCAGAAAAACCAGCGAGAAGTATTTCCGTGCGGCCAACCCCTGCGCGGATATCCCTTTCGAAAAGCTTACGGCTATCTCCTCGACGGCGTATATGGAAGGTTACGATAAATGCGAGAGGCAGAGATACGAGAACGGGGATGCCTGGCGGGTGGGGTACTCCGGAAAATGCGAGACCGATTCCACGGGCAGGGAGTCGTGGCTGCCGGACAGATACGACGGCGTTTTCGAGCGGGGGGAACTGCTTTCGCATATAGTGGAACTGTCCAGCCCTTCGCTGCACCGCTTCTTGGCCTGGAACGCACCAAGGAACGCGCACGGTGTTTTTGAGATTGAAGCCGGTAAATGCCGCTTCTACCCGATGCCGTCCCCGGATAAAGCCACGTTGGCCCGCTTCCGGCCGGGTGACCAAGATTTCAAGATGAATAATGGATTGGGTTCTTTCCAGGCGTTGGACGGGCGCATCTGGCTTTGCCCGGATTTTTACGGCAGCGAAGGCTATACGGGCCTGGGCGGGATCGGTTACTTCGACATGAAAGAGCGCAAATACGAGATCCTTTATTCCTCCAAAACCAGCAACTGGGGTTGCTCTACGCTCATGGCGGAGAAGGGGAAAGTGTGGATGGGGCTGATAGGCCGGGCCGAAGGGGCTCCGGGATCAGGCGGCCTGGCGGCTTACAACATCTCTTCTGGCGAGATCGCCGTTTACGATGTCCCGGCGGTGATAAACGTCGTCCGGAGGGTGGGGGATTCTCTTTTTATCGGGACGGAGGACGGGATCTACACATTGAGCGCGGACGGGGAGCTCGCCTTTTGGGGGCCGCGCTTGAATAAAGAGGGGAAATACCAACTGACCAGCGCGGATTAAATTATCCCTGCTTGCGGGGCGGGGTACAGGGACCGCCGGGCGCGGGGACGGAGGGCGAATAACATGCGGCGTTTATTGGTGACAACCGCTCTTGCGATGGTAATGGGGGCAGCGGTTTTTGTCTATTATCGGCTCGCTACTACCGCGCCGGAGAGTGCGGCCCGGGCGCAGTCTTCAATCCCGGAGGGGACAGGCGATGCGATCGGCAAGGCCGATAGAACGCTTGTTACTTACGAGCAAGGTCCTGATATCTGGGATGAAGCCGACGCTAAGGTGCGGCGCCTTTCTCCGGCATCTTTCTCGGAGTTGCCGGACGCGGTAAGGGACGAGCTCTCAAAACGCCAATGCTCTGTTCCCCAGACATTCACAAGCACCAAGCCGCACAATGTCATTCATGGAGAGTTTTCCAGGAAAGGTCAGCAAGATTGGGCAGTGCTTTGTTCTACTGGCCGGGCCTCATCTATCCTCGTCTTTTGGGGCGGTTCCGTGAAAGATATGTTCGTGTTTCCCGCTACGCCGGATAAAAATTGCCTACAGGGGATAGGTGAGGGGAAGATTGGATATTCTTGCGACATCAGTGTTGTCGGGAAGGATTATATCCTTGAGCATCACAAGCGCTATGGCGGGCCGACCCCGCCGCCGATAGATCATGACGGCATAAACGGCGCTTTTGTGGGGAAAGCCTCCTCGGTGCTCTACCTGGAGAAAGGTGAATGGCTGAGCCTGACCGGAGCGGATTGAATAATGCCGGACATTAATTTTCAAGAGTGGGTTAAAGGCAGGTTCGATAAGCCCGAAGGGCCCGAGCCGTGGTATTACGACTATAAGAACGATCCCCCCGAACCGTCTCCGGCGCTATCGCTGCAGTATCTCCGCAAGTTGTTCTCCGAAAGTGGAGAAGTATTAAAGGGGTATTCCAATCGCCAGCTCAAGGATGGGCTTTGGTATCTATTCGACCCCAGCAATTCCAACGAGTTGTTCTGTTTACTGGATGAGACGCTCCCGCTCAAGGAAAGACTGGAAACGGTGGATGCTATCTACCTGCTTTACCGGGAATGTTTTTTCAAGCGCTGTTCGAAGGAGCTCTCCCATTTAAGTAAGGTCTCCGGGAATCCGCTCAATAGTATTTGCTACATGGTGTGGGACGTTGCCGCATTCCGGGTCTCTGGGGGAAAGACTGAAAAACCGGAAGTGGATGCTGCCTGTCTTGCGGTAATGGAAAAAGCCCTGGCCTTGGATCATGACGCCTGCAGGGAAAGCGCTTTGCATGGCCTTGGGCATACTAAATGGTATTATCCCGCCGAAGTTCAGCGCATTATAGGCGCTTTCCTAAAGACCGGAAAGAATATTTCTCCGGACCTTCGGAAGTATGCCGAGGCTGCTTGTACGGGGATGATCCAATAGGGAGAAGGGGGGGCGAAATGGTTGAAAGCCCCTTTCTCCACAAAGTAGCATAGTCCCATTCCCAACGCGTCACGCCTTGGCCGTCCGTGGCGCATAGCGCTTGATACGGCCGGCGCATAGCGTTCTCGCGTTAATCCCCTATAATATTCCCATGCCTTGCAAGTGCCATATAACTTTCATGGCAATTTGTTGCGCAATGCAATATAATTTTTTTATAGGATAATTCTGTGATAGCTGAAACGAGTGATTCTGTGCATAGTTGGGATTCAGAAAGCCAGGGGGAATCGGGGCCAGGTCTTGACTCTTGACTTGTACGGAGAAATTAAAAAGTGCGCCTCTGACGGCACGCTTTCATCATATCCGGAAAGCCTTTTTAATCGGGCCCATAAGCGCCGTCGGGGGAAGTGCAGAAACGGCACGCGCTGCCGGGGTTCGGCAGCGCGGATTTCTGCAATTGCATAAATTGGCGCCGTTTTGGACATCGTTCGAAACTACTTTGCGCAACATCCCGAGGCAACTTTATAAGTACCGCTTCGGCGCCCGTCCTGAGAT
Organism: Elusimicrobiales bacterium; assembly: GCA_050174915.1. Lineage (GTDB taxonomy): Bacteria > Elusimicrobiota > Elusimicrobia > Elusimicrobiales > UBA9959 > UBA9959. The sequence goes on along the minus strand of JBFXJL010000001.1, from coordinate 537,893 downwards.
CGAAAAGGTATGCCGATCTTATCCGCGAGATGCCGCACGGTCGGCCACGCAGCGCGGCCGCCCATGCTTCCGAATTTACACCCAGAAAGTTGACATGGCCGCCTTACCCGGACATACCGTTCGCCGCAGGCGTCCGCACAACGCAGAAACTATTTCCCGCGCCCACTGCAAAGAGTTGAACCAATATCTATACAAATTCTGCCAGCGCTCCTCTGTGGCCTCTGCTGAGGCCACCAGCGGCGCGGGCCTGTTCCTGATATCTATCTCATGAATTATCCGGTGGCCGCCGTAATTACAAAACACCAGCCCGGCGTCCGCTGCTGCGGCCGCCGCGCTGGTCTTTTCTGCTGTTGTTTTGCAGACACCGGGGGGAACTGTGTGGAAATAAGGTGGGGGAGGCTAGGTCGGTAGCGCTTCGCACTCGGGTGGCGCCGCGCCCCCCGGCCTGGCCCGTCTGAACTGTCACCGCCCATTCATGGTTCGGCGTAATGAGCCGTGAGAACTCCAGTAAAGCCAGCACAGGTTTTGTAGAATAACCTTAAGTTAGGACAAGGGCCTGTGCCTGTATAGTCAGCAATTTGGGAAACTATGCCAATGCATATTTGGGTCGCTTGTATTGTGGCTGCTTTTGAAGCAATGTGCGTTGGGGGATTAGTCGCTTTTAGCCCGCCGTGGGTGTCAGCTAAATCAACTCTCATATCTATGTGTCTTGTTGTGGTCTCATGGATTATTGGATACTGGCAGGGGGAAAAGTTCGCCTTGGATTTGCATAGTAAAAAGTCTGTATGGGTTAGCTCCATGATGCGAGGAATGATAGCCGGGGGGATAATAGGCTTTTGTTCCGGAGTTGTTCTCTCCACGAGGGAATTCTATTATAGCGGGAGTTTTAAACAGTCGTTGCAGATATTTCTTGGTGCACATCAGCCTCCTATAATGCTCATGTGGATTGTCGCGGCTATTGTTGGGCTTTTTATTGGCGTTGTTGGTGGCGCTTGTGTTGCTGTTCTGCCGTTGAAAAATATTGCTCGTGAGGTGTGATATGCCAGATAATACTGATCCAAACACTACGGCACTTGAAAAATTCAAGGCTTTAGTAAAAGCAGATAATACCCTGCCTGAAGAAATACGTGCGGCTATCGAAAAAGACTGCGCTGTAGCCCCAATCACGCTGGCGGAACTCTTTAAAACTTTAGAGGCGTCAAATGATTAACCTGGATACATTGAAGGTCAGGAATGCAAGAGGAATTGCAGGCATCGGGCCGGACATATCTCTTGGTGGGAAAAGTCTGATTCTTCTCGGCGATAATGCAACTGGGAAAAGCTCGTATATCGACGCTTTAGAGTATTTGATTACTCGCGAGTGCACCTCTTTGGATATTGGAAGACAAGGAGTAAATTGGAGTGATGGCGGAATCCACATACTTGCCAACCCTGCGGATTTTACGATTGAGGCAAAATTCATTGATGAGAATGGGACAACATTTCCATTAAATCATACTGACGATCTGTGTTCTATTGGCGGGGATTTGGGTAACTGGCTTAGGGCGGCTCAACAACGCTGCTTTTTACTTCGGAGAAGGACTTTGCTTAACCTTATTGAGGCAAAGCCACAGGCGCGCTATACAGCCCTTTCCTCGTTTTTTGCTTTAGATAAATACGCTAAGTTCGAAGGAATAATGAAAGGGATTCATGAAAGTGTTGAGGCGAAAGCTAAGGCTTCAGCAAGTAGGGGTATCATTCAGGATGACGCTTTGCGGCGTGCTTTTGCTATCGCGCCTGGTGTCAGATTGAACGAAGCCTTTATGGTCGGTGTTCTTAATCAGCGGCTTAAAGCAGCAAAGAAAGACGAACTTGCTGATTTGAAGTCTGCGGCGGCTTTACAGGCTGAAGTCGCAGGTGAGATGAAAACTTTTTCAGGGGTTGAGCATGCTGCGAAACTTGAAACAGTCCTTCATGCGTTAAATAGTATCCCAACGATTCGTCCCGCAATCGAGGCGTTAGAAGCGCTGATCGGAGGGAAGACGCAGCTTGAAAAAATAGAAAGTCGCTTGAGTAAGGGATTCTCTGTTGAGGTGCTTGAGCAGGGGAAACGATGGATAATTGATGATGCTTTGGGGTATTGTCCTCTTTGTGAAGAGCCGCTAAAGGATAAGGCGGCTATCATGGCAAGAATCGACGCGAGGATTCAGGAATGCGCGGAAGTTATTGCTGCTAAGCGTACATATGAAATTCAGTTCAAACTGTATTCTGACTTGTTGCTTGAAGTCGGGAGGGCCTGCGCTTCTGCATTTAAAACATGGGAGCAAAAGCTTGGGCAAGGGTCTCCGATTCTGACAGAGAAGTTGACCATCCTTCGGAAGGTGGCAAAGGAAAACGTGCAGGGTGCTCCAGGCGAACAACTGCAAAGGCATCTTGCGTCTTTACGTGAGATGACTCTTGATGAATCCATCCGTGCGTTAGATGAATCTCTCAAAACGGAATTGGCAGCATTAAGTGGACTTGAGCATTTTAAGAATCTTTCAGCGGCGAATCAGGCTCTTTCAACCTTGTTGGTTAGTTGGCCTGCGTTTGTGAACGCACAAAACGAGTGCCTTAAACTCCAAACCCAAGAGAAGGTGGCGAAAAAGATATTGGATCATGCTGTTCAGGCCAGGAAAGATACTGTGCAGGCGATATTGCATGAAATAGCGGCTGAGGCAAATCGGATTTACTTGCTTTTGCATCCGGAAGAAAAAGTTGGAGCCGTTAGCCTTGAGGTCCCTAAGCGGGGGCAGGGCAGTGTTGAAATGGAGACGGAATTCTTCGGAAAACGAAGCGACGCTCGATTGTATTTTAGCGAATCACATCTGGATACTTTAGGGGTTGCATTATTCCTGGCACTACGAAAAAAACAGGCAATAGCGGACCCGCACTTTAAACTTTTGGTTCTTGATGATGTTTTTCACTCTGTGGATGCAAAACATAGGCAGAGAGCTGCGCGTTTGATAATCAATGAGTTTCGTGACCATCAGTTCATTATTACAACGCATGACCCGATTTGGTTTGTGCTCCTGCAAGAGGCGGTGGCGGCATCCGGAATTGGAGGAAAGGTCCTTTTTAAACGGATATCGGCATGGTCCTTGGAAAAAGGCCCGTTGTGGGGAGACCACGAGGCGGAATATGAGTTTTTAAGCTCAGACAAAATTGACACAGCACAACCTGCCGACATCGCGGCGAAGGCGGGAAGGCTTTTGGAAGAAATCTTAAAGCCGTTATGCGATCAGTTGCGGATCTCTGTTCCATTTAGATATATGCGGAGATATGAATTGGGAGCACTTTGGCCTGCCTTTAGAAAAGCTGCACTTTCTCATCAAGGCTTTTCTCAGGCAATGAAATCTGTGGTGGATGAAATTGAGTTGTCTGACTGGGTTAGAAATGAGATAGGCGCTCACTCAAATACGTCGCCAGCCCCGACAACAATGCCTGAGGCAAAAAAGTTCGCCGTTGCTGTGGTGAAACTATACAACGCTACTCGTGATACAAGTTGTGGGCATTTTATCCAAGAAGTGGAAGCTCCCAAGGGTAATTGGGTATGCCGTTGTGGGAGTCTGCTTTATCCGAAAAAGACTACGCCTTAATGCTATTCGGGTTTAAACTATGAGTCTCACTTCATTAATAAGGTCTTCGGATTCACATACAAAAGACTTTTTCGTAAAACACTTCCCTTATGTTACCGAAGCGGCGAAGTTGATTAATCAGGGCCTCGACGGGATTAAACTTCTTGATTGTCTTCCCAAGAATTCCCCTGGGCATGTGTACGGCTGGGTTGGGACGGCTTTTGATTATCGGGCCAGGTATTACTTGAAGGTTACTCCATATCGGAAGTTAATGGCGTATAACGGGGGGAGAATCTTTGAAACCAATGATAGCTTCGGTAGAAAACTGGATGATTGGGTCCGCAAAATCCGGAAGCCACGGAAGAAACTTTCTGCTTCCCAGGAGCGAAACCTCTGTTTGTTGACTCTTCTGTTGGCAAAACTTGAGGTGCTTGGGCGGGCGTATATGGCTGAGTCTCCGGAGGTGGTTCTGGGGGCGGAGCATTATCCTATCGTTAAGGAAGCAATCGCGCAGCCGACAATAGCGAAGACTTTGAAGATTATCGCGGCTAAGTATGACCCGGTAGTAGTAAAAGACCTTATGACGCTATCACGGGCATTTCATAAGAATATTGATGGCTGGAAAATCCGCCATTCTGTACTAAATCCGGTGTTTTATGGCAGTCCCGATGTGGGCGGGGCGGACGCTGACATGATTCTCGGTTCGGTCTTGGTTGAAATTAAATGCAAAAAACGAGCGATTGGCCGCAATGACCTGTTTCAACTGATTGGCTACAAATTGTTGGATTATCATAATTGGTACGGGATTGATTGCCTTGGTATATACTTCGGGCGGCACGGTGTGTTGCAATATTGGCCGTTACGAAAGTTGCTTAAAAGCCTGGGGTGTCCTATCGCCAGTGTCGTTGAACTCAGAAAGAAATTCCGTCGGGCTGTCGATAAGGATATGCGCTTCATTAATGGCTATTTTTAATGGAATGTTACTCTGAGCTGATGTGGATGGCAATGGGATGGAAGATTCGCTGAAGGCTGGTCCGCCACCGCAGGAGCCAATCTGTTTCTGATGACTCTTGCCGCTCCCGAATAAGACTGGAAAGACCTGAAAATCATCTTTTTCAACGCGACACGCCCTTGTCGGGTTGGTCTGCTATACTATTTCTGTAAACGCTATACTTTTGTCGAGGGCAAAGAGGTAAAATATACAGGAGTTATTATATGCCTTACACTCCACACCCGATCCCCTATCAGGGGAGCAAGCGCAACTTGGCCGAAAAAATATTGGCCTACTTCCCGGATCGGGTAAACACTTTGGTTGAGCCTTTTGCGGGCTCTGCCGCCATTGTGATTGCTACCGCTTTAGAGCGCCGGGCAAAGAAGTTTGTCTTAAATGACATAAATAAACCGTTGATAGCCCTTTGGGATAGCATTATAAATTATCCCGACGAAATAGCCTCCAAGTACGAAGTCCTGTGGGAGTCTCAGTTAACCAATCCGCAGAAGTTTTATTTAGAAGCGAGAGAAAAGTTCAATAAATCCGGCCGTTCGGATTATTTCCTTTACCTCTTGGCGCGGTGTGCAAAGGCATCTGTCCGGTATAACTCCCGTGGAGAATTTAACCAGAGTCCGGATAAGCGCAGACTTGGAACAAATCCGCAGATGATGCGGAGAAATATTCTACAGGCTTCCCTCTTGCTGAAAGGCAAAACAAAGCTGTATTCCCGGAACTACTGGGACGTCCTGAAAAACATTAAGTCCAATGACCTTGTGTATATGGACCCTCCCTATCAGGGCGTGTGCGGGAACAGGGATAGCAGATATTTTGCCGGCATAGATCAGAATAAATTTATTGAAGTTTTGTCGGACTTAAATAACAACAAGGTGTCTTACATTTTAAGTTACGACGGCAGAACGGGGGGGAAAGATTTCGGGGCTAAATTGCCCGCGCATTTGAATCTCGAGCATATTGAGTTGTGCGCAGGGCGTTCAAGCCAAGCAACACTTTTGGGCAGGGATGATGTGACCTATGAGTCGCTGTATATTTCTCCCGCGCTTGCGAAACTTACTAAGGCACCAATTGCCAAGGTTCTTGAATTGGCATGACGGATTCTATGGCACAAAAACTTCCCAAAGAGTTCATTGAGAAATGCAAGAAGATAACCGCTAAGCGTGCCAAGACAGTTGTTGATCATATTTTAAAGCATGGCCACATCACGACCCAGGAGTTGAAAGACAAATATGGGTACAATCACCCTCCCCGGGCGATACGGGACGCCAAGGAGCAAGGCATACCGATAGAGATGTTCCGTGTCGAAGGTAATGATGGCCGGAAAATTGCTGCGTATCGGTTTGGGGACCCCTCCAAAAGCCGTTTTGGCAAGTTGTCCGGCCGGACCGCCCTCACGAAGGAATTGAAAAAGAAATTAATTTCGCTGCATGGCGCGAAGTGCGAAATTTATTGCCAGCCTTTCCCGGAGCGTGAACTCCAGATAGATCACCGCGTTCCTTTCGAGGTGCTTGGAGATAACCCCTCCGCAGAGGCCGATGTGAATGACTTCATGCTTCTTTCTCCTTCCGCGAATCGTGCCAAATCCTGGTCGTGCGAGCATTGTGACAACTGGTTGTCCAAGAAAGATAAGGCCGTTTGTCTGACCTGTTATTGGGCTTTTCCGGGCGCCTATTCTCATCTAGCTATGAAACCGGTACGCCGTTTGGACATAATGTGGAGCGGGGCAGAAGTTGAAGCATACGATAAGCTTCGTAATAACGCTACAAAAAGCCATCAAGAAATGCCCGCATATGTTAAAGAGATTCTTCGGAAGCTAGTTTGATTCTGCACTGGGATTCCATCCAATTTTAATTCGGTAGTAAGTGATAGCCTCCTTTGAGAATAGCCCTCCAGGCTTATTCCCAGGGCATTTGTTTTACTATATCCGCTAGGATAGGGGATGAGATGATATTTATCGGTTCTGCTTACGCTTAGGTATGACCACAAAAACAAATCCGGATATCCCAATCGACATCGCTTCTTGTCTTGATGAGGTCGCTGAGCGGTTGTGGTCGAATTGACCTTCTCCCTATAATTCAGACCAGTTGAAATAGATAAAATAACCCATGGAGCAGTCGGACTGAACTAACGGCACGGCACTGAATCAAACTCAAATGGCAATAATAAGTCCTCTTACTTTTTTTCGCTTCGCGGCCGATCATAGCGGACTGCTGGAACGCCTCTATGAAAAGCGCTCCCGCATAACCGAGACCGAGCTGCGGGAGGAAGTGCTGGCCTGCCGCAAAGAAACCGACCCCGCGCCGCAGCGGGTGATAAACCAGCTTGAGGAACTGGGGATAATAGAGCCCTCGCCGGAAGCCACGGCAGCCTATGAAATGCGCCGGCCCGTGGCGCAATTGCTGGCCTATCTCCTGCACGAATACCGCCTTACCTCCGTGGAAGTTATCCAGGCCTACCTGTCCGACCTGCAAAAGCTCGGGGTCGGGCTTGAAAAAGCCGTGGCGGACAAAGACGGGGCCGGGGCCGTGCGCCTGCTGGCCGACGCCGCCGACGAAGTGGAGCGCATGCGCCAGGATTCCCGCCACAGCCGCGAGGCCATAGTCGCCGACGTGGTGAAGCTGAAGGCCAACAAAGCCGGGCTGACGGTAAAAGAGCGGCTGGGCCGGGTGGATTATCTCTGGACGCGCTATATGGCGCCGCTGCGCGACATGCTGGACGTGCGCAAAGAAATGGAACGCCAGCTGGATTGCCTTGAAGCGGCCCTTGCGCGGGGGGAAGCGGCTTTTGAAACGGACCTGGCCGTGCACCGTGAATTCACGGCGCTGCGCAGCCGCGCGCTGCGCCTGCGCCGCGAGATAGCCGCCGACTTTAAGGAAAGCATAAAAGAGCTGCTGCCGCTGCACAACGAACTGCACCGGGAAAGCGCGGTATCGCGCGGCGCGGCTCACGCGCTTGGGCTTATAAAGCGGGGCGGCCTAGCCGCCATAGACCTGACAAAGCGCCTTGGGATCTTAAGCTGGCGCGCCAAAGGCCTGTTCGCGGACGAAGCCATACGCGCCTATATGCTGGGGCTAAAGGGTTATACCCCCAGGCTGCCTTCACCGCTGTGCGCCGTGCGCGCGCCCGACCTGGCGTCCCTTATTCAGGCGGATGACTTTAAATCAAAAGCCCGGAAAGCCGTTCCGCTGGACGACGCGCTAGCCTGGCTTATAGCGCAATACCCGCAGGCCGCGCCGGAGCAGCTGCTGCGCTGCTATGCGCGTTTTTATTACGGGGAATTCGGCGCCGCGCGCTTTGCCGCCGGCGCGGAAAAGAGTTACGCCGCGCAGGGCCTTTCTTTCTCTGCCCGGCCAATGGGAGTTGAGAAAAATGGAAACTGAGAAAAACGCGGAACTACCGCGCCTGGCCGAAGTTTTTGACGCGTTGCGCAAAGGCCGCCATCTTGCGCCCGAGGACGCCGACCTGTATTTCAATCTACATAACAACGAAACCGCTTTCACCGAGCTGTTCGCTAAACTGGGTTTCGAGCTAAAAAAACACCCGCGTGATTTTTATTATTTCAAGGGCGAGGCGGATATAAGCGACACCTCCTCCCGCATGGCCGTCTTTATGTTCATCCTGGTGGAAACCCTGGCCGATTCCGGGGCCAGCGCCGAAGAGCAGATAATGACCTCCCTGTTCTTTGTGGACAAGCTTGAACACCTGCGGCGCGAGCGCTACCGCGACATTATGCTGGAAGCCGGCATGCCCACCGAGGAAGAGCTGCGCCAGACCCTGCGCACCATGGAACGCTTCGGCTTTCTCAAAATGGAAAACCCGGATTCCTTCCGCTTTAAAGCGCCGGCATATCGTTTTCTGGACCTCTGCATGGAGCTCTTTAAAGAAAGCGAAGCCGCGGAGGGGAAAATATGATCTCCCGCCAGGGCCTCGCCCGCCTTATAGCCATTCATTGCGGCAAGTATGATTATGCCTGCGTGGACACCGACTCTTCCCTGCACTTGGTCGGGCCCAACAACGTGGGCAAGACTTCCCTTATAGCGCTGCTGCAATTCCTATATATCGACGACCAGCGCAGAATGCACTTCTCGCGCAGCCTGGAGGCGACGCGCCGTTATTACTTCCCGGACGCGTACAGCTACGTGATCTTTGAGTGCATGACGCCCACCGGCATACAGTGCCTGGGCGTGCGCGGCCTGGGGCCGCTTAAGATGCACGACTACGCGCGTTTTGCCTGGACCGGCAAGTTCGAGGAAGAGGATTTTATCGACGGCGACCGGCGGCCGCTGCCTTTCCAGAAGATCAAGGAGAAACTCTCGCTCAAAGGCTACGCCGAACTGGAGCCCAAGCACCTGCGCGCGGCGCTGACCGGCATAGGGGACAACAACGGGGTGAACCTGGGCCTGGTGCCGCTGCGCCACCGGGATTACTATGAACGCTTCCGCTCCGCTTTCTGCAACCTGCTGCGCCTTTCGCACCTGAAGCAGGAAGAACTGAAAGAACTTCTACTGGAAATTTACGACACCGAATTCCAGGTGCGCGCCATAGATCTGGAGCGCGGCTATACCAGCCAGTATGCCGCCATCAAGCGCGGCACGCAGGAAGTGCGCACGCTCAAGAATCTGGTCCCGGATATAACTAAGTTCCTGGCCCACGCCGAAGAGCGCGCCCGCCTGCGCGGCCGGCTGCCGGCTTTATGGGCGGCCATCGGAGCCGCCTACGAGAAGAACAAGAACCGCCTTGAACGGGAAACCGCCGACATCGCGGAGCGCCGGCGCGCCCTGGAAGGTGAGCAGGCGGGGTTGCGCCGCGCTATTGAGGCGGCCCTGGAGCGGCAGATAAAAGCCGCCTCCGCTCTGAGCCGCGTTAACGACGCGCTGGCCGAAGTGGAGCAAGGGCGGCTGCGCTTTGCGGACTTTGTGGAGGACTGGAAGCGCGAGCGCCGCCGGGCGCTGGCGGCGGAAACAGAGGACCTGGCCTTCCAGCTGCGCGGCGCCGCCGAGGAGCCCGCCGGGCGCGTGAAGGCGCGGCTGGACCGGGTGGACCTGGACCTGGGAAAGGCGCGCAAGAGACTGAAAGATTCCGCCGGTAACGCGGCCGCGCGCCTGAAAGAAAAGTTAGGTGTTGAAAAATCCGAAACGGTTTTCAAGATCCTTAACCCGGAACTGCTGGGGCTGCCGCTAGCCGAAGACGGCATAGCGGTTAACGACGAAGCCGCGGCGCTTAAGGCATTGAACCGGCTGCACGACAACCTCGGTAACGGCCGGTTTAACGCGGCCGGCTTAAGCGTAAACCTGGCGGCCCTTAACGGGGCTGATTTCGCTTCGTTTACCGACCCCGAAGTACTTAAAGCTGAAATAGAAGGTCTTGAGCGGCAACTCGCTAAAGACGGCGAGATTTTAAAGAATATTGAAAGAGCCGCGGAGCTGAAAAAGCTCAAGACGCAGAAACAGGAAGAAGCCGCCGCTATAGACCGGGAACTTCTGGAGTTTGAAGCTTTCGGTTTAAAGGCCGCGCAGGCTCCGCAGTGGGGCCAGCAGGCGGCCGGGCTGGAAAAAGAAGCGGCCCAGATACGCCTTGAGCAGAACCGGCTGGAAAACGAAAGAGAGCGGCTGCGCGCCGAGACCGACGCGCTCGGGCGCAGGGGCGAAGAGGCGGACCGCCAGCGGCGCAATCTCCTGAAACAAAGGCAGGGGCTCCCGGCGCTGCCGGAAGGCTGGCCCGCGGCCCAGCCCGCGGCCGCGCAGCCTGTCCCCGAAGACTTCGAGGAACTGCTGACTTTGTACCGCGACAGTTTTGCGCGGGAAGAGCGGGAAGACGCCCAGGCGCAGGATTACCTGGCGCGTATAGAAGCGGCCACTTATTCGGCTTTTAAGGCCGCTACGGAGGAAGAAACCATAACCAAACTCCGCCAGCAGCTCGAAGCGCTGCCGGAAAAGGAGAAACTGGCGCAGGAGGCCTGGACCAGCCTTGCCGTCAGCCTGAAAAACGCCTTCAAAGGCCTGAAACGCGATCTGGACACGCTCAAAACAAAAGTTTCCGACCTCAACCGCAAACTCGCCGAGGTGGATATCTCCAATCTCGACCAGGTGCGCCTGAACGCCGAGACCCGCAGGGAGTGGGACGAGCGTTTAAAGGCTTTGATAGACGCGGATGAAACCCCGCTCTTCGCCGACTTGTCCGGCGCGGATAAGGCGCTGGAGGAGCTGGGCGCCCTGCTGGGCAAGTACCCGCAGATAAAATTGCAGGACCTTTTTGACCTGCATTTTGAAATTACGCGGCCCGGCGGCGAAACCCGCCGCTATCCCGACCTGGACAGGATAGAATCCAACGGCACCACTATCACGATAAAAGTGCTGATAAACCTGCTTTTATTGCGTGGCCTGTTGGACAGCGACAAGGTGGTGCTGCCGTTCTACCTGGACGAGGCTTCCAGCCTGGACCGCGCCAACCTGCTGGCCATAATGAAGACGGCGGGCAGCCTGAACTTCGTGCCCGTGCTGGCCAGCCCCGACGCGCTGGATGCGGCGGAGTACGTTTACTTCGTCCGCGAAGAGAACGGCCGCGTGTCCCTGGACGGCAACTCCCGCGTGCGCTGTAACCACAGAACGGCTGAAAAGGCGACGCCATGAGGCGGCCCGCCCTGGCTAAACTGCTCGGCGCGCTTTTAACGGAGGGCTCCGCCCCGCTGTCCCTGTTCTCCGCCTCCGCGCGGGCCGCTTTAGGCTCGCAGTTCGCCGCAGGGATTCTGCAGGAAGAACGCTCCGGCGCCGGCACCAGGGTGGCGGTGCGCAACAAGGCCGTGCTGGCGGCGTTTGCCGCGCAACTTTTCCCTTCGGGCTTGAACACAGCTCCGCAAGGAGATACGCCCCGCGCCACGGCCGTGGGCTATTACCGGGATGCAAAGGCGGCCGGAACTACAGTTGCTGAACCGGTTTTGATCAGAGCTATTAACAATATGGTATTTGAAAGGAAGGGGAAAACGCTGCCTGCGGCAACCCTGACCGGGGAATACGGAGCGGCGGCGTTCCTGCTTAAGGAGCCGCCCTTCTGGGGCTGCGGCGGAACGCTGGCTGTTGTTGAAAACCTTGAGCCGTTTTTATGTTTCGAGAAGATGAAGGTGGCCGCCGACGCCGCCGTTTACGCCGGCGGGAAGATGTCCGGCAGAATGCTGGCGTGGTTTGCTTCCGCGGAAATGTCCGGATGCAGCTTCCTGCATTGCGGGGACTATGACCCGGTAGGTATAGACGAGTATCTGCGCCTTAAAGAAGCCTGCGGAAGCAGGGTAAAACTGCATATTCCCGCGAACATAGAAGACCTGTTTAAAAAGTACGGTAAGCGCGAGCTGCTTATGGATTCCGAACCCGTCTTGCGGCGCTTGCGCGCCACAAAGGACCCGGACGCCCTGCGCGTTATAGAACTGATGAACGCCTGCAACACCGGCCTGGAACAGGAGATCCTGCTGCTGCAATAAAGGCCCCCAGAAGAAGCCCGAAAGAGTTGGACGCGGAGGATGCAACTATGACAGAGAATAACGAGAACATAAACCAGATTGCGATGTACGAAACGGAAGATGGGAAAGTTAAGGTTGACGTCCGTTTTGAGCATGAGAACCTCTGGCTCACCCTCGGCCCGCGGCACTGTTTTTCTAGCAAACTAGCCGTGCCCTTTACCGTGAGGCCTACCGTGGCTTTACCGTGACCCAACCGTGGGCTTACCGTGAGCCTGCCGTGACCCCTACCGTGGGGGAAATCTCGTAAATAACGTCCCAGAATCGCCTCCGCATACGGAGGCTTGCTTTTTTATGCGCTAAATGTAACAATAATGCTAGGTAGCAACAATGCTAGTGGAGGCAAGTATGAAGAATATCTGTTACGACCCTAAGCTGGACTCTGAAATTTTCACGACCGAGCAGGCCGCCGAGTACCTGGGCTATACCTATAAGTACATGCGGCAGGTCCTTTGCGAGGGCGGGCTGGCGTCTTACGACAACGCCGGCAAGACCCGCTTATTCCTGAAAGCGGAACTGGATAAGTATATCGGGGCGCGGGACGGGAAGCGGCCCTCCAAGACCGGGTTGCCTGAGACCAGTGAGAAAATTGAAGCTGCCGTGTCCGTGCAGGGGGCGCTGACTGAACTGGGCCGGCACAAGATCAAGGACTTCTCTTGGGACCAGCTTCCAAAACTACATAGCCGCCTTAAAGCCGATTATGGCAAGGACGTGGAGTTTAGTGTTAAACTGCGGAACCCGGAAGGCGGGACATGGGACATACGGTATTTCGCGCCTAACTTGGTGGACAAAACTATCGACGCGGTTAAGGCAAAACTAAAGCGCAAGTGAGGGGGTGGCAATGAAGATTCTAGGGGAACCCGCGTACAACACGCCGCGGATAAAGAGCGTGCAGATCGAGAACGTAAGGAAGTTTAAGAAATTAAATCTTAAGTTCTCTCCGGGACTTAACGTGGTCAGCACGGTAGAACGCGGCTCGGGCAAGAGCACCCTGCTGGCCCTGCTTTCCAGGTCCATCCAGGACGGGTTCATGCTGTATGGCCCGAATGTCCGCCATGGCGCGACGGCCGGGCATCTCCGGGTTGAGTATGAGCCTTTTAACTTCACCTTTGATAAGAATGGGGTCCCCGGGTGCTACGGCCTCCTGATGCTTAACGACTTCAAGCAGTTGAAGGCGTACGCGCGGGAACTCCCCAAAGATCAGTGTTTCCTGCTGGAGTTGGACTGGTTTAGTCCCAAGGTTCCGCGCGAGGAGATACTGAAAGAGCTGTCAAAGGCTCGTTGCCAGGTGATTGCGACGGTAATGGAGTGGCAACTGCGGGGAAAGAAACTTCCCAAAGGAACAAAGGTAATAGAGATATGACCTATGCCGGCTTGAGGCGGAAGTGGTCCGGTCAGAAGGAAAGCGACGGGATTGGGGCTATCTCAGCCAATTCCTACTGCATGCGCATTGACCAGTACGGCGGTAACGGGGGGTGTGGCAGCGGCACCACGGTTACGGAGGTCTTCAGGACGCCACAGGACGCGCTGGCCTGGCTACGCTTTACCGCTATTCCTTTCATCCTGGCTTTCGACGCGGCCCCGGACTGCGATGGTCCGCTAAAGCCTGCGGAGCAATACCTCGCGTACTACCGCGGGAACAAGAAGCGGGAACTGACCGCCCTGCTTAAACTTCTGGATGCGGCCATGGTTCTGCCGAAGTTGGACGGGAAGGCGCTGAACACTGTTGCCCGCAACTACAATTACGCCTTCCACGACACCAATCCCTGTTCCAATATTGTGGCGCATGGGCAGGCACTGGACTTCCTATGCTCTCCGGAACTGCAGGAGGAGATCGCTCAGACGTTGGACGGCGAGGAGGACCAGAAGATGGTGGAGTTCGCCAAAGTGCTCAAGGCCCGGACTATAGACTTCGATGATCCGGCCCAGGACCGGCTGCTGTTCGACCTGCTGGAGCGGCTGAATATATTTTAGGGGGAGTTATGAAGATAAAGGAGCACAAGCAGCGGGCCTGGGTGCGCAAGCATCACAAGAACCTGCCGCAACTGCACGCGCAGGTTCTCCGGCGTGTGCTGGTACTGCGCGATAAACTCTGGTCCGGCCACCCCAAGCCGTTCGCCTACTTGTTACTCGGCATCCTCGGGCAAATGCGCCCGCAAAACGCGCTTGGTAATGCCGTAGTCTCCTGCTGGGAGCTGGGGCCTTACGAGGTCTGCCTGCTCAACTATCTCAACCTTATGTTCGCGGTCTCGGCGCTGAGCTACTTCAACCGCCGTCATAAAACCAAGCCCCGCGTGCTGGTTTACATGCCGCCGAGTGAAGTCCCCACCGACCAGATGCATCTACTGGACTTTTCCCCTGCGGAACTAGGCAGGCAGTTGGACGCGGCGTTGGCGGCGCACGGTATAAATCAGGAAAGGGCACTGGCCACCCTGTGGGCGCAGGGCACGACATTCCCCTCGGGGGAGGGGCGGATACCTCCCGCTGACGCGCACAATGCGGAAGCCAGAAAGAATAATTTTTTAGCGAGTATACTGCATATGCGCTCACTTGGGATGATTTCTGCGGAGCAGGCCGAGAAGTTCAAGAAAATCTCCCAGCGTTGGTTCACCGCAAAGGCGGAGGTGTTCGGCAACAGTATCGCCCGTAACTATAAACAGCACCGTCTGCTGGCCATCCCCGATGCCGCTGCCGTCGACGCCGAGCGGTTGGTAAGCCTGCGAGCAGGGATGGTAATAGAGTCCTGTGCTCCGGCAAACGCGCTTGCGCTCAACCTGATGAAGTTTGGGCGCGGGGACAACAGTATTGTCACCTTAAGCGCGTTGGAGACCTTGTATCCGCAGGAACTCCCTACCGCGCAGGGAAAGGGCAGCGCCGACATGGTCTACAAGCGTGTGGCAAAGGCGGTCGCCCGGCGTGAATATGTGCAGAAAGTATGTTCTAAAAAACGTACGTACGCCGGTGCCCTGGACGAGTGCCGGATTAAATATCCCGAACTGACTCTGGAGCAGTTGGAACTGGACCGCTCCGCCCCAGGCGACAACCTTGGTCTTGCCATCGAGGAAGCCGCCGAGCGGGTTGGTCGCGGCCCTGCGTTCGCGCACAAGCTGTATAAACGCGCCAGCGCTAACCTCGGGGTCAACAGAATATGGGGGGAATACCTGCAACGCTTCTCCTCTTTCCCAACACCGATTCTGAAATAAACTATTCGCCAGTTCTCGGGGTGAAGGGGACATTATGCCGCAGACAGTGTCTCTATCACCATTCAGGTAGAGTCCGTAAAATAGCAGGGTAATATCCTGGTATTTGGAGGCGGACATGGCGGACTATTTAAGCAGAGTGTTTTGCAGATCCTCGTCGCTGATGGCAGAACTACCCGACGAGTCGATGGACCTGATCTTTACTTCTCCGCCTTACGAGAAACTGAGGCGCTACTCCGACAGCCCCGACGACCTTGGGAATTACCAGGGTGAGGAGTTCGTAGGGAAACTGGCTCCTGTTCTACGGGAAGCCTGCCGGGTACTGAAATCAACCGGGAATATCTTCCTGAACTTTCAGGCACCTAACCTGAACGGCTTCGTTTCACCGTCGGAGTTCCTTATACCTCGCCTGGCGGTGGAGGAAATGGGGCTTCACCTGGCACAGACGCATTACTGGATAAAGCCCAATGCCATGCCTGTCCCGGCGGGCTATGTGGTGAAAGACTCCGTTGAGTTGATATGGCACTTCGCTAAGACAGCGGATTTCTATGTGGATAAGGACGCGCTCCGGGTGCCGAGCAAGACGCAGGGCGCGGACAACCGCCCCTGGAAGTTTAACCCGCTAGGCAAGGACCCCGGTAACGCCTTCTTCGAGCCGGTGGCGCAGGACCAGCAGCGCGGTCACCCGGCCAAGATGCCGCTGGCTGTGGCGGAGAGGTTCGTCCTATACGGTAGCAAGAGTGGTGACGCTGTATTGGACCCCTTCTGCGGCTCCGGGACCACGCTCCTCGCGGCGCAGACCCACGGCAGGGATTTTGTGGGGTACGAGTTAAAGGTGGAATACGCCGAGGCGGCGCGGGTGGCCTTGGGGATTGGCGGCGGAGCGACTGCCTCTCCTGCCGGGCTGGAGTATAAGAAGTGGCTGACCATGGACGAGGCGGTGATGTATACCGGACTTTCAAAGCCTACGATCTACTCGAAAATATGCAGGAAGGAAATACCGGTGAGCAAGGTGGGGCGGTTGAACCGCTTTGAACGGGAGCAACTGGACCAGTGGATGAGAGACGGCGGGCGAATACAATAACATATGGCGCGTGGTATCTGGCGGCGGCGACGAGGCAAGGGCAAGCCCTCTGAGATCTGGGTGGTCTACAAGGACCCCCAGGGCCTACGCCGCCGTGAGAAGGTGGGGCCCGATACCCCGGAGGTGCTGCGTGCGGCGAAAGATTTTATCGCCCGTAAGCAGTTGGAGTTGCCTGTCCCGGTACGTCCCGCAGCCGAGGGCAAGCGCCTTACCTTCCGTGAACTGGGCGAGAACTACTGGCGGCTCCTGGGGGCGCAAAAATCCAAGACCTGGCTCTGCATGTTGGAGCTGCTTTATGAATACTTCGGCAACCGCCTGGCTGCGGAGATAACCACGAAGGACATACAGGCCTATTACAACTGGAAGCTGCGCGAGACCTCGGCCTCAACGGCTAACCGCAACCTGACCCTCATTAAAACCGTCTACAATCGCGCTGTGGCGTGGGGGGACTATGCGGGGGTAAATCCGACTACAGGCGTACAGAGAAGGCCTGAGAACCCCTCCCGGCTGCGTTATTTGAGCCTTAAGGAGATGGAGACCTTCCTCGCGGTGTGCCGCAGGCCGGAATATGCCAGGCTTTACCCGCTGGTGGTCTGCGCGTTGTTCACCGGTATGCGGCGGGGGGAGATTCTGGCTATGGACTGGCAGAACATCAACCTTGAGTCCAGGACCATTTATATTTTGCACTCTAAATCCGGCAAACCGCGCGAAATTCCTATAGCGGATAAGCTCAGTGAGGTGCTGGGAAGCCTGGGGCCTAAGACGGCCGGGCCGGTCTTTGAAATACCTGATATTACCTTCCGGCGGCTTTTTGAGCGTGCCAAGGTCGCTGCCCGCCTGCCGGAGTTCCGGTTTCACGACCTGCGCCACACCTTCGCCAGCCACTTCGCCATGAAGACGGGGGATATGCTGGCCCTGCAGCGCATTCTGGGCCACGCCAGCCCGCAGATGACCCAGCGCTACGCCCACCTCTCCCGTGCCCACCTGGACGCGGCTATCCGCCAGTTCGACACTGTCATGCCGGCCATGGGTCACGAACCTTATCCCAACCCACCTGCCGGTTATCGCCCTGTACAGGCGTTGTGATAATACTTAGTTCATTTGGGCTTAATGTTCACTCATAAGTGAACATTGACAAATAGTGAACATTCTGCTAGGCTATCTATGAATGAAGAACATCTTTTCGGACAAAGCGTCCATCATACCCAGGAAGATGCTGGGGGAACCGGGCCGTAAATGGGTCCTGCGGGACTTCGTCGGCCTGGACGGTTTAAGCCTTGGCCTGGCCCAGGGCGTTCTGGCCGCAATGCAGGACCTTGGCTGTCTTGAACGCGTAAAAAAAGGCCCGTTCAGCTATGCCAGGCTGGCCGACAGCGCACTTTTACTTGCGGAATGGGTAAAGGCCTATAAGTTCGCGATGAACAAGGTTTACGCCTACTACTCGCCGAGTGGCGACATTCTAAAGCGCCTGAAGGTGGCTCTGCCGGCTGAGAAATACGCCCTGACGCTGCACGCGGGGGCCAACTTAAAGACCAATTTCGTCAGTACCGGGGACGTTCACGTTTACCTGTCGTTGGCCGACTGGGCCGCGGAACTGCCGCCGTTGTTGGAGAAGTTGGAGCTTAAGAAGTTGGCGCAGGGCGGGAACGTGCCCCTGGTGCGCCCTTTCTACCGTAACACTGTCTTTCAAAATTCCCATAAAGTCGGTGGCTGCAACGTGGTTTCCAACCTGCAGCTTTACCTTGACCTGTACAATTTTCAACCGCGCGGCCGGGAGCATGCGGAGTATCTGAAGGAAACCCTGGCGCGGACGGGGGGATCGCTTGCCTGATAGGGTGCTGGATTGGTTTATTTTACCCATGAATGCTTTAAAGTCGCCAAGCGTAATTATTACATATTGACAGCGCTGTTGTCAGTTTGTAGGATTTAAATATGATAAAACGAGCCCTTGCATCCAAGCTTAAGGCCATGGCGGGAAAGTTCCCCGTTGTCGCGGTTACCGGGCCCAGGCAGTCCGGTAAAACCACGCTGGTTAAGAGCGTTTTTGTCGGCTATCGTTATGTGTCGCTGGAAAATCCCGATACACGCGCTTTCGCTTCAAGCGACCCGCGCGGGTTCTTAGCCACGTATCCGGCCCCGGTAATATTTGACGAGATACAACGTGTGCCGTCATTGTTGTCGTACATACAGGGGATAGTGGACTCGACCGGGCGCAACGGCCTATATATCTTGACCGGCTCTAACAATCTTATGCTGCTGGAAAGCGTCTCGCAGACGCTGGCGGGCAGGGTGGCGCTTTTGACGCTGCTGCCGTTCTCGTCGGCTGAACTGGCTGCCGCGCGCCGGCTGCCGACCGGTTTGGACTCAGTGCTGTTCTCCGGAGGCTATCCGCGGCTGTATGCCGACAAACAGTCGCCTGAAGACTTGTTCTCGAGTTATGTGGCTACCTATGTGGAAAGGGATATCCGGAGCATAATTCAGGTAACGGACCTTGACCGCTTTCAACTGTTCCTGAAAATGTGTGCGGCGCGCTGCGGCCAGTTGGTGAATTATTCCGGCTTGGGCAATGACTGCGGGATAAACCACGGGACCGCTAAGGCCTGGCTGTCGTTGCTGCAGACCTGCTATATCGCCTACCTGGTGCCGCCCTATTTTGAGAACCTGGGTAAAAGGCTCATGAAAAGTCCCAAGCTGTATTTTTACGATACAGGGCTGCTTTGTTATCTGCTGGGTGTGCGGA
Source organism: Elusimicrobiales bacterium (assembly GCA_050174915.1). Taxonomy (GTDB): domain Bacteria; phylum Elusimicrobiota; class Elusimicrobia; order Elusimicrobiales; family UBA9959; genus UBA9959. The sequence goes on along the minus strand of JBFXJL010000001.1, from coordinate 518,760 downwards.
AGGCCGCCGACCTAGCTACGCATCCCATGAGGGGATTTATTTTTGAGTCCTGGATGTTCAGCGAACTTATGAAAGGGCGGTTCAATAGGGGGTCTCAGAGCAACCTGTATTTCTGGCGCGATCATGTCGGCAATGAAGTGGATTGCGTGATAGACCGCGGCGGAAAGAAAGCGATCCTGGAGGCTAAGTCCGCGGTGACGCTCTCCTCGGACCAATTCCATGGCCTGCGGTATTTTAAGAAGATATCCGGCGGCAAGGACCTGGAGCCCATGCTGGTCTACGCGGGCGCGGACAGCCAGCGGCGCACCGACGCGGAAGTGCTGGGCTGGAAAGACTTTGCGTTACGAGCTGCCGGGGAGCTGACCGCGTGATGCCTGTATTGCCCGTGAAGTCCGGCGGGGGGAAACTCAATATATTATGACCAAGATCAGCGCCGCTGCGCTCGACAAAGCTATAGACGATTTCCGCGAAGAGGATTTTGAGACCGCCATGGGGCCGTTCGCGCGCGAACAGGGCGAGATACTTGAATATACCACGGCGCTGGGAGAGGAATCACTCGGAGAGAACGAACAGGTGTTCCTTGAACTGGTCGTCCTGAACCTGTGGCGCGTCATGCTGGCCACCGGGCATAAACCTCCGCAGGCCAGACGCGAGGTCTTGCAGGCGCTTGAAAGGGAGCGTCTGAAAAAACTGGACGCCTTGTTCGAGGACGGGAAGAAGGAGTTCTTGAATCTTGACGCGCTGCTTAAATCCCTGGCCGGGCATCCGCAGGAGGAGTTGGCGCGGTCGGTGGCGGAGCGCGCGTTCACGTTCAGCCTGAACGAAGAGTACGACGAGCATGTGGTAGTGGCGCTTTTTGTTTCCGGGCTGGCCATACTGGACTCTCTCTGTGGTGTGCCGCCTTCTGAAAAAATCCTGGCGGAGTTCGCCGGCCAGCCGCCGCGCAACTGGCGAGGAATCAGCGATCTGCGGGTCACGGAGCCCTCTTCGGACTACACCGGGCGGCTTATGGCCGGCAAGAATTTCGGCTCGCTCGAGGAGATGAATAAATTCCTCTCCGAGAACGCAACGGGAAAGCGGTTGGAGGTGCCACCGTCGACCCCGCTGCAGGCCGCGCAGGACCTGATCTACCGGGCAATGGACGCACACAGTCCCTATGTTCGCGAGCAGTTGGCTCGGCAGGCGCTGGAGATCTCGCAGGATTGCGCTGACGCTTATAATCTGCTCGCCGAGGAAGCTGCCGTATCGGATGAGGAAGAGCTAGAGCTTTACCGCAAAGGCGAGGCTGCCGGCGCCAGGGCGCTCGGAGGCGAACTGACTGAGCTGTCCGGTGAATTGTGGGGGCACCTGACCGCGCGGCCATATATGAGGGCGAAGGCCGGCATAGCGTATTCGCTCTGGGAACTGGGCCGCCGCGCGGAGGCCGAAGAGGCGCTTTACGAGTTGCTCCGTCTCAACAAGAACGATAACCAGGGCGCGCGTTATTCGCTTCTCGCCTTCCACGCCGAGAAGCATCAATGGGATAAAATCGAGGCCTTGCTGGAGCGCTATCCCGGTGACGCCGCACCGGAATGGCTCTACATGAGGGCGCTCGCGGCGTACGCGCTGGGCAGGACCGGGGCCACGGCGGCGTTGCAGACCGCCTTCGCGGCCAATCCGCATGTACCGGATTATCTTTTGAAGGAAAGTGAGCCCCCGGAAGGGTATTCCAGTGAAGGGAACCACATTGGCGGAGAAGGCGAGGCCTATACCTATTCGCTGACATACAAGAAAATCTGGTCAGGGACCCCAGGCGCCCTGGTGTGGCTGAAGACAGGCCGTACAGTGCTGGTAGAGCCCCGCCCGGGGCGCAATGAACTGTGCCCCTGCGGTTCAGGTAAGAAATACAAGAAGTGCTGCGGGCGCTGAGTTTAGCGAAGGGGGGCTACTGGGTCTTGAGTCTGACGCTCATCGCTTTTGCGATTTTTATAATATGCTGGCGGTCTTTCTTCGAATTAGTCCGAAGTACTTTGATAAGAGAGATCAAATCTTTTTCCTGATCAACTGAAAAGAAAACGGGGGTCTTCTCCTGCGTTTTAGCAATCGTCTTGCCGGAATTCGTACCTGAAATCAGGTCCTCAAGCGGCTTTTTTAAGCCGTCCGCTATTTTCTTCAGATTCGCTAATGAAGGGTTGCGCCTTCCCCGCTCAAGGTCTCCGAGGTAATTGGGGTGCAGTTGTGACCTGAACGCCAGCTCCTCCAAAGTCAATCCATCAGCCAACCTGAACTGACGGATCTTTTTGCCTACGATGGTTTGCAGATTAGCGTGCACGTTCCCTCCGGAAGTAGTATTAAATTCTAGTCTTTGGGGTCGCTATAATCCACAATGGGGCAGTGGTGGCCACGCCTTTGACACAAACACTTATAAGTGGTATATTTTTCGGGGCACACAATACTTCAAAAATTTTAAGGCTTATCGGGTGCTGCCTGGAGAACTTAATGCGCATAAAACTGTGGGCAGGCGTCGCGTTTTTGACCTTGGCTGGTTGTTCGGTAACTAGTGCCGTCAGGTTAAGTGATAAGAACTACGCTCCGCTGGCTCCCGGCCAGGTGCGTGTCTTCATGTCGGCTGAAGAGGTCCCGGGACCGTATGAGAAGATCGCCATAATCACCAGCGAAGGCGACTCATTTCAGAAAACAGCCTTGATCGAAAACATGAAAAAGAAAGCCGCCGGGCTTGGCGCAAATGGGTTGATACTAGGCCAGTTCAGGACGGCGACTACGGGGGAGAAGGTGGCGCAGGCTTTCCTTTGGACTAGCGCTAACAACACTCATGAGGCTACCGCCATCCGTCTGAGGCCCAGGAAGAGGCCTTCAGCTATTTCACGCGAAGCGGAGTAGGTTTACGAAAAGGGAGCAAGAAACATGACGAATACGATCAGAGGGATATCGGTTATTTTTATTCTGGCGGTGTTTGCTCCGGGTATTCTGGCCGCAGAGGGTGGGACGAAATTTTTTGCCGAGCTTGAAATGTTCATGCCGGGGCAGGTCGCCGACGGGGAAGAGGCCGACTTAAAAAAGATAGCCCGTGCGCTTGTTGCCGGTGGCTCCAACTCGGCTGCGTATACCATTGAAGCCGCCCCCGCCGCTGGCGGCAGGATTGGACTTCTTTACCCGATACAGGATATAGGGGATATGGGCTTGAGTATCGGGTACCTTGCCGGCCCTTCTTTGGACGTTAAGTTTGTGGATAACGACCCCGGTATCGGCATCAGTAATTTCGACTATACCCGTGACCTGAGTTTTGTTCGGGCTTTGGGAGAGTTTCGGAAAGAATACCAGATGGCTGACAATTGGACTTTCTATCCAGCATTCGGTGTAGGCATGGCCTTCGGGAGCAATAAGGGGAAGGTTGCGCGTGCCACTAATTATTTTGCCGGTGATACGGTCGAGTCCAAGTCATGGAGCGGCGTCACATGGGAGGCGACGGCTGGCTTTGCCTACAAGATGGAAAAAACCGACCTGAACTTTGCTGTTCGCTATGCGGGGTTCCCTCAGTTTAAGGAAGATGCAGCTAAAGGGTTGTCGAAAATTGACTGGTCCACAATAGGCTTTTCGATCGGCTTAACATTCGGTACAGGTGGGGGATCGTCTTATCCCGATAAATCGTACCGCCCGGCAGCAAGAACAGAAGAGTATGATCAGGACGATGCTTATGTAGACGCGCCTCCCGCAGCCACGGAGCCGGTTGTTGACGAGACAGTTGATGCGGAGGGGTACGAAGGCCATATCGAATATGCCGAGGATTACTTCTCCCAAGGCAATTACGACAAAGCTTTAGGCGAGTATTCCAGCGCTATGAAGGCTTTGCCTGAGAATGATGAGCGCATTATTTCTGTCCTGGAAAGAAAGGGCATGGTGTTTACGAAGCAAAAGAACTACCAGCGGGCCAAAGGGGCTTATGCCTCCGCGATCAATGTCTCAAAGAATATCGGGGCCAACCCGCCGGCGGTAGTTAATTCCTATCTCGGTCTGGCTTATGCACTCGAGAAAAGCGGCAACACCGCCAGTGCAATTAAAAATTATGAGAGGGCTTTGCAGCTTACCACGACCCCGGCGACAAAAGAGAAGGTCAGGAGGATCCTGCAGCGATTGAAGAGAAAGAATTAGGTTGGTATTGAAAGCATAGCTCCACTTTGTTCTATTTTGTTTTGTGCGAGCGGGAAATCTCCGGCAAAGGGCTGCCGGAGATTTTATTTTGACCAAAATGCTGCCCATAGTGGGTTTACGGGCACTTTTTTGGGGGGGAGGAACCGTTCCATCTTTGCGCTGTTTTGTTGTACTTTGTGGTGCGGAATTTAGGGGCTGGTGGCCAGATTTTAGCCACCAAATTGGCCACCAAGGGCTATTTCTGTGCTACGCTTTTTCTTAAAACTTTTGAATTGTCTTTGAAATTACTATATAATAGATATCCGTTGCCGAGGTAGCTCAATTGGTAGAGCATTCGCTTCGTAAGCGACAGGTTGTGGGTTCAAGTCCCATCCTCGGCTGAAATTTTTCTATATACAGGGGTTCGGGCAGTTCCTTCCGCGGTTCTTTCCGTAATCATGTCAAAAAAAACCATACTTCCGGCAGCAGAGGACGGCATCAGTTTCGCGCCCGGGGTAAGCTTCGCCAGAAAAGCCATCTGGTGGTGGCTGCCGATGCTCTACCTGCTCATCTCCGACACCTTCTACCTGCGCACCTACGACTCCGCCCAGGTGAAGATAACGCTGCTGCAGATGGGCGGTTTCGGCCTGCTGGGCCTGTGGATCTCGCTGCTGGTGCTGGAGGGGCGCAAGGCCTTCCGCCGAGACGATTTCATCTTCCTGGCGCCTTTCTTCGCCTACATCCTTTGCGTCGTGGTGTCTTTCGTCAGCGCGCCCTACAAGGGCCCCAGCGTGGACGACTTCGTGCGCTACCTGCTGTATATGTCCGTCACGCTGATCGTCATCCGCGAGTTCACGGCGGAGGCCATAGACCGGCTGACCAAGGTGCTGATAGTCACGGCCTACATAGCCGTGCTCTACGGTATGATACAGTTCCTGGATACCCGCCTGTCCCAGTCCAAGGAAGTAGGCCCCATGCTGGACCCGTTCGTCTGGCGCTGGGCTTTTTCCAAGCGCATCTTCTCCACCTACGGCAACCCCAACTTTTTCGGCAACTTCCTGGTGCTGATCCTGCCCATTATCGTCACGCAGTGGCTCAAGCGCAGGTCCATACTGCTGGTGCCGTTGATCATCATGAACCTGATCTGCATCTATGGCACGCAGACCAAGGGGGCCGTGCTGGGCCTGGGTATCTCCTTCTTCCTCTTCGCCGTGTTCTACGGTTACTTCTTCATGCGCGACAGGCTGCCGGTGAGCCGCGGGGTTTTCCTGGGGCTGGCGTCGCTGATCCCGGTTTCCGCCGCGGTGGCAATCTACCTCATCGGCAATCCGGCTTCTTACAGTTTCCGCATAAACACCTGGCTGTCTACCTGGGAGATGATAGAGACCCACCCGCTGGCGGGCATAGGCGTGGGCAGCTTCAAGGTGATCTATCCGGCCTACCGCCGCCCCGAGATCTTCCACATCGAGGGCAAGCACAATACCGAGACGGACCACGCCGAGAACGAACATATCGAGCAGTGGATGGACAACGGGATCGTCGGTTTCGGCCTGTATCTGTGGATCATAGTTTTCGTCACCACGGTGGGCTTGCGCGGCCTGAACGTCTACACCTCCGGCCTCAAAGGCGCCCGGCCGCCCCCGGTGGCTTACGACCTGCTCGGCTACCTGGTGGCCCTGCTGGGCATGCTCGCGCATAATTTTACCGACGTCAGCATGCGCTTCGTTTCCTCCGGCGTCTACCTGGGCCTGCTGCCCGGCGTGATCATCAACCTGGCCCGCGGCCACGCGCTATGGGAACTGCATTACAAGGAAGCCGCCCAGCCGGCCAAGACGGCCGGGGAAAAGGCCGCCGGTGAGGACGGGGCCTATATGTGGGGCGTCTGGATAGCCCGCGCCGCCGGCCTGGCCGCGGTGGCCTACGCCGCCTGGCTGGTGCTCAGCGAGTTCTCCGTGCTCCAGGGGCCGCTGCGCAATTATATCGCCGACGGCGAGATCCTGCAGTGGCACATAGCCTGGGCGCTGATGCTGCTCTGCGTGGGCTACGCCGTTTACTCTTTCGCCGGCGTGATGCTCAAGGGCGTCTCCGCCGCCGTCCCGGTAGTCATACTGCTCACCCTGTTCCCCATGTACTACTTCTGGGGCTGGTTCAAGGGCGACGTCTACCATAACATGGCCATCTTCTTCTCCAAGCAGGGCAAGTGGGAGGACGCGATCACCTACTACAAGAAGGTGAACTCGCTCAACCGGTTCTTCATCATGCCCTACTACTTCACCGGCAATGTCTTCAACGACCGCTTCAACATGGAGCGGGGCTACAGGCCGGAGTGGGGGGACGAGAGGGACAAGCCGCGCGACGACTACGAGCGGGCGATGGATTCCTACGAGTACGTGCGCAGCATAGCCCCCAATTACGTGCAGATGCACCACCAGGTGGGCAACCTTTACCTGAAGATGCACGACCACCTGGTACGCCAGGGGAAACAGAAAGAGGCGGCGGAGTTCCTCGACAAGGCTATGGCCCGCTACAACCTCTACGAGCACCTGGACCCGGTGTATGCGCCTAATTATTTCCGTAAGGCCCAGATCCATATCATGCGCCAGGACTTCAAGTCAGCGGAGCGCGAGTATCAGAACAATGTGTCGGCCTGGAAATGCTTCAGGAAGGACCACGACCACGGCAACGCGGAGGCCTACACGCTGTTGGCCAACGTGCAGTTTGCCCAGGGCAAGTACCGCGAGGCCGCCGCGAACTACAAGCTGGCCCTCGAGAAGGACCCTAATTTCGAGCAGGCGAAACGGAACCTGGAAGTAACCCGGGCCCGCCTGCCGTCGAGATAATAAAGTGGCAAACCAGGAGAACTCAACGCGGGTAGCGCGCGCGCCGCTGGCCTTAACGCTGGCGGCGGCGTTCTTTGTGTCGCCGCTGCTGTTCTTCACCGGCCTGACCCGTAACCCCTACTACCTGCAGATAGCCATACTCAACGCGGCGGTGCTCGTGGCCGCCGCTCTGTTCTTCTACGAATCCGCCAGGCGCAAGGCCTGGGCGCTGCCGCGCACCGCGCTGGCGGCCCCGCTGGCAGCGCTCGGCCTGGTCTACCTCGCCTCCTTCGCCTGGTCCTGGTTCGGCCACGCCCCGTTCTTTCGCCCGGCGATAGCGTCAGAGGGTCTCAAGGCGGGCTTTTTCTTCCTGGTCAACTGTGCGGCCGTCTTCTACCTGGCCCTCAGCGTTCCCTACGCCGCCGGCGGCGACGACCCGGTGCCCGCCGGAAAATGGCTGGCCTTCGTGCTGGGGTGGGGGGCGCTCTGGCTCCTTTTCCCCTGGCTCAAACTGCCCCTCTCCGGAGACGGGCTCTTCGCGCGCCTGTTCGACCCGTACGGTTTCCTCGTGTGGACGGCGGGCCTTACCGCCGTCTGGCTGCTTATCCGCCGCTGTCGGCAGGAGGACATACTGCACCTCGCGATGGCGGCGGGGGCCATCGCTTCGCTCTACGGCATACTGGAGTATTTCCGTCTCGAAGTGATCTGGGCCAAGCTGCTCAACCCGTACGGCAACCGCTCGGTCTCCACCTTCGGCAATCCCAACTTCATTTCCACCTACGTCGTGATCTTCCTGCCGCTGGCGGCCTCGCTGCTGATGAAGGCCGACACCGCCGTCAGGCGCTGGTTCTACGGCCTGGTAGTTCTTTCCTACCTCGGCATGCTGATGGCCAGCCTCACGCGTTCGTCTTGGCTCGGCGCCGCCGCCGCCCTGGGCTTTCTGTTCGCCTTCGGCTCGCAGCGGGCCCAGCTTAAGCTAAATAAAAAATTCCTCTACCCTTTCTTCGCCGCCGCCCTGCTGCTGGTGGCGGCCTGGCCCGCCGATTCTCTCAAGCCGTTTTCCTCGGGCCTGGCGGACCGCGTTCATGAGGCGGCCAGCGGCATAGGCAAGCCGTCGGCTATGACCCTCGAGGGCGACCAGGGGCGCACCTACTCCTCCTTCCACCAGCGCCTGCTCATCTGGACCAGCGCCTGGCAGATGGGGCTGGAGAACCCGGTGCTCGGCAAGGGCTGGGGGCAGTTCGAACTGTTCTACCCTTTCTACCAGGGACGGCTGGTGGCTAATTTCCCCGCGGTGCGCAACCTGCGCACGCACGCCAACAACGCCCATAACGAGATACTGGAGCAGTGGGCGCAGGCCGGCCTGGCCGGGCTGGGGGTTTACCTTTGGCTGCTGGCCGCGCTCTTCTGGGGCTTCTGGCGCTATTACCGCGCCGCCGGGGAGGAAGCCCGTTACGCCGCGGTGCCGCTGGCGGCCGGCCTGGTCGGGGCCCTGGCCGATAACCTGCTCAACGTTTCGCTGCATTTCGCGGTGCCGGCCCTGGCCTTCTGGTGGCTGGCCGGGGCGCTCGCGCTCAAGACCTCCGGGGTGGCGCAGTACCCGGCCTGGCGGCGGCCGCGGGCGGGGACCGCTCTGGCCTGGGCGCTCATACTCTGCTGCCTCGCCGGGGCCTGGCTGTGGCAGCGGCAGTTCATGCGCGACTTCTACTACTTCAACGGCTTCCGCGCCATGCGCGCCAACGCCATCCCGGCGGCGGTACAGCAGCTGCGCGCCGCCTGGGAGGCCCACCCCCGCGAGGTGAACGCCAACTACGAGTACGGCAACGCCCTGGTGCGCTCGGGCGACCTGGAGAAAGGCGTCTGGGCCTACGGCGAGGCGCTGAAAGCCAACGCCGGCTACGACGAGATCTATTTCAACCTGGCCATTATCCACAAACGCCTGGGGCGCGCGGATGAGGCCCTGAAGAACCTCAAGGTCTCCTCGGTGATCAACCCGTTGAACCCCATGACCTGGCAGGCGCTGGCCGAAGTTTACCTCTCCGCCCCGGACAGGAAGGCGGTGGCCGCCGCCGCGGTCTCGGACTTCGGAGAGGCCGTTAAGGTTTATCCCGGCGACTCCAACCTGTGGAACACGCTGGGGTATTTTTACACGCTGCTGCGCAAGTACCCGGAGGCGCACCGGGCCTACGCCTCCGGCGTCATGGCCGACCCCGCCAACACGATGCTGGTGCAGAACCTGGAGGGCGTCTCCAGGCAGCTCAAGATGCAGAATGACCCTGCCTTGCGGTGGCTGGCCGCCTACCGGCGCACGGAGGCCGCCTCCGCCGCCCCGAAGGTCCCCGCTGGCGCGCTTGAAGAAGCCGACGGGCTGGCCGCGGCCGCGCCGCATTCCGTTCCCGCGCGCGCGCTGCGGGCCAGAGTCTATTTTAAGGCGGGCCGGCTGCCCGAGGCCAGGGCGCAGCTGGAAGCCATGCTGCGCGACAACGACGCCGACAACAACGCCCGCTACGGCCTGGCCGTCATTCATGAGCGTGAGGGGGATCTGGAGGCCGCCCGGGCCGTCTGGGCCCGCTTCCTTCAGCAGGAGCCGGGCAACGCCGGAGTAGCGGCGCGGTTGCGGGCGCTGGAACAGGCCGCCGCCAAACCCGAGACGAATCTGTAACATTCCCGCAATAATTAGGTAAACAGGAAAAGGTTAAATATAACGCGGACAAAAAGATTTCGGCAGGACTAGCGACATGAAAACAAGAGCCCTTAAATTTACTCTGCCCGGCCTGCTGGCGCTGCTTTTCGCGGCCGCCGGGCCGCTCTCTCAGGACCTCTCCGCCCAGGCCGCCAGGGGCGGCATCAGCCGCTCCATGGAACAGGCCATACGGCTTTACCACGAGGGCGAGGATACCGAGGCGATGGACCGCTTCATGGACATCCTGGTCAAGGGCAGCCCGTCCGAGAAGGCCCTGGCCAACGATTACATTTCCAAGATCACTCTGCGCATGAATACCGGCGTGAACACCGTAAAGGACCGCGGGGCCGAGCCGACCACGCTGACCGAGGTCTCCGCGCCGCGCACCGCCGAGGAGAAGCGTCAGACCCCGCTGGGCGCCCGTTCCTTGCCCCGCGACGAGGAGGAAGAGGAGTTCGACCGGCGCGACGACGACGCCGCCCAGCGCGAGCGGGTGGCCGAGAAGATCTCCTCCAAGATCTCCCAGATGCGCAGGGACATCCTGCTGGAGCTGAGCCGCTCCAACCCCGTGAAGGTCTACATGGGCGGCGACGGTATGCCGAAGGCGCTGACTCTGGACCCGGCCTATTTCTTCGCCAGCGAAACCACCTTCAAGCCCGGCACCGACAAGTACCTGGGCCTGCTCTCCGGCCTGCTCTTCACCCTGGGCAAGGCCAACGTGCTGCTGCTGCCCGAGGGCTCCGCTGAGGGGGACGTGAAGATAAAGAGCATCCGGCGGGCCCTGGCGCTCAATTCCTATTTCGAATCGCGCGGCGTCTCCAAGGCCCGCCTCGAGGTGAACCTGACCGGTACGGAAGTGCGCTTTCCCAAGGAGCTCACCAGCATAAGCGGAATAATAATACTTTTCGATTATGATAAAGCGCCCCGCCTGAACGATCTGGAGGACCTGCGGACGAAGGGCCCCAAAGTCTCCCTGGGCATCTACCCCACGGCCATCGCGGTGCATAACAGCGAGGGCGCCATAGTTGAGTTCTCCGCGTTCGAGTCGCCGGTGGGGCAGCCGAGCTGGAAATTTCAGATCTATCAGATCCAGGCCGACCGCAGCCGCCTGCTGCTGCAGGAGATGTCGGGCTCGGGCTCGCAGTACAACCAGAGCTTCTGGAACGGCCGCAAGAAATTTTTCGGCGCGCCGTACCCGTCGGGACGCTACATGTTCACCGTCACCGCGGCGGACAACGAGGGCAAGGAAACCTCGCTCAGCCGCCTGCTGGTGATACGCCCGACGCCAGAGGAAGAGAAAGCGGCGGCTAGCAGGGCCGCCGCGCAGAAAGCCTCGGTAAGGGAGAACGTTTCCTCTACCGGCCTCAAGTCCAAGTCGCTCGGCAAGGGCGTCAAGGGCGGAGCTTCGGGCAAGGTGCTAAAAGCCGCGCCCTCCAGGAAAAGCAAGGCCGTTCCCAGGAAAACCGCCAAGAAGGCGCCGCCCAAAAAGAAGGCCGAACCGGCCGCCGAGGAAGAGGCCGCGCCGGCTGAAACCGCGGCGCCCTCCGGCGACGCCGCCGGGCAGGGGGAACTCTCCGGGCAGGTGAGCTACCGCATCTATTTCATGGAGAATAACGCCCTCACCGCCGCCAGCGGCAAGCGCCTGGCGCAGGTGGCGGAAACCATGGGCTATTACCCGATGGCCAATATCAGGCTCATCGGCTACGCCTATTCCGGCGAGGCCAACGCCGAGGCGGTGGCCGAGACCCGGGTCAACAAGATAGCCTCCATCCTTTCTGAGAAGTACAGCATCGACCAGTCGCGCATGGAGCTCAGTTCGAAGGTTAGCGAGGCCACCAAGCCTATGGTGGAGATCAAGCTGGCGGGCAACCAATAGGCGCGCGCCGGAACGGCGGGCGGACTTTTATTGTAGAATTATAAAGTTATGGCTAAAGCGGCATCAAAACACCTGGGCATCTATATCTCTCCGAAAGAGATCTGTATCGCCCAAATAAGGCTGGGCAAGGACTCCAAGCCGGAGCCCGAGCACCTCATCAAGATCCCCACGGACTTCCCGGTGAAGGAGGGCATGCTGCGTCCGTTGTCGCTGAACCATGAGTTCTTCAGCGAGAAAGCTTCCTGGATCGCCCCTTTCAAGCAGGCCGTCAAGAAGGTCAGCTGGGATTCCTCCACGGCGGTGGTAACCCTTTCCCCGCAGTTCGCCATCCTGCGCTATTTCGTGATGCCCATGGTGGACCGCCGGTTCTGGAGCAAGTCCATCCCGCTGGAGTCCAAGAAGTACATCCCGGTCTCCTTCGAGGAGGTCGTTTACGATTTTACCGCCGTGCCCACCGAAGCCGGCAAGAAGCTGGGTGTCCTGTTCGGTCTGACGCAGCGCAAGAGCGTGGAGTTCCTGACGGAGGCGCTCAAAGGCGCGGGCCTGACGCTGGCCGCCGTGGAGATAACACCGCAGTCCATGGAGCGCGCGTTCGGCTTCCTCGACCCCAAGGACCACGACGCCAGGGGCTATATTCATTTCAGCGGTAATTCCACCTACCTGGTCTTCTCTCACCTCGGTTGCCCGGTCCTCTACCGCGAGACGGAAAGCGACTCCGGCGGCGGCATGAGCGAACGCAAGCGCCTGGACATAAAGGGCGCCATGCAGTTCGTGGACCGGTACGTGGGAGGCAAGGATTACAAGGCTGTCATGCTCAGCGGCGACGGCGCCGATCTGTGGAAGCCGGTGGCCGAGAAGGAAGCCGCCCCTATACCGGTGGAGACCTGGGAAGCCGGCAAACTATGCGGGCTCAAGGACAACGATTCAGCCGCGCTGCTGGCTTCGGCCGCCGCGCTGCGCGGCCGCACGGGGGGGCCGGCTTCGCCCGACATCTCCGGAGTCAGCACCGCCGCCAACCTGGAAAAACAGGTGCAGGGCTATGTCTGGAACATCACCTTTGTGCTGGGGGGGCTGCTGCTCCTGCTGACGCTGTTCGCCCAGGCCCGGCTCATGATGGCTTCCTCCAAGGTCGCCCACCTGCGGGCCAGGGTGATGAACGTGCCCGAGCTCAACGGTCTGGACGCGGGCACCATCCGCGGCAAGATCGACGAGATGCAGGTCAGCGCGCAGACGCTTGAAGTTCTGGTTTCCGAAGTGGACCCGCTGGCGCCGAAGCTGGCCGCCATAGCGGACCGCATCCCGGCCGACCTCTGGGTAGGCGTGATAACCTACGCCAATCCTTTCAACTTCTCCGAAGGACAGAGCGGCATGAAGGAGCTGCGCATCTCGGGCTCCACTTTCACCCGCGGCGAGACTAAGAGCCGCCTGGTGGACGCTTTCACCAAATCGCTGAAGACCGCCGAAGAGTTCAAGGTCTACACGCCGCCGATGGGCGGCATAGACAGCACCACGGAATCCTCGGCCCCCAGCGGGCCCGACGCCGGAGGCTTCCAGCCCGCCGGCAGGATGACCAGCGAATTCTCGGTTATGTGCACGCGCAAGAGGAAATAGGATATGCCGCCACAGATAGCAGCCCTTATCGAGAAGGCCACGGCCTACTTCAAGGACCTTTTTGCCAACATCGTCATAATCTACGGCGAGAAGGGCATAGAGCCTTTTAAGCGCCCGCTGGTCATAGCGGTGCCGTCCCTGCTCATCCTTTACGCCGGCATCTACAGCCCCATCAGCGGCAAGCTTTCCAAGACCGTCAAGGGCATCGACAACATGACCGTGGTCTCTAACTACGCAGAAGAATACGACGGCGTCAAGGCGCGCGTTTCCAACCTGCACCGCCGGCTGCCGCTGCTCAAGGACAAGGATGACTGGCTGAGCTATCTCATCAATAACAGCGCCAAGAACTCCGGCGTTTCCGTGGAAGCGCAGAGCGCCCAGCGCGAGACCGAGATAGGCTCCTACCTGGTGGTTTCCCGCGAAGTTTCCACCGTGACTACCTACCACAAGATGGGCAAGTGGCTCGCCGAGATCGAGAACTCGCCTATCTACCTGGTCATAACCGACCTTAACATGGAACGCATGGAGGGAGGCGCCGGCACCGTCAAGGTCACGCTCAACATCTCCACCGTTTTTCCCCGGGGCGGGGGGCTGTGATATGAAAAGCTTCACCTCCCTTCTCGCCTGGTTGCTGATGGCCGCCGTGCTGGCCGTGCCCTCCTTCCTGTTCTATAATTGGTGGAGCAACAGCAAGAAACAGGTCTCGGCCGAGATCTCTCAGGACCCCGGCACGGTCCCTCCCGTTTTTCAGTCCGAGGGAGGGGCGCAGGCCGCTCAGCCCGCCCAGGCCGCGCCCCAGCCGCCCGACGCAGCGCCCGCGGCCCAGCCCGCCCCGGAGAGCGCAGCCCCGCAGCAGAGGCCGCCGTCGGCCGCCTCCCAGGCCCCGGAGCCCGCTCCCGCGGCGCAGCCGGCCGGGCAGGCCGAAGCAGCCCCGGCGGCGCAGCCCGAAGACCAACCCGAAGACCAGCCCGCGGCGCAGCAGGGCGTGGAAGGCTCTACCGTACCCAAGCCGGTCTCTTATTACGAGCCCAAGACCGAGAGGGACCCCACTTTTACCCCGGACGACTACAAGCGCATCCGCGACGAGGCCATGCGCCGCGCGGAAGCTGAACGGATGTCGCGGAACGCCGAGCGTTACAAGCCCAGGGAGCCCGGTCCCGAGACCCGGGTAGTGCTGCAGGGCATAGTAGGCAACGCCGCGATCGTCAACGGCGACATGTACACCGTCGGCCAGACCGTGCGCGGGGTCAAGATCGTAAAGGTGGGAGCGGATTACATCATCTGCGACTATAAGGGAAAGAAATTCCGCAAGGTGCTGAAATAGCCGCTGGTCTTTGGGCGGGGCTTAACATATAATAAGTATTGGTATTTCGGAACGGAGGCGTATTATGAAGATTATAAAAATTTTGCTCGCTTTTACTCTGACCGCTGAGCCGCTGCTCTTCCCGGTCGCTTCCCTCTACGCCCAGGAATCGGCGGACAGGGATTTCGCCCAGGACCTGCAGGGCCCGGCCGGCGACGAGGGCGGGCCGATACTCGACGGCGGCTCCGACTCGCCCCCGCCCTCGTCGATGCCCCAGGGCCAGGCCCCCGGCTCGTCGCTGGACTCCGTGCAGATCGGCGGCGCCCCAAAGGACGCCCCCATGTACGAAGAGGTGGAGGCCGTCTCCCCGCTGGACCGCAAGATCGGCCCCATCCGCCTCAAGGGCGCGCCGCTCTCCACCTTTCTCGACGTGGTTTCGGCCCAGTCCAAGGTCAACTTCATCGTCACCGAGGGCGTGGAGACCAAGACGATCACCGTGTTCCTGCGCAAGACCACCGTGCGCGAGGCCCTGGAACTGCTGCTGCGGGTCAAGGGCCTCACCTACCAGCGCATCGGCAAGAGCAATACCTATGTGGTGCAGAAGCGCTCCGTGGACATGCCCAACCTGATCACCAAGATCTATACCCTCAACTACATCCCGCTCATCCCCATCACCTCGATAGGCGAGGAGATAGCCTCCATCACCGCCCAGGATACCTCCTCGGGCGCCAACAATAACACCGGCGGCGACCAGGGAGGCAACCAGCAGCAGAACCAGGGCGAGAAGGAAAGCCCCATCTCCATCATCAACATCGTCAAGAGCGTGCTGTCCAAGAAGAACGGCAAGCTGGCGGTGGACCCCCGCACCAACACCCTGATCATCACCGACGTGCCCGAGGTGTTCCCGCAGGTAGAGCAGATCCTGTCCGAGCTCGACAAGAAGGCCCCGCAGATCCTCATCGAGGCCCAGATCGTTGAGATCAACACCGACCGCATGAACGAGCTCGGCATAGAGTGGGGCGGCAGCCGCGGCGAGATGGCCTATTTCGCCGGCCCCGCCCGCCTGACCGACTACGGCCTGCGCCCCGGCTTCTATTCCGGCGACCAGTGGAAAATGTTTTTCCCGAACACCAGCGACGTCGGAGAGACCTCCGAATCGAGCGGCGGCGGCGGCGCGATCGACCCGATCTTCGCCACCAGCCAGCAGAGCTCCAAGGGCGTCTATTACGGCATCTTCAGCCTCGCCCAGCTGCAGGCCATCTTCCGCGCGCTCATCTCCAAGGGCGAGGGCCGCTACCTCGGCAAGCCCAAGATCGTGGCCATGAACAACAAGACCGCCCTGATCACCATCTCCAAGGACGCGGCGATGGGCGCCCAGAGCACGGTCTCCTCTGCCGGCGGCTCTTCCGGCTCCAGTTCCACCGGCGCCGAGCGCCGCCGCATCGGCCTCATCCTCAAGGTTACGCCGCAGGTAAACAAGGAAGGCTATATCACGATGGTGGTGCAGCCCGCCTACTCGGATATGGTCGCCTCGGCGATCTCCATCCAGGGCGCCACCGTCTACGACCCGGTCAGCCGCGGCGCCTCCACCATGGTGCGCGTCAAGAACGGCCAGACCGTAGTCATCGGCGGCATGCTGGCCTCCACCGAGACCAAGACCGTCAAGAAGGTGCCGCTGCTCGGCTACATCCCGATCATCGGCTGGCTGTTCACCAGCGTCAGCTCCAGGCGCACCAACACCGACCTGGTGATCTTCCTGACGCCTACGATACTGGTAGACTAGCACCGGCGCGCGCGCCGCCCCGGGCTCCTTCGGGAGCCCGCGGCGTTAGGCGGGGAAACGACTTCACTATGGCACATAAACTCCTCGGCGAAATAATGATCCAGGCCAAATGGATCGACGAAGACAAGCTGCAGAAGGCGCTTAAATTCCAGCAGCAGCAGGGCGGCCTCATCGGCGAGGCCCTTGTGAAGCTGCGCTACGCCACCGAAGAGCAGGTGGCCCAGGCGCTGGCCAAACAGCTCGGCATCCCTTACGCTTCCAAAGAGAACCAGATCCTCAATCCCGAAAAAGGCCAGGGCCTGGAGAAGATGATCCCCGAGAAGTTCGCCCGCGATAACGCCGTGGTGCCGCTATTCGTGGAGAACAACACCCTGGCGACCGCGCTGACGGACCCGACCAACATCATCATGCTCGACAACCTTAAACTGGTGTCGGGCATGGAGATCACGCCGTTCATCTCCACCAAGGCGCAGATCCTCAAGGTCATCGATTCTTTCTATTCCGGCCAGACCAGCCTTATCGACCGCGTGCTCGACAAGGGCGCCGGCGAGGGGCAGGGGGAATCCTCCGAGTCCGACGTGGTCACCTCCGACGGCAAGCTGGACCTGGACAAGGTCATCATCGGCGATTCCAAGGGCGCGCAGTCCATCAAGCTCGTCAACGCCATCATCAAGCAGGCCATCGGCGAGCGCTGCAGCGACATCCACCTGGAAAAGTACGACGAGAAGGTGGCTCTGCGCTTCCGCATCGACGGCACGCTCTACGAGCGCAGCGCGCCGCAGTCCGAGCTCTTCGACGCCATCATCTCGCGCGTCAAGATCCTGGCGAAACTCGACATTTCAGAACGCCGCCTGCCGCAGGACGGCAGCTTCACCATCAAGTTCCAGAACCGCAACATCGAAACCCGCGTCAGCATCTGCCCCACCGTCTTCGGCGAAAAGCTGGTCATGCGTCTGCTCGACAAGGGCAACGTGGAATTCAACGTGGACAAGATCGGCTTCGAGGTGCGCCAGAAAGAGGACTTCCTGAAGGCGGCCACCGCCCCTCACGGGCTCATCCTGCTGACCGGGCCGACTGGTTCCGGTAAGACCACCACCCTCAACGCGGTGCTCAACACCATCAAGTCGCCCGAGATCAATATCATGACCCTGGAGGACCCCGTCGAAGTCAAGATGGAGGGCATCAGCCAGGTGCAGATCCGGCCGCAGATCGGCCTCACCTTCGCGGCCGGCCTGCGCTCGTTCCTCCGCCAGGACCCCGACGTCATCCTGGTCGGCGAAACCCGCGACAACGAGACGGCCGAGGCCTGCCTCAAGGCCGCCATGACCGGCCACCTCGTGCTCTCCACGCTGCATACCAACAGCGCCCTCGAGGCCATCCCGCGCCTCATCGACATGGACATCGAAGCGTACCTGCTGGCCAGCACCCTGCTGCTGGTGGCCGCGCAGCGCCTCGTGCGCGTGCTCTGCCCTGACTGCAAAGTGCCGTACCGCCCTTCGCAGGAGGAACTGGACATGTTCGCCCGCGAATCCCGGCTGGACCCGCTGCCCGACCTGACGCGGCTGACCTTCTACAAGGCCCGCGGCTGCCCCAAGTGCGTCAACATGGGCTACAAGGGCCGCAAGGCCATCTACGAGGTTTTCTTCATCACCGAGGAGATCAAGCGCGTCATCGTCAAGGACGCGGACGTGCCGAAGATGCGCGAAACGGCGCTCAAGAGCGGCGCCTGGGACCTGCGCGCCAGCGGCTGGCGCAAGGTGCTGGCCGGCATCACCTCGGCCGACGACATGCTGTCGATAACGATGACCGAGAGATAGGGGCTTGAACTAGACCCGACTTTCTGTTAGACTTCAATATATATGGGACGCTTCATTTATACGGTACAGGACGCCCAGGGCACGGTAACCACCGGCGCCGTGGACGCCGACGACGAAGACGGCGCGGTACAGACCCTGCAGACCAAGGGGCTCTTCATCCTTTCCATCCAGGCCGAGGACACCAAGTCCAAAGGCATCATGAGCCTCAAGAAGATGGGCGGGGGGAGCATCTCCGGCCGCGAGATGGTCTTCTTCGGCGAGCAGATGTCCACGCTGATAGGCGGCGGCATCCCGCTCGTGCGCGCGCTGTCCCTGCTTTCCGAGCACGCCGAGAACAAGGCGCTGGGCGCCGTGCTGTCGGCCGTCACCAAGGAAGTCTCGGCCGGCGGCGCCTTCCACAAGGCGCTCGAGAAGCACCCCAAGGTTTTCGACGACATCTGGGTCTCGCTGGTGCAGGCCGGCGAGGTCTCGGGCCAGCTGCCGGCCGTGCTGCGGCAGATCACCGCCTATAGCGAATCGCAGGAGAACGTCAAGTCCAAGATCGTCACCGCCGTCTCCTACCCGGCCGTGCTGTTCACGATGTCCATGGGCGTGCTGGTCTACTTCATCTTCTACATCGTCCCGGTCTTCGCCGACATCTTCAAGGACTTCGGCCTGACGCTGCCCATCGTCACCCGCATGGTGCTGCTGGTCTCCCACATCCTGACCAAGTATTTCGTGCTCATGCTCGTCGGCACCATCGGCGGCGTCTTCGCCTTCAGGGCTTACATCGCCACGCCGCCGGGCCGCCTGACCTGGAACCACATCCAGTTCAACCTGCCGCTCTTCGGCGCGCTGATGAAGGCCATGGCCATCGAGCGCATGCTCACCACCATGGCCACGCTCATCCGCTCGGGCGTCAGCATCCTCAACGCCGTCTCGGTGCTCGAGGGCGCCTTCAAGAAGAACCTGATCTTCCAGGGCGCGCTCAAGCAGGCCAAGAACGATATAGCCAGCGGCCGCTCCATCTCCGAGTCTTTCAAGAAGACCGGCATCTTCCCGCCCATGGTGACGGAGATGATGTGGATGGGCGAAGAGTCGGGCAAGCTGCCGGACATCATCGTGGTGCTGTCTAAATATTACCAGGAGCAGATAGACCAGTGGCTGCGCCGCTTCTCGGCGATGATCGACCCTATCCTGGTCGTGGGCGTCGGCGGTATCGTGGCCGTCATCGTGATGAGTATCTTCATGCCCATCTTCCAGCTCTCGCAGATCGGCGCCGGTTAAACCGCGCCGGGAGGAAACTATGAAACCCGTCAGAACAGGCTTTACGCTGATAGAATTGCTGGTGGTGGTGCTCATCATGGGCATCCTGGCCTCGGTGGGCGTGCCGCGCTACCTCAAAACCGTGGAGACCTCCCGCGCCAGCGACGCCGTAGCCATCGGGCACATGCTCGCCAACGCTTACCGCATGTACAAGATCGACCACCCGACCGCGGCTGAAAACCTCTCGGGTTTCATGACCGACTCCTGCAATACCACCAATTGCCAGCCCACCGACAGGTCCGCCTGCCGCCTGGTGCGCTGCCAGTACGTGGCCGCCCAGCAGTGGGGCACCGGCCCCGGCGGCGCCTCCTACTACGTTTACCAGGTAGGCCAGGCCTCCTGCGGCGGCGGGGCGGCCTGCACCCGCCGCAACGGCGGCAACTCTCCGTACAACAGCTGGAATTACTCTTTTGACATGAACGGCCGCTGTTTCGCCAGCGGCACCAACGTGCCCTCCTGCCCGAGGTTCTGATATGAAGACGCGCGGACGCCCCGGACAGACGCTGATCGAGGTCGTGATGGCCACGGTCATCGCGGCCATGACCGCCAGCGCCGTTTTCTCCGTGGTGCTGTCCAGCTTCGTCGCCGACGCCAGGGCGGACAAGCGCGACGCCGCGGCCATGGCCCTGCGCCAGGCCCAGCAGGCGCTGAAGGTCTACGTCAGCGTCGCCCCTAACGATCCCAATTATTCCCCGGGCGCCGTCGCGGGGCGCTGGGCCGCGGACGGCTCCGGCCAATGGGCGCTGCGCAACGGCAACCACAATATCACCTCGCTGCTCGCCGGCACGCCTATCGCCAACGGAGGCAGCTTCACTTATAACGTCACCAGCTACGACTGCGGTTTCGGCCTGGGCACCCCGCCTAATTACGAGCTGGCCTGCAAGCAGGTCTCCTTCAGCCTCACTTACACGGATTGAAAATGAAAAATAGCCGCGGATTCACTCTTGTCGAACTGATGGTGGCCATCTTTATCTTCAGCTTCATGGCCGCCTCCATGGCCACCATCTATTCCACCGCGCACCGGCACATGCTGCAGAATTACCGCGGCAACACGGTGAAGACCACCATGCTGCTGGGCATGCGCGCCATCCAGAACAACCTCTCCGCGGCCACGCGCATCGACGCGCCGGCTTTCGGCGCCCAGGGCAATGTGCTGGATTTTGCCACCAACGTGGACCGGCTCACCGGCTGTTACCCCGTGAACCTGGCCGCCGCGGCCGTCAGCCGGCCTGCCTGGCACCATTTCTGCCTGGGCAACGACACGGCGATGCCGGGCACCCAGGCCCTTTTTTACCACACTGCCAACCTGCCGGTCTCCAACATCCCCTGCGGCCAGCCGGGCTCCCCTGTGTGGAACGGGGTCTACCCCGTGCCGCTCGGCTCCTGCGGTGCGAACATGGGCGGCCAGACCGTCGTCAAGCTTTCGCAGTATGTCGCGCCCCTGCCCGGGCAGATGATCTTCTCCCGCCGCCCGGCGGAGCGCATCAACGATTCAGCCACCGTGCGGGTGCGCCTGCGTTCTTTCTGGGACGCCTCGGCCCGAGGCATGGGCGCCTCCCAGCGCGACGTCGACTTTTCGCTCGATACCGTGATTGCCGCTTCGGTGTCCCGGCCCTAGTCCCTCCCGCGGCGCCCTTGCCGTAGGGGGGTTTCTCTGCTAGACTATGAATATATGAAACGCGGGTGGAAAAAAGGCATAGTGCTGGTCCAGACCCTGGTCATTTCCATTATTCTCTCCATGATCGCGGTGATGGTCATGAAGTGGGTGCTGGCCCGCTACGTGCTGGCCGCGCGCAATTCCCGGTCAAGCGTGGCCGCGGCTCATTCCCAAGGCTACTCAATGGACCAGTTCTCCAGCTGGAATATGCAGAACCTGGGAACCATTCCATCCAGCGGTTTCCGGAACCTCGATATCGGTCAAGACACGCAGCAGCGAATCTGTTTTTGCCGTTGCCCTGGATTGGCAAAAAAAGTGGTCTTTTTTTCCAACCAGGATAGCGACTCGACTTCTTGCCCGTCATGTCCCGGCGGATATGATTGTTCATGACCGAGGTGCGCCATGTCAGTCCGTATCCTGCTACTCATGCAATTATGTGCGTTTCCGGTCCTAGCCGCTGATCCTCCGGTCGCGCAGGTACAGCGGAGCTCAGGCTGGCACGTAAAAACCTCTCCTCATTTCGAGATCCTGCACGAATCAGTGTGGTCCCCGGCCTCCGTCTCGCTGGAGATGGAGCGCATGTATTCCTCGATGCGCCTCAACCTGGCCATGTTCGCGCCCTGGATGGTGCGCGAGCGCACCAAGATCTATATTTATTCCTCGCAGGACTCCTACCTCAAAGGCGAGTTCAAGCCGCCGCGCTGGTCGAAGGGCCTGGCGTTCGTGGCCAAAAAGACCATCGTGGTCTACGACACCGGCGACATGCTGAAACTGAAGGCGGTCATAGCGCACGAGCTGACGCATCTCTATTTCGAGAGCTATTTCGCCGAGAAACTGAAGTACCCGCCGCAGTGGCTTAACGAGGGGCTGGCCGTCTATATGGAGGAATCCGTGTTTCCCGAAGGCGGCGCGTGGAGCCGGGCGCTGGCCTATTTCCCCAAGGAGCGGCGCCTGCCGTTCACCACTTTCTTCGGCGTGAAGCTCGACCAGCTGCAGTCCGATACCCAGATCGCCGACTGGTACCTGCAGTCCTACGGGGCCGTGCTGTACCTCAACAAGCCGCATACGCGTGTGCAGTTCAAGGCCTTCTGCGAGGAGCTTAGGGCGGGGGGCAGAACTGACGAGGCCCTCTGGAAGAACTACAGGATGCGCGAGGGGGCTGATTTCGGGCAGAAATGGGAGGCCTGGCTGCAGAAGTACGCCAGCCCCGGCGCCGACGGCATGCCGATGGGAGAGCCGTCGGCCAGCTTTAACTTCAAACCGGTGCAGCTCTCCTCTTATTCCTTCACCAATTTCGGTTCAAAAAAATAAGCCCGCTTCGGCCAGGGCCTCGCGAAAAGCGCGCAGTTCTTCCTTGTCCCGCCCGTTCCCGCCGGCGGGATCTTTGTTTTCGGCCAGCTTCAGCGCCAGGTAGAAGTCCCGGCGTCCGGGCGAGGCCGCCAGCGCGGAGCGCAGCAGCGCCGCCGCGCCGGCCCTGTCGGTCTTTAGCTTCAGCAGGCCTTTGAGGTAGGCGGAGTCGGCGTCCGGCGGATAGGTTTCCAGCAAAGCGGCCGCTTCCGCGCGGCCTCCGCAGCCGGCCAGCGCGTAAGCCAGCCGCAGGCGCGGGTGGGCCGCGTCAGGGTCCAGCCCGGCTGCCTCGCGGAAAGCTTGTACGCCGCCGGAGCAGTCCCCGGCGCGCAGGCGGGCCGCCCCCAGGTTGAGGCGCGCCCTGGGAGAGGCCGGCGCGGCGTCGGCCGCGGCGGAGAACAGCGCCAGGTTGTCCCGGAACCGCGGCCCGCGCAGCAGCGTTGTGCCGCCCAGGCCGGCCAGCCATAATACCGCCGCGCCCAGCAGCGGCAGCCGGTAGCGGCTGCCCAGTGCGTAGCGGAGACCGGCCGCCGCCAGCAGGGCCGCGCCGGCCAGGGGCAGGTACAGGTAGCGGTCAGCCTTCAGATTATAGGCCGGCCAGAGATTGAGGGCCGGCAGCAGGCCGGCGGCTATCAGCAGCAGCGCCAGGCCTGTGAGCCGGCGGCGGGCGTAGAGGAATATTCCCGCGGCCAGCGCGGCCAGCGCCCCTGCCAGCGGCAGGGCGCCCTCGGCGAAAGAACGCAGTACCCTCGGGGAGTAATCGGCGCTCAGCCTGTAGGGCAGCAGCAGGTCGCGCAGGTCGGTCAGCGCCACCAGGGACATCGTGTAAAGATTGGTTCTCCGGCTCTCGTAAACTTCCCGCCACGGCGGCGGCAGGCTCCAGAGGTAGCGAGCGGGCCGTTCCTGCGGCAACAGGGCGGCAGGGTAGAGGGGGGACGGGGCGCTTATGCCGGCCGAGCTGCCCGGCAGGCTGTAGCCGGCGCGAGGGGCGCGGAACCAGGCGTAGAAGCCCAGCACCAGCACGGCGGCCGCCAGCAGCGGCAGCGCCCGCCTGAGGCCGGCCCTGCCGGAGTCGGTGAAGATGGCCAGCGCGGCTGCCAGCGGCAGCACCACGGCCGTCTCCACGCTGAGCGCGCCGAGCAGCAGGCAGGCGGCGGCGGCCAGGCCAGTCGAGGCGCCTGGCCGCCTGGCGTAAAAGAGGGCGCATAGCAGGCCGGAGACGAAGAAGAAGAAGCCCAGCAGATGGGAACGGAAGACGACAATATGGATGGTCTCGGCGGCCGCCGGGTGCACGGCGAAGGCCAGCGCCCCGAACAGGGCGCCGGGCGGAGAGTTGGAGAGGATAAGCAGCAGGAAGAAGACCAGGGCGCTATTGCCGGCGTGCAGCAGCGCGTTGGTGGCCTTGAGGCCGCGCGGGCCGGCCCCGCCGCAGGCGTCGGCCGCGAGCGTGGCGTTGACCACCGGGCGGGCGCTCATGGGCACCGGCAGCACGCGGACCAGGTTCAGCGGGTTCAGGGCCGCGCCCAGGCTGGCGCAGTCGGCGGCGAAAGGGTTGCCGGCCAGGTACTGCCCGTCGTCCCAGAGCAGCTCGTCCGAAGCGAAAGGCAGGTGGACGGCGAGGGCGCAGGCGGCAGCTAGCGCCGCTAAGAGCAGGTAAAGGCGAGGTTTTTCCGCGGCCGTCATTGGAAAATTCTATAATATTTACGGCGGCCGCAGCGGGCGGCGCCGCATAAAAAATGAGAGCAAAAACCAAGATCAGCGTCATCATCCCGGTCTATAACGCCCCCGCGGACCTGCGGGCCTGCGTGGAGAGCCTGCAGCGCACCGCGCGCGGGCTTTACGAGCTCATCCTCGTCGACAACGGCTCCGGCCCGGAGACGCGCCGCTACATAGCGGGGCTGCGGGGCGCCGTCAAGATCCGCCACAAGACCAATCTCGGTTTCGCCCGCGCGGTCAACGCCGGCCTGAAGGCCGCCACCGGCAAATACCTGGCCGTGGTCAACAGCGACGTGGCTTTTTACGAGGGGGGCCTCCAGGGCCTGGCCGACTGCCTGGACCGCGACCCCGCCGCCGGGGCCTGCGGTCCGGTTACCAACCGCACCGTCGGCGTGCAGCGCGTGGTGCTGGCGCCGAAAGTGGAGAAGGACCCCGCCGCCCTCAGGGTATTCGCGCAGGCGATGAGCCTGCGCTTCGGTCGGGACGCTTACGAGGTGCACCGGCTGGTGGGCTTCTGTTTCCTGATGCGCCGCGAGGCCTATGAGAGCGTGGGGCTGCTCGACGAGCGCTTTGGCACGGGCTGCTTCGAGGATTTCGACTACTGCCTGCGCCTGCGCCAGGCCGGCTGGAAACTGAAGGCCGCCAAGGGCGTCTTCGTCTGGCACCGCCACCATGCCAGTTTCGGCGGGCACGACCATTTTTACGCTTGGGCGGAGAAGAACCGCGCGGTGTTCGTGGACAAGTGGTGCCGCAAAGCCCTGGAGTTCCTCGACGAGATAGATCCGCATCTGGAAAGCGACGGCCGCCGGCTGCGCGGCAAAACCTGACGGCCGGGAGGCTGATTGGAAAGAACATATCCGGTGCTGGGCCACTCCATGCGCTTCCTGCTCGAGCCGGGAGACGCGGCGGTGGTGCGCCCCTGCGCGCCGGAAGAGCCGCGCCCCGGCGACCTGGCCCTGCTGGTGAAGTGGTCCGGGGGCCTGCCCTCGGGCTATGTGCTGCACCGCGTGCTGTTCAACGCCTCAGCGGGTGGGAAGCGCCTGCTGCTTAGCAAGGGAGACGCCAATTTCCTGCCCGACTGGCCGCCGTCGGCCTACGAGCCGGCCGGACTGGCCGTGGCGCTGGAGCGCGGCGGCTTGCGCTACCGCCTGGAGCGCCGTCTTCCCGGCGCGCTCCTCTTGCCTCTCTACGGCGCGGCAGTCAATAAAATCTTATATCTCGGCGCCGCCTGCGCCGCTGTGCTCTTCTCCGCCGCCAGGCCGCTGCTGCCCTCCTGGCTTTTGAACCCGCTCTACCTGCTTTGGGAGGCCTCTCTCTATCCCGCCCTGCTGCGGCTGGCCGCCCTGCCCGCGCGCCTCCGCGGCGGCGCGCCCGCCGCCGGGGTCTGCGCCGTAAAGAGCGGCAGGATAACCACCGACGAGACCTGGAGCGGCCGCGTAGTGGTGGCCGATTATCTGACGATAGCCGCCGGGGCGCGCGTGACCGCCCTCCCGGGCACCGAAATAGTTTTCGAGCGGCGCGAGCCCTGGTTCTTCCCTGTGCTGCGCGCCGGCCTGGACGGCGAGGCGCGCTCCCTGGAGCGCGCCGGCGCCAAAATGCTGGTCTACGGCGTGTTCCATGCCGCCGGGACCGCCGCCGCGCCCGTGCTCGTCGGCGGCCCCGCCTTCTCCGGTATCTATGCCCTGGGGAGCGGCCGCCTGACCCTTTCACATGCCCGGCTTTCCGGCTCCGCGGCCTGCGCCTTCTCGGCGCGCGACGCCGCCTCGGTCCTGGCGCAAGGCTGCGCCGTCAGCGGCGGCCTGCGCGGCGCCGAGCTCTACGGGGCCGCCGGCGCCACGCTGGAGCATTGCTCTTTTACGGACCTGACCGGACCGGCGCTGCTGGCCGGGGACCACGCCGTGCTCTTGGTCTGCGGCGGCCTGGCGGACCGCTGCGGCGGATCGGCGGTAGAACTCTCGGGCCAGGCGGCGGCTGGTTTTATAAAATTTTCAGCTTCCGGCTGCGCCTTCTCGGACGGCGGGTCCGCCCTGTACCTCTCCGGCCACGCCGCGCTTTCCGCCTCCGGCTGCGTAATTGCCGGCAACCATGAGGGGGCGCAACTTGCCGGCCAGGCCCGGGTCCGGCTGTACCGCTGCCGCTTTGAAAACAACGCCGGCGCGCCGCTGCGGTTTTCCGGGCGGGCGCGCGCTGCGGCCGAAGGCTGCGATTTCACCGGCAACGGGTCGGGAACCGCCCTGTCCGGTTTGGCGGCCCTGGAGGCGGCAGGCTGCAGTTTCTCCGGAAATGCCGGTCCCTCTTTCGAACTCTCCGGCGCCTCCCGGCTCTTCGCCTTTTCCTGCCGCTCCGAAGGCAAGCACGCCGCGCTTGCCGCCGGCGGTTCTGCCGGAGTTTCACTGGAGCGTTTTTCCGCTGACTGCTCCGGGGCGCCGGCGGTCTCGCTGGCTGGCGGCGCGCGGCTGCGCGCGGTGGGCTCCGCCTTTACCTCCTCTTCCGACGCTGTCTACGCGCGCGGGGCTGCCTTTCTGACCCTTCGCGGCTGCGAGCTGAAGGCCGGCGAGGGGGCGGCGTTGGATATCGGCTGCCGCAGCGCCGAGTTGCGCGGAGTACAAGCTTCCGGGGCGGGGGGGCTGCTGACCTCCGGCGCCGCCGAGTTGCGCGCGGAGGACCTGCAAATAACAGCCCGGGATTACGCCGCCGCTCTTTCCGGCCTTTCGTTGTACGCCAGCGGGCTGCGCTCCGCCGGCGGGGCCAAAGGCGGCCTGCGGGCGGCGGCCGGCCGGGTCACTCTCCTCGGGGCGCGCATAGACGGCGCGCCCTACCCCGGGCTGGAGGCCGCCCACGGCGCGGTGCTGCTGGCCGTGGACGTTTTCGTGAACGGCGAGCGTTGGGCCCCGTCCGCGGCCCGTCCGGCGCCTTCCAGGGCCAGGGCGCTGTTGTTCCGTTTCGCGGCGGCTACCGCCGGCATGCCGCCCCTGGCCTGGGTTTACCGCCTGTATTACCTGGCAGCGGCGCGCGCCGCCGCCGTTCTGCTGCGCCCGGGCCGGGGCGCTTCTCTCTACCTCTACCGCGGCATGGCCGCCGGCGGCTGGGTGGCCGGCCTCAGCGACATGGACCTCGCCCTGCTCGCCGCTCCGGCCGCGCCGGCCGAGGATTGGGCCGCGTGGCGCGCCTTGCGCCGCCGCCTGCGCCTGTTCCGCGCCCTGTTCCCCTTTACCGGAGAGGTGCTGAGCGCTCCTGCGGCGCATTTTTCCGCTTTCATGTCGGCCTGGGGCGTGAAAGGCGCCGAGTTTTCTTCCGCTTCCCGCCTGCTAGCCGGGCCCGGGATCAGGCCGGAGCCAGCCGGAGGAGCGGCGGCGGCCGACCTGACGGAAGCTTTCTACGCCTACACGCTGCTGCTGTCGCATTTCTACGCCGCGGGCCTGCCGCCGGCCTTCCGCGCTCGCAACTGCCTGAAAGGGATGGTGGACGTTCGGCGCTATCTGGACACGGCGTCCCCGGCCCGCGGTTCCCGCCGCGATTACGCCCGCAGCATAGGGGCGGACCTCTCGGCGCCAGGAGATCCGGCCGCCGCGGCCTTCGAGGCCTTCGCCGCCCTGCACGCTGCGTGTCCGGCCTCTCCGGAGGCGCCCGGCGCCGTCGCTCCCGCTAACCCGGCCTGGTTCAATACGCACGTTTTCGAGAACTCCTGCGCCGCCCTGGCCCGTGAAGCCGGCCCTGGCACCGGCGTTGTCCTGGATTCCCTGTACCGCGTCTACGTGCTGCTGCCGGACGCCCTGGCGGGCGATAAGGCGGCTTTCTTGAAAGCCGCGTCGGCCTACGGCGCGGCCAGGCGCGCGACGCATTACTTCTCGGCGGCGCCGCTGCTGCTCTCGCGCTCGTCCTTCCTGGCCCTGGCCGGCCTGCCTTATCTAAATAACCCGCTGTTCTGGCAGGACCTGCTGGTCCCCGCCGCCGGATCCTCGCCGGAAGACGGCGGCTTATTCCTCTACGGCGCGCCCAGGCCGCAGGCGCCGGGCAAGAACGCTGCCGCCGCGGCGGCCCGGCTGGCGGCCGCGCATTTTTCCGCTTCCTGGCGATCGCTCTGGGGCTCCATGCCCGCGCATTATTTCTACACCCGGGCGGCCGGCCTGCGTCTGGTGCTGAGCGCGGGCGCCGCTCCAGCCTTCTCCCGCCCGCACGAGCTGGGGGAGGCTTACCGCGCGCAGTTCGGCGGAGGCCCGTCGTGGCAGGACTTCAGGGCTGGCGGAGCCTGCGGCGCCAACTACGAGTTCGTCGCGGCGCAGACGGCTGCGATGATGGAGGGGGCTTGAGCACCGGCGGGATAAGCGTCATCATCATCACGCGCGGCCGCCCTGCCCTGCTGCGGGCCTGTCTGGAGAGCCTGCGCCGCGCCGGACCCGCCAGGGAAATATTGGCGGGCATAGACGGCGAGGACCCGGCTTCGGCGGCGCTGCTGGAGCGCTACTCGGAGTGGCCCGAACTGAAGACTGTGCAGTTGCGGCGCGCCTGCCGCGGCGAAGCCCGGGCGCTGCTCGCGGCGCGGGCGGAGGGGCGCTGGCTCTGTTTTCTCGACGATGATACCGAAGTGCCGCCCGGCTACCTGGACCGCCTGGCCGGCCTGATCCGGCAGAACCCCGGGGTCTCGGTGTTCGGAGGCGGGCAGGAGCTGCACCGCGACGCCGGTTATTTCGAGGGTGCCGTTTACGCCCTGCTCGCCGGTTACTGGGGCGGCGGGCCTTTTACCTCACGCTTCGCCCCGGCCAGCGGCACGGCCGAATCCGCGCCGGAGAAATTCATACTTTGCAACCTCACACTGGACGGCGGCTTTCTGCGGGAGCGGGGGTTGTCTTTCGAGGGCCATTTGAGCAGCGCCGAAGAGAACCTGCTGCTCAACCGCATGGCCGCGGCCGGGGCGCGCATGGCGCTCAGCGGGGAGCTGAACCTGGTGCACCGGCGCCGCGCCGAGCCGGCGGGTTTCCTGCGGCAGGTGTTCTGTTCCGGGCGGGGAAGAGGCCAGATCACCGCTCTGAGCCCGCTGGGATTCTCGGCTTTCACCCTGTTGCCCCCGGCGGCGCTGGCCGGCGCGGCGCTGGCCGCGGCCTGGGCCCCTGGCCTGCTGCTCCCGGCCGCGGGAATATATTTTTCAGTTTCTTTCCTGGCGGCCGCACTCTCGGCGTCGCCCCCGGCCGTTAAGCCGGCCCTGGTCTTGCTGTACCCGGCCCTGCACGGCTGTTACGCCGCCGGCTGGGCGGCGGGTTTTATGGAAGGATTGCTGGAAAAAGTCTCCGGAAGGCTCAGGCCGCGGCGCTGCCGCTGTTCAGAAAGGCCTTGAAGGCGGCCGCGTTCGCGGTCCGGTCCGGGCCGACCTCAAAAAAATAGAAATCAGTTTTTAACAGCAGCGCGCGCGCGGCGCGCAGGCGGGAGAAGAATATCCCCGTCTTCCTTGCCGCATCTGCCGGCTCAGGCCTAAGAAAATATTCGGCCAGCTGCGGCGTGCCGCAGCCCAGCGCGAGGGAACGCAGCAATTCTCCGGCGGCGGCCGCGCGGCCGGCCGGGCCGAGGCGTGGGGCGGCGGCCCGGCGCAGCAGGAAAACCCCGCCAGGAGGCAGGGGGGGCGAAACACGGATGCCGGCGGGGGCGATGTCCAGCAGCCGCTTGGGCGAATAATGGCGCCGTACGAATTTCCTTAACTCCCCGAGCTCCGCTAAATGCGGGCTGTCCTGGCCGAGGCCTACGCGCGCCGCGAAAGGGTGCACGGTGCCGTCGGCCGCTATCAACGGCGTGTCGTCGGAGAGCAGGCTGAATTCCCGGTCTTTCAACAGTTCCAGCAGCAGCGTGGTCTTGCCTGTGCCCTGCGCTCCGCAGAATAAAATCGCCCGGCCGCGGCGGCCCAGCGCCCCGGCGTGCAGGCGGTGCAGGCCGCGCCGGTCCAGTTCTTCTCCGGCCCGTGAGAGTATGAGCAGGTAAGAGAGTTCTTTGAGCAGGGCGAGGCTGCCCGCCCGTATCAGGCCCGAGCGGGCGGTATAGTCATACTCGCAGAGGGCGCCTTCCGGATACCAGACCCGGCGCAGGCCGGGGCGGGCGGGTAAGATGCTCCAGCTCCGGCAGCGCAGCAGGGTTAGCTCAGGCCTGGCTACGGGTGCTAGACTGGCTTCTATTCTGACGGGGGCCCCGCCGCCGCCGGAGGGGAAAGCGGAGAAGTCCGCGGCCACGGCCGCGGCGAGGTTCGGGTCCGCGCAGGTGAACTCCACGGCGCAGCCGGCGAGGTTCAGCTTTATCGTAGTGGCCGGGGTCACTTTTCTACCAGCCGGGCCAGCGTTCCGGCGTAATTTTCGGGCGTGTCGGTGCGCAGTACCTCCGCGCCCGGCGGCAGGTCGCAGATGAATTCCGTCAGCATGGCTCCGGGGGCCAGCTCCACGAAAGTGCGCACGCCGTCGCGCAGCAGGGCGCGCAGCGTCTCTTCCCACAGCACCGGGCCGTCCACCGCGCGGGCGAAGCGCGAGCGCAGTCTGGAGGGGGCGGCCGCCCGGCGGGCGTCGCTGGCGCAATAGAGGCCGCAGGCGGGTTCGCTGAAAGTTTCGGCGGCGGCCAGGGCGGCCACGGCCGCGGCGGTGTCGGCGAAAAGAGAGGTGTGGAAAGCCCCGACTTCCTTGCAGGGTTTCACGCGCGCGCGCTTCGGCAGCAGCGCCCTGAAGGGGGCGGCCAGGTCGGCGTCCATGCCGGCCACGCCGGCGTTCAGCCGGGAATAAAAATTAACCAGCTCGCAGACCCTGCCGCCGCGGACCAGCGCCGAGCAGGCTTTTTCCAGGTCCCTCCTGCCGGCCCCGTAGACGGTCAGCAGCACGCTGGGGCGCTCCAGGCAGTTGCGCTGGCCCAGCCGGGAGAATTCGCGTATGGCTTTAAAGCAGAAGTCCGGGGCCACGGCGCCGGAGAAGGCGAAAGCCGCGAACTCGCCGACGCTACGGCCGGCGGCGCAGTCCGGCCGCGCGCCGGCGGCGCGCAGGGCGGCCGCCACAGAGAGGGAAAGCGCTACGGTGGCTTCGAAAAAGAGGGAGGGGGTCGGGGAGTCTACCGGCGGGAACAGCTTGTTCTCAGGGCCGTAGAACATGATATCGCGCAGTCCCGGAGAGGCCAGCGGCGGCAGCGCGTCCAGGGCGTCGCGCACCGCCGGCACCCGGCGGTACAGTTCCAGGCCCATGCCCGGGTGCTGGCTGCCTGAACCGGGGAACAGGAAGGCAGTTTTAGGTTTACGGTTTGAAGGCGGAAGCGACTTCACTTATCTTCCCGTGGGAGCGCAGCTGCGGTTTCTGGTACTTGCGCGGCTTCTGCTGGGTTTTTTTCTGCTGTTTCATTTGGCCGCCTCCGGGCGAACTATCTTGAATCTGGCGAGGTCCTTGAGGAAATCTTTGACGTCGAGCCTGGCCTGCGCGGGCGCGATGCCGTACTCTTCGGCGAGGTTCTCAGCGATCTTTTCGGGCTTCTTGCCGGCGCTGAACTGTTCCCAGACATAGGTACCTGTATCGTTGGCCGAGTAATAATTGGAACTCTCCAGGTCCAGGATCACGGCCTCGTCGCCGGTCTTGCGCCAGGTTACCGACTCGAGTATCAGCGGGTTTTTCTTGTTTTCCGGCATGGTTTTATTTTAGCAAACTGCGGCCGCTTTGGCAGGGGAAAACGGGGGCGCCCGCCGCTGGGCGCGGCCGCATGAAAGCGGCTATGCCGCGGCGTGAGGCGGAGCCCAGCGCCGCGCCGGAGTAGGGGCAGCTGCGCACCTCGCCGCCGGGACCGCAGTACAGCACGTCGCCGGCCGTGGCCGCGCAGCCGCCGCCGGGCAGGGCGCAGGTCCTGGCATAACCTTCGGGGGAGAGGCGTTCGAGCCGGCCGGCCAGCCGGGCCGGCAGCGTATCGCGGCCAGCCGGAGGCGCATAGGCCAGCAGGCGCGCCCCGTGGGCTCCGGCCCGCCTGGCATAAGCCAGCAGGCCGGTCAGTTCTTCTCCGGCGGAGGCGGAGAAGACGCAGGAGGAAATATAGGTGATGAGCCCGGCGTCGCGGGCCGCTTTGACGGCGGCGGCGGCCCGGGCGAAAGAGCCGCGCCCGGACAAGGCGTCGTGGCGGGCGGGGGAGGCGGAATGCAGGCTGATCATGGCGCAAGAGAGGCCCGCGGCGGCCAGCGCGCGGGCCCTGGCGGGCGACAGGGTCTGGCCGTTGGTGTCCAACTCGGTGAAAATGCCCAGCTTCGCAGCCAGGGCCGCGGCCTCTTCCAGGCCAGGGTACAGCAGCGGCTCGCCGCCGAAGAAAACCACGCGCGGCACGCCGGCGGCGGCGGCGCCGGTCAGCAGCCGGCGCAAGAGCGCGAGCGGCATGTCCGCGCCACCGGCCCGGCCGGAATATTTGCAGTGGCGGCAGGCAAGGTCGCAGCGGGCCGTCAGCCCTAGAAAGAGCGAATGCGGCACGCCGGGCCGCCGGGCCGCCAGCCGGGCCTTTAGCACAGCCATATCAAGCCTGGCCTTGGGCGGCAGAGGGGGGTAGGCCGGGTTCATGCTTTAATTCCTGCCCGTTGGAGGCTGTCCGCGATAAGAGGGCGCAAGGCGGCGAAAGCTTCCAGGGCGCGGTCTATGTCGGCAGGCGAGTGGGCCGCGGTGACGCTCAGCCGCAGGCGTGCCCGGCCTTTCTCCACGGCAGGAAAAATGAAAGGCGTGGCGTAGACGCCCAGTTCCTGCAGTCTCAGCGCCACGCGGTAGGCGTCGAAGTCCGCTCCGACCAGCAGCGGCACTATCGGCGTGGGGTCGTCGGTTACCGGATAACCCAGGGAGCGCAGGCCCGCCCTCAGCCGCGCAGAATTGGAGCGCAGCCCCAGCGGCAGCTCCGGTTCGCGCAGTAGTATTTCCGTCGCGGTCAGCGCCGCGGCGCAATCGGGGGGAGTGAGCGCCGTGCTGAACAGGAAAGCCCTGGCATGGTGGCGCAGATAATCCACCAGGTCCCGAGAGCCGGCCGCGAAGCCGCCGGAGGAGGCCAGCGCCTTGCTGAGCGTGCCCATCACCAGGTCCACTTTCCCTTCCAGGCCGAAGTGGGCCGGCGTACCCCTGCCGCCGGGGCCGATCACCCCGGTGGCGTGGGCCTCGTCCACGAGCAGGGCCGCGCCGGCTTCGTCGCAGGCTCGCTTGATCCGGTCCAGCGGGGCGATGTCGCCGTCTACGCTGTAGACGCCGTCCACTATCACCAGGCGGCCTTTGTCCGGAGGCAGGGCCGCCAGGCGCGCGCGCAGGTCTTCAATATCGCTGTGAGCGAAGAGCTCGGGTTTAACCCCGGCCAGGCCGCAGGCGTCGTAGAGGCTGGCGTGGGCCCGCCGGTCCATGAGCACCGAGTCGCGGGCCGAGACCAGGGCGGAAACCACGGAAATGTTGGAAGCGTAGCCGGAGGTGAAGGTTAGGGCCGCCTCGGCGCCGGCCAGCGCCGCCAGTCGCTCTTCGAGGCGCAGGTGAAGGTCCATGGTGCCGCCGATCATGCGCACGGAGCCGGCGCCCGAACCATAACGCTTCAGCGCGGCGGCGGCGGCTTCCAGCACTTCGGGTCTGGTGGTAAGGCCGAGATAATTATTGGAGGCGAGCATCACCAAGTCGCGGCCCGCCACGGTCACGCGCGGGCCGGCGGAGCCGCCGAAATCCCGCATGAAGCAGTATAGCCCCTGCGCCTTGCCGGCGGCCAGGTAGCGGTTGAAGACGCGTATGCGCTTTTCCAGGAAGCTCAATTGCGGACCCTCCCGAGCGGCGCTGCCAGGGTGACGAAGGTGTCCGAGCCTTTTATGCTTTCCACCACCGTCAGCTTGTATTTTTCGCCCCGGCGCAGCAGGGAGACTCCCGGGCCGCCGGTTTCCATATCCCACAATCTCCCGGTGAGAAAGGGCTGTACCCCGCCGCGGGCCCTGGTGGCGGCGATCCTGCCCACCAGGCCGTTCTGGAACCAGGTGTCGCGTACCGTCGGGTGGCCCGGTTCCGAACCTTCCTCGAAGCTCTTGCCGTCGAAAGCCTTCACGGTCTTGCCGAAGACTTCCAGGCCGCCCTCGCCGAGGCTGGGGGCCGCCAGGAAATCGGAATCTTTCAGCCGTTCATACACGTCGGGATACCAGGAGTCGGAGCAGATAAGGACGCCGAGCCTGCCCGCCGGTGTCGCCACCGGGCGCAGTTCTTCGGCCGGCGCCGGCGTGAGGAACAGGGTCTCTTCCATGACCGGGTGCAGCTTTCTCACTATTCCCAGCAGGCTGCCGTCGGGACCGAAGACCGCGGAAGTGCCGTAGACCGGCGCCAGGGGCAGGGCCATTTCCTCAACGCGGGGGGAGGAGATGGACCCGGCCACCAGTATCACCCGGTGACGGGCGGCCAGGGCCGAGCCGGTCTCGGTATAGATCTTCCACATGGCCTCGGCCTTGTAGCGCAGCAGGCTGGTTAGGGCGAAATAAGTCTGGAAAGCTTTCCAGCTGCGGGAGCGGAGCACGCTGGCGAGGTGGTAGCGGAAAAGTGCGCCGTTGCCGAGAAAGGCCTTGGCGACTACCGCGGAGCGGGAGGGGGCTGTGAGTACCTTTGGATCCTCTCCCACGAAAGCCAGGAAAGTGCCTATATGTTCCGGGAGCACGACGATGACCTGTTCGCCCGGTTTGCGGTCCAGCACGGCGAGGCCGGCGCTCATGGCTTCGTCCAGGCGGCGCGCGTAGGCGGCGCTGCTGGAGTAGACGGAGGTATCCACCGCCAGCTGCACGCCTAGCATGCGCACGCTGCCGGCTTCGGACCGGGCCGCCAGCAGGGCCAGCGCGGCCGGCAGGAGGAATTTCACGCAACGCGGAATAGCCATATCTGTTAAAATTATATAACTAATGACCGCCGCTGAGTTAACCGGAATTTTATATCTGCCGTTGCGCCTGCGGGCGCACGTGGTGGCGCTCTTTGTGGCGGCTTATTTCGTGGTGTGCCGCCGCATGGACGGGGCCGTGTCCGGCCTGGAACTGGGCTGCGGCCTGGGTTTTGCCGCGCTGCTGCAGACGGGCTACCTGGCCAACAAGCTTTACGACCGGGCCGAGGACGCCTTTAACGGCGAGACTATGCCCCTGCCCGGCGGGGCCGACGCCTGGCAGCGCGGCCTGACCGCCGTCTTCGCCGTTGTCTGCCTGGGCATGTGGGCCGCGGCGCCGGCCCTGCTCCCGATCCTGCTCTACAGCGCAGCCGCCGCTGCCGCCTACAGCCATCCGGCGGTGCGGCTGAAAGGCTACCCGCTGGTCAAGCCGCTGGTGAACACGGCCAATTTCTTCCTGGTAGCCGTTATGGCTCCGGCGCTGATAGCCGACGGCGGGGCCTGGACCCATTTGGCGGCCTACCTGGCGGGCACCTGGCGCCTGCTGCTGATAGTGCTTAGCCTCACGCTGCTCTTCGACGTCCGGGACCTGCGCGGCGACGAGCGGGCCGGGCTGCGCACGCTGCCCGCACTGCTTGGCCGCGTACCGGTGCTGGGCGGGATAATTTTCGTTACCTTGCTCTCCGGCCTGGCTGACCTGGCCGCCGCCAGCTATTACGCCGCCGCCGCCCAGCTGCTGGTCGCCGCCGCCGCGGCCGGCGCCATAAAAGAAAGGGGCCGGCGCTATTATGACGCGCTGGCCCTGGCCGTGCTGCTGCTCCTCGCCCTGCTGTTCTAAATAGTTACCACCGCACCCCGCGCTCCCCGGGCCGCGGCCCTCACTGTATTAAAATTAATCTCCGCCGCCTCGGCCGGTTCGCTGTAGGCGCCGCCGAGCAGCAGGCAGGCGGGGATGCCTCTGGCCGCGAGCTCTTCGAACAGGAAGCGGTCCCGCTCCCGCAGTCCCGCCGCCGAGACGGCGAGCCCGCCCAGCGGGTCCCGTTCGTAGGCGTCCGCCGTGCAGAGCGCGAAGACCAGGTCCGGTTTGGCCAGTTCCAGAAAGTCCTTTATCCCTTTCTTTACTGCGGCGAGGTAGGCCTCGTCTGCGGCGCCGGCAGGCAGGTCCGCGTCCATAGTGGAGCGCACGCGCAGGCGCGGATAGCCGTCCGCCTTGTGGGCGGAGAAAGTCTTCACCTCGCCGCCTGAGAAGATGAAGGCGGTGCCGTTGCCTTGGTGCGCGTCCAAGTCTATTACCGCCGGGCTTTTTACCGCGCCCTCGGCGAGCAGGCGCCGCGCCGCTATGGCGATATCGTTGACGGGGCAGAAGCCCTCGCCCCGGTCCGGGAAAGCGTGATGGCCGCCGCCGGCCGGGAAGATACCCAGGCCGCCGGCCAGCGCCCGGCGGGCCGCGGCCAGCGTGCCCCCGGCCATGCGCCAGGCCAGCGGGAAGAGCTGCTTAGAGAATGGCAGGGCCAGCGCCTCTTCCTCGGCGGGGGCGAGGTCGTTGGCCTTAAGGCGGGCCAGCCAGGCCGGGGTATGCACCAGCAGCAGGTCCTCGTCGGAGGCCGGCGCGGCCTCTTCCAGCGCGAAGCCCTCCGTCTTGAGCCTGGTGTAAAGAAGGGAGTAACGGTCCAAGCCCCTGCGGAAAGCGCTTCCGGGCGGCATTTTGACGCCCGGGGCGGGCAGGCCGGAGGCGGGGCCGTGGTAGACGGCGCGCCCGGCCTCGAGCACCAGCGCCTCTTCGGCCAGGGCGCGGGCCAGGGCAGAGTCGTGCGTGGCGAAGACCAGCATGGCTCCGGCGCGCTTGAGCTCGCCCAGGCGGGCCAGGCAGCGGCGGCGGAAATCTTCGTCGCCTACGGCCAGCGTCTCGTCTATCAGGAGCAGGTCCGCCCCGGAGCCCAGCGCGGCCATGAAGGGCAGGCGCAGGCGCATGCCGGTGGAGAGCTCGCCTGCGCGGGCGTTGCGCAGGTGCTGCAGCCCCGCCTCGGCCATGATCCGCTCGGCGTTCTCTTCGGGCTCGCCGGGCAATTCGAAGAAGACCGCGCAAAGGCGGGCGTTCTCCTTGACGCTCAGCCGGTCCTGCAGTATGGAGGCAAAGCCCAGCAGGCAGGCCGTCTTGCCGGCGAAGCTGATCCGCCCGGCGGAGGGTTCCGTGATGCCGGCCAGCGCCTTGAGCAGCGTGGTCTTGCCCGAGCCGTTGGGGCCGCAGAGCGCCAGCGCGGCTCCGGGGCGCAGCTCGAAAGATACCCCGTCGAGCGCCTTGAATTCGCGGGAGGGGGAGCGGCCGCTGAAGAAGCGGCGCAGGACGGAAAAGGCATCCTCGCGCGGCAGCTCCACGCGGTAATGCTTGGTCACGCCTTCTACGCGCAGGCCGGTCATAGCGCGTCCCCTATGGCCCGCCGCTTGAAGCGCAGCAGGGCGAAGCCGGCGGCCAGCGCGGCGGCGGCCCAGAGCCAGGGAATGAGCAGCGCGGCGGCGCCCGGGAAATCTCCGGCGAAGGCGGCCCGCGACCCCTGTATCACGGCCGTCAGCGGGCTCCAGGCCAGCAGGGCGGCTTTCCCCGGGGCTATGACGTCTAGCGGGTAGAAAACCGGCGTGAGGAAGAAGCCCGCCGTGAGCAGGATGGTCCAGATGCGCTCGAGGTCGGAGAAGAAGACGAACAGGCCGGCCAGCAGCAGGCCAGTGCCGGCGGCCAGCGCCAGGTAGGAGGCGTCTATGGCCAGCAGCCACAGCCACGACGCCGACGGCGGGCCCTGAAAAAGCATTAATATAAGGCCCAGGGCGCCCAGTTCCAGCAAATGCGAGAAATAGACGCTGAGCACTGAGGCCAGCGCCGGCGCCTCGAGCGGCAGCGGGTAGCTCTTGAGCAGCGGGGCCCGGCGCAAGAGGCTGGAGAGAGAATAGGAGGTGGACGAGGCGAAGAAGTTCCACTGCACCAGGCCGACCAGCAGGAAGACGGCGTAGTCGCCCTGCGCGCGGCCCAGCCATTTTACGAACAGGCCGTACAGGACCGCGAACATCAGCGCCGGGTTGAGCAGCGTCCAGAGAAAGCCCAGGAAGGTGCTCTGCTGGCGCAGTCGCCATTCCACGCGCGCCAGCGCTAAAAGTTTTCGGGTCCCGGCTCTCATCGGCTTATTATATCAAAGGCCTACCGGGCGCAGCGGAGGAAGCATTCGGCGCAGAACCTGCCTCGGTAGCCGGCGGCGGGGGGGCGCAGGTCGCCGGGAGCGCCCAAGGGGGCCTTTATGTCCTTGTGGAAAGGGCAAAGATAGAACTCGCCCTCCGGGGCCAGCATGAGGAAGGTCACTCCGGCGCCGCAGGGGGTCGTGGGGCCGCCGCCGAGAAAGCTGAGGGCCTGCCGCAGGTCGGCGGCCGCAGGCTCGGCGTCGGGCGTCTCGCCCAGCGCGCGGCGCAGCCCCTCGCCCAGCGCGCGGCGCGCCGCGGCGTCCAGCTCCAGCCCGGCGGTATTGGCGTTTGGCACCAGGAACTGCACTCCAAGCGGTACGCCCAGAGCGCGGGCCTCACTCCAGGTTTCATAGAAGACCGAAGCGTTGCGGCTGGTGGCCGTGAAGGTAAGGCCGGCGGAAACTCCCGGGAACTCCCGCTTGATATCCGCCAGGGCCCGGCGCAGGGCGGCATAAGCCCCGGGGCGGCCGCGCAGGGCGTCATGAACGGGCTCGGGCCCGTCCAGCGACGAGCCGATATGCAAACGGCGCAGCACGCCCGGCGGCAGCCGGCGCAGCAGGGCCAGCGCCTTGGCGGGGAGATAGAGCGAGGTGAGCAGCACCAGCGCCGCGCCGGGCCAGGCCGCCGCGGCGTCGGTGAGAACCTTGGCCAAACCGGGGTAGAGCAGCGGCTCGCCGCCGGAGAAGGAGGCCAACCGCAGGCCGGAGAAAGCGGGGTCGCGCATGACGGCTGCCAGCGCGGCGCGCGGCAGCCGGGCGTCACCCCGCAGCCGGTGGTCGCAGGCCGCGCAGGCGTTCGGACAGGCGTGCAGCAGCTCTATGTGCAGTGACTTAACGCTCATGCAGCACCTTTGCGTAAACGCCGTTGACCGAGGAGACTACGCCTGCGAAAGAGAATTTTTCCTTTACCAGCTTCAGCGCGGCCGCGGCCAGGCGCGCGCGCAGGGCGGGATCGCCCAAGAGGCGCTCCACGGCCGCCGCGAACTCCCCGTCGCCGACGGCGGCCAGCAGGTGAACGCCGTGCCTGGCGCCCTCTATGCCGGCGGCGGCCTCGCGCGAGGCGACCACCGGCAGGCCGGCGGCGAAAGCCTCCAGGATCTTGCCCTTCGCGCCCAGGCCGTAGCGCACCGGGGCGGCGAAGATTTGCGCGTGCCACAGGGCCGGCCTCAGGTCCGCTAAGGTGCCGGGCACGGCGATATCAGCCCCAGCCAGCCCTCTGACCACTTCTGTAGGGCAGGAGCCGGCCAGGACTAGCGCGGCGCCGGGGCGTTCGGCCTTCACCAAGGGGAAGATGCGGCGGGCCAGCCGCAGGGCGGCGTCCTCGTTGGGATAATGCGGGTAATGGCCTACAAAGAGGATCTCGCCGTCCCTGCGGGCGGGGGGTACGGCGGCGGCGAACTCGTCCGGGTCTACAGCGTTGGGGGTGACGGCGGCCAGCGGCGAACCGAGGTAAGGCTGTATGTCCGCGCCGTCGCTGGCTGTGATGGCGGTAGCCGCAGAGAAGCGCCGGTAATGCTGCCGGGCGTAGGCTCTGCTCCTGAAGAACTCGCGGAGCATGAGATAGCCCTTCAGGCCGGCTGTCTCGCGCAGGTAGTATTTCCAGGGGTAGAGGTAGCTGGAGTCTATCTCGGTGTAGACGACGGGGAGGGCGGAGGGAAGCGCCGCGGCGTAGCCGGCCATCTCCGAAAAAAGAATATGCACTACCTCGGCCCGGGTCTCCGCGGCGGCCTCGGCCAGGCGATCGGCCGCCTCCGGGGACCAGTACATGGCCGGCAGCAGCGGCAGCTCCTGCCCGGAGGCGGAGGCCGGCCTGGGCAGCAGGTAGACCTTATGCAGCTCCCGGTCCTCCAGGCTCATGGCCAGCGCGGTCTGCTGAGCTTCAGCTCCTGGTACGGCGAAAGAGAAAAGCGAAACTTCGTGCCGCCGGGCCAGGCCGCGCGCGAGCGTTGCCGTCCATTTTTCGCCGCCGCTGAGCGACGGGAACGGAAAGCGCGGCGCTACCAGCAGTACCCTGCGGCGGGGCTCGGAGGGGGCGGGGGCGGTCATCAGCGGGCGGCGGCCTTTTTCTTCAGGACGCCCAGGTGCTCCTTGAGGTAGTAACCGGTATGCGAGCCGCGCGCTTTTACCACGTCGGCGACAGGGCCGGCGTAGACCAGCCGGCCGCCGGCGTCGCCGCCCTCGGGGCCGAGTTCTATCAGCCAGTCGGAGGCGGCTATCACGTCCAGGTTATGCTCTATGACCAGCACGGTGTTGCCCGCCTGCGAGAGGCGGTGCAGTACCTTGAGCAGCTTTTCCACGTCGGCGAAGTGCAGGCCGGTGGTGGGCTCGTCGAGGATGTAGAGGGTGCGGCCGGTGGCGCGGCGCGCCAGCTGCTCGGCCAGCTTGAGGCGCTGGGCCTCGCCGCCCGACAGGGTGGTGGCGCTCTGGCCCAGCTTCAGGTAGTCCAGGCCCACTTCGCTGAGCGTGGACAGGATCTTGGCGATGCGCGGGATGTCGGCGAAGAGTTCCGCGGCCTCGCCCACGGACAGGGCCAGCACGTCGGCGATGCTCCTGCCCTTGAACTTCACGGCCAGCGTGTCCTCGTTGAAGCGGTGCCCGCCGCATTCCTCGCATTTTACGTAGACGTCGGGCAGGAACTGCATCTGGATCTTGATGGTGCCGTCGCCCTGGCAGGCCTCGCACCGGCCGCCCTTGACGTTGAACGAGAAGCGCCCCGGCTCGTAGCCGCGCCGCTTGGCCTCGGGCAGCGCCGCGAACAGGTCGCGGATATGGTTGAAGACGCCGCTGTAGGTGGAGGGGTTGGAACGCGGCGTGCGGCCTATCGGGGACTGGTCGACGATGATGACCTTGTCTATGTTGGAGGCGCCCTTCATGGCGCGGAAAGCGCCGGGAGTCTCCTTTGACTTGTAGAGCTCGCGCGCCAGCGCCTTGTAAACGATCTCGTAGAGCAGCGTGGACTTGCCCGAGCCTGACACGCCGCAGATGCTGACGAACAGCCCCAGCGGGATCTTGACGTCGATGTCCTTGAGGTTGAACTGTCTGGCCCCGGTGAATTCCAGGAACTTGCCGGCGTGGGCCCGGGGCTCGCGGTCGAGCGTGGTGGAGCGGGCCCCGCTCAGGTAGGGGCCGGTGACGGATTTGGGGTTCTTCACGATCTCGTCGGGGGTGCCCTGCGCCACTATGTGGCCGCCCGCGAGGCCCGCGCCGGGGCCCAGGTCCACGATGTGGTCGGCGCCGCGGATGACGGCCTCGTCGTGCTCCACTACCAGCAGGGTGTTGCCGATGTCGCGCAGCGCTTTCAGGGTGCCGATAAGCTTGGCGTTGTCGCGCTGGTGCAGGCCTATGGTGGGCTCGTCGAGCACGTACAGCACGCCGGTCAGGCCCGAGCCTATCTGGGTGGCCAGCTGTATGCGCTGCGCCTCGCCGCCGGACAGGGTCTCGGAGCGGCGGTCCATGGAGATGTAGCCCAGGCCGACGTCGTTGAGGAAGTTCAGCCGGGAATTAATTTCCTTTAGGATCAGGCGGGCGATCGTCTTTTCCGTCGCGCTCAGGTCGGGGGCGGCCATGGCCTTGAGGGCGGCGGCTATGGGCAGCGCGGCCATCTGGGCTATGTTCCGGCCGTCCACCAGCACGCTCAGGGCCTCCGGCTTGAGGCGCCGGCCCTCGCACGTCGGGCAGACCGTCTCCTGCATGAACTTGGTGTAGATCTCCTCCTTGACGAAATCGGACTCGCTCTCCGTGTGGCGGCGCTTGAGGTTGGTGATGACGCCTTCGAAATCCCCGGCGCCGTTGAACAGCATGTCGCGGTGGGCCTTGGGCAGGTCCTTCCACGGCTTGTCCAGGTCTATGCCGTTAGCCTCGGCGGCGGTCTTGAGCATGTCGGCGTAATAGCCGGACCAGGAGCCTTTCCAGCGGTGCGTGCGCGTGGTGACCGGGTTGGCCCAGGCCTCCAGCGCCCCGTCGTTGACCGACTTGCTTTTGTCGGGCACCACCAGGTCGGGGTCTATCTCTATCTTTATGCCGAGGCCGTCGCATTCGGGGCAGGCGCCGTGGGGGGAATTGAAGGAGAACAGGCGCGGCTCCAGCTCGGGGAAGCTGATGCCGCAGGAGGGGCAGGCGTTCTTCTCGCTGTACAGGTCGGCGGGCTTGCCGGGCTCCTCGGCCGAGAGCAGGCCCTTGGACTGCCCCAGCGCCAGCTCCACGGCCTCGCTGAGCCGCTCGCGGTCGCCGGCGGAGACGGTGAACTCGTCCACGAAAAGGTCGATGTCGTGCTTGACGTAGCGTTTCAGGTCCGGCGCGGTCTCGAGCGGCTGCACCTTGCCGTCCACCTTTACCTTGGCGAAGCCGGCCTTCTTCAGACGGGCGAACAGCTCCTCGTAGGTGCCGCTGCGGCCGCGTATCAGCGGGGCGAAGAGCCTCACCTTGCGGCCCGCGTACTTGGCCGCTATCTCCGCGGTGATGCCCTGGGCCGACCAGGCCTTGATGGGTTTATGGCAGGCGGGGCAGAAGGGGCGGCCGGCCTTGGCGAACAGCAGGCGCAGGTAGTCGTAGATCTCGGTGACGGTGCCCACCGTGGAGCGGGGGTTCTTGGACGGATGATGCTGCTGGATGGCGATGGCCGGGGAGAGGCCTTCTATGGAATCCACGTCGGGCTTGTCCATCTGCTCGAGGAACTGCCGCGCGTAGGCCGAGAGGGATTCCACGTAGCGGCGCTGGCCCTCGGCGTAGACCGTGTCGAAGGCCAGGGTGCTCTTGCCCGAGCCCGACAGGCCGGTGATCACCACCAGCTTGTTCTTGGGCAGCTCCAGGCTGATATTCTTGAGATTGTGCGAGCGCGCGCCGTTTATAATGATCTTATCCATAATGAATGAGCGGCCCCGGCCGCTTATCTGGCGTAGCGGTCTATGACCGTGGGCCTGGCGAACTCTGGCGAGGCCTCCGGGTAGTCCACCGTGTAATGCAGGCCCCGGCTCTCCTTGCGGGAGCGGGCGGAGCGGATGATGACGTCGGCCAGGCAGGCGATGTTGCGCAGTTCCAGCAGGTCGCGGGTGGGCAGGAAGTCCCAATAATACTTAACGATTTCTTCGGAGATAACTTTTACGCGGGCGCTGGCCCGGGCCAGGCGCTTGTCCGAGCGCACTATGCCCACGTAGTTCCACATCAGCGTGCGGATCTCGTCCCAGTTATGCTTGATGATGACGGCCTCGTCGGAAGGGCGCGCGTTGCCGGTGGTCCAGTGCAGCGGCCGGCCGGAGGGACGGCGTTCCACCCTGTCCTCCCTGGCGGCCAGCGCCGCCCGGTGGGCGAAGACGCAGGCTTCGAGCAGCGAGTTGGAAGCCAGGCGGTTGGCGCCGTGCAGGCCGGTATGCGCCACCTCGCCCAAGGCGTAGAGGCCGGGCATGGCCGTGCGGCCGTGGTCGTCCGTGCCGATGCCGCCGCAGAAGAAATGGGCCGCCGGCACCACGGGAATGGGGGCCCGCGTCATGTCTATCCCGAGCGACAGGCACTTGGCGTGTATCATCGGGAAGCGCCGCCGCAGGAAGGCCGGCTTGAGATGCGTCATGTCCAGGAAGACGTGCTCGGCGCCGGTGCGCTTGAGCTCGGAGTCGATGGCCCGCGCCACGATGTCGCGCGGCGCCAGCTCCCGGTAGCGGGAATAGTCTTTCATGAAGGCGCGCCCGTCGGCGTCGCGCAGGACGCCGCCCTCGCCGCGCAGGGCCTCGGAAATCAGGAAGGACTTGGCCTGCGGATGGTAGAGGCAGGTGGGGTGGAACTGCACGAATTCCATGTTGACCAGCGGCAGCCCGGCGCGGTAAGCCATGGCCATGCCGTCGCCGGTGGTGACGTCCGGGTTGGAGGTGTAGCGGTACACTTTGCCGGCCCCGCCTGAGGCGAGCAGCGTGACGGGGGCCAGGAAGCTGTGCACCCGGCCGGTGGCCTCTTCCAGGGCGTAGACGCCCAGGCAGGCGTTGCGCGCGGGGCGCGTGCCGGCGGGGCGGGCCCGCAGGATCAGGTCCACGGCCGAGAAATAGGGGAAGAAGGTTATGTTCTTGTCCGAGCGGCAGGCTTCGAGCAGCGCGCGCTCTATCTCGTGGCCGGTGGAGTCGGCGGCGTGCAGCACGCGGCGGCGGCTGTGGCCGCCCTCCAGCCCCAGCTCGAAGACGCCGCGCTTCTCCGAGAAGCGCGTTCCCAGGTCTACCAGCTCCCTGATACGTTCGGGGGCTTCGCTGATGGTCAGGTCCACCACCCGCGGATCGGAAAGCCCTGCGCCGGTGCGCAGCGTGTCCTTGATATGCAGGGGAAAATCGTCGTCCGGCCCGGTGACGGCGGCGATGCCGCCCTGCGCCAGGTCGCTGTTGGAGATCTCGGGCGTGCGCTTGGTGAGCACGGCTACCCGGCCGGCCGCGGCCAGTTTATGGGCGGCCAACAGGCCGGCGGCGCCGCTGCCGACTACGAGGAAATCGAATTTGTATGCTGCCATAGGGTGGGGCGGGGGGAAAGTCTTTTCCTGACCGCCATAATTATATAGACTAATTTTATCAAATTTATGAAGCAAGCCTCCTTCCGCAAAAAACTGGCCGTCTACGCTCCCGTGGCGCTGTCGCTCGGCATTTTGGCCTGGCTGATCTACCCCAACCTGGGGGCGATGGCGGAAACCATACGCAAAGCCAGCCCGGTCTGGCTGACGCTGTCCTTCCTGTTCGCGGTTTCCAGCTATACTTTCATGGGCCTCACCCTGTGGGAGGTGCTGCGCATCCTGGGCATCCGCCTGCCTTTCCTGGAGGTGGCGGGCATAGCCTTCGTTTCCACCACCG
The DNA here is from genome assembly GCA_050174915.1 of Elusimicrobiales bacterium. GTDB lineage: Bacteria > Elusimicrobiota > Elusimicrobia > Elusimicrobiales > UBA9959 > UBA9959. The sequence goes on along the minus strand of JBFXJL010000001.1, from coordinate 473,834 downwards.
TCAATTATTTCGTCTCCTCGGGCGGCATCAGCGGTTTCGCCACGCGCGCCCACCTGCTGGGCAAGCGCCGCGTCGCGTACGGGGCCAGCGTCACCTCCTCCGTGGTCATCACCGTGCTGATCTACCTGGCGCTGGCGCTGATAGTGGTGGAGGGCGCGGTGCTGCAGTTCATGCACACGCCGAATTTCAACCGCAGCATGGTGGAGGCGCTCATCGGCGTCGCGGCCGTGCTGGGCTTCGCTTTCGGCCTGACGCTGCTGTTCTTCCACCACGAACTGCGCGCCGCGTGGGCCCGCCGGATGTTCGTGGGGGTGAACCACGTAATCTATTTCTTCTCGAAGAAAGAGATCCCGCACGAGAATTTCGTCAAGTTCGAGTGCCAGCTCGACGAGGGCATCCGCACCATCCACGGCCGCAAGTTTGAGCTGCCCAAGGTGGTGGCCTATGTCTTTTGCGACTGGGTCAGCAATATCCTCATCCTGTATTTCGCCTTCAAGGCCGTGGGCGTGTCCCTGGGCGCCACCACGCTGATAGCCGGCTTCGCCTTCGGCATGCTGATGACGATAATCCCGATCCTGCCCGGCGGCCTGGGCGCGATGGAGGCGGCCATGACCGCGGCCTTCTCGGGCATGGGCGTGCCGGTGGCGCAGGCGCTGACGGCGAGCCTCCTGTTCCGCCTGTTCTACTACCTGCTGCCGGCTTTCGCCAGCGTCTTCATTTACTGGGGACTGCACTCCTCCGAACCGCCGCATACCGACGAACATTCCCGCCACGGGAAGGGGCACAAATGATAGAAAAATTCATGGACAGCGTTCCCGAAATAGCCGCCGGGGCCTGGGTGCACCCTTCGGCCTCGGTCATCGGCCGGGTGAAGATCGCAGACGGCGCTTCCGTCTGGCCCGGCGCCGTAATCCGCGGCGACGTGGACAGGATAGAGATAGGCAAAGGCTCCAACATACAGGACCTGGCCGTGCTGCACCCTAACCGAGACAGGCCGGTGCTGGTGGGCCCGGGCGTGACCGTCGGGCATTCGGCCATCATTCACGGCTCCGTGGTGGGGGCTCGCTGCCTGATTGGCATGGGCGCGGTGGTGATGGACTGCGAAATCGGCGAATACTCCCTGGTGGCCGCCGGCGCCGTGGTGACGCCCGGCAGCAAAATACCGCCGCGCAGCATGGTGATGGGCGCGCCCGGGAAGGTAAAGCGGCCCCTTACCGACGAGGAATGCCGCGGGCTTGAGCGGTCCGAGAAAGAATATATGGAACTCGCGGGCTACTACAAGAACGGGGGGGCCAAATGACGCCCCGCAAGATAGTGATGATCGAAGACAGCAAGGCCGCCTCCACCGTGCTTAAGGAAGTGCTGGCCTCCGAAGGCTATACCGTGCTGCACGCCGGCGACGGCGTGGCCGGCCTGGCCCTCGCGCGCCGGGAGAAGCCGGATCTGATCCTGCTGGACCTGCTGCTGCCCAAGCTCAACGGTTACGAGGTCTGCAACGCGCTCATGCGCGACAGCCTGACCCGCCACACGCCGGTGCTGATCATTTCCACCCTCGACACTTCGGAGAGCATAGAGAAGGCCAAACAATGCGGCGCGCGCAACTTCATGAAAAAGCCTTACAATCTAGACGACCTGCTCCTCGAGATAAAACGGCTGCTTCCCAAAGAATAGCAGGGTAAGGCTTCTAAAAAAATATTATGGAAAAAATCGAGAAACTGCTGGACGACGGTGAATTTGCTAAGGCTCTGGCCTCGCTGAAAAAGACCATGCCGGGGGCCGGAAAAGGCCGCTGGCTGTTCCTGAAGGGGGAGGCCTTGCGCGGTCTCGGCCTGTTCGGGGAAGCCCTCGCGCAATACGCCCTGGCCCGCAGGGCGGCCAAGGGTGACGAAGAACTGCTGCTGGAGGTGCTGCTGGGTGAGGCCCGCTGCGCCAGGGCGCTGGGCCGCGAAGGCGAGGCCCTGGCGGCCGCCAAAGGCGCGCTGGCGCTGGCCAAACGGCTCGACATGTACCGCCCTGACGCCGAGCTGGAATGGGCCCTGGCCCTGCGGCTGGTAGGCCGCTTGAGCGAAGCGGCCGCCCTGCTGGAGCGCCTGCATAAGGCCTACAAGAAGGACGGGGATCTGGCCGGCGCGGCTTTCTCTCTTTGGGCGCTGGGCGGCCTGTACCGCCTGCAGGGGCGCTACGGAGAGGGAATATACGCTTTCGAGGAGTCGCTCGCTTCTGCCAGCAGGGATAAGGACGAGGCCGCCGCCGGCTACGCCCTGTTCGGCCTTGGCGGCATACTGCGGGTGGCCGGCTTTATGGGCCGCGCGCTCGACTGTTATGTGCGGGCCCGCCGGCTTTTCGCTAAGACCGATGATGCTTTCGCCAAGGCCTACGCCGAATGCGGCACTTCCAACGTGCTGCGCCAGATGGGCCGCCTCGAGGAGGCCTATGCCGGCTACGAGCGCGCGCATAAACTGTACTCCGGCCTCTCCGACTGGGCCGACCTGGGCTTCGTGGAATGGGGCATGGGCGAGATCAAGAAGCGCAACGGCGATTTCGCCGCGGCGCTCAAGAATTACCGCCGGGCCGCCGAGCTGTTCAAAGGCCGCTCCGAGCCGCGCGGCGAGGCGCTGACGCTGCTCTCGCTGGCCAACCTCTACTACCTCACCGGCCAGACCGCCAAGGCCGAGGCCCAGCACGCCGCGGCCATGAAGCACATCCGCCGCCACGGCCTCCACACCCACCTGGAAACCTTCACTTAAAAAGAAAAGGTAGGCTGCTAAAGCTCGGCGGCCTACCATATGGGCAGGAACGCAAAATCGGCGTCGCGCACACCGTGTGAGGCCCGGCTTTAGAGCGAGGCATAATTATGCCTCGCGCCCGGGCCGCAAGGGCGGAGGCAATTTTACATCGTAAATTGCCGAGCCGGGGTCGCGGAAAACCGCTATGCGGTTTATCCGTGACCGAGCCTGCCGCTCACTGCGGTGTCGCTACGCTCCACCCAGGCTCGGCGCTTACGCAAGCCTCGCCTTCCGGGGGGCTTTTGCTAACCCTGCCCATATGGTCTCCGCTAGATTGCTAGTTTATTATAGTTCCATAATTACTCATGAGCCTCTAGCGGAGGGGATGACGAGGGGGTGGTTCCGGAAGGCCCTCACGGAGGCCGAGGCTTGCATAGCGCCGAGGCCGAGTGAGGAGGGGCGGCCACGGTGTGGCCGACCCCGTGCCTGACGGGGCCACACCCTTGGCAGCCCCGACTCGGCATCTCGCGGTCTTTGCTGTGTTTTAACTTCTGGTTAGAGTTTGAAGTCCCAGCCGAGGTAGAACTCGCGGGCTTTGGGGTCGTTCAGGAGCGTGTCGGCGTCGCCGTCTATGAGGATCTGGCCGTTGTAGATGAGGTAGGAGCGGTCGGTGATGGAAAGGGTCTCGCGCACGTTGTGGTCGGTGATGAGCACGCCTATGCCCTTGTCCTTGAGGTGCAGGATGATCTTCTTGAGGTCGCTGACGGTGATCGGGTCTATGCCGACGAAAGGCTCGTCGAGCAGGATGATCTTGGGGTCGTTGATCATCACGCGGGCCACCTCGAGCCGGCGCTTCTCGCCGCCCGACAGCGTCCAGGCCTTCTGGTCCTTGAGCCGCAGCAGGCCGAACTCGGCCAGCAGGGCCTCCACGCGCGCCTTCATGGCCTTGTGGTCGGGGGTGGTGCGCTCCAGGATGGCTTCCAGATTCTGCTCCACGGTCAGGCCCCGGAAAACGGTGGGTTCCTGCGCCAGGTAGCCGATGCCGCCGCGGGCGCGCTGGAACATCGGCTCTTTGGTGGCGTCGCGGCCGTCCATAAAAACCTGGCCGCCGTCGGGCTCCAGGAAGCCCACGAGCATGTGGAAAGTGGTGGTCTTGCCGGCGCCGTTGGGGCCCAGCAGGCCGCAGACCTCGCCGGAGTTGATGTGCAGCGAGATGCCGTTGACCACCTTGCGGCGGCTGAAGGACTTTTCAAGCAGGGTGCATTCGAGTTTCATGGGCGGGCGGCCTCGGCGGCTTCCGGCTTGCCGGTCGTCTGCTGCGTGTCTTTGACCCAGCCGGAAACCCTATTATAGAACTTTATATCGCGGCTATCCTTGAAGAACTTTATGCGCTCGGCGGCTATCGCGAAATCGTAGGGGGGGCGCTTGCCCACGGCCACCGGCGTGGAATCCTGCAGCGTGAAGGTGCCTTCGGCGTTGTCGTAGAGGCCCCGCTGCGCGTACATGTCCAGGTTCTCCGTGGAGAGCAGAAAGGCGCCGTCGAAGGCCATCAGGCCCTTCTGGTTTTCGGCCAGCGTCCGGTCGGCCCGGCCGTTGAGCACCCGGCCGTCGGGGCCGGTGTATTTCATCCGCACCGGGAGCGCGCCGCGCTCCAGCGTGGCCTCCTCCAAGGTCTCCAGGTAGTAGGCCTTGTCGCAATTCACTTCCACGCGGGAGCTGTCGTCGAAGGTGCGCAGCAGGTAGACCGAGCCGTTCATGGTCCAGGCCTGGCCCGGCCGCGCGTAGAGGGCTTTATCCGCCTTCAGCGTGTAGCGCGGGTTGCGGAAGGAAACGTTGCCGTCGAAGATCTCCCGCTCGGCCACGCGGTCCATCGTCCACTTGTCGCTCTTGACCACCGAGCCGCGCAGGAAATCCTCGGCGGCCGCGGCCGGCCCGGCGGCCAGCGCCAGCAGCAGGAGCAGGCGTAAAGAGTTCATTGTCCGGCCATCCTCGTCTCCTGGCGCTGTATCTCTATGGCCGACAGATCGGGGTTGGCGGTGAAGCCGCGCCCTTTTATTACCGTGCGGTCCTTGTAGATGGTCAGCGGCTCGTCGGTCCAGATCTTCCCGCGGGCGGCGCTGTAGAAAAGCTTGGTCGTGACCAGGCGCATGCCGTCCTTGAGTGAGTTTACCTCCACCTGGTCGGTGAGCACGGCCGATTTTTCATGCATCTTCAGCGAGCCGGCCCTGGAGGAGATCTCCGAGGTTGGCTTGCCTGCGTCGTAAAAGCGGATGCGGGGGGAGGTGAAGGTGATGAGGCCGTTCTTCTCGTCCATGCGGCCTTTGTCGGCTTCCAGGCGCCAGTGGGCCTCGCCGGCGCCGCTTTCAGCCATGCGGAAGTTCTCCAGCAGGCTGACGCCGGGTACGGCTTCGCCGCGGCCGGCGGATTCGCAGGCCGCGAAGGCGAGCAGCAGCAGCGGCAGCAGTCTTTTCACCCCAGGCCTTCCTTGAGCAGGTCCCGCTCGTCGATGATGCCCACGGGGCGGCCGGACTTCGAATCCGTTACCGGCAGATTGTCTACGCGGCGTTCGCTGATCAGGCGCGCGGCCTCCATGGCCGGCGTTTCGGGGTGCACGGTCAGCGGGGAGCGCGTCATCACACCCTTGACCGGCGCGTTTAGGCTAAGGCTGCCGTCCTGCAGGCGGCGGCGCAGGTCGCCGTCGGTAAAGTAGCCGGTCAGCCGGCCGGCTTTGCCCGTCACGGAGACCGCGCCGGCCCGGGTGGCGGTCATCACGCGCAGCGCTTCGGCCACGGCGGCGCCTTCCTTAACCACGGGGTTCTCGCGGCCCTTGTGCATCAGGTCGCCGACCTTGAGGTTGAGCAGCTTGCCCAGGTTCCCGCCGGGGTGCAGGCGGGCGAAATGGTTGCGGCCGAAGCCCTTGAGGGTCATCAGCGTCACGGCCAGCGCGTCGCCGAGGGCCAGCATGGCGGTGGTCGACGAGGTGGGGACTATGTCCATCGGGCAGGCTTCCGACTTCACGCGCAGGCGCAGCACCACGTCGGAGTGGCGGGCCATGCGGGAGCCGGCGTTATTGGTGATGGAGATGACGGGCAGGCCCTGCTTCTTCAGTATGGGCAGCAGTTTGGCCGTTTCCTCGGTCTCGCCGGAATAAGACAGCGCTACGGCCACGTCGTCGGCGGCTATCATGCCCAGGTCGCCGTGAAGGGACTCCACGGGGTGCAGGTAGACGCTGCGGGTGCCGGTGGAGGCCAGCGTGGCGGCGATCTTGCGGGCGATCAGCCCGGACTTGCCCACGCCCAGCAGCACGGCCTTGCCCTGGCAGCGCTCGAGCAGGCGCACGGCCTTTACAAAGGAGGCGTCCAGCGCTCCGGTCAAGCCGGCGACGGCGGCGCTCTCGGACTTGATCACGCCGCGGGCGGTCTTGAGGATCAGCGAGTCTTTGGGGTTCATGCTATTTGGCCGGGACTTTCTTCGGGTTCAGCCAGGGCGTCATCTCCGGCGGTATCTGGCGCTGGTCGTAGGGCGGCGGCAGCTTGCGCAGCAGGTAACTGACCGCGAAGAATCCCACTACGAGCGTCAGGTAGATCCAGGCCAGCGTCTTCAAATGCCAGCGCCAGTCGGGGAACCAGGCCGGCGGCAGGGTCAGGTCCGTGTTGCATTTCCTGCAGAATTTGAGCGTCGGGCGGTTTTCCTGCCCGCAGTTGGTGCATTTCATAAGCGTTCCTTAGTTCGATCCTACGCCGGCTATCTCGCTGGCCAGTCTGTCCACGCGGTTGAGGGCGGCCACGGCCGGCTTAACGGCGGCCAGCCGCAGCGAATTGGGGCCGTCGGAGAGCGCCTTGGCGGGGTTGGGGTGGGCCTCGAAGAACAGGCCCGCTATGCGCTGCGACGCCGCGGCCTTGGCCAGCGGCAGGATGAAGCGGCGATCCCCGCCGGTGGCGTTGCCCAGGCCTCCGGGGCGCTGCACCGAGTGGGTGGCGTCGAAGATGACGGGGTAGCCGAAGTCCTTCATGATCTCCAGCGAGCGCATGTCCACCACCAGATTGCCGTAGCCGAACGAGGAGCCGCGCTCGGTGAGCATGATGCCGGCCGCCCCGCGGTTCTCGAGTTTCTTCACTATGTTCTCGGCTTCCCAGGGGGAGAGGAACTGGCCCTTCTTGACGTTCACGGTGCGGCCAGTGTCTGCGCAGGCGTAGAGCAGGTCGGTCTGCCGGCACATGAAGGCCGGCACCTGCAGGATGTCGGCCGCGGCGGCCACGGCGGCGGCCTGGGAAGGTTCGTGCACGTCTACCAGCAGCGGCAGCCCCAGGCGGTTCTTGAGTTCCTTGAGGAAATCCAGGGCCGCCTGCATGCCGATGCCGCGGAACGCGCTGTGCGAGCTGCGGTTGGCCTTGTCGAAGGAAGCCTTGAGCACGAACGGCGTCCTGAGGGCCGCGAAGATCTCTTTAAGCTTCACGGCCTCGGCCTCGTAGGAGCGCGCCGTTTCTATGACGCAAGGCCCCACGATATAGGCCAGGGGCCCGTCGTTGGAGAACGTTATCTTCCCGACTTTTACCTCTTTCTGTTTAGGCACGCGCGTCTCCTTACTGTTTCCTGTTCTTTACCGCCGCCGCGACGAAGCTGAAGAACAGCGGGTGCGGCATCAGCGGCCTGGACTTGAACTCCGGGTGGAACTGCACGCCCACGAACCAGGGGTGGTCCTTGATCTCCACGATCTCGGGCAAATTCACTTTCTTGTTGACGCCGCTGACCGTCATGCCGGCCTTGGCGTACTGCGCCGCGTACTTGTTGTTGAACTCGTAGCGGTGGCGGTGCCTCTCCGAGATGGCGGCGGCGCCGTAGATCTTGGCGGCGAGCGAACCCTTCTTGATGTCGCAGGGCCAGGCGCCGAGGCGCATGGTTCCGCCTTTGTCCTTCACTCCCTTCTGCTCGGCCATCAGGTCCACCACCGGGTGGGGGGTCTTGGGGTCGAACTCGGTGGAATGCGCGCGCTTGAGGCCCAGCGCGTTGCGCGCGAACTCGATGGTGGCGCACTGCATGCCCAGGCAGATGCCCAGGAACGGCAGCGCGTGCTCGCGGGCGTAGCGCACGGCGGAGATTTTGCCCTCTATGCCGCGGTCGCCGAAGCCGCCGGGCACTATCAGGCCGTCGGCCTTGGCCAGACGGGCCTCGAAATCCTCGGCCTCCACGTCCACGTAGTCGAACTCGGCCTTAACGCCGTTGGCGATGGCGCCGTGCAGCACGGCCTCGGTGAGCGACTTGTAGGAGTCCTTGAGCTTGGTATACTTGCCGGCTATGGCGATGCGCACCGGGGCGGCGCAGGCCGCCGCCTTCAGGCGCGCCGTGAACTCCGTCCACTCGTCGAAGTCCCACTTGCCGCTGCGCAGGCGCAGCAGCATCATGATCTGCTCGTCGAGCCCCTGCTTCTTGAGCACCAGCGGCACGTCGTAGATGGAGGGCGCGTCGGGCGCGTCGATGACGGCTTCCTTGGGAACGCTGGTGAAAAGGGCGATCTTGTTCTTGATGTCGCGCGCCAGCGGCTTCTCCGCGCGGCAGACGATGATGTCCGGGTCTATGCCGATCTCGCGCAGCTTGTTGACCGAGTGCTGGGTGGGCTTGGTCTTGAGCTCGTCGGAGGCGGTCAGGTAGGGGACCAGCGTGACGTGCAGGTAGAGCACGTCGTTGCGCATGCGGTCGGGGCGCATCTGGCGGGCGGCCTCGAGGAAGGGGAGGCTCTCTATGTCGCCCACCGTGCCCCCGATCTCTATAATGGCGATGTCGAAGCCCTCGCCGGCCTTCTGAAAGCGGCGCTTGATCTCGTCGGTGATGTGGGGGATGACCTGCACCGTCTGGCCCAGGTAGCCGCCCTCCCGCTCCTTGGCGATGACGGTCTGGTAGATCTGCCCGGCGGTCATGATGTTGACGCGGCCGGTGTCGATGCCCAGGAAGCGTTCGTAGTAGCCCAGGTCCAGGTCGGTCTCGGCGCCGTCGTCGGTGACGAACACTTCGCCGTGCTGGAAGGGGGCCATGGTGCCGGCGTCCACGTTGATGTACGGGTCGCACTTCATGATGGTGACGCTAAGCCCGTGGGACTTGAGCAGGCGGCCGATGGAGGCCGCGGTAATGCCTTTGCCGAGAGAGCTGACTACGCCGCCGGTCACGAATATATATCTGGTCATTTTATCCCCGCGCTTGCGCGCAAAAGCAATTTGAGAGAGCCGCTCCCTGAGGGCGGCCCGGCCCGGCGTCCTAGCGGCGCCCGGCGCGCTTGAGAAAGCGTTCGGCGGCCCGCAGGTCCGCCGGCACGTCTATGGCCGGCCCCAGCGCCGGCACTTCCGCCACGGCTATGCACATGCCGTTCTCGAGCGCCCGCAGCTGCTCCAGCCGCTCCAGCCGCTCGAGGGGGCTGGGCTTCAATTTTACGAATCGTTCCAGGGCGCTGCGGCGGTAGATGTAGAAGCCGCAGTGTTTATAGTAGGGCAGGTCCCTAAGGTCTGAAAGCTCGTGGTGGAAGGGGATGGGACAGCGGGAGAAGTAGAGGGCCCGCCCGGCCTTGTTCATCGCCACCTTCACGCAGTTGGGATTTGCTATATCCGCTTTGTCTTCTATCCGCACGCAGGCCGTGCCGATCTGGCAGTCGGGGGAAGCCTTGAGCTTTTTAAAAGCTTTCTTCAGCGTGGCGGCCGTCATGAAAGGCTCGTCGCCCTGTATGTTGATGACGTAGGCCGCGCGGGTGCCGCGGGCCGCCTCGTAGACGCGGTCGGTGCCGGACTGGCACTTCGGGCTGGTCAGCACGGCGCGGGCGCCGAAGGCGCGTACCGCGCCGAGAACGGTTTCGTGTTCGGTGGCTATGGTGACCTCGCCGAGGCCGGCCTTGACGGCGGCTTCCCAGCACCACTGTATGACGGGCTTGCCGCCGAGCCTCGCCAGCACTTTGCCGGGGAAACGCTGCGAGCCGTAGCGGGCCGGTATGACTATCAGGCAGTCTTTATCCATGATTTGGCGCTTTCCATCAGCTCTTCTACGCTGGCCGAGGCGGTGCCCAGCTTGGCCACCACTATGCCGGCGGCGAAATTGGCGGCGGTGGCCGCTTCTTCGGGGGTGGCTCCGGCGGCCCAGGTGAGGGCCAGCGTGGAGATCACCGTGTCGCCGGCGCCGGTCACGTCGAAGACCTCGCGGGCGCGGGTGGGAATATGGGTGGAGGCCAGCGCGGAGGCCTTGCGGGTGAACAGCGTCATGCCGTGCTCGCCCTGCGTTATCAGCAGCGAGCGCAGGCCCAGGCGGCGCATGATGTCGCGGCCGAGCTTCTCGGCGCTTTCCTGCCCGTCCTTCTGCGTCTGGCGCATGCCGCCGTAGGCTTCGGAGGTGTTGGGGGTGATGCAGGCCACGCCGCGGTAAAGCTGGAAATGCTCCACCTTGGGGTCCACGAAGACCGGGACGCCGCTGCGGGCGGCCAAGCCGATGGCGGCCTTTATGGTGGAGGGCTCCAGCAGGCCCTTGCCGTAGTCGGAAAGGATGAGCGCCTGGCAGCCGTCGTTGAGCGCTGCTTCCAGCGAGGAGAGGGCGGCGCGGCGGGCGGTGTGGCCCAGAAGGGCGGGATATTCGTGGTCGAAGCGCACTACCTGCTGATGCTCGGCTATCACGCGGGTTTTCTCTATGGTGCGGAAGGCGCCGTCGCGCACCAGGGCGGAGGCGCTCACGCCGGCGGCGGCCAGCAGGGAGGTCAGTTCTTCCGCCGGGGCGTCGCGGCCGGTCACGGAGACCAGCGAGGGGGAGGCGCCGAGCGCGGCCAGGTTGACGGCCACGTTGGCGGCGCCGCCGCAGACGGAGGATTCGGAGGTGACCCGCACCACGGGCACCGGGGCTTCGGGGGAAATGCGCTTTACGGAGCCTTTGACGTAGCGGTCCAGCATGAGGTCGCCGAAAACGGCGATCTTGCGGCCGCGGAAGCCGGCTACGATGGAGGAAAGACGCTTGTAAGCAGCCTTTGTCATAATATAAATATTATAACAAATGGGCCCGCCGGGTTCAGCGGGGGTCAGCGGAATTTATAGGGGCCGGCAGAGATGGTGCGGCGCACCAGTTTGGCGGTCACGGAGCCTATGAAGATCTCGGCCTTGAGCATCATGGGCACTTTTAGCTCGTCCTCGGTGATCCAGACCAGCATGCGCTTGCCGGCCTTGGCCACGAAAATGCCCTCTTCGCCGGCCATCGGCTCCAGCAGCGTGCACTTCTTCTTGCCGTAAGGGGTGGAGATCTTCTCGCTCTTGCCGGACTTGATGGTCAGGCGCCAGTTGCGCTTGGTGTTGACGTCCAGCTCCACGCGCGAACCCTGGGGGATCTGCATGGCCCGCAGGCGGTAGAGCCCTGAGAGCACGTCGTTGACGGCCCCTTCCAGCGGGCCTTCCACCTCGGTGACCTGGCGCTTCTTGTTCATCTTGCGGCCGTGGTAGCGCTTGGCCGCCGCGTCGAAGATCAGCCACTCGTTGAAGAAGAATTTACCTTCGGAGACCTTCTTGTAGTAACCGTAGGACTGCAGCGTTTCGGCGTCCATCCAGGAGTCGTTGCGGTCGGCCACCTTATAGAAATTATTTATGAAAGAGCCGGACCTGGCTTCGGACACTATATGCAGGGCCGGGCGCGAGGAGATGTCCACGGTCTGCTCTATCTTGAGGTAGGCGCGCCCGACGTAGATCAGGCCCCAGTAGATATCGTACTCCAGCGTCTCGCCGTTCACCAGGCCGGGCGCGGCCGGGGTGACGGCGGCGGTAGAGGCCGGCAGGGTCCAGTACGGGTGTTCCAGCAGGGCCCCCGCGGCCGCGGCCGGCGCGGCCAGGGCCAGCAGCAGCAGGAGTTTAAAAACCATAGTGTATGCGGGCGGCCACCAGTACGGCCAGCAGGGCGGCGGCCGTCATGCCCCGCCATTCCTTGTTCTTGCGGAAGACCTCGGCGGAGTAGGCGGAAAGGTCGAAGAAGGCGGCCAGGCCCGACGGGGTGGGCAGGATGGCGGGCGCGGCCGCCTTGTATTTGACGAAAGCGTCGCCGTAGACGGACTGCAGGTACTGCTCCTCGGCCTTGATGGTGACGTAGTAGATCCAGCCGAAGGCGGCGGCCGCGGCGGCCCAGAGCGCGGCCGTCAGCGCCGGGCGGGAAGGGGAGGAGAGCATGATCATCAGCCCCGCGGTCATGACCATGGTGCCGAGGTAGAGGGGGTTGCGCACGGCGGCGTAGGGGCCGGTGGTGGTCAGCGTCTTGGACTTCACTATGGCCGCGCTGGCCGCCAGGCGCACCAGTTGGCCGAGCAGCATGACGGCGAGGCCGGCCCAGAACAGGAGCCAGCTTTCGGGCCGGGCGGCGAGCAGCAGCAGCAGCGTGACAACCTGGGAGACGAGTATGCGTTTTTTCATTTTAGTCTTTGCCTTTGTTATTTTTGCTGAAATCGGGCACGGCCCTGGCCAGCGCCAGCAGGTCCTTGTAGCCTTCGGCCCCGGCGGCGCGGCCTTCCCCGGTCAGCACCAGGTAGCCCTTCAGGCCGGCGTTCCTGGCCAGCGCCAGGTCGGAAGGTTTGTCGCCTGCCACGAAAGAGCGCTCCGGGTCGGCCGGCAGGTCTTTGGCGGCTTCCAGCAGCAGGCCCGGGCGGGGCTTGCGGCAGGCGCAAGCCGCGTCGGGGGCGTGCGGGCAGAAATAGACGGCCGCTACGGGCGCGCCGGCGGCGCGCAGGTCGCGCACCAGTTTTAGATTGATGGCTTTGGACTCGGCCAGCGTCATGTAGCCGCGGCCCACCGCGGACTGGTTGGTCAGCACCACTATCCGGTAACCTTTTTCCGACAGGAGTTTTACTGCCCTGGCGGCCGACGCGTAGAGTATCAGCTGCTCCGGCGCTGTGACGTAGACACCGGTCCGGTTCCGGTTCAGCGTGCCGTCGCGGTCCAGGAAAGCCGTGGGCGCGGCGGGGGCTTTCTTGAGGGTGCGGGGCCAGGCGCGCATCAATCTTTAGCCTTCCCGGCGCTGTCCACCACGCGCATCAGGCGCTTCCAGCCGTCGAGCAGGAAGACGATCTTTACCGAAAGTATCAGTACGCCGCCGCCCAGCAGGCTCTGCCAGCCCGGGGGGAAACGGGAGAAATCCTTGTAGGTGGTGATCAGCGGCAGGCCGTCGCGGGTCTGCTGGGCCGCGGCGAGCTCCTCCGGCGTGAAGGCGTGGTGGTCCGGGTAGCGCCAGATCTGCTTGAGGTCCAATTGCATTTTCTTGAGCACGTTCTCGAACGAGGCCGGGTCGCCGATGCCGGACAGGGCCACGGCGGGCCGGCCGCGCAGGGCGTTGAGGTCCACGTTCACCGCGGTGGCCGGGTCTATGAAAGTCTCGGGGGCGTGCATGCTCTCGATTATCTCGGCGGCCGGCGCCAGGCGCTTGATCTCGGCGCGCAGTTCGTCCACGGCGTCCTGCGTCACCTGCTCGCAATGCGTGATGACCACGGCGGCGGCGCGCTCCAGGCCGGACGGGGATTCGCGCAGGTCGCCGGCTGGCAGCACCCGGTCGCGGTAGAAAGGGGCGGTGGCGTTGACCAGCACTATGTCCGCGTCGCGCTCCAGCGCGAAATGCTGGTAGCCGTCGTCCATCAGGAGCAGGTCCGCGCCCAGCTCCACGGCGGCGGTGCCGGAGGCGTAGCGGTCGGCCGAAACTATCACCGGCACGCCGGCGGGCTCGAGCATGCGGTAGAGCATCAGCGCCTCGTCGCCGGCCTCGTCGAGCACCAGCGGGCGGCCCTTGGTCAGCACGGTGACGCTGTTCGGGGGGGCTTTGCGGCGGTAGCCGCGCAGCAGCACGGCCGGCTTGCGGCCCGAGCGCGCCAGCTCCAGCGCTACGGTGACCACGGTGGAGGTCTTGCCGGTGCCGCCGGAGGAGATGTTGCCGAAGCAGACCACCGGCACGGGCAGCCTGCGGCTTTTTAGAACGCGCCGGGCGTAAAGGGCTTTGCGCGCGCGGATCACGCCGGAGTAGGTAAGCGACAGCAGGCTCAGCAGCAGGCGGCCGGCCAGGTGCTGCCGCAGCGAGTCGCGGGTCTTTTCGGCGGAGAAGCTCATGCGGGCAGTCCTTTGATCTTTTCTATATGCGCCAGGAAGCTGTCCCGCACGGTCTCGAAGGGCAGGGAGGCCAGATCGCCCTGGGCCCAGGCATGGCGCGGGCCGGGCGGCGTCCAGCTGGCCGGGGAATTCTGGTGGGCGTAGACGGTGAAAGTGGGGGTGCCCTGGCTGACCGCCAGGTGCATGGGGGCGGAGCTGGTGCCGGCGTGCAGCGAGGCGCGCTTCTGCAGGGCCGCGAGGTCCAGCAGGTCGAAATCGGGGCAGAGCAGGTGGGGGCTCTTGGCTTCGGCCAGGGCGGCCTTTACATAGTCCAGCTCGCCGGGGCCCCACAGGAACACTGAGCGCGCGCCGCAGCGCTCGGCGGCGGCGTCGGCCAGGGCGGCGAAATTTTTCGGAGCCCAGCGGCGGTGTTCGCGCGGGCTGGTGATGTCGAAAGTGATCACAAACTCGCCGGGTTTTACTCCGGCGCCGGCCAGGAAGGCGCTTGCCTTGGCCGCGTTCTCCGGCTTTAATTCCAGTTCCATCTGCGGTCCGTCGTGCTGTAGGCCCAGCGGTTCCAGCAGCTGCAGCCGGTCGAAGACGGTGTAGGCGTTCTCCTGCCGTTTGGCGGGGCGGGTGTTATGGAAGAGCCAGGCGCCGGGGGCGTCGAAAGCCAGCCGCTTTTTGGCGCCGGAGAACAGGGCGTAGAGGCCGGAGGAGGCGGAGCGCATGAAATCCATCGAGATGTCTATGCCGGCGGCGCGTATGGCCGCCAGCGGCTTGTCCTCGCGGTAGAACACGCCGGAGAGACGCGGGTTGTTCTCGAGGATGCGCCGCGAGGGGCGGCGCGTGAGGAAATAGAGGCGCGAGTCCGGCAGGCCTTTCTTGAGCGCGCGCAGCAGCGGCGTGGTAAGCAGCACGTCGCCGATGCCCTTGTAAACGATGATTAGTATTCCAGGTCCCATGTAAATTTGTGCCGGCTGCCGGGTGCCGCCTCACCGGGAGCGATTTTAGTGCGCAGGGCCAAGGTCCGCAGCGGACGGCCTATCATTAAGGCCGCGGCGAAGAATGTCTGAGGCGAGCACGGTGTGCGAGCCGAGTTCTTCGCCGGCGGAGGACCGCAGGCCCTCTTCCGCCGCGCACGCTCTATGAGCGAGCGGTGAGGCGGTACCCGGCAACCACGTATTACTTCGCCGCGGCGGTGCGGTAGCGGGGGTCGTTGTACATCTTGAACTGGCGGTAGATCTTGAGCTTGACCCGGCCTGCGGCCACGTCGGAGACCAGCTGCGTCAGCTCGTCCTCCAGGTCGCGCACCTGCGTGCCCATCACCTCCAGCTTGCCCGCGCAGGCGGTCTTATGCTCCGGCGTAGCGTCGGCGCGATCGAGCTGCTCTCGCATGTGGAAGATCTTGAGCTGGATGATGCTGATCTTGTCTGCCAGGCTGCCAATGGTCTCAGCCATTGATAGCCTCCAGCACACGCTCGTCTATGCGCTCGATGAGGTCGTTGCGCTGCTGGTTAAGTTTGTCGATGTTCTTCTTGGCGGCGGCTATGGCCGGCACGTCGCCCACGCGAGCCTTGTCTTCCTCGTGCCAGAGCTCGGTATTGGTCCGGGCCAGCTCGCTAACCAGTTTGCCTATGCCTAAATCTTTCATTTGTGTTTACCTCGCGCTGTTATTATACAAAATGACCTTAAAGTCTCGAGGCGCCGCGGGAGAGCTGCAGCGCCAGGTCCCAGTTGTTGTCGCCGCCGCGGATGAACAGGCGGTCTATGGTCCGGTTCTCGCGGTCCCAGGGCCAGGGCGTCTTGCCCTGCTTGAAGCTGAAGTCGAAAGTGTAGCCGGCCTCCAGGGCCTTGGCCCTGATAGCGGGGGCGTAGGCGCCGTCCCCGTAGGGATAGGCGAAGGCGCACATCTCACGGCCGAAGGCGGCCTCGAGCTGGCGCTTGGATTCGGCCATCTCCCAGGCCGCGTCGTCGAGCTTGAGCGCGGAAAGGTGGGGGTGGTTCATGGTATGCGAGCCGTACTCTATGACGCCGCTGGCCTGCATTTCCTTGAGCTGCTCCAGCGTGGCCATGTTGACCCAGGCCTCGGAGGCTGGGTTATGCCAGAGGTTGGTCTTGCCGATGGTGTTGTAGACCACGAAAATATTGCCCTTGGCGCCCAGTTCTTTGAGTATGGGCCAGGCCTCGGTGTAATTGTTCTCGTAGCCGTCGTCGAAAGTGATCAGCACGGACTTCTCCGGCAGCGGCTGGCCGGCGTCGCGCAGTTTTTTGAGGTCTGAGAAGAACAGCGTGGTGTAGCCGTGGTCTAGCAAGTACTTCACCTGCGAGCGGAACTTCTTCGGGCTGACCCACAGGTCTTTCAGTTTCGAGCCGGGCGGGGGGGTGCCGACTTTATGATAACAGAGCACTTTCATGCCCGGGGCGGAGCTCCGCCACCAGGTCCAGCGGGCGCTGGCGCCCAGGGCTATCAGGACTAATGTCACAGCAGCTATTGTCATAATTTCGCGGCCTCCGTGAGATGGGCGGCGCGGGACTTTCTGCAATCCTGCGCCGCGCGGAAAACTTCGTCCACCGTGAGCAGGCGCATGCACAGGAAGTGCCCGCGGGGGCAGGTCCTGGAGCCGTGCAGCGCGCAGGGCCGGCAGGCCAGCGGCGTCTCCACCACCCGGTTATTAGGGCCGTAGGGAAAAAAGCCGAGCTCGCGCGTGGTGGGGCCGAAGACGCCCACGGCGGGCACGCCGAGCGCCGCCGCGATGTGCATGGGGCCCGAGTCGTTGGAGATGAAAACTTTAAGCGGGCGGATGGCCTCCATAAGTTCGGGCATGGAGGTACGGCCGGTCAGGTTGAGGCAGTTGTCGGGTCCGGCCAGGCGCTCTATCTCGCCGTTCCATTCTTTCTCGCCGGGGCCGCCCACCATCAGCACTTTTCCGCCGTGCGCGGCGGCCAGCAGTTTTATCAGGCGCGCCCATTTTTCGGCGGGCCAGCGCTTGGTGGGCCAGGCCGAGCCCGCGTTGATGCCGGCTATGACCTTGTCTTGCTTGCCGTAGGGGGCGCCGGCGTCGCGCTTCATGCCGGGGAAAGCGGCGGTCAGGTTCTCGGCCAGGGGGGAGAGCAGCGAGAGGTTGCGCTCCACGTCGTGCAGCAGCCAGGAGAAGGGTACCTTGTGCGTCATCAGGAAGCTGCCCGCGCTCGAAGAGAAGCCCACCCGCACCGGGATGCCGGCGCGCCAGGCCAGCAGGGCGCTGCGCAACGAGCGGTGGGGGATGATGGCCGCGTCGAAATTTCCGGCGCGCAGCTCTGCGGCCAGGCGGTTGAATTCGCCCAGGCGCGAGGGGGCGGTTTTCTTCCTGTCCTCGATGACGGCCTTGACCTGGCCGGAAGCCTTAAAAATTTCGGCGGTCTCGGGGCGGGTGACCACGGTGACCGCGGCGCGCGGCATGATCTCCCGCAGCTTCTTGAGCAGCGGCAGGGTCAGCACGCAGTCGCCGAGAAAGGCGGTCTGCAGCACGCAGACGCGCAGCGGCCCCTTCCTGAGCTCGGGCCGGTCGCCGGCGGGGTTCCAGTCGCCCAGTTCCGGGCCGGAGTGCACCACCGGCACGCCCAGGGCGGCCAGCGGCTCCAGGTAGCGCTCCAGCGTGTGCTTTTCCAGCGTCGGGCTGGGGATGCGCAGGCCGACGAAGAGGCGGCGGGCCAGCGAGGCCTTGCGGTAGCGCAGCTTCAGCGGCGCGCGTGCCAGCAGGGAGATGAGGCGGCTGCGGGGGGTATCGTGCAGGTCTATGATGGCGTCGTAGTCGGCGGCGTTGGCGGCGGCCACGGCCGAGAGCAAACCGGAGAAAGGGATGGCCCGGTCGATGAAGGCGCTCTTGGAAACGGCCCCCAGGAACTGCGGCTTGACCAGAATGTCCAGGCGCGCGCCCGGCCACTTGGTCTTGAGGTTGCGGAAAACGGGGGCGGTCAGGATGATGTCCCCGAGTGAGGACATCCTGATGACGAGTATGCGCGGGTCCGGCCTGTTTATTCCCATGAATTAATAAAAATTATATCATTTATAGGATTTGCCGGTTGGCCGGCCGTAACAATTATTTAACTTAATAGTCATTGACTTAACGCGGGTTATCATATATCTATATAGTATGCGGTTAAAGACTGCGGTTTCAATATTGTTCGCCGCGCTGGCCGCGGGGGGACTTTACAATTACACCTCCGCGCTGATGGTGGGCGGCGCCCACCGCCTTTTTATCAGCGAGCAGACCACCGTGGGCAACAGCATGCCCAAGACGGGCGGCGCTTACTCGCTGCTGGGCAGCACCACCCAGCTGGGTTACGGCGCGCTGTCCGGCGGCCGCTATACCGTGACCAGCGGCGTGGTGAATTCCTGGCGCCCGCCGCAGGCCGACATGGAGACCGCGCACGTGTATCCCAACCCCTGCATGTCCTCACGGGGCTGCACCGGCGTAACGTTCACGCGCCTGACGCTGCGCGCCACTATAAATATCTTCACCATTTCCGGGGAAAAAGTCATCACGGTGGAAAAGAACAACAATATCGACAGCGTGGGCTGGGACCTGCGCAACTCCGCCGGCGCCAAGGTGGCCAGCGGCCTTTACTTCTTCGTGGCCAAGGGCGACGGCTCCGTAAAAAAAGGCAAGATCGTGGTAGTCAGGTAAGGTGTTCCTATGAAAAAATACATTCTATCCCTTTGCGCGGCCCTGTTGCTGCCTCTCCCGGCCTTCGCCGGCGACGTGGCCCCCGGCAGCGTGCCCGGCACGCTGAACTACCAGGGCCGCCTGGAGCGCGACAACGCCCCCATCACCGGCCCGGTGCATCTTTACTTCCGCATCTACAACTCGCCCACCGCCAATAACGCCAGCGGCGGCGAGTGCGGCGGCATAGCCCAGCCCTGCCTGTGGGAGAGCCCTGAGATCACAGCCCAGGCCACCCAGGGTATTTTCAGCGCCGACCTTACCCCGCCAGCCGCGGTCCTTTCCGGGGGGGAGCGGCTCTACCTCGAGGTGCAGGTAGAGAGCGACACGCTGAGCCCCCGCGAGCCGCTTAACAGCGTGGCTTACGCGGTAGTGGCCAAGCGCCTGGAGGACGGCGCCAGCGTGCAGGTCACCACCCTTACGGCCAATTTCAATGTCCTCCTGGCCACGGCCACTGGCGCCCAGGTGGGCATAGGCGGCGTCATCAGCCCGTCCAGGAAGCTTACTGTGGACGGGGACATCGAGATCATAAACGGCGGGGCGCTCCGGTTCCTGACCAGCAACAGCGCCATGACCAGCGCAAATATCGGCACCGTAGCAGGGGGTATCACCAGCCCTAGCGCTAACGCCACCATAGAGGCCGGGACCGGATACAACATCCTGTTCGGCATCCCCAACACCACCATCACCGGAGAAAAAGCCCGCATCACTTCCGCGGGCGATTTCGGCATAGGCACCCTTGCGCCTAATGGCAAGCTGGACGTGAACGGTTCGCTCTTTGTCGGCAACGAGGGTATTTTCGACCGAGTCGACGCCGAGGTCAATATTAAAGAGGACCTGGTGGTGGAAGGCGGGCAGGTGCGCGGCATCGGCAATAACTATATCGCCCTTGGCGACCCTGTGAATGCCATAGTGGCGGCCACCAACAACCTGGAGCGTCTGCGCATCGACGCCTCCGGCAACCTGGGCGTGGGCGGCACGGCCCCGGCCTCAGAGCGCGTCTATTCCGCGGCCAATATCCGGGCCGCGGCCGGCGTGCGGGGCGCCAACGTTTCCATAGGCGCCTACAGCAATACCTGGACCGGCCTGGCTAACGAGGTGCGCGCCGCCGACGCCTCCCATTTGTTGCTGCAGCAGACCAACTCTTTCAACGTGGGCATAGGCACCGACACCCCGCGCGAGAAGCTTCACGTGCGCGGCAGCGTGCTTGCGGACTACGGCGTTATGGCGACTACGGCGGCTTTCTCCGGCAATGTGCGCGTGGACGGGGACCTGGACGCGAATTCCTCAAACGGCAACATGGTCTACCTGTCGTCCACCGTAGTCTACGGTTCGCTGCAGGTCACCGGCGGCATCGGTTCCATGGCCGGCCTTCCGGCATATATAGCCTCGTCCAATACCTTTACCGGCCAGAACACCTTCAGTAACCAGACGACCGTATCCAGCGACGTCATCGTTAATTCACGCCTCGGCGTGGGCGCCATCGGCTTCGACTTCCCCGGCGACGACTATCTGCAGGTGGGGGGCAATACCTCTGAATTCGCCCATAACGCCTCCGCCTACCTGGTGGCCGGTTCCACCGGCGAGGCCCGCGTGGCTTTCTACCGCGGTCCTGTAAAGGCCGCCAGCCTGGAGACGCTCAGCGGTAATTATCTGCCTAATCTCGCGCTGGTAGTGGGCGGCCAGGCCAAGACCATCACCGATTCCGTCTACCATCGCATACAGAACAGCGTGGTCTGGATCTCCACGGGCTACCAGGGCACGCCTTCCATCTACGTCAGCTCTTCTCTGGGTAATGTAGGCATAGGCACCTCCATCATGGAGCCTGCCTGGAAGCTTACGGTTGACGGCAATATCCGGATCTCCAAGGACGGTGGCGGACTGCTTTTTCCAGACGGCACCAGCATCACCACCGGCAACCTCGGCGCGCTCTCCGTGGGCAACCTTTCAAACAACTCCGACGCAGTGGTGCAGTCCAACGCCGACCTGGTCGGTGGCGGCAACGTTATCCTGCGCGCCGGCTCTCTGGACGGCCTGGTGCTCAATACAGGCGGCAACGTGGGCATAGGTACAATCAACCCCGTCTCGCGGCTTAACGTGCGCGGCGGCGACCTGGTACTGGGCACCCCGCTCAACCCCTATAGCGCCGACTCCGTGGAAGACCTCGTGGTGGCCGGCAATATCGCTTTCGACGGCGAGCTGCTGCAGCGCTCCAACTTGCAGGTGCGCCTGTCGGGCCTGATGGTGGCCTCCGACGTCTATCTCTCCACCGGCGCCGCGGCCAGGACCGGTATCGGCACCATAACTCCCCAAACTAAACTGGAAGTTAACGGCGACGCGCAGTTCGGCTCCGGGCTTACCAAGTCCACGTTTACCTCGGCCGGCGCGCTGCTGCTGGCCTCCGACCTGGCCGTGCAGTACGGTGGCACCGGGGCCGGCACTTTTACCGACGGCGGCGTCTTGTTCGGTAACGGGACTGCTGCCCTAGGTGTTACCGATGTGCTGACCAACGGTCAACTGCTTATAGGTGACGGCACCCAGGAGCCTACGCTGGCCACGCTCACGCAGACGGCCAACCAGGTGTTGGTCACCAACGGGGCGGGCAGCATAACGCTGTCGCTGCCGCAGGACATCCATACTGCGGCCGACCCCACCTTCGACCTGCTGACCCTCACCACGCCGCTTGCCGTGGCCAGCGGCGGCACGGGCCTGGCTACGCTGCCGGCCAACCGCGTTCTTTACGGGGCAGACGCAGGGGACATCGCTTCGTTGCCTGCCTTGACCAACGGGCAGCTTATCATAGGCAACACCGGCAATGCACCGTCCGTGGCGGCGCTCGGTGGTACCTCCAACCAGATAATCGTTACCAATGGGGCGGGCACCATAACCCTGTCGTTGCCGCAGAACATACATACCGGCGGCAACCCCACCTTCAGCGCTATCACCACCTCTTCCAGCGGCACGTTCAAGGCCGTGGGGGCCACGCAGTATAGCGTGGAGACCGCCTCCGGTATACTGGTCAACGACGGCGTTCTGAATATGACCACCGGCAGGATAATCAACCTGGGCGACCCGCTGACCTCCAGCGACGCCGCCACGCGCGCCTATGTGGACAATGCCAGCGGCGGCGGCTACGGCGCCTGGGGCTTGCGCGGTAATAATGTCGGCGCGTCCGACTTCATCGGCACAACGGGCCTCGGCGATGACATGATATTTATGACCACCAACGTGCTGGACAATCCTGCGGAGCGTATGAGGATCACTTCCGGCGGCACGATAAAAATTAACGGCTTCGGCCTCGGCGCGGTAATAAGCGACGCTTCGGGGAACCTCTCTACCGGCAACTACGCCGGTTCCGCCAGCGCGGGGGGCGCGGCCAACGACGTGGCCTGCACCAACTGCGTCAGCCTGGGCACAGAGACGAACGGTACCTACGACACCACCGCCGACACCATAGCCGATGACGGGCTCATAACGCTGACTTCCGAGGTGGATGGAATACTGCCGGCGACAAACGGCGGCACGAACAATGCCTTCACCCAGTTCAGCGGCCCCGCCACGGCGGCCAAGACCTTCACGCTCCCCAACGCCAATGCCACAATACTGACCGACAATGCCGACGTTACGGTGGCGCAGGGCGGCACCGGTGTCGGTTCGCTTACGTCCAACGCGGTGCTGCTCGGCGGCGCTTCGGTGGGCAGCGTAGGGCCCGGAGCGGCAAATACTGTGCTGCGTGGCACTGGGGCCAGCGCCCCGACTTTCGGTACGATAAATTCCAACTATACTACGGGCGAGAGTACCTCGTTCGAGGTGTACAGTTCTACGGGCGCGGCTGGCACTTGCCGCACGCTGACCATTACCAACGGCATGGTCACCGGTATAAGCGGCACGCCGCACGCCTGCCCGGCGCCGTAAGTGGTCCTCTTAAGCGTTGGACTGGATGAGCTGAATGGTTTTCTGAGTGGCGCCGCGCAGGGCGCTCAGGGTGGCAGAGGCGTTGTCCCGGGCGGTTTGAAGTTCGCCCGGGTCGGTTAAGAGCAGCGTAAGCGTTTCCGCCATTTCAGGGGCGGTTTCCGTGAGGAAGCCGCCCTTTTGCTTTAGGAGCGCGTCGCCGGCGTGGCGGGCGTTTTTATAATTGGGTCCGAACAGCGCGGGCTTGCCGAACAGCGCGGGTTCCAGCACGTTGTGGCCGCCGGTATCGTCGAGCGTGCCGCCCACGAAGCAGACGGCCGAAACGGCGTACAGGGCCTGCAGCAGGCCCATGGCGTCCACCAGCAGGCAATCCGCGGCGGGGCCTGCGGCCTGGGTCCAGCGGGTATAAGTTACGCCGCGGCTTTCCAATAATTTCTCGGTTTCGGCCAGCCTCTCCGGGTGGCGGGGGACAATGGCCAGCTTGAGGCCTGGCACGGCTTTCCTCGCTTCCAGCCAGGCGTCCACTACTACCGGCTCCTCCGGCGGGTGGGTGCTGCCGGCCGTAAATACCGGGGCGTTGCCCCAGCCGCCGGCGGCGATAAAATCCTTCACCTTGTCCTGCCCCGCGGCGGAAATGCCGAGCATGTCGTGCTTTAAGTTGCCGGTGACGGTCACTTTGCCGGCCAGGCCGGAGAGCGCCTCGTAGCGCGCGGCGTCGGCTTCTGTCTGTGCCAGCACCCGGCGTACGCCGGAGAAGGCCAGCCTGGCCAGCGGCGCCAGCGCGCGGTAAAGCCCGGCGGTGCTGGGGGACAGCCTGGCGTTGACGATGAAGACCGGCACGCCGGCCCTGGCCGCGGCGTACAGGGTGGCCGGCCAGATCTCGGTCTCCACCAGCAGCAGCAGGCGGGGCTTTACGGCGGCGATGAAAGCGGCGGCGCAGGGGTAGAAATCCAGCGGGGCCAGCCTGGCCTCGGCGCCCAGGCGAACGGCTTCGGCGCGGCCGGCGGCGGTGGAGGAAGTGAACAGCAGGGGGGCTTTATAAAGGGCGGCCAGTTCGGGGGCCAGCTTGGCGGCGGCTTTAACTTCGCCCATGGAGGCCGCGTGTATCCAGACCGGCGCTCCGGCGAAGGCGGGCGCGCCGAGGCCCAGCCTTTCGCCTATCTCGCCGCCCAGGGCTTTCATCAGGCCCCGGCGGGGCGATAGCAGGAAAAAGGCCGCGTAGAGCGCGGCTATGACCGGCGCCAGCAGGCTGTAGAGGAGCAGTAATAGGTAGCCCATCGGGCGGGTTTACTTCCTAGCCGCGGCTTTTTTCTTCTTCTTGGAGAGCCAGGGAAGGGCGAAGACGGCGGAATACTTGGGGGTAAAGGCTCCGGTGTCGAACGAGACGCCTATCTTGGACGCCTCGAGGCGCTCGCAGAGGCTTCTGATCAGTTCGTTCTCGAACAGCGGCACGGCGGTAGCTTCCTGCGGGGGGAGCTCCGGCTCCGGGCAGGAGGCGATATAGATGGCGGGGCCGAGTTCGAAGCCTTCAGGTTCCGCCTCGCGCACCGCCAGGTCCGCCGTCACGCTGACGGCGGTCTGCATGAAAACCTGCGCGGCTATGCGCGCCAGGCGCTTGTGGGTGTCGTCGGCCGGGTTGGCCAGCTTGTCCTCGAAACTCTGGCCCAGCGTCAGGATGCCGGCCGTCATCGGCAAGCGGGTCTCTCCTGCTATGCGCCCGGCGGTCTCGTCCTCCGGGGGGAGGTACTCAAAGACCACCGCGGGCTCCAGGGCGGCCGCCAGGCCCGAGGCGTGCTCGCGCACGGCAGTCTCGTCCGCCAGGCCGATGGAGGCAAGGTCGAGGCGGTGCTTGCGCGCCTTGCGCAGCACCTCGTAGGAGTAGACCGGGATCTTGAACCTTTTTATCTTCCTCATGACCTTGCCGCCGTCAGCTCTTATTTACCTTTGCCTTCCCACTGGTAGACCAGCGGGGTGGCGATCGCTATGGTGGAGTAGGTGCCGCAGATGCTGCCGATGAGCATGGTGAAGGCGAAGTTGTTGATGACCTCGCCGCCCATGAAGAACAGCACGGCAACCACGGTCAGCACCGTGAGGTTGGTCAGCAGCGTGCGCGAGAGGGTCTCGTTGACGCTGGTGTTGATCAGTTTGCCTATGTGCATCTTGGGGAACATGCGCATATTTTCACGCATGCGGTCGAAGATGACTATGGTGTCGTTGATGGAGTAACCGGCTATGGTCAGCAGGGCCGCCACCACCACCAGGTCGATCTCCCGGTTGGTGACGGAGAGCGCCGCCATGGCGATAAACACGTCGTGCATCAGCGAGACCACGCCGGCCGCGCCCCAGACGGGGTTGGAGAAGCGGAAGGCCACGTAGACGATGATGCCGAACAGCGACAGCACCACGGCGAACAGGGCCTTCTTGGCCAGGTCGCGGCCCACCACCGGGCCCACGTAGTCGCGCTTTTCCTCGGTGTACTTGTTGCCCGGGAAGCTGGCGGCGAAGCCGGCCAGCATCTTGTCGGCCACTTCGTTGACGTTCTCCTGGGAACCTTTGACCCTGAGCTGGTAGGCGTTGCGCCCGGTGAAGCTCTGGATGGCGGTCTCGAGGCCCGCCTTGGACATCGAGGCGCGCACCTGGGCGGTGGTGACGGGAGCCTCGAACTGCACCTGCAGCAGCGTGCCGCCGGTGAAGTCCAGGCCCAGGTTCAGGCCTTTCACGGCCAGGGAGATCACGCCTACGGCTATCAGCACGGCCGAGAGGCCGAAGAAGACGAAGCGCTTGCTGATGAAGTCTATATTGGTCTTTCCGATTAACACCATCATATGTTGAGCTCCTTGGGGTTGGACGTGAGCCAGAATTCATAGACGACCCTGGTCACGAAGACGGAAGTGAACACGCCGATGAGCAGGCCGATGGTCAGCGTGACGGCGAAGCCCTTGACCGGGCCGGAGCCGAACTGGAACAGGAAGATGGCCGCTATCCAGGTGGTCACGTTGGAGTCCAGGATGGCGCTCCAGGCCTTGTCGTAGGACACGGGGATGATCATCGCCACGGGCTTGGACAGGGCCAGCTCCTCGCGCATGCGCTCGAGGATCAGCACGTTCGCGTCGATGGCCATGGCCAGCGACAGGATGATGCCGGCTATGCCGGGCAGC
This sequence comes from Elusimicrobiales bacterium, assembly GCA_050174915.1. GTDB lineage: Bacteria > Elusimicrobiota > Elusimicrobia > Elusimicrobiales > UBA9959 > UBA9959. The sequence goes on along the minus strand of JBFXJL010000001.1, from coordinate 448,269 downwards.
GTCAGCGTGGCGCCGAAGTAGCTCATCGCGGCGGCCAGGAACACGAAGTTCAGGGCCAGGGCGATGTCGGCCACGAAACCGCCTGCGCGGTAGTAGACCAGCATGAAGGCGATGACGAAGATGAAGCCGATCGCGGCGGCCGAGAGGCCTTTCTTGATGGAGTCTTCGCCGAGGCTGGGACCGACCACGCGCTTCTCGATGATGGTGACGGGCGCGGGCAGCGCGCCGGCGCGCAGGATGATGGCCAGGTTGCGGGCCTCTTCTATGGTGAAGGAGCCCTCTATGACGCCGGAACCGCCGCCTATGCGGCTCTTGATGACCGGGGCGGAGTGCACCACGTCGTCGAGCACGATGGCCAGGTACTTGTTGACGTTGGCGCCGGTGAAGTTCTCGAACAACTTGCCGCCTTCCTTGTTGAAGGTGAATCCTATGGAGGGGGTGCCGAACTGCTGGTCGGTCTCTATGCGGGCGTTCTCGAGGTGGGCGCCGGTCACCGGCACTTCGGCCTCAAGTACGTAATAGCGGGCGCGCTCGCCTTCGGGGCCGGGGGCGGCCTTGCGCAGGATGTTGCCCTTGGGCATCATCTTGGCGATCTCGGGGAGCAGGTCGCCGTTCTTGGCGAAGGGGGGCTCGCTCATGAGGTCCACCTTGTTGAGCACGGCCTGGGCCGCCTCGGAGGTGTTGACCAGGCGGAACTCGAGCAGCGCGGTCTTACCTATGAGGTTCTCGGCCTCCTCGGTGTTGGAGATGCCGGGCAGGTCCACGGAGATCCAGCGCTCGCCCTGGCGGGAGATCGGGGTTTCGCCGACGCCGTACTGGTCCACGCGGTTGCGGATGATCTCTATGGCGCGGGCCATGGCGTCGTTAAGCTTCTCTTTCTTGTCTAGCTTTTCCACGTCCAGCTCTAGCAGCAGGTGGGTGCCGCCGCGCAGGTCCAGGCCCAGGTTGAGGATGCGCTTGGGGCGCATGCGCATGGCCTCGCTCTTGGCGCGCTCGTCGTTGGTCTTGGTATACCATTCCACGCTGGGGTACAGCAGCCAGAATGAAAGGATAAGCAGGCCCAGTACGGTGCCTATTTTCCAGTGTAATTTGTTCATTTCCGATGCTCCTTTGGTTTACTTGCCCTGGCCCACTACGGCGGCCACGGCGCTGCGGGTGAAAACTGATTTTACGCCCTTGGAAATCTCTATCTCAACCTCGTCCTCTTTGACGGAGGAGATGGTGCCTATCAGGCCGCCGCGGGTGATGACCTTGTCGCCGGCTTTCAGGGCGTCGAGCATCAGTTTGGTCTCTTTCATCTGCTTCTGCTGGGGGCGGATGAGCAGGAAGTAAAATATAACGGCTACCGCTATAAAGGGGATGAGCTGCATGAGTGCGGGGTTCTGGTTCATTGTTCCTCCGTCGTTTTGTTGTCCGGCTACTATTCTAACAAATTTCTATTTATATTAATAATAAGCCCTTATTTGGCCGGCAGGTAGGCGTCCATGAAGGCCTTTTTGGCCTGCTTGAAGTTACCTGAGGCCGCGGCCAGGCGCATGATCTTCGTCTGGTTCATCAGGAAGCGCAGGTTGTGTATGGACAGCAGCTGGCTGCACAGGATCTCGCCCGCCTTGAACAGGTGGGACAGGTAGGCCTTGCTGTAGTTGCGGCAGCACACGCAGTCGCATTCCGGATCGAGGGGGGACTCGTCGTTCTTGAACGGGGCGTTCTTGATGTAGAGCTTGCCGGTGGAGGTCAGCGCCTGGCCGTTGCGGGCGTTGCGGGTGGGCAGCACGCAGTCGAACATGTCGACGCCCAGCTCTACCGAGTTCCAGATGTCCTCGGGGGTGCCGAGGCCCATGAAATAGACCGGCTTGTCCTTGGGCAGGTTCTCCATCACGGCCGCGAGGGATTCCATCATCTGGGCCTTGCTCTCGCCCACCGACAGGCCGCCCACGCAGAAGCCGTCCACGCCCAGCTCGGCCATGTGCTTGGCCGCCTCGGCCCTGAGATCGGTGTAGATAGATCCCTGGATGATGCCGAAGAGCTTGGGGCGCTTCTCCAGGGGGATATGGCGCACTTTCTCGGTGAAATGAACTTTCGCGCGCTCGGCCCAGCGCTTGGTCTTCTTGAGCGCGTCCAGCGCGTCGGCCCTGGAGGCCGGGTTCTTTACGCAGACATCGAGGCAGGTCCAGATGGACGAGCCGATGGAGGCCTGGAAGTCTATGACCTTCTCCGGCGTGAAGAAATGCGGGCTGCCGTCGATATGCGAGGCGAAGTGCACGCCGTGCTCGGTGATCTTGCGCAGGCGGCTGAGGCTGTAGACCTGGAAGCCGCCGGAGTCGGTGAGGATGGGGCCGTCGTGCTTCATAAAGCCGTTGAGGCCGCCGAACTTCTCGAGGGTGGGCAGGCCGGGGCGCAGGTAGAGGTGGTAGGTGTTGGAAAGCATGCACTCGGTGCCGATCTCCACCAGGTCGCGCTCCGGTACGGCCTTCACGGTGCCCTGGGTGGCCACCGGCATGAAGACCGGCGTGTGCACCAGCCCGCGGTTGGTGGTCAGCACGGCCGCCCGCGCCGCCGTCTCCTTGTCCTTGTGCAAAACCTTGAAGTGGTGTTCCATAATTTAATCCTTATACTGCGCTGAAAGTCTTTGCGGTTTACCGTATGGGCAGTCATTAGGCCGGCGAGGGTATGCCTTCTCCGGGTACGCTCGGCCACACCGTGGCCTCGCTCTTTCGCTACGGCTCGGCGCTTACGCAAGCCTCGCCTACGCGAGGCCCCTGCGAAGGCATACCCTCGTCAGCCTGCCGTTCTCCCGCAACTAGGCAGTTTCATGGGAGAAACTGGCGGAAACCATATGGGCAGGGTTAGCAAAAGCCTGTCGGAGGCCCGAGCTTGCATAGCGCGAGGGCCGAGACGGGCAGCCGCGAGCACGGTGTGCGAGACGGCGGTTTTGCGTTCCTGCCCATATGGTAAGCCGCCGAACATCATCCGGCAGACAGGCCCCTGATTTCGCATCCTGTGGCGCCGTTTGCGCTGTCAACATATCAGCATCGAGTCGCCGTAGGAGTAGAAGCGGTACTTTTCGCGGACGGCTTCGGAGTAAGCCTTAAATAGTAATTCGCGGCCGGCGAAGGCGGCGGTCATGTAGAGGGGGGCGGAGTCCGGCACGTGCAGGTTGGTGATGAAGGCGCCCGCCACCTTGAATTTGTGCCCGGGCATGATGAATATTCCGGCCTTGCCGCTGCCCGCTTTGACCGTGCCCGCCTCGTCGGAGAAAGTCTCCAGCGTGCGCATGGAGGAAGTGCCTACGGCTATCACGCGGCCGCCGGCGGCCCGGTGGGAGTTTATCAGCGCGGCCGTCTCCTCGCTCACCTCGCAGGCCTCCTCCAGCATCACGTGCGAGGCAGGGTCGTCGTCGCGCACCATCTTGAAAGTGCCCCAGCCGATGTGCAGTTTGACAAAAGTCTTTTTAACCCCGGCCGCCTCCAGGCGCGCGAATAAGTCGGGCGTAAAATGGAAGCCGGCGGTGTGGGCCGCGATGGAGCCGGCCTCGGCCGCGTAGACCGTCTGGTACTTCTCCTCGTCGGCCGGCGCCTCCGCGCCCAGGCGCTTGCGGGCGTTGAGGATATACTGCGGCAGCGGCACGGCGCCGTTGGCGGCGAGGTAGGCCTCGTCCACCGGCACCGAGAAGCGGAAAGTATAGCTGCCGTCGGCGTTGCGCGCCAGGCACTCGGCCTTGGCCCCGCCGGCGCAGTCGAGCGTCTGGCCGGGCTGTATCTTGCGGCAGAGGCCGGTCCACACCAGGCCGCCGGGCGCGGCGGGCGCCATCAGCAGGATCTCGGACCTGCCGCCGGTGGCTTTGCGGGCGGCCAGGCGGGCCTTCCAGACCTTGCTGCGGTTGAGCACCAGCAGGTCGCGCGGGCCCAGCAGGCCGGCCAGGTCGCGAAAGCGGCGGTGAGAGAACGAGCCGGCGGCCCTGTCGATCGCCAGCAGCCGCGAGGAGTCGCGCGGCTCGGCGGGCCTGTCGGCGATGAGCGGGTCTATGTCGAGCGAGGAAAATTCTTTAAGGGCCTGTTCAGTCATGTTGTGTTATCGAAGCGCCGGGGTAATAGTGGCGCAGTATCCGGGTGTAGCTCCGGCCTTTGTAGGCCATATACTTGGCGCCTTCCTGGCACATGCCCACGCCGTGCCCCCAGCCGCGGCCCGAGATTTCGTAGCCGCCGCTGACCGCCTTGATGGAGGTGATGAAGGTGCTGCGGAATTCGAACGTGCCGAAACGCTTGCGCATCTCCGAGGCCTTCACCGTCTTGTAGCCCCGGTCCGTGGCGACCCGCAGCGTAAGCGCCCTGCCCGAGCGGTCCTTCTGGTGTATCTTCAGCCCGGCCGCCTTCAGGGCCGTCGAGCTCTGGGACTGGATGAACCTGAGCAGCTCTTTGGCCGAGAGGAAATACTTCCAGCGCGAATGGCGCGAGGGCTTGCAGAAGGGGTCGGCTACTCCGTACAGCGGCTTGGTTACCGCCTCGCCCCAGGCGGCTTTGGCGCTGGCCGTATGGCCGCCGCAGGCCGCGTGAAAGTAGGCGCGCACCAGCGAACCTTTATACTTCAGCACTTCGCCCCGCGTCGAGTCCACCGCCTCTATGATGCGCGGGTTGATCCTGGAGGTGCCGTTGTAGACCTGGGTTTCCACGCCGTTGGTAACGTCGTAGGGCCTGGCGGGATTGATATAGCGCATCGCGTACGTGCGCGACGCCACGGCCTGCGCCTTGAGCGCCTCCAGCGGCCAGTCGGGGCTCATCTCGGCCGGCAGCACGCCGTACAGGTAATCCTCCAGCGAGAGGTCCTCTATGATGTCCAGGCGGCCTTCCCCGTTGGCGTGCAGTAGGATGTCGCCCTTGTAGAGGTGCTTGCCCAGGCGGATGCGCTCGGGGCCCTCGGCGGCGAGCAGTTTCACCGGCGAGGAGAGCTCCTGCCCGGCCACGGCGATGCCGCCGGAGCGGGGCCTTACTTCATAATTGGCGTTCTGCACCAGCATGAATTTCTGGCCGGTCTTCATTTCCTGCACATAGATCTGCGAGGCGGTCTTTAGCTTGAGCGAGGGGGTATTCCTGGCGATAGCCACGCGGATGCGGGGCGACGCCCCGCCGGCGGCGGCGGGGGGCGGGGCCGTAAAGGCGCAGACTAGCAGGAGGGCGGCGAGTGTTTTCATTAACCGTAGAAGATCAAAGAAGTTCTGCCTGGCGGGGCAGTTTGAAGCCCATGTGCGCGGCGGCCTTGGCCGTTATCACTCGGCCGCGGGTGGTGCGCTTGAGAAAGCCGCCCTGCATCAGGAAAGGCTCAATTACGTCGGTCAGGGTGTCGGCTTCCTCGGAAACGGCCACCGCCAGCGTCTCTATGCCCACGGGGCCGCCGCCGAATTTCTCGGCGATCACGGAGAGGATGCGGCGGTCCAGGTTGTCCAGGCCCTCGGCGTCTATCTCCATGGAAGCCATCGCGGCCTCGGTCACCTCGGCAGTGATCACGCCCGCGGCCCTGACGTCGGCGAAGTCGCGCACGCGCTTGAGCAGCCGGTTGGCTATGCGCGGCGTGCCGCGCGAGCGGCGCGCCAGCAGCTGCAGCGCGGGGCGTTCGGCCTTGCTGCCCAGGATGCGGGCCGAGCGGACGAGGATCTGCGTGATCTCCTCCTCCTCGTAAAAGCCCAGGTTGAACACGATGCCGAAGCGGTCGCGCAGGGGCCCGGTGAGCAGGCCGCTGCGGGTGGTGGCGCCTACCAGCGTAAAGCGCGGCACCGCCAGCTTGAGCGTGGTGGCGCCGGGGCCAGCCCCTGTGTTGATGAAGAACAGAAAGTCCTCCATGACCGGGTAAAGGGCTTCTTCCACGGCCGCGTTGAGCCGGTGTATCTCGTCGATGAAAAGGATGTCGCCTTCGGCCAGCTCGGTGGTGAGCATGGCCGCCAGGTCGCCGGGCTTGGAGAGCACCGGCCCGGAGGTGACCTTCATGTTCACGCCCATCTCGCGGGCGAGGATGTGGGAGAGGGTGGTCTTGCCGAGGCCCGGGGGGGAGTAGAAGAGGCAGTGGTCCAGCGGTTCTTTGCGCTGCCGGGCGGCCTGGATAAACACCTTGAGGTTTTCCTTCAGGCGGGCCTGCCCCACGAACTCGTCGAGCGAGCTGGGCCGCAGGGCGGATTCCATGCGCGCTGTCTCGTCGGTGGCCGGGCGGGCCGAAAGTATATCGTCGTTCTTGGGCATGTTATTTGGGGGAGAGCCGCTTGAGCGCCAGGCGGATGACGGCTTCGGTGGAGGCGCCGGCGCCGGCCTCGGCCGCGGCGTCCTCGAGGGCGGCCCTGGCCTCGCCGGCCCGGAAGCCCAGCCCTATCAGGGCGGCCAGCGCCTGGGCGTAGGCGCCGGAGGGGATGCCAGCTATGGACGCGGGGCCGCCCGCGCCGGGCAGGGTTTTGTCCTTCAGGGCCATTATCAGCTTGTCGGCGGTCTTGGCGGTGAAGCCGAAGATGGCGGTCAGGCGCTTGACGTCCTTGGCGGCCACTGCGGCGGAGAAATCGGGCATGGAGCGGACGGCCTTGCCCAGGTAATCCAGGGCTTTCTTGGCGCCGGTGTTGGGCACCGCGTCGCGCAGCAGGTCGAACAGCTGTTTCTCTTCCTTCGAGCGGAAGCCGTACAGGGCCGTGCCGCCGTACATGCTGATGGACTCGGCCAGGAAAAGTTCGGCCGGCGAGCCTTCGGGACCGAGGGCCTCGAGCGAGGGGGCGCAGAGGAAAACTTCGTAGCCGAGGCCGTTGACCTCGATGACGGCGCTCTCGTCGTTTTTGGCGACCACGCGGCCGCGCAGGTAGGCTAGCATTTGCGGGGCCCCCTGGCGGCGGCCAGCGCGCGGGCGAAGGGGGCCAGGCGCAGGTGGCAAAGGCCGGCGGCCATGGCGTCGGCCACGTCGTCGGGCTCGGGGATGGCGGCCAGGTTCAGCGTGATCTGCACCACGCGCTGCATCTGTTTCTTTTCGGCGGCGCCGTTGCCGGAGATAGTCTTCTTTATGGTCTTGGGATTATAGGCGCTGATCGGCAGCCCGCCGTGCTCGCAGGCCAGCAGGATCACGCCGCGCGCGTGGGTGGTGTTGGCCTGGGTGTCGGCGCGCTTGGAGAAGAACACTTCCTCTATCGCGGCCTCGGCCGGGGCGTGGTCTTTTATCAGGGCGCTGAGTTCGGCGTAGATGGCCGCCAGGCGTTTTTCCAGCGGGGTATTCTTAGGCGTGTGTATCAGCCCGGCCGCCGCCAGAGCGGGAGCGGCCGGGCCGTCTTTTTGAAGGACGGCCCAGCCGGTCCTGTCCAGACCCGGGTCTATGCCTAAGATCCTCATCCGGAGACTTATTTCTCCAGCTTCGCGAGGATGGCGTCGGGGATGTTGAAGTTGGAGTAGACCTGCTGCACGTCGTCGTGGTCTTCCAGGGCGTCCATCAGCTTGACCACCTGCTCGGCCTTGTCCTCTCCGACGTTCACTTCGTTCTTGGGGAGCATCGTAACCTCGGAGGAGGCGAGCGGGATTTTCTTTTCGGTGAGTTTCGTTTTTATGCCTTCGAAATCCGCCGGTGACGTGATGATCTCGTATTCGTCGGAGCCCTCGGGGGAGCGGAAGTCCTCGGCGCCGATCTCCAGCGCGAGGTTCATCAGCTCGTCTTCCTTGGCATCCTCTTTTTTTACGGAAATATAACCTTTCTGCTCGAACATCCAACCCACGCTGCCGGTGGAGCCCATGTTGCCGCCGTGGGTGTCGAGGATCTTGCGGATCTCGCTGGCCGCGCGGTTCTTGCTGTCGGTGGTGACGTTGATGATGATGGCTATGCCGCCGGGGCCGTAGCCTTCGTAAATGATCTCTTCGTAGGTGACGCCGGGTTCCTGGCCGGTGCCGCGGCGGATGGCGCGCTTGACGTTGTCGAGCGGCATGTTGCTGGCCTTGGCGTCCGCTATCGCGGAGCGCAGGCGGGGGTTGTCATCGGGGTTGCCGCCGCCGGCCTTGGCCGCGATAGCGATCTCCTTGATGATCTTGGTCCAGACTTTGCCTCTTTTGGCGTCCGTGATGGCTTTCTTGTGCTTGATACCGGCCCAGTGAGAATGTCCGCCCATGGTAAGCTCCTTGATGCTTTCTAATTGTTTCCGTAGAAAATGCGCCGTTTTTTACGCTCACGGCAAATAAATTCTATAATAATATGAATAGTTTCTCAACCGCCCGGGCATTCTGCGTTTGTCGAACCGGCGCGGGGGGGACTGTGGCCGCCCGCTTAAGGGGCGGAAGTGAAGCCCTCTTAGCTCAACTGGATAGAGCAACTGCCTTCGAAGCAGTAGGTTAGAGGTTCGAATCCTCTAGAGGGCACGATTTATAGTGCACGCTAAGCGCGGCATAATTATGCCGCGCGGGAGGATTCGAAAGACGGACCAGCGAGGCCAGCAGGCCGCAGCTGGGAGTCGGGGCCGCGACCGAGGGCGAACGACGGTGAGCCCGAGAGTTGTGGCCGAATCCTCTAGAGGGCACGATTTATCGTGCACGCTAAGCGCGGCATAATTATGCCGCGCGCGAGGATTCGAAAGGTGAGGACCAGCTGTGCTGGTCCGCAAGACCGCAGGCGATTCCTTGCGTAAGCGGAATCGCCGGATGGAGCGTAGCGACAGGTCCCCGCCGGGGCCGCGCAAGCCCGCTATGCGGGCTATGCGTGGCGACGAACTGACGAAGTTTAGCGGCAACAGGATTCCCGTAACTTATTTGTAATCAAAATTTAACCATACCGCAAACAGGAAAAACTAGAATTTATATATGGCCGCCTTATTGCTCTCAGTCTTCCTGGCCCTGCCCGCTATGCCGGCGCAGGCCCAGGCTTTTGCCATGAAAGACCTCGGCCCCAAGGCCCTGAAGATCGTGGTGGACCACCTCAAGAGCGACGACTCTGACGTGCGCGCCCAGGCGGCGGAGATACTCGGAGAGACCGGCAACAAGGCCGCGGCCGGCATGCTGCGCGGCCTTCTGGAAGACCGCGACAAGTACGTGCGCATAGCCTCGGCCCGCTCGCTTTGGGAGCTTGGCAGCCCCGCCGGCATGAAGACCATCCTGGCGATAGTCAACGACGTGCCGGCCCAGGGGCCCATCCCGGTCACCAATAATCCGCTCGTGGAGCTGAAGATAATTTCGCAGAACAAGATCCGGGAGAAGGCGATAGAAACCTACACCTGGATGAAAGGGGAGAGGGCGGCCAACCTGCTCTACAAGCTTAAGAACGACGCTTACGGCCCGGTGCGCGACGCCGCCGCCCGCGAGCTGGCCCGCCTCGGCCGCGCCGAGGAACTGGCCCAGATCACCGGCGCGCTGACCGACGAGGACGAGGCCATCCGCTACGAGGGGGCCGTGCTGCTCGCCAAGGTCTGCCACCCTTCGGCCGCCGCGCCGCTGGCCAAGCTGCTCGCGGGGGAGACCTCGGTCAGGGTGCGCATGGCCGCGCTGGACGCGCTGCGCTGCAACCCGTCCCGGAAAGAAGCCGCTGAAGGGCTGCTGAAACTGGCCGACGATGAGAATCCTACGATAAGATTCAAGGCCATAGCCGCCCTCGGCGGCATAAAGGATATCAAAGTAAAGAACAAGCTAACCGCGGCGGCGGCCGAAAGCAAGGACATACGCGTAAAGATCGCCGTACAGAAAGCCCTGGTGCAGGCCGGCTCGCCGGCGGACGCGCAGACCGCCAGGGACGCCATGACCGCCGCCAGCGCCGACATCAGGCTGGAAGCCCTGGAAGTCGCCGATTCCCTTATAGACGACGAGGCGCTCCCCCTGCTGGCCCAGGCCCTGGACGACCCGGACACCAAAGTTAAACTCTCCGGCTCGCTTAAGATACTCCGGCGCGCCGCCCGGAAATAATTTATGCCAAACCGCCGCCTGCTGCTGCCAGCCTTCCTTCTGCTCCTCCTTTCAGGGGCGGGGGACCTTTGCGCCGCACAGAAGGCGCGCGAGCGGCGCCCTTCCCCGCTGGCTGATTCCCTGCGCCAGGTGCGCAAGGCCCCTGCCCCGGCCGCGCGCGAGGCGTTCCGAAAATTCTCCGCCAAGCACAACGGCGGCTGGAAAGTCCGCTACAATCCCCGCACCGGCCTGCCCGAATCCATCACCGGCAGCCGCACCGCCCGCTACTCCGGCTCGCCCGAGCAGGCGGCGATGGCCTTCTTCGCCGAGAACAAAGAGCTGCTTAAGGTCGACCCGCTGGCGCTGCGCCTGACCATCAAAAAAGAATTCCGCGGCGTGACCCACCTGCAGTACCAGCAGTACAAGGACGGGATCCCGGTGGAGTTCTCCTACGCCAGGGTGCACGTGTCCGACTCCGGAGAGGTGCGCGGCTACCAGGGCAAGTTCGAGCCGGACCTGCAGATGAATACCGTTCCAGCCGTCACCGAACAGGCCGCCGTGGCCGCGGTCGTAATGCATTTGGGCGCCCAGCTCAAGCTTAAGAAGGCCGAGTTGGTGATCTACCCCGACGAGGCGGCCGGGGAGCTGAAACTGGCCTGGAAGATCCGCGGCCGCGCGGCTGGCCTATGGGTCTATTATATAGACGCCGCCGACGGCTCCGTTCTCTACCGCTACGACGACCTGCGCTATGTCTGCAACGGCAATACCGGCCTCTACCAGACCAACGGCACTTCCTCGGGTACGGTTTACGCCGTCTCCCCGCTGCCCTCCTATGATCCCAATTCCCTCAACATAGCCGAGGATTTCTGGACCCAGCCGGTGCGTAAGTCCCTGCGCGACCAGTATTTCTGGGCCGGCAGCTACTCCAGCATGACGGTCACCGACCAGTACGGCGATTACTGCATGCAGCAGAACGGCAAGGTGTTCTCCTCGCTGAAGGGGCCCTTCTTCGCCGTCACCAATTTTCGCGGCGAGAGCGCTCATTTCGACAACGGCAGCGGCGTGTGGCTGAGCAAGAATACCCCCTATTCTACGCCCAACCCCTACGCCAATAACGCCCTTTATTCCAATACTTTCACGATAAACAGCGGCGACTGGACTGACCAGTACCCCTCGGGAACTTTCGCCAAGGTTATGCCGCGCTTCTCGGCGTTCAGCGCCGGCGTGCTTGATCCTTATGGCTCCGTGCTCGACGAGGACATCGTGAAAGTCAAGAGCGGCGACGTCGCCATGGGCGTCTACCTGGGCTCGCGCACCACGGCTTTCTATGGCGCCGCGGTTGAAAATCCCACTTTCAGCGTATCGATGGAGACAGACGCTTCCGGCGGGTCCACCGGTTTTACCGTGGACCATTCCAAGTTCCTGGTTCTTACTAACTCGCCCGCCACCCGCAATAACGCCACGGGCACCGTGGTCTGGTCCACCACCACCGCCGGCCTGAACCTGGACACCAGCCTGGGGGAGGCCACCGCCCTGTCAGAGGTCAACGCTTTTTACCACCTCAACGCTATACGCCGCTACTTCGACACCATCAACAGGCAGCAGGACGGCAGCGCGGCGGCCAACCTGGGCGGCCAGGTGGCGGTTATGGTGCATGCCAACGGCCAACCAGACAGCCTTACGGGTTGCGAGGCCTGCCACGGCATGATGAACGCCTACTACGACCTGGAGCACGGCCATATCATCATGGGCGACGGCCCCCGCGATTTGAATAAAAAATTTCGCGCCTTCGCTCTTGACGGCACCATTGTGCGCCACGAGTACATACATCTCGCGGTAGACCGGATCTTCCCTATCATCAATTTCGGCGAGTTCGGCGCCGTCAGCGAGGCCGTGGCCGACTATCTCGCGCTGGCCTCGTTCTGGGCCGAGGGTTACGACGGCTCTCCGTATCCCAACCAGAAAATCCTGGGCAACTTTATCGGCGCGGGCGAGGGTTCCGCCCGAGACCTCTCCGGTTCCAACCAGCCTACGAGCGTCCGCGTGATGCCCTCCGACTGGTGGGGCGAGGTGCATGAGGACGGCATGATACTGTCGCAGGCCCTGTACAAACTGGGCAACCCCAACGGCAGCCGGTATCTCGGCACCCTGACCGGGGATTTCCTGGGCCGCAACGCCGCCGACGTGCTGGTCTTCGCCGCGCTGTTCTACTTCCCGGACAATTTTTACAACTTCCGCGAGGCCATGCTGGACGCCTGTTCCCAGCTGGAGCTCTCCGGCGACGGCTGCACGGCCGCCATGCGCACCAAGATCAACCTGGCCTTCGCCGACCACGGCATAGGCTCGGCCCCGGGCGGCGACGCCTACGAGCTCAGCAACGCCAGCGGCCTGTGCGACACCAATAACGGCCCCCAGTGCGCCGCCGACATCAGCAGCCTCTCCTCCCTGTCGGCCACGATCTACCCGCTGGGGGACGTGGACTATTATTCCCTGCCGCTGGCCGAAGGTCAATTCACCGCAAGGCTGGACTTGCCGCCTACCGGCAGCGAGGGTATCTACCACGCCTACTCCATGTTCCTCTTCGACGCGGACCGCGAGTACCTCGCCGAAGCCGTGCCCGTTATCTACGGCACCGGCTCCAACGCCTGCTCCATCAGCGGCCCCTGCTCAACCCTGGACCCTTTCGTCACCCTCAACTATGCCGTGCCTTACGGCGGGGGGAAGTATTACCTGGTGGTTTCGGCCGCGCCCAACATGTACTACGGCAATTCGGAGGACAATTCCACCATTCCTTACACCCTGACGCTCGCCCGCAAGGCCCAGGGTACCGCGTCCGCGCGCGTCTACTCCGCCCTCTACGACAACGACGACATCGCTTTCGACGCGCCTTATCCCTATTTCCCGGATACCGTGGCGCCCACCTCCTCCACGCTGACCGGCGCCGAGCTGGTATTCGAGTACGCCCAGCTGCGCGACCACAATTACGAGCCGATAGCGCTCACCAGGACCAACGCCCCAGGCTCCTACATGGTAGTCTCCCAGGCCGTCCTGGCCACCCCGGGCAATACTGATTCCCTGGGCCGCCGGCTGATGTCCGGCCGCGTGCGCCTGCAGCCCGGCTTCGCCGCCCGCTACCCCGGCGTGGGCACGGTCTACCTGGAGGTGTTCGGCCGCAACCATCTGGGCCATGTGCTCTCGCTGGGCGTTTCCAATCCGCTTAACCTGACGGCCAACCGCTCGGCGGCTACGGCCTACAACAATATCATCACCGGAGACTCCGCCTCTATCATCAAGTACGAGGTGCAGTCCTCCGGCAGCCTCTCGGTTAAGGTTTACACCCAGTCGGGGTCCCTCGTAAAGACCGTCTACGACGGGTCCGTGCCAGCGGGTAAGGGCACTATAGAGTGGGACGGCAGGAATTCTTCCGGCGGCAAGGCGGCCAGCGGCATCTACTTTGTTAAGACCAAGGGGCCCGGCCTGGACAAGATCGTCAAGATAGCGGTGATCCGGTAGTTTTCGCGCTACGGCGGCTATTATGAACACCAGGAATAAAATTACAGCAGGAAAGACGGCAGCGGCGCTGTTCGCCGCCGCCGCAGTCCTGGCCTGCGCCCTGCCCGCCGCCGCCGGCGGCCCGGGCTCCGCGGCGATGCAGGTGCTCAAGACCGAAATGAGCCCCCGCGCCGCGGGCATGGGTGGGGCTTTCGTCGCCGTGGTCGACGATGTCTACTCAGTCGCCTATAATCCCGCCGGGCTCGGGCGGCTCTATGTTCCGGAAGCTTCTGCCATGTACCATTCCGGCTTCGACGATTCTTCCCTGAACTACCTGGCCGGCGCCACGCCGCTGCCCCTGATCGGGTTCGCGGGCCTTTCCAAGCCGGGCGTGGCCTTCTCGCTGATGATGGCCGACGCCGGCTCCTTCCAGTACAACCTCATCGCTAACGACGGTTCCGTACTCTCCAGAAATTTCGACGCCCAGAAGGACCTGGTCCTCACCGCAGGTTATGGTGAGCGCGTATATTCGGACGAGGTCAACCTCGAGGGCTTCAAGGCCGCGATAGACCAGTACCTGGGCCTCAACGTGAAATATGTCCGCTCCACCATCCTGGAGGACGACTCGCCGCCCTCCGCTCTGGCTTTCGACGCCGGCTGGCTGCTGACGGAGCGCAACCTGGGGCTGTCGCTGGGCGCTTCCATCTCCAACTATGGCGGCGGGCTCAAGTACGGCACTGAGACCACGCCGCTGCCGTCCATCCTGCGCTTGGGCGCGGCCTGGGAACGCCCTACCGTAATGGACCAGTCGGTGCTGCTCGCCGCCGAGTCCGACTTCTACATGAACGAGTCCATTAAGAGCCTGCGCTTCGGCCTCGAGTACCATTTTCAGCGTGTCTTTAACCTGCGCCTGGGCTACAAGGCGGCGGAGGACAACAAGGGCATGACCCTGGGCTTTGGCCTGCATTACAGCGACATGTCCCTGGATTTCTCCACCGGCATGGGCAACGAGGTCTATGATTCCTCGCTAATAGCTTTCTCTTATAAATTCAGTTCGATAACCGTGAACGAATATAAGAAGAAGGCCTACTACAAAGCGCCGCGCTCTGACCGCCAGGCCCCGGCCAAGGCGGCTCCGGCGAAGGCCGCGCCCGCCAAGCCCCGGGCCAAGACCGCCCCGGCCCCCGAAAAAAAGAAAGACTCCGACTTCTTCTGGATCTACTAAATTCGCAAGGGCCAGCAGCGGGCACGCCTTCTCCGGGTACGCTCGGCCACTGGCCTATGGCCGTGCCGCATCAAGCGCTATGCGCATCAGGCGGCCACCGTGGCCCGGCTCTTTCACTCGCCCCTCGCGCTTCGCAAGCTCGGGGCTCGCGAGGCCCCTGCGAAGGCGCACCCGCTGCTGGCTTTACGAGAGGGAAGGGGGAGGCATACCCGCTCTGTGCCGAGAGTATAATAAGTCAAATTGACACCATGGGGTTTTGTTTATAGAATTACTAGGAAAGTTAAGGAGGGTTTACTAATGAAAAGATTACTTTTTACCGCCGTGGCCGCCCTGTTGGTCGCGGGCTGTTCCTCGTCCCCCGATAAAGGCACGGTCGGCAAGACCGGCGAGATCGAGAGAGAATGGGTAGAGGAAGGCATCACCAAGAATTATGTCTTCGCCCGCGGCATAGGCGCCGCCGACCAGACGCTGGAGAACAAGACCCAGCGCATGGCCACCTCGCGCAACGCCTCCATCGTCAACGGCCAGTATAACATGCTCTCTTTCATCAAGGGCGTGCAGCTGGAAGGCGGCGTCACCGTGGAGAAGGCCATAGAGACCGATTCCGTGCTCGCCACCAAGATCGACGCCGTAATCAAGGGCGCGCAGGTGGTCCGCACCGAGTGGACCTCCGACGATGGCTGCATCGTCGTGCTGCGCCTGCCCAAGAAGGCGCTTAAAGAAGCCGGCATCAAGCTGGCCGAGTAAGGCCGCCCGATGACGTCCCGTCTTTCCCGCGCGCTGCTTGCGGTGGTGTTCCTCGCCGCCGCCGGCTGCGGGGGCACCCGCAAGAGCGCCCTGAATCCCGCATACGAAACCGAGGTGGTGGAAGCCGAAGGCATGGCCCCTTTAGTCGGGGGGGATACCGAAGGCGCCCGCAAGACCGCCCTCGCCGAGGCCATGAAGAACGCCCTCGGCCTGGTGGTCGGCGTGTATGTCTCCCAGGACGCCCTGGTCTCCAAGGCCGTCCTGATAGACGACAGCATCACCTCCCGCAGCGAGGGCTACATAGAGAAATACGAGACGCTCAAGGAGTGGCGCGACGGCGAGTTCTACAAGGCCCGCATCCGCGCGCACGTGCGCAAGGAAGACCTTTCCGCCAAGCTCCGGACGCTGGAGACCGAGCCGCAGAAACTGGGCAACCCGGTTGTCGGCTTCGACATCTCCGAGTCGGCGGACGGCCAGCCGCTGCAGACCAATTACGCCGAGCTGGAACTTAAGAACCGCCTCATCGACGCCGGCTTCATCACCGGCGAGAAGGACAAAGCCGACATCGTCATCAAGGGCGACGCGCGCACCGCGTTCAATACCCGCGAGGGCCTCGGCGGCTTCGTGTCCTACCGGGCGGGCATCTCGCTGGCGGCCGTAAAGCAGGGCTCGCTGGAGACGCTGACCTCGGTGCAGGAAGCGGCCGGCGGCATAGACCTCAACGACCAGGCCGCGGCCAGGGCCTCAATCATCAACGCGGCCAAGAAAGCCGCCGACCCGCTTAAGGACAGCGTGCTCAAGGCGCTCAGGGAGAAATCCATAGTGCGCCTTAACCTGGCTAACGTGGCTACCATGAACGACCTCAGCGAGTTCACCAAGCTGCTGCGCAATATCCCCGCGGTGCGCGCCTCCTGGGTGCGCTCTTTCAGCGGCGGCATCGCTGTGCTGGACGTGGCCATGCACAGGGGCGGGGCGGCCGACCTGTCGCAGCTGCTCATCAAGAACGCCAAGCGCCCGGTCAAGGTCAACCGCACCTCCTCTTACGACCTGGACGCCGAACTGCAGTAAGTTTCCGGGGGAATGAAAAAAGGCCGGGCTGTCCCGGCCTTTTTCTTTTGGCTGGCGGCTTACTTGCGGCCTTTGAGCCTTTCGGCGCGGCGCGCGTCGAAGTCGGCCAGTTTCTTTGCCTGCTTGGCCATGTACTCGTCGAGGAAAGTCTCCCGCTCGGCGAGGCGCTTGCGCAGCCCCGCCACCCGGTTGCGCACCTTGGCGCAGCGGCGCTCTTCGGCTTTCATGAACTTCGAGAGCCGGCCTTCTACCGTCAGCCCGCCCGGGCCGGCTGAAGCCTCCTGGCCGGCGGCGATCTCGGTCTCCTGCGAGCCGCTGCCTACCGCTACCGCCCCTTCGAACAGGCCCACCGTGGTTTCGCCGGCCGTGGAGACGGCTATGGAAAAATCCGTGCCGCGCACCGCGCAAACGGCCGAGGGGGTCCTGACCGAGAACTTAGAGGCGGCCTTGGCCTTCAGCCTGGCGGCCATCCAAAGCGCCTTGCCCCGGAGGAAGGAGAAGGAGAAGAAGCGCCCGTCAGCCGAGGTTTTAAGCTCGTCGGCGGCGGTCTCGGAGCCGCCATCCAGTTTAACGTAGCTGCCGTCGCGCAGCAGCAGTTCGCACCAGGCCTTCTCGCCGGTGCGCACCTTGTCGCCCTGGTCCAGCGTGTCGCCTTTGCGCGCGGGGGCCCAGCCGGGAGTGCCCTCCTTGTAAATTTCAACGGTTCCGCCCAGGTCGTAAAGGCAGCCCGGGGGGGCGGCTAGCAGCGGCAGCGCGGGAAGTAAAAGGGACGCGGCCAGTAATATCTTTTTCATAAAATCCTCCTTATTCCTCAAATATACAATATACCGCAAATATTATAAAATCAAGACATGAATTTCTTCCGCCTCAGGGCGCTGAATACCTTTCTTCTTTTCTTCATAGGGATCATCCTTGGCTTCATTCTCAAGGACAAGTTCTATCCCTCCAGACCCCCGGCCCATCCCGCTTCTTTCCAAACTCCTTATTCCCCGCAGCCCCCGGCGCAGGCCGCGGACGGCGAGGGGGAGGAGTCAGACGAGCCGGAGGCGCCGCCCGACCTGGAGCCTGAAGCTGAGGAGCCGGCGCCGCCCTTGCCTGCCCCCGTCATAGCTCCCGCTGCGCCCCGCCCCGCCGAGATCGTGATGGAAGAGGCGCCCAGGAGCGAGTCGCGAGCGCTGCGGGGGGAAGAAGACGGCTTCTTCGCCCGTCCTGAACGCTACGAGGGCCGCGACCTGGAAATGCAGCTGCAGATGATAACGGCCAAGCGCGTCCCCTCCGGCTGGCGGCTCAACCTGGTCTATTCGGGCCGGGGCAAGGAGATAGACTACCTGTACGTGGAAGACTCCGGCGTGCTCGGGGCAAAGCCGGACCTGCGCATCGGCTACGTTTATAAAGTTCGCTTCCGCTGCGGCAAAGGCTCGTCCGCGGCCGGCAATACGCTGCTGGCCATAGAGCCCACTGGCGCCAAGGCGGACTGGGCCACCGGCCTCAGCGCCACGGAGTAATGTCCTACTTTTTCATCATCAACCCCAAGGCCGGCCTGCGCCACGGCAACGTCCGCGAGCGGATAGAACGCTTTTTTTCCGGCCGCCGGCTGCGCTGCGAGATCGCTTTTACCGCGGCCCGCGACCACGCTTCCGAACTCTCGGCGCGCGCGGTGCTGGCGGGTTTCTCCCGTATCATAGCTGCGGGCGGCGACGGCACCATCCGCGAGGCGGCCATCCCGCTCATCGGCAAGGTGGCCGCGCTGGGCATTCTCCCCTGCGGTTCCGGCAACGGCCTGGCCCGCAACCTGTATATCCCGCTGCGCTTCGACGCGGCGCTGCAAGGGCTGCTGGAGTGGGAACCCCGCCCGGTGGACGCCGGGCTGGCCAACGGCCGGCCTTTCCTGGTTTCCGGCGGCGTGGGGCTGGACGCCGAGGTGGCTCACGATTTCAATTCCCTGGGCTCGCGGCGCGGCATCCTGCCCTATGTGTGGCACGCCGCCCGGCGCCTGCTCTCTTATAAACCGAAGCCGGTCACCGTCAGCCTCGACGGCCGGCGGCTGGAACTGACGGCCCTGGTGAACGCGGTGCTCAACGGCGTGCAGTACGGCGGCGGGGCGCGGGTGGCCCCCGGCGCCTATATAGACGACGGCCTGCTGGACCTCGTTTCCCTGAAAAAAGCCCCGCTGTATAAACTGCTGGCCGCCGTGCCGGCCCTGTTCCGCGGCACCCTGGACCGCCACCCCGGCATTTATTCCGCCTACAAAGGCCGCATCATAGAGTTCAACTGCGGCGGAGGGGCCTGGTATCACCTCGACGGCGAAGACTTCTATTCCCACGACGGCCGCATCCGCTTCACGGTGCTGCCCTCCGCCCTCAGGGTCATAGCCCCCAAGCCCAGCCTGCAGGCGCGCTGATGCTTTTTCTCCCTCAATTAACCCGTGAAGCCGGCCTATCCGGGAAGATGGCCGGAGGCCGCGTACGTTGTCTGGCCTGCGCGCACCGTTGCGCCGTGCCCGAAGGCGGGACCGGTATCTGCGGCGTGCGCTTCGCCAGGGGCGGCGTGCTGCGGGCCCCGTGGGGCTACGTCTCCGGCGCCGCTCCCGACCCGGTAGAGAAGAAGCCTTTCTTCCACGTGCTGCCGGGCGCGCGCACGCTGTCTTTCGGCATGTACGGCTGCAATTTTCACTGCGGTTTCTGCCAGAACTGGCAGCTCTCCGACCTGGGCTCGGCCGCCGGCGCGGAGCCGGAGGAAGTCTCCGCCGCCGCCCTGGCCGCCGCGGCCAAAGATTCCGGCGCGCGGCTGCTGGTCTCCACCTATAACGAGCCGCTGATAACGGCCGAGTGGGCCGCCGCGGTCTTCGCCGAGGGAAAGAAACTGGGGCTGCGCTCGGCCTTCGTCTCCAACGGTTACGCCACGCCTGAGGCCGCCGCCCTGCTGCGGCCGGTGATGGATTTCTGGAAAGTGGACTTAAAATGTTTCAGCGCCGAGAACTATTCCAAGGTATGCGGCGCCAGGCTGGACCGGGTGCTCGACGGCATACGCGCCATCAAGGCCGCGGGCTTCTGGCTGGAGATAGTGACGCTGCTGATCCCCGGCTTCAACGATTCCGACGGCGAGATAGAGCAAATGGCCGGTTTCATCGCAGGGCTGTCGCCGGATATCCCCTGGCACCTTACGGCTTTTCACCCGGACTACAAGATGGCCGACGCCCGGCCCACCCCGCCGGAGACGCTGGCCCGGGCCAGGCGCCTGGGCCAGGCCGCCGGCCTGCGCTACGTGTACTGCGGTAATGTGCGGGGCGCTCAGGGGCAGCATACCGCCTGCCCGGCCTGCGGCAAAGAAGTGATAAAGCGGGAAGGTTTCGCCGTCACGGCGAACCTGCTCGGCCCGGGCGGCGCCTGCCCCTGCGGACAGAAGCTCCCCGGCGTCTGGGAATAAGCTACCGAAAAAGAGAGGAAACCGAAGACGGCCACGGGTTCTGCGTGTCCGTCTGGTAAATCGCTTCCAGGCCGCCCAGCAGGACGGCCAGCGTGACGGGCAGGCCGGAGAGGCCGTAGGCGCCCAGGCTGGAGAAAAGCGCGGTCCGCCAGAAGAGCAGGCCGCAGAACAGGGCGGTGAAGCCGCAGATGACGACGAGGAACATTTTTTCGTCGGCGGCGCGCCGCAGCAGGCTGACCAGGAAGTACTGGGCCAGCGCGGTGCCGGCCGCGGCCAGGGCGAAGCCCGCCGAGTCGTAAAGCGCGGGCTTGAGCCAGTATACCGCCTCCGGTCCCAGCGCGTAACGCGCGGCGGCGAAGAGCAGTTTCATCCCCGCCAGGGAGAACAGCAGCAGCAGCACGGTGGCCAGCAGCGAGGCGCCGAGGTAGGCCGCCAGCGCGTAAACCAGGCGCTCTTCTCCGCTACTTCTTGTCATAGAAACCGATCTCTTTGAGGAAAACCGGGTTGTCCTGCCAGCCGGGGGTCACCTTGACCGTGAGGTGCAGTTCCACCGGGCGGTGGAGGAAAGAGCCGATGGCCTTGGCCGAAGCCTCTCGCAGGCGGGCGATGGCCGAGCCGCCTTTGCCTATGATGATGGGCTTCTGCCCGGCGCGGGCCACGTGCACGGCGGCCAGTATCTGATCGTCCTCACCGGGCGCTTCCCTGAAAACCTCTATTTCCACCGCGCAGGAGTAGGGGATCTCCTGGGTGTACATCTTGAAGATCTGCTCCCGGATTATCTCCGCGGCGTAGAATTTCTCCCAGCGGTCGGTGACCTGGTCCACGGGATAGTAGGGGGGGTGCTCCGGCAGCGCGGCCTTGAGGCCGGCGCGCAGTTCCTTCAGGCCTCCGCCGGAGATTGCGGAAATGTGAAAGACTTTGTCCACGGTGAGCAGCTTGGAGTAGAAGTCCTCCGCGGCCTTGGCACGGTCGCCGGTCTTTTCCTTGTCCAGCTTGTTGATGACCAGGTAGAGCGGGCAGCGCACCTGCTTGAGCGGGTCGAACAGCGGGATCTTGTCCTCGGGGGGGAGGCCGGGCTCCACGATGAGGATGCAGATATCGCCTTCCTCGGCGGCGGCGCGCTTGATGGCGCCTTCCATGCTGCGCTCGAACATGTTGCGCGCGCGCAGGAAGCCGGGCGTGTCCACGAAGACGGCCTGGTAATCCTTGCCGTTGAGTATCCCCAGGATATTATTGCGGGTGGTCTGCGGTTTTTCCGAGATGATGGAAAGCCGCGTGCCGCACAGGGCGTTCATCAGCGTCGACTTGCCGGCGTTGGGCAGGCCGGTGATGGGCACGAAGCCGGCCCGGAATGAAGATGGAGGCGGTATTATGCCGCCTCCATCCGTGGCTTTGGGCGCGCCGTCCGTCATTTAAGGCAGACCGGGTTGGCCCACAGCGGCAGCTGCGTGGCTTTCTCCAGTTTGCGCACCTTGATATCGCCGGTGAGTTCCTGTATGAAGACCTCGGCGCTGAAAACGCGCGACCCGGCCACCAGGTGGCCGCCGAAGGCCTTGCCCTCGTTGTCGGAGAACATCGCGTGCGCGTGCACCATGGGCTTGTCGTCGAACAGGCTGATGTTGCCGGAGAGGGACAGGATCTCGAGCTCCTTCTCCAGGGTCAGCTTGTTGTACTTCTTGGCCTTCTGGTCGTAGACGCTGAACACCGCCTTTTCCACGGCGCCTATGGCGTTGATCAGGCCGCAGCGGACCTGGTGGTGATGGCAGAAATATTGGATAGCCTGCAGCAGGTCCTCGCCCTTATGGATGCTGAATAAGAAGGCCCTGCCGGTAAGATAAGGTTTTTCCTGTTGTTGCATTTTCCCTCCGTTGTCCCCGTTGATTCCCCGACCCCCTGACCCCGCGCAGTGCACCGTGCAGGAAAGGCGGAATAATGTATTTTAGCAAATTCCACGGGGGGAAAGTAAGTTTTGACGGCGGCGGTTTAATTAATATAATGATTCTGCAGCGCAATTCCAGCCGGAGGACAATATGCCCGTATCATACAAAGAACTCGGTTTCGTCAACACCCGCGAAATGTTCAAGAACGCCATGAAGGACGGCTACGCCGTGCCCGCCTATAATTTCAACAACATGGAGCAGCTCCAGGCCATCCTGACCGCCTGCTGCCGCTCCCGCTCGCCGGTGATCCTGCAGCTCTCCAAGGGCGCGCGCGATTACGCCAACGCCACGCTGCTGCGCTGGATGGGCCGCGGCGCGATGGAAATGATCAAGGAATTCAAGGAAGGCCCCGTGCCTGTGGCCCTGCACCTCGACCACGGCGACACCGTAGAGCTGTGCAAGAGCTGCATCGACAACGGCTTCTCCTCGGTGATGATCGACGCTTCCCACCACCCCTACGAGAAGAACGTGGAGATCACCAAAGAGGTCGTGGAATACGCCCACAAGTACGACGTTACCGTGGAAGGCGAGCTGGGCGTGCTGGCCGGTATAGAGGACGAGGTCTCCCACGAGCATTCCAATTACACCGACCCCGCGCAGGTGGAGGATTTCGTCAAGAAGACCGGCGTGGACTCGCTGGCCATTTCCATCGGCACCAGCCACGGCGCCTTCAAGTTCAAAGTGAAGCCCGGCGAGAGCGCGCCCCCGCTGCGCTTCGACATCCTCGAGGAATGCGAGAAGCGCATCCCCGGCTTCCCGATAGTGCTGCACGGCGCCTCCTCGGTGCTCAACGAATATATCGACATGATCAACAAGTACGGCGGCAAGATGGAGAACGCCGTGGGCGTGTCCGCCGAGCAGCTGCGCCGCGCGGCCAAATCCGCCGTCTGCAAGATCAACATCGACTCCGACGGCCGCCTGGTGATGACCGCTGTGATCCGCAAGGTCTTCGCCGAGAAGCCCACCGAGTTCGACCCGCGCAAGTACCTGGGCCCGGCCCGCGAAGAACTGATAAAGATGTACATGGACAAGAACGCCACCGTGCTCGGCTCCGCCGGCAGGGTGTAGGCTTCGACAAGGGGACAGGAACGCAAAATCGGCGTCGGCCACACCGTGGCCGCGCCTGCCGCTCTCGGCCTCGGCGCTTACGCAAGCCTCGGCCTCCGAGGGGCTTTTGCTAACCCTGTCCCCTTGTCGTTGCGTGAATATTTATGGAACAGACGTATGACTTGTTAGTCGTCGGGGCCGGCGCGGCCGGCCTTGCCGCCGCCGTGGAAGCGGCCCGCGCCGGGGCTTCGGTCCTGGTGCTGGAGAAGAACCACGTGCCCGGCAGGAAGATCCTCTCCACCGGCGCCGGCAAGTGCAATTTCTCCAACGCCTCGGTGACGCCGGCGCGCTACCACCCGCCGGCGGCAGCCTTCCTCAAGAAAACCTTCGCCGCGCTGCCGCCCGCTGAAGTTCCCGCGTTTTTCGAGGGCCTGGGCCTGCTCTGGGTAAAGGAAACCGATGGGCGCCTGTTCCCTCGCTCCATGCGCGCGCAGGACGTGGTGGGCTCGCTCTCTAACGAACTGGCCTTCCGCGGCGGGCGCATACAGACGCTCACTGAGGTGACCGCCGTGACTCCGGGCGGGGGCGGCTTTGCTGTGCAGGCCTGCAAGGTGCCGCCGCAGTGGGAGAAGAAGGCGGGGCCCGGCGAGAGGACTCTGCTGGGCGCGCGGCGCGTGATACTGGCCGCCGGCGGCCCCTGTTACCCGCAGATAGGCGGCTCTGCCTCCGGCGCGGCGCTGCTGCGCGGGCTGGGTCACACGGTCTCGCCGCTGGTCCCGGTCATAGCCCCGCTGCGGTCCAACGAAAACTTTCTTAAAGAACTGGACGGCGTGAGGGCCCCCGTGGCGCTGCGGCTGATGCTCGACGGCGAGCCCGTGGCCCAGACCGACGGGGAACTGTTGTTCACCTCTTACGGGGTTTCCGGGCCCGCGGTGCTGGACCTCAGCCGCGCCGCGGTCACGGCCATGAAGGACTACAGGGTTTATCTGGAAGCCGATTTCTTCCCTGAACTGACGGAGAGGAAACTCGCCGCGCTGCTGGAGAAGCGCACCTCCTTGTTCGCGGGCCGCCCGCTGCGCCATTTCGCCTGCGGTCTCCTCAACGAGAAACTGGTGAAGGCCGCCGCCGCCCGCTGCGGCCTGGGCTGGGACGCCCCTGTCGGCCCCGGGCTGGACGCGCTGGCGGCCATGCTCAAGTCTTTCCCGGTATCGCTCAAGGGGTCGCTGGGCTTCGAGGACGCCATGGTGACGGCCGGCGGCTGCGCGCTCTCGGAAATAGATCCCGCCACCTTCGCTTCTAAGCTGGTTCCCGGCCTCTACGTGGCGGGAGAACTGCTGGACCTCGACGGTGATTCCGGCGGCTACAACCTGCACCTGGCCTGGACCTCCGGCATCCTGGCCGGCCGCGCGGCGGCCAAGAAGTAGCCCGGCCGTGACAGTTGAAAAGGGCCGCTCGGCGCGGCCCTTTTTCTTTTTACGGGAGCTGGCGGTTGAGCGGCGGGCTAGCCGTGCTTTACGAGGATGGCCTCGATGACCTTGGCCACGTGCTCGCAGGTGTCCAGCGTGCCCTCGGCCACCTCGTAGATCTCCTTCCACTTGATGACCATGATCGGGTCCTTCTCGGTCTCGAACAGGCGGCTGATGGCCTTTTCGCGGATCTGGTCTCCCACGTTCTCCAGGCGGTTGACCTCGATGCAGTGGTCCAGCACGCGGCGGGCGCGCTTGGTGTCGTGCATGTGCTTGACGGCGTTGGCCAGCGCCTGGGCGGACTGGTCTATGGTGTCGGCGAAGAGGTTCATATGCTCTTCGTTGGCGTCGAGCCTGTAGAGCTTGATGCGGTTGGACATCGAGTTGATCATGTCCAGGATGTCGTCGAGGGTGTTGGCCAGCGCGTAGATGTCCTCGCGGTCGATGGGGGTGATGAACGTGCGGTTGAGCATGTCCACGATCTCGTGGGAGAGGGTGTCGCCCTCGTGCTCGAAATTCTTTATCTGCTTTACGGTCTCCTCGTCGAAGCGCCCCTGTTTGACGGCGTGCTTGAAGCAGCCGGCTGCCTTTACGATGTTCTCGGTCTGCAGGTTGAGAAAATCGAAAAATTTAACTTCCTTAGGCATGAAGCTGATGGCCATGGGGGGGACTCCTTGAATGACTGGATACTTTAATTATATCCTTTTTTCGTTGGCAACTTTAAGCGCTGGAGGCTGCATGGACCTGAAGAAAGAGATCTACGAACGCTTTGCCCGTTACGTCCGGATAGACACCGCCAGCGACGAGAAGTCGCCGACTTTCCCTTCCACGAAGAAACAATTCGCGCTGGCACGCCTGCTGGCCGCGGAACTCAAGAGCATCGGCGCCAAAAAGGTGAAGCTCGATAAATACGGCTACGTCACCGCCGAGATTCCCGCCACGGTGAAGGGCAAGAAGCCCGCCATCGGCCTGCTGGCGCACATGGACACCTCCCCGGCCGCCTCGGGCGCCGGCGTTAAGCCGCAGCTGCACAAGGCCTGGAAGGGCGGCGACATCGTGATCAGCCGCCGGCTGGGCGTGATCCTTAACGAAAAGAACTGCCCCGAACTGGCCGGCTGCAGGGGGGAAGACATCGTCACCGCCTCCGGCGACACGCTCCTGGGCGCCGACGATAAGGCCGGCATCGCCATCATCATGGCGGCGGCCCAGTACTTGCTCCGGCACAAGGAGATCCCGCACGGCCCGCTCAAGATCGGGTTCACCCCCGACGAGGAAGTGGGCCAGGGCGTGAAGTATTTCAACGTTAAGGCCTTCGGCGCCGAGTGCGCCTATACCTTCGACGGGGACGTGGCCGGCGCGGTGGAGGAGGAAAATTTCAACGCCGACAGCGTCAAGATCACCATAGCCGGCAAGAGCGTGCACCCCGGCACCGCCAAGAACGCGCTGGCCAACGCCGCGCGCATAGCCGCCGACATCGTGGCCGCGTGGCCCGAGAACCTGCTGCCCGAGACCACGGCCGGGCGCGAGGGGTTCATCATGTTCTCCGATATCGCCGCCGAAATTGAGAAGGCCGAGGTGTCCGGCATAGTCCGGGAGCACGACCTGAAAAAACTCAAGGCTATGGAGCGGCAGTTGGAGGCCCTGGTGGCGGCGATGCGCCTGAAGTATCCGCTCGCCAGGATAGAGCTCTCTTTCAGGGAGCAGTACCGCAACATGAAGGAAGTCATAGTGAAGCGCCCGGAGATCATGGGCAACCTGCTGGCGGCGGTTCGGCAGGCCGGGCTGGTGCCCCATATCAAGCCGGTGCGCGGCGGCACGGACGGCGCCCGCCTCTCTTTCATGGGTCTGCCAGCGCCCAATGTTTTCACCGGCGGCTACAATTACCACGGCCGCTACGAGTGGGTTTCGCTCGACGGCATGAACAAGTCCGCCGAGGTGCTGGTGAACCTGGCCCGCGAGTGGGCGAAATAAGGCGATGGTAAGCCGCCGGCTCTTAGACCTATTCCTGGAACTGGCCCGCCTGGACGGCCTCCCCGGCAAGGAGGACGCGGTGGCCAAACGCGTCTTCGCCTTCCTGAACGGGTTGGGCCTGCCGGCCCAGTTGGACGGCGCGGCCGCGGCCGCTCTCTCGAACACCAGCAACGTGGTCTGCCGCGTGGGCGGCGGGGGCTGCCTGGCGCTGCTGGCGCATATGGATACCCAGCGCTATACTTCCTCCACCGTGCCCGCGGTGACCGCGGACCGTGTCTCGGCCGACGGCAAGAACCCGCTCGGCGCCGACGCCCGCGCCGGCATGGCCGCCCTGCTCTACGCGGTGGAGCGCGCGGTGAACACCAACCTGCCCCTCAAGCCTTTTACGCTGGCCTTTACGACTAAAGGGCGTCATAATATGGCAGGCGCCAGACATCTGGTCCTGCCCGGGTCTGTGCGCTGCGGTTTCGTCTTCGACGCGCCGCTGGATCCCGGCGCGTATACGGTTTCCTCGCACGGCGTGGCGCTTTTCTCCGCCGACGTGCTGGGACGCTCGGCCGACGCGGCCGCGGAGCCGGAGAAGGGCGTGTGCGCCGTCAGCATCGCCGCCCGGGCGCTGGCGGCCCTGAAATTCGGCCGGCATGACGCGGAGACTACTTCCAATATCGGCACCATAGCCGGCGGTTCGGAGCCGGGCACGGTGCCCCTGGCGGCCATGGTCAGGGGTCAGGTGCGCGCCTCCTTGCCGGAGAGCGCCAAGCCGGTCCTCGACCGGATAAAGGCGGAGTTCGAGGCCGCCGCCGCCGCCGCGGGCGGCGCGGCCGCCTTCAAATGGTCCTGGGAATTCGCGCCTTACTCGCATCCCGCCGGCGCCGAAGTGCGCCGCCTGGCCGAAGAAGCCATGCTTGGAGCGGGCCTGGCGCCGGTTCCCGTGCCGGCTCGATCAGGCAGCGAGGCCAACGCCCTTAATGCCAGGGGCATAGCCGCAGTGAGCGTGGGCACGGGGGTCAAGAACCCGCAGTCCAATAACGAATACCTGCTGCTGGACCACCTCTCGAAAACCGCCGACATCGCCTGGCAACTGATTAAAAAGTAGTTATCCGATTCCCTTCTCCGGTATTTAGTAAAATAAGGGGGATGAAATTACTCCTAGCCTGCCTGCTGCTGCCCGCCGCCCCGCTGGCGGCCCAGGACTTTTCCACCTCTTCCATGAGGGCTATTGCCATGGGGGAAACCCGTTCCCTGGCGCTGGCGCGCAGCGAAGAACTGGCCGCGGCCGCCGAGGGCGTGGCCCAGTTAGACGCGGCCGAGCGGCAACTGGCCTCCGGTTTCCGCCCCTCTTTCGATTTCAACGCCTCCCTGACCAAACAGCAGCACTCCGACGCGGCGTCGCGCGGCTATTTCTCAGCGGCCTATAACCTCTATTCAGGCATGCGGGACTATGTCTCCGTAAAAGCCGCCTCGGCCCGCTCGGGCGCCGCCCGGCTCGACCTGGAGCGCGCCCGGCAAAGGCTCTATCTCTCCGCGGCGCAATCCTATCTCAACCTGCTCGCCGCCCAGCGCGAGGCCGGGATCCGCGCTGACCAGCTGGCGGTCACGGCGCGGCGCATAAGCGAGCTGGAATCACGGGCTGCCATTGGGCGCTCGCGCCGCAGCGAGGTGGTCGCGGCCCGCTCCCAGCTGGCCCAGGATAAGGCAGGCTACCTGGCCGCCCTCTCCGACGAGCGCCTGGCCCAGCAGGCGCTGCGCTTCATGACCGGCCTGCAGGAGGACCTGGCGCCCGCGGAGATAGAAGCCCGCGGCGGGGCCCCGCTGACCGACTACCTGGCCCTGGCGCGTTCGCGGCCGGACGTGGAGGCTAGGCGACTAGCGGAGCGGTCCTACGGTTACCTGGCCGAGCTGCAGGAGCGAGGCGCTCTGCCTACGCTGGACCTGGCCGCCAACTATTTCGTGCTGCGCGATCCGATGCCGGAACCCGAGAGCCGCTGGGACGCCGGCGCCTTCCTTAAAATACCTCTTTACACCGGCGGCGCCCTGAAGGCCGGCCGCGACGCGGCCTACGCGGCCCGGAAGGCCGCGGGGCTGGCGCTGGACCTGGCGCTGCGGCAGGCCCAGTCCGAGGTGCGCTCCGCCTACGATGAACTGGACTATTCGCTGCGCCAGGAGCGTACGCTGGCCGAGGCCCTGGTGCTGGCCGAGGAAAACGCCCGTTACCAGGCCGAGGATTACAAACTGGGCCTGGTGAACAACCTGGACGTGCTCGGCTCGCTCAATACCGCGCAGCAGACCCGCCTGGCCCTGTCGCAGGCGCAGGCCCGGGCGCGCCTGGCCCTGATCAAGCTTGAAACCGCCGCGGGAGCCGAATTTAAATGACCCTTTCCGACCTCTCCATAAAGCGCCCCGTCTTCGCCTGGATGCTGATGCTGGGCCTCATCGTCTTCGGCGCCATCGGCTTCAGCCGCATGGGCATCAGCCAGCTGCCCGACGTGGACTACCCGGTGGTGAACGTCAGCGTGGCGCTGGAGGGAGCGGCCCCCGAGGTGATGGAGACGCAGGTCACCGACGTGCTGGAGAGCGCGGTGATGACCATCGCCGGCATCAAGGATATTTCTTCTTCCTCGCGCCGCGGCTCGGCCCGCATCACGCTGGAGTTCGAGCTGGAGCACGATATCGACGACGCCATGCAGGAGGTGCAGGCCAAGGTCTCGCAGGCGGCCCGCAACCTGCCCAAGGAAATCGACCCGCCGGTGGTCACCAAGACCAACCCAGAGGACCAGCCCATAATCTGGATAGCCCTCTCCGGAGACCGTCCGGTTACCGACCTGATGAACTATACCAACGATGTGCTGCGCGACCAGCTCAGCATCGTCGAGGGCGTGGGCGAGGTCAGCATGGGCGGCTATGTGGACCCGGCGCTGCGCGTCTGGCTGGACTCCGACAAGATGGACGCCGCGCAGCTGACGGTCACCGACGTGCTGGGCGCCATCTCGGCCCAGCACGCCGAACAGCCCGCCGGCTATATCGACACCGGCAAGAAAGAACTGAACGTGCGCGTGCTCGGCGAGGCGCCCACCCCCGAGGCCTTCTCGCGCATCGTCATCTCCGGCCGCGGCGGCTCGGCCATCTGGCGCACTTACCATATTGCCGACGTGGCCAGGGTCGAGGACGGCCTGGCCGACGTGCGGCGCATTACCCGCAACTGGGGCCGCCGCGCGGTGGGCCTGGGCATCAACAAGCAGCGCGGCTCCAACGCCGTGGCCACCGCCAAGCGGGTCAAAGCGCGGCTGGCGGAGATACAGAAGACGCTGCCCGAAGGCATGCACCTGGAGATCGTCAACGACGCCACCCGGTTCATCGAGGAGTCCACGCACGAACTCAATTTTACGCTGGTACTCTCCGTCATCCTCACTTCAGTGGTCTGCTGGCTGTTCCTCGGTTCCTGGTCCTCCACCGTAAACGTGCTGCTGGCCATCCCCACTTCCATAGTGGGTTCCTTTCTGGTGCTGTATTTCATGGGCTTTACGCTCAACACTTTCACTCTGCTGGGCCTTACGCTGGCTATCGGCATCGTCGTGGACGACGCGATAATGATGCTCGAGAATATCGTGCGCCACAACGAAAAAGGGGAAGGGCGCGTGCGCTCCGCCATCCTGGGCGCCCGCGAGATGACCTTCCCGGCCATGGCGGCCTCCATCGCCATCCTGGCCATCTTCCTGCCGGTCGTCTTCATGCAGGGCATCATCGGCAAGTTCTTCTTCCAGTTCGGCGTCACCATGACGGCGGCCGTCATGCTGTCGCTGCTCGAGGCGCTCACGCTGACGCCCATGCGCTGCTCTCAATTCGTGGACGCGGAGCGCTCGCTGTGGATAGGCCGCGCGATGGACGCGCTGATGGAGCGCGCGCGCCGCTCTTACGCCGCGCTGCTGGGGCGCCTGCTCGGTCACCGCTGGGCCGTCATCCTGGTCTCCGTGACCGTCTTTGCCGCTTCGATGTCGCTCATTAAGTTTATCCCCAAGGAGTTCTCTCCCGCCCAGGACCAGAGCCGTTTCCTGGCGCGCGTGCAGATGCCCGTGGGCACCCCGCTGGAAGTCACGGCCAAAGCCATGGAAGAGGCCGAGAAGTGGGCGATGGCCCAGCCCAATATCCGCACCTTCATGGCCAATACCGGCGGTTTCGGCGGCGGGCAGGTGAACCAGGGCATGCTGATGATAGCCATGAAGCCGCCGGCCGAGCGCGTGCCGCTGCCGGGTCAGAAACGCCCTCCTACTCAGCAGGAGTTCATGCGCTACGCCCGCAAGCCGCTCAACGCCATCCCCGGCGTGCGGCGCGTGGCCATCCAGGACCCGTCGCTGGGCGGCTTTACCGCGCAGCGCGGCTTCCCGGTGGAATTCAGCGTGCGCGGCCCCAACTGGGACAGCCTGGGGGAGTATAGCCGGCTGCTGATGGAGCGCATGAACGCGTCCGGCAAGATGGTGGACGTGGATACCGATTACCAGGAGGGCATGCCGGAGGTGCAGGTGGTGCCCGACCGCGAGAAGGCGGCGGCCCGCGGCGTCAGCGTGGCCTCGATCGGCGACGCGGTGAACTCGATGATAGGCGGCGTGCGCGCCGGCAAGTTCACGCGCGGCGGCAAGCGCTACGACATCCGCGTGCAGCTCACCGGCCGCGACCGCAGCGACCCCAAGGATATCAACAAGATCTGGGTGCGCAATAACCGGGGGGAAGTGATACGCCTCTCCGAGGTGGTGAAGGTGGAGCAGAAGACCACGCTGCTCACCATCTCGCGCAAGAACCGCGAGCGCGCCATCGGCGTGTTCGCCAACGTGGCGCAGGGCGCGTCGCAGGAGCAGGCCATCAAGGAAGTGGAGCGGCTGGCCAAAGAGATCCTGCCCGACGGCTACCGGGTGGTCTTCTCGGGCACTTCCAAGACCTTCCAGGAGTCCTTCTCCAGCCTCACGTTCGCGTTGGTGCTGGGCGTGTTCGTGGCCTACATGATCCTGGCTTCCCAGTTCAACAGCTTCCTGCACCCGCTTACGGTGCTGCTGGCGCTGCCGTTCAGCCTGACCGGCGCCTTCATCGCCCTCAAGCTCGGCGGGCATTCGCTGTCCATCTACAGTATGATAGGCCTGATCCTGCTCATGGGCATCGTGAAGAAGAATTCCATATTGCTGGTGGACTTTACCAATAACCGGCGGCGCGAGGGCGGCCTGGGCGTCAACGAGGCGCTGCTCGAAGCCTGCCCCATACGGCTGCGCCCCATCCTGATGACTTCTTTCGCCACCATCGCCGCGGCCATTCCGCCGGCCCTGGGCTACGGCCCCGGCGCGGAGACGCGCATTCCTATGGCGCTTGTAGTGATAGGCGGCGTGCTCCTGTCTACGCTGCTGACGCTGCTGGTGGTGCCCTGCGCCTACAGCCTGATGGCCCCGCTGGAAAGCCGCCGCCACGAGGAAGCCCTTAAGACGGCGCTCAAAGAACTGGGCGAGACAGAGAAAAAGTAGTTTTGCGCATCAGTCAGCCCGTTCCGGCGTGGGCGGGGTCGGCGCGAGCGACTTTAGGGCGTCGGGACGGTTTCCGCAGCGGACCGCCTATCATTAGTGCGGCGGCGGAGACTGTCTGAGGCCGGCACTGTGTGTCGGCCGAGTTCTCCGCCGGCGGAGGAAACCGGCCCGCTTCGGCCACGCCCGCTCTGGAGCGAGTGCCGACCCCGCCCACGCCTCCACCAAGTCAAAGCTCCGGTAGTTATAAAAACAAAGAACCGGGAGAGATCTCCCGGTTCTTTTATTTGCCTGAGGGGGGCTTACTGGCCGCCCTGGGAAGGACGCTGATGGAGCGGGGGGTACTGCTGGCCGGCGGGTTTTACTCCGGGGAGGGGGGCCGGCGCGGGGGCGGGCCCTTTCTCGATCTCGGCGGCGCGCTGGCGGGTGGCGGTGAACACCTTGCTGACCGCGGCCACCATGCCGGCGGTATCGCCGAGGTCGGCGGGGATGATCAGGGTGTTGTTGACCTTGGCCAGCTTGCCGAACTCGCCCAGGTACTGCTCGGCGATGCGCAGGTTCACGGCGTCGGACCCGCCCTTTTCGTTGATGGCGGTGGCGATCTCGCGGATCCCCTTGGCGGTAGCCAGGGCTATGCGCTCTATCTCCTGGCCGCGGCCTTCGGCTTCGTTGATGCGCTTCATCTTCTCACCCTCGGAGAGGGCGATGTTCTGCTGCTTGTCGCCCTCGGCGCGGTTGATCTTGGCCTGCTTGTCGCCTTCGGACTCGGCGATGATGGCGCGCTTCTCGCGCTCGGCGCGCATCTGCTTTTCCATCGCGCCCTTGATGCTGTCGGGCGGGGTGATATTCTTGATCTCGTGGCGGGTGACCTTGAGGCCCCACGGGATGGAGGCCTTGTCCACGGCGTTGACGATCTCCATGTTGATCTTCTCGCGCTCTTCGAAGGTGCGGTCCAGGTCTATCTTGCCGATCTCGGAGCGCATGGTGGTCTGGGCCAGCTGCGTGGCGGCGAACTGGTAGTCGGTGATGCCGTAGCAGGTCTTTACCGGGTCCATGATCTGGATGTAGAGGATACCGTCCACCTGTACGGAGATGTTATCCTTGGTGATGCAGGTCTGCTCCTGCACGTCGACCACCATTTCTTTGAGGCTGCGGCGGTAAGCGATCCGGTCTATGAAGGGGATCAGGATGTGGAAGCCGGCCTCGAGGGTGGTGTGGTACTTGCCCAGCCGCTCGACGATGAATACGGTCATGTGCGGCACGACCCTGGCCGCGTTGACCAGGACCATCACGATGAAGATTACGCCTATCGCAAGAATTAATTCCATGTTTATCTCCTTAGTTTAGCGGCTGCACTTTGAGCGTCAGATTGTGGCGCGTGAGCACGGTTACTTTCTGCCCTTGGGCTATTTCCGTATCGGCGTCGGCGTTCCAGAAGCTGCCGTGAAATTCCACCTTGCCTTTGGTGGAATTCGGGATTATCGTCTCGGTGACTACGGCGGTTTCGCCGTTGAATTTCTCCATCGCGGCGCCGGTCGGGTTCACGTTGGCGACGCGCCCGACGAAATAGCCCTGGGCCATGCGCCTGAAGGCTACTAGCAGGATTATAGAGAGGACGGTGAAGAGGACCAGCTGCGTATTGATCCCCATCGGGATGAAGACCAGCAGCAGGCCCGTGAGCACGGCGCCCATTCCGAAGAAGACCAGGATGAACCCGGGCAGGAACAGCTCCATGCTCATTATGGCCAACCCCAGCAGTATCCAAAGGTATTTAAGAGGTATGTTTTCCAGCATGCGGTAATCGTATGAAATACTGCCGGTAGTAGCAAGGGGCACGGGGGCCGGCGGTAGGGCTAGCGCGCCAGCGAGGCTTCCAGGAAGGCAAGCAGGCGGGGGGCGTAGGCGGCGCGGAAAGCGGTGAAGGCTTCCACGTGGCCGGCGGGGACTTCCCAGAATTCCTTGGGGCCGGGTGCGGCTTCGTAGAGCCTGCGGCCCTGGGCGAAGGGCACGGTCTTGTCGCCGGAGGCGTGCAGGAAGACCTTGGGGCAGTGCAGCCTGCTTATATAGTCCGACGGAGAATGACCCCCGCTGACCAGCAGGTAGGGCAGCCAGGAGGCGGGCCAGGTCAGCCAGTGACTACGGAGCACCGCGGCCGCCACCTGCCGGTAAGAATAGAAAGTGCCTTCCAGCACCAGCGCCGCCGGCTTAAAGCCGGCCTCGCCCGCAGCGGCCACCGCCAACGCCCCGCCCAGGCTCTGGCCGAAGATTATGATCTTTCCGGGGGCAGCCCCGGGCAACAGCAGCGCGTGATTCAGCGCGGCGCGGCCGTCGGCCACCGCGCCGGCCAGCGACGGGCGGCCGCCCGAAGCGCCGTAGCCCCGGTAATCGAAGGTGAAGACATTGTAGCCCGCGCCTGCCAGCCAGGCGGCGTACGGATAATGAGCGGTCATGTTCTGGCCGTTGCCGTGGAAATGCACCACGGTGCCTTTAGGTATTCCGTCGGTGGGGAAGAACATCCCCGTCAGCGGCGTGCCGTCGGCCGAAGCGAATTTTATGGCCTCGTACCTGCGCCCTTCGGCCGCCGGGTCCGCGTGTATGTGGCGGGTGGGTTTGAAGAAGACGCGGGTGCAGCCCGAGAGGGGCAGCGCCGCGGCCAATAGCAGCAAGGTCAGGCGCATATCAGGGGGCGAAGAAGAACTGGTGGAAGTAAACGCCGGTTTCCCGGACGCCGCCGCGCCAGGCATGTTCGGCGCGCACGGAGCTGTTGCGGGCCAGCCGGTACGAGGCCGCGAGAGAGCCTGCCCACAGCGGGCGGGTGTCGCCGGCGGCGTAACTGATGTAGCGGGCCTCCAGCAGCGCGCGCAGACGGCCACGCTCGGCGAGTACGCCGGCTTTCAGGCCGGCGCCCAGGCGCCAGTTGTTCTCCAGCGCGGGGCCGAAGGCCGTGTCGGCCTGCAGCAGGGCGTACCAGAGCTGCCGCACTGGGCCGTCCCATTGCGCGGCGAGTCCGGAGCCGGCGTGCATGGCCCAGACGGCGGCCCTGCCGCTCTGGCGGCCTGTCTCGGGGGCCTGCTCCACGCCCGCCGCCACTTCCCAGGACTGCCGCCGTACCCAGTCGTCCCACGGGTTAAGGCTGACCACGCGGGCCAGACGGCCTTCTTTTACGTAATAGCGGTTATAGCGCGGTTCGTAGCGCAGCCTCAGCGAGCCCATCTCCAGCACCGCGTCGGGCAGGTAGCCGGCCGGGTCGTCGAGCAGGTCCTGGGCCGCGAAGCGGGCCTGCACCTCGTAAGCCGGGCCGTTGGGCAGCGCCACCAGGCCCGCTCCCGTGCGCAGGCTGTCGTGACCCTCCAGCACGGTGGCGGGCCGCCGGGGCCCGCCGGTAAAGGTCTCCTGCCGCCCCAGCGGGGCGCGCCGGGCCAGCAGCGGGTCGGTGCGGCGGTCCAGTTCTTCCTGCTTTATGCGCCGCGCGTAAAAGCGCCAGCTGAGATAATCCACGGCGGTCTCCAGTACGGCCGCCTGCCGCGGCGCCTGCCATGCTTCTATCGCCTTCAGCCCGGCCCCTTGGTCGCCGCGGGCCAGCGTCAGCACGGCGGTCTTCTCGAGTTCCGTCAGCTGCGAGCGCTTCCAGTCCACGGTTTTCCAGAGCGAGGGGCGCCAGCGGGGCTCCGCGGCGGGGGAGGCTTCCAGCACGGCCTTGGCCGTGTCGGAAGGGATGACCCAGAAGGTGAAGCGGGGGGAGAGGTTCAGCTCCGGCTTCACGATGTCCAGCAGCGGCATCAGCTGCCACGAACAGTTGCGGGTAAAGAATAAATACGGGAAAGAGGCCTTGCCCAGCTCCCAGCAATGGCGCAGCAGGCGGTCTATCTCTTCGGGCTTGAGGTTCAGCGGGAATTCCCAGAGGTCCCGGTTCTCTATATTATGGTATTCCTGGATCTTCAGGTAGTAAGGCACCGTCGCGAACTGGCCGGGGTAGGCGCCCACCAGGCCTTTCACGGCGAAGAAGAGGCCGCTGTCGGCGTCGGCGGTGGCCGCGTAATTCACGGTGTAGTCCAGCAGGTCGGCGCCGGCGCCGTCGCGCTTATGCAGGCGCAGGAAAGTGTGGCCGTAGAGCGTGGAGGGGTTATTGAGATAGCCGCCGGCGAAGAGCAGGCTGACGGACTCGGTGTCCAGGGCCGCTTTCCACTCTTCGAAATCGGGGCAGGCGCGGGGGGTGGCCGCCACGCCCAGCTTTTCTTTCAGCCAGCGGTAGCGCTCGGGGAAGCGGCACTCGGGGCTGTCGTTCTCGGCGCCTTCGAAGTAGAGGCCGTCCACGGCGGCTTCCAGTTCCAGCCGGGGATTGATATGGCCCCACTTCGACAGGAAGAACTGGGGATTTACCGACGGGCTGTGCCAGTTGCCCAGCAGATTCTTCTCGTAGTAGAGCAGCCGGCGCCAGTACGGGTCTTCCCAGGCTTTAAGGGCGGTGGCCCGCTGCCGGTCGGCCAGGCGGCGCAGCTCTTGTTCCGGCCCGAGGGCGGCGCAGGGCGCCGCGGCCAGGAGGAGGAGGAAGAAAATTGATTTGCTAGACATATGAACCTTATAAATTAAAACGGGCCGGAGGTTTTTACGCCGCCGGCCCGCAGTACGTCACTAGCGCTTATATGCTGGAGACGAGGCTGTTGATGGTGCTGACAGCGGTCTTAGCGTCATTGGCGGCGAAGATGACGGTGTGGTTCTTCTGCAGCAGCTGGGTGAACTGCCAACTGTTCTCCGGGGTATAGCCGTAGAGCTTGGCGAGGCTGTTGACATACTCGCCCTTGCCGGTGGCCACTTCGCGGGACAGGTCCTTGTAGTTGGCTTCGATGAAGCTCTCGCGGGCCATCGCCAGCTTGACCAGGCCCTTGTTGTTGCAGTTGGAGGTGCCGAAGGTCATGCCGAACGTCTGGCTGCCGAACGTGCCGTTGGTGGTGGCGGCGAGGATCTGCAGCTCGTTGTTCTCCTGGAAGACCAGGCTGCCCAGACCGCAACCGGCGGCGCCGTAACCGGCGGCCATCGCGGCGGAGGCGAAGGCGCCCACTATCGCTATGGTTAACAGTACTTTTTTCATTTTGCTCCCCTTATACTTGTGATTTACTTCTCCCGAGATTGTGCAACTTAACGCCGGCCGGTGTCAACCGCGCGGTCAGTGCAGGCCAATGCGGCACTGGTGGTCTTTGGCGTAGCGCTCCATGGACTCTTTCTCCAGCTCGCGGTAGGCGGCGGTGCGCTTGAGAAGCGCGTCGAAGTTGGTCTGGTGCGCGTCGAACATGGGCCCGTCCACGCAGGCGAACTTGGGCTTGCCGCCAATCTCCACCCGGCAGCCGCCGCACATGCCGGTGCCGTCGAGCATCACCGGGTTGAGGCTGGCGAAGGTGGGGGTCTTGTGCGGCAGCGAGGCCAGCGCCACGAACTTCATCATGGGTATCGGCCCGATGGTGAAGATGGCGTCCGGGCCCCGGCCGGCGGCGTAAAGATCGTTCATGGCGTCTGTGACCAGGCCCTTCTTCCCGGCCGAGCCGTCGTCGGTGGTGACGATGACTTCGCCCAGCCCGGCCATTTCTTCCTCCAGTATGAGCAGGCCCTTGTTGCGGGCGCCGAGGATGGAGACGATCTTGTTGCCGGCCTCTTTGCAGGCGCGGGCTATGGGGTACAGCTCGGCTATGCCCACGCCGCCGCCCACGCCCAGCACGGTGCCCCAGTTCTTTATTTCCACGGGCGTGCCCAGCGGGCCGGCTACGTCGAGAAAGGAGTCGCCCTG
Source organism: Elusimicrobiales bacterium (assembly GCA_050174915.1). GTDB lineage: Bacteria > Elusimicrobiota > Elusimicrobia > Elusimicrobiales > UBA9959 > UBA9959. The sequence goes on along the minus strand of JBFXJL010000001.1, from coordinate 410,744 downwards.
CTTGAACGCGTTCATCTCCGTGGTGGATTTGCCGATGGCCTGGATGATGACGGTGACCGTGCCCAACTCCGGGTTCCAGTCCACGAGCGTCACCGGGATGCGCTCGCCGCCCTCGCGGCTGCGCAGGATGACGAAATGTCCGGCCCTGGCCTTGGCGGCTATGAGGGGGGCGTAGATGACGTGCCTGGAGATCGTCTCCGACAGTTCGGTCTTCTCTACGATCTTGTACAACCCTTCGGTGGAGTATATGTCGTGGTTCATGCTAGTTCCCCTTGGCTGAAAGTTTTTCGTGTATGGCTTTGGCCGCGGCCTTGCCGTCCTTCATGGCCAGCAGCACGGTGGCGCCGCCGCGCACTACGTCGCCGCCGGAGTAGATGCCGTCCAGCGAGGTCTTTGCCGTGGCTTCCTCCACTATAATGCCGCCCCACTTGTTGGTGGCCAGGCCAGGAGTGCTCTGCTGGATGACCGGGTTGGGGCTCGAGCCGATGGCCACTACCAGGCTGTCGGCCTCGATGAAGAAATCGGAACCGCCCTGGGGCATCGGCTTGCGGCGGCCGCTGGCGTCGGGGGCGCCCAGTTCCATGCGGATGCACTTCACGCGCTTGAGGCGGCCTTTCTCGTCTCCCACCAGCTCCACGGGCGCGGTCAGGAATTCGAACTTGATGCCCTCTTCCATCGCGTTCTCCACTTCCTCCACGCGGGCCGGCATTTCGGCGCGGGTGCGGCGGTAGAGCAGCGTGACGCTTTCGGGCCCCAGGCGCATGGCGCAGCGGGCGGAGTCCATGGCTGTATTGCCGCCGCCCACCACCACGACCTTCTTGCCGATGTAGTACGGGGTGTCGGTTTCCGGGAATTTGTGGGCGCCCATCAGGTTGATGCGGGTGAGGAACTCGTTAGAGCTGTACACGCCCACCAGGTTCTCGCCGGGGGCGTTCATCGGGGTAGGCAGGCCGGCGCCGGAACCTATGTAGACGATATCGAAATCCTTCTTGAGTTCCTCTATGGTTATGGACTTGCCCACCATGACGTTCTTGAGCAGGCGTACGCCCATCTTGCGCAGCATCTCCACTTCGAAGCGCACCACCTCGCGCGGCAGGCGGAAGGTGGGGATGCCGTAGCTGAGCACGCCGCCGAATTCATGGAGCGCCTCGAACACGGTCACCTCGTGGCCCAGTTTGCGCAGTTCGGCCGCGACGGCCAGGGACGTGGGGCCGGAGCCCACGCACGCCACTTTCTTGCCGGTGTCCGGGGCGCAGGGCGGGGGTGTAACCAGGCCGTTCTTGCGGGCGTAATCGGCGGTAAAGCGCTCGAGCCGGCCGATGGAGACAGGGCCGAACTTATCTTTAAGGACGCAGGCGTTCTCGCAGTAGTTCTCCTGGGGGCAGACGCGGCCGCAGATGGCGGGGAAAAGAGAGGTCTCGAAGATCTTGGAGGCGGCGGCGCCCAGGTCCTCTTTGTGGACCAGGTCCACGAATTCGGGGATCTTGACGTTGACGGGGCAGGCCAGTTCGCAGGGCCTGGTCTTGCAATTCAGGCAGCGGGCGGCCTCGGTGACGGCTTCCTCCAGGCCGAAGCCCATAGCGACTTCGTCGAAATTGGAGCGGCGCGCGGCCGGGTCTTGGTGGCGGCCATGATTCTGTTTTATCGCAGGTGTGGGTTTCTTAGGCTTGTTTTCCATGTAATAATTATACAAAACCCGTGACTCGCTCTTGAGGGCTGCCGGGGGTATGCCTTCGGAGGGGCCTCGCGGAGGTGAGGCTTGCGTAAGCGCCGAACCGAAGCGAAAGAGTGAGGCCACGGTGGCCGCCTGATGCGCATAGCGCTTGATACGGCACGGCCATAGGCCAGTGGCCGAACGTACCCGGAGAAGGCGTGCCCCCGGCAGCCCGGGGAGGACCCCGGACCGGCAAAAATGCTATACTTTTTTTGTCAGCCAGCCCCGATTTCGCAGTTACACCCTAAGGAGATTATAATAATGGCAAATAAAAAAGTTGCAATGGACGGCAATACGGCCGCGGCGTTCGTGGCCCACAAGACCAACGAGGTCATAGCGATCTACCCCATAACCCCTTCGTCCGTCATGGGCGAGCTTTCCGACGTCTGGAGCTCCAAGGGCGACAAGAACATCTGGGGCACCGTCCCTTCCGTTATAGAGATGCAGAGCGAGGGCGGCGCCGCCGGCGCGGTCCATGGTTCGCTCTCCGCGGGCGCCCTGACCACCACTTTCACCTGCTCCCAGGGCCTGCTGCTGATGATCCCGAACATGTTCAAGATCGCCGGCGAGCTGACCAGCACCGTCTTCCACGTGAGCGCCCGCGAAGTCGCCGCCCACGCGCTCTCTATCTTCGGCGGCCACGGCGACGTGATGTCCTGCCGCCAGACCGGCTGGGCCATGCTCGCCTCGGCCAACCCCCAGGAGGCCATGGACTTCGCCCTGATCTCCCAGGCCGCCACGCTCAAGACCCGCGTGCCCTTCCTGCACTTCTTCGACGGCTTCCGCACCAGCCACGAGCTGAACATGGTGGAGCCGCTCCCCGCCGAGGTCATGCGCAGCATGATCAGCGAGAAGCTCATCGCCGAGCACAAGGCCCGCGGCCTCAACCCCGAGCACCCCGTGCTGCGCGGCACCGCCCAGAACCCCGACGTCTTCTTCCAGGGCCGCGAAGCCGGCAATAAGTTCTACGCCGCCGTGCCCACCATGGTCAAGGAAGCCATGGGCCAGTTCGAGAAACTCACCGGCCGCAAGTACAACCTGTTCGACTACGTCGGCGCCCCCGACGCCGAAAAGGTCATCGTGGTGATGGCCTCCGGCGCGGACGTCTTGGAAGACACCGTCAACCACCTCGTCAAGGACGGGCAGAAGGTGGGCGTGCTCAAGGTCCGCCTCTACAGGCCCTACTCCGAAGCCGACTTCATAAAGGCCCTCCCCAAGACCGTGAAAGCCATCGCCGTGCTCGACCGCACCAAGGAAGCCGGCGCCCTGGGCGAGCCGCTTTACCAGGACGTGGTCACCGTCTGCTCCACCGCCTTCAAGGCCGGCGCCCTCAAAGAGCTCCCGACCATCGTCGGCGGCCGCTACGGCCTCGGCTCCAAGGAATTCACCCCGGCCATGGCCAAAGCCGCCTTCGAGAACCTCTCCGCGGCCAAGCCCGTGCACGGCTTCACCCTGGGCATCAAGGACGACGTCACCAACCTGAGCCTGGCTTACGACGAGAACTGGACCACCGAACCCGCGGACATCTTCCGCGCGCTGTTCTTCGGCCTGGGTTCTGACGGCACCGTGGGCGCCAATAAGAACACCATCAAGATCATCAGCGAAGAGACCGGCCAGTACGCGCAGGGCTACTTCGTTTACGACTCCAAGAAGGCCGGTTCCATGACCGCCAGCCACCTGCGCTTCGGTAAGAACTACATCCGCGCGCCGTACCTGGTAAGCAAAGCCCGCTTCATCGGCTGCCACCAGTTCAGCTTCCTCGAGAAATACGAGATGCTCAACAAGGCCGAGGACAACGGCATCTTCCTGCTCAATAGCCCGTTCGCCGCTAACGAGGTGTGGGACAAGCTGCCCATAGAGGTGCAGGAAGCTATCGTCAAGAAGCACCTGAAGCTGTACGTGATCGACGCCTCCAAGATCGCCGAAGCCACCGGCATGGGCGCGCGCATCAACGTCATCATGCAGACCGCCTTCTTCGGCATCTCCGGCGTCCTCCCGAAGGACGAGGCGATCGCCGCCATCAAGGCCTCCATCAAGAAGACCTACTCCAAGAAGGGAGACGAAGTGGTCAACAAGAACTATGCCGCCGTCGACCAGACCCTGGCCGCCATCGAGGAAGTGAAGGTGGGCAAGGCCGACAGCAAGATCGTGCGCTCCTGCGCGGTCGAGGGTTTCCCCAAGTTCGTGCGCGAGACGCTGTGCGAGATGATCGCCTTCCGCGGCGACGACCTGCCCGTGAGCGCCATGCCCGTGGACGGCACGTTCCCGACCGCCACCAGCCAGTACGAGAAGCGCAACATCGCTCTCGAAACCCCGGTCTGGGAGAAGGACCTGTGCATACAGTGCGGCTTCTGCTCGCTGGTCTGCCCGCACGCCGCCATCCGCATCAAGGCCTATGACGGCGCCGAGCTGTCCAAGGCCCCGGCCACCTTCAAGTCGGTCGACGCCAAGGCGCCGGCCCTGAAAGGCCTCAAGTTCACCGTGCAGACCGCCGTGGAAGACTGCACCGGCTGCGGCGCCTGCGTGTACAACTGCCCCGCCAAGGAGCGCAAGGACGGCAAGGAGACCGGCAAAAAGGCCATCAACCTCGCCCCGCAGTTCCCGCTGCGCGCGCCCGAGCGCGAGAACTTCAAGTTCTTCCTTAACCTGAAGGACCAGGGTTCCTCCAAGGTCAACCGCAACACCGTGCAGGGCTCCCAGCTGGTGCGCCCGCTGTTCGAGTTCTCCGGCGCCTGCGCCGGCTGCGGCGAGACGCCCTACGTGAAGCTGATGACCCAGCTGTTCGGCGACCACCTGACCGTGGCCAACGCCACCGGCTGCTCGTCCATCTACGGCGGCAACCTGCCCACCACGCCCTACTGCGTCCGCGAGGACGGCAAGGGCCCGGCCTGGAGCAACTCGCTGTTCGAGGACAACGCCGAGTTCGGCCTGGGCATGCGCCTGGCCTACGATAAGATGGGCGGCGAGGCCCGCGAACTGCTGGCCTCCATGAAGGAAGGCCCGCTCAAGGCGCAGGCCAAGCTGTGCGACGACATCCTTAACGCCGACCAGAGCGAATGGGCCGGCATAGAGGCTCAGCGCGGCCGCGTCACCGACCTGAAGAAGGCCCTGGTCTCCGTGGGCGGCGAGCAGGCCGCCCGCCTGGGCACCCTGTCCGACTACCTGATACAGAAGAGCGTGTGGATACTTGGCGGCGACGGCTGGGCCTACGACATAGGCTACGGCGGTCTCGACCACGTGCTGGCGACGGGCCGCAAGGTGCGCGTGCTGGTGCTCGACACCGAAGTGTATTCCAACACCGGCGGCCAGATGTCCAAGGCCACCCCGCTCGGCGCCGTGGCGCAGTTCGCCGCCGGCGGCAAGCTGATGCCCAAGAAGGACCTGGGCATGATCAGCATGACCTACGGCAACATCTATGTGGCGCAGATCGCCATGGGCGCCGATTATAACCAGGCCGTAAAAGCCTTCGCGGAAGCGGAAGCCTACGACGGCCCGTCCATAATCATCGCCTACAGCCACTGCATAGCCCACGGCATAGACATGGGCTCGGGCATGAACGAGCAGAAGCGGGCGGTGCAGAGCGGCCGCTGGCCGCTGTTCCGCTACAACCCGGCGCTGAAGGCGCAGGGCAAGAACCCGCTGACCATCGACAGCAAGGCTCCCACCATGTCGGTCGTGGAGTTCATGAACGGCGAGAACCGCTTCCGCGCGCTGCAGAAGACCAACCCGGAAGTGGCCGCCCGCCTGGCCAAGCTGGCCGAAGCGGAGTTCAAGTGGAGGCTCAGCGTGTACCAGCAGATAGCCGCCATGAACTGCGATACCCCTGCCAAGGAAGGGGAAAAGGTGGCCGCCTAGCATAGTATAGGTCCATCGGTAAAAAGGGCGGAACCGCGAGGTTCCGCCCTTTTTCTTTTTTGCTCTTGACGGGTCAAGGTTGATATAGGTCAAAGGGCCCAGACGGGGCTGGGCCTTAATATTTCCCGGGCCTGGGCCCTTTGACGCTGATGGCTCCGCGGCCAATCGCATATACTCTATATGTAGTCGATGGATCAAGGAGTACACAACATGTCTAAAAACCTCTCCTCCTATCCCGCAGCTCTCCTCGCTGTGCTTCTTTGCGTCCCGACGATAGCGAGCGCCACTGACCTGCAGATCGCCCTTACCCCCGAGAACTCCCCGGAGTTCACCCGCCAGGAAAAAGACCTGGCCCGGACCTACCCCGACTATTTCGAGATCAACCCCGACTCGGTCAAGGTGACCCTCCTTGAAGTAAAGGAAGAGCCCGGCATGAATTATGTCCGCCTGCAGGAGCAGCCGCCCAAGGACATCGCCGGCATAGTGGTGACCATAGAGAAGATAGTTAACATAGCCTCCAAGATCTGGGACATAGTAAAAGAGAACCGGCCGGTCACCAATATCGAGACCAAGTACGCCACCGCCTATCCCGAGGGCGTAACCTCCGCCACCCAGCTGGCCAGCTGGAGCAGGCCCAAGACTTACGTTTACGGTTTCTACGCGGAGAACCTCTTTGGTTCGGTGATGATAGACTGCAAATACAAGTTCTCTTATACCTACAACGGCGCCTACAAGGGCAAGGGCAAGTACCTGACCGGCGTGGCCATCATCCCCGAGGTCGCCCAGGTGGGCTGGGGCTACAAGTTCTATATGTCCGCCGCCGTGCCGGATTCCACCATAGCCAACGTGGGCACCGACACCGACCCGGTGGCCGCGATGCAGATGAAACTGACCTGGAAGATGTCCACCGTGCTCAAGGAAGTCACCGGCACCAGCGTGTATTACGTGGAGGGCACCGGTTACTTCGACGAGATCGCCAGCCCCTGGAAGCAGCCCAAGCAGGCCGCGGACGTGAAGGCCGCCGCCCCGCTGCTCGACCCGGCCAACGTATTCTAAGATTTAGTACCCGTCCCGCAGGGGGCGGCAATTGAAAAGGAGGAAGTACAAATGAACAGACTGATCGCAATAACCGCAGCCGTAACCTCGCTGTTCGCGGGCCAGGCGTTCGCGAACGACAACCTGGACCCCAGGTATTTCGAGATCGACGAGAGCTCGATAATGATCGAAGAGATCACCGACCGCGGCGGCACCATTCCGCCTCCCGGCGCGCTGCCCAAGCCGCCCTCGGGCCCGCAGATCAATCCCCCGAAGCCCAGCGGCCCCACGCTGCCCGGCGTCACCGGCACCGCCACGGACCCCAACGCGGCCTTCAACAACACGATCAACCAGATCAACAGCACCGTCGACACCATGGACAAGATCGTGAACCTGGTGGAGAAGATATTCGCCATCATCGAGAAGAACCAGCCCGTGGTCAACATCACCACCAACTACGCCAACGCCGTGCCCTTCGGCACCAGCCACTGGACGCAGCTGCAGGGCTGGAGCAAGCCCACCACCAAGAAGTACGCCTTCTCCATGAAGAACGCCTACGGTTCCGAAGTGGTGAAAGTCGCCTACCAGGTGCACTACACCGCCAACGGCAACTTCCAGGGCAAGGGCAAGTTCCTGACCGGCGTCACCGTGGAGCCGATCAGCGTGACCACCGCCTGGGGCTACAAAGTGACCCTGGTCTCCGAAGTGCCGGATTCCACCATCGCCAACGTGGGCACGCATGAGGACCCCATCGCCTCCATGCAGGTGCAGCTGAAGTGGACCGTCCACACGATGATCAAGGACATGACCGCCAAGAACATCTACTACGTCCAGGGCGACGGTTTCCTGCAGGAGATAGGCGCTCCCTTCAAGAACGCCCAGGAAGCCCGCACCCAGGGCAAGGTAGACGCGGCCAGCATCGGCGTGGCCACCTCGACCTTCAACTAAGCCGCAGTAGCAGAGTCAGCCTCCTTTTCACCCCCTGCGTCCGCAAAACGGGCGCAGGGGGTTTGTCTTTATATGGCCCTGCAACGCTCCCCGCTACACAATACTCCCTGGCCACGCATAAACCGCATAGCGGTTTTGCGCGGCCCCGCCTCAGCGATTTTTGTGCTAAAAAATCGCTTCCGGCCTTGCGGCCCGGACGCACGGCATAATTATGCCGTGCTTTTCGCCGGGCCTCACCCTAAAATCGCTCCCGGGGAGCGTTGCAGGGCGCAGCGGGGTTATTCTAATTCTTTGAGTTGTTTGAGGAGGTCTAACTGCCGGGGGGAAAGGTGATGGGGGAGGGCCAGCACCACCTCGGCGTACAGGTCGCCGTGGGTGCCGTCCTTGCGGGGCAGGCCGCGGCCCGACAGCCGCAGCCGGCGGCCGGCCGCCGTGGCCGGGGCCAGCTTTACTTTTACGGGGCCCGACGGGGAGGGCACGGAAACCTCGCCGCCCAGCGCCGCGTCCCAGGGCGCCACGTCCACCTTAACGCGCAGGTCGTCGCCGTCTATCTCGAACCTGGGGTCGGGGAGGATGCGGATCTTGAGGTACAGGTCGCCGGCCTGGCCGACCGCCTCGCGGCCCTGGCCGCGCAGCCTGATGGTGGCCCCGTCGCGCAGGCCCTTGGGAAGCTTTACGTTTATTTCGCGGCTCTCGGTCTTGCGGCCGTTGCGGTAGCTGAAAGCCAGCTGCTTATGGCCGCCGCGTAGCAGCTCCTCTATGGAAAGCTGCAGCTCGGCTTCCATGTCCAGCTGGGAGCGGCCGCCCTGCTCCTGCATGCCGCCGAAACCTTCGAAGCCGCCGAAGCCCTGCCCGCCGCCGAACATGGATTTAAAAAAATCGCTGAAATCCCCGAACTGCTCGAAGCCCTGGCCGCCTTGGCCGCCCTGATAATGGTATTGAAAGCCGCCGGGACCCTGGCGGCGGTGCTGGCCGCCGGGCGGGGGGCGGTAGCCCTGCGAGGAGGGACCCTCTTTGCCGTACTGGTCGTAAAGCCGGCGCTTCTGCGAGTCGGAGAGGACCTCGTAGGCTTCGTTGATCTCTTTGAATTTTGATTCCGCGGTTTTGTTGCCCTGGTTGCGGTCAGGGTGGTGCTTCATGGCCAGCTTGCGGTAGGCCGACTTGATCTCGGCCTCTCCCGCGGTTTTGGGGACGCCTAATACGGAATAATAATCGATGAAATCCGCCATAGGGCTACTTCAACTTGACGAGGAAAAGGATCATCGCGGCGCCGAAGCCGAGCATTACCCAGCGTTCGATTACGCTCTCAGACACGCCGGGCAGAAGGTAGTTCAGGGCGCGGGCCGTTATTAAGGCCAGGGCGACTACGCCCCAGAAGGCCCAAATCTGGGCCCGGGAAACGTCCTCCCTGGCGGGAGCGGGGGCGGCCTTGCCTGGCTCTGGGGAACGCGTGGTCTCTTCTGTGCTGTCGGTGTTCTTGGCCATATTATTTTTTCGCTACGAAGGAGATGTCCTGGAAGACTACCGTGACCCCCAGTTCTACGCCCTCTGGATTTTTCACCAGCATGGTGCTGTAGCCGATAATGAGGGGGGTGTTGGCGTGCATGATGGAGATCTCGGCGCGGCGCACGCACTTGGCGGTGTCTATTGTTTCCTTTATAACGTCCTTAAGGGCCGGGAAATTTTCGAAGACCTGCTCGTAGCTTTTGTCATGACAGCATGACTCGGCGGGCATGTGCAGGATCTTGCCGGCCATCGGGTTGACGTATACTACTTTTCCCTTCAGGTCGACGCTGATTAGTCCGCCGGTGAGGTTATCCAGTATGCACTGGTAATATTCCTGGACGTTATTTATCATGCGGATATTTTACTAAAAATGACGGTGGCGGTAGCCTCGGCTTTTTGACGCGGCTCGAATTTTTTGTATAATTTATTCGTAACAGATTCGCCGGTAGCTCAATGGTGGAGCATTCGGCTGTTAACCGAAGGGTTGCTGGTTCGAGTCCAGCCCGGCGAGCAAATTTAAAAAACCCCCGTCCGCGGGGGTTTTTTAAATTTAATCCCCGTGATTGTTTGACTCGAACCCCTTCCCGGTTCGCGTCGCGCGCAGCGCGACCCTCCCGTCCAGCCCGATAAGATCCGCCTTCCTCATCCCTCTCACCCCCGTCCGCGGGGGTTTTTAAAATTTAATCCCCGTGATTGTTTGACTCGAACCCCTTCCCGGTTCGGGTGCCGCGCAGCGGCACCGCAGTGTCCAGCCCGCTAAAGATCTGCCCTCAACTTCTCTTCTGCCCCCGCAAGGGGGTTTTTAAATTGTATCCCCGCGTTGTTTGACTCGAACCCTTTCCCGGTTCGGGTGCCGCGCAGCGGCACCGCAGTGTCCAGCCCGCTATAAGATCCGCCCTCCTTACTTTTTAATATAAACTGCTATAATTTCACCTTACTTTAAATACAGGAGACACCGATGACCGAACAAAATTCACCGCTGATTATCGCCGACACCACCGCCAATCCCGCGCCGCTGGGGCTGCTCGGCTTCGGCATGACCACCATACTGCTTAATCTGCACAACGCCGGCTTCTACCCGCTCGACACCATGGTGCTCGGCATGGGGATATGCATCGGCGGCCTGGCGCAGGTGATAGCCGGCAGCATGGAGTGGAAGAAAAAGAACACTTTCGGCACCACGGCCTTCACCCTGTACGGCTTCTTCTGGCTGTCCCTGGTGGCCCTGCTGGTGCTGCCTAAAATGGGGCTGGGTGAGGCCTCGTCTCCCGTGGCCATGGGGTGGTATCTGTCCGTCTGGGGCCTGTTTACCGCCTGCATGTTCGTGGGAACCCTGAAGCTAAACCGGGCGCTCCAGGTGGTCTTCCTTTCGCTGACCGTGCTGTTCTTCATGCTCGCCTACGCCGACTTCACCGGCGGGTCCAAGACCCTGGCCGGCTACGAGGGCATCTTCTGCGGCCTCTCCGCCTTCTACGCGGCTATAGCCCAGATCCTGAACGAGGTCTATAACCGCAAAGTTCTGCCCCTCTGAGAGCGGCGGTTTAGAAAGCCCCGGCCCGGCGCCGGGGCTTTTCACGCCTTCGCGCTTGACCATCGTTAATCATTGCAATATAATTACCCCGTGATTAAAACCCTGCTGCTCGCCCTGCCGCTGCTGGTCTCGGGCCGGCTTCACGCCGGGGCCGTTTCCGGCCAGTCTTATCTGCTGCTCTCGCACGATCCGGTCTTTCTGCAAGAGGTCTCTAAAATTTCCGAAATCGTCTACGCCAAGGGCCGCGCCCGGCTGGTGCAATTGAGCGTGCCGGAGGGGGAAGTGCCAGCCGCCGTCAGGGCGCTGCTGCGGCCCGCCACGCCCGCCGATATCCGCTATTCTCCCGCCGCCGCTCCCGCAGACAAGAGCACGGACCCGGCCGTGCTGGCCCTGCTCTCCGGCGTGAATGCCGGCCGGCTGATGGGCTATGCCGATACTATCACCATGAGCGGCAAACGCGGCGCCCGCGACCTGGACGCCTCCGCGGCCTCCGGCAACCGCATCGCCGCCGACTATATAGAGAACGCCCTGCGCGGCATGGGCTACGCCACCGAGCGTCATTGCTACAAGGACCGCAAGAAGGACAAGGAGTGCAATATCCTCGCCCGCTCGGCCGCGTCCGCCGCCGCCAAGACTATCGCCGTGGTCGGCCACATGGATTCCGTGGGCCACGAGAACGCCGGTGCCGACGATAACGCCTCCGGCGCCGCCGGCGTGCTGGAGATGGCCAAGGTGCTCTCGGCCTATAAGGCCGACCATAACTTGCTCTTCATAGCGGCCAACGGCGAGGAGACCGGCATAGCCGGCACCTACGCCTTGGCGAAGAAACTGAAGGCTTCCGGAGAGATGTCGTCCATCGCCTGGGCCATCAACATGGATATGATAGCCTGGAACCGCAACGGCCGGGTGGACATAGAGACCAACAAGGAATTCTCCGCCCACGCGGAATGGGTGGCCGGCCTGGCCTCGATTTATACCCGCCTCAAGCCCAATATTTCCATGCCCGCCTGGGGCAGCGACCACGTGCCCTTCCTCGAAGCCGGCGTGCCCACCTATCTCTCCATAGAGAGCTGGGAGGACCATAACCCCTGCTACCACCAGCCCTGCGACAAGATGGCGCCGCTCTCCTGGGATTACGCCGCCGACATAGTGCGGTTGAATCTGGCCGTGATTGCCGGCAAAGCGCGGCTCACCCCGAAGAAGTAATTATCCGGTTCGTATAAAAGTAAAAGCCCGGCGGACCGGGCTTTTACTTTTTCGCGCTTTCCGCGTCAGTGGGATTGGAAAACCCTGGCGCCGATCTTGTCCGCCAGGCGGGGCTCGTCCACGAAGGGGTTTCGGTTGCCCTGGAAGTCCTCGATGAGGTCGTTGCGGCGGCGTTCTGCGGCGTCGGGCGGGTCCTGGCGGTTCCATTCCAGGAACAGGTCCACGCGGCTGGTCCAGAAATCCTTGTAATCCATTCCGTCCCTGATCTTGCGGTCGTGGTAACGGGTGAAGAAATAGAGCAGGGCGCGCGCCACGTTGCCTTTCACCTCGTCGCAGGGCTCGAAGCCTTCGGCGCCGAGCATGGAGCCGCTGAGGGTGGCGTACCCGGGGTCGGAAACCTCGCCGAAAGGCTCGTTGCCGCGCTTCCCGTTGACCATGATGAAGGTGGGAAAAAGGTGATGCAGGTCGGACTTCATGGGGGCGGCTTTGTCGAAGTAGCCCTGCGGCCAGGTATGCTCCGCGTTCATGCCGTCGCTGTCGTAGAAGCCGTCGCCATTGGCGTCGTCCGGCTCTTCGTACGAACTGCCGTGCTCGCCGCTGCCGGGCACGCAGACCTGGGAGTAGAAGGCCACTACGCCGGGCCTGCCGTCGCAGCCGGTATTGTCGGCCACGGAGAACATGTACTTCTTGGCTTTCAGGTAGTCCGTGCCGGTGCCGGCGGGGGGATATTCAGTGGCCGTATGCAGGTACTGGAAAAGTTTTTCTCCGGAGAGCGCGGCCGCCTGGGCGAGGTATTGGGGCTGGACTCTGTAAGGGGGGAGGGGCGCGGGAACCGCCTGCGAGGGCAGGGCGGTCAGAAAGTGTTCAAGCGTCGGCAGGTTCTGGGCCGAAACGGCCGAACTCCAGAAACCCGCGGCGGACAAGGCAACTGCTAAGAACGACGAGATGCGTTTCAAAACGCCTCCGGTATCCCGCGATTTTACGCCAAGAAAATTATAACATTATTTTGCTAAAAATCAGTAGCCCGCCAGGCCGGCGGTTTGCTATATTCAGTTTAAGCGCATGGCAGCGCAGGAGCCCGGGCGATCCTGGGCCGCCTGCCGTACGATCCGGATAAACCTGCCCTTTGCGGCGTGTTTGGTGGGGGGATATGAGGATATTACTGATTTCGCTTCTGTTCTGCGCCGCGCCCGCCGCGGCGCAGCAGTCGCCCGGCGACCTGGACTTCTTTCAGGCCACGCTGGGCGACATCCTGGACACGCCCCTGCTGGCGGCTTCCTATGCCGCCGAGCGGCCCTCGGACGCGGCGGCGGCGGCATACGTGCTTAACGCCGAGACGCTGGCCAAGAGGGGCTACGCCACGCTGGCCGACCTTTTCGACGACCTGCCGCAGTTCCAGCTGCAGCGCAATTCCGACGTTCGCCGCCTTAACCTGGTCAGCGTGCGCGGCATTCCCAACAACGAGCGCCTGGTGATCCTCTACGACGGCATCCGCGTTTCTCCGCCCACCGGGGACCTGATGGCCATCGCCGGCCAGTACTCGCTGCGCGGCGCCGAGCGCGTCGAGGTAGTCCTGGGCCCCATGTCCTCGGTTTACGGCGCCGACGCCTTCAGCGGCGTCATCAACGTGGTCACGCGCTCCGCCGGCGCCTCGGCCGCCGGCCTCTCTTACGGCACTTTCGACTCCCGCTCGGCCGGTTTCTCGGCCCTCGCCCACCTCTCCAAAAAAGGCCGCGGCGCCCCTTCGGCCTCCCTGACTTACGAGACCTCCGGCGCGCCCAGCCCGCGGCTGCCTGAATATTATAAGGAAGACTACGCCTGGTACAATAACCAATACCAGGCCGGCCAGGCCAAGCTGCCGGACGATTCTGTGACGGGCGTGCCGGTGACCAAGTACGACGCGGCCGCCAAGGCCTCCTTCCTGCAAGCGCGGCTCAACTTGGGAGAGGTGGAGCTGGGTTTGGTGAAGATGGACGAGGAGCACTCCTCGTCCACAGGCGTCAAGCCGGAATACACCCTCTACTCCGAAGACGCGCGTTTCGGCACCGGCGTCTGGACGGTTTACGGCCGGCACAGCTACGCCTCTCCGGACGAGAGCTGGAAGCTCAATACCGTGCTCTCCTATTTCGACTACGAGATCAGCCCGGAAACCCGTTTTGTCAACAGTTTTTCCGGTTACGACGACGCCTACAAGTACGCCTCTTCCAAGACGGCCTACCTGGAGCAGACCCTCTCGCTGCGGGTGGCAGAGGAATTGCCGCTGCTGCTGGGCTTCAGCTACCAGGAAAACGCCGTGCTGCCCTATACCGCCGACCTCGGGCATAAGTTCGATACCGGCGTCAGCCCGCTGTCGCAGGACTTCGTCTACAACGGTTCTACTATCCCCGTGGATTTCCATTCGCTGCGCTACAGTAATACCGGCGCCTTCATGCGCCTGCAGCTGCCGCGGTTCGGCCACGCCGTGCTCTCTCTCGGCCTTCGCTACGACAATAACACGGCCTATGGTGAAACCTGGAACCCGCGCGCGGGGCTGGTCTGGCGCCCGGGCGGCAGCGAACATACCGTGCTGAAGGCGATGTACGGCGAGGCCTACCTGGCCCCGTCGCCTTTCTACACCCACAAGCATTTCGGCGCTTTTGTTTCCTCGCCCTCGGCGCCTTCGGGGTACCATAGCTTCTTTTTTCATGTGCCCAATGAAAACCTGAAGCCGGAAAAAATCCGCTCGGCCGAACTTTCGCTGGCGCACGACTTCAACCCCAATTTCCGCCTGTCGCTTAACCCCTATTACAACAAGGTGCATGACCTCATACAGGACGTCATCATCGGGCCGGGCACCTTCCACGGCGTGGACGTGGATACCCTGGAGCGCGCCGAGAACTCCGGGACCATGGAAACCTACGGCGCCACGGTTAAGGTCGACGCCGTCTTCCGCGCCGGCGGCTGGGGCGTCGAGCCCTGGGCGGCGTATACCCACTCCGAGGGACGGCTGGATGGGGACCCTATACCTTTCAACTCGCGCCACGTAGTACAGGCCGGTTTCTCCGCCGCCCGCGGCAGGTGGGTGATTACGCCTAAGGCCGTTTACCGTTCCTACACCCGCAACCAGGACGGAGGCCGAGTGGCGCCTTATACCGTGGCGGACCTCTACATTAATTATTCCCGCTCCTCCGGCGGTTTTTCCGCCTGGCTTAAGCTCAACAATCTCTTCGACCGGCGCTATTACAACGCGGCTTACGGCGGCGGCCCCGATCACCTGGCCGGCGCGCCGCAAACGCCTTTCGGGGCTTCGGCCGGGATGACGTTCAAGTTTTGAGGAAAGGATGAACAGGCGAACACTTACCTTGTGCGGTCTCGCGGCGCTGCTAAGCTGCCGCGCCCTGCCGTCCGCGGCCGGCGAAGTGGCCGCCGTGGTCTCCTCCGCTTCAGGGCATTACGCCGACGCCTATGCGGCCTTCAAAGCCGGCCCGCACGGCGCCGCCGCGCTGCTGGACGCTTCAAATCCGGGATTTGCCCTGCCTTTGGACGTGAAATACGTGGCGGCCTTCGGCGTGAAAGCGGCGGCGCTGCGCTATCCGCCCGGTACCCGCCTGATTTACGCCCTCGCGCCCGTAGAGGGCCGCGCTCACTCGCACGAGATCTCCATGGCGCCCCGCCCTTCGGAGGCCCTGGCGGCGTACAAAGGCCTGCAGCCCGGGCTGAAGCGCCTGGCCGTTTTCTGGTCGGCTTACCCCGGAGAAGATTATATCGAGGAGCTGCGGGCCGCCGGCACAGGGGCGGGCATAGAGATAATCTCCGCACGCCTCAGCTCTCCGGATTCCCTGCCGGAGCGCCTGCGCCGGCTGATGGGGAAAATGGACGCTTTCTGGCTGCTCCCGGACCCGGCCCTGATAACGCAGTCCAGCGTCATGCTGCTGTCGGCTTTCTCTTGCGCCAACGCCGTGCCTTTCTATGCGCCTACCTACGCCCTGGCCCTCAGCGGCGCTACGGCCTCCTTTGCCCCGGATTTCTCCGAAGCCGGGGCGGCCGCGTCCCGGGCCGTCTCGGTGCTGGCGGCGGGCGGGCAGCTGCCGCATGTTATCTACCCCGATCATGTGGTACTGCGGGTGAACGAAGCATTGCTGGGCAAGTGCAAATGGCCGCTGGCCAGATGATCTCATAAACAAAAAAAGGCCCCGTAAGGGGCCTTTTTCTTTTACTCAAGTAACTTAGTGGGCTTTGAAAACCATTTCCCCGACGCGCTCCGCCAATTCGGGATGGTCAATGAACGGGTTGCGGTTGCCCTGGAAGTCCTCTACCAGGTCGTTGCGGCGGCGCTCGGCGGCGTCCGGCGGGTCCTGGCGGTTCCACTGCATCAGCATGGACACGTTCTTGGTCCAGAAGGAATTGTAATCCATCCCCTGGCGGATGCTCTTGTCGTGGTAGCGCACTATGAAGTACATCACGGCGCGGGCCACATTGCCTTTTACGGCATCGGCGGGCTCGAAACCATCATTGCCCAGTTTAGAGCCGGCTGAGGTCTTGTAGACGAAGCTGCCGACCTTGGCGAACTTGAGGTTGCTGCGGCGGCCGTTGGGGGTGACGAAGGTGGGGGCAAGGTGGTGCAGGTCGGCCACCATGGGCAGTTTGCTGTCGAAGTAGCCCTGGGGCCAGATGTGCTCGGCGTTGATGAAGGAATCCACCACCCCGTCGCCGTTCACGTCGCCGCGCTCGGGATAGTCGTTGCCGCTGTCGCTGGAGCCGTTTACGCAGACCTGGGAATAGAAGGTTATGATGCCGGGCTTGCCGTTGCAGCCGGTGTTGTCGCCCTTTGAGTACATGAACTTCCTGGCGCCCGAATAAGATACGGGGGCGCGGGTGGCGGGCTCGGTGGCTTCGTGCAGGTAAGTGAATAACTCTTCGCCGGCGACGTCGCTTTCGGGCAGCTCGAAGATCCGGTAGGTGAGGGGGGGCTGGGCCTCGGGAACTGCGGCCTCGAATGACAAACCCGCCGCGGACTCGTTAAGGAGGTCAAGGGCGGGCTGAGCGGCGGTAAAAGAGGACGCCGCGAAGATTACGAGAGAGAAGAGTGCGATGATGCGTTTCAAAATTCCTCCGAACACTGACTGAAATCAACTGACTTATATCAATAGTTTAGCCGATTAGGCCTAGGCTGCAAGGGCCAAAGGGCCTAGATTGCATCTGGGTCCTTTGGGCAAATTTAAATTAAGGGATAAAAAAAGAAGAGGGCCTGGCCCTCTTCTGTATTGACGCAATGCGCCCGGATCCTAGCTGAGTCCCAGCAAGCCCCGAATGCCGTCCCAGATTATCTGCACGCCTATGGCCAGCAGGATGAAGGCCGAGATCTTGGAGATGGTCTGCGCCCCGGCCCGGCCCAGGCGGCGCAGCAAATTCTCCGAGTAGCGGTAGAAGAAGAAGACGCTGAGCGCGGCCAGCGCTATACCCGCGGCGTCGGCCGCGAACTTCAGCCAGGTGTAAGAGTTCAGCAGGGAGCCGGTCGGCACCAGCGTCAGCGTGACCGCTATGGAGCCGGGTCCGGCCGTGACGGGCATGGTCATGGGGAAAAAGGCGCGCGCGGTCATCTTGGCCTTCAGTTCCTCCTGCTCGGCCTGGGAGAACCTGGCCTCGTTGTTGAGCATCTGCCAGGCGGTGTTGAAAAGCAGCAGGCCGCCGGCTATCCTGATCACCGGTACCGAAATGCCGAAGATCTTGAGCAGCCAGCCCCCGGCCACCAGCACCGAGAAGAGCAGCATGAAAGTGTACTTGCCGATGAGCCAGGCCAGGCGGTGGCGGTCCTCGTCGGGCAGGGCCGAGGTCATGTCCAGGAAGATGGGGGCCATGGCCGGCGGGTTGAGGATGGGGAACAGGGCCAGGAAAGAAAAGGCGGCGAGAGTCGTGAATTCGTGGAGCATGCCTATATTATCCCACTTTTATCGCGCCCGACGCTAATTTTGTATGATTTAGGCGTGAAGATTACCCGCCTCCGTTCGCCCAAAGACAAGAGAGCCGCGGCCGCGCTGATGGCCGCCTCGGACCCGTGGTTTCAACTGGGCTTGCGCGAGGAACACTGCCTGAAGACTTTCGGCGCCCCTTTCCGGGAGACCTGGGCCGCCCGCGAAAAGGGGGAGATCGCCGGCTTCGTGGTGATCACGATGTGCGGCACCTTCCGCGGCTATATCCAGGTACTTTTCGTCTCGCCTGCCTGGCGCGGCCGGGGGCTGGGCGAGGGACTGATGGCCTTCGCTGAAAAAAAGATCTTCGCGCGCTCGCCCAACGTCTTCCTCTGCGTTTCTTCCTTTAATAAGGGCGCCATCAGGTTCTATCGCCGGCTCGGCTACGGCAAGGCTGGCCTCATAAAAGATTTTTTTAAAAAGGGCAGCGACGAAATACTCATGCGGAAAACCGTCGGCCCGCTGCGGTCATTCGTTACCAGGGAGAAAAAACATGTCAAAGATCAAGATCTCGTTCCACGGCGCGGCCGGGGAAGTAACCGGCTCGCGGCACCTGCTGCAGACTGAAAAGGGCTCGCTGCTGCTCGACTGCGGCATGTTCCAGGGCCACCGCAGCGACGCGGAAAGGAAGAACAGAGAGTTCTCTTTCCCTCCCGCTTCCGTCGACGCCGTGCTGCTCTCGCACGCCCACATAGACCATTGCGGCCTGCTGCCCGCCCTGTACCGCGACGGCTGCGCCGGGCCGCTCTACGCCACGCGCGGCACGGCGGAGATAGCCGGCATCATGCTGGCGGACTCGGCCCGCCTGCAGGAGTCGGACGCGAAGTTCTATAACAAGGTGCACGCGGCGGAAAACTTGACCATAGAGCCGCTCTACCGGGAAGAGGACGCCCTGCTGGCGCTCTCGCACCTGCAGCCGGAGGATTACAATAAGGACTTCTCCCCGCTGCCCGGCGTAACCGCCCGCTTCCTTAACTCCGGCCACGTACTGGGCGCGGCCCTCGCGCAGCTGGATATCGATATCCCCGGCGGCCGCCGCCGGCTGCTCTATACCGGCGACCTGGGCCGCCGGGAAGGCCTGCTGATGGAGTCGCCGGCAGCCCCGAAGGACGTAGACTACCTGATAGTCGAGACCACCTACGGCGGCCGCACCCACGAGAAGATCGCCGACGCCGGCGCAAAACTGGGCGAGGTGATAAGGCGCGCCGTCAAGAGCGGCGGCAAGATCATCGTCCCCAGTTTCGCGCTGGAGCGCACGCAGGAGATAGTCTTTATCCTCGACCGCCTCTTCCGCGAAAAGGCCATTCCCGAGATCCCGGTGTACGTGGACAGCCCCATGGCCATCAGCCTCACGGAGATCTTCAATAAGCGCCGCGACGACTTCTCTTTCGACGACAAGTTCAAGGCCTACGCCCGCATGGACGGCGACCCGTTCGGCTTCGACTATATCCGCTACCTGCGCGAGACCGACGAGTCCAAGGCCCTGAACAGCAAGAAGGGCCCGATGCTCATCATCTCCGCATCCGGCATGTGCGAGGGCGGCCGCGTGCTGCACCACCTGCGCAACAACATCGGCGGGGAGGAGAACATCGTGCTGCTGGTGGGCTACCAGGCGCAGGGTACCCTGGGCCGCCGCCTGCAGGACGGCCAGAAAAAAGTAAAGATCTTCGGCCTCGAGCATGACGTCGTGGCCAGCATAGAGACCATGCACTTCTTCTCCTCGCATGCCGACCACGGCGACATCGTCTCCTTCGTCAAGAACGCCAACCCCGCGCGCGGCGTCTTCCTGGTGCACGGCGACAACGAAGCCCGCGCCGCCATCTCCGACGCCCTCGCCAAAGAAGGCATCCGGAACATAAAGTCCCCGACCCTCGGCGAAGATTTCGAGCTAACCTGAGCCGACTCTCCTCGGCCGCAGGCGCATCCGTCATTCGCTCATAAGCGGGCGTTGCGGAAGAGGGCCTGCGGCTTCCGCAATGGCATCGGGGTAACAGGGTAGGGGGAAAATGGGTTATAATATAGATAATATATGAAAAAACTGTTAAAGAAGATCGGGACCGGGGCGCTGCGCGCGCTCGGCCTCAAGAAAAAGTCCGGCTTCTACGGACTGGGCATCGCCCCGAAACTGATGGATATCCTGGATAAGAAAGGCTTCGTAGTTCCGACGCCCATACAGCAGAAATCCATACCGATAGCCACCGAAGGCAAGGACATGGTCGGCATAGCCCAGACCGGCACCGGCAAGACCATCGCCTTCTCGATACCGATGATACAGCGTCTCACCCAGGGGCCCGGCAAAGCCCTGGTGCTGCTGCCCACCCGCGAGCTCGCCGTGCAGGTGGCCCAAGTCTGCCGCGACTTCGCGCCCGCCTTCAACATGGGCGTCGCCTGCCTCATCGGCGGCGAGGGTAAGGAATCCCAACTGCGCGACCTGAACCGCAAGGCCCGCATCCTCATCGGCACCCCCGGCCGCGTCTACGACCATATCGAACGCGGCGCCGCCAAGGTGCACGACGCCCGCATCCTCGTTCTCGACGAAGCCGACCGCATGTTCGACATGGGGTTTGCTCCTCAGATCAACCGCATCATCCGCGAGCTGCCCAAGGAGCGGCAGACCATGCTGTTCTCGGCCACCATCCCCGACGAAGTGATGAAGCTGGCCAGCCACCACATGAAGCTGCCCATCCGCATAGAGGTGGCCAAGAGCGGCACGGCGGCGGCGAATGTGATCCAGGAACTCTACGTGGTGCGCAGCGCCATGAAGCCGCTGCTGCTCTCCAAGCTGCTGGAAAAATACACCGGCACGGTCCTTATTTTCGTGGAGACCCGCTACGACGCGCAGAAGGTGGCCATGATCCTCGAGCACATGAACCACCATGTGGCCGAACTGCACTCCGACCGCACCATGGGTCAGCGCAAGGACGCCATGGAGGGCTTCAAGTCCGGCAAGTACCGCATCCTGGTGGCCACCGACATCGCCGCCCGAGGCATCGACGTGACCGGCATAGAAGCGGTGATAAATTACGAGATGCCCGCCGAGGACGACGCCTACGTGCACCGCATAGGCCGCACCGGCCGCGCCGGCCAGGCCGGCCGCGCCATCACCTTCGCCACGCCCGACCAGGGCGGCGACGTGCGCAGCATCGAGACCCTCACCGGCATCCCCATGAACCAGGTCACCCATCCCGAAGTGCCCGCCGAGACCCTGTGGGGCTACGACAAAGCCGTCGGCGGCCGCGGCTGGAACCAGCGCTCCGCGCGCCGTCCCGCCGGCGGGGGCGGCCGGCGCCGTTAAGGTTCTCCGACCAATAAAAAAAGGCCGCTGCCAAGCGGCCTTTTTCTTTGCCCGCGCGCGCCTAGTACGGGGCGGCGGCGTTCAGGAACAGCTTGTCGAACTCGGCCTTATACGGCGCAACGTAGGCCGGCTCCGTGGTGAAGATCGTATTCTCCGTATTGGAGGTTTCGGCGGTGGCCGTCCAGTTGTAAGAGCCGTTTATAAGCAGGCGGCCGTCGAGCACGGCGAACTTGTTGTGCATCTGCCCCTTCTCCTTGCGGCCATCCTTGAAACGCAGGTCTATCGCGCCAGCCTTGGTCTCCTGCAGGAAGGGGAACTTCTGCCCGGCGAACAGCATCATCTTTACGCGCACGCCGCGCGCGGCGGCCCGCTCCAGCGCGTCCATGATCGGGCGCGAGGTGAAGGTGAACATGGCCACGGCCGCCTCGGAGCGCGCCGCGTCTATGGCCTTTACTATCGCCGTCTCGGTGCCGCCGCGCGGGGAGAAGGCGTAGTCGGGCAACAGGGCGCCGTTAAAATTAACGTCGGGGGTGTTGTCCACAGGCGGCGCCGAGGGTTTGGCCGCCGCGGCTTCCGGCTGGCCGGCCGGGCGCGCCTGCGACCACATCCACTCGTAAGCCTCACCGTAGCCGGCCACGATGTCCGGGTCGGCTACGAACATGATGTTCTCGTAGCTGAAACTCTCGGCGAAACCGCTCCAGTTGGCCGAGCCGGTCTGCAGCAGTTGCCCGTCGAAAATAGCGTATTTGCAGTGCATCGCGCCGCTGCCGCCGCGCCCGCTCATGGCCCGGGTCTCTATGCCGGAATCTATCACGGCCTGGATCTGCTTGTTGGCCTGCGGATAGACATGCGCCTTGTCGAAGAGCACTCGCACTTTTACGCCGCGCTCCCTGGCCCTCACTAGCGCCTGCACGGCCCCGTCTATCTGCAGGTTGTAAAGGGCTACGTCCAGCGTGGCGGCGGCGCGGTCTATGGCGTCTATGATGGGAGCGGCCAGCGGCTCCTCTTCGGTGAAAATGTAGGCCGGCAGTCCGGTCCAGTCGTAATTCCCGCGCTCCGGCGTGGGAACATGGGACGGCGCCCCGGCGGCGGGTACGGCCACCGGCGGCAGGGTCTTTAATGTGAGGGATTCGAGTGGGGGCGGCGGGGCGCAGAAAACGGCGGGAACGCAGAGCGGCGCCAGCAACAGGAAATATATAAGTTTTTTCACCAATGCCTCCGTAGTGTACTCTAGTTAAACTTTACATCATGGGGGGCGGGAGCAGTAGAGGCTTTGGCCCCAGGCCGACGCGGTCATAGGGCCCAGGCCCCCGTAGGGCTTTAGCCCATGGCCCGGGCCGGAGTTTTCTGTATAATGTAATTTATGAAAGGGCCGGCAGGCATTACGATACGCAGGGTCGCGAAGGAAGACGGGGAGTGGCATACCCGCTTCCACGCCTTCTACGCCGATTGCGGCGTAAAACCGGTGGAGGGGCTGGACCACGCCTACTTCGCCGCCTATTCCGACGACGAGATAGCGGGGCACAGCGTGATTTATTTCGAGGGCGGCCGCTGGGTGCTCGACGGCCTGCGCGTAAAGCCCGAGTTCCGGGAGCGGGGCATAGCCAAGGGGCTCACCGAGGCGCGCATCCGCTACGCGCTGGAGCGGGGGGCTAAAGAGGTCTGGTATACCTGCGACGACGGAAACCTGGTCACTATCTGCTGCCATGTGCGTTACGGCTTCGAAAAAGTCTGCCCCGACCGCCACCGCTGCACCGCCGCCACGGCGCACTGGTACCGCCTCAAAGTCACTCCCGCTCTGTTCAGGAAATTCCCCGGGCTGAAGCCCGGGCGTCACTCCACCCCGTAAACTTCCTGCTTGGCCAGCGTGACCGTCACTTTCTTCGCCTTCACGAACTTCAGGTACGCCCTGGCCTGGTCGCTGAGTATCCCCAGCGAAACTTCCACTTTCTCGCCCGCGCCCAGCGGCTCGCTGTGGCCGTAGGGCTTGCTCCAGATCAGCGCGCCGGTCTCGTCGCGGAACAGCAGCGTGCCGTTGAAGGCGTAGAGGCGGCGGTTGGAGAGGTTCTCGAACTCCAGGTACAGGCGTATGCCGATCTTCTCCTGACCCACCAGCTGCTTCTTGGCCAGGAAGGTGACGCCCACCGGGTCGGAGGGGGCCTCGGGCCGGGCTTGGGGCCGCTGGCCTTCGGCGGCCGCGCCGCCCTCGAGCTTCGTCACCCTCTTTTCCACTCCGGTAACGCGCTTTTCCAGGCCGGTCAGGCGCTTGTCCGTCCTGTTCTGCGCCGCGGCGGGCGCGGAGAGCAGCAGCAGGGCGGCTAAAGTCATAAATCTCATAGCTTAAATTATACTACTGTCGGAGGGGCCCGTATATATGGGATAATGGTATATGACCAACGATACTACGCAGACTCCCGCCGCCGGCTTTTACGGCCTCGGCATCGCCCCCAAGCTCCTGGCGGCTTTAGACAACCTCAAGTTCAAGATCCCTACCCCGATACAGCATAAGGCCATTCCGCCCGCCGTAGAGGGCAAGGATATGGTCGGCATAGCCCAGACGGGTACCGGCAAGACCATCGCTTTCGCCATCCCGATGATACAGCGCCTGGCCGCCTGCGAGGGCAAGGGCCTAGTGCTCGTGCCTACCCGCGAGCTCGCGCTGCAGGTGGCCGAAGTGGCCCGGCAGTTCGCCCCGCTGATGGGCATGCAGACCGCCGTCGTTATAGGCGGCGAGAGCCTCAACCGCCAGGTGCAGGACCTGCGCCGCAAGCCCCGCATCATCATCGCCACCCCGGGGCGGCTGATAGACCATATCGGCCAGCGCAACGTGGACCTCTCCAACGTGGCTGTGCTCGTGCTCGACGAAGCGGACCGCATGTTCGACATGGGCTTCGCCCCGCAGCTTGAAAAGATCCTCGCCGCCATCCCCAAGGAGCGGCAGACCATGCTGTTCTCGGCCACCATGCCCGACGAGATCATGAAGCTCGCCAGCCGCCACATGAAGCTGCCCCTGCGCATAGAGGTGGCCCGCCCCGGCACCGCCGCCGAGCGGGTGGAACAGGAACTTTTTATAGTAGACCGCGGCGAGAAGAACGCTCTGCTGGCGAAACTCCTCGACAAGTACTGGGGCAGCGTGCTGCTCTTCGTGCGCACCAAGCATAACGCCAAGAAGATAGCCCGCGCCATCCGCGAGATGCCGCACAGCGC
Source organism: Elusimicrobiales bacterium (assembly GCA_050174915.1). Classification (GTDB taxonomy): domain Bacteria; phylum Elusimicrobiota; class Elusimicrobia; order Elusimicrobiales; family UBA9959; genus UBA9959. The sequence continues at coordinate 386,499 of JBFXJL010000001.1, read as the reverse complement.
CTCCGAGATCCATTCCAACCGCTCGCTGGCGCAGCGCCGCGACGCCCTCGACGGCTTCAAGAGCGGCAAGTACCGCGTGCTGGTGGCCACCGACATCGCCGCCCGCGGCATCGACGTGACCGGCATAGAGCTGGTCATCAATTACGACCTGCCCGACGAGGACGAGAATTACGTGCACCGCATAGGCCGCACGGGCCGCGCCGGCCAGCCCGGCCGGGCCATCACCTTCGCCTCGCCCGACCAGGGCCGGGACGTACGCAACATCGAGAAACTCATCCGCATGCCGCTCACGCGCGTGCAGCTGCCGGACGTGGCTTCCGTGGATTTCGGCGCCGACGCGGCCCCCAGGCCCGCCTCCAGCTCCCGCCGCCAGGGCGGCGGCAGGCCCCAGGCTCGCGGCCAGGGCGGCAGGCCCCAGACGCAGCGGAGTCAGGGCGGCAGGCCGCCCCAGCGCGACCAGGGCCCCAGGCAGCCCGCCCGCGAGCACGGCCCCGCCGAGCGCCAGGCCCGCCCGCCGCAGCAGGACCAAAGCGGTCAGCGGCCGCCCAGGCAGGAAGGCCCCAGGCGCCAGGACGGCCGCCCCGAGCGGCCCCCCCGGGGCAGATCACAGGATTTCGGCCGCCCCGGCGGCCGCGGCCAGCGCCCCGGCGGGCGTTCCGAGGCTCCCAGGGACGGGCGCCCCAATAAGTACGGAGCCGATCCCTCCAAGCGGGGGGGCATAGTCAGCCTCTCGCCCTATTTCGAAGAGCCGCGCCGCCACGACAGCCGGCGTCCCGCCAGGCCGGACAGCAGGCCGGCGGCACCAAAGGCTCCGGAGGCCCCGGGAGGCTGGTTCTCCCGCTTCCTGAAGAAGAAAAAAGCTGATTACCAGAAAGAATGATCCTTAAAGACCCCGCCGACCGGCGGGGTCTTCATTTCAGGCCTTCATTTTTGTATAGTCAGGATATGGGCGGGGAAAACACGGAAGACCTTTCTTTATACAGGGATTTTTTTAATTCCTCCTCCGACCTCATGTCCATAGCCGGCTTCGACGGGCGGCTGCGGCTGGTCAACCCGGCCTGGGAGCGGGTGCTGGGCTACACCGCAGAGGAGCTTATCGGTATAGTTCCGCTGGACCTGATACACCCGGAAGACAGGGCCGCGGCCGAGGCCGCAGGCGCCAAATTGCGGGCAGGAGCCAAGGTGACCGCGAATGAAGTGCGCGTGCGCTGCAAGGACGGCACTTACCGGTGGGTTTCCTGGCGCTCTACCACCGACTCGGCCCGCCAGCTCTACCTCTCCAGCGCCTGCGATACTACCCCTTTCAAACTTACCGAAACGGCCCTCAAAGAGAGCCAGGCGAACCTGCGCCGCCTGCTGGAACAGGCCCCGGTGCCCATCGGCATCCGCGGCCTCGACGGCGATCTGCGCTTTATAAACAAGAAATTTGAGCAGACCTTCGGCTACAAGGCCGAGGAGATCTTCACGTTCCAGGACTGGGTCTCCCGCGCTTATCCCGATCCGGTCTACCTGCAGAGAGCGCGGGACCGCTGGGAGGCCAGCCTGGAGGCCGCCAAGCGCTCCGCCAGCGGAGATATCTCCGCCGCGGAGTACGACATCGTCTGCAAGGACGGTTCCGTAAAGACCATAAACCTGTACGGCCTGATCACCGCGGAGAAGGAATTAATCTGTACTTTCGAGGACGTTACCGCCCGCTCGGCCCAGCAGAAGGCGCTGGAGCAGAGCGAGCGCACCATGCGCAAGATCCTGGACCTGGCCCCGATGTCCATGGCCATAGTCACGCTAGAGGGGAAGATTGAGTATATAAACCACAAGGCCGAGGAGACTTTCGGCTACCCCAACAGCGAGATCCCTACCATGGACGCCTGGTGGCGGCTGGCCTACCCGGACGAGGCCTACCGCCGCGAGGTCACCGAGCGCTGGATGGGCCGGGTGTACAAGGCTTTCGAGCAGAAGACCGAGATAGACGGCGGGGAGTACGAAGTCACCTGCAAAGGCGGCGTGGTGAAGACCTGCCATATCTTCGGGGTGATAGCGGCGGACAAGGTATTCGTCCTGTTCGACGATATCACCGAGCGCGCCCGCGCCGAAAGGGCCCTGCGCGAGAGCGAGGCCACGCTGCGCCGCGTCCTGGACCAGACGCCCATGGCGATGGGCATTCATTCCGCTGAAGGCAAGGTAGAGTACCTCAACGCCAAGTTTACGCAGACTTTCGGCTACCGGCTCGAGGACGTGCCGGACCGGGAAGCCTGGGCGGCCAGGGTGGCCCCGGACCCGGCGTACAGGGCGGAACTGGGCGCCAGGTGGGCGGGCGCGCTGAAGCGCGCCGCCGAGAGCGACGGGCAGATCCAGGGCGAAGCGTACCGTCTCGCCTGCAAGGACGGGGCCGTAAAGGACGTCTTCATCTTCGGCGTGCTATCGGCGGGCAAGGCCATAGTGATGTTCGACGACATCACCGAGCGCCTGAAGGCCGAGCGCGCCCTGCGCGACAGCGAGCGTACGCTGCGCCGCGTGCTCGAGCAGGCCCCGACGGCCATAGCCATACACGATATGGGCGGGCGGATAGAGTTCATAAACCGCAAGTTCTCGGATACCTTCGGCTACCGCCACGAGGACATTCCCACGCTGGAGAGCTGGGTGAACCAGGCATACCCGGACCCGGCTTACCGCGAAAAGCTGGTGGGGATCTGGGGCGAGTGGATAGAGAATTCCGTCAGGACCGGGCGCGAGATGACCGGCGGAGAATTCCAGGTAGTCTGCAAGGACGGCGGCGTCAAGACTGCCTTCATTACCGGCATCGTCACTCCGGACAGGAAGGTTCTTTCTCTGCTCGATGACGTCACCTCCCGCGTGGAGGCTGAGCGGGCGCTGCGCGAGCGCGAGTCCCTGTACCGGGCCCTTGTCGAGACCACCCGTACCGGCTACGTGGTGATAGACGGCCACGGCAAGGTGCTGGACGCCAACCGGGAATACGTGCGCTTAACCGGCCACACCGACCTGAAGGAGATCATGGGGCGCAACGTGCGGGACTGGGTCGTCCCTGATAACAGGCTAAAGAACGACGAAGCCGTGGCGCAGTGCGCCAGAGACGGCCATATACGGAATTTCGAAGTGGACTACCTCGGGAAGGCCGGAGCCGTAGTGCCGGTAGAGATAAATGCCACCGTGGTCAGCCGCAACGGGATGCCGCAGATACTGGCGCTCTGCCGGGATATCTCCAAGCGGCGCCAGATAGAGGCGGAGCTGCGCGGGCTCAACCTGGGCCTGGAGAAGCGCGTGGCAGAGCGCACGGCGGAGCTGACCGCGGCCAACGTGGAACTGACCACCGAGATCGAGCAGCGCCGGCTGGCCGAGGAGTCCCGGAAAAAGCTGCAGGAGGAGCTGCTGCAGTCGCAGAAGATGGAAGTGGTGGGCCGCCTGTCCGGAGGCATAGCTCACGATTTCAACAATATACTCGGCGCCATCAGCGGCTACGCCGAGTTCCTGCTAAAATCCATGCCCGAGGGCGCCCCCGCGCGCGACGATCTTTCCGAAATACTGCGCGAGACCGAGCGCGGCTCGCTGCTCACGCGCCAGCTGATGGCCATCAGCCGTAAGCAGCCGGTCGAGACCCGGGTGCTCGCACTCAACCCCCTGGTTGAAGACTCCTGCCGCATGCTGTGCCGCCTCGTCGGCCCCGGCGTGCGGATAGAGCAGTCGCTGGCGCAGCAGCTGGAACCCGTCAAGGCAGACCCCGGCCAGGTCTCGCAGGTGCTGATGAACCTCATCATCAACGCACGCGACGCCATGCCCGACGGCGGGCGCATAAAGGTGGCGACCGCCAACGAGGACATCGGTCCCGAAACCCCGGGCCTGCGCCTGTCCCCGCCGCCTGGGCGCTACGCCGCGCTCACCGTGTCCGACACCGGCACCGGCATGCCCCCCGAAACCGCCGTCCACATCTTCGACCCGTTCTTCACGACCAAGGAGAAAGGCAAGGGCACCGGCCTCGGGCTCTCCACCGTCTACGGCATCGTCTTTCAGGCGGGCGGCGGCATAGCCCTCGATACCGCCCCCGGCAAGGGCAGCACCTTCAAGATCTACTTCCCCGCCACTAAAGAACGGGCCTGAGTTCAGGCCCGTTCCGCTCGCGCAGCGGCTTAACAGGATTATAATTTATTGCCGCAGCCGCCGCAGAAGTTGGCGCCGGCCTGGGCCTGCGCGCCGCACTTGGGGCAGGCCACCATGCCCAGGGGGGCGCCGCAGTGGCCGCAGAACTTGCCCTCTCCGGCCGGCTTGGCGCACTTGGGGCAAAGGGTCTGCCTGGCGTCTATCTTGCCGGTGAAGACCGGCGTGCTCTGGGCCGCCGCCTCGATGTCTTCCACCATTTTTTTGGAGCGCGCCGCGGCTACCTCCACGTTCTCGCGCGGCGCGTCGGCCACGCAGAGCCCGGCGGACTCGTTCCAGCAGTTCTCGCATACCCACTTGGTGCATTTGGGGCAGCGCCTGAAATGGCCCTTGGCGTCTTCCTGGGCCCGCTCGAAGGCCGCCTCGTGCTCCTTGTGCCACTCCGGGGACATGCCGTTGAAGCGCTCGCTGATGATATCCGAGCCGCGCTCGAGCCCGCCGAAGTTCTTGCCGGTGAGCTGCCCCACCACGCCCAGCACGTCGCCCAGGCCCTTGAAGAATTTCTTTTTCTTATAGGTGGAGGATTCCACGAAGCGGGTCTTGTGGCCTTCCCGGCAGTGGTTGCAGAAGAAGGTGAACTGGAAGCCGGCTTCGGTGCTGTTGTCGGCGAAGTTGTCGTTGAACGCTATTAATTTCCCTGTCATATAGTCTCCTTAAGCCTTGGCCGGCTTGTTGTACCAGCCCAGAATAAGCCCCAGCGCCAGCGACCACACGGCCGCGAGCCCTATGCGGAAATCCACCGGCAGCATGAAAGTCAGTGTGTGCGCCGGCACCCAGAACCACAGCAGCGACTTAAAGCCCTTGTCCAGCCCGGCCCAGTTGGGCCGCCCGTCGATGGAGTTGTCTATGAGGCGATGGGCGATAACGAGGAAAGGCCCGAACTGCAGGTTCATGGCCAGAGAGACCGCGAAGGCCCGGCCGAAAGCGCCGAGTTCCGGCAGCAGGCCGTGGGCCACCAGCCCGTCGGTGAAAGCCACGAAGCCGGTGAAGGCGTACTTTATGGCCACGGCCAGCGCCGCCCAGCCGAGGGCGCGCAGCAGCGTGCCGCGCGGTCCGAAGGGGGAGTGGATCCGGCCGGCTATCAGCCACTTCGAGAGCACTTCGCCCAGCGTGCCCAGCAAGGCGAACTGCGCCATCGCCGAAGTTATCGGGTGCGCCTTGACGAGGGAAAGATACCAGTCCATGCGCTTATTTTAGCAATTATACCGGCCCGGTCTTACCGCCCGCGGTTCCGACGGCAGGCGCCGTCCTGAAATGCACCTCCACCGGGAAGAGGGGCACGCCTTCCGCGCTCCTGAAATTCAGGAACTGCTCGCTGTTAAGCCCGAACGAGTAGGCCTTGCCCGGCTGCAGTTCGATCGGCAGCGTAACGACTTTCATCGCGGCGTCGTAGGCGGGGTTACCGGCTATGCCCGGGTAGATGCCCGGGCCCGTCTGTATGAAGGACCAGCCGCGGGCCATGGGCCTGTCGAAGGTCACGACTATGGCCTTGAGACCGGCGCCCACCTCTGACCCGTCCGCCGGCACGACGGAAACTATCCTGGGCCCCTTCTCGCGCCAGTCCTTCATGCGCTCCGCCAGCTCCAGCCGCTGCTTCTCTTTGGCCGCCCGCTCCGCTTCACGGGCGGCCGCTATCTTTTCCGCGGCTTTGGGCGCGTAAGCCTTGAAGAAGTCCGCCACCTGCGGAAAGAACTCCGCGAAGTCCTTGTACTTGCGGGGCTGTTCTTCGTAGCGGGCCAGCAGTTCGCCCAGTTCAGCCACCCAGTAGAAACTGCGGGAGTTCTCGTAGGCGATTTTCTTTTTAACCGCCTCCGGGCCGCCCGTCGCCAGCGCGTAGCGCAGTTCGCAGGCGCGCAGCACTGATTCGAACATCATGGTGATCCAGTTGCCGTAAGCCTGCTCTTTCATCTGATCGGCGACGTGGACATAGATCTTCTGGCCGGGCTCGCGCAGGCTGCTTTCGAAGCGCTCGACCACCGGGTTGGTATAAGAATGGCCCAGTTCGTGCACCAGCGTGGAGGCCATGTCAGGGGGGAAGACCGGGGTTCCTTCTTTGTCGGCCCGCCAGACGCCAAGTATGGAGTATAGTTCCTCGCCGCCGCCGGGCAACTTAAGGCTGGCGCCGTAATTGCCGCCTCCGGCGAGCAGGGACAGCACCGCCTTGAACTCGGCGCCCGTCCTGGGCCCGAAGAAGGAGTCGAACCATTCCAGCCGGGCGTGCTTGTCGAGCACTTCCTGCAGGCCCCGCTCCGAGGCCTGGTATAAAGGCCGGTGCTTTTCAAAGAAAGCGTTGAACCCGGTATCCTCGGAAAACTTTCGCGCCTGCGCTATGAATTGCCTGGCTGTCTGCGTGGTCCACCGGTCGTCGAGCTCGGCCGGCAGGGGCGAGAGCGGCGCCCTTTCGCCGAAGGTCAGGGTATCCGTAATGTAGACGGCCAGCCCCATGGGCGCGTTGTAGGCGATGCTGTGCTTTTGCCGCAGTTCCGCCGCGTATTTGACCGCGGGATGGTCCTTGTGCGGCCCGAAATGCTCCTCTACGTCCCGCACATAGCCGGGCACCCTGCCCCTGTTGTATTCCTTGTTGCCGGCCAGCCGGAAGATGATGGATACCAGTTCTACCCGCGGGTCCACTGTCACGGAAACGACCGGACGCGGCGCTTCGGCCTGGGGGAGCGCGGCGGCCGGAACGATACCGGCGGCGGAAATGAGTGCGGCTAAGCCCGGCGAGAGAACTCTTTTCATATATATCCCCTTAACTGTATTCAAACCTTAAACTATTCGACCATTTCAGCGTTGCGGGGTCAAGCCGGCCGCGAGGAAGACCGGGCAGGATTTTGTAGAATTTAGCCATGCCGGTACCCGACAACCTGCTCTACTTCCTGGGCGTTTCCGTGGTCCTTACCATGGCGCCCGGGCCGGACGTGATCTTCCTGGCCTCCCAGGGCCTGGCCGGGGGGCCGCGCGCCGGGCTGGCTGTTGCCATGGGGCTCAGCTCCGGCCTGCTGGTGCATACTACTTTTGCCGCCCTGGGCGTGTCCGCCGTCTTCGCCGCCTCGCCGGCGGCTTTTAATTTTGTGAAGTGGGCGGGAGCCGCCTACCTGCTGTGGCTGGCTTGGGGGGCGTTCAAAGAAAAACCCGCGCCCGCGGGGGCCGCCGCGCCCGCCGGCGGCGCCGTCGCGCTCTACCGCAGGGGCGTAGTGATGAACCTGCTCAACCCCAAGGTGGCGCTGTTCTTCCTGGCGCTGCTGCCGCAGTTCGTAGACCCAGCAAAGGGGGCGGTGCGCTCGCAGATGGCCGTGCTGGGCCTGGTCTTCATGGCGCAGGTGGTGGTGGTCTTCGGGAGCATAGGCTACCTGTCGGGCCGCCTGGGCGCCCGCCTGCTGCCCGGCGCCGCGAACGCGCGGCGCGTCGCCGTGTTCAAAGGCCTGGTATTCCTGTCGCTGGCCCTCTATCTCATTCTATAAATGTATAATTTACGGAGTTTCCAGGAGGCATCATGAGCGAAAATATTCAGGGAGTGCGGTGGGACCTGACCAGCTTCTTCCCGTCCTTTGGCGGTCCTGAGATGGCTAAATTCAAAAAGAAACTCGCGGCCGACATCGCCGCGCTGCAGAAGAAAGCCTCCCGGACGGCCCCGCTCTCCGCCCGTACCGCCGCCGATTGGGAGCGCCTGCTGCTCGCCGCGGAAGACGCCGGCGTCCGCCTGGCCCATATGTCTTCCTACCTGATCTGCCTGGAATCGGCCCACGCCGACAAAGAAGAATACGCGGCCGAGAACGCCCGGTTCGCGCAATTGGGCGCGGAGTACGCCAAGTTCGGCGTGGACCTGCGGCGCGCCCTGAAGGACGTGCCGGAAAAAGTCTTCGCCGCTTTCGTCAAGCGCGAGAAACTGACGGATATCGCCTATTTCCTCAAGCGCACCCGGGAGCAGGCCCGCCGCACCATGTCGCCGGCCGAAGAGAAACTGGCCGCCGACCTGGCCGTGGACGGCTTCCAGTCCTGGGAGCGCCTGTACAATAAGATCTCCAGCAAGCTCACCTTCGAAATGCGCTGGCCCGACGGTCGGGTGGAAACGCTGCCGGTCTCCCGCTGGCGCGCGCTCATGTCCGACCCGGACCGCGCCGTGGGCCGGGCCGCTTTCGAGGGCGGCAATAAAGCCTGGGCCGGCATAGAGGACTCCTGTGCGGCCGCGCTCAACGCCCTGGCCGGCAACCGCCTGACGCTGGACAAAAAGCGGGGCGTGAAGCATTTCCTCGACGAGTCCCTGTTCGGTTCCGGCATCAAGCGGGCCACGCTGGAGGCCATGTACGCCGCCGTGGAGCGCAACCTGGAGCCTGTGCGCGAGATCCTGCGCGTGAAGGCCGCCGCCATGGGGCGCAAGGGCATAGCTTTCTACGAGCGGGAAGCCCCGCTGCCGCTCAAGGACAGCAAGACCTACACCTGGCCCGAGGGTTCGGCCAAGGTGGCGGGGGCTTTCGGCCGCGTCTACCCCGCACTGGGCGCTTTCTACAAGGAGTTCGAAGCCAGCCGCCACCTCGAAAGCGAAGCCCGCGCCGGCAAGCGCCCCGGCGCTTTCTTCACCGGCACGCCGCTGGCCAGGGAGGGCCGCGTCTTCATGACCTTTAACGGCACGCTGGGCGACGTGAACACCCTGGCCCACGAGATGGGCCACGCCTGGCACGGCCGCCTGATGGATGGCCTGCGCTACCTGGCCTCGTCCCCGCCCATGACGCTGGCCGAGACGGCCTCCATTTTCGCCGAGCATTTGCTGGCCGAGGGCATACAGGGCGACCCCGCCGTGCCAGAGGCCCAGAAGCTCATCATGCTCGACGAGTACCTCACCGGCGCCGCCATTACCATCCTCGACATCACCGTGCGCTTCCGCTTCGAAAAGGCCTTTTACGAGGAGCGGCAGCGGGGGGAGGTTTCCGCGGCCCGGCTCAAGGAGCTGATGGTGAGCGCCCAGCGGAAAGTATTCGGCGACGCGCTGGCCGAAGGCGGCGAGGATCCCCTTTTCTGGGCCTCCAAGCTGCACTTCTACCAGACCGAGACGCCGTTCTACAACTACCCCTACACTTTCGGCTTCCTGCTGGCGGCCACGCTGTTCACAAAGTTCAAGGCGGAAGGCCCGGCCTTCCTGCCCAGGTACGAGGCTTTCCTGCGCCTCTCGGGCTCGGATACCGCCGAGGCTGTGGCGCGCCGCAGCCTGGGCGCCGATATCGGTAAACCCGAGTTCTGGGAGACGGCCATAAAGGGCCTGGCGCCCCAACTGGCCCGCTACGAAAAACTGCTGGCGGAGGTAAAGGCAGCTGCCTGAGATAAAAATGAATAAACTTAAACTGCCGCATATACTTTTCGGAGCTTACCTGGTCTGGTTCGCCGCGCTGGCGGTGAACCCGTATAGCCGGGAAGTGTGGTTCGCCGAGAACCTGCCCATGGTCCTCATCGTGGCCGCGCTGGCGGCCACCTACCGCCGCTTCGCGTTCTCCAACACCTCTTATGTAATGATGAGCGTGCTGCTGTTCCTGCACACGGCGGGGGGGCATTATACCTTCGAGCGGGTGCCGTTCGGCGCCGTGACCGACCTTTTCGGCTTCACGCGCAACCACTTCGACCGCATAGCCCATTTCTCCGTCGGGTTCTATGCCTACCCGATAGCGGAATTCATCTTCCGCAAAGGCTACACCAGGTCCAAGGGCCTGCTGGCCTTCACCGGCGTCACTGCCATCTTCACGGTGGCCGCCGTCTACGAGATCGTAGAGTGGTGGTACGCCGCCGCGGCCGACCCGGCGGCCGGCTTAGCCTTCCTGGGCAGCCAGGGCGACATCTGGGACGCCCAGCGGGACATGCTGGCCGACGGCCTGGGCGCCATCTGCGCCTCGGCGCTCTTCCTGCTGCGCTACGATTTCGGGGCCCCGCAAAAGTAGGCCTCGCAAAACAAAAAGCCCCCGGAGTTCCGGGGGCTTTTTTATTGGCCGCAGGAGCCTCAGTCGTCGGTGGTGATGCCGTTGAAGAGGGAGCGGTTGAGCAGGGTTTCTCCTTCCTCGCCGGTAGCCTGCGGCAGCTGGCCGGTCCAGAAAGCGGGGGCCAGCATGGTGCCGGTGTTGAGATACAGCTGGCTGGTGGAATAGATGACGTTGCAGTCGCGCTTGTAGGGCATTTCGGGACAGCCGAACTTGCTGAAGACGGCGTAACGGTAATCGAAGCCGCCCTGGCCGGCCTCGCGCAGGCCCTGCGAGGAAAAATACTTGAAGCCCACCACGGTGCTATCGTACTTGGCCAGCATCTTGCCGGTCTTGTTGATGAAGCCGATGAAGACCACGGCGTGGCCGGTCCTGGTGGTGCGGTTGATATTGACGAAATCTCCGGGCCGCAGGTCCTCGAAGAGTCGGCGCTCGCCCATGCCGAAGTTGATCAGCGCGTCGGCGGTGCCGTCGGCCTTGAAGTCGTGGTTCACCCAGATATGGCCTTTCAGGTCGGTAATGGCCAGGCCCTCGAAACTGCGCTTGGGCAGGTAGGCGTAGGGGGAGTAGTCGCCGGTCTCGCGGGCGTAGATGTCGTAGGCGGTCAGGATCACTTCCATCACCGCCGCCACGCACATGGTCAGCGGCGCGCGGCGCGCTTTGAGGACGCCCTGGTCATGGTACTGGATGTCGTGCGTCAGGATGGAATTGATGTCGTAGCCCTGCAGGCCGTAATTCTTGCGCAGGTAATCCACAGCTTTGAGGATGTAGGCGTTGAAGTAGCGCCCGTCGGCGTCGGTCTCGGCGCGCAGGGGAATGGTGACGGCCGGGGCAGCGGGCAGGTCCAGGCCGCGCAGGTCGTGCAGCGCCAGGGAGTTGAGATTAAAGGCCGGTTGGGTGGCCGCGTTGGCGGAATTCGCGGCTAGCAGAAGGAGCGGGAGTATTATCTTTAGCATGGGAATCCTCGGACTTACTTGTTCTCGAAATTATAGTCTAAAAAGGCGGCCGCTACAACGCCTACTTCGGCTGCGGGGTGACGCCGGTCACGCAGATGATGGCGTTGGCTTTGCCATTGGCTTTCACGGTGTCATGCACTATCTTGGCGTTAACCTTGGACAGGCGCACACAGCCGTGGGAGGCGGGCTTGCCCAGCAGCCACTCGGCTTCGGTGCCGTGCATGGCTATGTTGCCGTTAAAGAAGATGCTGTGCGGCATGGGGGCTTTGTTGTAGAGGCTGGAATAATGCATCTCTTCCAGGAAATCGGGGGCATAGCATTTGCCGCTGCCGGGCGTGGTGTTCTTGGGTGCCAGGCCCGAGGAGATCTTGAACTCCTTAACGGTGCCGGAGGAAGTCATCACCAGGCGCTGGCGGGTGAGGTCCACGGTCAGCTTCACTAGCGCCCGCTCTATCCTGGCCTTGTCGGTTACCAGGAAACGGCTGGCGGGCAGGCCGAAAGCCTGGCCTACTTCGTAAGGGGAATGGGAGTCGATGAAGGCGGCCGGGTCGGCCAGCGCTTCGGACCGCAGGCCCTCAAGAGCGGACTCCTCGGCGGGTGAGGCCTCCGGGGCCGCGGCCTCGCGTATCTCGGCGGGAGAGACGCCCAGGGCGGGCAATTGTTCGCGTACGGTAACGAAATCGAGGGCAAAAGAGGGGGTGGAAACCAGGAAAAGAAGGGCTGCGAGAGCTTTCATTAAGGGTCCTCCGTTACTTTACCCCTATACTATATATCTTAATCTCTTTTCCTGAATGAGCCGAAAGTCCCACTCCGACGAGGTCTTTAGACCCACTCAAAAACCCCTTATCCAGTGTATACATTTTCACCTTGCGTAAATCTGTGGCTCTGCTATACTATAAATAGGCAAGGCCCCCAGCCAGGAATTGGGGGCCCAATTTTTTTATATGACTCTCTGCGGTAGTTTGAAGTAATATCAATATAACAAAGCATTTACGACGGAGAGGGCTACCCGCGGCATGGGTTCGGAGGGTCGTCACGGACTGAAGCCGCTTGCGTAGCGCGGCGAGGGAGTGACGAGCGGCGGCCACGGTGTGGCCGACCGCGTGCCCGACGGGCCCATGCTGCGGGTAGCACGATGTTAGGAGCGAGGGGCCAGGCTGTGGACGGGGATGACTGCGCTACCTTGCGGTTTAAGCCGCAGTCCTCAATCGATTCTGCCAATCAATCGCAGTAGGCCATCCAATATGGAGAGAGGGTGCGGGGGACAGCCGGGAATGTAAAGACTGACCGGGAGGTCGGCCGGCAGCCCCACGCATTCCTCGTGCCCCGCGTAAGGCCCGCCCGCTATAGCGCAGGCCCCGCAGGCGATGACCACCTTGGGTTCCGGCATGGCGTCGTAAGTCTTGCGCAGCGCCAGCTCCATATTTTTCGTCACCGGCCCCGTCACCAGCAGCCCGTCGGCATGCCGCGGCGAAGCCACGAATTGAATGCCGAAGCGTCCCAGGTCCCAGGCCGGCGTCTGCAGTACATTGCAGTCCGCCTCGCAGGCGCCGCACCCGCCGGCGCTGACCAGGCGCAGCCTGAAAGAGCGGCCGAACATGGCCCGCAGTTCTTCGCCCAGCGCGTCGGCCCGCTTATAGCCGCTTGCTGCTGCCTTCAGCTCCTCCCGCGCCGAGGCGCAAACCTTGTAGTCGCGCGTGAATTCCACCGCCTCGGGCGCCGCCGCCGCGCAGGCGCCGCAGAAAACGCAGCGCCCCAGGTCCAGGCCCGGCTCGGTTCCCGCCGAGATGGCCCCGTAAGGACAGGCCGCCGCGGCCCGCTCCAGGCCGTGAGGCTTGACCACAGGCACGCCCAGGCCCCGGGGGGGCAGTTTCAGCTCCGGCGAGGGGAACTCCATGGTGCGGTAGCCCTGCTTGAAGCGGGCCAATAATGCCTTGATCACAGGTCCCTCCCGCAGTAGGAAAGATTAAAGCTTTTGTTGCAGAGCGGAAAATCCGAGATCTCGCCGTTGCGCAGGGCCAGCGCCAGGCCCTGCCAGTTATGAAAAGAAGGGTCCACTATCTTGTAATGCCTGAACTTTCCGTCGGGGCCGGTCAGCGCGAAGTGACAGATCTGCCCGCGCCAGCCTTCCGCCAGCGAGACGGCGGCGCTGTCCGGCCGCAGCGGGCCGCACGCCGCCGCCAGCGGGCCCGCCGGCAGCGAGTTCAGCCAGTTGTCCACCAGTTCTACGGATTTTTGTATCTCCAGCCAGCGCACATAGGCGCGCGAGTAAACGTCGCCGCTGCCCGAGACCGACATCGTAAAGCCCTCGTAAGGGCCCGAGGGGAAATTGCGCCGCGTATCTATGCCCACCCCGGAGGCGCGCGCCGCCGGGCCCACCAGGCCTATGCCTTCGGCGGCCGCCTTGGGGACCACGCCAGTCTCCTCGAAACGGTCCGTCACGGAGCCGCTCTCCCAGAGCAGCGTTACGGCCGTCTCAACGTCGCGGTAGGTGTCGGCCAGGCGCAGTTTCAATTCCCTGATCAGCGCCGGGTCCAGGTCGAAGTTTACGCCGCCGGGCTTGAGCAGGTTGCGGCCGAAGCGGTTGCCGCAGACCAGCGCCGTCATGTTCAGGAAGTCGCCGCGCAGGCGGCCGTTGAAAGCGGCGGTAGGCAGGTAGGCGGCGTCGCCGGCCAGCGCGCCCAGGTCGCCGGTATGGTTGGCCAGCCGCTCGAGCTCCAGCAGGATGCCGCGCAGCGCCTGGGCCCGCGGCGGTACATTGACGCCGGCCAGGGCTTCCACCGCGCCGCAATAAGCCCAGCCGTGGCCGATGGTGGTGTCGCCGGCCAGCGTTTCGGCGTAATGCAGCGAGCGCGCGTCCGGGCCGGCGGCCAGGCGCCGCTCTACGCCGCGGTGCTGGTAGCCCAGCATGATCTCCAGGTGGAACACCCGCTCGCCGTGGCACTGGAAGCGGAAATGGCCCGGCTCTATCACGCCGGCGTGCACCGGCCCCACGGCCACCTCGTGCACCTGGCTGCCGTGAACGGTAAAATAATCGGCCGCTCCGGGCGAGGCGCCCGGGGTGTTGAAACGAAGGGGCTTCAGCCAGGGGTGGCCCTCCGGGCGCATGCCGGCCTGCTCGTAGATCTCGCGCTCGAACAAATGCACCTGCGGAAAAGAGGGGGTAAGCGCGCGGAACGGCCCGCTGAAAGCCGTGGAATACACTTCCAGGCGGCCCTCCCGGTCGAACCCCACCGCCATCACCAGGCGGTGCCCGGCGCCCTCGGGGAGGGCGAAATAAGCCAGCGCGCGGCCGCCGGCGGACAGCCGCGAGGCCGCCGTGTCGAAGAACAGCACCGGGTCCAGGTCGGTGGCCGCAAAGTCGAAGCCGGAGAGATGGTCTACTTTCATAGTTTGCCGCCTACGTTGAGCGCCGCGCCGGCGAGCAGCGAGCCCAGCCAATCGGGAAGGTACAGGCCGGCCAGGATCACGCAAACGAAGAAAGCCGCGGCCGGCAGCAGCATGGCCGGCTCTTCCGTGTAGGGCTTCTCTCCGGGCCGGGCCTCCCGCTCGCCGAAGGTCATCGAGATGAAATAGCGCGCCATGCCGGCGAACAGGATGCCCAGGGCCAGCAGGAAGACGGCCGCCAGCGCGTAATGGCGCTGCTCCAGCGCCTCCCGGAGGATGATGAACTTGGCCAGGAAGACGCCGGACGGCGGGGTGCCGGTGATGAGGAAGAAGCCGGCCAGCCACAGCGCGGCTGTCCTGGGCGCGCGGCGCCAGAGCCCCTTTACCTCGGAAATGCGCTTGGTCTTTTCGGCGGCCAGCACCAGGCCCGAAGTGAAGAACAGGCCGGCCTTGGTCAGCGAGTGGCTCAGCGCGGCCAGGAGCGCGCCGAACACGGCCCCGCCGCCCAGGCCCGCGCCCAGCGCCAGGATGCCCATGTGCTCGATGCTGGAATAGGCCAGCATGCGCTTGTAGTCGCGCTGGCCCACCATGAACAGGGCCGCGGTCACCAGCGAGAGCAGGCCGAACAGGATCAGGATCCCGCCGGTAAAATCGGCCAGGCCCGCGGCGGCGCAGATCCCGTTGATCCGAAGGATGCCGAGGAAGGCGCAGTTGAGCAGCGCGCCCGAGAGCAGCGCCGAGACCACGGCGGGCGCCTCGCTGTGCGCGTCGGGCAGCCAGGTATGGAAGGGCGATAGGCCCATCTTGGTGCCATAACCGACGAAGAGGAACAGGAAGGCCGCCTTGAGCAGCGGCTGGTCCAGCACGGCCGCCTTGGCCAGCAGGCCCTCCAGTTCCAGGCCGGCGCCGGTCTTGAGCCCCGCCGCTCCCAGGAATAAATTGCCCATGAGCGCAAGCGCGATGCCCACCGAGCAGATGAGCAGGTACTTCCAGGTAGCTTCCAGCGAACGCCGGGTGCGGTGAAAATAGATCAGCGGGGCCGACAGCAGCGTGGTGGCCTCCACCGCGGCCCACAGCATGCCCATGTGGCGGCTGGCCGTCACGGCCGTCATGGCCGCCAGGAACAGCAGCAGGCAGCCGGTGAACACCGCCTCGGGGGCGTTGTTAAAAATGAACCCTTCGTCCGCTTCCTCGCCGGGGTCGCGCTTCTCGAGCGCCAGGTAGCGCACCGCGTAATGCGAGGCGCCCAGGAACAGCAGCGAAGTGACGCCCAGGAACAGCAGCCCGAGGTTGTCGAAAGCGAACCAGCCCGGGGCGCCGGGATCGGAGCCGGGGCCGAGGTGCAGGTACGCGGCCAGGACCGTCAGCATGAAATGCATGCGGGCCGTCCAGGCCAGCAGCGCCCGGCGGTAGGGGTCGCTGCGCAGCAGGAAGGCCAGCGTGCCCGCGATAAGCGGCAGGAGCAGCAGCGCGCGGGTGATCATCGGCCGTCCTCCCCGCGGCGCCAGTCGGAGAGTTCCGACAGCTCCGCCGTGTCTATATGGTCGAACTCGCGGCTGATATGGAAGATGGCGATACCCATCACGAACACCGCTACGAACACGTCCAGCAGGATGGCCAGTTCCACCATCATGGGCTGCTCCACGAACAGCGCCAGGCCGAAGATGTAGATGCCGTTCTCGATGACGAGGTAGCCCAGCACCTGCGTGATGGCCTTGGTGCGGGTGGTGATGAGCAGGAAGCCGGTGAAGATGGTGGCCAGCGACGCCGGCACGATCCAGGCCACGTTGGTCTCGGGCAGGGGCAGGCGCGAGCCCAGCCACGACGAGGCGATGAAGGCCCCCAGGCACAGCAGAATGGAGGCGGGGTAGCTGATGAGCGGCTCCACGTCCTTGCGGGCGCCGGAGCGGTCGCGGGCGCGCATCATCAGCCAGGGAAATACCGCGCCCTTGAGGGTGATGATCACCGCCGCGAAGGCCACCGCCCGGAAGTGGGGGGAGCCGTGCATGGCCAGCAGCGGCAGGATGCCCGCCACCACGCCCTGCAGCGCCACCAGCTTGATGCACGCCGACAGCGAGCCGGTGACCGCCAGGGCCAGGTCCATGAGGATGATGAAAACGATGATCAGTTCCGCGAAGGTATTCATTTATCTTCCCATCTGGAAAATCAGGGCCAGCGCCGAGAAAGCGAAAGCGGTGATGAGCATGTACGGCACCTTGGTCAGGCGCAGGCGGGCCATCACCGACTCGGTCACGCCCACGGCGGCCGCCACGCCCAGCATCACCAGCAGGAACATGGCCGCGTCGCGGGCCCAGGCGCCGCTGTGGCTGGGCAGCACCATAGAGGCTATCAGCGAGCCGAACAGCCAGAGTTTCAGCGAGGCCCCGTAGAGGATGAAGGCCAGGTCCGGACCGCTGTGGTCGAGCGTCATGGCCTCGTGTATCATCGTCAGCTCGAGATGCGTGTTGGGGTCGTCGGCCGGCACGCGCGAGTTTTCGGCCAGCAGCGTGATGAAGAAAGAGGCGGTCAGCAGCGCCAGCACGGGGGCGGCCACGCGCCAGCTGTCTCCGGTCAGCACGCCGAACATCCCGCCCAGCGACCGCTGCCCGGTCACCGCGGCCAGCGCCGCGAGCCCCAAGAAGAAGCCGGGCTCGGAGAACACGGCGAACTGCATCTCGCGGCTGGCGCCCATGCCTTCAAAAGCCGAGCCGGTGTCCAGCGCGGCCAGCACGGCGCAGAAGCGCGCCAGGCCGAGCAGGTAGATCAGGTAGACGAAGTCTCCGTCGAAGGAGACGACCGACGGCCTGCCGGCGAAGGGCATCACCAGCAGCGCCGCGGCCAGCGCGGCCAGGCCTATGGCCGGCCCGGCCACGAAAACCCAGGTGGTGGTGCGGCTGTAAACGGGGGTCTTGCGGACGAGCTTGGCCAGGTCGTAGTACAGCTGCAGCAGCGGCTGGCCCCTGCGCCCGGCGAAGAAGGCCTTCACCCGGTTGATAACGCCGGGCAGCAGCGGGGCCAGCAGCAGCGCCGCCAGCAGTTGGGCCAGGGGCTTTACAATTTCCATAACAGGAGCAGCAGCAGCGTCACGACGATATACATGATATAGATCTGCAGCCGGCCGTGCTGGATCCAGCTGAAGCGGTAGGCCAGGTCGCGCACCCGCGCGGCCGCCGGCATGTAGAAAGAATTGTAGAAGACGGCCTGGGCTTCCGTCGAGAACGAGGCCTTGCCCGGGAAATACTCGGTGATCACCGGGTACTGGCCGATCTTGCGCAGGATGGGCTGGAAGAAATCGGTGAGCGGCTGGGAGAAGGAGGCGGCCCCGTACTGCATGCGGGCCGTAGGGGCGGCGTAGCCGCAGTCCCAGGTGCCGGCCCCGGCCGGGACTTTGCCTTTCAGCGCCCGGGCGCGGCCGGCGAAGGCCAGCGCGGCCAGCGCGACCAGCAGCAGGCCGGCCGCGGAGACATAGGCCAGCGGCGCGGCGGCGCCTTCCACCGCGGCCAGGGCGGGGGCCAGGCCGAAGGCGGCGGCCACGGCGGTGCCCACCGGCAGCAGCAGCAGCGGGCCGGCCAGGCCCAGGAGCAGGCACAGCAGCGCCAGCGCCCGCATGGCGGCTATCATCAGGGGGCCGGCCTCGCGCGCCCCGGCGGCGCGCGCGGTGCGGGGCTCGCCCAGGAAGGCGGTGCCGGCGGCCCTGGTGAAGGCCGCCGCGGCCAGCGCGCCGGCGACTGCCAGCGCCAGCGCGGCCACCACCCCGGCCAGCGCGGCGGGAGCGGCGGCGCCGCCGAAGGCGGCCAGGTAGATCAGGAATTCGCCGGTAAAGCCGTTAAGGGGCGGCAGCGCGCAGGCCGCGGCCGAACCCAGCAGGAACAGGGGGGCGGTGCGCGGCAGGCGCTTGGCCAGGCCGCCGAGCGCGTCCAGCTCCGACGTGCCCGCGCCGCCCAGCACGGCCCCGGCGCCCATGAACAACAGGCCCTTGAAGAGCGCGTGGTTGAGCACGTGCAGCAGCGCGCCGGAGAAAGCCAGGGCCGACATGGCCGCCGCGCCGTTGACGGCCGCCACCGTGCCCAGGCCCAGGCCCATGAGGATTATGCCGATATTTTCTATGCTGGAATAGGCCAGCACGCGCCTGAGCTCGTGCTGCGCCAGCGCGAACAGCGCGCCCAGCACGCAGGAGGCGGCCCCCGCCAGGAGCATGGTCCAGCCCCACCATTCCTGCCAGGGGGAGAGGAACCCCAGCACGCGGATGAGGCCGTAAATGCCGGTCTTCATCATGACGCCGCTCATCACGGCGGCCACGTAGCCCGGCGCGGCGGGATCCGCCTCGGGCACCCACACGTGCAGGGGGATAAAGCCGGCCTTGAGGCCGAAACCGGCGAGGCAGAGCAGGAAGACCGCCGTGGCCGCGCCGCCCTCGGGCACGGTGAATAGGGCGAAGTCGAGGGAGGCGGCTGCCCGGCCAAGCAGGGCGAAGGCGGCGAGCAGCAGCAGCGCGCCGGCGGCGCCCGCCGTCAGGTAGAGATAGGCCGCCCGGCGGGACTGTTCGCGCTCATGCTCGAAGAGCACCAGCAGGAACGCCGCCGCTGCCATCAGCTCCCAGCCCAGCATGAACAGCACGGCGTTGGCCGCCGTGAAGACCACCACCATGGCGGCGGTCAGGATATTAAAAGCCGCCCAGGCCAGGCCCAGCGGTTTTTTGCCCTCGTAGGTTTTAAGATAATCCACGCCGTAAACCGCGGCGAGGCCGGTGAGTACGAAGAGGGGGGCCAGGAAGAAAGCGGCCAGCGGGTCGAGCGTGAAGGAGAGCGAGCCCAGCGGCACGGCCCAGGGCAGGGTCAGGGTTTCAGGATTGCCGGTCAGCAGCACGCGGCCGGCCGGCAGCAGGCCGCATAGCGAGGCTGCGGCGGCGCCGTAGGCCCCGGCGTCCTGCGCCCGGGCGGGATTGCCTCGCAAGGTAAAAGCCAGCGCGGAGCTGGCGAGCAGCACTAGTAGGGAGAGTAGGACCAGTAACATTTTGAAGCCTGAAAGTCAGCGCCGTGAGGTGGTCCTGGTTGTGGCGGCCATCGAAAACTAAATGCGGCGTACTAATAATTTAAAAAATATAGCGCGCTCTGTCAAACTTCGCTATTTTTTAACCTGGGGTATGTACTTGCCGTAGCCTTCCCGCTCCATGTTTTCCAGCGGCACGAAGCGCAGCGCGGCGGAATTTATGCAGTACCGCAGCCCCTGGGGCCCCGGCCCGTCGGGGAAAACGTGGCCCAGGTGGGAATCGCTGGATTTGGAGCGCACTTCCACGCGTTCCATGCCGTGCGAGGCGTCGGTCTTTTCCTCCACCCGCGCCTCGGTCAGCGGCTTGGCGAAACTGGGCCAGCCCGAGCCCGAATCAAATTTGTCGGCGGAGAGGAACAGCGGCTCGCCGTCTATCACGTCGACGTAAATGCCGGGGCGGTGCTCGTCCCAGTAGGCGTTCTTGAAGGGCGGTTCGGTGCCGCAGTTCTTGGTGACTTCCAGCTGCAGCGGCGTGAGTTTTTTTGTTTTTTCATCCATGGGTCTTTCCTCCGGCCCGGCGTTAGAGCAGGCCAGCAGCAGCGCGAGGGGGAGCGCGGCCAGGCGTTTCACAGCTTGTCCAGCGGGCGGCAGGCCACCAGGTCGGCGCCCAGCCCCAGAAAATTCTCCGCCACCACGGAGCCGGCTTTCACCGGCGAGGTGACGACGAGGGTCTTTACCGCCCGCATCGCGGCGAATAGTTTTTCTTTCGGTATGGGTTTGGAGGTGCGCACCGGCAGCATCTTCAGCTCCAGGCCGCGCGTCAGCACCGAGGTGGTGAGCGTGCGTCTCGGCGCCTCCGTCTCCTGCCGGCCGTACTTGTCGCCGCGCGCGCATTTGTTGCCGGTCAGGCTTATCACCCGCGAGCCGTCGGCCTCTATCTCGAGACTGCAGCCCTGCGGGCATTCTATGCAGGTCATCACGCGCTTCATGCGGAGACCCCCAGGTATTTGGCGGCCAGGCGGCCGGCCAGCTCGCTGTCCCTGGTGACGGAGTCGGCCAGGTCGTAGACCTTGCAGGCATTGCCGCAGGCGAAGATGCCGGGCAGCGAGGTCAGGTTGACCTCGTCGGCCACAGGGGTATTGGTGCGGCGGTCCACGGCGCCGCCGGCCAGTTCCAGCAGCTCGTTCTCGGGGATCAGCCCGACTGAGACCAGTACGGTGTCGCAGGCGATTTCGAAAGCGGTGCCCGGGATGTCCTTGTAATCGTCGTCCACCCTGACCACGCCCACGCCCTCCACCCGGTCGGCGCCGCGGATGGCGGTGAGGCGGTGCTGGAAATGCAGCGGTATGCCGAAATCTTCGAGGCATTGCACCACGTTGCGCACCAGACCGCGGCTGGTCTTCTGTATTTCTATTACGGCTTTAACGGCCACGCCTTCCAGCGCCATGCGCCGGGCCATGATAAGGCCGATGTCACCCGAGCCCACGATGACCGCCTCGCGGCCAGGTATCCAGCCTTCCATGTTCACCATCTTCTGGGCCAGGCCCGCGGGGAAAACGCCCGCCGGGCGGGAGCCGGGGATGGGGATCATCTCGCGGGTGCGCTCGCGGCAGCCGGTGGCGAGGATGACGGCGCGGGCCTTGACGTCTTGCATCTCTCCGGGCCGGAGATAAGAAAGCTCGCGGTCTTTGTTGAGTCTCACCACGAAGGAGCGCAGGCTGACCTCTATGCCGGGATCGGCCTTGACCAGCGCGGCGAAGCGGTCGGCATACTCCGGGCCGGTCAGCTCTTCTTTGAACTGGTGCAGGCCGAAGCCCGGGTGGATGCACTGGTTGAGGATGCCGCCCAGGTGCTGGTCGCGCTCGAGCAGCAGCACGTCCTCCACGCCGGCCGCGCGCGCGGCCAGGGCCGCCGCCATGCCGGCGGGGCCGCCGCCCACCACCACCAGTTCGCGCTGCTTCATCGGCCTAATTAAGGTCCGGCGCCGTCCACTGCCGGCCGGTCTGGATGAAGGCCAGCATCTCGGGGGACGTGTCGTTGAGGAAGGTCAGGATATAGTCCGCGCCGCCCGGCTCCACGGGGGCGAGGCAGCAGTCGCCGGCCTCGATATCGTAGATCGAGCTGGGTTCCCCGCCGCGCAGCTTCTTCTTTATGAACTTCTTGGCCTTGGGGGCGTGGCTTCTGAGGTATATCAGGTTCATTTTCGTTCGTCCTTTACTATTTCGGAGCCGGGGCCGCGCTTGGTGAGTTCCGTCACGGGGCGGCCCAGCTCTTCCTGCAGGATCTTCAAGATGCGCGTGGTGCAGAAGCCGCCGTGGCAGCGGCCGGCCTGCGCCCGGGTGCGGAACTTCACCCCGTCGAGGGTGGTAGCGCCGTGCCTTATGGCGTCGCGCACTTCCTGCGCGCTCACCAGCTCGCAGCGGCAGACTATGTCGCCGTAGGCCGGGTTTTTTGCTATCAGCCTGCGCGCCTCTTCCGGGGAGGACATGAAAAGGTGTCCGGCGTCCCGGCGCAGGCGGTGGAAGTGGTCCTTGGGTTCCAGCGGCAGGCCCTGTTTCTTCAGGATATCGGCTATCATCACGGCGATGGCGGGGGCCGCGGTAAGGCCGGGGGACTGGATGCCGGCCGCGTTCACCAGGCCGGGCGCGGCGCTCTCGTGGCGGATGATGAAATCCTTGCCGGCCACCGGGCGCAGTCCCGCGAAATAGGC
Source organism: Elusimicrobiales bacterium (assembly GCA_050174915.1). Lineage (GTDB taxonomy): Bacteria > Elusimicrobiota > Elusimicrobia > Elusimicrobiales > UBA9959 > UBA9959. The sequence goes on along the minus strand of JBFXJL010000001.1, from coordinate 364,327 downwards.
GATGATGTCGGCCTTGGAGACGGAGGGCATCAGGCGGCTGGCGCCGGCGAGCACCTCGGCCAGGCCCTCTTCGGTGGTGGCCAGGTCCCGCTTGTCGTCCGTGTCGTGCGCGGTGGGGCCTATCATCGGGTTGCTGTCGGAAGTCTTGATGATCAGGATGCCCTTGGAGGTCTTGGAGGGCAGCGGGAAAATTATATGGTTGGCGATATGCTCGCGTTTCTTGTCGAGCAGGTATTCCTCGCCCTTGCGCGGGGTGATGGTAAAGGTGGGGGCCCCGGCCATGGCGGAGATCTCGTCGGCGTGCAGGCCGGCCGCGTTGACGAGGTACTTCGTGGTATAGACCCGGCCGCCGGCTTCCACGTAGAAGCCGCCCTTTTCGATGCGCCGTATGCCGGTCACCGTCGTCGAGGTCCTGAGCTCCGCGCCGTTCTTGACCGCGTTCTCGATGAGGGCGTAGACGAAGCGGTAGGGGCTGATGATGCCGGCCGTGGGTACCAGCAGCGCGGCCTTCACCTCGGGGCCCAGGTTGGGCTCATTGGCGTCCAGCCAGTCCCGGTTCACCACCCGCATATCCTTGACGCCCAGGGCCTCGCCCTCGGCTTTTATCCGCTCCAGTTCCGGCAGGTCGGCCAGGTCGAAAACGGCTATCAGCTGGCCGCATTGCACGAAATGCAGTCCCAGGTCGGCGGCCAGCTCCTCGCGCAGCATGCGGTTGCCTTCCACGCACAGCCAGCCCTTCAGCGAGGAGGGGGGATTCTGCGTGCCGGCGTGCACGATGCCGCTGTTGGACTTGGACACGCCGAAGGCCGGCTCGGCCTCTTTTTCCAGTACGAGCACCTTGAGGCGGTAGCGTGAAAGCTCCCTGGCGGCGGCCGCGCCGGTGACCCCGGCGCCTATAATGATAACGTCATAGGACATCGGATTAATTCTACTAAAAAAAGAACGCGCCGCGGCCCGCTGGACCGGGCGCCGGATTTCTATTGCATTAAGGAATACTCTTATATAGAATAATTCCATGAAACGTCTTTACCGCAGCAGCGAGAACAAGGTCTTCGCCGGCGTGTTCGGCGGCCTCGGGGAGTATTTCGACGTGGACCCGGTGGTGCTGCGCCTGGCTTTCGTCTTCGTGCTGCTGGCCACGGCCGTGATACCCGGCCTTATCGCCTACGCGGCGGCCATCTTCATAGTCCCGGCGCGGCAGGGCGGCGCGCAGTCTTGAACGTTTTTCGCCCCGGGGGGGGCTTCTGGGGGAGCATGCGGCCGTTGAAGCTGTCATTATTTCTTTCCGTCCTGCTGGCCGCGCCCGCGCTGGCCCGGGCCGGCCTGTCTAACGAAGATGAATTCTTCAGCCTCGAGCGCGCCTCGCTGGAAGAGGTGCTCAACCTCCACACCTCGGTGGCCACCCGCAGCGGCATGAGCCTGCGCGAGACGCCCGGCCTGGTCACCGTGATCACGCGCGAGGAAATACAGGCTTCCGGCGCCCGCAGCCTGGTGGACGTGCTCTCCCTCATTCCCGAATTCGAATTCGCCATGGACGTGCAGGGCGTCCTGGGCCTGGGCGTGCGCGGCGTCTGGGGCCACGAGGGCAAGGTACTGGTGATGTGGGACGGCCAGGTCTATAACGAGACGCTTTATTCCACCGTGCAGTTCGCCCGCTTCCCCGTGGACCAGGTGGAAGAGATCGCGATCATCAAGGGGCCGGGCTCGTCCGTCTACGGCGGTTTCGCCGAGCTGGCCGTCATCGACATCAAGACCCGTTCGGCCCGCAGCCTCCATGGCAGCGAAGCCTACGCGGCCTTCGGCGCGGGCGGCAGCGCCGCCAGGTACGCCGGCTATTCTTTCGGCAAGACCTTCTCTGCCGGGGAGATCTCCGCCAAAGTCTTCACCGGCAGCTCCCGGCGCGGCGACCGGCTGTACACGGACTTCAACGGCGCCTCCTACGACATGGCGGGCAACTCGGACCTGCGCCCGCAGAACCTCAGCCTGCAGGCCTCCTACGGCGTTACCACGGCGAAACTCATCCTGGACAATTTCTACCTGCGCCAGCGGGACGGTTTCGACGCGCTCATCTCCACCGGCGACACCCGGGTGTCCTTCCCCGCGGTCTTCGCCGAGCTCAGGCAGAACGTCTCCCTTAGCGACCGCGTTGCCGTAGAGCCAAAGCTGACTTACACGCGTTCACGCGCCTGGCACGAGGACGACGCGTACTTTCCCTATCACAAGACCGCCGAGCGGGTGACGGCGGGGTTTACGGCCTTCTACAAGCACGACTCCCGGGCGAACTTCATGGCCGGCGGCGAGTATTATCACGACAACGCGCAGATCGACCCCGCTACGGGCGACGCCTCGGCCCGGGATATCAACGGCGTCAGGCTTGCCGGCTCAGGTTACGAGAACCATGCTTTCTTCGGCCAGGGCACGCTCGACCTGGGCTTCGCGCTGGCTACGGCCGGGGCGCGCTACGATAAGCATTCCCGCTACGGGTCCTCCCTGGTCCCGCGCCTGGCCTTCACTACGCTGGTGAGCGACTTCAACTTCAAGGCCATCTTCAGCCAGGCCTTCAGGGCCCCTTCCATAGAGAACATCCGCCTGAGCACCTCGATAGCTCCGGAAAAGGCCACTTCCATGGAGGTGGAGATCGGGTACAAAACTTCCGAAACGCTCTTCATCTCGGCCAACGCCTTTCACACCACCATCAAGCGCCCCATAGTCTTCGAAAGCTCCGTGGGGGAGCATTACCGCAATTACGGCCGGACCGGCACCATGGGCGGCGGCGCCGCGCTGAAATACAAGCGCGAAGATTTCCGCGCCGACCTCTCTTATCTTTACCAGGAAACGCAGTGCAACGACGTGCCTGCCTACGCCGTCCCCGGGCGCAGCTCCTACATGCTGGCCTTCCCCAGGCATAAAGTCACCCTGAATTCTTCGCTGTTCCTGGCGCCGGGCCTGAGCGTCAACCCCTCGGCCTTTTATGTTTCCCGGCGCTACGGCTACGCCGGCGCGAACAATATCAGGGCTTTCGGCGAAACCGCGGTAGCCAACATCAACCTGCGGCTGGCGGACAGGCCGCTGCAGGGCCTCACGCTCAACCTCGGGGTAAGGGATATTTTTAATTCCGGCTACAGCTACATCCAGCCCTACGACAGCGGCCACGCCCCGCTGCCCGCGCCCTCCCGCGAACTTTTTATAAAGGCGGCCTATGAATTCTAGGGCCCTGACGGCACTGCTGGCGGCGGCCGCGCTGCTGCCCTTCTGCGGTACGGCCCGCGCCGACGACGAGGTGGTGGCCGTGCTCTCTTCCGCGGGCGGCGCCTACCTGGAGGCCTTCTCGGCTTTCCAGGCCGAATACGGCGCGGCCGTGCCGGTTTTAGACGCCAGCGCCGGAACGCCCCGCCTGCCCGCCGGCGCCCGCACCGTGGTCGCCTTCGGCGGCAAGGCCGCCTCCCTTAAATATCCGCCCGGCCTCGCGCTGGTCTACGCCATCGCGCCCGGCGCCTTCATCCCCTCCGAGCGAGGGGGAGCGCGCGCGGTGAAGATCGCCATGCTGCCGGAGTTCCGCCTGGTGCTCTCGCGGCTCAAGGCCATACAGCCCGGGCTGGAGCGCCTGACCGCCTTCTGGATGAGCCCCGGCTTCGCCGACTACGCGCAGTCTTTCGTCGATACGGGAGCCGCGGTCGGTATCAAGGTTACGCCCGTCAGAGTGAAAAGACAGGAAGACCTGCCGGCGATGCTGCGGGGCGGGCTCAAGGACATGCAGGCCTTCTGGCTGCCGCCCGACCCGCTGCTGATCTCGCCCGAGACCTTGCTGATCTTCCGAGAATTTTCCTGGAATAACGGCATCCCCATGTACGCCAGCACCAAGGGGCTGGCCAGGGAGGGCGCAACCGCTTCGGTGGGCATCAGTTTCGCTGAAAGCGGCGCCGCGGCGGCCCGGGCGGTTAAGGCGCTCAACGCCGGCGGGGCCGCCCCCGCCGTGATCTTTCCGACCAGGACCGAACTGACGCTGAACGCCACCGCCGCCAAAAAATGCGGCGTCACCTACTCCGAGGAGATACTCCGCGAGGCTGATTACCTTTTCCCATGAAACTTTACGTCAAGATCCTCATTTTTATAGCGCTCCTCATGGGCGCGGCCCTGTGGGCCAATATTCATTTTTCCAGGCTGGCGGTTTCTGAGGCCATGAGCGCCCAGATCTTCGACGCGGCCGCCAACGTGGCCGCGGACCTGGCCCCGGAGTTCCGCCGGGCGTTGGCGTCCGGCAAGGAGCTCGACGGCATCAAGGTGCTGCACGCCTTTACCCAGCGCACGGGCGCCGTCTACGCCGGCCTCACCAACACGCGGGGCGAGGTGATCGCCCATACCAACGTGGCGCTGGCCGGCACCCGCCTGGACGACCCGCTGATGGCCCGGGGGCTGCGCCTGGCCGCGCCCGCTTTCTCCAGGCTCACGCACAACGGGGAGCCGGTGGTCGACTCGGTTATCCCGGTGGCGCAGATCCGCCCCACCGGAGAGGACCTGCTGTTCGAGGGCGTGGCCGGCCCGTCCGAGGCTGCCGGCTTCCTGCGCGCCGGCCTGCCCATGACCCCGGCGCTCAAGGCCGAAAGGGAGATCATCTTCAGCCTGCTGCTTCTGGCGCTGGCTATCGCCGTGCTGGCCGCCGGCCTGTCCGCAGTTTTCGCCAGCCTGATGCTGCGGCAGGTGGCGCTGCTGGGAGAAGGCATAAGAAAAGTGCGCGCCGGCGACTATAATTTCTCGGTGCCGGTCATCGCCCGCGACGAGCTGGGCGAGGTGGCCGAGAGCTTCAACAAGCTCAGCCGCGGCCTCTCCGAGACCACGGTCTCCAAGCAGTACCTCGACTCGGTGCTGGAAAGCATGCCGGACCCGCTGATCATCACCGACGAGGAGGGGAATATCCTCAAGACTAACCGCGCCGCCGCTGAGTTCTCCGGCTACGATTTTAAAAACGCCCAGCTGAACCTCAAAGACCTGCTGGAGCCGCAGGCCGCCGGCGCGGCGGAGCCTTTCGGCCTGCTCTCCTGGAGCGGCCACATAAAGGAGCTCGACCTGTGGCTCAAGGCCAGCGACGGGCGCCGCCTGCCGGCCATGCTGTCGGCGGCCTTTATCGGCGGCGAAGGGCGCCGCCGCGTGGTGACGGTGCTCAAGGACATGGCCCAGCACCGCGAGTCCGAGGCCCGCATGGCCCAGTACCTCAAGGAGGTCGAGACCGTAAACAGCGAGCTCGACTCCTTCGCCCATACCGTCTCGCACGACCTGAAGGAGCCGCTGCGCGGGATAGAGATGTTCTCCGGCATCCTGCTGTCGGACTATGCCTCGAAGATAGACCCTCAGGCGGCCGATTACCTGGGCCGCGTGGCCAAGGCCTCCGGCCGCATGCGCCGCCTCATCGACGACCTGCTGAGCTACGCGCGCGTGGCCCGAGTGCGCAACCCCTACGAGGACGCCTCTACCGGCCGGCTGGCCAGCGAGGCCCTGGCCGGCCTCTCCACGGCCGTGGATGAGCGCAAGGCCGTGGTCCGGATAGCCGAAGACCTGCCCAATATCTTCTGCGACCCGGTCAAGATGCGCCAGCTTTTCCAGAACCTCATCAGCAACGCGCTGAAATATAACGACAAGCCGGTGCCCGAGGTGGACATCTCCGCCGAGCGCTTCGGCGAGTACTACTGGAAGTTCACTTTCAAGGACAACGGCATCGGCATTCCCAGCCAGTATTTCGAAGAGATTTTCAAGATGTTCAAGCGTTTGCATGCGCGCCAGGAGTACGGCGGCGGCACCGGCGCCGGCCTGGCCATAGTCAGGAAGATCGTGGAAGAGCATAACGGCAAGATCTGGGTGGAGTCGGAGGAAGGCAAGGGCTCGGCGTTCTACGTGCTGATCCCGGCCGACCTGCGCAAGAAGCCTTAGGAGGACGGATGACGAACGAGACCGAAAAACTTAGCGTGCTGCTGGTGGAGGATAACGAGGACGACGTCCTGATAGCCCAGCGGGCCTTCAAGGAATTCAAGCTGATCTCCGAGGTGTATATCGCCCGGGACGGGCAGGAGGCGCTGGACCTGCTCTCGGCCACCGGGGCGCGCGCGGGCCAGAAGCCGCTGCGTCCGTCGGTAATGCTGCTCGACATCACGCTCCCGCTGATGGACGGCATCTCGCTGCTCAAGCGCCTGAAGGCCGACCCGGCGCTGCGCGGCATACCTGTGGTGATGCTCACCACCTCATCGCGCCACGAGGACATCGTGCGCGCCTACGAGGCCGGCGCGGCCTCCTACATCACCAAACCCGCCTCGCTCGAGGATTTTCTGGACCTGGCCCGCAAGTTCGAGATGTACTGGGTCACCGTCTCCAAGCTGCCGGTTTAAGGAGCCCTATGGCCGACATACACAAACTCAGGATCCCCGAGATCGCGCTGCTGCGCTGGCGCAGCATCGCCGACCTGCTGGCCCAGGTGGCTGACGTGCCGGCCGCCACCATAAATATTATCGAGGAGGATAGCCTGTGCGTTATCGGCGCCAGCACCGGCCCGGACAAGCCCTTCGCCGAGAGCGACGTGGTGAAGATCAAGCCCGGCATGCGGCTTTACTGCAGCGCCGTCATCCAGGCCCGCGAGAAGCTGATAGTGCCCGACGCCACCAAGAGTGATTTCTGGAAGGACAGCGAGGGCGCCAGGGCGGGCTTCATCGCCTACGCCGGCGTGCCGGTGATGCAGCCCGACGGCGACATTTTCGGCAGCATCTGCCTGTTCGACCGCAAGCCCAATAACTTCGAGGGCCCCACGCTGCGGCTGATGGAGGAGTTCTCCGACATCATCAACGGCCATCTGTCGCTGATCGCCAAGAACACGCAGCTGGAGGAGACGCTCAAGGAAGTGCGCACGCTGCAGGGCCTCATCCCCATCTGCGCCAACTGCAAGAAGATCCGCGACGACAAGGGCTTCTGGCAGAAGGTGGAGGTGTACCTGGAAGGCCACTCCAACGCGCGCTTCACGCACGGCCTGTGCGAGGACTGCATACAGAAGCTCTACGGGCACGAGAAGTGGTTTAAAGAAAAGGACAAGTGATCAGAAGAGGCCCAGGTGCTGGGCCAGGATCTTGAGGCCGATGGCTATCAGGATGAGGCCGCCGGCGGCCTCCATCTTGTGTTCGAAGAAGTGGCCTCCGGCGGAGCCCAGCTGCACGCCGGCCACCGACATCGCGAAGGTCACCAGGCCTATCACCAGCACGGGGGCTATGATGGAGACGGCCAGCGCGGAGAAGGTCAGGCCCACGGCCAGCGCATCTATGCTGGTGGCGATGGCCAGCACGGTCAGCGTGCCCGTGTCGAAAGGGCAGGTTTTCGGCCCGCCGCAGTCCTCTTCCTCTTTGATCTTCAGGGCTTCGTAGAGCATCCTGCCGCCCACGGCCGAGAGCAGGCCGAAAGATATCCAGTGGTCCACGCCGGAGATGAAGTTCTTCATGCCCTGGCCCGCCAGCCAGCCCAGCACCGGCATCAGCGCCTGGAAGCCGCCGAAGAAGAGGGCCATCTTGAGCGCGTTGGGCAGGTGCAGGCGCTTCATGGTGGCGCCGCTGGCCACCGAGACGGCGAAAGCGTCCATGGAGAGGCCGAGGGCGATGAGCAGCAGTTCCAGGGTCTTCATGGTTAAATTATACCAATAGCCCGCCGGCGGCTTGAAGTAAGAGGGGATGTTTTATATATTTAAATTATGAACCCACTAGGCATACTGAGACAATTCATCAAAGGCCTCACCTCGGACACCGACCCGCGCCAGATCGGCTGGGGCATAGCCATCGGCTTCGTCATCGGCCTCATTCCCAAGGGCAACCTTACGGCCCAGCTGCTGCTGGTGCTGCTGATGGCGCTCAAGGTGAACATCCCCATGGGCCTTATAGCGATGTTCCTGGTCTCCTTCGTTAACCCGCTGGCCGACAAATTAACCGACCCGCTGGGCTACGCGCTGCTCACGGCGGAACCGCTGGCCCCGCTGTGGACGGCCCTCTACAATATGCCGGTACTGCCCTGGACCGGCTTCAACAACACGGTGCTGTTGGGCGGTCTGCTGGCCGGCGCGGTGCTGTTCGTGCCGGTGTTCTTCGCCGGGCGCGCCTTCGGCGTGTACTACAACGCCCGCCTGCGCGACCGTGTGATGAATTCAAAGTTCGTCAAAGGCATGAAGGCGTCCATCCTCTTCGACTGGTATTTCAAGGAGGGGGTGTAATATGCGCTGGTCCTACCTTGCTCCCCGCCTGACGCTGATAGTCCTGGTCTGGGCCTTCTTCTTCTTCGCCTTCGACCCCATCCTCAAGTGGGGCATGATCAAGGGCATAGAGAAAGGCGCCGGGGCCCGGGCCGAGATCGCCTCGGTCAAAACTACGGTCTTCCCGCCGTCCCTCTCGGTCAAGGGCCTGGCCGTGGGCGACGCCGCCGCCGAGTACACCAACCTCTGCGAGTTCGCCTCGCTGGACTTCCGCATGGAAGGCCGCCCGCTGCTGGAGAAGAAGTTCGTGATAGACCGCGCCGCGCTGGCCGGGCTGAAGTTCGGCACCCCGCGCAAGACCTCCGCCCGCCTGCCGCTGGCCAAAGAGGAGCCGCCGTCGGAGTTCTCCCGCGAGCTGCAGGCCGAGTCCAAGAGCTTCGCCCTGGACCGCGCCGCCGACATCAAGGCCGACGCCCTGAACGCCTATACGGTAAACCCCGACGACCTGGAATCCGTAAAGCTGGCCCGCGAGCTGGAGAAGAAATTCGACGAGGATTACAAGCGGCTCTTCGAGAAAGCCGACATGCAGCGCTACCAGGCCCGCATGGACGCGCTCAAAGCCGCCTACGAGAAGGCCAGGGGAGAGACGAACTTCGCCAAGCAGGCCAGGGATTATGCCGCCGCCGCGAAAGAACTTAAGAAGCTGACCGGGGATTTCAAGCGGGACAAGGCCGAGCTGGAGCGCGCCATGGCGGAGGCCAAGGCGTCGCTGGCGGCCTTGGAAGAGGCCCGCCGCAGGGACACCGCCGGCGTGATGGGCAAGCTGAAGCTGCCCTCGCTGGACAAGGAGAGCCTGGGCCGCATGCTGGCCGGCCCCGCCATCGCCTCCAAGGCCGACAAGGCCATGAAGTGGGCGGCCATAGCCCGCCGCTACATGCCCGCTAGCGCCACCGCCAAAACCCTGGCGCGCGAGGCCGCACGCGGCCGCGTGGTGCATTTTCCGAAGGAAAAGACCTGGCCTTCCTTCCTGATCCGCGAGCTGGCCCTCTCCGGCGAGCTGGATCTGGACGCGCCGCTGGATTACGAGGGGCGCATAGAGGGCATCACCACCCAGCCTAAGATCTACGGCAAGCCCCTGGTGGCCGACATAAAGGGCGCCGCGGGCGGGCGCCGGCTGCAGGCCAACGCGCTGGTGGACGCCACCGGTGACGCCCTGGAAGCCCGCGCCCTGGTCAAATATTCGGGCATGGCCGTCAGCGGCCTGCAGCTGGGCTCCGAAAAGTCCATCCTGGTGGGCCTCAGCGGCACCGGCAGCTTCGACGGCAAGTTCGCCGCGGCGGGGGAAAACCTCTCAGGGCGCGGCACTTTCAACATAGCCGGCGCCTCTTTCGCCCCCAAGGCCGACGCCGTAAAAACGCCGCAGGTGCGCTCCGCCCTGCTGGGCGCCTTCTCCGGCCTTAATTCCGCCTCGGTCTGGGCCGACTTGGGCGGCACCATGAAAGCCCCCAGGTTCTCCGTGGGCACGGACCTGGCCGCCGCCCTGTCGGCGGGCTTCTCCAAGGCCCTGGGCGCCGAGCTCAAGAAGGCGCAGGCAGCGGCCGCCGCCAAGGTGGACGCCGCGCTGGAGCCCTATAAGAAAAAACTCGACACCCTGACCTCCTCCAGGGAGGCAGAGCTGAAAGAAAAGCTGGGCGCAGGACAGCGGTCCATGGACAGTTTTGCCGACTCGCTCAAAGAGAAGGCCTCCCCGGGCAAGATAAAGCTGCCTAAGTTCAAGTTGTAGCCTGGCTGTACAGGAAGAAAAGGCCCTCCGCTCGGAGGGTCTTTTCTTTTGGGCCGGGGCCGCAGCGTTACCGTCTACCGCCCGCGGCCGGGCGCGGGAGGGGGACTGGCCGCGTTCCGGCCCGGCCCTGACCGTTAGTGTAACGGTAACGTTCTTGCCTGTAACGCTGCTTTTATACCAGTATCCCCGGAAGTGTAACGGCGCGTCTTTCGCGGCCTCCGACGTAAAAATAGGAAAAATAAAAAGGGTTGACAAAACCTAAACGATGACGTATACTATGTCTGTAGTCAACGTTACCGAAATAACGTTAATTAATAACGATGCGGGGCGCAACGTTACAATCTGAACGATAAACCCGGAGGATAGTATGGCTAAAATAATCTGCATAGACGACGACAAGGACATCCTTGACACCTGCGAAGTAGTGCTGCAGGGCCAGGGCCACACCGTTGTGACGGCGATCAACGGCAAGGAAGGGTTCGAGAAGGCCTCGGCTGAAAAGCCCGACCTGATAGTGCTCGACGTCATGATGGACGACTCCACCGAAGGCTTTACCACGGCGCAGAAGTTCCGCCGCGCCGAGGCCCTGAAATACGTCCCGATCCTGATGCTCACCTCCGTCAACGAGACCTCGCCCCAGAAGTTCGGCGAGAAGGACGGCGAGTTCCTGCCTGTGGACGCTTTCATGGAGAAGCCCATAAAGCCCAAGGAATTCCTGGTCAAGGTGGGGGAGCTGCTGGCCCTCAAGAAGGAGCAGATCAACGTGGAAGGCCGCACCAAGTAAATAAACTATGACGAAGATCCCCCAGCGTACCGTAGAGAGGTTCTTCCGCTACACCCAGTTCCTGCACAACAGGCTGGAGGCCGGCTCCGAGCATGTCTTCTCGCACGAGCTGGCCGCGGCGGTGGGCGTCTCTCCGGAGCAGGTAAGGCGCGACCTGATGAATTTCGAATTGAAGGGTACCCCGCAGCGGGGCTATCCCATCAAGGAGTTCATGGCCGAGCTCTACTCGCACCTGGAATCCTCGTCCCTGACCAAAATGGTGCTGGTGGGGGTGGGAAACCTCGGAAAAGCCATACTTTCCTACTTCCTCAAGCGCAGGCCCAACCTCTCCATCGTGGCGGCCTTCGACCAGGACCCCGAGAAGATCGACCGGATCTACTCGGGCTGCATGGTGCACCATATCGGCCAGCTGGAAAAGACCGTGGCGCGCGAGCGGGCGGCGGTAGGCATCATCACGGTGCCTACTTCCACCGCGCAGGAGGCCGCCGACGCGCTGGTGCGCGCCGGCGTACGGGGCATAGTGAATTTCGCCCCGGTGCAGCTCAAGGTGCCGCCCGGCATCTTCCTCGAGCAGCTCGACATCACCCTCTCGATAGAGAAAGTGGCGTATTTCGCCAGAAAGAATTCCGTCAAGGAGCAACTAAGATGAGCGCAACAAGCAAAGTGGAGAAAGTCCTTGAAAATTACAGCTTCGCCAAGCGCGACAAGCTGATCCCGATCCTGCAGGACGTGCAGGCGGCCGACGGCTTCATTTCCAAGACTGCCGCGCTGAAGGTGGCCAAACACCTCAACATCCCCGCCAGCAAAGTTTACGGCGTGGCCACGTTCTACAACCAGTTCCGGTTCAAGCCGGTGGGCAAGTACCACATCATGATCTGCCGCGGCACCGCCTGCCACGTGAAAGGCTCGGCCGCCGTGCTGAAGATGTGCGAGGAGGTGCTCGGCATAAAGGCCGGCGACACCACCCGCGACGGGCTGTTCAGCATCGAAGTGGTGGCCTGCATCGGCGCCTGCGGCCTGGCCCCCGTCATCAGCATCAACGGCGAGTTCCACGCCAAGGTGACCACCGACAAATTGCGCAAGCTCGTGGAAGACTTCAGGGCAGTGGAGAACTCCAAATGACAAACAAAGACCTCATCGACCGCAACCTCACCGGCCTCACCGCCTCGGCCCGCAAAGCTTTCCTCACCCGCGCTTTCGGCGGCGAGGATTACGCCGCCAAGGCGGCCGAACTGCGCCGCGAGACCCTCGCCCGCCCCGTAGTCTACGTGGGCACCGGCACCTGCGGCCTGGCCGCCGGCGCGGCCAAGACCCTGGAAGCCGCGAAGAAGTATCTCAAGGACAACAAGCTCCAGGCCGACATCCTGGAAGTGGGGTGCATCGGCCTCTGCGCCGTGGAGCCTCTGCTCGACGTGCAGCTGCCCGGCCAGGCCCGCGTCTCGTTCCAGCGCGCCACCGGCGACGCCGTGCCGGCCCTGCTCGACTCGGTCTTCAAGGACAAGGCCCCTCTCAAGGACCGCGTGCTCTGCCAGTTCGAGGACGGGGGGAAGAAATGGCCCAAGCTGCCGCTGATGAGCGAGCACCCGTTCTTCGCCAAGCAGCTGCGCTTCGTGCTCAAGCACGTGGGCATCGTAGACCCGAATTCCATCCAGGAGCATATCGCCCGCGGCGGCTACGGCGCCTTCCTTAAAGTAATACACACCATGACGCCGGCCCAGGCCTGCGACGCGGTGGAAGCCTCCGGCCTGCGCGGCCGCGGCGGCGGCGGTTTCCCGACCGGCAAGAAGTGGAAGATCGCCCTGGCTTCGGACGCCGATCAGAAATACATCATCTGCAACGCCGACGAGGGCGACCCGGGCGCCTTCATGGACCGCTCGGTGATCGAGGGCGACCCGCACCGCGTGCTGGAAGGCATCGCCATCGGCGCCTACGCCATCCACGCCAGCAAGGCCTATATCTACATCCGCGCCGAGTACCCGCTGGCCATCAAGAACCTCAAGAAGGCCATCTCCGACGCCAAGGCCTACGGCCTGCTGGGCGAGAATATCTACGGCAGCGGCTTCGACCTCGACGTCATCATCAAGACCGGCGCCGGCGCCTTCGTCTGCGGCGAGGAGACCGCCCTGATGAACAGCATCGAGGGAAAGCGCGGCATGCCCAAGCCCCGCCCGCCCTACCCGGCGGTGAAGGGCCTGTTCGGCAAGCCCACCGTCATCAATAACGTCGAGACCTTCGCCAACGTGCCCGAGATCATGAGCCAGGGCCCCGCGGCCTTCGCGGCCATCGGCACCAAGGGCTCCAAGGGGACCAAGGTGTTCGCGCTGTCCGGCAAGGTCAACCGCACCGGCCTCGTGGAGATCCCCATGGGCACCCCCCTGCGCGAGATCGTCTTCGACATCGGCGGCGGCATCGAGAACGGCCTGGCCTTCAAGGCCGTGCAGATCGGCGGCCCTTCGGGCGGCTGTATCCCGATGAGCCACATGGACATCGAAGTGGATTATGAATCCCTCAAGACCGTGGGCGCCATCATGGGCTCGGGCGGCCTGGTGGTGATGGACGAGAAGACCTGCATGGTCGACGTGGCCAAGTTCTTCATGGACTTCATCAAGCGCGAGAGCTGCGGCAAGTGCATCCCGTGCCGCGAGGGCACGCTGCGCATGCTGGAGATCCTCAAGGCCATCACCCGCTCGCGCCGCTCCGAGAAGGAGACCGACGCGCTGGCCCGCTTCTCCGGCATCATGAACCTCGAGAACCTCTCCCAGGTCATCCGCGAGACCAGCCTGTGCGGCCTCGGCCAGACGGCGCCCAACCCGGTGCTGTCGACCCTGCGCTGGTTCCGCGACGAATACGAGGCGCACATCTTCGAAAGACGCTGCCCCGCCGGCGCCTGCACCGAGATGCTGCAGTTCACCATCGACCCCGACAAGTGCAAGGGCTGCACGCTCTGCGCCAAGGACTGCCCCACGCAGGCCATAGTGGGCAAGCCCGGAGTGCCGCATTACATCATCGCCGAGAAGTGCATCTCCTGCGGTTCGTGCAAAACCGTCTGCAAGTTCAAGGCCGTCATCGCCGCTTAAGGATACAACCATGAAAATCACCGTAAACGGAAAGACCGTAGAAGCCCAGGCGGGGGAGACCCTGCTCACCGTGCTCAGACGCGAGGGCATACACGTGCCCACCCTCTGCCACATGGAAGGCATGATCCCGTCGGGTGCCTGCCGCATCTGCGTGGTGGAGGTGGAGGGCCAGAACAACCTGATCCCCAGCTGCTCCTTCCCGGTAGCCGAGGGGATGAGGGTCCTCACCAATACCCCGCGAGTGAATAACGCCCGCAAGACCGTGGTGGAACTGCTGCTCGGCTCCCACCCCGACGACTGCCTGTACTGCGCCAAGCAGCCCACCTGCGAGCTTAGCAAGCTCAGCAGCGACTACGGCGTCAGGACCCGCCGCTTCCCCGTGACCAAGAAGAAGAAGCCGCTCGACATCTCCAGCCCCTCCATCTCCCGCGACCCGGACAAGTGTATCCTGTGCGGCAAATGCGTGCGCGTCTGCGAGGAGGTCCAGGGCGTGGCCTGCATCGACTTCGTAAAGCGCGGCTCCGACTCCTTTATCGGCTGCGCCTTCGACTCGAGCCTCAACGTGAGTTCCTGCATCAACTGCGGCCAGTGCATCAACGTCTGCCCCACCGGCGCCCTTACCGAGACCAGCGATATCCAGCCCGTGCTGGACGCCCTCTCCGACAAGGAGAAGTACGTGGTGGTGCAGCACGCCCCGTCCATCTCGGTGTCGCTCGCCGAGGAGTTCGGCCTGCCCGCCGGCACCGACGTTAACGGCGTCATGACCGCGGCCCTGCGCAAGATGGGGTTCAAAGCCGTCTTCGATACCTCCTTCTCCGCCGACCTCACCATCATGGAAGAGGCCAGCGAGCTGGCCCACCGCGTGAAGACCGGCGGCGTGCTGCCCATGTTCACCTCCTGCTCTCCGGGCTGGATCAAGTTCATCGAGACCTTCTACCCGGAGATGCTGCCGCACCTGAGCACCTGCAAGAGTCCGCAGCAGATGCTGGGCGCCATGATCAAGACCTACTACGCCAAGAAGCAGGGCCTCGACCCCGCCAAGATCTACAGCGTGTCGGTCATGCCCTGCACGGCCAAGAAGTTCGAGGTCACGCGCCCGGAGATGGGCCGCGCCGGCTACGCCGACATCGACGCGGTGGTCACCACCCGCGAGTTCGCCCAGCTGCTGCGCATCCACGGCATCGACCTCAAGGCCCTGCAGCCCGAGGAGCCCGACCTGCCCTTCGGCGACCGCAGCACCGCCGGCAAGCTGTTCGGCGCCAGCGGCGGCGTGATGGAAGCCGCCCTGCGCACCGCGCATTTCCTGCTCACCGGCAAGGAACTCGGCGTCCTCAAGGTGGAGGCCGTGCGCGGCCAGGCCGGCGTGAAGGAAGCCAAGCTCAAGATCGGCGACCTCGAAGTGGGCGTCGCGGCCGTCAGCGGCCTCGGCAACGCGCGCAAGCTCCTCGAGGAGGTCAAGAACGGCCGCAAGGACCTGGTCTTCATAGAGGTGATGACCTGCCCCGGCGGCTGCATCAACGGCGGCGGCCAGCCCTTCACCCGCAACAAGGCCGCCGTCATCGAGCGCATGAAGGCCCTCTACGCCATCGACGCCACCGAGAAAGTGCGCACCTCGCACGCCAACAAGGCCGTGCAGGCGCTCTACAAGGACTTCCTCGGCGAGCCGCTGGGCGAGAAGAGCCATCACCTGCTGCACACCAAGTACACCAAGCGCAAGGCGGCCGATATAGTTTAGAAGCGATTAGCAGGGTTGACGAGGGCCCGGAAGAGGCGGGCCCTCACGGAAGGAGGAGCTTGCGTAAGCGCGACGACTGGGTGGCAAAGGCCACCGCAGTGTGAGGAGGGGCGAGCACGGTGTGCGCGTGGAGCGAAGCGACAATGCCCCGACCCCGTGCCCGACGAAGCCGGGCACTCGGCAACCCTAGATAATGCGGGAAGCATATATGACCCCCGAGAACGAACCGCTGGTAAGGACGATAAAGGAACGCTGCAAAGCGTGCTATACCTGCGTCCGCGGCTGCCCCGCCAAGGCCATCCGCATCTCCGGCGGCCAGGCGGAGGTCATAAAGGAGCGCTGCATCTCCTGCGCCAACTGCGTGCTCATGTGCAGCCGCGGCGCCAAGGAGACCAAGCAGTCCACGGAAGCCGTGTGGGCCCTGCTCAAGTCAGGCGCCCCGGTGGCGGCCGCGCTGGCCCCCAGCTTCCCGGTGGAATTCGGCGGCATAGACCCGCGGCGCTTCGCCGGCATCCTCAAGGCCCTGGGCTTTAAGTACGTCTGCGAGGTCGCTTTTGGCGCCGACATGGTATCGCGGCAGTACCGCAAGCTGCTCAACGAGAACCCCGGCAAGAAATTCATCAGCACCGCCTGCCCCGCCGTGGTCTCTTTCGTCGAGAAGTACCACCCGGCCCTGGTGCCCAACCTGGCCCCCATCGTGTCGCCCATGGTGGCCGAGGCCCGCGTCATCAAGGAGTTCTACGGCAAGGACGTGAAAGTGGTGTTCATCGGCCCCTGCGTGGCCAAGAAGGGGGAGACCAACCGCCACCACGCCGACCTGGATGAGTCCATCACTTTCATCGAGCTGCGCACAATGTGCAAGGAGGCCGGCGTGGACCGCAACAGCGCGCTGGACTCGCAGTTCGACCCGCCCCACCCCGCCAAGGGGGTGCTGTACCCCATGGGCGGCGGCCTGCTCAGCTCTGCCGAGCTCGAGGAGGACCTGCTCAGCGGCCGTTACCTTTCGGCCGAGGGCCTGGAGCAGTTCCCCGAGGTGCTGCGGAATCTGGAGCACGGCGACATCGACGCGGATTTTATCGACCTGCTCTGCTGCAGCGGCTGCATCATGGGGCCCGGCATCAGCGTCAAGACTTCCAAGCATGCCCGCGAGGCCGCCCTGCGCCGCTACGCCCGCAAGAGCTATTTCAGCATCAAGCTCTCCGACTGGGAAGCCAGCGTCAGGCGCTTCCGCGGGCTGGACTACTCCGCCTCTTTCCAGGCCGAGGACCAGCGCATGCAGTTGCCCGCCGGCGACGCGCTGCAGGCCGTGCTGGCCAAGATGGGCAAGACCAAGCCGGAGGACGAGCTTAACTGCGGCGCCTGCGGCTATCCCACCTGCGTGGAACACGCCGTGGCCATCATCCGCGGCATCGCCGAAAGCGAGATGTGCCTGCCCTATACCATCGAGCGCCTTAAGACCACCGCCGAGGAGCTCACCACTTCCTACAACCAGCTGGCCAAGACCAAGCAGGCCCTGATGCAGTCGGAGAAACTGGCCAGCATGGGCCAGCTCGCGGCCGGCGTGGCCCACGAACTCAATAACCCGCTGGGCGTGGTGCTGCTCTACGCGCATTTGCTGGCCGAGCAGTGCCAGAAGGATTCCCGCGTGTTCTCCGACGCCAAGATGATCACCGAGCAGGCCGACCGCTGCAAGAAGATCGTGGGCGGGCTGCTCAACTTCGCCCGCAAGAACAAGCCCTTCTTCCGCCAGACCAGCCTGGTGCGCCTGGTGGACAATTACTTCAAGACCGCCACCGTGCCCCCGGAGGTGAAGTTCTCCATCGACCGCTCCGACGAGGACCTGCAGGCCGAGATGGACCCGGACCAGATCATCCAGGTGCTCACCAACCTGGTCACCAACGCGCTCGAGGCCATGGGGTCCTCCGGCGAGCTGACCATCCGGACCTTCGCCGAGGGGGACAGCGTGGCCTTCAGCGTCTCGGACAGCGGCTGCGGCATCAAGGCCGATAACCTCAAGAAGATCTTCGAGCCCTTCTTCACCACCAAGCAGATCGGCAAGGGCACGGGGCTGGGCCTGGCCGTCAGTTACGGCATCATCAAGGTGCACCGCGGCGCCATAACGGTGGCCAGCAACGCCGACCCGGCCGCCGGCCCCACCGGCACCACTTTCACGGTAAAACTGCCCCGCGTGGCCACCGCCGCCGGGGCGATAAAGATGAAGAACGACCCCGCGGCGAAATAATTTAAGACAACATAGGAGAAAGTCATGACCGACAAGAAAAAAATAAAGATCCTCGTGGTGGAAGACGACCAGGACATGCAGGAACAGATGAAGCTCTACCTCGAGAGCGAGGGCTACGAGGTGCTCACCGCCTCCACGCAGAAAGAGGCCGAGCCGCTGATCCTGCCCGGCAAGTTCGGCGCGGCCGTGCTCGACCTGATGATGGAGAACCCGGATTCCGGCTTCGTCCTCAGCCACAAGATAAAGAAGATGGACGCCAGGATCCCCGTCGTGATCGTTACCTCCGTCACCAAGGAGACCGGCTACCATTTCGACAAGGCCCACGACCCGAAGGACTGGATCAAGGCCGACGCTATCATCCACAAGGAGCTCCGCTTCGAGCAGCTCAAGGCCGAACTGAAGCGGCTGCTGGGCGCGGGTGAGCGCCATGCCTCCTGAACCCCTGGCCGGCCACGCGCTGGACGTCCTGATCGTCGACGACGAGGCCGGCATGCGCGCCGGCGCCGAGCGCTCCCTCGAGGGGTTCTCGGTGCCGCTGCCCGATTTCGGCGAGACCGTCACCTTCAACGTGCGCACCGCCGCCACCGGGGGCGAGGCGCTGGAGCAGCTCAAGGCCAAAAAACCGGACATCCTGCTGCTGGACTACAAGCTGCCCGATATGACCGGCATCGACGTGCTGGCCGCCTGCCCGGCGGGAGATTTCCTGACCATCATGATCACCGCCTTCGCCTCGCTCGAGGTGGCCGTCACCGCCACCAAGCGCGGCGCCTTCGATTTTCTGGCCAAACCGTTCACGCCGGAGGAGCTGCGCGCCACCATCAGCAAGACCGCCCGCAGCATCTACCTGCACCGCAAGGCCCGCCGGCTGGAGGAGGAGAAGCGCCAGGTGCGCTTCGAGTTCATCAGCGTGCTGGCGCACGAGCTCAAAAGCCCGCTGGCCGCCGTGGAAGGTTACCTGCACCTCATGCGGGAGCGCCTGAAGGGCCCCGAGCTGGCCTCCTACGACCAGATGCTAGACCGGTCCGTCACCCGCATCGGCGGCATGCGCAAGCTGGTGATGGACCTGCTCGACCTCACCCGCCTCGAATCCGGTAAAAAGAAGCGCGCCATCGAGCCCGTGGACCTGGTCAAGGCCGCCGGCCTGGTGCTGGAGAACGTCGCCGCGCTGGCCGAGGCCAAACAGGTGAAGCTGGAGCTCAAGGCCCCGCCGTCGGTAACGCTCAACGCCGACCCCGGCGAGGCGGACATGATACTTTCCAACCTGCTGACCAACGCCGTCAAATACAACAAGCAGGGCGGCACCGCCATCCTGGAGCTCTCCCGCGCCGGCGATACCGTCACCGTGCGCTGCTCCGACACCGGCATCGGCATGACCGAGGAGGAGCAGGCCAAGCTGTTCGGCGAGTTCGTGCGCATGAAGAACGAGCACACCCGCAACATAGACGGCAGCGGCCTGGGCCTGAGCATACTCAGCAAGGTGGTGAAGCTTTACGGGGGGGAGATCAGGGTGCAGTCCAAGTACGGGGAGGGTTCGTCCTTCGAGCTGTCGCTGAAGGACGCCGCAGTTTCCGCGCCGGCCACCGAGCCCGCGCTGAAGGCCTGAGAGGGCTTTCAGGAGGTCCTATGCAGCCTGTTACCGTGAACGCAGACACCTACGCCGCTTACCTCAAGGACGGCAAGGATTTCATAGACGCCACCGCCCTCAGGGCGGCCCTGGCCGCCCCGGCCCCGACGCCGGAGCGCGTGCGCGCCATCCTCGCCCGCTCCCTGGCCGTCTCCGAGGCCCTGCCGCCCGAGGACGCCGCCGCCCTGCTGGCCGTCGAAGACCCCGGCCTGCTCGAAGAGATCTTCCAGGCCGCCCGCGACGTAAAGCGCAAGGTCTATGACAACCGCGTCATTACCTTCGCCCCGCTCTACGCCAGCAATTACTGCGTCAACAACTGCCTCTACTGCGGCTTCCGCACCGGCAATTCCAGTGCCATACGTCGCCGCCTCTCCATGCCGGAGATCAGGGCCGAAGCCGAGGCCCTGGCCGGCACCATAGGCCACAAGCGCGTGATTTTCGTCACCGGCGAGCATCCCTCCACCGGCGCGCAGTACATCGCCGAGGCGATGAAGAATATCTACGAAGTAAAGGTCAAGACCCGCCGCGGCTTCGGCCAGATCCGGCGCGTTAACGTGAACGCCGCCCCGATGAGCGTGCCCGACCTGAAGCTGCTCAAAGAGGCCGGCATTGGCACCTACCAGGTGTTCCAGGAAACCTACGACCGCGAGCTGTACGCCACATTGCACCCGGGCGGCACGCCCAAGGCCGACTACCGCTGGCGCCTGTACGTGATGCACCGCGCCTTCCAGGCCGGCATAGACGACGTGGCGCTCGGCGCCCTGTTCGGCCTGAACCCGAACTGGAAATTCGAGGTGCTGGGCCTGGTGGCCCACGCCCGCGAGCTGGAAGCCCGCTTCGGCATCGGCCCGCACACCATCTCCTTCCCGCGCCTCGAGAACGCCGACGGCACCAGCCTGCCCCAGGACAGCCTCAGGAACGTCTCCGACGCGGACTTCAAGAAGCTGGTGGCCGTGCTGCGCCTCTCGGTGCCCTACGCCGGCATGATAGTCACCGCCCGCGAGCGCCCCGAGACCATCCGCGAAGTCATCGGTATGTGCACCCAGCGCGACGCCAGTACCCGCATAGGCATAGGCGCCTACTCCGAGCGCGCCGGCGCGCAGGAAGCCGAGAAGCAGCAGTTCATCCTGGGCGACACCCGCTCCCTCGACGAGGTGATCGGGGAACTGGCCGACCTCGGGCATATCACCAGCTTCTGCACGTCGGGCTACCGCTGCGGCCGCACCGGCGACCATATCATGAAGCTGCTCAAAAGCGGCCAGGAGAGCCGCTTCTGCAAGCTCAACGCCGTGCTCACCTTCCGCGAATGGCTCGACGACTTCGCCTCCGACGCCACCAAGGCCAAGGGCGAAGCCCTGATAAAGAAGGAGATAGGCGAGATCCGCGCCCGGGCCGCCCATTTCCCGCCCGAGACGGTAAAGCTGCTCGAGGCTTACTACGACCGCATAGAGAAAGGCGAGCGCGACCTCTGCTTCTAGGGCTTTATGGAAAAGGAAGAACTGGTAAAGGCGCTGTCCCCGGATACCGACCCGGCGCCCTACTTCGCCCTGGCCGATAAAGTGCGCCGGGAGGAGGTGGGCGACGGGGTGCACCTGCGCGGCCTGATCGAGTTCTCCAACCATTGCCGCCGCCGCTGCTGCTATTGCGGCATCCGCGCCGGCAACAGCCGCGTGCGCCGCTACCGCCTCACCGCCGGCCAGATCCTGGACTGCGCCCGCACCGCTGTCCGCCTGGACTACAGGACCATAGTGATGCAGTCCGGCGAGGATAGTCACTGGGGCCCGCGCCAGCTCGCCGGCCTGGTGGCAAAGATCAAACAGGAGACCGGCCTGGCCATCACTCTATCCGTCGGCGAGTATACCAAGGAAGATTACAAGCTGCTGCGCGCCGCCGGGGCCGACCGCTTCCTCCTGCGCTTCGAAACCTCCGACCGGCGCCTGTTCAGCATGCTCAAGCCGGATTCGGACTACGATAACCGCTTCCGCTGCCTGGCCTGGCTCAAAGAGGCCGGCTTCCAGGTGGGCTCGGGCGTGATGGCCGGCCTGCCCGGCCAGACCCTCGAGAGCCTGGCCGACGACCTCCTGATTTTCAAGCGCCTTGAACTGGACATGGTGGGCATAGGGCCCTTCATCGCCAACCCTGATACGCCCTTGGCCGGCGCCGCGGGCGGCTCGCTGGACCTGGGCCTGCGCATGGTGGCCCTCACCCGTATAGTCACCCGCAACACCCATATACCGGCCACCACGGCCGTGGGCAGCATAGACCCGCAGGGCCGCCAGAAGGCCCTCAAATGCGGCGCCAACGTGCTGATGCCCAATATCAGCCCTAAGGCACACCGCGTGGATTACAGCCTGTACCCCGGCAAGATCTCCACCAGCGACCAGCCCGAAGACAGCGCCGCCTGCGTGGACGCCATGCTGCAATCTCTCGGCCGCTACCGCGCCGAGGGCTACGGCCACACGCTCAAGTCTATCGAGGCTTCGCCTCGATAGCGAGGCCTGGATACGGATATTTTATGAACACTACGCCTAAGTCCATGCGGCTGCAGATAGCCATCTTCGGCCGCACTAATGTCGGCAAGTCCAGCGTGCTCAACATGCTGGCCGGCCAGGACGTGGCCATCACCTCGCCCGTGCCCGGCACCACCACCGACGTGGTGGAAAAGAGCATGGAACTGCTCCCCGTCGGCCCCGTGGTCTTTCTCGACACCGCCGGCCTCGACGATGCCAGCCAACTGGGCGCCCTGCGCACCGAACGCGCCCGCCGCATCTTCGACCGCGCCGACGTGGCGCTGCTGGTTATAGAGCCCTTCGGCTGGGGGGACTGCGAGAGCGACATAGCCGCCGCCGCCCGCGAGAAGAACATCCCGCTCATAGTGCTGGTCAACAAGACCGATATCGCCGCCCCGTCGCCCGAGCTGCTGGCCGCCCTGAAGGCGCGCGACCTGGAACCCATTCTTTGCTCGACCAGCACCCGCAGCCTGGGCGATATCACCGTGGCGGCCATCAAGAGCCGTCTGCTCCAGATCACGCAGGCCGCCGCCGGACCCAAGGCCATCTTGGGCGACCTGGTTAAACCCGGCCAGACCGTCGTCTTTATCATCCCCATAGACAAAGAAGCCCCCAAGGGCCGCATCATACTGCCGCAGGTGCAGGCCATGCGCGACCTGCTCGACCACGGCGTGCTGTTTCTGACCTGCCGCGAGCATGAATATGTCCAGGCCCTGGCCGTCCTCAAAGAGCCGCCGGCCCTGGTGGTCTGCGACTCGCAGGTAGTGGATTTCATGGTAAAACACACGCCGCCCGGCGTGCCGTGCACCACCTTCTCCATCCTTTTCGCCCGCTTCAAGGGTGACCTGGCCGCCTACGCCGCCGGCGCCGCCGCCATACGCTCGCTGCGACCCGGCGACCGGGTGGTCATACTGGAGGGCTGCAGCCACCACGCCATAGAGGACGACATAGGCCGCGTGAAGCTGCCGCGCTGGCTGCGCCAGACCGTCAGCGGGGACCTGAAGATAGACACTTTCGCCGGCCACGACATACCGGCCGGCCTGGGCGATTATAAACTGGCCATACAATGCGGCGGCTGCATGCTGGGCCGCACCGAAATCCTGGGCCGCATGGGCAAGGCCGCGGCGGCGCGCGTCCCCATTACCAACTACGGCACGGCCATCTCCGAGTGCAGGGGAGTGCTGGAACGCGTCCTGAGCCCCTTTCCGGCCGCTTTAGAGGCCTACAGGCAGGCCAAGGCTATCGAGGCTTCGCCTCGATAGCCTTGGCCTGCCTCGATATCGAGGCGAGGCCTCGATGGTCAGAGTTTTATAAGGGTTACGTCGAGGCCGGCTTCTTCGGCCTTGGGGGGGACAGCCAGGTCTTTGGTGAGCAGGATGATCTGCCAGCCGGTCTCTTTCTGGAATGCGGCCAGCAGCCGCAGGGCGGCGGCCTCGCGCTCGGGGTCCAGCGTATAGAAAGGCTCGTCAAGCACCAGCAGGGCGGGGGCCAGGCCGTCGGCGCCCAGGCGGGCCTTGCGGGCCATGGTCAGCCGGGCGGCCAGCATGAACAGGTCCCGTGTGCCGGTGGATAGATATTTAACCGGCCGCAGGTTGCCGCCGGCGTCTACCATGGAGGCCTCGGCCGCGTCGAAACTGCCGAACTGCGCCCGCAGCCCGGGCACGGCGCCGGCCAGGGTGGCGGTCACTTCCTGCGCCAGTGCGTCGAAAGCCATTTTGGAGCTGGCGGCCAATTTGCCGAAAACCTCGGCGGCCAGGCGGCAGGCCTCGGCCCGCAGTTCCAGACCGGCTATCTCTTCGCGGGCGGCGGCGATCTCGGTCTCGCCGCGGTTGATGCGCTCGGGCAGGCTCTCCAGCCGCGCGCCGGCCACGGCGCGGGCCTTGTCCATGGCGTGGGAGATGTCCCTGGCCTGGTTTTCCAGGTCGCGCGCCTCGCGCGTCCGGTCGGCCAGGCGGGCCTTGAGCCGCTCCAGCTCGGGCTCGTCGGCCTTGCCCGGGTCCACGCCCTTGGCGTCCAGCGCTTCCTTCTCCAGGAACAGCCTGTCCTTTATCTCCTCGTCGGAAGAACAGTGGTACTTCTCTTTAAAGATCTTCAGGCGCTCCACTATGTCCCCGGCTTTGGCCGAGAGTTTCTCGTAGGCGGTCAGCCGCTGCAGGTAGTCGTCCTCGGTGGCGCAGCCGCGTTCCTTGAGCCAGGCCTCGGCCTTGCCCAGGGCGGCGCCGGCGGCGGCCTTGAGTTCGGCCACATTGGTAGCGGCGGCTTTGACGCCGGTTTCCAGGTCGGCGTGGGCGTTGGCGCGGGCCTTGAGCGAGTCGGCTTCGGCGGCGGCCTCGGCCCCGGCTTTAGCCAGCCAGGCGCGCGCGGCTTCCAGGTCGGCGGGCAATTTAACCTCGGAGACGGTGGTCCATTCGGCAGCCGCGCCGTCCAGAAAAGCTTTGGTCTCGTCTGGAGAGTGGCCCGCGAAGGTCTCTTTTATGGAAAGCTTGAGGCCTACCCAGGCGCCGGCCAGGGCTATGGCCACCGAAGCCGCGTACGCGCCGGTATTGCTGCCGCTATAAGCCACGAAAGCGGCCAGGCCCAGGGCGGCGCACCAGAGGCCGATGCGCAGCGGCTTGTTGACCACGGCCACGGCGCGCGGGGGGGCGGAAACGAAAGCGGTAAGTTTGTCGGACAGGGCGGCGGCAGTAGCGGCCTGTTTCTTCAATACTGGCAGGCGGGCCACCAGCGCGTCCAGGCCGCCCTGGTCGGCGGCCAGCGCGGCCTGCCTTTCGCCCAGGGCCGCGTCGGCGGCGGCCGCCGCGCGCTCGCGCTCGCGGGCCTCGTGCTGCAGGGCGCGCAGGGCGTTGACCTCGCTGCCCGAGAAGCGCGCCATGCCGGCCAGCTCCTCGCGCGCGGCCTTGAGCTCGCGCAGGGCTTTTATGCCGGCCTCGGCCGAGGCCAGGCGGCAGGCCAGGGAGATCTCTTCGAATTTAACGTTGGCCGCGTGCGCCTCGGCCTTCTTGGCCTCCAGTTCGGCGTTCTTGGCCTTCAGCTCGGCTTCCAGGCGGCGGGTTTCGGCCTCGCCGGAGAAAATGCGGTCGCGCTCGGCCTTTAAAGTGTCCAGCTCGGGCAGCCGGCGCGACAGCCCGGCGTTGAGTTCGGTTATGCGGGCCTGCAGCCCGCCGGCGGCCCGGGTTTTGGCCTTGCGGGCCAGCGCCTCGCTTATCTCGGCGGGGTTCAGCCCGGCGTTGAGCAATTTGGCCTGCGCCATGCCGGCCCAGGCCCCGCCGTCGGCGGCGTGCACGTCGCCGTCCCCGGCGCGGATGGCGAAGATCTCCAGAAACTCGTCGAAATTGAAAGCCAGCGGCTCGCCCTTCCAGGTGATAGTCGCCTGGCGTATGGCGGTATAGCGGCCGGCCAGGCGTTTCCACGGCACCAGGTTCTCCTTGCGCGAACCGGCGCAAAGTGCGTCGAACAGGGCGTCGAAAATGGTGGTCTTGCCGGCCTCGTTGGGCCCGGCAACCACGGTGAAAGGGCCGAAGTCCCAATGGGCCTTGGCGAACTTGCCGAAATCTTTTACCTCGAGGCGCTTGATCATTTGGCGCCTCCCAGCCCGGCGGCTATCTCTTCCAGGCCGTACTGCCGGGCCAGCAGCCAGCGGCGGTTGGCCTCGGCCTCGTCGGGCTCGGGCTTCACGAGTTCCATCTCGGCCAGGAAATTCCTGGCCAGGCCGTTGGTGGAGATGTCGGCGGCCACCTTGGTCTTCAGCTCCACCTCGGCCAGGCGGCAATTGGCGGCCAGGCGGACGCGCAGTTTTTCGGCCTCGGCGGCGGCGGCTTTTTCGTCCTCCACCACGCCGGTGATCTTAACGTCTATTAAATCCAGTTTGCCGAGCTGGTCCTCTATCTTGTGCAGGCCTACCAGGTCCAGCGCGCCGTCTATGCCCATGGCCAGGTAATACTCGCGGTACTGGCCGGCGGATTTCATCACCACTTCGCGGCTGACAATATTCGTCCCGTTGATATCCAATACCCGCACGGTGCGCGGGCCGGCCTCGCGGGCATGGGCGCGCCACACGCGGGGGGAACCCGGGTAGCAGGCCACGGCCCCGCCCAGGCGCTGCTCGCGGCCGGAGTGCACATGGCCCATGGCGGCATAATCGATGCCGAAGCGGGCGAAGAAATCGTCCTCTATCACGCCGGCTTTCGCGTCGGCTTCCTCGTCGGGGCCGGTATAGATGGTGGAATTGAGGGCGTGCACCACGGCCAGTCGGGCGGCGCCTTCGCGTTTGGGCGGCACCTTCCAGTCGCGGTAGCCGTCGTAGTTGGCGGCATGCGGCACGCAAATGAACTCCACACCCTCGGCCTCGAAGAAAACGAAAGGCTGCTTGGTGTAGAACTGCACCGGGTCCAGGCTGTAGGCGCCCAGGTCGGCGGCGGCGCCGCGGCCCTCGTGGTTGCCGGGGATATAAATGGTGCGGCAGCCTTCCTCGTGCAGGTGGAAAAGTTTAGTGCGGACTTCTTTGCGCAGGGCCTCGAAGTCGGCGTAAGAGTCGAACAGGTCCCCGGCTATGATCAGGAAGCCGGCCTTCTCTCCGCGCGCAAGAGCGAGGATCTCGTCGAGCACGGCGTAGCAATAGTCCTTCTCTGCCACGCTTATGTGGAGGTCAGCTGTATGTATGAGTTTGGCCATAGAACCCTCTAGATTATAGTTAATTCGCGCGCCGCTGAAAAAAGTATAGCAGACGATGGCGACAAGGGCGTGTCGGGGTAAAATCCCGTTTGTGCCGGGGCCCAGCCTTTCCTACAATATACCTAGCATGAAAAAGATATCTATATTCATCCTCCTGATCCTGGCGCTGGCCGCGCTCAATATACAGGCCGCCACCGTGGCCGTCTACCACACTTCCGACGTGCACGGCTGGTACTCGGCCCGCCCCGCGGCTTGGGACAACGAGAACCCCACCCGGCTGGCCGGCGGCTTCGCGGCGCTGGCCGCCCTGCTCAAGAAGGAAACCACGCCTTACCTGTTGCTCGACTCGGGCGACATGTTCCAGGGCACGCCCGAGGGCATACTCACGCGGGGCCTGAGCAGCATGGCCCTCATGAACCAGCTGGGCTACAATGCCGCCGTGCCCGGCAACCACGACTACGACTTCGGCGCCGACAACCTGCGCTCGCTGATCGGCAGCGCCAATTTCCCGCTGCTGGCGGCCAATATCTACAACAAGGCCGGGGGGGACAAGCCCGACTACGTAAAACCCTACGCCGTCTTCGAGCGGGCCGGCCGCCGCATAGCCGTGCTGGGCCTGGCCGGCAAGCATACGGCCACCAGCACCCGCCCCGAGAACGTGAAACACCTGGATTTCCGCGACGAGACCGCCGAGGCCGCCCGCTGGTTGCCCGTGGTAAAAGAGCAGGCTCCCGACGCGGTGATAGTGCTAACCCACTGGGGCATAGACGAAGCCATCAGCCTCAAGCGCCTGGACATCTCCACCTGGACCTTCACCCCGGCGCCGGTGGGCACGCTGAACATAATTCGCGCCGTGCCCGGCATAGACCTGCTGCTGGGCGGCCACGACCATACTGCCCTGCACAAAGGCTATAAGGACCCGGTCTCGGGCACCTGGATAGGCGAGAGCGGCTACGGCCTGTCGCATGTAACCCGGGCGGAGCTCACCTTCGACGACAAGACCGGCAAGCTCACCGACGTCAGCGTGGCCGCCCTGCCGCTGTGGATAGACCGCACCGGCGAGGATCCTGCCGTGCTGGCCACCGTGGCCGGCTTCAACGCCTCGGTGGAGATCAAGATGGGCCGCGTGGTGGGCGAGGCCGCCGACGACCTCACTTTCGCCGCCGACGGCCTGGATTCCGTCATTGGCAACTGGCTCTGCGACATCACCCGCAAGGCCACCGGGTCGGACCTGGCCTTTCACAACACCAAGGCCATACGCACGCCCATCAAGCGGGGCACCGTGCTGGTGCGCGACCTGTACCAGACCATGCCCTTCGACAACGACGTTATCACCATGCGCCTCAACGGCGCCCAGCTGCGCCAGCTCATCGCCGACAATATCGTCGATAATATGTCCTTCATACAGGTGTCCGGCCTGGAGGTGAAATTCAAGCCGGGCGCCGACCGCAAGGCCGACCACATAGTGCTTACGCGCAATGGCAAAGCCATAAAGCCCGAAGAGGAATTTGCCGTGGCCACCAACGACTACCTGGCCTACGGCGGCAACGGCGGCGACGCCTTCCAGGGCGGCAAGGACATCGTAGACACCATGATCCCCGTGCGCTCGCTCATGGAGCAGGCCTTCGCCCGCGGCAAAGTGAAAGCGCCCAGGACGGGCAGGATAAAGCGGATAAAATAGAAGACTTATGTTTAAATTCCCGGCGGGACTATATTGCGACGTGCGCGTGGAGCGGACGCGCGAGACCATGATCAGCTATCTCAAGGGCGAGATCCGCGAAATGCGCGAGCGCGACACCGCCGGCGCCTTCATCCGCGTCTATGACGGCGGGCGCTGGTATTTCTCGTCCATCACCGCGCTCGACTTGGTGCAGGGGGAAATAGACCGCCTGGCCGCCCTGGCCGCGCCCAACGCGGACATAGCCGCCGATAAAATGGTGCAGGCCCTGCCTGAGCGCAGCCCGGAGCCGGTAAAACTTCAGGGCGAGGACCTGAAAAGCGTGCCGCTGGCCGGCAAGAACGCCCTGCTCTCCTCCTTCTTCCCGCCGGTGACGGCCGAGCCGGCCATTACCATGTGGTCCTGCTTCTACAAAGATACCTGCACCCACAAGGAGCTGTACAATTCCAAGGGGGCGAGCATAGTAAGCGACCAGCAGACCTGCGGCCTGCGCTTCAACCTGTCCTTTAGTGAGAACGGCCGCACCTTCGCCGAGAGCGCCAATATGGCCGCCGGCGACCTGGCCGGCCTGGGCGGTTTCGGCGAGGCCATAAAAGGCCGCATAGCCAAGTCGCTCGAGTTCCTGCGCAATTCCACGCCGGTGAGTCCCGGCAAGTACACCGTGGTGCTGTCGCCGGCGGCCGCCGGCGTGTTCGCCCACGAGTCTTTCGGCCACAAGAGCGAGGCCGACTTCATGCTGGGCGACGAGACCATGATGAAGGAATGGCATATAGGCCGCCAGCTGGGCCCCGCCTTTTTGCATATCACCGACAGCGGCATGCTGCCCGGCAACGGCTACACGCCCTACGACGACGAAGGCAGCCCCGCCCGCCGCACCACGCTCATAAAGAACGGCCGCCTGGCCGGCCGGTTGCACAGCGCCCGCACCGCCGCCGCCATGGGCGAGGAGACCACCGGCAATGCCCGGGCCGTCAACTTCGAGTACGAGCCCATAGTGCGCATGACCACCACCCACTTCGAGCCCGGCAACATGAGCAAAGAAGAGCTGTTCGCCGGCGTGGAGGACGGCCTGTACGTGGAGACCATAAAGCACGGCTCGGGCCTGAGCACCTTCACCATTGCGCCGTCTTTGGCCTATTACATCAAGAACGGCAAAATCACCGGGCCGGCACAGATCTCCGTCATCTCGGGCAACGTGTTCGACACCTTCGGCAAGATCGACGCCATCTCGGACAAGGTGGAACTGCTGTCCTTCGTGGGCGGCGGCTGCGGCAAGATGGAGCAGTACCCGCTGCCGGTAGGCTTCGGCGGGCCTTATGTGCGCGTGCAGGAGCTGACGGTACTCTGAGGAACTATGACTAACGAAACCATCTCTATTATCGACGACGAAGTATCGGTCAAGCTCTCGGCCTCGGCCCTGGAGTCGCTGCGCGCCAAGCGCGTGCAGCGCAACGGGTTGCGGGTTTATGACGCCGGCTGCATAGGCGTCGCCGGCTATATGGGCACGGAGGGGGAGGCCGCCGCCCGCGAGCGCGCCGTGGCGGCGCTGGGCTACAAGATCCCTTATCCCGGCCGGCCGGCCGCCGGGGCTCGCCGCGCCGAGACCGTAGGCGGCAAACCCTTTACGCCGGCCGCGCTCGATGCCGAGGCCGGAGCCCTGCTGGCCGCTTTCCGCAAGGATTTCCCGCAGTTCGTCTATTCCTCGTCGGGCATCAAGTCCGGCAACAGCCAGACGACCATGCGCAACAGCGCCGGCCTGGACTACGCCTCGTCCATAACCACTCACGAGTTCACCTTCTTCTACAAGCTGGCCTCGTCGTCCAGCATCCTGGACGGCTGGTTCTCGTATACCGGCACCGATTATGACCGCGCCGCCTTCCTGGCCTACGGCGCCGAAATGCTGGCCGCCCACCTGCGCGAAGTGCCGCTGCCGGCCGGGGGCCGCCTGCCCGTGTTCTTCGAGGAGAACGACAGCCAGATCCGCAACATCTTCTTCAGGGAACTCGCCGGCATGACCTTCGGCTCCGGCAGCTCGCTGTTCTCCGGCAAGCTCGGCCAGCGGCTGTTCAACGAGGGCTTCACGCTCTACAACAGCCCCAGCCAGGCCTATCGGCCTTTCTTCGACGCCGAGGGCGTGTGCGGCGAGGGCTTTAAGTATATCGAGAACGGCGTGATCCGCGCGCCCTACGCCGACAAGAAGACGGCGGCCAGGTTCGGCTACGAGCCCAGCGGCACCGCTACAGCCGCCTACGACGGCACGCCCGACTCCGGCGCCGGCAATATGCGCATTCAAAGCCAGGCCAGGACCTTCAGGGAAATGCTGGGCGGCCAGCCGGCCATCTTTGTGACCATGGCCTTGGGCGGGGATTACACCAGCCAGGGCGGCTATGGCACGCCGGCGCAGGTGGCCTTTCTCGTGAAGGACGGCAGATTGGTGGGCCGCCTGCCGGAGCTGCAGCTGGCCTCGGGCGTTTACGAGATGTTCGGTAAGGACTTTCTCGGCGTCTCCAGCGATCCCGTAATGCCGCTTTCCGACAACCGCTGGCTGGGCTGCATGATGGATGTGCGCAAGAGCTAAGGCCGCCTAAGCGCGAACAGGACCCGGCCCAGCGGCCGGGTTTTGTTTATATAAACCCCGCCGCCATAGGTAAAAAGGTAAAATTGAGTATACAGTCCAGGGAGAAACAATGGCCTTCAAAAGATTCCTCAACCAGACCGCCTTCGACAAGGCCCAGCTTTTAAAAGACAGCCTGTTCAACTGGCAGAGCACGCCGGGCTCCATCGTTCACCTGCGGCCCAACAATACCGTGGCCTTCTACTACATGGGCCAGAAAGCCCTGGAGCTGGGGGAACTGGGTTCGACGCAGGAATACACCCGCATCTTCGGCCGCCAGCCCGAGAAGGGCGTGAGCGCCGAGGCGCTCGCCATACAGCTCAAGAAGGGCCGCCGCGCCGTGCTGGACCACGTGGCCAAGAACAAAATGTCCGGCCAGGAACCGGTGCAGCAGGCGCAGCTGGCCTGGGAGCTCTTACGCAAGCGCGAAGATTTTACCGTGGTCGACGAGCAGGTGCAGGTGCCGCAGGAGGCCCTGGCCGACAAGAGCCAGGAGGCCAACCGCGTGGACCTGCTGCTCCTCGAGAAAGCCACCGGCCAGCTGCTGCTGCTCAACCTCGAGTTCGCCAGCAGCCCCGACCTGGACGGCGCCGCCATGGCCCGCCTGAAGGCCGCCCGCGCCCTGCCGGCCGCCCTCAAAGGCGGCGAGGCCATATTCACAAAGCATTACCAGCAGCTGCTCGACCAGAAGACTGCCCTCGGCGTGCTCAACGACGAGCCGATGGCGATAAAAGGTTTCAGCCCCAAGTGCCTGCTGATAATCGGCCAGGTCTACGACGCCTATGGTCGCCTGGCCTGCCTGCAGCCGGCCGACCTGCCCGAGGGTGCCCAGTACGCGCTGCTGGGCGCCGTGGCGCCCCTCAAAGCCGCCGCCTTCGCGCCGCTCATAGACCTGCTCGAGAAAGCCCTCACCAGCCCCCGCGCGGCCTACCTGCCCCGCAAGCCGAGGGTCAACGACTTCACCCGCCTGGCCGACACTCACCAGGCCGCCTGGGCCGCCCTGCCCAAGCTCACCCAGCCCGGCGCCTTCGACAACCAGCTCACCGATTACTCCAAGAAGAACGGCCTGGCCCTGCACGCGCGTGCCAAGAACCCGCGCAGCTCGCAGACCGCCTGCGCCCAGGCGCTGGCCCCGGTATTCATGAAGAACGAGACGGCCATAGCCGGCCTGATCGCGGCCATCAACGCCAATGCCGCCCCGACGTGGGGGGTAAACGTAAAGACCGTGGAGGATTGCCACTTCGAGGTGCCGCATAAGCCGACAGCCGGCGGCGAGAAAATATTCCCGAAGGCGGATCTGGCCGCCCTTACCGGCGAGACCGGCCGCTCCGGGGGTCTCGAGGCCGCGCTGGCCGTCACCGGCGAGCGCGACGGCGCCCCGGTGCGCGCCCTCATCGGCATTAAATTCAAGTATACCGAGTCAGAGTTCGGCGTCTGCGCCGGTTTCACCGACCCGGCCTATACCGAACCCGGCCGCCACGCCTGCCTGGAGAACGGCGAGCGGGGCGCATTGTGCCAGCTGCGCCACGCCCATAACCTCATCGCCTTCAACGAGTTCAATCTCGACGGCATGTTCGGCAAGCCCAACCCGCTGGACGGCCACGAGGGAGCCTGCCTGTTCGCCGGCCCGGTCAACCAGCTCTACCGCAGTCATTTCACCCTGCTGCGCCTGAAAGAACAGTTCGGCTTCGACGAGGCGCTGCTGCTGGTGGTCTACGACAACCGCAATACCAGCCTCACCACGGCCGAGCGCCCCTCGCCCGAGAACCAGCCGCTGCAGGGCCCCATGGAGCGCTACCGCCTGCGCCTGGCCCCCGAGCATAAGCCCGGTTTCGCCGCCCTGCCCGTGCAGGCCATAATAGAAGCCTACGCCGCCGGCATCACCAAGAAAACCCCGCCCTGGCTGGCCAAGATCCGCTCCCGCTACCAGTGGTAGCAGTCTAGCCCTCAATAGCACCAGGAAAGCCCGGCTCAACAGCCGGGCTTTCAATTTCCACCCCGACAGCCCCTTGTCGGGGTGGTCTGCTACCCTATTTGGGAAAGATGTTTTGGCCGGGGTTGACAATGTGTCTTTTATAGGATACACTATGGAGGGCAGGTATGGAGCCGCACAAGTGCAGGATACTGCACTATCTGGTTAACGGACGGAGTGTGTTTTTTGACTGGCTCTGCGCCCTGCCGGACATCGGGGCGCGGGCTGCGATACGCACAAGGCTGGATCGGGTTACTGACGGTAATTTCGGAGACTGTCGGCCTGTGGGGGAGGGGGTTTGGGAACTGCGCGTACACTGCGGCCCCGGTTATAGGGTCTATTACGGCGAAGACGGCCCGGATATCGTCTTGCTGCTTTGCGGCGGAGTTAAACGAAGCCAGCGCCGGGACATAACCAGGGCGAAGCATTTCTGGGCAGATTATCGGAGGCGGAGATGAAACTTACCAGGTCTCACGACAGCTACATGAAAGAAGTCCTCGCCAACCGCGAGGAGGCCGCCGCCTACCTAAACGCGGCTGCGCAGGAGGGGGAGCTTGAATACCTCCTTATCGCAATCCGCCGCGTGGTGGCCGCCAATGGCGGCATGGGGGCTCTGGCTAAAGCTATAAAAATGAGCCGCACGACGCTATATAAAACACTTTCCAAGACCGGCAATCCTTCCTTCTCCACCCTGACCGCCATACTTGAAGTCTACGGCGTCCGCCTGGGTTGCTTCGCTATAGAACCTGCCCGGGGCCACCACAAACGCACAACCGGCCACGGCCATTACACGCACCCATAGCAGTTTTGCCCGCAGCTCTCCATCTCCGTCCTACAGCAGGGCGAGCAGGTCCAGCGGAGCGGCTAATTCATAACTTGGTTTGGGCGCGCCCGTTGGCAAGGGGCCGGGGCGGCTCCACAGGGCGTGGCCGCTGAGGATGCCGGCATTGGCGGCCGCTGCTATGTCGGCGTGGCTGTCACCTACAAAGATGGCCCGCGACCGTTCGAAACTGCCTCTGGCCAGGATCTGGTTCAGCCCGTCCGGGTCTGGCTTGAACCGCGCCATGTCGTCCCCGGTAACAACAAACTTAAAGTGCTCCTGCCAGCCCAGGCGCTCCAGCGAGATCTCCGTCGCCCGGCGGCTCTTGCCGGTGCACAGCGCCATGGGAGTGCCTAGTCGCCCTATCTGGCGCAGCATTTCAGCTACGCCGGGGTAAACCTTAACGCGGCTGTGCTCGGCCTCGCAAAGGGTGTAATAGGCTTCCAGGCAGGCCGCGGCCCGGTCGACCGGCACGAAGGCCTCTATGATCTTCCGCTCGGTAGGCCCGAAGGCGGCCGTTACGGCGGCGGGGGTGACCGAAGACGCGCAGTGGTCCTTAATGGCCCTGTAAATCCAGTCCTCCAGGCAGCCCATGGTATCTGTCAGCGTGCCGTCCATGTCGAATACAATGAGGTCGAGTTTGTTCAAAGCCATAGCGTAGATAAATTTTATTAAACTTCAGCTGCCAGCGGGCAAATCTCCGCGACAGCCCCTTGCCGGGTATTGCTGTATAATATATTCAAAGGTTGAGCCATATGAAGATTACAATACATCGCGGCGCCGAGGAAGTGGGCGGCAATACCATAGAGCTGCAGTCGGGCAAGTCCCGCATCCTGCTCGACTACGGCACCCCGCTGTACAACGCGCAGGGGGAACAGCGGCAGACCACGCTGAACATCCCCGGCCTTTACGACGACAAAGCCCCCGACCCCATACTGGCCATTCTGGTCTCCCACACGCACGCGGACCATTACGGCGCGCTGCTGGCGCGGCCGGTATCCCCGCGCATAAAAGTCTTCATGTCGGAGATAATGGAAGACGTCATACGCATAACCGCCAAAATGCCCAGCGAGCCGCAAAAGCTGACGGCGGACATTCACTATTTCCGCAAAGGCCATAAATTCATAGTGGGCGGCTTCGTTATAACCCCTTTCCTGATGGACCATACCGCGGCCGAGTCCTTCGCCTTCCTGATAGAAGCCGGCCGCAAGAGGGTTATATATACCGGCGACTACCGCGAGCACGGCATTAAAGCCGCCGCCTTCAAACAGCTGCTGGCGGCAAAGCCTGGCCCCATAGACGCGCTTATAACCGAAGGCACCCAGGCCGGCATAGAGAAAGGCCCCACGGAGCCGGAGATAATGGCCCATATAGAAGCCAACCTCAAAGGCCGCGACGGGCCGCTTTTTGTTATGTGCGGCGGCCAGGATATAGGCCTGCTTACCAGCCTGACCCAATTGGCCAAGAACACCAGGCGCTTCCTGGTGGTGGACGGCTATGTGGCCCTGCTGCTGGAAAGGTTAAAACACCTGGCAGAAAAGCAGGGCGTGGAGCTTAAGGCCCCTAGCCTGGAGACCGAGTTCCTGCGCATTGTGCGCAATAAAGCCACGCAGCGCATCTTCCAGCTTTCGGAATACATGGAGACCTTCAGGCGCATGCGCCCCAGGATGTACGGCTGGGACTGGATAAACGACAACCTGGACCGCCTTATAATACCGGTGCGCGCCAACGCCCAGCATTGGGTGGGGGAAGAGATAAAGGATTTCAGCAAAGCCACCCTGATCTATTCCGACTGGGAGACCTACAGCGAGGAAGAGGGCATGCAGGAGACCCTCCAATGGTTCCGCGCCCGCGGCATGGCCGAAGTGCCCACCCCGTCCTCGCACCACGCCTATTTCTCCACCATCCGCAAACTGGTGGAGAACAAGAAACCGCGCTACATCATCCCCATAAACACGGAGCACCGGGACAAATTCACCCAGACCTTCGGCAAGCGCGCCAAAATACTGAATAACGGCGAAGAATTCACGCTGGATTAGCTACCCGCGGTTCCCTTCCCTTCACCCCGACAGCCCCTTGTCGGGGGCGCCTGTTATACTATGTGCAGGTTAAGCGGGGCATTGACTATACAACTATTCTGATGTATGCTATATACAACAGAATAGCTGTATGCGCCCCGCGGAGGGGGCGCGATGTTTAGGGTCATATATTATGTTTCCCGTCGCGGCGAGAATTATACCGGGGATTTTGTAAGGAGCGGGCTAAGCGGATACGCGCAGACTACATGGCCAGGAGAACGGGAGATAGAATATGAAAAAGAAACCGTATACCCATGAGGATTTTGTCGGGGAATTCTACAAAACCCCAGCAGGGCGCCGCGCCTATGAGCGGGGCGTAGAGCGCCTGCTTATAGCCCACAAGATAGCCGACCTGCGGGAGCGCGCCCATATGACACAGGCGGAGTTGGCGAAAAAGCTCCATACCAAGCAACAGGTGATTTCAAGACTGGAACAGGACAAATACAAGCCTTCCTACAATACGCTTGAGAAAATAGCCCGTGTATTCGGCAAGCGCATAGAAATAAACTTCGTTTAAGAAGCAGGCAGTTTAAAAGAGAACCCGGCAGGCCGCCAATAAGGCCAAGGCCGGGTTCTTCTTTTATTAAACTTAGCCCGCCCGCTGGGGATCTCCGCGACAGCCCCTTGTCGGGGTGATGCTGTATAATATATTCAAGGGGTGAGCTATATGAAGATCACTGTACATCGCGGTGCCGAGGAAGTGGGCGGCAATACCATAGAGCTGCAGTCGGGGGAGTCCCGCATTTTGCTCGACTACGGCGCGCCGCTGCCCAAAATAGACCCGGCTACCAACAAGAGCGTCTATCCCACGCCGGCCGAGATCATCCTCAATATCCCCGGCCTCTACGCCGACGGCACCCGGCCGCTCGACGGCATAGTTATCTCGCATAACCACGGCGACCATTACGGCGGCCTTATCCCCAAACCGGTAGACCCGGCCGTGCCGGTATGGATGACGGCCGCTATGGAAGAGCTCATACGCATCAGCGGCAAGATGCCGCGCGACGCCACCGAGCTCCGTGCCACCATAAAGCATTACCGCAAGGGCGTGGCGTTCACGGTGGGCGCTTTCCGGCTGACCCCTTACCTGATGGACCATTCGGCCCCCGAGGCCTTCGCTTTTCTGATAGAGGCGGAGGGGAAACGCCTGATCTATACGGGCGACTACCGCAAGCACGGCAACAAGCGCGCGGCCTTTCAGCAGTTCCTGGAGGCCGACCTGGGCCCCATAGACCTGATGCTGACCGAGGGCACCCAGAGCACCGTGCTCAGCGGCCCCACCGAGCACCAGGTGCTGCAGGACATAGAAAGCCTGGTGAACGGCCGCGAGGGGGCATTATACGTGATGTGCTCGGGCCAGGACCTGGACGTGATAACCAGCCTTTCGGAGATAGCCCAGGCCCACGGCCGCTACCTGGCCATAGACGGCTACATAGCCCTGGTGCTGGAAACCCTGAAAGCCCAGGTGAAGCGCGACAGCGGCGTGGAGCTGCAGATCCCCGGCCTGGGCGACGAGCACTTAAAGATCATAGACGCGCCCGCCACCGCCAAAATAGCCCGCCTGCCCGAGTACGCCGCCGTCTACGCCCGGATGAAGCCGCATTTAGTGGATTGGAAATGGGTGAAGGCCAACCACAAGCGGCTAATAGTGGCCGTGCGCACCTACTCGCAGTACTGGCTGGAGAAGTACGTGCGCGACTTCACCGACGCCGTGCTGGTGTACTCCATGTGGAACGGCTACAAGATAGAGGAGTCCTTTCACGACACGCTGGAATACTTCAAGACCAAGGGCCTCCCCGAATTCCCCGTGCACGCCAGCGGCCACGCCTACTTCTCCGCCGTGCGCGAGCTCATAGACAACAAAAAACCCCGCCACATCATCCCCATCCACACCGAACACCCCGAAAACTTCACCTGGGCCTTCGGCAAGGACCGTGTACACGTGCTCAAGAACGGGGGGAGCTTCGAATTGTGACATCTACCCCATTTGGGGTATATATTAACGCGATTTAAAGATATAAAATAAAAGGAGGTTAGGCGCGGAAGCTATACTAGTATAACATCAATGTTTAAACGCTCACCCATCCTCTTTCCCCACAGCCCCCTGCGCGCGCACCCCGGGCTGCCCTCGTGATAGTCTACTCCGGCACCAAGAGCCGCTTCCGGCAGGATGTCATGACCAATGACATCCTCTACCCTTTGGGTAAGACGGCATCGTAATCCCGAACGCAAAGCGAAGAGTTAATATCAATGGCAGAAGTTGTGGATAAGCACTCATAAGCTTGTAGTCGATAGTAATGTCATAACCAAGAATGAATAGCACTGGCATGCAGTGGGACAACAAGACGAGCCTTGCAGTTTTTATATCTATCAGATTGGAGAATACGAATGAACTGGAAACAACTTGAGGATTATGTGCGTTTCATTGCATCATCAAAGTGGGCATCACCAGCCCATGCCGAACACCTGAATGGAGTCGATATTGATTGTGTTGTGAAACCCGAGGCAGATAGGTGGGTGCTGGTCGAAATCACAAAAGAGAACAATTTAGAAAAACTTCGCGCCGATTTGGCGAAATTTGCTTCTGTTAAACCGTTTCTCTTTGCAAGGAATATATATGCTGAATGTTATTTTGTGTGCGAGGACGAACCGCCCCCTTCTCTCATGGAAACAGGAGCTGGCGTTAATGTAAAAGTGTTGTCGACTATGGGGTTTGAGCGACTGTTCTTGGATTATTCCTCATATCGACACCTTCGTTTACAGCGAAAGTTTGGTAGCGCAGTGGATCCAGAATCAGGCGAAAGTGACCCACGGGCATATGTTGAAGTGAAGTATGTGACTAAATCCTCTGGTCGCGAGTATAGTGTTCTAGAGATAGCGAACCTGTTGCGCGAGGGGCGTAATATAATATTGCTCGGAAATTACGGTGCCGGCAAAAGCCGTTGTGTTCGCGAGTTGTTCAATATATTATCTGTGCCGCAGACCCTCGCCACGATTTATCCCTTAGCAATAGATTTGCGGGATCAATGGGGGATGAAACGGGCCCATGAAATAATACAGCGCCATTGCGATGATCTCGGAGCTCCAACTATTACCAATCCAGTAATGCAGATTCTGGAACAGGATACGATATGCTTACTGCTAGATGGATTCGATGAGATAGGATCCCAGACGTGGAGTGATAATCCGGTGCGATTAACAGCTATCCGCTCCGAATCACTACGCGGGGTCAGAGATCTCTTTGAGCACCACCGCGGCGGTGTGCTTATCACCGGGCGAGAACACTATTTCAATTCGGACGATGAAATGTATAAATGCCTTGGGTTGGATGCGGCAAATACAGTAACACTGCGATGCGCAGACGAATTCACGGATGCCGAGATGTCATCCTATCTAAGGACAGCTGGTGCCGCCATTAATTTGCCCTCCTGGGTTCCTAAGCGCCCTTTAGTGTGCCAACTCGTTGCGAAGCTGGATGCGAAGGAACTTGCCGCAATCAGTGACTCCAACACTGGCGAGGCGGCATTCTGGCAGGTATTTATTACCGCACTCTGCGATCGTGAACGGCGGATACACAACGCTCTGGACCCCATCACAATACATCGTCTGCTTAGGCGACTTGCACGTATCACGAGGGTTAAAGCGGGCGATGTCGGCCCAATCACTACCGAAGAAATGAGTAGTGCCTTTATAGAAGTAACAGGGATGTCTCCAGTAGATGAATCGGCATTAATGCTGCAAAGACTTTCCTCCTTGGGCCGAGTAGCTGCAGAAACTTCTGATCGGTGTTTTGTGGATCAGTACATATTGGATGGGTTAAGGGCAGAAGATGTCACAACGATTGAAGAGAAGGACGTCCAGGCGGTTATTAATATAAAGTGGAAGAATCCTTTAGGAAGACTGGGGCTTACGCTCTTGGCTGCCGATATGACTACCGCGCCACATGGCACACAATACCACAGACTTTTAAAGCAGTCTGCTCTACGTCAGAATGCTATATTGGCGGGAGATGTTATCGCTGCCATGTTGATAGCTGCTGATGGGGATATGGTCTTCGATAACATCTCGATATCCGACTCTCACATAACATTTCTTGACTTTAGCGGACGGCGAATTCGCGGACTATCAATATCTTCAAGTGTAATTGATAGCCTTGATATTACCGATAGCAATCCAGGAGAGGTTTTTGTCCGTGACTCGATGATACAGCAAATTAATGGGGTGTCCGCAGCTGGAGGACTCCCAGACTGGATTAATAATTGTGATATTGCCACATATGAATCGGTTTCTACCGTTGCGCGCATTAGAAATGCAGAACTAACTGTGGAGCAGCGTGTCTTTGTGACTATTGTTAAAAAACTATTTTTCCAGCCAGGTTCAGGACGTCAAGTCGAAGCCCTACTTAGAGGACTGGGCGATGCGGGATTAAAAAAAGGGGCCGATAGAATCCTTAATCGCTTAAAGAGTGATAATATCATAGAGCGCTTTCCGGGAAGGGGCGGCGATGTTTATACCCCGGTCCGAAAGCATACAAGCCGGATGGGAAGGATTTTAATGGAACTAACCTTAAGCGAAGATCCTTTATGGAAAGAACTTCGATAAGGTGTGATAGTGTCATGCTAGGGACCAGATCTTTGCGTAGGCGAGATATAGAGGACGCTGCCGGCACCCTCCAGTGCAAAACAGTGTTTATACAACACAGCGGCATCTGCGTCCTCGTTACTGACGGCAGCGACACCGGAATACTCTGAGATAGTGCTTCCGAACGCGAAAGGCGAAGAATTTATGCTTGTGGAGGAAATGCTATAAAAGTTCACGAACCGCGCAGAAGCGCAATTATTTATAATATTAATCGGAAACGGAGTAATCATGAAAACTATTAACACAAATTCATCAGAAGACAAATCCGTGATAAAAGCCACACCGACAAAGGAATTGTTTATATCCATGTTGGTCAGAGATGTTACGTTAAGAGATGCAATAGGGGATTTGTTGGACAACTGTATTGATGGCGCACTAAGACTACGCCCTGATGGTAATTATCACGGATTAAAAGTAGAGATTGAGCTGAATACCGCAAAGGACTATTTTAAGATCCATGACAATTGTGGAGGGATGTCTGTGGACCTTGCCAGACGCCATGCATTTAGGTTCGGCAGATCAGATTTCGAAGCTCAACACACTGAACATTCAGTCGGTGTTTTTGGAATAGGCATGAAAAGGGCTCTGTTTAAACTTGGGAAATCCTTTGAAGTTAAATCAAAAGAAAAGAATTCCTGGTTTGACATGGCTGTGGATGTGAATAAATGGCAGGACTCAGAGGCTGATGACCTTAAAGCTTGGCAATTTGTTTTCAACAAATATGAAGAAGGGTTAAAGAAAACATTCCCGGAAGCAGATCGCGGCACTCAAATCACAGTCTCACAGCTCAACAAAGATGTCAACGAGTCGTTTAAGACGGAACAGGACATGGATGAGCTGATAAAGGAATTGCAGCGGGAGCATCTCCATAGCATCTCTAACGGGCTGAAGATTGTTATAAATAAAAAAGAGCTAAAGGCTTCGGAACTTGCCTTACTGGCTTACGGGCAAATAAAGCCCGCAGTTTGGGAACATACGGCTGGAAAAGTAAAGGTAAGAATTGTAGTGGGAATCTCTGAACAGGAAAAATATGGCCCCAATGGTGGATGGTATGTTTTTGGAAATAACCGTCTCATTTTGGGCCCAGATCATACTGAGAAGACAGGGTGGGGTGTAAAAACTCCTATTCGGATCCCTGAATATCATCCTCAATACTATCGTTTCCGTGGCTATGTCTTTCTGGAGGCAAAAGATCCCAGAGAGTTGCCATGGAATACTTCCAAGACAAATATGGACTTGGATTCCCCAGTGTATAGAGCTGTTTTGCAGCAAATGACTGTAATGATGAGAACAGTCATTGATTTCTTGAATGGTTTACATGATGAAAAAAGTGACTTTGATAAAGGCCGGATTAAAAGCACACCGCTCCAAGCTTCCATTGAAGGCTCAAAAGCGTGTAAAGTGGATACTTTATTGAACACCAAAAAATTAACATCTCCGGAGAAGTTCTCGCATCCTGAACCAGCCAAACCAATAGCCCCAAACAAACCCAAGCCAATATGGGTTAAGTTCGAAATATCACCTAGGGAACATGCAGCAATTAAGGAGTACTTCGGCAAAGAGAACATAAGCGCAATTGGCCGGGAAATCTTTGACTATTTCGTTGAAAGGGAGATTGTTAAATGACAC
Source organism: Elusimicrobiales bacterium (assembly GCA_050174915.1). Lineage (GTDB taxonomy): Bacteria > Elusimicrobiota > Elusimicrobia > Elusimicrobiales > UBA9959 > UBA9959. Next base: position 322,263 of record JBFXJL010000001.1, on the reverse strand, counting down.
AGGAAGTCAGACCCACCCCGAGCTTCAGCAAATTTGACTATCGTGTCCGACCCAATAAAAGTACGGAAAGGAAAATGCTTGTAGATGCTTTTCGCCGTTTATCCGGGTTTGCTCCGGTTGAAAAATACAGGTATATCGGTTTAGGCTCCACAACCTTTGCCGACTTTATACTGTTTCACAAGGCGCTGAACATTTCCGACATGATTAGCATAGAGCACCGGACAGAATATGAGCCTCGCTTTGAATTTAATAGGCCTTTTGAATGCATTGATATAAAATATGGGGATTCGAATAAAATTCTTCCCGAACTTAAGTGGGATAAAAAGACTATAACTTGGCTGGATTACGATGGTGCGTTAACGGATGCGGTGCTTCAGGATGTGGCATTCTTAAGCGCTAAATGTGTGTCGGGGAGTCTTATGGTTATTACAGTTAACGCCTCTGGTTATCACCAACATCCGGGGCAGAAATATACTAAGGCAGAACAAGGATTTAAAGATAAACTTGGGAAGCAATTGGCGCGAGAAGTTCCATCTTGGGCTACAGGCATTAATTTGCAGGGCGATGAGATGGCAAAGACATACAAAAGAATTATTTATGACGAGGTTGCCGCCAGATTGCGTGACAGAAATGGAATGGCGGCACCAGAAGAGGTTATAGAGTTTGAGCCACTCATTAATCTGGTTTATCGCGATGGAGCAAGAATGCTTACAGTCGGAGGAATATTTTTCAAACACAGCGAAAAGGACAGTTTTAGCAAGTGTCAATTTGCCGCGTTGGATTTTATTGGGAAAGAGTTGTACGAAATTCAGGTCCCCGTTATTACCCCTAGAGAACGCCACTACCTGAACCAACACTTGCCAAAAGGTGCGTTAGATAAAATTACCGAGGCGATTGGGTTAACAAAAGAAGAAATCTATAATTATGCTCGATCTTATCGTTATTCGCCCTCTTATGCGGAAATTGAGCTATCCTGATGGCCAAAAAGACTAAGGTTGTCGATTTATTTGCTGGAGCTGGTGGGTTTAGTCTTGGCTTCAAGTTGACTGGCCTGTATTCAATTTCCTGTGAAGTTGAACAGGACCATTGGGCTGCCAACACGCTGCGAAAAAACAAGAGCAGACACACTAGAGTAATTGAGGGCGATATTCAGAAATATAGGACGAATGAGGACATATTGTGTGCTTGTGGAAAACAGGCTCCGGAAGTAATTATCGGAGGTCCTCCATGCCAAGGATTCAGTAACGCCACTTCGCGAAAACGAGACTTGAACGATCCCAGAAATTCACTTTTTAAATATTTTGCCAAATGGATAGAGCACCTTAAACCCACGTTGTTTATTATGGAAAACGTGCGAGGGATATTAACAAGATGTAATTCTGAAGGGATCAAAACGATTGATGTTATCCGCAAAACATTTTCCAATATTGGATACGAAAATCTGAATGTCTGGCGGATAAATTCTGCGGAATACGGGGTACCCCAATTCAGGGAGCGCGTGTTTATTGTCGGCCACATAAAAAATATTTCAATACCGCCGCCCCCAAAAACGCATTATATAAGCAAAAAGATTAAAGGCCTAAAAAAGGCTGTAACGGTCAATGAGGCGGTCTCGGATTTGCCTAAAATTCAAGCTTCAGAAGGCAGTGAGATTCAGAACTACAGTGCAAAACCCAAATCCATGTATCAGAAATGGGCCAGAGGCGACATAGGAATCTTATACAATCACGTGGCAATGAAGCACACCAAAAGAATCATCGAACGTTTTGCCCAGATTAAAATAGGCGAATCCGTTTCAGATGTATCACTCGAACATAAAGAAAGAAAACGGAATGGGAATGGGGAAGTTTCGGTGGTATCCTATAACATGAATAACCGCAGACTTAACCCGAATAAGCCCTCATACACAATTCCGGCGTCATTCTATTCCAGCTTTATTCATCCATACTTAGATAGAAACTTAACTGCCAGAGAGGCTGCCCGCCTGCAATCTTTTCCCGATAATTATCGCTTTATGGGGAAAAGAACTGTTATTTCATCAAAATTGACAAAAAGAAATGGATTGCCTGAACACAACCACTTGTCACAGTACAATCAAATCGGTAATGCTGTTCCGCCACTTTTAGCCAAAGCTATTGCAGAACATGTGCATGCTTTTTTGAATAAGAATATTGTTCCAATTGGTGATGTTACAAGCCATACTCGCCAGAAACAACGTAGCCAAGGCGTGCTGATTCCCAAATGAAACTGCAGTGTCGAAACCAAGGCCCCATACTTTACCCGGATTTTGATGCAAAGTTGGCGCTGGTTCATCCCGACATACCGTTGTCGGGTTGGTCTGCTATACTTTCAACGTAAAACAGTACTGCTTGGCCTGATATTTTCAAAAGATGTAACATATCAGTGATGGATGTGCTTACCAAGGCCCAGCGGCGCCGGAATATGCAGGCAATAAAGGCCTCCGGAACCGGGATAGAGAAGACATTGCGCAAAGCGCTCTCGGGGGAAGGCTTCCGGTATCGCCTGAATGCAAAGAATGTCTTAGGAAAACCTGATGTGGTGTTCGTCCGTGAAAAGGTTGCGGTTTTCTGTGACAGCGAATTCTGGCATGGAAAAAACTGGGCTAAAGAAAAGAAACGGATCGGGACAAACAAGAAATTCTGGCACGAGAAGATTGAGAGCAATATCCGCCGGGACAAAAAGGTTAACCGCGGCCTAAAGAAAGAAGGCTGGACTGTATTGAGATTTTGGGGCAAAGACGTCAGCAAGAACACTGATAAATGTGTTTTGAAGGTAAAAAAAGCTTTATGCGTACGAAAGAAAACAAAAGAGTAAAGACCGGCACAAATAACAAAAAGGGTTTACCTGTTAAGCTTGCGAAATATCAGAAACCTGCCGTGAAGACCGGCAAAGCAAAAGAACCGTATCAGCCTCACTTCGGTGAGAGTGCAGAAGTCCCTTTTCCGGGACCCAAGGCGCCGAAATTTAAGTTTATCGACTTGTTTGCCGGCATCGGCGGGTTCAGAATGGCCTTCCAGAAAGCCGGCGGCAAATGCGTTTTCTCCTCTGACTGGGACAAGTACTCCAGAGAGACATACGAGGCCAATTACGGCGAAAAGCCTGTGGGGGATATTCGCCAAGTAAAAATGTCAGATATCCCACAGCATGACATACTGTGTGCCGGATTTCCCTGCCAGCCGTTCAGCATCGCCGGTGTTTCAAAGAAAATCAGTCTTGGGCGAAAGCATGGCTTCGATGACGAACGCCAAGGAAATCTTTTCTTTGAGATTGCAAAGATCCTCAAGGAGAAGCAACCGAAAGCTTTCCTGCTGGAAAATGTTAAGAACCTCCGGGGACATGACAAAGGCCGGACTTTTGAGATTATCTACAATACGCTTACCGAGGAACTCGGCTATAAGGTCTTTTACAAAATCATCGACGCGCAAAGCGTAGTGCCGCAGCACAGAGAGCGAATCTATATCGTCGGGTTTAAAGATAAGAATACAGACTTTGCCTTCCCCGAATACCCGAAAGAAGGGCCGAGACTGGGAACGATTCTGGAGAAGACCGTCCCCGCTAAATACACCCTGACACCGCACCTGTGGGGATATCTACAGGCTTATGCCAAGAAGCACGCCGAGGCCGGAAACGGTTTCGGCTTTGGTTTGGTAAAGCCTGATGATGTCACCCGTACGCTCAGCGCTCGGTATTACAAGGATGGTTCTGAAATACTGGTCTCACAGGGAGCCGGCAGAATTCCGCGCCGCTTGACCCCTAAGGAGTGCGCGGCACTGATGGGGTATCCACCCAACTTCACAATTCCGGTTTCTGATACCCAGGCCTACCGGCAGTTCGGGAATTCTGTCGTAGTCAAAGTTGTGGAGAAGCTCGCTACCGCAATCGTGGGAAGACTTGGCAACTAAGGTCTTTTGCCGCCTTGTTTGGGAGGCGTTAAGGGGAATGTATGGATCTTGCTGGGATACGCCGTATTTTTTCTGATCTTGGGGCAATTAAAGTATACGGAACTGAGCTCGCCGAAAATGACAACTCGAAAAACCAGGTTTACCTAGGGAAAAATTTCCAGGTTTTAAACATAATTCCAAATCTTGGTGTCTTCCCCGATAGTAGCCCGAAAGAAACTATTTTCAAAGCCAAACTTAATTTCTCATGGGTTAATACTAATGGCACGGTTTCTCCGGCCCCTCACTCCAAGCTGATCTTATACCCCCAGTATCCAGAAGTTAGACTCTCCGGATTTCTTTCCGGCTGCAAGAATGCGCCATCTGAACTAATGGCGCACCGTCTGCGAGGCCGGGTTTTGTTCTTAGCCGTTTCCACTTCCGGGAAGATATTCGGGATGGTCTTTCCCGAAAGCGCATCGATATCTGCAGAATTCAAAAGCCTAAATCGCGAGCCGGATGCCGGGGTATTTGTTGATCTTACTTGTTCCGGAGCAGACAATAGCCGGGAGGCATTGTTGCGGGAGCTAACAAGAATTAATCATGCAGGCTGGATAAAATCGAAACGACTTGATGGGCACGGAGCACTAGGTCCATGTAATGCCAGAAATTGTGGGGGACTTACATTGGAAGCGGAGCTTGGTGTACGGCCCAACAGCTTAGCGGAGCCTGATTTCCTTGGTTGGGAAGTCAAACAGCACAAAGTTTCCAACTTCAATCGTTTCACTTCAGGAATCGTGACTTTAATGACTCCGGAACCGATTGGGGGCTTCTATGGGGAACAAGGCGCAGCAGCTTTTGTGAGGAAATTCGGATACCCAGACAGGTGTGGCAGGGAAGACCGGCTAAATTTTGGTGGCATACATAAAGCTGGCGAGAGGCATCCACTAACAGGACTAACACTGCGTTTGATCGGATTTGACGGGGATAAAGGGGTGATCGTAAAAGATTCAGGTGGAATTGCACTCGTTACTGATAGCGGTGAAATTAGCGCCCTGTGGCCTTTCGCCGGATTGCTCACTCATTGGGTCAGAAAACATGCGCGGGCAGCCTATGTGCCATCCTTGACCCAGAAAGAGCCCTTGTCCTATATGTATGGAGACAAAGTGCGCCTTGCGCTAAAAACAGACTTCCTAAAATTCCTGAAGGCTATGAATGCAGGAAGTGTTTACTACGATCCCGGATTAAAGATCGAGAACCTTTCAACACGCCCCACGGTCAAAACACGTAACCAGTTCCGGATTAAGTCTAAAGAAATTGGCGCGTTATACGAAACCGTTGAAACTGTTCAGCTTTAAGTCGGAATCCGTGGAGGGTAATGTGTTAATCGTAAAGATTTCAGAATAAGCTCGACTAATTGACAACTGTTACACACAACTATTCTGCTGAATGACAATGCGCAGAAGATCAGAATCCATTTTTAGCGCGCCTTGGTGGCTCCTGCTGATACTTGGCGGCTTTTTGCTGGCGGCCTATGTGTATTACAGAGGCGCGGGGCCCGGCCTTTTTGGTTTAAATCACGCCATTGCCCCCTTCCTGCTGCTGGCGGCCTGCGTGTTCTTCGGGCTGGCGGCTTTGTCGTTCATCTGGCAGTTCATTAAGTCCGCCCTCGGCCTCAACAAATACACCAGGTACCTGTCCCCGAGGTCGGTAATTACCGACTTGGTAGTGGAAATAGTGAAACTGCTCCTCGGTGAGTGGAAGAAGCGCCAGGCCATGCCGCAGCAGTCCGGCTATTCAAATACTGACGTCGAGGCAACTGCCTGGCAGGCTGATGCCAACAAGAAAGCCGAGGTAATAGGCGAAAGCGGCGCCTGGCTGGGCATAGCCCAGAAACTCTGGGGGCAGGGGCTAGCTGTACGCAAGATCGACGAGATTGCCCCGCTGCTGGCAGAATTACGCACCGCATACCAACCTTGGAAAAAGATCTTCCACGAAGAGATAGCTAAAGCGATACGCCTTAAGAACTCGCAGATAGCCGCCTTGCGCGCCCAGAGAGGCTTCTTCACGACTATTATAAACTGGTTCTCGGTACTACAGCGGAAGTGGGAGATACTCAAGCTGCAGCAGGAAGAAGAGCGCTACGACCAGTTCTTAACCGACAACATCCACACTTTGGACTCGCTGCTGCGCTCCCCTGAACTCTCCGGTGCCAAGGCCGAACTGGAAGTTATCGAGACACTACGCAACCTGCCGGGGGGCTACGTTGTTCTTAACAATGTTCAACTGAAGGCCGGGCGCTTTATTAAATACAACGGCGTGCCGCTGCAAAGCGCGCAGGTGGACCACCTGGTGCTGTCGCCCGCAGGCGTCTTCATCATCGAGACAAAACGCTGGAGCAAACAATTTGTGCAGACGGGCAACTATCACAATCCTTTCGATCAAGTGAGCCGGGCGGCGTATCTCTGCTACGATCTGCTGCGGTCGAACTTTGACAAAACTCCGGTACGCAATATCATCCTCTCCGGCGGAGCTTTGCCAGAGCCGCCGCAAGAGTCTTACACCAAAGTGCTGCACCTGTCCCAATTAAACGGCTACATAAGTTACTTCAGCCAGCAGGCGCTAAGCCCTGAGCGCCTGGAGCAAGTACGCGCCTATCTTCGCAAGCACATAATATCCGCCAGTTATCCGGGAGTGAAGCCGCTAAATGGACATCCGTCGGAAGTATTGAATAGCGGTTATCTCAAAAAGATCAGCGAAGAATTGCGGGCAGTTAGTCCTGGAACTAATTACACCTCACCTGTAGCCATAAAGAGCCGTGCGGTCTTAATCCCCACTGAGCCGCCGCCGCCAGACAAGTCCGAGAAGGACCGCGCGTATATGCCGCCGAGCCTAAGAACGAATTCTTCTTCTATCATGCCGACTTTCCCCGACAACACCGACTACACCATCGCCTCCGTGGCCAACACCATACTGCGCGTGTGCGGGGCGCCGGAGGGGGGTCTGGAGGCCGCGGCGGAGAGGGCGGACGCGCGCGTGACGGCGCATGCCCCAGCGGCTGGGGTGAAGAAGTTGCTTGTCTACGCGCCAGACGCCATCGGGCGGCTGGCCATAGCCAAGTACCCGGACGCGTTCGGCGGGCTGGCGGGCGCGGGCTTCCGCCAGTTCCCGGTGCAGAGCGTAAGCCCGGCCAAGACGCCGGTGTGCTTTGCTTCCATGTTCACGGGGCTCAGCCCCGAGGGGCACGGCATAAGGCGCTACGCGAAGCCCGTGCTGGCCTGCAAGACCATCTTCGACGCGCTGCCGGCGCACGGCATGCGCACGGCCATAGTGGCGGTAGAGGATTCCAGCATAGACCTCATCTTCAGGGGCCGGCCGGTGGATTACTATTCGGAGCCGCATGACGGCGCCTGCACAGCCCGGGCGCTGGAGCTGATACAGGCCGGCGCGCATGACTGCCTGGTGGTCTACCACCAGGAATACGACGACCTGCTGCACGCCACGGACCCGTGGACCCCTGAGGCCCGGGAGGCCATAGGGCGCCACGTGGGCAGCTTCCTGCGGCTCAGCGCGGCCTTCGACGGCAAATGGGCCGGCCTGCCGCGGGCGGCGCTGTTCGCCCCGGACCACGGCGCCCATACCGACCCCGCCACCGGCAAGGGCACCCACGGCGACAATATCCCCGCCGACATGGACGTGGCCCATTACTGGAAGTTCAGCTAGTCCCCTAACCACACACTGCTCCCGCTAACCACCCCGACAGACCGTTGTCGGGGTGGCCTGCTATGCTATTGGCAGCGTAAAGGGGGAATTATGCCAAAGAATACCAGTGCCAGCGTCACGGTCAAGGGAACGACGATCGGCATCCTTAACGTGCAGAGTGAGAGCTACATTTCACTGACGGACATTGCCAGACACAAAGACCCGGCGCGGTCAGATTATATTATTCATAATTGGCTACGGAATCGAAACACGATAGAATTCCTGGGGGTATGGGAAAACATTAACAACCCAGGTTTTAAATCCATCGAATTCGATGGATTTAGAAGACGGGCGGGGCTTAATAGTTTCGTTTTGCCCCCAAGGCAATGGATAGACGCCACTGGGGCCATAGGCATTGTTTCCAAGAAGGGACGATACGGGGGCACGTATGCCCACAAAGATATCGCCTTCGAATTTGCCTCCTGGATCTCCGTAGAGTTCAAGCTCTATCTTATTAAAGAGTTCCAGCGGTTGAAGGAAGCCGAGGCCGCGCGCCTTGAAACCGGCTGGGATGTTCAGCGTACACTCGCTAAAGTGAATTACCGTATCCACACAGATGCCATAAAAGAGGTGCTGTTGCCGCCGCGCCTTGCGCATGCCCAGATAGAGGCCGTCTACGCCAGCGAGGCGGACCTGCTAAACGTCGCCATGTTCGGCCGTACGGCCGCGCAGTGGAGGCAGAAGAATCCCGCGCTGCAAGGCAATATGCGGGACTACGCCACTGTTGAGCAACTGGTGGTTCTTTCAAATCTGGAAAGCGTAAATTCCGTTCTGATACGGCAGGGGCTGGTGCAGAGCCAGAGGCTGCGGCAATTGAACTCCACGGCTATAGCGCAGATGCACTCGCTGCTCGGACTGCCGGCGGTCAGGCGCCTTGGAACAAAGGAACCGGAGGCAAAATACACGGCCGAACAGGATTCTCTGGAGATTTTGGGTACAGTGTCCCCAAAATTGCGGTTCGTTCTTACAGAGGGGTCGAATTCGACCCCTTATCCGGTTTTTAATTATGGCGAATTCGCCATATTTAGAATGGTTAGGAGGGAACATGAAAACAGTAACTTATCCGCATGATCTGCCGCTGCCTTACCCCACCCGTCCCATAAAAGTCGAGGGCGGGTATATTGACGCGTATGTAATCCCGGAAGAGAAAAAGGGAGAGGAGCTTAAGTTGCTCTACCCCTTTATCCCTGTCCCGTCCCTGGACGCGGAAATGCTGGATATCCATGAAGATAAGACGTTCAAGGTGCGGGAATTCATGGTGCTGCGCAGCCCGGGGATGAACTGGCTGGTAAGCCCGTACTATCCCAACAGCGGAGGCACAGTAATAGACTGGTGGGACACGGAGAATGATTAATACATGGCCGAGCGGCTTGCAGGAAACGAATTCTCGCGACATTGTCGCGAGAATTGCGCGCCGAGTTCGGGGAGGGGAACGCTACCGGATAACGGGAGAATGAAGTCGTGACGGTTTGTCACGGGTTGAAATTGCTGGCGCTGAATGGCAGAATATTGGAGTTGATAATGGAGGGGTGGATATTCCATGACTGAAAATGCCATAAGCGAGGATCTATTCGAGCAGGAGTTGACGCTGGTGCTGCTGCACCTGGCCAGCTGGACGGAGCGTAAAGGCCTGGCCCTGCGTGCCTGGCGCAACCACCGGTTCGAAATACTGCGCGCGCTCACGGACAAGGGCTACCTGCTGCATTCCGGGGGTGCAAAGTCCGTGCATCTCACCGCCGAGGGCGTGGCCGCTGCAAAAGCATTGGAGAAAAAGTACCGGAAGCGAAAATAATATAGCCTGCAGAAAAGATTTTTCAGGGAGAGCGAAATGGCGAAAATTAAAAAACATGTCTACCAGCTCAAGGTAACGCTTAAGGATATCAAGCCGACTATCTGGCGCCGCGTGCAGGTGGAAAGCGATATCACGCTGCGGCAGTTGTCCTGCATTATCCAGGCCGCTATGGGCTGGGGCGGAGGGCATCTGTATATGTTCATCATCGGCGGCGCTGAATATTCTGCGCCGAACGAGGATTGCGAAGGAATAAAGGATGATTCCAAGGCAGTTCTTGGGAAACTTTTAGCAAGAGGGCCGAAACAGTTCATTTATGAATACGACATGGGCGACGGGTGGAAGCATTCGATAATTCTGGAGGCTACCCTGCCGGTTGAAGCCGGGAAGACCTATCCGCTTTGCCTTGCCGGCGCGCGCGCCTGTCCGCCAGAAGATTGCGGCGGCCCTTATGGCTACGAGGATTTTCTGAAAGCGATAGGTGACAAGAAACATCCTCAGCACAAAGAAATGCTGGACTGGATCGGCGGTGACTTCGATCCGGAATTATTCGACCTGGAAGAGACCAACGCCGTGCTTGCAGAAATAGATTACGACGCCGCCGAAGAAGAATTGTTCTGAGTAGGGACGTTCAATATCGACCATGTGGTTATCGGCCCTGCCGGCGTGTTCAGCATTGAGACCAGGTATGTCGGTACAGGCTATCCTTGAAACCAGGACGGGGAAACGCTTCTACGTTAAGCCGATTGTGGTGTTCCTGGGCTGGTCCTGGGAAAGGCTACGCAATGCGTAGCCTTTTTCACGCGCATCTATCAACAGTTCCCACTGAGCCTGCTTGGTTAAAAGTGCAACCAGTGGTTGCACAAATAGCCTGCGTCCAGCACCTGAGCGTGCATAGCGGTGTTCTTCCGCGACCCGGAGTATGCGCTTAAGCAGGCAGCGGGGAAAAACAGCAGGGAGAAGTTGGGTGAAGAGTTGGGTGAAAGGTTGGGTGATAAGTTGGTAGAAAAGTTGGTAGAAAGGTTGGTAGAAAAGTTGGGAGAAAACGAGGCTAAAATATGCCATTTTCTGAAAACAGGTAAGTATTCGACAATAAAATCACTAGCCGCCGTCATCGGAATTAGCACAACGGCTGTTGGAAAGAACATAGCGAAACTAAAAAAGAAAGGCGTCATTCGCCGGGTAGGGCCCGACAAGGGCGGCCACTGGGAGGTTCTAAGGTAAAAACTGCAGCCAATGGTTGCAGAAATGGGGAATTTGTAGAATGTAGGTGCGGGATCCTCCCATGGCGCGGCGCGGTATAATTAATGCCACTAAGATTTAAATCACTATGTTCCGGCAGCAGCGGCAACGCGGCGCTGCTGTGGACCAAAGCCGGCGCGCTGCTGCTGGACTTCGCGCCCGGCAGCCAGCGCAGGTGCCGCCAGGCGCTGGAAGACGCCCGCGCCCTTTGCCCGGCCATCGCCGGGGTGCTGGTGACGCACGCCCACGGCGACCACATAAACGCCAATTCGCTGAAGGTGCTGCGCGAGGCCGGCCTGCAGGTGCGCTGCCATCCCGAGGTGGCGCGGCAGATAGCCATGAAGTACGGGAGTGAATGGACCCCCGGCGTGGTCCCGTTCGAGCGGAGCGCCAAGGTGGGGGATTTCAAGGTGGCTCACATGCACGTCTCCCACGCGCCCAACTACTGCACCACGGCCTTTGTCATAACCGCCAAGGCGGACGGCCGCCGGCGCAAAGTCTGCCTGTTCACCGACCTCTGCGCCTTCACCGACGAGCACGTGGCGGCCTCGGCGGACGCGGATTTCATCTTCCTGGAAGCCAACCATGACCTGGAGCTGCTGAAGAAATTCGGCCACCCCGGCTCGGAGTTCCACCTGTCCAATCTGCAGGCCGCGCGCTTTCTGCACAAGGCCTGCGGCGCCGGCGCGTCGCAGCCGCAGGCGGTAGTGCTGGGCCATATGAGCGAGGAGTGCAACCGCCCGCACCTGCCGGCCCTGGAAATAGCGGCCTATTTCAACCGCAAGAAACTGGCCGTTAAATTTGAGGTGCACCTGGCCGCCCGCCACGAGCCCGGCCCGGTGATAGTCATAAAATAATGGAAAACCCGGAGCTCAACGCTATCTTTGGCGCCGGCGGCGCAGTATCGCGGGCCATAAAGGGCTTTGAGCCGCGCGCGCAGCAGGCGCGCATGGGCGGAGCCGTGGCGCACGCCGTGGGCGAGGGCGAGCATTTAATTGTGGAGGCCGGCACCGGCGTAGGCAAATCTTTGGGCTACCTCATCCCCGCCGCCCTGTGGGCCGCGCGCAACCAGAAAAAAGTCATAGTGGCCACGCATACCAAGGCCCTGCAGGCGCAGCTCGTAAAGAAGGACCTGCCCGTAGTAAAAGCCGTGCTGGACGAACTCGGCCTGCCGCTTTCATATTTCCTGCTGATGGGATCTAGCAATTACCTGTGCCTGTCGCGCCTGGACCGGGCCGGGCGGCAGGCGCCAGAGCTATTCGACGAGGACGGTATGCGCGCCGCGCTGGAGCAGCTGCAGGGCTGGATACAGGCCGCCGAAAGCGGCAGCCGGGCCGAGCTGCCCTTCGCCGTGCCGCACCACCTGTGGGCCGAGGTGTGCCGCGACTCGGACCTGTGCCTGGGCAAAAAATGCCCGCACAAGGCGGCCTGCTTTCACCGCAAGGACGTGGCCCGCGCCGCCAAGGCCGACATAGTGGTAGTGAACCAGCATCTGTTCTTTGCCGGCATGCCGCTGCCGGCCTTTAACGCGGTCATCTTTGACGAGGCGCATAACCTGGAGGAAGTGGCGGCCGCCTTCCTGGGCTTCGAGCTCACCGACCGCAAGGTAAAACGATTCCTCGACGATGTTTTTAGCCCCAAGTCCAACAGGGGGCTGGCGCACCGGCTGTCGCGGCCGCCAGCCCATTGGGTGGAGGACGTTAAAGGGGCGGTTGCCGAGATCAAGCACGCCTCTAAAGATTTCTTCTACGCGCTTACCGAGAAGCTGGCCCTGAATGAGCAGCCGGCGAAGGACCGCGCCAAAACCCGCCGCGTACGCGAGCCCGGCCTGGTGCCCAACGTCATGCACGCGCCCCTGCTGGAGCTCAGCGTGCTGCTGTCGCAGGCCATCCCGCACAGCCAGTCCGATATGGAAGAGGCCGAGATAAAGGCCTGCCTGAAGCGCTGCCTGGAACTGGCCGCGCAGCTTAACGCTTTTCTGGAATGCAAAGAAGAGGCTTGCGCCTACTGGGTAGAGGTCAACGACAAGAAGAAAAAGCCGGAGATCTCGCTTCACATGTCGCCGGTGGACGTCTCCGAGGACCTGCGCAAAGAGTTGTTCGGCCGGAATTACCCGGTGGTGCTCACTTCGGCCACGCTGGCGGTGGACGGCTCTTTCGGCATGCTCAAATCCCGCGTCGGGCTGGACCAGTGCAACGAGCTGCTGCTGGATTCGCCCTTTGATTACACCAGGCAGGCGGGCATTTTGGTGCCGCAAGAGATGCCGGACCCTGCCGCCGAGGCCGCGGCGTATGAGGCGGCGGTTATAGACGCCTGCGTGAAGGTCTGCGGCGCGGTAGAAGGCGGCATCTTCCTGCTTTTCACCAGCTGGCTGTCGCTGGAGAGGGCCGCGCGCGCCCTGGCGGGGCGGGTCAGCGGCAGGCTGATCTTTAAGCAGGGCGAAGCGCTGCCGACAAAGCTGATAGCGGATTTCAAGCACGCCGGCAACGGCGTGCTGCTGGCCACGGACACTTTCTGGCAGGGCGTGGACGTGCCCGGGCAGGCGCTGGCCTGCGTGGTGATAGCCCGCCTGCCGTTCACTTCGCCCGACACGCCGCTGGAAGAGACGCGCCAGGAGTGGATGACGGCCCGAGGCCAGAATTTCTTTGTGGACTACACGCTGCCCAAGGCCGTGGTGAAGTTCCGCCAGGGCGTGGGCCGCTTGATACGGACCAAAAAAGATTTCGGCGCTATAGTGATACTGGACCCGCGCGTGCAGACCAAGCGCTATGGCGGCAAGTTCCTGCGCTCCATCCCCCGCTGCGCCCGCCTGGGCGACTTCAAGGGCCTTAAAGCGTTTTTCGCCTCCCGCGGCGAGCACCTTAACCACAACCGCAATGTTTACTGACGATACCCTCAAAAAGATCGCCCGGGAAATCCTCAAGGGCTATTCACTCGAGCCCAGAGGGATACACGGTGTTGCCCATTGGGGGCGCGTTATAGATAACGGCCTGCGGCTTGCGCAGTTCACCGGCGCGAATCCCGGGATAGTGCAGCTATTCGGCCTATTCCACGACAGCCGGCGGCTTAACGACGCGCGTGACCCGCTGCACGGGGCGCGCGGCGCGGAGTTAGCCGCCGCCATGAACGGCGGGCTGTTCACGCTGCCCGGTCCGGACCTGGAGTTACTCCGCTACGCCTGCACGCACCATACAGAAGGGCTTACCGAGGGGGATGCCACCGTGCGCACCTGCTGGGACGCCGACAGGCTGGACCTGCCGCGCGTGAGCGTGTTCCCGAAACCTTCCCGGCTCTGCACAGCGCCGGCGCGCGAGAAAGATTTCATAGCACAAGCAGCCGCGCGCAGCGAAGCGGACTTCCACACCGCGCTGGCACAGGCGATAATAGACAGCCTGGAATAGTGGTTTTTATGACATACTTATCAGGGGCAACTGTGGCTCGCGGCAATAATGAGGGAGAACATGGCGCTGAAATTTAAATTTGATACCTGGTTCGATGAGCAGCTTGTTGAAGTAATTAAAGAAATGCCGGATAAGTTTTCCAGCCATGAGTTTATTCTCGCCTTCGCGCAAAAGCACCAGGCGCTGTACATCGACCTGCTGTACTCCTACCGTGAGAAAGACCCTTTTGAAATAGCTCACGGGCGGCTGGCCAAACATCTCAACGATTTTGGCGATCTGATCGTCTCTGATGGTGAAGTATTGAGCGCTGACATTTTCGGACGGTCCAATAAATGCGCTTCCTGGCGGAAAAAATCATGAACCTTAAAATAATACCGGCGCGGGCGGCCTCTGATTGCGAGAAAGATTACGACAGGGAGCCGTGGCTCAGGTTCGCGCGCCGCATTATAAGAAACCCGTACGTCAAAACTTTTCTGGCGCAGCGCGACGGCGGGAAATGCGCCTGGTGCGGCGTGGCTATACCCGACGACGGCGGCGTGCACCACACCACCTACGCCCATTCCTGCACCTATGCCGGCACCATAGAGGTGCGGCAGCAGACGGTGCAGCGGCACGCCAAGAAGCGCATGGCCCCGGACTGCGAGCGCTGCCGGGCCGACAGCCAGGCGCGCTTCGACGCCTGCATGAGCAAGTTAGTCCTGGTGCACCATCTCTGCAACAAAGAGATCTCCGAGCAGCACCCCTAAAACATCCTAAGCGGCTTCCCTTTTCCACCCCGACAGAAAGTTGTCGGGGTCGCCTGCTATGCTATTTGTGGGGAAGGGGGAATTATGCCGCTTGGGGAAAGCGAAACTCTGGAAATGGGCGGGGGACTAGATGGGGGAATAAATGGGGGAATAAATGGGGGAATAAATATTCTTGAGACGGAAATACGAAAAAACCCGGGAAAGAGGCTTCCCGCTCTTACGGTTATCCTCAAGGTTCCCGGTAGAACTGTTGAGAAATGGCTGGAAAGACTTAAAGAAACCGGGCGGATAGTCTACCGCGGCAGTAAAAAGACAGGCGGGTATTTCCCGACGGAAAGATAGCGCCTAGGGCATACTAGACATATGTCTGTTGACATACAGACATATGTCTGGTATCCTATGGGTACGAGGGATAAAGCAATGAAAAAGAGCAAACCAAAGGCCGGCAGGAAGGCCGCCTTGCCGGCCGCGGCCGACAGGCCCCGGGAATATACGCCCGGCGCGGGGCAAGAGGCGAGCGATATAGTACTGATACGCGCGGGGTTCGGCTACCCGCAAATCCGGTTGGTGCAGCACGCATACCAGCTGCCGGACAAGACCTTCGCGCATTTAATAGGGATCAGCGATAAGACCCTGGCGCGCATAAAGACTTCGAACGCCAGGCTGTCGTCTTTATCCGGAGACAGGCTTTACCGGCTGAAAAGGGTATGGGCACTGGCGAACACAGTGCTTGAAAACCCCGAGAACGCCCTGGCCTGGCTGCGCCATGCCCAGCCCGGCCTGAACCAGCAGGCCCCGCTGGATATTCTCGACACCGAGCCGGGCTATGAGCAGGTGCAGACGCTGCTTAACCAGTTGGAGTTCGGAGTACTGCCGTGACAACTATCTGGCGCATAGACAAGAAGCGCCATGCGGCCTCGAGTTTCTCCGGGGAAGGGGCGGCCTTGTACGGCGGGCGCTGGAACCCACAGGGAGTCAGGGTGGTTTACGCTTCCCAGACGCTGGCACTGGCCGCGCTGGAGAAATTTGTGCACCTTGAAGGCGTTGCCGCCGGTATCAGCTTTGTGAGTTTTAAGATAGAAATCCCCGACAGCGTTAGGATAAGGCACCTGGAGCTAGCTCATTTACCCAGGAATTGGCGCAGCGTGCCTGCCCCGGCCTCAACCCGCGAGATAGGCCTGAACTGGGCGCGCAAGAGCGAAAGCGCGGTCATGCGAGTGCCGTCCACGGTAATCCCTTCCGAGTACGACTACCTGCTCAACCCGCTGCATCCTGGTTTCAAGGCGCTTAAGATCGCAAAGCCCGTGCCCTTCTCCTTTGACCCCAGACTTTGGAAGTAAAATACAAACCCATCGAAATCGATGGGTTTAAAACTAACCCTGTCGAATTCGATAGGGCTAGTTGTTATTGCGGGGGAGGGGATTTCTCGCCTACTTGGCGGGATGGAAAACGACGGTGAAGCCGGCACCGTCCGGCAGCTCAAGGGTTATCTGGAACGGGATTTCTCCGTACTGGGCGGCCACCCTGGAGCGAAGAGCGGGAATGTCTTCCCATCTAAAATTGCTTAGTTTATCAACAACAACATTTTTCCTGTTATGCCTTGCGGTAACAACGGCAAGAATTCCCTTCTTGGCGGAAGGCGCAGGAGCGGCAGGCCTGCCTTTGAGTTTTGCCTTTTTGCCGGCCCACTTATTGTCGACCTGGTACTTTTCCAACTCTTCCCTTAAAAAGAGGGGATAGTTGCCGGTGCGAGAATGAATGTGAACCTTGCCCGTGGATACCAAGCGCCGGAAGGCTACCGGGTGGTAGGACAGAAAACGTGCGGCTTCCCTGGAGGTATATAGCTCGGAGCCTGTGCCTCTCTCGTACAATATGTCGGTTTTCTTTTTTGCCATTGACAATCGCCCCGCCATATGTTACACTATGGTAACATATAATAGTCCAGGCACCTCATCCACCGCTCACATCATCTCGCTACAAGTTGATTATACAAACTTACGCATTTTCTGGCTTTCAGGGAGGAATATGAAACGCGCAAGGTCGGACACGAAACCTCAAATCTTTGACGCTGAATATCAGGATTTCTTCCATTCGATCCGGGAGATCTTAAAGTATCTTGCCGCACTGAAGGCGAAAGCAGCGAGAAAGTATGAGCCCATAGTGAACGGGATAATCGACTCTCGCACCGAAGACCCCGGAGAAATTGAACGCGCGCTGGATGGCCTTCTGGATCATTGCGACAACCCGGCCGTGCTGCGGTTCTTTAAAAAGCTCTGCCGCTATTACTACCAGCTCGACCCGGCGGCCACTTCGAACTATATCGGCTACTACCTGGAGCAGTGGGAGCCTGAAAGGTATAGGCAGATTATAAAGGCACGGAAGAAAAAGAAATAAGTCTGGAGGAATTATGGACACTGAAGGCCCGGTTATCAAAATAAAGAAAGGGGTGTTCACGGCACGGGGACAACGGGTGGTGGCGGCTGCCGATGTCGCGGCTTTCTATGAGGTTACGCCGCATGCGCTCCTGTGCGCCGTGGCGCGCAACCCACGCAAGTTCACGAGGCAGTTCATGTTCCGCCTTACCCCGCGCGAGCAGGCCGCTGTGCCGGCACTCAGGCGCCTAAGAAAACCGCCGCTGGTCTTTACCGAAACCGGCGTCTCTATGCTGTCCAGCGTTCTCAAAAGCGGCAAGGCCGCCCGTATAAGTGTAGAGATAGTGCGCGAGGTCGTTAAGACATTGAATAGCCTGGGGCTGAGCGCCTGGGACATGGTTCGGTAAAGGCGGAGACTTATGCTGTATATCTATCTCGACAAGAGCGGAGACCTAGGGTTCGATTTCGCCGACAAGAGGACGAGCAACTTCTTTACCATCTGCGTACTCGCGCTAAAGGGGCAACGCAACGACCGGGCAATAGCAAATGCGGTTAAACCGGAACTGACCTCGGATGCGAAGCATTTTTACAAACGCGTAGAGGATATCGAATTCGGCTTGTACGCGGTTACCTTGGACAAACGAAAAGCTTACACCATGCCTTCATTCGACAAGGACCGGGTATACAGCTTTATAGCAGGACTCACGTTTAAGGGCCTGAATCTCAGGGACACCGCCGTCAGGCTAACACTAAGGGCGGGCACACCCGGCCAGGGCAAGGGAGAAATTCCGCTGGATGATTACATCCTGGATCAAATCAAGGGTTGGATCAGCCCGGAGATGCCTCTCAGAATCTTCCAAAAATCCTCAATAGAAAGCTTCGGGCTGCAGGCAGCCGGCCTATTCGCCCGGGGATTTCATAGCAAGCACGAAAAGGAAAACCTTGGCTGGTACCCCGTCTTCAAAGAAAAGATCCGGGCAGAGAGGCTCTACTAGCGAAAAGAGAGACGAGAATCGCCCGCGACCCCGACAGGCAGTTGTCGGGGTCGCCTGCTATGGTATTAGCGTGGAAGGGGGACAACATGAAAATGAAAAACAAATATACGGATAATCCCGGCAAAGTTATCCTATACACGGAACGAAATAGAAAGATCCACATAGAGGTTCAGGTTGAGAAGGACACGGTCTGGCTTACCCAAAAACAGCTATCCATTTTGTTCGGCACCAAAAGACCAGCGATCACTAAACATCTGAACAACATATTCAAGAGCGGGGAATTGAAACAAAACGCAGTATGTTCCATTTTGGAACACACTGCGGCTGATGGAAAGACTTACAAAACCGCGTTTTATAATCTAGATGCTGTAATCTCCGTGGGCTACCGCGTCAATTCCAAGCGCGCCACCCAGTTCCGCATCTGGGCTACCGACATACTGCGGCGCCACTTGGTGGATGGCTACACGATAAATCAAAAGTTGCTTAAAGCCAAGGAGGAGAAGTTCCTGGCGTTTCAACGCGCTATCAGGCTTATCGAAACAGTTAAGACCCGCAAGCCGCTGGAGTACCGGGAGGCGATGGGGCTGCTTGACGTGATCCGGGACTATAGCCGCGCCCTTGGTCTTCTGGACGATTACGACTACAACCGCATCGCGGTCAAAGGGGTAAGCCGCGGCGCAGGCTTCCGACTTACATATGAGCTGGCGCTTAAGGCTGTCACCCAACTGCAGGCCGGGGCAGGCAACTCCGCCCTTTTCGGCAGGGAGAAAGACAAGTCCTTTGCAAGTTCATTGGCCGCAATTTACCAGACCTTCTCCGGCAAGGAATTATATCCTAGCGCGGAAGAGAAAGCCGCCCACCTGCTGTATTTTATAGTTAAAAACCATTCTTTCGCTGACGGCAACAAGCGCATAGCCGCAGCGCTGTTCCTGTGGTTCCTGGAAAAGAACCGCCTGTTATACCGCGCGGACGGTTCAAAACGCCTGGCGGATAACGCCCTGGTGGCTTTGACGCTGATGATCGCTGAAAGTTCCCCGCAGGATATGGACCTGATCGTGCGCTTGGTCGTAAACCTGATCAATAGGGAAAACTAAGCTGTTAAACGGCCGCCCCCACAATTGGTATTATTTAGGTGGAGCACGGACGATTTTACTACTATGACCACCAAAAGACCGCTGTTGAAGATGAGGAACTATTTTGTGGGGGCGCTCAGCCAGGCCTATGAGGGCGGGCAGGCGGACGACAAGCCGCTGCACGCGGCCGTGCACAGCTGCACCCAGGCCATAGACGCCGGCAAGGCCGGCCCGGCCGTATACAGCGAGCGGGGCTGCGCCTGGCTGGACCTGGGAGAGCCGCAGACGGCCCTGGCCGACTTCAACAAGGCCATCAAGGCCGACCCTAACGACGCCGCCCTGTACAGCAACCGCGGCGACGCCTACGCGGAACTCGGCAAGTACGAGCTCGCCTTCGCCGACTACAACCGGGCCATAAAGACAGACCCCAAGCTGGCCAGCGCCTTCAACAACCGCGGTCAGGCCCATGCCGAAACCGGGGACCTGGAGGCGGCCATAGAGGATTTCAACCAGGCGCTCAAACTGGACCGGGCGCTGGTCTCGTCGATGTATAACCGGGGCTGGGTGTATTTCGACCTGGATAAGCCGGAGAAAGCCCTGAAGGACTTTCAGGCGGCCCTCAAGCTGGAGCCGGGCTCGGCGGAGATACTGGGCAGCCTGGGAGAGGTGTACCAGGAACTCGGCTACCCCGACAAGGCCATAGCCCAGTTCACCGAGATCATAAAGCATTACCCCAAGAGCGGCTACGCCTATAACGACCGCGGCCTGATCTACCTGGAAGAGGGGAACCTGGAGAAGGCCTATCCCGACTTCGAGATGGCGCTGCGGCTGAGCCCGCACGACAGCGGCGTCTACAATAACTTCGGCCTGCTGTTCGCTTCCACCAAGGGCCGAGAGACCGAAGCCCCCGTTTATTTCACCGCCGCACTGCGGCTGTCGCCCAATACGCCGCTGTACCTGTTCAACCGCGGCGACGCCTACCTGCAGATAGGCCGGGCCAAACTCGCGCTCAACGATTTCACCAAGGCCATAGACCTGGACCCCGAGGTGGGGCTGTACCACTTCGGGCGGGGCCTGGCCAATTACGACCTGGGCGAGATGAAAGAGGCCCGGGCCGACTTCACCGCGGCCCTGGAGCTGGAGCCGCCTACCGCCGAGATCTACTGCAACCGCGCGCAGGTGTGCACGGAGCTCGAGGATTACAAGTCCGCCCTGGCCGACTACGCGGCGGCCATAGCGGCCGACCCGCATTGCGCCACGGCCTATTTCAGCCGCGCCGCGATCTACCAGGACATGGGCAAATACGCCCTGGCCAAGGCCAATACGGCCAAGGCCCTAAAGCTGGACCCTAAGATCAGGTAAGTGGAACTACGGTTTCTTGGAAGGAGTTTCGGGCGGCGTGGCGCGCACGAACTTGTCTTTGGCGCCCTCGCGCTCTTCGGCGGTGGCGGGGGCTATATAGTCCCGGTGGAATTCCACCAGCAAGCCGCCTATCTTCAGGGCTTTCACGCAGCGCGGCCCGCAGCTAACTATCTTGAGCAGCTCGCCGGTAAGTGAGTTCTTAACGATATCGCCGTCGGTGAAGTAAAAATCAGCCATATTGCCTCCCGTATTGCTATATCTTATAACTTTTCGCTACCCGCATACCCTGTTTAATTCCGCTATATCCGCGGCGTTCACCTTAAGCTCGCGGCCGGCGTTGAGCGGGTACATCAGGCTTTGCGGGTCGTCCACGTGGTCCAGGCCCAGGGCGTGGCCCAGCTCATGGGCCAGCAAACTCACCAGCTGCGCCCGCTCGGTGTACTTGTAGATCTCTATGCTCTGCAGGCCGCCGGAAACTTTATACAGGCCTTCCTCGTAGCGGCCCAGCGCCGAGCCCACGCGGTTATACTGCTCGGCTTTGATGTCCAACTGCACTATAAGCTGGTTGAGCGTGGTGCCCAGCGCGTTGAGGGTGTCCACATTCCTGTTCAGGGCTATCTCTATCATCCTGATACCGCCGAACTGCGTGGCCAGCGCCTGCCTGGCCCGGCTGATGCTGCGCGCCTGTTCCGGGGAAGCGCTGCCGCGCCGGTTGAGGCGGCCCACCTCTGCATTATAGGCGGCTTCCCGCTCTTTGTAGCGCGCCAGTATCCCTTTCAGCCTGGCCTCCTGGCCGTCCACCTGCGCGGTCAGCGCCTCGTAGCGGGCTTTAAGCGCCTTGTAGGCGCCCAGGGTCTCTTCGGTGGCTATGCCCAGCGCCTTGAGTTTGTCGATGGCGGCCTGGCGCCGATCGTAGATCATCAGGACCGTTACGGCGCCGCTGCTTTCTTTGAACTCGAAAAGGTTCTTGCGGCGGGGCAATTCCCAGGCGGTTTCGGCCTCGCGCAGGGCGTCTATCAATTCCTCGCGGGTTATGGCGTAGCGGAGGTCAATGGCCCCCAGCGAATAAGTGATGGGGGAAGAACAGGGGAACAGCCTGGCCCGCATTATCTGCGCCGTCGCCCGGTACACGGCCTCGTGCGTGTGCCACTGGTACCAGGCCGCGCCCAGCGCGGCAAAGAGCAAAAACCAGCTGAGGGCCTTACGCATAGATAAATTATACGATTTCCGGCCGGCCAACCGCGGCCGGTCCTTATTTGATAAAATTCCCAACGGACTATGCCGGACATACAACTCGAATTATTCTCACAGGCCCAGGCGCACCCGGTGTACCTGTTCTTCGACACCGAAACCACCGGCCTGCCCCGCAGCTGGAACGCGCCGGTGACCGCGCTGGACAACTGGCCGCGCCTGGTACAGCTGGCCTACCTGGCTTATGACGGCGACGGGGGGCTGATAGCCGCTGTAGATACCATCATAAAACCGCAGGGTTTCACCATCCCGGCGGAATCGGCGCGAATACACGGCATTACCACCGAGCGCGCGCTGGCCGAAGGCCGGGACCTGGCCTCGGTGCTGCGCGACTTCAAAGCCCTGCTCGACCCGGCCCGCTACCTGGTGGCGCATAACATGAGCTTCGACGAGAAGATACTGGGCGCCGAATTCCTGCGCAACGGCCTGCCCGACATCCCCGCTTCCAAGCATAAGATCTGCACCATGCACAGCAGCACCGAGTTCTGCGCCATCCCCGGCCCGCGCGGCTATAAATGGCCCAAGCTCGCCGAGCTGCACCGCAAATTATTCAACAAGGATTTCTCGGAGGCCCACAACGCGGCCGCCGACATAGCGGCCACGGCCAAATGTTTCTGGGAATTAAAGGAGCAGGGGATCATCAAGATCCCCGTCTAACATGCAACTACCACTCGCCTCGGGCGTGAAGCCCCGTACTACTTATTTTCTCGGCGACGCCTGCCTTTGCTGGTCGCTGGGCGAGACCATCAGCCGGCTTGCCTCGCTGCAGGTGCTCTACGTGTACCGGCAGCTGCGCAAGCACCCCGAGCTGGCGCGGTTGGGCGTGCACGACCTGGTACCCTCCTACACGGCGCTGGCCGTACACGCCGACCCGGTGTGCGACTGGGAGGCCGTGCGCCGCATAGTGGACGCCAGCATGGCCGCCCTGCCCTCCGACGAGGCCAGGCTGAAGGAACGCTCTGTCAGCCATGTGCTGCCCGTCACCTACAACGGCGACGACCTGCAGCGCGTGGCCGACCACGCCAAGATCACGCCCGAAGAAGTGGTGCGGCGCCACACGGCCCCCGAGTACCTGGTGGCCATGATAGGCTTCCGCCCGCATTTCCCTTACCTGCTGGGGCTCGACCGCTCCCTGGTGACGCCGCGGCTGGACTCGCCGCGCACGGCCGTACCGGCGGGCGCCGTGGCCATAGGCGGCGAGCAGACCGGCATTTACCCCGAGACCTCGCCCGGCGGCTGGAACATACTCGGCATGACCTCGCCCGACCTGCTCTACCCCATAGAGCCCGGCGACACGGTAGTCTTCAAGAGGGCCGAAGCATGAAACTCATAAACTGCGACATAGGCGAGAAAGGCCCGCTGCACGAAGGCGACAGGAAGCTGATGGATTATATCCAGATCGCCAACCTGGCCTGCGACGGCCATGCCGGCGACAAGGACAGCGTGGCGGCCTTCCGCGCGCTGGCCACCGAGCGCGGCGTAGGCGTATCGGCCCACCTGTCCTACCCGGACAAGCCCAATTTCGGCCGCGCCACCATGGACCTGTCCGAGGCCGACCTGCTGGCCTCTCTGGACGCGCAGTTGGCCCTGCTGCCCGGCGTAAAACACGTGAAATTCCACGGCGCGCTCTATAACGACGCCTGCCGCGACGCCCGCCTGGCCGAGCTGCTGGCCGGCTGGCTGATGCGCAACGACATCGGCACCCTGCTGGCGCCTGCCGACTCCGAGCTGGCCGCCGCCACGCGGCGCCTGGGCATCACCGTGCTGCGCGAAGCTTTCATCGACCGCCGCTACGACTGGGACGAAGCCACCGGCCGCTTTTGCCTGGCCGACCGCGCCCGGGGCGGCGTGATAACCGATATAGCCGAAGCCCTGGCCCAGGCCGACGAGATCATAGTGCGCGGCCGCGTTAACGTGAGCGGCGACCCCGCCAGGCCCGTCTGGAAAGAGATCAAGGCCGATACGCTCTGCATACATTCCGATTCGCCCATAGCACTCGAACTCGCGCCCAAATTGCGCGCGGCGCTGGAACAGGCCGACAAGGCCGCCGCCGCCGCCGGCACCAGGGGGAATATACGCCTGGTGAAACCCGGCTTCTGCGGCACCGCCGGCCTGCCCCGCTACGGCAGGCAGGACATCGGCGTCTCGCCGGGCGGGGCCATGGACTGCTTCTCGCTGCGCCGCGGCAATTTAATGCTGGGCAACCCCGACAACAGTCCGGCGCTGGAAATACTCGGCCCGCCCGAGATAGAGATGCTCACGCCCGGCCGCTTTGTGCTGACCGGCGCGCAGTTGGAGGCCTTCCTGCACCGCGGCACCGCCGAGCCCGAAGAGGTGGAGCATAGCCGCGTGTACGAGGTGGAGGCCGGCGACCGCCTGACCTTCGCCGGCAAGCGCTACGGCCTGCACACTTATTTCTGCTTCAGGGGCCGCGCCGGCGGCGGCCCCGCGCCAGCCGCCGAGGCGGTGCCTTTTGCCGCCGTCAACAGCTGGGCCGACCCGCAGGGGCGCATACGCGTGATCCCCGGGCCCGAGTACAGCCTGCTGGCTCAGCCCGGCATGTTCTTCCTGACCCAGTGGCGCACGACGTATAAAATGGACAAGATGGGCATACGCCTGGCCGGCGAGGTAGACCTGGCCAACGGCCTGGGCAACATGATCTCGGGCGCCGTGGCCGACGGCACCATACAGCTCACCAGCGACGGGCCCATCATCCTGCTGCGCCACCGCCAGACCACCGGCGGCTACCCGCGCATCTTCAACGTGATCTCGGCCGACGTGGACCTGCTGGGCCAGTACGCGCCCAACCAGGCCATACACTTCGTGCAGGTGACGCTGGAGCAGGCCCGCGACTTCGCCCGCCAGAAAGAAGCGGCCCTGGACAAACTCCGCGCCGAGCAGGCATGAGGCAGGTGACAGCCGCCGTCATAGAGCGGGACGGCAGAGTACTGCTGGCCCAACGCAAGAACGGCGCCCTGGCCGGCAAATGGGAATTCCCCGGCGGCAAGCTGGAGCCGGGCGAAACGCCCGAGGCTTGCCTGCGGCGAGAACTAATGGAGGAATTCGGCGTGGACACAGAGATCGGCGCTTTCGTCTGCTCCAGCAAGTTCGAGTACAAACATTTGCCCATAGAGCTGCTGGTCTACCGCGCCCGCCATCTCTCCGGCGAGTTCCGGCTCACCGACCACTCCGCCATAGCCTGGGTAAAACCCGAAGCCCTCTCCGGCTACGACCTGTCGGCCGCCGACATCCCGGTGGTGGATGTGCTGCTGGGGCTCGGGAAGAAATAGGCGGATTACAATAGAACTGCAAGGCGCCGCGGGGCGCCTTTTTTATTTAGCGGGTTCTTCGGGCTCGGGCTTGGTTTCGGGCTGCCCGGGCTGGTCGGTTTCGGTTTCGGGCAGGAGAAGAGCGGGTTTGGCCGGCTTGGCCGGGGGCTGGTCGCCGTAAATGAACTTCACCTTGGCGGGGCTCTTGGCGTTGGTGGCGCCGATATTGCAGCGCGGGCATTTGCGCAGGCACTCTTCGAACTTGTTGGCCGGCGGTATCTCCTTGGCGGAAACCGGGCCCATGCCCTTGCCGCATTGGGGACAGCGCAACCTGGGTAATTTGATCATACTCTAATTTTAACTTCTTGCGCCCGTCGGCACAAGTGGCGGGTTTACGACCGGCCCGTGAGGAACTCCTCCACGGCTTCCAGGTCGGGCCGGGCCAGTCGGGGCTGGCCGGGTTCGCCCGCGGTCTCCAGGTCGAAGGTGTCGCCGTCGGCGTGCAGCAGGTACTGCCCGTCGCAGGAGGGGCAGATGACCGACGAGCCGTCGGCCGAGGCGGCGGGGGGGGCTATGACCGGGCCGCATTTGGGACAGGCCAGCATCAGCCGCGCCTCGCCGCAATGGCCGAGTATATGAGACAACTTGCCCTTGCGGCCCAGTTCCAGGAATGTTTTGGCCAGCTCGGCGTCGAATTGCTTGCCCTGCTCTTCCTCTATCACTTTCAAGGCTTCGGCCAGCGGCCGGCCGGAGTGATAGGGACGCACGCTGGTCATGGCGTCAAAGGCGTCGGCCACGGTGATCAGCTTGGCCGACATGGGGATCTTGTCCGCTGCCAGGCCGGCGGGATAACCATGGCCGTCGGCGCGCTCGTGGTGGTAATGGATGGCGTCCATCACCAGCGGCGCCAGCGGGTGGTTGAAGATCAATTCGCGGCCCAGTTCGGAATGGCGGCGGATGACGGCGTACTCGGCCGGGTCCAGGCGGCCGGGCTTGCTCAGCACGGCGTCGGGTATGCCGATCTTGCCCAGGTCGTGCACCAGGCCGCCCAGCTCGGCGCGGAATATCTCCAGCTTGTCCAGGCCCAGGGCTTCGGCCAGGGTGCGGGCATAGCGGCTGACGCGCCAGATATGGCCGCCGGTATAAGGGTCGCGGGCTTCTATGACAGACGCCAGCGTCAGCAGGGACCGCAGTAAAGGGATATCGGTTTTGGAAACGCTCATAAAATCAATATAGAACAAAAGAGTTTGTCAGTCAACGCGCGCGCGGTTGACTTACGGCGGGCAAACTACGATAATAAGACAATCCCGGGAGGGCGCATGGAAAATCAAAGCTTTGAAGAGAAGATAAAGTCCGAATCGCGTATTAAGACTATAGAAGAGCGCCTGGCGCGCCTGGAAAAATTCCTGGGAATGACCAAGACCGAGACCGCGCCCGCGGCCGCCCCGGCCCCGACGGCTGTCGCGCCTCATCCCGTCCCGGCGCCCGCTCCCGCTGCGGCCCTGCCCACCACTTTCGCCAGCGCCCCGAAGCCCGCCCCCATGACCGCCCCCGCGCCCCGCGCCGGCGGCAACTTGCTGGGCATAGTAGGCGTCATCTGTTTCGTGCTGGCGGCCGGCTTTATCATAAAGCTGTCGCTCGACTCCGGCTGGCTGACGCCGCCGCGCCAGGTAGGCCTGGCGCTGATGTTCGGCCTGGGCCTCGTAGTGGCCGGTTTTGCCCTCATGGGCGCCGACCGCGAGTATGCCAGCTACCTGCCCGCCGCCGGCATCATAGTAATGTACGCCGCCGTCTTCGCCGCGCACCGGCTGCACAATCTGCTGCCCTTTGAGAGCGCCATTTCGCTGTCGGCCATGGTCTCGGGCCTTTGCGTGTGGATCTACACGCGCATCAGGGAAGACATCTACCCCGTCACCGCCGCCGTGGGCTCGTACTGCGCGCCGGCCATACTGGGCCTGGGCGCGGGCAGCGTGTTCGCCGTCTACTATTACCTGCTCTGCTCCACCGGCTTCGCCGTGATCTCCATCTGGGTAAAGTCGCGCACGCTCACCGTGGTGGCGGGCTACCTGGCCATGTTCATGACGGCGCTGGCCGGCCTCACCCTCAAGGACGACAGGCTGGCCGCCACCATGCTGG
The DNA here is from genome assembly GCA_050174915.1 of Elusimicrobiales bacterium. GTDB lineage: Bacteria > Elusimicrobiota > Elusimicrobia > Elusimicrobiales > UBA9959 > UBA9959. Next base: position 294,966 of record JBFXJL010000001.1, on the reverse strand, counting down.
GCCTCAACTTCATCATCCTGTCCGCCGGCGTCTACTTCTACACCGTGCAGAACAAGACCCCGCTCACAGAGCGCGAGTCTTCCAGCCTGCTGCCGGCGCTGCTCTTCTTCTACTCCATGGAGTACTACTTCATAGACCGCCTGCTGCCCGGCCTGGCGCCGTGGCTGTCGCTGGGATTCGCGGGCGTGCTGCTGGCCCTGTACCTGGCGGCCAAGGCCCGCTTCCCTGAGGGGAAAATGGGCAGCGAGGGCATGATACTGGCCTTCATCACCGTGGTGTGCTTCCACTCCTTCTACCTGGAGCTGCTGCCTACGGCCGCGAGGCCGTGGATGTTCGTGGCCATCACTGCCTTCTTCTGCATTCCCGACGTGAAGCTGCGGGGCGGCGCGGGCGGGGCCTGGCGCATACCGGCGCTGGGGCTGATGGCCGTTATGGCCATAGAGTTCTTCTCCATGATCTCGCACCTGCTGATGGGCACCGGCGGCACCTGGCTGCCCGTGTCGCTGTTCTCGGTGGCCGCCCTGTGGATACTCATCTACTTCCGCGGCGACGACCTGGCCGGCACCGACGGTTACGGCCCGCTGCTGGGCGCGGCTCACCTGCTGGCGGTGCTGGGGCTGTACCGGCTCACCAGGGACGCGGGCTCGCTGCACGTGTCCGTCTCCTGGCTGATCTACGCCGTGGGCGTCATCACCTACGCTTTCTCTCGCAAGGACGAGACGCTGGCCCGGTCGGCCGTGTTCGTGCTGGCCTTCGCCGCCGGCAAGGCGCTGCTCTACGACGCGGCCAACGCCCCGACGGTGGTGCGCATAGTCTGCCTGCTGCTCACCGGCGCCGCCCTGTACGGCTCGGGCTTCTTCCTGCGCAAGATAGCCGGCTGGAAGACAGAGAAAACCTCCTAAGAACCCCCAGCCTTAGCCTATGACAGACAGCACCGTGATCGCGGAAGGCCCGACGAAATACTGGACCGACGCCGGCGCCGGCCTGGCGGCCATGCTGGTGGCGCTGCCTTCGGCCATAGCCTTTGGCGTGGCCATGTACGCCCCGCTGGGGCCGGCCTTCGCCGGCGCGGGCGCCCTGGCAGGCGTGCTGGGCACCATAGCCATAGGTTTGGTGGCGCCGTCCCTGGGCGGCGCGCCGCGGCTGATCTCGGCGCCCTGCGCGCCGGCGGCGGCCGTGATGGCGGTACTCTGCGCCGAACTCGTGGCGGGGGGAAGCAGCCCGGAAGGCGTGATCACCTCGCTCCTGCTCGTCGGCTTGTTCTCGGGCCTGCTGCAGGCGCTGTACGGCGCGCTGGGCGGCGGCCGGCTGATAAAATATATCCCTTACCCGGTGGTCACCGGCTACATGACTGGCGTGGGCCTGCTCATCATAATCAAGCAGATTGCGCCGGTCTTCGGCCTTACCAAGGCGGCCGACCCGCTGGCCGGTTTGTTCACGCCGAGCGTCTGGCAATGGCCGGCCCTGGGCGTGGCCGCCGTCACCGCCGCGACGATGCTGCTGGCGCCGCGCTTCACCCGGCGCGTGCCCGCCGCCATCCTGGGCCTGGCCGCCGGCATACTGGCCCACCTGGCCGCCGGCCTGCTACGCCCGGCTTTGCTCGCCATGGACGGCAACCCCTTCGTCATCGGCGCCATCTCGGCCAGCCCGTCGGCCGTGCTGGCCGGCATAGCCGCCAACTTCAGCGGCCTGCATTTCCCTTCGATGGAGCAGTTGAAATTCCTGATAGGCCCCACGCTCACACTCTCCGTGCTGCTGTCCATAGACACTTTAAAAACCTGCGTGGTGACCGACTCGGTGGTGCGCTCGCGCCATAACTCCAACAAGGAACTCACCGGCCAGGGCGCGGCCAATGTGGCGTCGGCCCTGCTGGGCGGCATGCCCGGCGCCGGCACCCTGGGCGCCACCATGGTGAGCCTGGCCAGCGGCGGCCAGACGCGCGCGGCCGGCATCCTGGAAGGCGCCTTCGCCCTGGCGGCGGCGCTGCTGCTGGGCGGCACCATCGGCCGCATACCGCTGGCCGCCCTGGCCGGCATTCTGGTGGTGGTGGGCGCGCGCATGATAGACCGCTCCAGTGTGCGCCTGGCCCTCAAACGCTCTACCATCCTCGACTTCGCCGTGGTCATAGCCGTGGCCGGCACCGCGCTGGTGTCGGACCTGATAGTGGCCGCCGGTGTGGGCATAGCTTTCTCCATGCTGCTCTTCATCCGCGAGCAGATGAACAGCAACGTCATCCGCCGCAAGGCCAACGGGCTGGAGGTGTCCTCCAAGCAGCAGCGCCTGCCTCGCGAGCGCGCCGCCCTGAACGCCGCCGGGGCGCAAACGCTGGTGGTGGAGCTGCAGGGCAGTTTGTTCTTCGGCACCACGGACCAGCTGTTTTCCGAGATCGAGGCCGATCTGCGCTCGGCCCGGCGGCTGATCATAGACATGCGGCGCGTGACCTCAGTGGACTTTACCGCGGTGCACATGCTCGAGCAGGTGGGCGAGATCATGCGCGAACGCGGGGGGGCGCTGGTGTTCTCCCATTTGCCGGCCAGCCTGCCCACCGGCCAGGACCTGCGCGGCTACTTCAAGCAGCTGGGGCTGACCCGCCACGAGGGCGGCGGCCGCGTGTTCGAGACGCTGCACGACGCGCTGGAATGGGCCGAGGACCGCATCCTCGAAGAGGCCGGCCTCAAGCGCCTCTTCTACGGCGAGCTGCTGGACCTGGGCGAAATAGATTTCCTGCGCGAGATGGACGAGCTATCGCTGGCCGACCTGCGCGTGGTGTTCAAGGAGAAGCGCGTGACGGCCGGAGACGCGATCTTCCTGCGCAAAGGCCACGGCGAGGAACTGTTCCTGATCCGCCGCGGCAAAGTGCGCGTGGTACTGCCGCTCAAGGACACCCACCGCCCGCATCACCTGGCCGTGTTCGGGCCGGGGGACTTCTTCGGCGAGGTGGCCTTTCTCAACCGCACGCCGCGCACCGCCGACGCCCTGGCCCTGAGCGACACGGACCTCTACGTCATCGGCCGCACAGCCTTCGACGAGATCGCCTCGCGCAACCCGGTGGTGGGCGCGGCCTTCTACCAGCGGCTGGCCACCGTGGAGGCGCTGCGGCTGCGCGACGCCGACCGCGAGCTGCGCCGCCTGCAGGACAGCTGACGGCCGGCCTTTTGTATAATAAAAACATGAAGATCGATAAGCCGGGGGCCGCTTGAGCGTAAGCGGCCTGATGCGCGACGTGCGGGATTTTCTCAAGGATCTCTCGCGCGACCTGCCCGACGTGTTCCCGCAGCGGCCGGTGTACCGCCGCGCGCTTCGCCGCGCCCGCCTGCCGCGGCCTTCGGCCGCCGACCGCGAACGGGCGCGAGCTATCATCAACGCCCGCGCCGCCCACTGGGCCGCCCTGCTGGGCGTTAAATACAACCGCATAGCCATAAAAGGCCAGCGCTCCCTGTGGGGCAGCTGCTCCCGGCGCGGCAATTTAAATTTCAACTGGCGGCTGGCCGCCGCCCCGCCCGAGGCGCTGGACTACGTGGTGGTGCATGAGCTCTGCCACCTGCGCGAGATGAACCATTCCCCGCGGTTCTGGGCCCACGTGGCCTCCGCCTGCCCCGACTACAAGACCCACCGCCGCTGGCTGCGCGATAATACCGCCGACCTCATGGCCGTCAGCGCCCTGGCCTGACCCTTTATGAAAATATTCTCAGGTTTCTGGCGCAGCTTACACAGGCTGCACCTCGGGCTTTACCTGCTGTTCACGCTGATGATGCTGTTCGGCAATATCACCGCTTATTACTTCCAGACTTTCTCGCTGATAGACCTGGAGCGAGTCAGGACCGAAGCGAACCGGGCCGTCTCGGCGAAAGAAAAACGGAAGGACCATAGCGTTTCTGATACCTTTATAAAGGACATTGTCCGGCCGATCAATTTAACAGAGCGCGTGACCTACCAGCTGAAGGACGGAAAACTGGAACCGCAAAAGCAGAAAGTAAACGACAACAACAACCTGGACCTGTATTTTCTGCTGCTCGTCGTCTGGCTCTGGCCGCTGTATAAACATTATTTCTCTAAAAAGACGCAAGACCTGGCCCGCGTAGAAAAGCGGATCATCAACTTGCCCATCGTAATTTTCGTCCTGGGCTGGGTTATGGCCGCCCAGCTCTACTTCGTCAAAGTCGCCTCCTTCGCGGAACTTTACGGGCCGGCTTCGCTCCGGATCAAGCTGACCCTGGCCGCTTCCAGCCTGATCTTCGCGGCTTTCGTCAGCTATCTCAACCTGGAGCTGACCGGGCTTTATATACGCCGGCGCATCGCCGGGCCTTTCTTCAAACAGAACAACCCGTACGGCCTCAAGCACGGCCTGGCCATAAGCCTGGCGCTGAGGAACGCGCTGATGCTGTTCTCGTTGGCCACGGTGCCCCTGCTGCTGGCCCTCTATGTTCCGGCCTTCTTCAACATGGATATTTTCTCCCGGATCTACGAGACCAGGAACGACAGCCTGGACTGGCTGATCACCTATGAGAACCTGCGCGTGCTGGGGCCTATTTTCCTGGTAGCCGTGCTGGCGCTGATAGTGCTGGCCTTCCAGGCGCTGTCATTATTGCTTTACCGCGTCAACGTGCAGACCCCGGTTAACGCGCTCGTGAAGCGTATGCAGGCGGTGGCGGCGGGGGACTTCAGCTGCAAGACCTCCGTGCTCTACAACGACGAGCTGGGCCAGCTGAAGGGGCATTTCAACATGATGCTCGACGGGCTGGTGGAGCGCGACCATATCAAGGACACCTTCGGCCGCTACGTGTCCCTGGAGATAGCCGAGAAGATCATGAAGAGCGGCAAGGTGAATTTGGCCGGCGAGGAGATACAGGCCACCGTGCTGTTCTCCGACATCCGCGGCTTCACGCCGCTCAGCGAGGGTCTGCCGCCCAAGGACCTCATCCGCTTTCTCAACGAGTACTTCGCCTATATCACCGTGCCCATAGCGGGCAACAAGGGCGTGATCAACAAGTTCATCGGCGACGCCGTGATGGCCATCTTCTCGCCGGTGTTCGGCGTGGAGGACCATAAGGCCGCGGCCGTAAGGGCCTCGCTGGGCATGCGGGCGGCGCTTAAAGAATTCAACGCGCTGGGCCGCTACCCCGAAGTGGCCTTCGGCGTGGGCGTGCACAGCGGCGGCCTGGTGGCCGGCAACGTGGGCACCGAGGCGCGGCTGGAGTACACCGTGCTCGGCGACACCGTGAACGTGGCCTCGCGCATAGAGAGCCATACCAAGACGGCCGGCACGGAAATACTGCTCAGCGAGGCCGTGATGAGCGGCCTCGACAGGGGGCAGTTCCCGGGTATAGATTTTATAGAAGGCGAGCCCGTGCTGATGAAGGGCAAGTCCAAACCGTTGGTGCTCTACAAGGTAGGCCCGGCGGCTTAAGGCTCGTCGATATACTTTTTGGTTTCGGCCGCCGCCACGGGGGCCAGCAGCAGCAGCGATACCAAATTAGGCACGGCCATCAGGCCGTTGAAGATGTCGGCGAAATTCCACACCGCCGGCAGGGCCGCCACCGAGCCCGTCATCACCGCGGCTATCCACAGGTAGCGGTAAGGCTTCACGGCCTTTACGCCCAGCAGGTATTCCGCCGCTTTCTCGCCGTAATATTCCCAACCCAGAATAGTAGAGAACACGAAGGTGAGCAGGCCCAGGCTGAGCACTGTCGGACCGACGTACGGGATATGGGAGAAAGCGCTCTTGGTGAGTGCCGCGCCCTTCAGGCCGCTCTGCCAGTCGCCGGCGCTCACTATCACCAGCCCCGTTATCAGGCAGACCACGACGGTATCCCAGAATGTCCCGGTGGAAGACACCAGCGCCTGCCGTACCGGGTTGCGGGTCTGCGCCGCGGCCGCCACTATGGGGGCCGAGCCCAGGCCCGACTCGTTGGAGAACAGGCCGCGGGCTATGCCGTAGCGCATGGCTTCTTTGGCGCCGGCGCCCAGGAAGCCGCCCGCGGCGGCCTGGCCGGAGAAGGCCGACGAGAGGATGAGGGCTATGGTGCCCGGTAGTTTTTCATAGTTGAGCAGCAGGATGACGGCGCAGCCCAGCACATAGCAGACGGCCATGAAAGGCACCAGGCGCTCGCAGACGCGGGCTATGGACTTTATGCCGCCCAGCACCACCACCGCCGTGAGCCCGGCCATCGCCGCCCCGCTGATCCAGGTGGCCAGGCCGAAGCTCTCGCGCAGCATCTGCGCTATGGAGTTAGCCTGCACCATGTTGCCTATGCCGAAGGCCGCCACCGCCGTGAAGAAGGCGAAGACCAGGCCCAGCCAGCGGGCATTGAGGGCGCGCTCGAGCACGTACATGGGGCCGCCCGCCATGGCGCCGCCGGGCAGGGTGACGCGGTACTTTACCGAGAGCAGCGCCTCGGCGTACTTGGTGGCTATGCCGAACACGCCGGTGAGCCACATCCACAGCACGGCCCCGGGGCCGCCCGCGGCCACCGCCGTGGCCACGCCCACTATGTTGCCGGTGCCTATGGTGGCGGCCAGCGCCGTGGTAAGCGCGCCGAAATGCGAGATGTCGCCGGCGCCCTCGTCGGAGCGACCAAAGGAAAGCTTTATGGCTTTGGGCAGGTAGCGCTGAATGAAGCCCAACCTGAAGGTCAGGTACAGGTGCGTGCCGAAGAGCAGGATGATGAGCGGCGCTCCCCAGACGGCGGCGCTGGCCTTTTCCAGGGCGGCGTTAATAATTTCCATCCGTGAATTCTAACTTATTGCGCCACAGTGCGTATCGGTATTTTATCGAGGCTTCGCCTCGATAGCGAGGTCACGAGGCTTTCTATCGAGGCGAAGCCTAGATAGGGGGGGGCCTAAAGACCGGCAGCGGCTGGGACCATTGTCACTTACAGGCGCCCCTTACGGAGATTAAAATATAGATACAAGCGCGTTACAAATGAAATTTATCTCCGCCCTCATATTAGCCCTGGCCTGCGCGGCACCAGCCGCGGCCTACGACGCCTCCGCCCTGGGGGCGTTGCGCGTTTCAGCCCTGGGCGCCGGCATACGGGGCATGGCAGCCATACCAATGCCGGCGCGGGCCGAGCGCGTTAACGCCGCGGCCTACCGCGGCAGCGGCGCTGACCTGCTGGCGGGCAGCAATCTGTTCATGGGCCTGCCCTATGTGCTGGGCCCGCTGGGCGAGGGCGCCGACGCCGAATTCGACCGCGGTCCGCTGGTAAGCTATGCCGGTCTGGACTGCACTACCTTCGTGGAACAGGCCATGGCCTTCTCGCTGGGGGGCAGCGAAGCCGAAGCCCTGGACCTGCTGCGCCGCATACGCTACCGCGGCGGTAATATTTCATACGAGAACCGCAATCATTTCACCGAGCTGGACTGGCTGCCCAACAATATAGCGGCCGGTTTCCTGCGCGACATTACCGCGGATATCGCCGGAGGCGAGGCCCGCACTGCGGCCAAGACCATCTCCAAGCGCGCCTGGTACGCCGCCAAAACGGAGGCCGACCTGGACGGTTTCGACTGGGAAGCCCCGGCTGCCCGCGCCGCGCGCGCCGCCCGCCTGCGCGCCATGGGAGCCGGCCTGCCCGACCAGCGGGCCGTTATCAGCTACGTCCCGCTAGAGGCGCTGCCCCGTCTTTTGAACAGCATACCGCACGGCACCGTGGTGAGCATAGTGCGCGAGGACCAGCCCGACAAACCCACCCTGGTCTCGCACCAGCTGCTGATCCTCGACGGGAGCCACGGCAAGATCATCCGCCACGCGGCGCAGGGCCGGCAGGTGCTCGACACCGACGCCGCCCGGTACATAGCCGGCCTGCCAGGCGCTAAGTGGCGCGTGCTCGGCTTCAACCTCGCCCAGGTTCTTCCCCGGTAACCCGTATCGAGGCCTCGCCTCGATAGAACCCCGCCAGAACCAACGTAAGCCTCCCTATCGAGGCGAAGCCTCGATAACAAACCCGACACGCCCTTGTCGGGTACGCCTGCTATGCTATTGGCGTAGCTAAACTGGGAGGGAGGGAATATGCCTAACTTGAACAAGGTGATGTTGATGGGGCGGCTGACAAGGGAGCCGGAGGTGACCGAATTCTCCAACGGCGGGAAGGTGGCGCATATCGGCTTCGCGGTGAACAACCGCCGCCTCAACCGCGAGACGGGGGAGTGGGAGGACACGCCGGTGTGGCTGGAGCTCAAGGCCTACAACCGCGAGACCGGCCGCAAGACGGCCGACCTGGCCGAGAAGCACCTGCACAAGGGCATGGCGGTGTACGTGGAAGGCCACCTGGCCCTGGAGGAGTGGGAGGGAAAGGAAGACAACAAGAAGCACTCCAAGACGCTAGTCTACGTGGACCACATAGAATTCCTGGGCAGCGGCAGGCGGCCCGAGGAAGGCCAGGCCGGCGCGGCGGCCGACGGGGGCAAAACGGCCGGGAGGAAGAAGGGGGGCAGGGTCAAGTCAGTCGCCGGGGAACCGGCGTTCTGAGGGAGTGCTCCCCGTGCCCGCCGGGGGGGCGGGCGCGGGGAGTCTCTTATGCTGCCCACTTTTGCGGCGCTGGTGCTGCTGGCGTCCCCGCCGCTCCTGGCGGCTGACGGCGACCCTGGCGCGCCGCGCGGCCGGGCTTTTCCTTTATCCCGCGGAATTTGTAGACTTTTTACAGTTCCGGGAACAGGACAAGGGGGAACCGTGAAAAAGAAAGCAGCCGATTATAATCCTGATATAGAACTGGCCAAGGGCGCCGCGCTGACCGCCTCGTCTTACGACAAGACGCAGGGCGTGGACGTGACGCTGCCCAAGGTAAGCGTGGGCGGCCGGGCCGGCGAGGTGGAGTTCGCCGGCGAGGCCACCGGCAAGGGCCCCGGCATAGAGGGCACCATGAACGTCTGGCTGTCCATCTTCCGCTTCACGCGCCCCGACGGCACCGTTAACCACGTGTCCGGCTGGAACATAGCGCTGGCGCTAAAGCCCAGACAGACGGCCCTGGAGACCGCCAAGGCCTTCGAGCAGTACATCAACACCAACACCCGCCCCTACCGCGCCTCGGCCCATGGCGATGCCGACCGGGCCGCCTTGAAGATAGTTTATAAAGAAGTAAAATAACAGCACCGTCACACTACTGGAGAACACATGCCTATCAGCCCCTACGCCGGAAAGAACCTGCCCGAGGAAATGCTCACGGACATTCCAAAACTGCTGGAGGCTTACTACAAAGAGAAGCCCGACCACGCCGATCCCGGCCAGCGCATAGCTTTCGGCACTTCCGGCCACCGCGGCAGCTCTTTCGCCCGCACCTTTAACGAGCAGCATATCCTGGCCGTCACGCAGGCCATCTGCGACTACCGCCGCAAGGCCGGCGTGGACGGGCCGGTATTCATGGGCATGGACACGCACGCGCTGTCGGCGCCGGCTTTCGACACTGCGCTGGAGGTGCTGGCGGCCAACGGCGTAACGGTGATGATTGACGCCGCCGGGGGCTATACGCCCACGCCCTCGGTGTCGCGGGCCATCCTGGCCTGGAACGCCGGCCGCAAGAGCGGCCTGGCCGACGGCATACTCATAACCCCTTCGCATAACCCGCCCGCCGACGGCGGCTTCAAGTACAACCCGCCCTCCGGAGGCCCGGCCGGCCCCGAGATCACCGGCGTGATACAGGACCTGGCCAACGCGCAGCTGGCCGCGGGCCTGACCGGAGTAAAACGCATGCCGCTGGCCCAGGCCAAAAAGGCCGCGACCACCCGGGCTTACGATTATACAGGCGAGTATGTTAAAGGCCTCAGCGGCGTGATAGACCTGCCGGCCATCAAGGCCGCCGGCGTGCGCATCGGCGTGGACCCGCTGGGCGGCTCGGGCGTGGCCTACTGGGCGCCTATCGCAGAACGCTACGGCCTGAATATGACCATAGTGAGCGACGCGGTGGACAAGAGTTTCGCCTTCATGACGGCCGACTGGGACGGCAAGATCCGCATGGACCCGTCGTCGCCTTACGCCATGCAGCGGCTCATCGGCCTCAAGGACCGCTACGACGTGGGCTTCGGCTGCGACACCGACTACGACCGGCACGGCATAGTGACGCCGGCCGGCCTGCTGCCGCCCAACCATTACCTGTCTGCGGCCATTCATTACCTGTTCCAGAACCGCCCCGGCTGGCGGGCGGACGCGGCCGTGGGCAAGACGGCGGTCTCGAGCAGCATGATAGACCGCGTGGCGGCCGGCCTGGGCCGGCGGCTCTCCGAGGTGCCGGTGGGCTTTAAGTGGTTCGTGGACGGGCTGCTCGACGGCAGCTTCGGCTTCGGCGGCGAGGAGAGCGCGGGCGCCTCTTTCCTGCGCTTCGACGGCGGGCCGTGGAGCACCGACAAGGACGGCATCATACTGGCGCTGCTCTCGGCCGAGATTACCGCGAAGACGGGCAAGGACCCGGCCAAAGTTTACAAGGACCTGACCGCTAAATACGGCGAGCCCTTCTACCGCCGGCAGGACGCGCCGGCCACGCCCGAGATGAAGAAATTGCTCAAGGGCCTCACGCCGGAGAAGTTCCCGTTCAAGGAACTGGCGGGGGAGGCGGTGGAGAGCGTGTTCAACAAGGCCCCGTCCAATAACGAACCGCTGGGCGGCGTGAAGGTGAACACCGCCGGCGGCTGGTTCGCGGCGCGGCCCTCGGGCACGGAGAACGTGTACAAGATCTACGCCGAAAGCTTCCGCGGCGAAGACCACCTCGCGCGCATCTTCACCGACGCCGAGGGCATGATAGCCAAGCTCGCGGCCTAAAGTGCCGGATACGAAAAAGGCCGCCGGGTGGCGGCCTTTTTTATTGGGAGGTTTACTCGGCGCGGGCGGCGGTGGGGGCCAGCGCCGCGCAGTAATTGGAGAGGATGAGCTCCTCGGTGCCGGGCTGGATCTTGCGCGGGCGGCAGACGTCGGACTGCGGCGGGCAGAGCCGGGCCAGCGGGCCGCCGGCGGCCGCGTGGCCGGCGCAGTTGTCGCAGATGGCGGCGAGCGTCTTGAGCACGTGCTTCTTCTTCTCTTCCTGCAGGGCGGCCAGGAGCTTTTTGACGTCGTCCTTTACCCGCCCGGCGAAAGTGCGCGTGGGATACACTAAACTTATGCGCGGCTTGCACAGCCGGCTCCACGAACCGGGCGCGCTGCCTTCGGCGCCGTAGAGCAGCTGGTGGCGGCTGATCACCTGACCGGTGTCGGCCTTGCCGGCCGGCTGGTCCGGCGAATATTTGCTGTGCGACGTGACGCCGCCGAACAGGTCGGGGGCGTTGGCCGAGCAGGCCGCCGCGTTAGGATACAGGCGGCCGCGCGAGGGGCCGGTAACGAAGCCGCCCCTGGCGTCGCCTTCTCCGACGAAGAAGAAGCCCAGCACCAGCGGGCGGTTCAGCTTGGCCAGCACCTCTTCGGGGGACAGGTCCTGGTAGAATTCCACTTTGGCGTTGGGATAGAGATAGGAGAGCCCGTCGTAGAGCAGCTCGGCGGCGTCGGAGCAGGCCTTGGGGCTGACGGCGTCCTTGTGCTTGCCGCCGGGCTCGCAATGGCCGGCGGCGATGACGAACTTGCCGGTGGCGCAGAAGTTGATGGCCGGCAGTTCCTGCGCCTTGGCGCTGAAAGGCTTGAACTGCGCCGCGGCGGGGGCGGCGGCGAGAGGGATCAGGAGGGCGCAGACCGCCAGCGCAGCAGACGGGACAAGAACGGATTTGACTGTGTTGTTCAGCATCTGTTATCAATTATATAATACGGCGAACACGGAAAATAGCAAGACTAGAGAGGCACGATTGCATGGAAAAATCGGATATAAAGCCCTTGGACGACCTAAGGAACTTCCTAGAGATCAAGCTGAAAGAAGAGTCCTCCAGGCAGCCGCCGCCGCCAGTGCCCGCCGGGCCGTTACGGGAACGCTACCCACGCCTGGCGCTGGCGCTGCAACTGACCGTAATCGCCGGGGCGGCCTTCTACCTGTACTTTTCTTTCCCGGAGCTCAAGGCAGCTGCCCAGCCGCGCAAACAACTGCGCTTGGGATCCTACGATTTAAACCCCGGGGCGGAGACCTGCATACACAATCTATGGAAACTTGCCGCCGGCCAGGAGCAGCCCGAGAAACTGCGCTGCCCGGCCTCGAACCTCTCCTACCTGACCAAAGGCGGCAGCTTTTCCTGCCCAGACCCCGCAAAACACGGACTCAGCGAGCTTCGTTTCTTGCCGCGCAAAGGCGTGGTAGCCAAGGGGGAGAAATGAACCGAAGTCCAGCTTTTGTAATTTTGGAGCTCATGGTTGTACTCTCTATTATTTCAGTGCTGACCGCAGCAGCCCTGCCCAAGATCGTTTCGAGCATCGCCAAGTCCAAAGCTGCGCAATGCCTGGCAAACAGACAGGTCATAGAGCAGGCCGAAGCCCGCTACCGCTTGGAACACGACAATAATCCCTCTTCGTCCGTAAACGCTCTGAAGGAAGGCAACTACCTGGACCGCATCCCGTACTGCACAGCGGGAGGCGCCTATGTGTGGGTATCTACCGCCTCGGGACAGGTAGGCTGCAGCGTACACTACTGGCCGTTCGAAATAGCGGCCGACGTGGTGACCGGAACTGGAACAACAACCGCCGGGACACCCCCTTCCAGCACAACGCTCTTCGCCTCCGGCTTCGATTCCCTGGAAATGATAAAGGTGCTCAGCGGCCGGTGGGTCATAGCCTCCGACGTGCTAAAGAACATCTCCAGCGGTGAGGCCCGGGTCTCCTTCGGCGAGAACACCTGGGAAGACTACACGTTAACGCTCAACGCCACGCTGAACAGGGGCGACGGCTATGGCGTCTATTATCGGGCGGACGGCGAGGCGGATATCTCCGGCTACGTCTTCCAGTACGACCCCGGCTACGGCAATGGTGCCTTCCTGGTGCGCAAGGTAGTTGACGGCAAGGAGAGTTCACCGCTGGCGGTGGCCAGCATCCCCTCCGGTTTCCCGGCCTACGACGTTCAGCACCAGATAAGCGTGTCTCTGGTCGGGGACAAGCAGGAAATTTACGTGGATTCGGTCAAGGTGCTGACACTGACCGACTCGACCTATACCTCCGGCAGCGCCGGCCTGCGAACCTGGGACAGCACGCGTGCCGACTTCGACGCCGTATCCGTCACCGCCAACTGACGCGGCGCCCGCTGCCCGTAAAAAATCCGGCTGCGGCCGGATTTTTTTATCCGCCGCCGCAGCCTTTAGCCGGGCAGCACCCGGTCCAGCGCGGCCCTGATGGCCACGGAAGGGGGAGAATCCGGTTTCTCTAAAACCAGCCTTGCCCCGATAATATATTAAATTGTTATAATATGGAAAATTTGCTGCGCCGTTTTCTTCGTTAATCCAACAAAGGAGTAAGGCATGAAACCTATTCTTACCGCGGACAAAGCAATAGAAGACCTCAAGGACGGTTGTTCCCTCATGGTGGCCGGGTTCATGGGCTGCGGCAACGCATTCACCCTGATAGACGCCCTCATCAACAAGGGCACCAAGAACATCAACCTTATAACCAGCGATACCGCCTATCCCGAAGTCGGCGTTGGCCGTATCATCTGCCAGAACCGCGCGGCGACCCTGACCGCTTCCCATATCGGCACCAACCCCGTCTCCGGCCAGAAAATGAACTCCGGCGAAATGAAAGTAACGCTGGTGCCCCAGGGCACCTTCGCCGAGCGCATCCGCGCCAAGGGCGCCGGCCTGGGCGGCGTGCTGACCCCCACCGGGGTGGGCACTGAAGTCGAGAAAGGCAAACAGAAACTGAACCTCAACGGCAAGGATTACCTGCTGGAAATGCCGCTGGGCGCCGACTTCGCCTTCATAAGGGCCGAAGTGGCCGACAAATACGGCAACGCCTTCCTGCCCGCCTCCTCCAAGAACATGGCCGTGGTGATGGCCATGGCCGCCGACCACGTCATCGTGGAGGCCGAAAAGATAGTGGAGCCCGGCGAAATGGACCCGGAGAGAATCACCATTCCCGGCGTCTTCGTCTCTGCAATAGTTAAAGCCGTCCTGCCGGTTTCCAACCTGCAGCCCAAGCCCTGAGGAGAGCAAAATGGACCCCAAAGAACTTAAACGGATTCGTATAGTAAAGCGCATCGCGCAGGAACTTCCCGACGGCGCGCTCGTCAACCTGGGCATAGGCATGCCCACCCTGGTAGGCAACCACATCCCGCCCGGCCGCACCATCATCCTGCAGTCCGAGAACGGCTTTACCGGCCTGGGCCCCGCCCCGGAGAAAGGCAAGGAGAACCCCGCGCTGGTTAACGCCGGCGGCCAGCCCGTCACCATCATCCCCGGCGGCTGCTTCTTTGATTCCACAATGTCCTTCGCCATCATACGCGGCGGCCACGTGGACTACACCGTGCTGGGCGCCCTGGAAGTGGACATGGAGGGCAACCTGGCCAGCTACATGATACCCGGCAAAATGGTGCCCGGCATGGGCGGCGCCATGGACCTGGTGGCCGGCGCCAGGAACGTCATCATAGCCATGGAGCACACCAGCAAGAACGGGAGTTCCAAGATCCTTAAAAAATGCACCCTGCCGCTGACCGCGGTGGGCGAAGTGGATTTGATCGTGACCGAGCTGGCCTTCATCCGCGTAACGAAGAAAGGCCTGGTCCTGGAAGAGATAGCCGAAGACACCACGGTGGAGGAAGTGATAAAGGCCACCGACGCCCCGCTGCATATCGCGGGCAAGCTGGGAAAGTTCTAAGGAGAGATCATGGCTAACAAAATGGTAATAACCTGCGCGCTGACCGGCGCGGAGACCACCAAGGCTCAGCAGCCCGCCCTGCCGGTGACCCCGGAAGAGCTGGCGGCCGCCGCGGCCGAAGCCTGCGCGGCCGGCGCGGCCATAGTGCACCTGCACGCCCGCAACGACGACGGCTCGCCCACGGCCGACCTGAAAGTCTTCAAGAAAGCCATCGACCTCATCCGCGCCAAGACCGACGTGGTCATAGAGATTACCACCGGCGGCGCCGTGGGCATGACGCCCGAAGAGCGCATCGCGCCCGTCTCGCTCAAGCCCGACATGGCCTCGCTCGACTGCGGCACCGTCAATTTCGGCGACGAGTACATCGTCAACACCCTGCCCATCATGCGGCAGTTCGCCTCCGAGATGAACAAGCACGGCGTGCGCCCCACGCTGGAATGCTTTGACGTCAGCCACGTGCAGTCCTCCCACATCCTCATCAAGGAAGGCCTCATAAAGCCGCCCTACCATTACGGTTTCGTGATGGCGGTGCCCGCGGCGCTGTCCTACTCCGTGAAAACGCTGGCCTACATGATGGACCAGATGCCCCCGGAGAGCTACTTCACCGTGATGGGCATAGGCCGCGCACACATCCCCGGCATCTGCGGGGCCATAGCCTCCGGCGGCTTCATCCGCGTGGGCTTCGAAGACAACATTTACTACTCCAAGGGCCGGCTGGCCAAGTCCAACGCCGAGTTCGTGGAGCGGGCCGTGCGCTTCTCTAAAGAGGCCGGCCTGGAGATAGCCAAGCCGTCCGACGTCAGAGAGCTTTTCAAGATCAAATAACCAGCCCAACCAAACCAAGGAGAACACAATGCCCACACAGACCCAGGTAGAGATAAAAGCCAACGGTAACCCTTTCGGCTCGCACCGCGTGCTGGAACCCAAGGGCGTGCTGCCCCAGCCCGCCCAGCGCGTGGACAACAACATGGACTACATCTACGACAACGAGCTGCTGCTCGAGGTCGAGACCCTCAACATAGACTCCGCCAGCTTCACCCAGATCAAGAAAGAGTGCAATAACGACGAGGAGAAGATAAAGGCCATGATCACCGCGATCGTGGGCGAACGGGGCAAGATGCAGAACCCCGTCACCGGCTCGGGCGGCATGTTCCGCGGCAAAGTGCTGGCGATAGGCCCGAAGCTCGCCGGCAAGACCAACCTCAAAGTGGGAGACAAGATCGCCAGCCTCGTCTCGCTGTCGCTCACCCCGCTCAAGATCGAGAAGATCCTCAACATCAAGCCCGGCACCGAGCAGGTGAACGTGGTGGCCAAGGCCATCATCTTCGAGAGCGGCATTTACGCCAAGCTGCCCTCCGACATGCCCGAGACCCTGGCCCTGGCCGTGCTCGACGTGGCCGGCGCCCCCGCGCAGACCGCCAAGCTGGTGCGCCCCGGCAACACCGTGGTCATCATAGGAGCTGCCGGCAAGAGCGGCGTGCTGTGCGCCTACGAGGCCCGCAAGCGCGCCGGCGTCATGGGCAAAGTCATCGGCATCACCTCCTCCGACTCCGGCCTCCAGAAGATGAAGGAACAGGGCTTCTGCCACGAGTCATTCAAGCTCAGCGCCACCGACGCGTTGGAGTGCTACGAAGCCATCCGCAAAGTGACCGGCGGCAAGATGGCCGACGTGATCATCAACTGCGTCAACATCCCCAACACCGAGATGGCCTCCATCCTGATGTGCCGGGACGGCGGCATAGTGTACTTCTTCACCATGGCCACCTCGTTCACCAAGGCGGCGCTCGGCGCCGAGGGCGTGGGCAAGGACGTGGACATGATCATCGGCAACGGCTACTGCAAGGACCACGCCGAGATTACGCTCAACATCCTGCGCGAATCCAAGCAGATCCGCGAGATCTACGAGAAGCAGTACGCCTGAGCCAAGCCGGCCCGCATGACGAAGACATCGCCAGAGGTCCGCAAGGACGGCAACCCCTTCGGTTCGCACCGCGTGCTTGAACCGAAGGGGGGGCTGCCCCAGCCCGCCCTCAAGCTGGACAACAGCACCGGCTATCTCTACGACAACGAGATCCTCGTCGACGTAGATACGCTCAATATCGACTCCGCCAGCTTCACGCAGATCAAGGCCGAGGCCGGCGGCGACGAAGAGAAGATCAAGGCCAAGATCCTCGCCATCGTGGGCGAGCGCGGCAAGATGCAGAACCCCGTGACCGGCTCGGGCGGCATGTTCTTCGGACACGTGGCGGCCGTGGGCCCCGCGCTGGCCGGCAAGACGGACCTGAAGCCCGGCGACAAGATAGCCAGCCTGGTCTCGCTGTCGCTGACGCCGCTGAAGATAGAAAAGGTCCTGGGCCTGAAGAAAGGCACCGAGCAGGTCAGCGTCGAGGCCAAGGCCATACTTTTCGAAAGCGGCATTTACGCCAGGATTCCCACCGATATTCCCGAGAAGCTGGCCCTGGCCATCCTCGACGTGGCCGGCGCCCCGGCGCAAACCGCCAAGCTGGTGCGGCCCAACCAGGTGGTGGCCATCATCGGCGCGGGCGGCAAGTCAGGCCTGCTGTGCGCCTACGAGGCCAGCAAGATCGCCGGCGTGGCCGGCATCGTGGTGGGGCTGGAGTATTCCAAGGAAGCCTGCGACAAGGTTAAAGGATTCGGTTTCTGCGACCACGTGATCCAGGCCAACGCCACCGACGCGCTGGACTGCCACGCCAAACTGCTGGCGGCCACCGGGGGGAAATTGGCCGACGTGGTGATCAACTGCGTCAATATCCCCAATACCGAGATGGCCTCCATCCTGATGTGCGCCCACGAGGGCACCGTCTATTTCTTCAGCATGGCCACCTCGTTCACCAAGGCGGCGCTCGGCGCGGAGGGCGTGGGCAAGGACATCACGATGCTGGTGGGCAACGGCTACACGCGCCACCACGCCGAGACCACGCTGAACATCCTGCGCGAATCCCCCGCGATACGCGCGGCATATGAAAAAATGTACGCCTAGCGGGCAAGGCGAGAATTCAGGAGGAAACAACATGCGCGAATATAAAAAAGTGGACTACAAGAAGATCCCGCTCTGGAAGAACGTGGCGGAGAGCGACTGGAACGACTACCAGTGGCAGCTGCGCAACGTCATCAAGGACATCCCGACCCTGGAGAAAGTGGCCGTACTGACGCCGCGGGAGAAAGCCGACCTGAAGGCCTGCCTGAAGAAGTTCACCATGGCCATCACGCCCTATTACGCCGCGTTGATGGACAAAAAGGACAAGGGCTGCCCGGTGCGCCTGCAGGCCATCCCCCGCGCCCTCGAACTGCACCAGGACCCGTCCGACCTCTCCGACCCGCTGCACGAGGACGTGGACTCGCCGGCGCCCGGCCTCACGCACCGCTACCCGGACCGCGTGCTGCTGCTGGTCACCAATATCTGCTCCATGAACTGCCGCCACTGCACCCGCCGCCGCCTGGTGGGCTTCGAGGACGTGCACATGTCCAGCGCCAACATCGACAAGGCGATAGACTATATCCGCAAGACCCCCGAAGTGCGCGACGTGCTGATCTCCGGCGGCGACCCGCTGGTGCTCACCGACGAGATGCTGGAAGGCATCATCAAAAAGATCCGCGCCATCGACCACGTGGAGATCATCCGCCTGGGCACCCGCACGCCGGTGGTGATGCCCATGCGCATCACCGACAAGCTGGTGGGCATGCTCAAGAAGTACCATCCCATCTACGTCAATACGCATTACAACCACCCCAAGGAGCTCACCGCCGAGTCCCGTGAAGCCTGCCGCAAGCTGGCCGACGCCGGCATCCCGCTGGGCAACCAGAGCGTGCTGCTCAAGGGCGTCAACGACTGCCCGCAGACCATGAAAAAGCTGGTGCACGAACTGCTGCTGGCCCGCGTGAAGCCGTACTATATCTACCAGTGCGACCTGTCCGTCGGCATCAGCCACTTCCGCACTTCGGTCTCGAAGGGCATAGAGATCATAGAGAACCTGCGCGGCCACACCTCCGGCATGGCGGTGCCCACCTTCGTGGTGGACGCCCCCGGCGGCGGCGGCAAGACGCCGGTGATGCCCAATTACCTGATCTCGCAGAACGGCAAGCGCGTGGTGCTGCGCAACTACGAGGGCGTGATCACCACCTATACCGAGCCCGAGGGCTACGTCGCCAGCCACGACAATTGCCAGTTCTGCGGGGACGACCAGTACAAGCCCATAGACGGCGTGGCCAAGCTGCTCAACGGCGAGAAACTGACGCTGGAGCCGGCCAACCTGATGCGCACGCGCAGGCACAAGAAGTAAACCGCGCGCATGGATTCCATCAAGGGCCTCAGGAACAGGACCGTCTTCATAGTCGGGTCCAAAAAGAACGCCGGCAAGACGACGTTCCTGAACTACGCCCTGAACCGCCTGCGCGGCAGCGCGCCGCCGGGCGCGCTGAGCGTGGGCGTGGACGGCGAGGCGCAGGACCAGGTGTTCGGCAATCCCAAGCCGCAGTTGCGGGCCGAAAAAGGCGACCTGCTGCTGTGCGCCGAGAGCGCGCTGAAGGGCGCCGACCTGCATTATGAAGTGCTCAGCGTCTACCCTTTCACTACGGCCATAGGCCGGCCGGTGCTGCTGAGGGCCCTGCGCCCCGGCCGCGCCGAGATCTCGGGACCGGAGAACAACGAGCAGCTCGCCGAGATCATCGCCGACATGCGCCGCCACGGGGCGGGCACGGTGTTCGTGGACGGGGCGGTGGACCGCATCACCCAGGTAGCCTCCGGCGGCAAGGCCGCCTTCGTCTACGTGGCGCGCGTGGAGCCCGATAACCTGGACTCCTCGGCCGCGGCCATAAAGCTGCTCTGGTCGGCCTCGTCGGTGCCGCTATGCCGGGCGGGAGAGAAACTGCCCGAACCGGTCTTCATCGTGGCCGGCGCGCTGACGCCGGGCCGCCTTCCGGGCAAAGAGGTAAAGCGCGGCACGCTGGTAATAGAGGACCTGACCAAGATCTTTTTGAATTGGCAGCAGTGGCAGGACCTGAAGGGGCGCTTCGAGCTGCGCTTCGCCGCCAAGCCCGACCTGGCGGCCTTCGTGGTGAACCTGTGCAATGTCCCCCGCCAGGACTTCGAAAAGAAGCTCGGCGTGCCGGCGCTGGCCGACCGGATAATTTACAACCCTTACGCGGTGGCAAGATGATGGACAAATTCAGGGCTTTCGCCGAATTCGAGACTTTCTACGCGCTGTACAAGCCGCTCACCCCTTACGGCCGCCGGGCCCGAGAGGAGCGCCGCTGGTACGCCGACGCGGCCGCGCTGAAGGCCGAGCACGACCTGGCCGCGGCCCTGGGCGCTTTCGCGGCCGCCGGCCGCCACAAGGCCGACAAGCTGCGCTTTCACCTGCGCAATATCCCGGCCTTGGAACTTACCGCCGCCGCGCTGGATGGCGCGCCGGGACTGTTCCTCGCCCGCAAGTTTCTCACCAACGCCGCCGGCGCTTTCAAGCTGCTGCCCGCCCCGCTGCGCGGACGCTTCGGCGCGCGCTGGACCTCTGACGCCCTGCTGGCGCTGCTCGATAAAGGCGGGGCAGGAGAGTCTTTCCATATAGCCGACGCCTACGACCCCGAGCTGGCCGCCGCGCGGGCCGCCATAGCGGCCTGCGACAAGGCGCTCAAGGGCCTGCGGGAGAAGAAACTCAAGGCCCTGCGCGAGCGCTGGGGCCTGGATTTCAGCGACAGGGATTTTTTAGTGGTTGAGGAAAAGGCCGCCGTGAAGTTCAACGGCGCGCCGGAACTTTTCGTTGAGCCTTTCGACGGCGCGCACGTGACGGTGAAGCCCGTCTACGGCCCCGAGCATATGGAATGCGCCGCCGAGCGCGACCGGCTGCGCCGCCGCGAGGCCGAGCTGGAGGCCGCGGTAGTAAAGCGCCTGGCCGCCGCCGTGCTGGAGGCGAAAAAAGAGATAGAGGCCTATGCCGCCGCCGTGGAGAAGATAGATGTGGCCGCCGAGCGCGCCCGCCTGGCTTCAGAGCTCAGGCTGACCCGCCCGGCCATACGTAAATTCCCCGCGCCGCTGATACTCAACAAGGCGCGTTTCCTGCCGTTGGAAGAACGGCTGGCCGGCGCCGGGCTCAAGTACACCCCGCTGACCGCCTCTTTCGGCCGCCGCGTGAGCGTGATCTACGGCTCCAACATGGGCGGTAAGACGGTGGCCCTCAAGACGCTGGCCTTCTGCCAGCTGCTGGCGCAAAGCGGCTTCTTCGTCCCCGCCGCCGCTTTCGAGACCTGTTTGTTCGACGGGGCCGCCTTCATGGGCGGCGCCGAGATGGAAACGGCGGGGGGGCTGAGCAGCTTCGGCCTGGAGATGAACGATTTCGCCGCCGCGCACGCCAGGCTCAAAGGCGAGCGCCTGCTGCTGGTGATGGACGAGTTCGCCCGCACCACCAACTCCGAGGAGGCCGTAGCCCTGCTCTCGGCCATCCTCGAAGACCTGGGCGACCGGCCCTCGGCCTGCGCCCTGCTGGCCACCCATTTCTCCGGCCTGGCCGCCGGCAAGAACGCCGCCGCCTACAAGATGCGCGGCTTCGACACGGCCGCCTTCAACGAGTATTTCTCCGGCCGCTCGGCCTGCGGCCTCGACGAGAAGCTTCGGATGATCAACAAATTCATGCGCTACGAACTGCTGGAAGGGGCGGATGACGGGGAAGCCCGCGACGCCATCAAGATCGCCGGCATACTGGGCGTGGCCAAAGGCATAGTCAAGCGGGCCCAGGATTTTATGGAGGACAAAAAATGACCCCTGTGAAGAGCAAACTCGGACTGTCCAGACAGAAGATAGACAAGGCACGGGCGCTGGCCCGCGAGATCACGGCCCCCGTGCAGGAGTATATCGGCAAGCACACCACCGTGACCATAGAGCGCGCCACGCTGCGCCTGCTGGGCGCCGACGGCGCCAACGCCGACGGCGTGCCGGTGCCCAACCTGATCGCCGCGCAATGCGGCGAGAAACTCGCCGGCGGCGCCGCCGTCTACTACCTCAACGCCCTGGTGAAGCTCGACAAGACCCCCGCCGCGCTGAACAAGGAGATCGAGAAAGGCCTGAACATCGCCGGGCTCGAGCTCACCGACAATAAGCGCATACAGGCCAAGGCCGCCGAGATAGTAAAAGGCCTAGACGCCCGCATAGCCGGCAACGTGGCCCACCGCAACGCCAAGCTGAAGCAGTACAAGGACAAGGCTAAATCCCCGATGATCTACGTCATCGTGGCCACGGGCAACATCCATGAGGACGTGAAGCAGGCGCAGGCCGCGGCTCTGCAGGGCGCCGACATCATAGCCGTCATCCGCACAACCGGGCAGAGCCTGCTGGACTACGTCCCCTACGGCGCCACCACGGAGGGCTTCGGCGGCACCTACGCCACGCAGGAGAACTTCCGCATCATGCGCAAGGCGCTCGACGAGGTGGTCGAGAAGGAAGGCCGCTACATCCGCCTGGTGAACTACTGCTCCGGTCTGTGCATGCCCGAGATCGCCGCCATGGGCGCGCTGGAGCGCCTGGACATGATGCTCAACGACAGCATGTACGGCATCCTGTTCCGCGACATCAACATGTACCGCACGTTCACGGACCAGTTCTTCAGCCGCATGATCAACACCGCGGCCGACATCATCATCAATACCGGCGAAGACAATTACCTGACCACTTCGGACGCCGTGGAGAAGGCGCACACCGTGCTGGCCAGTCAGTTCCTCAACGAGCGCTTCGCCTACAGCGCCGGCATGCCCGCCCGCCTGATGGGGCTGGGCCACGCCTTCGAGATAGACCCGCAGGTGAAGAACGGCTTTCTCTACGAGTACGCGCAGGCGCAGATGGCCCGCGAGATCTTCCCGGAGCACCCGCTCAAGTACATGCCTCCCACGAAGTTCATGACCGGCGACATCTTCAAGGGCCTGGCGATGAACACCCTGTTCAACTTCGTCAGCAAGGCCACCGGCCAGGGCATACATTTGCTGGGCATGCTGACCGAAGCCATCCACACGCCTTACCTGCAGGACCGGCACCTGGCCATAGCCAACGCGCTGCACGTGCACAACACCATGGCCGACTTCATGAACGACATAGAGTTCAAGCGGGACGGCATCATGGCCCGCCGCGCCCGCCTGGTGGTGGACGAGACCATACAGATGCTCTCCGAAGTTAAGAAGCGCGGCCTGTTGGTCGCCATCGAGACCGGCATGTTCGCCGAGATCAAGCGCCCGCGCGACGGCGGCAAGGGCTTCGACGGCGTCTACGAGAAGGCCCCGGGCTATTTCAACCCGGTAGAGACTTACCTCAAGAAGAAACTCAAGGTGGGGAAATAACATGTTCATAAAACCTTACGGCGACACTTCCGACGACGGCGCGGTGCAGCTCTCCTTCACCCTGCCGGTAAAGAACTGCGGCAGGGCCAAAGAGGCCGCCCGCCTCTACGTGCAGAAACTCGGCTTCAAGAAAGCCGAGATCGTGCACGCCGAGGCCCTTTCCGAGGCCTTCACCTTCTTCGTGGCCTACGGCAAGACCGACATCAGCCTGGACTACAGCAAGGTGGAATACGCCGAGGCCGTGGACAAGTCCATGAGCATGGATGAGGTCAACGAGTTCATCAAAACGCACCTCAAGCGCAAGCTGGTGGTGGTGGGCGCCTGCACCGGCACCGACGCGCACACCGTGGGCATAGACGCCATCATGAACATGAAAGGCTACAACCACCACTTCGGCCTGGAGCGCTACCCCATGCTGGAGACCTACAACCTGGGCTCGCAGGTGCCCAACGAGAAGCTGTTAGAATTCGCCAAGAAGGTGAAGGCCGACGCCGTGCTGGTGTCCCAGATCGTCACGCAGAAGGACGTACACATAAAGAACCTCACCGAGCTCATAGAGCTGGCCGAGGCGGAGAAAGTGCGGAGTCGGATGCTGCTCATCATGGGCGGCCCCCGCGTGAACAACAAGCTGGCCAAGGAGCTGGGCTACGACGCCGGCTTCGGCGCCGGCACCTACGCCGACCACGTGGCCACCTTCGTGGCCAAGAAACTTTACGACCGTCAGACGGGAAAGAAATAAGGAGAATATCATGGCTGAACATCTTAAACTCGATAATTCCAACAGGCTGTACGCCGAGGCGCAGGAGCTGATCCCCGGCGGCATGATGGGCATACGCCGCCCGTACAACTTCGTCCCCGGCGAATACCCCATCTTCTTCGAGAGCGCCAAGGGCGGCAAGGTGACCGACGTGGACGGCAACGAATACCTGGACATGCTCTGCGCCTACGGCCCCATCATCATCGGCCACCGCGAGCGCGAGATAGACGCCGCCGTGATCAAGCAGATCAAGGAAAAAGGTTTCTGCATGTCCATCGTGCAGGAAGTGCAGAACGACCTGGCCAAAAAGGTCATCTCGCTGGTGCCCTCCGCCGAGAAAGTGGTATTCACCAAGACCGGCTCCGACTCCACCACGCTGGCCGGCCGCATAGCCCGCGCCTTCACCGGCAAGAGCAAGACCATCCGCTGCGGCTACCACGGCTGGGCCGACTGGTGCGTGGAGAACAAGGGCGGCGTGCTGCCCAAGAGTTACGAGGACACCCTCGAGTTCGAATACAATAACCTGCAGCAGCTGGAAGACCTGATGAAGGCCCAGGGCGACCAGGTGGCCGTCATCATCATGACCCCGCTCGGCCACCCCAACGCCCACGAAGTGGAGATGCCCAAGCCCGGCTTCCTGGAAGGCTGCAAAAAGCTCGCCGAGCAGTACGGCGCCGTGCTGTGTTTCGACGAGATCCGCACCGGCTTCCGCGTCAGCCTGGGCGGCGCGCAGAAACTCTTTGGCGTCACGCCGCATATGAGCGTGTTCGGCAAGGCCATGGCCAACGGCTACGAGATCAGCATGGTGGCCGGCCGCAAGGACGTCATGGACGTGCTGGTGAGCAAGGCCTTCGTCTCATCGACCTACTTCAACAACACCCTGCCCATGGTGGCCTCGCTCAAGACCATAGAACTCCTCGAGCGCGACAACATGCTCGACGTCATAGCCCGGCGCGGCCAGACTTTCTGCAACAAGGTGCGCAAGCATGTGAAGGCCAGCGGCCTGGCCGTGAAGTTCACCGGCGAGCCGTGGATGCCCTATATCACCTTCGACAAGGACGAGACCGGCGCTTACAAGAAGAACCGCGTGAAGTTCTACAGCGAGCTGATACGCCGCAAGGTCTTCCTGCAGCCCTATCACCACGGCTACGTGGCCTACAGGCATTCCGTAAAGGACCTCAACCACGCCGCCGACATGATAGCTGAGTCGCTGGAAGAGGTAAAGAAGGGGCTTTAAACCAAGGCATGAACGAAAGGATATGGAACGGGGCGCGCGGCGCCTGGGCCACGCTGGCCCTGGCCGCGCGCAGGTTCAACCAGATCGACGGCGGCCAGCGGGCCGCCGCGTTCTCGTATAGCGCCCTGTTCGCCCTGTTCCCGGCCATCATCCTGTTCGTCACCGCCGCCTCATTCTTCATGGAGAAGGGGGAAGCCGCGGCCATGGTTATCAGTTACGCCGAAGGCTTCATCCCGGCCACCACCGAAGTGCGCGACTATGTCTTCGAGGCGGTAGCCCGCGTGATCAAGGCCCGCGGCCAGGCCGGCTCCGTGGCCCTGGTAATGCTGGTCTGGCTGTCGGCCCAGTTCTTCACCACGCTGATACAGGCCGCCAACCGCGCCTGGAACACCGGCGGCGGCCGCTGGTGGAAGATGCCGCTCAAAAGCCTGACCCTGCTGGGCGTGGTGACGCTCTCCGTGGTGGCGGGCCTGGGCATACCCATGCTGGCCAAACTGGCCGCCGGCGCGCTGCATTCGCAGTACATCCTGCCGGCCGCCCACAAACTGGCGCTGTTCTTCGTGCCCTGGCTGGCCCTGTTCCTCAGCCTCATGTTCTTCTACAAGCTGGCGCCGCACCGCCGCATACGCTACTCCGAGGTGTGGCTGGCGGCCCTGTGCGCCTCGCTGCTGCTATACCTGGCCCAAAGCCTGTTCGTGGCCTACCTCACCCGCTTCGCCGCGCTCAACGCCGTCTACGGGGCCTTCGGCGGCCTCATGGCCCTGCTGCTGTGGCTGTACCTCTCCGGCGCCATCTTCATCTTCTGCGCCTGCCTGAGCGCCGCCCAGGCCGCCGGCAAGCCGGACTAACCAAGGAACAGCCCCCAACACCCGCGCGCCTTTCCAAATCACACAAAAATTATTATATACCCCAAAAGGGGTATTGTTTAATTGGTACCTGTTTGGTATAAATTGGTCAGACAGCGAACAGGGTTTGGGAAACAAGTATATGGATTGCACCGTGCCAGTCTATGGCATCCCAACTGCTACGCATTACTCAGCGGAGTATACGCAAAGTTAGCGGCAGGCAAAGTGCGACGTGGCGAGCGTAAGGCGCAGTATACCGCTTGATCTGGTCCAGGGCGAGATCGCCAGGCGTGAATTTCAGGGTGTTGGCTACGAGCATATGGCTAAGGAGCGGGGAGCTGATAACGTCGGGGAAATAAGGAAACATCCCCCTATAATCCACCGAAGCCCAGTTACCGGCTTGGTCATAAACTCGGACAAAAATCTGCCCTTCGGGGAGTTCCCCGAGTTCGGAAATTAAATATGTATGCGAAATATTATAATCGGCAAAAATTGATTTTATTAATGTGCCGCCCGAATCCGGATTTCCGAGCCAGATTTTTAGGCCAGCCAAGCCAGAGCCGGACTCGGTGTCGGTTGCCTCAATAGAGATGTTTTGGCCATTTGTGTTTATTTGGAGTAAAAACTAGAAAGTGTGGTTTTGGAGTGATATATATGAAACGTCTTACTATTCTTTTGTCTTGGGCAGTTTTTGTTTTGAGTATACTCCCGGAGATTTCTATTGCTAAAACATTTCGCAGCGCGGATGTCGGAACTGTTGTTGATAAAATTGATGCGGAAAGTGTGAAAACGATAGATAAGTCAAATTCAATTACCTCAATTGCCCATAATGCTTCTAAGGAGATTAGTTATCTTGTTGAGGCGGGAACAATGTCCACTTCTGGAGTGCTGACGTATGTCCGAGAAAACAAGAAGGATTGGCGGGTTAGATATTTGCTTATGAATGAGGTATTGGCTAAGACAAAAGATAAAAGTGCCCGTCCCGTAGTAGCAGCTATTCTAAAAGATAAAAAAGAAAAGATTTCAGTGCGGAGTGCTGCGGTAAAAGTGTTGGGAAAGATGGGAGGGGCAGAGTCCTTAGCGTCAATTAAGGAAGTAGCAGATGAAAATCTGGATAATCAGGAATTTCAATCTAGTGTTTTAAGATCACTTGCAGATATTGGAGGTTCCCAGGGCGGTGGCATAATTAGGAGCCGATTAAAACATAAAGACGCGTTTATTAAAACTGTTGCCGCAAGAGCACTTTACCAATTAGCTGTTAACACTAAAGATATGACACAGGTTAAGCCACTAATTGAAATGGCTGACGATTCTCAATTTGAAAATCGCAACGTCGTGATTAAACTGCTGGGGGAGGCCAAAGAAAGACAGGCGCTTCCAATCATTATAAAAATAGCCGAGAATCAGAAGGAAGATTATACGTACCGGTGTACTGCTGTGGAGGCTTTGGGAAATATTGGCGGTGAAGATGTAGATAAAGTGCTCCTTAATCTTCTATCGGATAATGATGAGTTGCTGCGAGGTTATGCTGTGGAAGCTTTGGCAAAAGGAAAAGCATCATCTGAGAAAGTACTGGCCTTTAAAACTGTTCTAAATTCCACAAGAGACTCGTATGTGAAAAGCAAAATTGCGAAGGCGCAGGCTTTATTGGAGTCAAAAAGATGAGGTTTACTAAGTGGGCGTGTAAAATAGGTTTGGGTGGCCTTATGGGGGCTATCGGTATGCTTTTTGCACATGAATTTCCCTATGGAAGTACTAGTCTGACGTATCGTGTTGATTTTGTTCAGTATCTTCGACCATTCTTCCTCGGCTTACTAGTTGGTATGCCCGCCGGGATTGTGACCCGTGATCTGAAAAAAATGTACACAGTTCCTATAGTCGCGGGCGTTGTTTGTGTGTTCGGTCATTATTTATGGAGGTTGGTCCTGCAGGGTAGATATTTGGGCGAGGCGATGGTTATTGTCGGGCCACTTTTAAGCATTGTTTTTCAGGCGGGTTCGGTGTCTGGTGGTGTGGGGCTTGGTCAAATACTGACATTTAGCGAAAAAAATAGTCTTGGCCGTAATATTGCAAGTGTCTCTTTGCGAATGTTGTGCTGTGTTATGTTGTGTCTCATTTTCGTTAGCCTGTTTTATAGTGCGCGACTTGTTAATATTCTAGTTTTTGGATTCGTCTTGGGGTGTGGAAGCTACTTAATAGGGGAAAGCCATGACTGACATCTGTAGATTAAAGATTATGCGTAAAATTGGAATCTCCATGGTTTCGTGGCTGTTCCTATTAGTGGCTAGCGCAAATGCTGCTTATGGCCCGGCAAATGCGGAAAAAGGTGATGCAATATTTCGCCAGTTGAATGTCGTTGGGTTTAATGGTTATGGGCATACAGGCATCTATTCGCGATGGACTCCCTCGTCTGGAGATTCTTCAAGCCAAGCAGCCAATTTTGTAGTTGATGGAATGGACACCATAGGTGTACATGGACGGACTTTTGAGCAGTTCTTGGATGGTCAGGCGTATTGGGGCAGCTACAGGGCGAATTTTACTCTTACTGCGGAACAAAGAAGAAACATGGTAGTGGTTGCAAGAAATCAAATAGGCGCGACATATGAGCTTACCGGGTGGCCGGATATAAAAAACCCAGGCGTATCTTTTAGGTGCGATGGACTTGTGGAATATGTGTATGAGCAAGTTGGGGTCAACGGCGGGGTTGGTTTTTTTACGGATGCTGAAGAAGAGCAATATGTGGAAGTATTTTACCCGTCTGCACTAATGTCGAGAATGACTAGGGACACTGGTGTCGCTTCCCCAACCATCAAGATTATGGATTCCGGTTCCGAAATAGCCTCTGGGGGTGCTACAAATGGCCAAAACATCTCTATTGAGGCAACCGACACCGAGTCCGGCTCTGGCTTGGCTGGCCTAAAAATCTGGCTCGGAAATCCGGATTCGGGCGGCACATTAATAAAATCAATTTTTGCCGATTATAATATTTCGCATACATATTTAATTTCCGAACTCGGGGAACTCCCCGAAGGGCAGATTTTTGTCCGAGTTTATGACCAAGCCGGTAACTGGGCTTCGGTGGATTTTACTATTAGGCGTCCTCCGGTCATAGAGGAATTCACGGTCAGCGATTCTCCGGTAAACGGGTGGGCAGGCGGCGAGATATACCTTTCCATGATGGCGGCTTCGCCCGACGTTACGGTCGATCTCTACGTGGCCGAGACCGGCCAGGCCGTGATAACGGATGGCTGGATAACTTCGATAGCCGCCCAAGACAGCATGGATTGGGTGCAGCACTATGACTATGACTTAGGCGGATTCACATGGAGCGCGCTTGGCATGGAGCTCTATCGCGCTAACACTTCCAATCCGGACTTATTGCCCTATAAGGCATGGACTCAGATGGGGTGGTACGGGGAGGTCCAGGGGGTTCCCCTGACGCCCCGCGCGGAGCCGTACACGCTGGTGGCGAGGGTGACGGACCCTTCCGGCAAGACCGCGGAGGCGACCTATCCCTTCTCGTTCATCGCGGACGACCTTCCGCCGACTATTCATTGGGAGTCCTGGGCGCCTGCCGATTCAGGAATTCAGACCAGCGGGGACGTGATCGGTGACAACACGCCTGGGACCGCTCCCTGGCTGAATCTGGGCTACTCGACGACTGCGCCGGTGCGTTTCCGTTTCGACGATACGGATTCCGGCGTTGCCGGCGTGGACGTATATGCCCCGAACGCGTTGACCGGGCCGCCGGTGTTCAGCGCGGCCGTATATAACGGGCAGGAGATGCTGCTCAGCGATTTCACTCTGCAGGATGACGCGCCCGGCTACCTGATGTCAGTCAAAGACGCCGCGGGGAACACTAGCCGGATGTATTTCAACATAGACCGGCGTTCGCCGGAGATCCATATTTCCGACCTGATTCTGCACCAGGCCTCCAGCCTGTATTCCGTGGACCTGAAGGGGACGGTCTCGGACGCGACGGCCGGGATAGACGGCAGCCCGGTGATAGTAAGCATATCGATGCCTGCAACGGTCCCTCTGGCTGCCATGGAGAAGCCGTCCGAGACCTGGCCGCCTGGGTTAAATTCCAAGGACTTTAGCTTTGCTGGCCTGCAACTGACCCCCACATTCGGTCCGGAAGGACAGCCTACCGGTAACGCGTATGATTCGGAATTGATATCGGTGCGCGACCGTTCCGGATTGATGGGGCGCAGCCTGGTAAATCTCTCCTCAATCCACGTTACCGACACCTTTAGCGCGATCCCGCCGCTTCTGATCGGGAGTATTCCGCCAATCAGGCTCGATAATGTGACATATGATGTAAGCGAGCCGGCAGCTCCTTCCGATTGCGCCTGGGTGGAGAAGCCTTCCGGCATGAAAATAGGTGTGCGGATAGAGCCGCGCGACCCGAGTCCCTCCGAGATAATTGAGAGGAATAATTCCCTTGGCGCTCTTGCGGGCGTCAACATAGATCACAGCGAGATCCCAAGCGTTCAATTGCCGTATAGCCTGCCGGAATTCACAACTGCGGGCAATTTTACGGTTTCGCCTGGTATATACATCGCTACGCCATTTATAAACTTCACCCCGTACCCGACTCCGAACACCAACACCCCGAGCTACACCTGCGATGGCGGAGAAACTATCCAATATCTTTCCCCCGGGTCCAAAAACCTGGGGCTTCAGGGGCGCGCTGATTTCAACGTGTTCCTGGCCTATCTACAGGAATTGCAGCCGTATGTGGATTGGGTGCCGCCGGGCAATAATGTAAAAGTGGTTTCAAAGGATCTGGAACTTTCCTTTATGGATGTTTCGGCCGGCGGGAAGGTGCAGATAACCGAAAACAGGCAATATCCGGAGATCCCCGACTACCATGTGGCGGGCAAACACAGCTGGGAGATCCAGGTGGACGCCGCTTATTCCAGCATGCAGCTCAAAGTGTGCCTCAGTACCGCCAATTTCTCCGGCCAGCAGACGGCCGAGGCGGATCTTTACCATTACAACACCACGTCGGGCATATGGGAAAAGATCACAACCGGCCGCCAGGATAACTGCGTCGTGGCTGTTTCGCAAAGCGCTTCTCCGTTCGCCGTTATGGTGCCAGTTGACGACGACGTTGCGCCGCGGACCACCGGGACTTTGAACCCGGCCGGGAAGGAAGCGGGGGATAAAACCCTGTATGTCTCTACGCGCACTTACGTCAATTACTACGCCAGCGATTACTCCATAAAAGGCGATATCTCCGGCGTCGCCACCATGTACAGCCTTATAGACGCGGAGCCCACGGAGGCGTGCCGGGATACGCCGTATGATCCGGCGGCGGCCCCGGGGACCTGCGGGAATCCGGTCTACAAGGGCCCGTTCACGTTAGGCGAGGGCGTTCATGCGCTTTATTACCTGAGCGTGGACAAGGCCGGCAATTATGAGGAACCCAACAATGTGACCCTGCTCGTGGACGGCACACCGCCCGCGGCGGAAGCTTTCGCCGCCGGGGCGCCGGTGCCCGACGACGGGACGGCCGAACTCCCGGAGACCGGCTCTGTAACCCTGGCCGCCGCGGACCCCGTCACCAGCGGCGTGGCCTCGGGACTGGCCGCGCTGAAATACTACCTGGACGTCGAGCCCGCGCTTTGCGGCGGCGTCGCCGCCGAGCCGTCCGCGCCAGCCGGAACATGCGAGAACCCCGCTTACGCCGGCCCCTTCACGCTGGCGCCCGGCACGCACACGGTCTATTACACGGCCGTTGACAATGTGGGGAACATGGCCCCGATAAGATCCGTCTCGATATCGGTAAATGCCGAAGCCGTCGAGCGGGCGTCCATCGCGCCTTCGTCAGGGCCGATAGGCCTGCCGTTCGTGATAACGGGCGAAGGTTTCGGGGCTTACTCGGCGGGCACGACAGTGGTGCTGATAGGCGGCGCCACCGCGCCGCTCACGCTCTGGAGCACGGACACGATCAGAGGCACGGTGCCTGGCGGCCTGGCGGCGGGGGAATATCCCGTGGCCGTGCTGCGCGGCTCCGAGCCGCTGGCCGAAACCTCCTCGTTCACCGTGGTCGTGCCGGCGCTGGCCGGTATCGCGCCTTCGTCGGGGCCGATAGGCCAGCCGTTTACGCTGACGGGCTCAGGCTTCGGCAATTATGTGGCCGGCTTCACCCGCGTACTGCTGGGCGGGGCTACGATGCCGCTTACCCTCTGGACCGACACTAAGATACAGGGCGCCATCCCCGGCACCCTGCCGACGGGCGACTACGAACTTCTCGTCGAGCGCGCCCTGAACGGCGGAGTGGTCCGCACTTCCACTACCACGTTCAGCCTGCGCGATATGGAGGCCTACTGGCTGGCCCCGTCCACGGGGCCCATAGGCATGCCCTTCACCATCACCGGCGTAGGCTTTGGCAATTATTCCTCAGTCTATACCCATGTGTTGATAGGCGATACCACGGCACCTTTATCGCTTTGGACCGACAGCAAGATCCAAGGCACCGTGCCTGGCAGCCTGGTCTCGGGTCAGTATCCCGTGCTGGTGGAGCGCAGAACTGCGGACGGCGGTCTTATGCGGACCTCGCCCATGACCTTTGAAGTGGTCAATGTGAGCGTGGCCAGCATGACACCTGTGGCCGGCCCGATAGGCCTGCCTTTCGCCATCTATGGCACGGGGTTCGGCAATTTCTCGGCGGGGTATACGAAAGTGCTGATAGGCGGCACCACCTGCCCGCTGACGCTATGGACCGACATCAAAATACAGGGCACGATTCCCGGCAGCCTCGCCGCCGGCGAGCACCCCGTAGTAGTGGAGCGCACGCTCAATGGGGGGCAGGTGCAGTCGTTGCCTGTGGCCTTCAGCGTGACTACGCCAGAGGCTTATAGCCTTAGCCCGTCGTCAGGCCCCATAGGTCTGCCGTTCACAATAACGGGCGCCAGCTTCGGCAACTATGTGGCCAACTACACCAAGGTGCTTGTCGGCGGCGTCGCAGCCCCGGTAACATTGTGGACCGACACGCAGATAAAAGGCAGCATCCCCGGCAGCCTCGCCGCTGGCGACCATGAGGTTGTCGTCGAGCGCGCCCTCAACGGCGGCGTGGCACGCACGTCCACGTTCACCTTTACTGCGGGCACGCCCTACCTGGACACTATCAGCCCGTCCACGGCCGCTGTGGTGGCCCCGTTCACCATAACGGGCTACAACTTCGGCAACTACGTGGCCAACTATACCAAGGTGCTGATAAACGGCGCCACCACGGCGCTTAGCCTGTGGACCGACACTAAAATACAGGGCAAGCTGCCGTTCCTGCTTGCGGGCACTTACCCGGTGCAGGTGCAGAGATATCTCAATGGTGGTCTAAGCGAAAGCGCCACGGCCTACATAAACGTGGAGGAACCTGTCATATCCAGCATGACGCCGACCAGCGGCGCGGTTTGGGCCGTGTTCAACCTCTACGGCGCCGGCTTCGGACCTTATGATGCCACAATAACTAAAGTGTTCGTCGGCGGGGTGCAGTGCGCCCTTAGCCTGTGGACGGATACCAGGATAACCGGCACGGTGCCTTCCGCCCTGAGCTACGGCACGCACACGGTAGTTGCCATGCGTGGCCAGGCGCTGTCTAATGGCTTGGAGTTCTACCTCGCCGGCGGCTACAGCCCGTCGATGATGCGGCCCGGCACCGGGCCGTCCGCCCTGGAGTTCAAGCTGGGCGAAGTCTATGTCTATCCCGATCCGGCCAAGGGCGGCAAAGTGCCTACTTTCCATATAGAGGTAGGCACGGCCGACAGCGTGAAGCTGAAGGTCTTCACCGTAGCCGGCCAGCTGGCCCATGAAGCCACCATGACCGGCAGCCCGCAGGCCGTGGGTCCGGTCTACGCCTACGAATACGCCTGGACCGGCCATATAGCCAGCGGCGTCTACTACTACACCGTCGAGGCAGAGCGGGCGGGCAAGAAGTTGAAGGCCCGGGGCAGATTCTCGGTGGTGAGGTAAAGGAAAATATGAAACACACCATAAAAATATTTTCCGCTATCCTGCTGGTCTCTGCCGCGGCCCAGGCCGCGCAGACAGGCGCGCAGTTCTTGAAGATAGACACAGATGCGCGCCTTAGCGGCATGGCCTCGGCGGGGGTGGCTTCGGCGCTGGGCGTAAACGCCTTGAACTACAACCCGGCCGGCCTTAGCGCCATAAACAGCCCCGAGGTGGCCTTCAGCCACAGCCAATGGTTGATGGATTCCAGCCATGACTTCATAGGCTTCGGCATGCCTGTAAAGAAAATGTCGCTGGCGCTGGGTATTACAAGGCTGCCCAACGGCAAAATGGAAGGCCGCGCCGACGACGGCAGCGCCGCCGGCGGCTACAGCGCCTACGACCAGGCGGTAAGCCTTGGCTTCGGCTTCCGGAACGTGGGCGGCGCCGTGAAATACATCCAGAGCAGCATAGCGGGGATAAAGGCGGATGCCTTTGCCGTGGACTTGGGGGCCAGGCAGAAACTGAGCAGGCTGCCGGTCACGCTGGGAGTTGGCATGCAGAACCTGGGCACGAGCATCAAATACCTGTCCCAGCGCGACAACCTGCCGCTGAGCGTCAATGCCGGCTTTACTGTGGCGGTGCTGCCGGGCATGGGACTGTCGCTCGACGTGAAAAGACTGGTTTATGACCGGCAGACGGTGTTCTCGGCCGGGACCGAGTATGCTATGCTTATGGGGAACAACTTGGGCTTCGCGTTGCGCGGCGGCTACGGACTGACCGGGCTTACCCGCGACAACGGCAAGAGCGGCCTCAGCGTGGGCGCCGGCGTGGTGGCCCTGGGAGCACAGCTGGACTATGCCGTTTCGCCGGAGACGGGAATGGGCAGCGTGCAGCGGATAACACTGAAGAAGAAATTCTAAACACCCCGTGTCAGACAAACCCACAGTACTGCACATCATCACGCGCCTGGAGGCGGGCGGGTCGAGCCGCAACACTATAGACTCATGCGCCGCGCAGACCGCAGAGTACGGCGTGGTGCTGGCCGCCGGGCCGCATTCCGACGCCGCCACCCTGGCCAAGCTGCTGCCGCCCGAAGTGAATTACCTGGAAGTGCCGCACCTGCAGCGGGAACTCTCGCCCATCAAGGACCTGCGGGCGCTGCTGGAACTGCGGCGGCAGATACAACTCCTGCGGCCCGACATTGTGCATACCCATACTTCCAAGGCCGGCGCGCTGGGCCGCCTGGCCGCGGCCCTGGCGGGGGGAAAGAAGCCGGTGGTAGTGCATACGCCGCACGGGCATATCCTCTACGGTTATTACGGCCCGGTCAAAACCTGGATCTTCCTGCTGGCCGAGCGCATACTCGCCCGCTTTACCGACTATTTCATAGCGCTCACACCCGGAGAAATGCGCGAGAGCGTGGAGGCCGGCCTGGGCACCGCTCCGCAGTGGCGGGTGGTGCACAGCGGCGTGGACCTGAAACCGCCGGCCGTACCGGCGCATAAACGCGACCTGGGCATAGCCGAAGGCGAGATAGCCGTGGGTACGGTGGCGCGGCTGGAACCTGTAAAAGGCGTGGAATATTTCCTGCGGGCCGCCGCGCTGCTGCGCGCCAACAGGCCAGGCCTGAAATTCAAATTCGTCATCATCGGCGGCGGGGCGCTGGAAGGCCCGCTGCGGCGCCTGGCCGGCCAGCTGGGCCTGGACCAGACCGTAATTTTCACAGGCCACCGGGCCGACGCCGCCGCGCTGCTGGCGGCGCTCGACATCTACGCGCAGCCCTCGCTCAACGAGGGCATGGGGCGCGCGCCGCTGGAGGCGCAGGCGCTGGGCCTGCCGGCCGTGGTCAGCCGCGTCTGCGGCCTGCCCGACGTGATCCGCGAGGGGCAGACCGGCTACTCGGTGCCGCCGGCCGACGCGGGGGCGCTGGCCATCTCCATAGAGAAGCTGGCGCTGGACGCCGGGCTGCGCGCGCGCATGGGGGCCGCGGCAAAAGCCTGGGCCCTCGCCACCGACGAAGCAGGCCGGCCGCGCTGGGGCGCCGCGAGCATGAACGCCCAGCTGCTCGCTTTCTATAAAGAGATATTAGGCTGAGGGGGGGCGAAAGCCGCAAAACGGCAGGACCGCCGGGGTATTAATGCCCCGGTTTTTTTGTTATACTTTTTATGTAGCTTTTTACACCACGCGCGACTTCCGGCAGTTCGACAAGCACCGTTTTTCCGCCGACCCGCCCGCCGCGCCACACAACAACCCGGAGGTTCTATGCCGAAGATGGAAGTAGACGTGGATAAGTGCAAGGGCTGCTACCTGTGCATACAGGTCTGCCCGAAGAAGTGCATCGAAAAATCCGATAAATTCTCCAAGACCGGCTACTACCCGGCCAAGGACTCCAAGGAAGGCTGCTGCATAGCCTGCCTGGCCTGCGCGCACATCTGCCCGGACCTCGCTATCAAGGTCTACAAATAAGGAGAAGGATCATGGCTGAAAAGAAACTGATGAAAGGCAACGAAGCCTTGGCCGAAGGCGCCATCCGCGCCGGCTGCCGCTTCTTCGCCGGTTACCCGATCACCCCTCAGAACGAGGTCCCCGAATATATGAGCTGGCGCCTGCCCCAGGTGGGCGGCGCTTTCCTGCAGTCCGAATCCGAGGTCGCGGCCATCAACACCGTCTACGGCGCGGCCGCCACCGGCGTGCGCTGCATGACCTCCTCCTCCAGCCCCGGCATGAGCCTCAAGCAGGAGGGCATCTCCTACGCGGCCGGCGCCGACCTGCCGATCTTCATCGGCAACGTGATGCGCGGCGGCCCCGGCCTCGGCAATATCGCCGGCGCGCAGGGCGACTACTGGCAGGCCACCCGCGGCGGCGGCCACGGCGACTACCGCACCTTCGTGATGGCGCCCAACTGCGTCACCGAGCTGGCCAACTTCCCGGCCAAGTGCTACGAAGTAGCTTTCAAATACCGCATCCCCTCGATGGTGCTGGCCGACGGCATCCTGGGCCAGATGATGGAACCCGTGGAATTCACGGCGCCCGAAGTGGACGTGAAGACCCTGGTGGAGCCCGAGTGGGCCCTGGGCGTCAACAAAGGCCGCGCCAAGCGCATCGTGAAATCCTACGACCTCAAAGAGGGCGGCGTGGAGATCATGGTCAACGAGCGCGTGAAGCGCTACAACGCCATCGAGCAGAACGAAGTGCTCTTCGAAGAGAAGATGATAGAGGACGCCGAGATAGTGATGGTGGCCTACGGCATCTCCTCGCGCGTCTGCATGGCCGCGCTGAAGCAGGCCCGCGAGAAGGGCCTGAAGGTGGGCCTGCTGCGCCCCATCACCCTGTGGCCTTTCCCCAAAGCCCGCCTGGTGGAGCTCTCCAAGCGCGTCAAGAACTTCCTCGTCGTCGAGATGAGCCTCGGCCAGATGGTGGAGGACGTGGCGCTGGCCATCAACGGCCGCTCCAACGTGTACCTGCACGCCAAGCCCGGCGCCTCCGTGATCACCGCGGACGAAGTCTGCAAGACCATGGACCAGATCCTCAAGAAGGAGGCCAAAGAATATGCAGCTGCTAAATAAACACCCCGAATCCCTGCTCGACGTAAAGATGCACTACTGCCCCGGTTGCGGGCACGGCATCATCCACCGCCTGGTGGCCGAGGTGATGGACGAACTGGGCATCCGCGAGCGCACCGTGGGCGTGGCGCCCGTGGGCTG
This sequence comes from Elusimicrobiales bacterium, assembly GCA_050174915.1. GTDB lineage: Bacteria > Elusimicrobiota > Elusimicrobia > Elusimicrobiales > UBA9959 > UBA9959. The sequence goes on along the minus strand of JBFXJL010000001.1, from coordinate 257,435 downwards.
CGCGGTGTTCGCCGACACCTACTTCAACTGCGACATGATCCAGGGCCCGCACGGCCGCGGCCCGGCGGAAGCCAGCGGCATCAAGCGCGCCAAGCCCGAGACCATCGTCTTCTCCTACCAGGGCGACGGCGACCTGGCCTCCATCGGCATGGGCGAGATCGTGCACACGGCCATCCGCTCCGAGAACATCACCGTGATCTTCGTGAACAACGCGATCTACGGCATGACCGGCGGCCAGATGGCCCCGACCACGCTGATAGGCCAGAAAGCCACCACCTGCGTGGACGGCCGCACCGCCAAGCAGGCCGGCTACCCGATAAAGATGTCCGAAATGCTGGCCACCATAGACGGGGCGACCTACATAGAGCGCACGACGGTTCACACCAACCCCGGCGTGATCAAGACCAAGGCCGCCATCAAGAAGGCGTTCCAGAACCAGATAGACGGCAAGGGTTTCTCGCTGGTCGAGATCCTCTCCATGTGCCCGACCAACTGGGGCACCCGCCTGGACAACCCGTCCGAAGCCACCAAGTTCGTGGCCGAGGGCATGCTGCCCGTGTTCCCGCTCGGCGTCTACAAGGACGCCTGCGCGGCCGACAAGAAGTAAGGGAGGAATTTAACATGTACCAAGGCATAAAGATATCCGGTTTCGGCGGGCAGGGAGTGATCTCCGCCGGCTACCTGCTGGCCCAGGCCGGCATGATGGAGGGGAAAGAGGTCAGCTTCTTCCCCGCCTACGGCGCCGAGATGCGCGGCGGCACGGCCAACTGCTCGGTGGTAGTGGCCACCGACCAGGTCTCCACCCCGATCGTCACCACCCCCGACACCGCCATAGTGCTCAACGAGCCGTCGCTGGCCAAGTTCGAGTCTACGGTCAAGCCCGGCGGCCTGCTGATAGTCAACAGCTCGCTGATCCTCTCCAAGCCCACCCGCACCGATATCAAGGTGCTCTACGTGCCTTGCAACGAGATCGCCAACGAGCTGGGCAACGCGAAAGTGATGAACATGGTGGTGATGGGCGCCTTCGCGGCGGCCACCGGCGCCGTCTCCGTGGACGCCATAGCCAAGGCCCTGCCCAAGGTCTACAAGAAGCTCAAGCCCGAAGTGATAGAGCTCAACGTGCAGGCCCTCAAGCGCGGCGCGGAGTACAATAAGACAAATTAAGCCCAGCCGCGGAACAAAGGCCCGGGCCCTCGCCCGGGCCTTTTTCTTTATATTCTCGTATGAAATGGAATATTTTCAAATGAAAACCTCCGGCGCGGGCCGGGCAGACCGCCCGGCGAGGGGGGAACTGGCAGACAAATTGCTCTTGTTTAAGCGGAGCTGCCGCGCTATTTTATAAGATATAGGCCGACACTATGCACATGCACGACCACGACGACGGGCAGGACCCGAAGGAAAAGATCAATTATAAGGCGGCCTTCCGGCTGCTCTACGGCCTCGTCATGGAACGCAAGGCGCCCTTCGCCGTGGCCGCGGGCTACATGGCCGTCGGCACCCTGCTGAGCCTGATGATCCCGGTCATCACCAAGTATGTCATAGACACCGCCCTGCCGGCCCTGTCCCCGCGCGCCCTGCTGACGGCCGTGGGCGCCTACCTGGGCGTGACGCTGCTTTATCTCTGCTTCAACTACCTGCAGGTGGCCCAGCTGGCGCGCGCCGGCCAGGACACCATAGTCGAACTGAAGCGGCGCCTGCTGCGGCACATGCTGTCGCTGGACCTGGAGTTCTACACCTCCACGCCGGTTGGCCGCCTCAACGCCCGCGTGCAGTCGGACACCAGCACCCTTTACGCCCTGTTCACCAACACGGTGATCACGATACTCAACGACGTGCTGATGTTCGCCGTGGCCTTCGGCGTGATGTTCTTCTACAACCGGCAGCTGGCGCTGATGCTGCTGCCGGTCTTCCCCGTGCTCGGCCTGATGGGCTGGGCGTACGCCCGCGTCACCTCCCCGATGTTCGTGCGGGTGCGCAAGATCGCGGCGGAAGTTCCCGGTTTCCTGACCGAGCAGCTCAACGGCATAGGCGTGCTGCAGGCCTTCGGCCGCGAGGCGGACGCCAGCGCCAAGATGGAGGAACTCAACAAGCGCAAGTTCACGGCCGAAATGCGGGTGGAACTCTACGGCGTGATCTTCTTCATGACCATAGTGGCCCTGCAGCCCATCTCCACCGCCGCCATCTTCGGCTTCGGCGGCCGGCTGGTGCTGGAAGGGAAGATGACCGTCGGCGTGGTGGTGATGTTCCTGCTCTATCTCGGCTACCTGTTCGAACCCATCTTCCGCCTTTCCGAACACTTGAGCGTGGTGCAGCGCTCGTTCTCGGCCGGACACCGCATAGCCAAGATCCTGGCCCTCAGGCCCGCGCTGACCGAGCCGGAGAAGCCGCATTACCTCTCCGGCGTGCGCGAGGGCATAGAGTTCCGCAACGTCTGGATGCGCTACAAGGAAGACGCGGGCTGGGTGCTCAAGGACGTCTCGTTCCGCCTGCCGCGCGGCTCGAGCCTGGCCATACTCGGCGAGACCGGCGGCGGCAAGACCACGGTCACCAGCCTGCTGTTCCGCTTCTACGATTACCAGAAGGGCCACATTGAGATCGACGGCACCGACCTGCGCCGCCTCAGCCTGGGCTCCCTGCGGCAGGCCATAGGCCTGGTGCAGCAGGACATCTACCTGTTCCCCGGCACCGTGATGCAGAACCTGAAGCTGATGGACGACAGCATCCCGGACAGCCGCGTGCACGACGCCATCCGCACGATGGGCCTGGACCACTTCTTCAAGAAACACCCGCTCGACAAGAAAGTGCAGGAGAAAGGCGCGAACCTCTCGATAGGCGAGAAGCAGGTGATCTCGCTGGCGCGCGCCATGGTGCTGGACCAGGAGGTGCTGGTGCTCGACGAGGCCACCTCCAACATGGACCCGCATACCGAGCGCGCCATCACCAGCGCCATCAAGACCCTGATCAAGCACAAGACGGTCATCGTGATAGCCCACCGGCTGTCCACGGTGCGCAGCGCCGACCGGATCATGATGATCTCCGGCGGCGAGGTGAAGGAACTAGGCACGCACGACGAGCTGCTGGCCAGGGACGGGCTCTATTCCAAATATCACCGGCTGCAGTTCGGGGAGGGCGCATGATCTCCAGCCTGAAGTGGCTCTACCCTTACTGGCGCCGGCACGCCGGCCGCATGGCGGTCATAGTGGCGCTGGGCATGGCCAGCGCGGCGCTGCAGGCCTACAACCCGGTGCTGATCAAGAACCTCGTCAACGGCCTGAGCTCCAGCCTGACGCCGGAATACCTGCGCCACAACGTGCTGCTGATCCTGGCCGTCGGCCTGGGCATGTTCGTCACCAACGCCGTAGCGATGCGCAACCGCGCCATCATGAACATGAAGCTGGAGTGGGAGATCCGCCGCGACGTCTTCGACCACGTGGTCACGATGGACCGGAATTTCTTCCACAAGTTCACCACCGGCGACCTCGTCACGCGCATGGCCGACGACATCTCGGAGAAGATTTCCTGGTTCGCCTGCTCCGGCGTGTTCCGGTTCATCCAGGCCTGCTTCACCCTGGCGGCCGCCGTGGGCATGATGCTCTACATCAACCCGGTCTTCGCCCTGTGCGTGCTGCTGCCGCTGCCGCTCATCCTGGTGCTGTCCATAAAGACAGGCCGCCTGCTGACCGGCAAGTACAAGGAGCTGCAGGAGGCCATCACCGACCTGTTCGACTTCCTGGAGACCTGCTTTACCGGCGTGCGGGTGATCAAGGCCAACGCCAAGGAGGAGTCGCAGTTGGGCTTCTTCGCGGCCAGGACGATGGCCCAGCGCGAGGCCGAGGTGTCCGTCGCCAAGCTGCAGGTGCTCTTCTCCTACTTCTGGCACGAGGCCGGCTTCGTCTCCACCGGCCTGCTGTTCGCGGTCGGCGGCCTCCTGGTGATAAACGGCCGGGCCACGCTCGGCGAGCTGATAGCCTTCCAATTCTACGCCAACATGGTGGTCGGGCCGCTGATGGACATCAGTCAGTTCGTCGTCACCGGCAACCGCGCCGGGGTCTCCATCAAGCGCGTCAACGAGCTGCTGACCTCGCGCTCGTCGCTGAAGATGGGCCTGGGCGACAAAACCACGCCGGACCATATCACCGAGCTGGAATTTTGCGGCGCCGGCCTCAAGAACCCCAAGGGCGACGCCATGCTGGTGCACGGCGTCAGTTTCAAGGCGGCCCGCGGCCAGCGCGTGGCCGTGGTGGGCAAGATAGGGTCGGGCAAGTCCACGCTGCTGTCGCTGGCCCTGCGCCTGGCCGAGCACGACGAGGGCGCCATGCTGGTGAACGGCACCGACGTGCGCGACTGGAACCTGCGCCTGTTCCGCGAGCGCGTGGGCTATACCTCGCAGGAGGCCGCCATCTTCAGCGGCACGCTGCGCGACAATATAGTGATGGACCGCAAGTATGGCGTGACCGACGCCATGCTGCAGAAGGCGCTGGAGACGGCGCAGCTGGCCGGGGAGCTGCACAAGTTCCCCAAGGGCCTCGACACCGTGGTGGGCACCCGGGGCGTGGCGCTTTCCGGCGGCCAGAAGCAGCGGGTGGCCATAGCCCGCGCGCTGCTGACCTGCCCGGACGTGCTGCTGCTCGACGACGCCACCAGCGCCATGGACGCCCAGACCGAGGACCATTTCTGGAAGGCTTTCCGCAAGGAGCACCCGGACGCCCTGTGCCTGGCAGTCACGCACCGTGTCAGGACCATAGAGACCTCGGACCTGATCCTGGTGCTCGACGAGGGCCGCCTGGCCGAGCAGGGCGGCCACGCCGAGCTGCTGGCCCGCGGCGGCCTCTACAAGCAGATCTACGAGCGCCAGAAACTCCAGGAAGAACTCTCCTCCGGCGACGCCCAAGCCTGACGCTCTCAAAAACGAAAGAGCCGCTGCAAAGCGGCTCTTTTTGTTTGCTGGGGGTCAGGCCTGACGGGGGGATAGGATAAGCAAAAACCCTGTCGGAGGCCGAGGCTTGCGTAAGCGCCGAGGCCGAGACGGGGAGTGGCGAGCACGGTGTGCGAGACCACGTTTTTTGCGTTCCTGTCCCCCTGGCAGGCCTTAGCTGTCACCGCGCCCGCTCTATGAGCGCGCGGGGAGCATGCCCAGGGACGCAGGGAAGAGAACTACAGGAACTTGAGCAGCGCCCAGTCGTAGACGTAGAGGAGGGGGAAGAAGGCCAGCGTGGAGAGCAAAATGCTCTGGCCCACCAGGTCCTCGTCGAAATCGAATTCCCGGGCCACCACGTAGCCCATCACCGCCACCGGCATCACCATCTCTAGGAACGAGACCCGCGACACCAGCCCGGTGAAACCTAAAGCCTTGGCCGCCAGCAGGTAGCACAGCGGCAGCAGCAGCAGCTTGAGGCCGCTGACCAGCGCTATGCGCGGCAGGTTGTGGGCCAGGCGCTTGCCGTACAGCCCCACGCCCAGCGTGAACAGCGACAGCGGCAGCGTGGTCTTGCCCAGGTCCGCCAGCACCCCGTGCAGCAGCGCCGGGATACGCAGACCGAAGCCCGCTATCAGCAGGCCCGCCACCGAAGCCCACAACACCACGCTGCGCCCTATCAGCCGCGCGAAGCGCGCCGGCGGGCAGTCCCGCTCGCAGACCAGCGTCATCAGCAGGAAGCCGAAAGTGAAGATGAAGACATTGTGCACCGACGAGACTATGGCCGCGTAGCCGATGGCCCCGCTCCCCAGGCGCATGTCGGCCACCGGGAAGCCCAGGTAAACCGTATTGCCCAGCACCGACACTATGATCAGCAGCCGCGCCAGGCGCCAGTCTATCTTGCCCGCCTTCCACAGCCCCCAGGCCGCAGCCATCACCGCCGCCAGCGGCAGCGTATTGGCCGCCAGAAAGCGCCAGCCCAGCCCCGCGAGGGGGGTGTCGGCGATCTTGACTATGATGAGCGCCGGCAGCGCTAGGTAATAGAGATACTGGTTGAAAGCCTTCTCGGCGCCTTCCCCGACTATGTCGAAGCGGCGGAACAGCCAGCCGGCGGCCAGCACGAGGGCGAGGTTGGCGATTATCGGCGTCATCTGAAGAAGAGCAGCACCAGCACCTGGGCCGAGATGACGCGCAGGATCATCACCAGCGGGTACACCGTGGCGTAGCTCATGGCCGACAGGTTGGACTGGCTCATGGAATTGGCGAAGGCCAGCGCGGGCGGATCGGTCATGGAACCGGCCAGGGCGCCGCACAGCGACATGTAGTTGAGCTTCAGCTTAAGTTTCGCCAGCACGCCCAGCACCAGGATGGGCAGCACCGTGATCAGGAAGGAGAACAGGACGATGTGGACGCCGCGGCCGTGCAGCAGCGTCTCGAAGAAGCGCCCGCCGGCCTTGAGGCCCACGCAGGCCAGGAACAGCACTATGCCCAGCTCGCGCAGCATCAGGTTGCCCGCCGGCGGCAGGTACCAGTTCAGCGGGCCGATATGCTGGATGTAGCTGAGCACTATGGCCATGATCAGCGGGCCGCCGGCCAGGCCGAGCTTCACCGGGGCGTCCAGGCCGGGCAGCGCGATCGGGATGGAGCCCAGCACCACGCCGGCGGCTATGCCGATGAAGGCGGGAATGAGCTGCGGGTGGTTGAGGTCCTTGGGGGAATTGCCCAGCTTGGCGGCCACCGCGGCCACCGCGGCCTCCTCGCCCACTATAACCAAATTGTCGGCGAACTGCAGCCGGTAAGAATCCGAGACCAGGAACTCCACGTCGGCGCGGGCCACGCGGGTGGCCACCACGTCGTACTGCGACTCCAGGCCGAGCTCGTCGAAAGTCTTGCCGATGACTTCCTTGTGGGTGACGACCACGCGGGAATGGAGGATGCGGCTGGGCAGCTTTTTGAGATCCGTCCCGCTGGGCGAGCCGACCACCAGCGTGAACTTACGGATGTTCTCCGCCAGGCCCACCGCCAGCACGATATCGCCGGCGCGCAGCACCGTGTCGTCGTGCGCCACGCCCAGCTGGCCCTCGTGCAGAATGCGGGAAACCACGACGCCCAGATTATCGAGGGCGGGGATATCTTTGATCTTCAAACCGTCGAGGTTCTTGTTCTCCACCTTGACGCTGGCGTTGGTGAGGGCGGAAGCGGCCTTGTCGGCGTGCACGTCCAGCAGGTCACGCTCCGCCTGGGTCCTGAACAGGCGGCGTATCACTATCATCGTAAGGATTATGCCCATGATGGCGCCGGGGTAGGCCAGCGCGTAGCCCACCGAGGCGGCGTTGGCGGCCTCGGGGTCGGTGGCGGCCAGCGCCTGCTGCGCGGCGGCCAGCGAGGGGGTGTTGGTGACCGCGCCGGAGTACATGCCGACGGCGGTGGGAATATCGAAACCGGCGAAGCGGGCCACGGCCAGCGTGACGGCGATGCCGCCCAGCACCACGCCGGCGGCCAGCAGGTTGAGCTGCAAGCCCTGTTTCTTGAAGGAGGAGAAAAAGCCAGGGCCCACCTGGGTGCCTATGGAATAGACGAACAGGATCAGACCGAAGTCGCGCAGGAACTCCAGCGTGACATGGTCTATGGACAGGCCGACATGCCCCGCGAGGATGCCGGAGAACAGCACGCCGGCGATGCCGAGCCTGATGCCGGCAATCTTTATGTCGCCTATGGCCAAGCCCGCCGCCGCCACCATCATAATGACGAATACCGACCAGGCCACGGATTCGGGGGAGAAAAGCAGGGAAAGGAGTTCCATAGATAAATTTTATCAAAATCGGGGGCGGGCCGGCGGGGCGCGCTTTTTAGCCGGGCCGCAATTTACTATTATTAGGGGATACTCGGTAAACGGAGAAGCCAATGATCGCCAAAGCAGAGAACCGCAGCCCCTGGTACTACGTGCCCTCCACCTATTTCGCCGAAGGCCTGCCGTACATGATAGTCAACTCGCTGGCCGTCATCGTCTACAAGAAGATGGGCGTGTCCAACACCCTCATCGCCTTCTGGACCAGCTGGCTGTACCTGCCCTGGGTCATCAAGATGCTGTGGGGCCCGCTGATAGACATGTACGCCACCAAGCGCTCCTGGATAGCCTGGACCCAGGCCCTGATGTGCGGCGCCATAGCCTGCGCGGCGCTGTCGCTCAAAACCCCGTTCTTCCTCTACGTCTCCATGGTCTGCTTCATGGGCGTGGCCTTCCTGTCGGCCACCCACGACATCGCCGTGGACGGCTTCTACATGCTGTCGATGGACGACAAGAAGCAGGCCTTCTTCGTCGGCATCCGCGCCTTCTTCTACCGCGTGGCAATGCTGTTCAGCTCGGGCGTGCTGGTGATGCTCGCCGGCCGCATAGAGACCCGCACCGGCAATATCCAGGACAGCTGGACCCAGGTGCTGCTGCTGGCCGCCGCCATCATGGGCCTGCTCTTCGTCTACCACAGGGTGTTCCTGCCCTATCCCGGCGCTGACAAGCCCGACCAGGCCAAGGCCAGCCAGCTGGCGGAATTCGGCGAGATCTTCAAGGCCTATTTCAAGCTGGAGAACGTGGGCCTGGGCCTGGCCTTTATCCTGACCTACCGCTTCGGAGAGGCGATGCTGCTGAAACTGGCAGCGCCGTTCCTGCTCGACACCGCGGCGGAGGGGGGCATGGCGCTGACCACCTCCCAGGTGGGCGTGGCCTACGGCACCATAGGCCTGGCCTGCCTGATAATCGGCGGCCTGCTGGGCGGCTGGATCATCTCCAGGTACGGCCTGAGACGCACTATCTGGCCGCTGGCCTTCATGCTCAACGCGCCGGACCTGGTCTACGTCTACATGTCCTACCACCAGGGGCTGCCTACGGACTTCGTCTACGCCCTGGTGGCCGTGGAGCAGTTCGGGTACGGCCTGGGCACCACGGCCTTCATGTTCTTCATGATCACGCTGACCGGCGACAAGTACAAGACGGCGCACTTCGCCATCTCCACGGGCATCATGGCCCTGGGCATGATGGTGCCGGGCTTCGTCAGCGGCAAGCTGCAGGCTGTGATGGGCTATCCGCAATTCTTTATCGCGGTCTGCGTGGCCACCCTGCCCGGCATGCTGCTCATCCCCTTCCTGAAGATCAAGGACGCGCAGAAAGCGGCCTAAGCCCCGCCCCGGCATATAAAAAAACAGCCCGCTTCTCAGCGGGCTGTTCTTTTTCTATGCCTTTATCAGGCGACCACGATGCACTGCACGGGGCAGTTGGCGGCGGCGGTCTTGGCGGCGTCTTCCTTGCCGGCGGGAACGTCTTTGCCGACGGCCTTATCCGCGACCATCTCAAAAGCCTCGGGGCAGTCATTGGCACAAAGTCCGCAGCCGATGCAGGCGGCCTGGTCTACAGTAGCTTTCATGTTATACCTCCGTGTATTTGCCGAAAATCCGTCCCTCAAATTATACAAAAAGCGGGGCTTATTCGCTTATGCGTTTCTCGGTGGCCTTGTCGAACACATGCATGTTCTTGTAATTGAAGCACACCGTGACGGCGCTGCCGGGGCTGCGGTCGAAGAAAGCCTCGACGGTGGCCAGCAGGCGCTGCTCGCCGACCTTGATATAGAGGTTCTCGCGGTGGCCCAGCAGCTCGCAGACCTCGAGCACGCCGTCCACCTTGTCGGAGCAGCCTTCGGCGGTACGGCCCACCAGCACGTCGTCGGGGCGCACGCCCACGGTCACCTCGCGGCCGTCGTGCTTCTTCGGGTCATGGAGCAGATAGGGGGGGATGGTAAGTTTGATGTCGCCGCTGGCGAAATTCAGATGCTCGCCCTCCAGCTTAAGCGTGCCGTGCATGAAATTCATGGTGGGGCTGCCGATGAAGCCGGCCACGAACAGGTTGGCGGGCTTGCGGTAGACCTCTATGGGCGAGCCCACCTGCTGCACTATGCCCTTGTTCATGATGACGATGCGGCCGGCCAGGGTCATGGCCTCCACCTGGTCGTGCGTGACGTAGAGGATGGTGGCGTTGAGGCGCTGGTAGAGCTTGGCTATCTCCACGCGCATCTCCTCGCGCAGCTTGGCGTCCAGGTTGGAGAGCGGCTCGTCGAAGAGGAAGACCTTGGGCTTGCGCACGATGGCGCGGCCGATGGCCACGCGCTGGCGCTGGCCGCCGGAGAGCTGCTTGGGCATGCGCTTGAGGAAGTTCTTGAGCTGCAGGATGCTGGCGGCCTCGTCCACGCGGGCGTCGATCTCGGCCTTGGGGGTCTTGCGCAGGCGCAGGGCGAAGCTCATGTTCTCCTCCACCGTCATGTGGGGGTAGAGGGCGTAGTCCTGGAACACCATGGCGATCTGACGCTTGGAGGGGTGCAGTTCGTTGACGCGCAGGCCGTCGATCTGGATCTCGCCGCCGGAGATCTCTTCCAGGCCGGCGAGCATGCGCAGCAGGGTGGTCTTACCGCAGCCGGACGGGCCGACGATGACGACGAACTCGTGGTCTTTGATGTCCACGTCGACGCCGTTGAGCACCACGTTGTCGCCGAATTTTTTCACTATGCCCGAGAATTGAACGGTAGCCATATTTATCCTTTCACGCTGCCGAGCGTCAGACCGGAGATGAGCCACTTGGAGGAATACAGGAAAACGGCGAGCACGGGGAGCGTCACCAGCATGGAGCCGGCGGCGAACATTCCCCACTGGGTGATGTACTGGCCCTGCAGTTCGAACAGGCCGAGCGTCCAGGTGTACTGCTTGCTGCTGAACAGCACCACGCGCGCGACTAGATATTCGTTCCAGGCGGTGGTGAAATTGAACAGGAAGGCGATACTGAGCGCCGGGGTGGACAGCGGCAGGATGATGCGCCAGAAGGCGCCCACCTGGCTGGTGCCGTCCACGAGCGCCGCCTCCTCGAGCGAGCGCGGGATGGTGTCGTAGTAGCCCTTCAGGATCCAGATGCTGAACGGCAGGGACGAGACCGAGTAGGCGATGATCATGCCCAGGTAGGTGTTCATCAGCTTGAGCTTCATGATCATCAGGAACAGCGGCAGGATGAGCATGCCGGCCGGGATCATCTGGCTCGAGAGCAGCAGAATCAGGCCGGCCTTCTTGCCGGGGAACCTGAAGCGCGAGAAGGCGTAGGCCGCCGTGCTGGCCAGCGACACGCCGATGAACGACGTGGCCAGCGTGATGAGCAGCGAGTTCCACAGCCAGCGCAGGAACATGGTGTCCTTGAGCAGGCTGGCGTAGGCGACGAAGGTGGCGTTGTCGGGGATAAGGGACAGGTCGGTGGAGAATAATTTGTCTCCGGGCCGCAGCGAGACCGAGAAGATGCGCAGCAGCGGGTAGATGCAGGCCAGCGAGACCGTGATGACGACGAGATGTATCAGCAGGTACTTGAAGAACTTGCGGCGCTGTATGGGGTCCCGCAGGACCACGGAGGCGTCCTCGCGCAGGGCCGAGAAGAATTTCTTTATGCGGGACATCAGCGCTCCTCCTTGGCCGCGTCGAAACCGTGCAGGTAGGTGACCGAGATGAAGAACAGCAGCGCGAACACCACCAGGGCGAAGGCCGCGGAATAACTGTAGCGGTTATAGGTGAAGGCCGCCTTGTAGAGCGCCGACACCAGGATGTCGGCCTGCTCGGTGCCGCCTGCCTGGCCGGTGACCAGGTAGATCACGTTGATGTTATTGAAAGTCCAGACCGTGCCCAGAGTGACGGCGGGCATGAGCACCGGCTTGATGAGCGGCATGGTGATAAAGCGCAGCTTCTGGAAATATGAGGCGCCGTCGATGTCGGCCGCGTCGTAGTAGGAGGAGGAGATGCTCTGCAGGCCGCCCAGGATGACCACCATCATGAACGGAATGCCCAGCCAGACGTTGATAATGGTGCAGGTGAGCAGCGGGTAGTCGCTGAGCCACTGCACCGGCGCCACGCCCAGCGAGGCCAGGAAGGGGAACACTTCGAGCAGTTTGGTGATGACGATATTGACGAAGCCGTTCTGGGAGTGGAACTCGCCGCGCATGGCCAGCACGGCCACCACCTGCGGCATGGCCCACGGCACCACGAGCAGCGTGCGGTACGCGCCCTTGAAGCGGATGGCGTTATTGAGCAGCAGCGCCAGCGCAAAGCCGCCGGCCACGTGGAAGAAGACGTTGGTGAACGTCCACACCAGCGTGCGCAGCAGCAGCGCCCAGAAGGTAACTTCAGAGAGCGGGGAGGTGGTGAAGACGTCGATGTACTGGCGCAGCCCCACGAAGGGCAGGGTGCCGGTGTTCTTCCACGACATGATCGTGGTGAGCTTGAGGTCGTGGAAGGAGAGATAAACCTCGAAGACGAAGGGGTAGACCAGCAGCAGCGCCAGGCCCACGAAGGCCGGGGCCAGCAGCAGGTACGGCACGGTGTGCCGGCCCTTTACCGCGTAACGGAAGGCGGCAGCTATCAGCGCCTCGGCGGCCAGGAAGTAGAACCACAGGCGGAACTGGTAGTCCCCCAGCACGGCGGCGGCGGCCACCACCGCGGCGGCGGGGAAGGCCGCGAGCGCTACCGGCAGGAACCAGGGCTTATCGTGGCATTTGAAGTGGTAGTAGAAGTAGCCTTCCAGCGCGGCCACGCCGAAGGCGATGAGCACTATGAACCCGGCTACCTCGTAGATAGATCTTAGGATTTCCATGCCTTACCTGTTCATCTCGGCTATCTTCTTGTCCGTGTTCTCCTGCATGCGCCGCACGGCGGTGTCCACGTCCATTTTTTTGGTGGCGGCCAGGCCCAGGTAGTTGCGCGCCGAGTCCCACACCGCGCGCATCTCGGTGGCCATCGGCATCGGGCGGCCCTTGAGGATCTGGGCCAGCGAGATACGGGAAACCTCGTCGGAGGTGATCTCCGGGGCGGAGCCGGCCTCCTTAAGCGCGGGCAGGCGGGTGAGCGCCTGGTACTGCCGCACCTGGTTCTCGCGGGAGGTGTAGAATTCCAGCAGGCGCCTGACCAGCGCCATCTTGTCGGCCTTGAGGCCGGTGCTGACGGTGAAATACTTGCCGCTGACCATCGGGGAGGGCCAGCGGCCCGTCTTGGAAAGCTGGGGGATGACGGCCAGGCCGAAATCCTTGCCAAAATGCTTCTGGTAGCCGGAGATGGCCCAGTCGCCGTTAATAATAAAGGCGGCCTTGCCCTCCTTGAAGAGGGAGTCCATGCAGTTATAGTCGCACTCCATCGGCACGAATTTCTTCTCGTACTTCAGGTCCAGGTAGAAGTTCACCGTGTCCCGCATGGCCTGCGTGTCGAGCATGGGCGTCTTGCCTTCCATCGGCCAGCCTCCGAAGGCGCCCAGCCAGGGCATCATCCAGAAGGGCTCGCCCATGTCGAAGGCGATGCAGCGCTCGAGCTTGTGCTTTTTGGCCTCGCCGGAGCAGAAGGCGAACAATTCGTCGGTGGTCTTCGGGGCCGTCTTGATGAATTTCTTGTTGTAGAACATCATCAGGTGGTTGCCGTTGGACACCGGCACGCCCCAGATATGGCCGTCGAGCGAGATGGCCTCTACTACGGGGTCGTTATATTTCTTGAAGTCGAACAGGCCCTCCAGCGGCATGATGAAGCCGGAGACGGCGTAGAGCCCGGCAGTGTCGGAGGGGCCGAGCAGCAGGTCTGGGGGGACGCCGGCCAGCGAAGCGGCCTGGAACTGCTGGCGCAGGTCCTCGGTCTGGTAATGGGTGCGCACTATCTCTACGCCGGCGTTCTCGGGAAGTTTCTTGAAACCTTCGAAGACGGAATCTATATAAGGGGCGACCTGGGCGTCTTCCTGCTCCCAGACCACTATGGTTTTGGAATCGTCGGCGGCGGGGCGGGAGCAGGCGGCCAGGGCCGCCGCGACCGCTATTAGTATCGTTTTCTTCACCCCTGCCCCCTTAGCTAGCTTTTGGAGATATTAGTTATCGCGGCCAGCAGGGCCACGAGCACGGAGAGCTTAAGCGCGGTCCACCAGGAAATCACGCCGGCCACGGCCCCGGACGCCACCGCGCCGGGAAAAAGGGCGGGGATGGTCCACATCCAGAACCATTTGATGAGGAAGATGCCCAGCACGAAAATGCCGCCCAGCCACAACACTATGGCGGGCAGTCCGAGGGTGATTATCTTCCCGAATTTCATATATAGGCGGTACCGAGGCTCCGGATTTATTAAACTATAATAATAGTGGCGAGGCAATATGAAAAGCAACAGGACCAACGAAAAACTTTTCTGGAACAGCAGGGCCCGGAATTACCCGGTCCCTTTCGGGCGTGAAACCGCCGCCAAGACCCGCCGCATGGCGGCGCTGCTAGAGGGCCTCGGCGTAGATTTCAGCGGCCGGCGCGTGCTCGACATAGGCTGCGGCACCGGCGTCTACGCCCTGCCGCTGGCGGCCCAGGCCGCCCGCGTACTGGGGGTAGACTCCTCGGCCGCCATGCTGCGGGTATACCGCCGGGTCAGGAAGGAGCGCGGCATAAAGAACGCGCCCTGCTTGCGCTCCGAATGGGGACAGGTACCGGCCGCGCGGGTGCGGGGCCGCTTCGACCTAGCCCTGGCGTCCATGACGGCCGCGGTAAAGACCAGGGCCGACTTTTTAAAGATGGAAAGCGCCGCGCCGCTGCGAGTCTTCATAGGCTGGGCCGGCTTGCGGCGCAACGCGCTGCTGGAAAAGATTTACGCCGCGCACGGCGTGGCCTACCGGGCCCCGGAGGGGGCGGAACGGGCGCTAGGGATACTGGCCGCGCTCGGGCGCGCCCCGCGCACGGTCTACCTGAGCGACAGCTGGACCAAGTCGGCTTCCGTGGCGGAAACGCTGCGCGAGATTGCCGTCAGCATGCGCGTCAACGGCGCCCGCTTCGACGAAGAACGGACGCGCGCGCTGCTGAAACCGTTCACGCGGGGCGGCAAGGTCAGGCAGCTTACCCGCGCCCGCAAGGCCGTGATAATCTGGGGGCCTCCGGGACGCTGAGACCAAAAGAAGAAGGCCGCGCTGTCGCGGCCTTCTTCATTTCAGGCGGGCAGCCTAGACCTGGGCTTCCGACGGCGCCTTCACGGCCACTTTGGCCAACGCGGGCTTCTTGACGCACTGCTTGGCGAAAGCGTCGTCGCGCAGGCTGTTGCGGTAGCCCGGGTGCTGGAAGGTGTAGTCGAAGCGGGTATGGATGTCGTAGCTGCCGTTCATCAGGCCCACCACGTCCTCCACGAACACGCGCTCCTCGTCGGTGGGGATCACGAACACCTTGACCTTGGAGGTCTTGCACGAGATCTCGGTTTCGGCGTTGCGGGTCTTGGAGATGTCGTTCTTTTCCTTGTCGAGCTTGATGCCCATGAATTCCAGGCCGGTCAGCGCGGCTTCGCGGGTGATGGGGCCCATCTCGCCGACGCCGGCGGTGAACACCACGGCGTCGATGCCGCCCACTTCGGCCGCGTAGGCGCCGATGTACTTCTTGATGCGGTTGGACTCTATATCCAGCGCCAGCTTGGAGCGGGCGTCGCCCTGCTCGGCGGCCACTTCCACGTCGCGGGCGTCGGAGTACTTGCCGGTGATGCCCAGCTTGCCGGACTTCTTATTGAGGATAGCGTCCATCTCCCCGGGGTTCATGCTCTCGCGGGCCATCACGTAAAGCGGGATGGCCGGGTCGTGGTCGCCGGCGCGGGTGCCCATCACGAGGCCCTCGAGGGGGGTGAAGCCCATGCTGGTGTCGTAGCTGACGCCGTTCTTTACGGCGTTGACCGAGGCGCCGTTGCCGATATGGCAGATGACGAGGTTGGTCTGGAAGGGGTCCTTGCCCAGCAGCACCGCGGCGCGCTTGGCGTTGTACAGGAAGGAGGTGCCGTGGAAGCCGTAGCGGCGGATGGCGTACTTCTCGTACCAGGCGCGCGGCAGGGAATACATGTAGGAGGATTCCGGCATGGTCTGGTGCCAGGCGGTGTCCATGATGGCCATGTGCGGGATCTTGGGCATCAGCAGGCGGGCGGCCTCTATGCCCTGGATGTTCGGCGGGTTGTGGAGGGGGGCCAGGGAGGAGAGCTCGCGGAAGGTCTCCACCACTTTGTCGTCGATGATGACGGACTTGACGAACTTCTCGCCGCCGTGCACCACGCGGTGGCCTACGGCGGAGATGCCTTCGAGGCCGTCGATGACACCGTGCTCCTTGTGGGTCAGCGTGGTGATGACCAGCTGGATGGCGTCCTTATGGGTGGGGCAGTCCTGGTTGATGGTGACCTTCTCCCGGCCGGGAGCTTCGATATTGATGAAAGAGGAACCGATGCCGACGCGCTCGACGAGGCCGGACGCCACGGTGGTCTTGGCCTTCCAGTCGAAAAGCAGGTACTTCACGGAAGAACTGCCGCAGTTGAGACAGAGTATTTTCATTGAGGTTCCCCTTTGTGCAGGCCTTAAAGGTTACGCTGGTCCTGCCGTTTTATATAATCTTATTCTACTAAAATAAACGCGGTTTCGTTCCCGGAGGAGTTTATGAAGCGCAGGATCATCGTGTTAATACTGGCCGCCGCGGCCCTGGCCGGAGCGGGCTGGGGGCTGTTCTACCTGCGCGGCGGCATGGACGCCGCCGAGGTAGTGCGCAAGCTCTCCGGCATCAGGCTGTCCCTGGAGCTCTACCGCCAGGAGCACAAGAAATACCCGTCCTCTTTCGCCGAGACCCTGCGCGCCGGCACCCTGGAAGCCGCTCCGGAGCTCAAACTGCCGGGGCATTTCAAAACCTCGCGCGTGCGCGACACCCCCTCGCTGACCATAAAAGACACCGGCGGCTGGGCCTACGTCAGCGATCCCAAGAGCCCCGACTTCGGCCTCCTCTACATCGACTGCTCCCACAAGGACGAAAAATCCCGCTTCTGGAGCGAATTTTAGCCTCACCAACCTCGGCCCCTGCCGGACTCGCTGGGAGCGATTTTAGTGCGCAGGGCCAAGGTCCGCAGCGGACAGCCTATCATTAAGGCTGCGGCGAAGAATGTCTGAGCGAGGCACTGTGTGCCGAGCGAGTTCTTCGCCGGCGGAGGACCGCAGGCCCTCTTCCGCCGCGCACGCTCTATGAGCGAGCAGCGAGTCCGGCAGGGGCAGGCAAACAGGGGCATTAAAGGTTCCGCGCGTTGTAATGGAGCGAGGGGCCAGGTCACGGCCGGGACCGACGAGGTATCAGGCAGCGAGGGAGTCTTCGTAGAGGCGCAGCAGGATGTTGGCCACTACGGGGACGGACATGTTGTTATTGACGTAATCGAAAGCCATCTTGGACATGGCGTGGCAGGCGCCGGGGTTGCCGATGAGGCGTATCACGGCGCGCGCGCAGGCCAGCGGATCCCCGGGCTCCACTATCACGCCGTTGCGCTCGTTCACAGTAAAATCGCTCAGCCCTTTCAGCCGCGGGATCACGCAGGTCACGCCGGAGGCCTGCGCCTCTATCAGCGACATCGACAGCCCCGGCCGCCGGGCCGTCTTGGCGTAGATGTGCATCATGGCCATCACTTCGGGCATATCGTTGCGGTCCGAAAGAATGTCCACCTTGTGGCTGATGTCCAGCGAGCGGGCGAAGTCCCTGAGGCGGGCGTCCTTGAGCCCCACCAGCATGAAATTGGTCTCCGGCATCACCGCCAGCACTTCCTTGGCCATCAGCAGGAACAGCTCCTGCTCCTTGAGCGTCGGATCCATGCTCACCGTGCCCACCCGGTAAGGCCGCTTCTGGAACATCGCGGGTTTGATCAGCATCGCGCTCTCCCAGCGGCCGATGCTCAGGCAGGGAGGCACCATGAAGGTGCAGCGCGGCTCCAGGCCCGCGACGATGAATTCCTCCTGGACCGAGTCACAGCCGCCCAGGAAAAGAGTCACGTACGGGGACGCCTGCGCCAGCCGCTCGAAAGCCTTGGGGCTGCCCAGCTTGAACTGGCTGACGAAGATGCGGGAGCCGGCCGCCTTGATCTTCTTCAGGAGCAGCGGGTTTAGCGAGTCGGGATTGTAAAAATTGACCACGTCCCAGCCGGCGGAGTCGAAAAAGCCCAGTTTGGTCTTGAGCGTCAGCGGCATCACCTGCACCTTGAGGCGGGCGCATTCGGCGGCCAGGCGCGAGCCGCCGGGGCAGAGCACGGCCGCGTTATGCCCCAGCTTTACGCTGCGGGCGGCCATGTGCAGCGCCTGGTAACCTACCAGGTCCCAGGCCGGGGAATCACAGACGTTGAGGATATTCACCGCCGGCCTCCGGGCCCCCGCGCGAGCTTCTGCAGCTCCCGCTCGGCGTTGCGCAGGTAAAATTCGTCCCGTGAGGTGGCGAGGATGTCGGCGTAGATGGCCGCGGCCGCCGCAAAGTTTCCGGCCCGCTTGTTGAGGAAGGCCGCCAGCTGCTTGAGCATCACCGGGCAGTCCGGCTCGCGCAGCAGAGGTTTGATGGCCGCGGCTACGGCCGCCGGGTCCTGGGCATTGCTGTAGCCTATGGCCGCCAGCACGGTCAGGTACTTCCATTCCTTCGGTGAATACTTCAGGCCGTACCTGAGCAGTTCCTCGGCCTCGGCCGGGCGCTCTATGTTGAAAGCCAGCGAGGCCGCGCCATAGAGGCCGGCCGCCGTAAAAGAGGGGTCCACCTCCAGGATATGCCGCGCCATGGGCAGGAACTCCGGGTAGTCGCCCTTGCCGTAACCGGCGCCATGGTCGCAATGCGTATGGCCGTGCTCGTCGACGCGGTGCCGGTGGCCCTCGTGGCCCGGCTGATCCGACGCTTCGCGCACTTCCCGCTGACCGTAATACTGCAGCAGCCTCACGAACCAGAGATCGGCGAAGGCCCGGCGGGCGCCCAGCGCCAGAGCAAGCATGTCGCCGCCCGCGCCGTTGAGGGGCGATCGCATTTCCGAAGGCGGGGGGTAAGGCAGGCGGTAGGAGGCGCCGGCGTAGGAGCCGGCGGCCCAGCAGAGCAGGGCGGCGGCTAGCAGGGCGTAGCCCCGTGAGCGCATCAGAATTCCTTCCTCGACAGCAGCCATAACCCGGCGAGGTAGGAGGCCAGGGTCCAGGCGGCGGCCGGCAGCAGCACGGCGGCCGGCAGGGCCGCGGCCGCGCCTGCGGCGTCGCGCGCGTTGAACAGCTGCAGGTTGGGCACCAGGTCTACCAGCAGGCCCAGCAGCAGGCCTTTGAAGCCGGCCGCTTCCTCGGCAAGGAAGCGGGCCTCGGCGGCGAAGTGGCCCAGCGTCCACATGATGGCCGAGATGACCAGCGTGGACACCGCGGAGGTGGAGAAGAGCGAAACGAAGAAGGCGAACGACACTATCACGCACAGCTTCAGGAAGATGCCGGCCAGCGCCCAACCGTAGAAGGGAGGCAGGCCGTAGCCTCGGAAATAGAGCAGGCTCAGGTGTATGGCGCCCATCAGCAGCAGCATCATCGCGCCGGTCAGCAGCGCGCCTGCCAACTTGCCGGCCAGATAGGCCCAGCGCGGCACCGGGCGGGAGAAGACCAGGTAGATGGTCTTGGTCTCGGCTTCCCGCAGCAGCGAGGAGGAGGCGTTGAACAGCAGGTAGGCCAGCGTGGTCAGCTCGGTCAGCAGCAGGCCGAAGTCGCCCAGCAGGCGCTCCTCCTGGTCCACGGCCATCACGCCGGCCAGCACCGAGGCATAGACCGCGGTAAAAGCGAAGACGGCGAACATGGTAAAGAAGCGGCTGCGCGCGCCCTCCAGGAAGGAGTTCAGCGCCACGGACCACACGAGCGCGGCGTATTTCCTCATCTGACGGCCTCCACGAAAATACCTTCCAGCCCGGCGGGGGAAGCTTCCCACTCCTGGCGCTTGACGGTGCGCGCCAGGCTGCCGCGCACCATGATCAGCACCCGGGAGCAGAGCTTCTCCACCTCGGAGATGCTGTGGGAGGAAAGGAAGATGGCCCGGCCTTCGGCGTTCAGCCCGGCCAGCAGGCTCCGGATGTCGTGGATGGCCAGCGGGTCGAGGCCGCTGACGGGTTCGTCGAGCACCAGCAGGTCGGGGGCGTGCAGCAGGGCCTGCGCCAGGCCCAGGCGCTGCAGCATGCCCTTGGAAAATTCGGAGACCCGCTTGCCGGCGTGCGGCTCCAGGCCGGTCTTGCGCATGGCGTCCGCCACCGCGGCGGCCAGCGCCGCGCCGGAGAGGCCCGACAGACGGCCGTAATAGGCCAGGGCGTCGGCGGGTTTGAGCTGCGGGGGAAAATATGGAAGTTCCGGGAGGAAGCCGACCCTGGCCTTGGCCGCCCCGTCCGAAGGGGAATGGCCGAAAACCCTGATCTTGCCGGCGTCCGGGAACAGCAGACCGGTGATCAGTTTCATGATGGTGGTCTTGCCGGCCCCGTTTAGGCCCAGCAGGCCGGTAACCTCGCCGGCGGGGAGTTCGAAGGAAACGTCGGTCAGCGCGGTATGGTACCGCGCACCCAACAAGCCGGGGCGCTTATAGGTCTTGCCCACGGCTGCGAAAGAAACGGCGTGCTTCATCTTACTATCTTCGCCTCCTCGCGCTTCACGCGGCGCATCTCCTCGGAGATCCGCTCTATCGGGATCTCGCCCATCTTCAGGAAGACGGTGTGGAACTTGCGCAGGTCGAAGTACTTGGCCTCGGTGCGCTCGTAATAGCGGCGCATCTGCAGGATGCGGTCCAGGCCGTAGATATAGCTGAAGCCGTCGGTGGGCGCCAGGGACAGCTTGAGCACCTCGACGTCGGCCTGGGCCTTGGTCATGCCCAGGTTCGCCTGGAAGAAGGCGGAGGCCTTGTCAGCCGTCCATTTACGGGTGTGCAAGGCGGCATCGGCGTAGGCGCGCGCGGCGCGCAGCGCCCTGACATAGCAGCGCAGGAAGCGCGACCAATAGGAGGAGTAGTAGCCCATTTCCTCGCTCAGCAGCTCGGCGTAGCAGGCCCAGCCGTTAGAGACCACCGGCTGGCGCGACACGCGGCGGATGCGCGAGCGGTTGGAGGAAGCCTCGAAACTGCGCAGGTGCAGGCCGGGCATGATGGAGTAGGCCGTCAGCAGTTCCACCTGGGCGTAGTTGAAACCGGCCGCGAGCACGCGCTCCCGGGCGGCCTCGGGCATGGAGTCGGGCGGCAGCTGCACGTACAGGTCCGAAATGCGGGTGTCGTCGAGCGCGAAAGAAGGGGCGTAATAGACGTAGGGCAGCACCGGGGCCATGAAGGCCGGCATGCGCTTGATGAGCAGGCGCTGGCGGGGGAACTCCACCACCTTATGCTCGTCGAAATGCTGGTAGGCGCGGTCCATCTCGTCCTGGAAGACCTGCAGCACCTCGCCGGCGGCGGGGTGCTCCTTGGGCAGCTTCTCGAGCACGCCGCGCCAGCCTTTCTCCTTGGCCAGCATCGCGTCTATGTTGAATGCCTCGCGCTCAAGGTCCTTCATCGCTTTCTTGAAGGCTTTTTTCGAGTAACTCATCGCCGAGCCGGGCGTCATGTCCAGCGCGTGCAGCCGCTCGAGGTAAAAGCCGTAGGTATAATCGCCGGCCCTGAAATCGGAATCGGAATTAGGCAGCACGTTCTTCTGCAGGAAATCGGCGTAGCGCGACAGGGCGGTCTTCACTTTCTCCATCGTCTCGTCTACCTGGCCTTTCAGGGTGGGGTCGTAGCGCGTATAGCCGCGGAAGACCTGGGCTGAGTCGGCGACGAAATTATTGAGGGCCTCGTTGGTCTGCTTTATGGCCTGGCGGGTCCAGATCTCCGGCGGGCGGGACAGGTTGCGCTCGGCCTGTTCCAGCACCGAAGGGAACAGTTTCAGGCGGGAAATGGCGTTGGAGGCCCGGGTATTGTAGTCCTCGTAGTCCTTGCTCATCATCTGGTAGACGAGGAACAGCGGCTCCAGGTAGGCCTGCGGGCGGCGTGAGAGCGGGCCCTGCGTCTCCAGCTCGTAGATATCCACCTCGAGCATGTGGTCGAGCGCCTCGTAGTCCACCCTGAGGGCGGGGAACATGGTGGCTTTCTTGATCTCGAGGAGCTTGGCGCGCAGGCGCTTTACGGCTTCCAGCTGGCGGGCGACCCGCTCCTGGGAACGGGAGGTAAGCACGGCGTCCGAGCCGTGCAGGCCCAGGCGCGTGGCGCGCTCGGGATCGTACATCTGTATGGTGGCGAGGTACTGCGAGAAGACCTCGTTGAGCTTGGTGCTCTCAAGGGTCCCCTCGATCTCTTCGGTGGAGAGCTTGTCCTCGTAGGCCGGCAGCGCGGCGGGGGACAGCAGCAGCGCGAGAGCCGCGCAGGCGGCCAGGGCGCTTCTCCGGGGGGAAAGCTGTTTTTTCATCTCGATCCTCCGCTGCGGCGCGGCGCCGTCTTGTGCCGGCGCTATCTGCCGCTTCTGACTTTCTTGCCGCGGGCCTTCGGCTTGCGCGGCGCGGGCTCGAGGGCGAGGTCCAGCACCTCGTCCATGCGTTCCACCGGGTGGAGGCGCATCTTGGAGCGTATCTCCTCGGGGATCTCCTCGAGCTCCTTCAGGTTGGCCCTGGGGAAGACGACGGTATTGATCTCGTCGCGGAAAGAGGCTATTACCTTTTCTTTCAGGCCGCCTATGGGCAGCACGCGGCCGGTCAGCGTCAGCTCCCCGGTCATGGAGAGATTCTGCTTCACCGGACGGCCGGAGAACAGGCTGGCCAGCGCGGTGGCCAGCGTGACGCCGGCGGAAGGGCCGTCCTTGGGGATCGCGCCCTCGGGGATATGCACGTGGAAGTTGTGCGAATTGACATAGGAGTCCGGGGCGAGCTCGCGGGAGCGCACGTAGGAGAAGGCCGCCTGCGCGGATTCCTTCATAACGTCGCCCAGCTTGCCGGTCAGCGTCAGAGCGCCCTTGCCGGGCACGGCCACGGCCTCCACGGCCAGCACTTCGCCGCCGTTCTCGGTCCAGGCCAGGCCGGTGGCGATGCCCACGGCGTTGTAGGAGGCCTTGGTGTCGAGGAACTTGGGGATGCCGAGGAAGTCCCCCACGTTCTCGGGGGTCACCTTCACGGCCTGCACGCCGGTCTCCACGATCTTGCGGGCGGCGCGGCGGCACATGGAGGCGAACTCGCGGTTGAGGTTGCGCACGCCGGCCTCGCGGGTATAGCCGCGGATCACGGCGTCGATGCCCTTGTCGTCGATCTTGAGCGCGCCTTCCTTGATGCCGTGGTCGCGGAGCTGGCGGGGGATCAGGAACTTCTTGGCGATCTCGATCTTCTCGTCGTGCGTGTAGCCGCTGAAGTCGATGATCTCCATGCGGTCGCGCAGGCTGACGGGGATGCCCCACAGGGTGTTGGCGGTGGCCACGAACATCACCTTGGAGATGTCATAGGGCACGTCGAGGAAATGGTCGTTGAACTCGGTGTTCTGCTCGGGGTCGAGGACCTCGAGCAGCGCCGCGGCGGGATCGCCGCGCCAGTCGGTGCCCATCTTGTCGATCTCGTCCATCAGGAAGACGGGGTTGCGGCTCTTGGCCTTTTTCATGCTCTGGATGATGCGGCCGGGCATGGAGGCCACGTAGGTGCGGCGGTGGCCGCGGATCTCGCTCTCGTCGCGCACGCCGCCCAGCGACATGCGCACGAAGTTGCGGCCCATGGAGCGGGCGATGGAGCGGGCGATGGAGGTCTTGCCCACGCCGGGAGGGCCGACGAAGCAGAGAATGGGGCCGCGCAACTTCTCGGTGAGCTTGCAGACGGCAAGGTACTCCAGCACGCGGTCCTTGGGCTTCTTGAGGCCGAAATGGTCCTCGTCGAGGATCTTCTTGGCCTTGGCGAGGTCTATCTCGTCCTTGGTCTCCTCTTTCCAGGGCAGCGAGACCAGCCAGTCGAGGTAGGTACGGCTGACCGTGGTCTCCGGGGAGAACGGCATCATCTTGGCCAGGCGCCCCAGCTCCTTCTCGGCGGCAGCTTCGGCCTCCTTGGGCATCCTGGCGGCCTTCACCCGCTTCTTGAGCTCGTCGATCTCCTTGGAGAAATCGTCCTTCTGGTGCAGCTCCTTCTGGATGGCCTTCATCTGCTCGTTGAGGTAATATTCCTTCTGGGACTTCTCGATCTGCGTTTTTACGCGCGCGTGGATCTTCTGCTCCACGTCGAGGATCTCCACCTCTTTGGCCAGCAGTTTTATGAGCTTCTCCAGGCGCTCACGGGGGGACTCGGTCTCGAGCAGGTCCTGCTTGTCCGGGAGGGCCAGCATGGCGTTGGCGGCGATGGTGTCGGCGAGCTTGGCCGGGTCTTCCAACTGCTGCAGGAAGGACGTGGAGTCCAGCGTGATGCGGGTGCCCAGCTTGACGTAGGCCTCGAAGATCTCCACCGCGTGGCGCATCAGCGCTATCACTTCGGGGGTCTTCTCCACGGACTCATCCACGTATTCGACTTCGGCGTAAATATGGGTATTCCCGGCGTCCAGGGCCATTTTCTTCACGCGGGCGCGGCGGCGGCCTTCCAGGAAGACGCGCATGGTGCCGTCGGGCATCTTCAGCGACTGCGAGACGGCGCTGACCACGCCGTAGGCGTACAGCTCTTCGGGGGCGGGGTCGTTGACGGCGGCCTTGCGCTGCGCCACGGCGAAGAGGAACTTGTCGGCGGCCAGCGAGGCCTCGATGGCGGCCACGGACTTGGGCCGGTCCACGGAGAGGGGGAGGGCCATGTACGGGAACATCACTACGTCCCTGATGGCTATGGCGGGAAGGGCCGCCGGGAAGGAAATGTCGGTTTTGGGCTTGTCTTGCATGTCGTGTGGTCCTGCGTTGCGCTATCCCCCAAAAAACGGCCGCGCCCCCGCCCCGGGAGGGGCGGGCGGGCGCGGGAGCGGCTTACTTCTTGCGGTGTTCGAGGACCGCGTCGATGATGCCGTATTCCTTGGCCTCGGCCGCGGAGAGGTAGAAGTTCCTTTCCATGTCGGCGCGCACCTTCTCCGGGGTCTTGCCGGTGTGCTTGGCCATGATGTTGGTGAGGCGGGTCTTGCTCTCCTGCATTTCCCGGCTCTCGATCTCGATGTCGGTGGCCTGGCCGGAGATGCCGCCGCCCCAGATGAGGGGCTGGTGGATCATGATGCGGGAGTTCGGCAGCGCGTAGCGCTTGCCGGGGGAACCCGCGGCCAGCAGCACGGCGCCGAAGCTCATGGCCATGCCCATGCAGATCGTGGAGATGGGGGCCTTGATGAACTGCATCGTGTCGTAGACCGCCAGGCCGGCCGTCACCATGCCGCCGGGGGAGTTGATGTAGAGGTTGATCTCCTTTTCCGGGTCCTCGGCGTCGAGGTAGAGCAGCTGGGCGATGACGGTATTGGCGGAGGCGGTGGACACCGCGCCCTCCGGGTCGCCTATGAAGACGATGCGGTCGCGCAGCAGGCGGGAGTAGATGTCATACCCCATCGCCGAGCCGGCGCCCTTCCAGGTTTCTATGATCGTTGGGATTATCATTAGTTCTCCTTACGGTACGGTCCGCTTAGACGTTCTCTTCCTTGACCACGGCCTTGCCCTTCACGAGGTCCATGGTCTTGCTCTCCACCATGGAGGCCCGTATATATTCCTTGCGCTTCTCGAAAAGTTCGCGACCCTTGGCCTTCTCTTCCTCGGTGTTGAGGCGGGCCATCACTTTTTCCAGTTCGGCGTCCAGTTCGGCGTCGGTGGCTTCGATCTTCTCTTTCTTGGCGATATGGTGCAGTATATAGGTAAGGGACAGGTTGCGCTCGGCCACGGGCTTGAGGCGCTCCAGCATGGCCTCGTCGGGCAGGCGCTGCTCCATCGGGGCGCGGCGCTTGAACAGCTCCAGCAGTTCCCGGGCCTCTTCCTTGACGAGGGTGGGGGGCAGCGAGAGCGGGTTGCTCTTTATCAGGGCGTCCTCGAGCTGGCTGAGGAATTCCTTCTCGGTCTTCTCCGAAGCGCCCTGCTCCAGCATCTTGCGCACGTTGGCCTTCAGCTCTTCTACGGTCTTCACGCCGGCTTCCTTCAGGAAGTTCTCGTCGAGTTCCGGCACCACCTTGGCCTTGATCTCGTTGACGGTCACCTTGAAATGCATCTTCTTGTCGCCGAAGGGGGCGTCGAACTCGCGGCTCTCGCCCTTCTTGGCGCCGATGACCGCGTCGGCCAGGCCGGCGATGGTCTGCGGGCTGGAGAGGTCCACGATCTCGCCCTTCACGGAGCCGTCCTTCACCGGGACGCCGTTCTCGAGCGTGTCGTAGTCCACGATCACGAAATGGTCCTTGGCCGCGGCCTCGCCTTCGGCGGCGGGTTTGAGGTAGGCGTTGTACTCGCGCACCTGGTTGATGTACTTTTCCACGTCGGCGTCGCCGACCTTGTGGGTCTTGCGCGTGGCGGCGATCTTCTCGTAGCCCTTGGGCTCGAGCGTGGGCGCGCACTCGAACTGCAGCTCAAAATAAAGGTTCTTCTCGGGCTCGTAGGTCACGTTGCCCAGCATGGGGGCCACGACGGGGTTGAGCTGGGAGGTCTTGAGGATCTCGGGCAGGGCCGACTTGGCGGCGATGTCGAGCACCTCGTCCTTGACCATGGAGGGGAACTGCCCCTTGATCATAGCGAGCGGCACTTTGCCGACGCGGAAGCCGGGCAGGCTGACCACGCTCTGCAGGCGCACCAGCGCGGCCTCGGAGGCCTCGCCCAGCTGCTTGGCGTCCAGCGTGACGCCGAACAGGTGCACGCAGCCGTCCTGCTTTATCTTCTTTATCTTGTCTCCGAAACCAAGAGCGATGTTCATGTGTTCCTCCGGAAGTAATTTGTTTTCAGAGTGTCGGGACGGGGACTTGAACCCCGACGGGTGTTACCCCACATGGTCCTAAGCCATGCGCGTCTGCCAATTCCGCCATCCCGACCCGGAAAACGGTCCGCTGTTACCGTACAAATAAAAAGGAGTAATGAGTTCTGAGTTCCGGGGTGGTCGCGCCTTCGCCCTTTTACTCGCCGACTACTCATTACTCCGCTTTACGTTCAAATCTTTTGGGCCATACGGGATTCGAACCTGTAACCTTGCGCTTAAGAGGCGCCTGCTCTACCGTTGAGCTAATGGCCCGCAGGAATATTATACATAAACGGAAAAAAACTTCAAAATATTTTTTTTCGCTCCGGCGGGCGGAGGGCTTCCCTTGTGCCCGCATAATTGCTAAATTTGTGCTATGCTGAAGCTGAAAACCGCACTGCTGTGCCTGGTCCTGGCGGCGAACGCCGCGGCCGCGCGCGCGCAAGAAGACCTCTCCAAGATCTATTCCGACGCCGCCGCGCAGTGGCTCGACGGCCGGCCCGAGGACGCCGCCGGCGCGCTGAAATACGTGGTCTACCGCTCCTCCGACCAGGCCCTCAACGCCGCCGCCCTGCGCGACCTGGCCGCGCTGTTCGCAGAGGCGGGCAAGAACGGGGAGGCGCTGGCCTACCTCGCTAAGGGCGAGATGCTCAGCCCCGAGGATTTCTATATACATTTAGAGAAAGGCTGGAACCTGCTGAGCCTGGAAAAACACCAGGACGCCAGGGCCTCCTTCTCCAAGGCGCTGACGCTCACGGCCGACCAGGACCTGGCCAGCCAGGCGCGCCTGGGCCTGGGCCTCGCCGAGGAACAGCTGGGCGGGCCCGCGGCCGCCATAGAGGAACTGCGCTCGGTCTATACGCGCTACCCGTACCTGCTCTCCCCGGCGGCGCAGCTCATCAGCGCCAACCTGGAACGGCTCAAGAAGCGCCCGCACGCGGTTAACTTCATTAAGGAAGCGCTCACCTACGACCAACGCAACATCCAGGCCGAACTGGACCTGGCCCGGCTCTACGACGAATCCGATTTTCA
Organism: Elusimicrobiales bacterium; assembly: GCA_050174915.1. GTDB lineage: Bacteria > Elusimicrobiota > Elusimicrobia > Elusimicrobiales > UBA9959 > UBA9959. Next base: position 229,809 of record JBFXJL010000001.1, on the reverse strand, counting down.
GGTGCCGGCCTGGCAGACCTATTACACGCTCTCCGACATGGACCCGGACGAGCCCTTCTTTAAGGAGAAGGAGAAGAAGCTGCGCAAATACGTAAAAGGCCGCCTGGACAACCTGCTGTACTGGGCGCGCATGGCCTGGCCCGCCCACAAGGACCCGCTGCCCCAGGCGGGGGCAAAAGTAAAAGTGGGCCTCTACGCCGACAAGCATGGCGTGCCGTCTCTGATCACGGGCTTCAGTTTCATCTGCGCCGGCGAGTTCACGCTCATCGACACCCGCCTGGGCCAGATCGCCACCGGCCGGCCCGGCATGCAGTGGAGCGTCACCTACGACGAGATGAACCGCGTCTACCAGATCCGCGACAGCATGCAGTCGTCCGCCCACACCACCACCAACAGCCTGCGCATAGTCCCAAAGGTGCCGGGCACCGTCATCCTTATAAAGAACCCGGAGCTGCCCGGAGCGCACGGCGTGAACCGCGGCGACAGGGAGGTTTCCGGCGAGCTGACCGCGCTGGTGCGCGAGAAAGGTGTCTGGCTGATAAACGAGACCCGCCTGGAGAACCTGGTGGCCCCGGTCACCTCGCGCCTGGCCGACGGCTCGCGCCTGCCCGAGCAGCTCAAGGCCATAGCGGTCACGGTCCGCACGCGCCTGGAGCGGCTGTCCAAGCTGTTCGTGCATGAGAGCCGGGAGTACCACCTCTGCGACTCCGCGCACTGCCTGCCTTTCCCCGGCGTGCAGGCCCAGAGCGGGCCGGCCACGGCCGCGGCCGACGCCACGCGCGGCGAGACGCTGCAGACGGCGGGCGGCGGCCTGGCTCCGGCGCACGCGCACAGGGCCTGCGGCGGCTTCACGGAAAGCGGCGCCAACGACGGCGGGCGACCGCTGCCGCGGCTGACCCCTTTCAACCTTTACGCGCACACGCTCAGCGGCCCTCCGCCCGGGTTGCTGTGCCTGTCGGAGGACAAGACCGTCAGTTCCGACGTTTACTGGACGCTGATGCTGAACCCGAAGTGGATAGAGAACCGGGTGAACCGCATCAAGAAAGTGGGCTATGTAACGGCCATAGTCCCGCTGGGCCGGGCCCATAACGGCAAGATAAAGGCGCTGCGCGTGGACGGCACGGCCGGCTCGGCCATAGTGGAAGGCGCGGACGCCATAGCCGCGCTGCTGGGCGCCGGGGCGCTGCGGTCCACGCTGTTCAGCATCCGCCCTATCTACAAGGGCAAGTACCCGCGCTTCTTCCTGCTGCGCGGCATAGGTACCGGCGACGGCGGCGGGCTCTGCCTGCTGGGCGCGGGCGGCCTGGCCAAGGCGCGCGGGGCCAAGTACCGCGACATTCTGAAACACTACTTTCCCTTATATAAGGTAGTGAAGGCCCGCTAGATGCTCAAGGTTGCGCACATCATCACCCGCCTGGACTTCGGCGGCGCGCAGGGCAACACGCTCCACACGGCGCGCACGCTCGACAAGTCGCGCTTCGAGGCCAGCATCGTCTGCGGCCACCGGGGGGACCTGGAGCACAAGGTTTCCGACAAGCACATCCGCTACGCCGAACACCTCGTCAGGCAGATATCGCCGCTGAAGGATATCCGGGCTTTTTTCGAGCTGCTCAAGATCCTGAAAGAGTTAAAACCGGACATAGTCCACACGCATTCATCGAAGGCCGGCATACTGGGCCGGCTCGCTGCGGCCGCTGCGGGGGTACCGGTGATAGTCCATACCTTCCACGGCTTCGGCTTCCACCCGCTGCAGAGCGCGCCGGTGCGCGGGCTTTACGTCTTTCTGGAGAAGATCTGCGCCTGGTTCAGCGACGCGCTGATCTTCGTCTCGAAGTCAAACCTGGAGACGGCGCGGACCCTCGGCATAGGCGCCCCCGCTCGCTGCCACCTGATACGCAGCGGCGTCGCTCTGGCGGCGTACCCGGCGAAAGCGGACCGTTCAGTCAAACGCTCAGCTATCGGGCTGGACGACACCCATACCGTGGTGTTCAGCATCGGCAACACCAAGCCGCAGAAGAATCCCGGCCACTTCATCGAGGCCGCGCGGCGCCTGGCGCCCAAATTCCCCTCGGCCCGCTTCGTCTTCGCCGGCGGAGGCGCCGAGCTGAAAAACTACCAGGACAGAATTCGGGAGCTCAAGCTGGAGAAGGCCTGCCTGTTCATCGGCTGGCGCGAGGATACGGCCGAGTTGCTGGCCGCCTCCGACATTTTCGCCATGACCTCGCTGTGGGAGGGCCTGCCTCGCGCGCTGGTGGAGGCGCTGCGCTCCGGCCTGCCCGCCGTCTGCTACGCCACCGACGGCGTCACCGATATACTGCACAGCGGCGCCAACGGCTACCGCGTACCGCAGGGGGACCTGGACGCTTTCTGCGACTCGCTGTCTGCCCTGCTCGGCGACGAGGCGCTGCGCGCGCGGCTCGCGGCCGGGGCGGCGGCGACGGACCTGGCGGAGTTCGACATAGACTTCATGGTCAGGCAGCAGGAAGAACTTTACGAGCGGCTGGCCGGCGGCAAAGGACCCTCGCGATGAGCGTGATAATTTCTGCGGTGGTGCCGGTGTTCAACGAGGCAGAAAGCCTAGAGGCGTTCGAGCGCGAGCTGTCGGCGGCCCTGGCCGCCTCGCGGCAGGCGTACGAGATAGTCTGGGTCGACGACGGCAGCACCGACGGCTCCTTCGCCCGGCTCAAGGCCTTCGCGGCCAAGCCCGGCCAGAGGGCGCTGCGCCTGGCCCGGAATTACGGCCAGACCTCGGCGCTGGCCGCCGGCATTGCGGCTGCCCGGGGGGAGTGGATAGCGACCCTAGACGCCGACGGGCAGAACGACCCCGGCGACATCCCGCGCCTGCTGGCCGCCGCGGCCGGCGGGGCGGATGTGGTGAGCGGCTGGCGCCGCCGCCGCAGGGACGACTTTTTCTCCCGCGTGCTGCCCTCGCGCGCGGCCAACGCCTTCATTTCGTGGACTACAGGCGTGCGCCTGCACGACTTCGGCTGCACGCTGAAGGTATACCGGGCCTCGCTGCTCAAGGCCGTGGACCTCTACGGCGAGATGCACCGCTTCCTGCCGGCTATCCTCGCCTACTCCGGCGCCGTAGTGACGGAGCTGGAGGTCAACCACCGCCCCCGCGAGGCGGGCCGCTCCAAGTACGGCCTGTTCCGTACCTTCAAGGTCGTGCTGGACCTGCTCACCGTGAAGTTCATGGGCGACTTCATCACCAAGCCCATCTATCTCTTCGGCGGGCTCAGCCTGGGCCTGCTGGCGGCCGCGGGCCTGATGGCCGGCTACACGCTCTACAACAAGTTCTTCAACGGCGTCTTCGTAAAGGACCAGCCGCTGTTCCTGCTGGCCATCTTCTTCGCGCTGGTGGCCGTGCAGTTCGCGGTGCTGGGCCTGCTGGCCGAGGTCCTGATCCGCACCTACCACTCCTCCGGCCGGAGGCCGCCCTACAACGTGGCGGAAAAGGCCGGCGGCGCGCCCCTGTAACGCCCCGCGCGTTTGACTGGCCCCTCTATAGTTGATATTGTATTAGGCTATGGAGGAAAACAACCCTCTCGTTTTCAAATATGCGGACATCGTGGACAGCGGCGGCCACAATGTAAAATTGTCGCTGCCGGCGGCCGACTACGCCGACGCCTTCGAGCGCCCCGACACGCTCAAGCGGGTGGACATAGAGATGGATTTCTCCGTCGGGGGGGACTCCGTGCTGGTGGAGGGCCGCGCGGCGGCCGTACTGGAGCTGGACTGCGCGCGCTGCGGCGAGCCGGTGACGCGCTCCTTCGAGGACGCTTTTGACGAGGTATACCCCGATTCGCTAGAATATATAGATACGCGCGAAGTAATCAGGGAGACGGTAGCCCTGCTGGCGCCTATAAAGATCTTGTGCTCGGACGGATGCAAGGGCCGGTGCCTGGTCTGCGGGATCAACCGCAACCTGCAGACCTGCAACTGCAAGGCTGAATATAACAGCTCTTTCCAAGCCCTGAAGGACCTGAAGTTGGACAAGCCGGAAAATCCCGGGAAGAAGAAGCTTTAGTAAAAAGCGAGGTACAACAACTATGCCGAATCCTAAACGCAAACACACACCGATGCGCCGTGACAAGCGCCGCTCGCAGAACTGGAAGCTGGAAGTGAAGTCGCTGTCGCCCTGCGGCAACTGCGGCGCGCTCCGCCTGCCCCACCGCGTCTGCCCTTCCTGCGGCTCCTATAACGGCAAGATCGAAGTGGCGCAGAAAGTCGCCAAGGGCGAAGAAGGCACCGAGCAGAAATAACCGCCCGGGACGCTAAGATGCGAATAGCTCTTGACGCTCACGGCGGTGATTTCGGCCTGAAGCCCAACGTAGAGGGAGCCCTGCTGGCCGTGAAAAAGCTGCCCCACGAGGTGATACTCGTGGGCAGGGACCCGGAAATACGGGAGGAACTCCGCCGCCTCGGCGCGGAGAACCCCGAACGTATTTCGATAGTGCACGCCGCCCAAGTGGTGGATATGGCCGGCGAGCCCGTGGGGGAATGCCGCGCCAAGCCCGACTCTTCGCTGATGGTCGGGGCGGCCCTCGTCAGCGAGGGCAAGGCGGACGCGTTCATCTCCGCCGGCAATTCCGGGGCCATCATGGTGGCCTCCCTGCTGAACCTCAAGCGCATCCCCGGCGTGATCCGCCCCGCGATAGCGGCCCCCCTGCCGACGTTCAAGGGCACCTGCGTGCTGCTGGACGCCGGCGCCAACATGGACTGCAAGCCCTGGCACCTGGCGCAGTTCGCCGTCATGGGCTCGATCTACATGAAGTCGCTCTTCAAGTTGGAGAACCCCTCGGTGGGCCTGCTCTCGATAGGAGAGGAGGAGACCAAGGGCAACGCGCTGGTGCAGGAGGCGCTGCCGCTCATCAAGAACATGGGCGTCAACTTCTTCGGCCCGGTGGAAGGCCGCGACATCCCTGAGGGCCTCACCGACGTGGTGGTGGCCGACGGTTTCACCGGCAACGTGGCGCTCAAGCTCTACGAGGGCAGCGCTAAAACCGTTTTCAAGATGCTCAAAGAGCAGATCATGCGCAAGTTCACCTACAAGATCGGCGCGATGCTGATGCGCAAGCTCTTCTCCGACATGAAGGTGAAGATGAGCGTGGACATTTACGGCGGGGCCCCGCTGCTGGGCGTCAACGGCGTGGTGCTGGTCTGCCACGGCAAGGTCACCTCGAACGCCATCTTCAACGCCGTGCGCGTCAGCGCCGAGCTGGCCGCGGCCGGCATGGTCACCCATATCAAGAAACAGATGGAGCAGGTAAAAGACAAGATCTCGGCCGCCAAGGAGCAGGACGCATGAAGCGCCTCGAAGGCAAGACCGCCCTGGTCACCGGCGCCGCCCGCGGCATAGGCCTGGAGATAGCGCTGGCTTTCGCCGCCGAAGGCGCGGCCGTGGCCGTGGCCGACCTGTCGCAGGAGGACTGCGCCGCCGCCGCCGCCGACATCGCGGCAAAAACCGGGGCGCGGACCGCAGGCATTGCCCTGAACGTGACCAGCGAGGCCGACTGCGAGCGGGCCGTGGCCGAGACCGAAAAGCTTTTCGGCAAACTGGATATCCTGGTCAACAACGCCGGCATCACCAAGGACGGCCTGGTGCTGCGCATGAAAGAGGCGGACTTCGACTCCGTCATCGCCGTGAACCTGAAGGGTTCTTTCCTGATGGCCAAAGCGGCCTCCAAGCCGATGCTCAAGGCCCGCGCCGGCCGCATCATAAATATTTCCTCGGTGGTGGGCCAGACCGGCCAGGCGGGCCAGGCCAACTACTCGGCCTCGAAAGCCGGCCTGATAGGCCTGACCAAGTCGCTCGCGCGCGAATTCGCGCCCCGGCAGGTACTGGTGAACGCGGTGGCGCCCGGCTTCATCCGGACGCGCATGACCGACGGCCTCAAGGACGAGGCCAAGGCCAAGATCTCTGAAATGATACCGCTGGGCCGCATGGGCGAGCCCGGCGAGGTGGCGAAAGCCGCCCTGTTCCTGGCGGGGGATGATTCCGCTTACATCACCGGCCAGGTGCTCGCCGTAAACGGCGGGCTCTACATGTAGCAGGGAACGCGGATCCAAGCGGATTTATACTAAGCAGGAGGCAATACAATGGCTGTTGAGAACTTCGAAGAGAGAGTGAAGAAAATCATAACCGAGCAGCTCGCCGTCGACGCGGCCGAGGTCACCCCGCAGGCCCAGTTCGTACAGGACCTCGGCGCCGACTCGCTCGACACCGTCGAGCTGGTCATGGCGCTCGAAGAGGAATTCGACATCGAGATCCCGGACGAAGACGCCGAGAAGATCAAGACCGTCGGCATGGCGATCTCCTATATCAAGGAAAAGGCGAAGAAAGACTGAGCCGCCTTTAATGCCTTCCCTTGAAGAAGTAATAGCCTACAAGTTCAAGGACAGGGAACTGCTGGCCGAGGCCCTCACCCATAAGTCGCACGCGACTGAAAGGGGAGGGCCGCGCCATAATGAGCGCCTGGAATTCCTGGGCGACAGCGTCCTGGGCCTGGTGGCAGCCTATTACCTGTTCATCAAGAACCCCGCCGAGGACGAGGGGTTCCTTTCAAAGACCAAGTCCGCGATCGTCTCGCGCGCCAACCTGGCGCGCTGGGCCGAAGCGCTGGGCCTGGGGCAGCACCTTTACTTCGGGGCCGGCGAACACCTCAGCGGGGGGGCCAAGCGCCAGAGCAACCTGGCTAACGCGCTGGAGGCGGTCCTGGGCGCCGTCTACCTCGACGGGGGCCTGGGCGAAGTGGAGAAGATAATTATTCCTTGGCTGGAAGGCCAGGGCCCGGACAAGCTCGACGCCGACTACAAGAGCTCCCTGCAGGAGCTGATACAGAAGCGCCACAAGCGCCCGCCCGACTACGAGCTGATGAGCGAGGCCGGCCCGGAGCACGAAAAACTTTTCACGGTGCGGGTCTACCTCGGCCAGAAGACGCTGGGCCTGGGCTCGGGCAAGAACAAGAAAGAAGCGCAGCAGGCCGCCGCCAGGAATGCCCTGGACTACCTGGCCACCCACGAAATCACCAAGCGCGATATCTAGCCGGCCGCCCGGCAGGGGGGTAGCGTGAAGACGATCAAGACAAAAAAAGAGTTCGAAGCCGAGCTGGCCGCTCCCGGCGGACGGCTGGCCCTGTTCTATTCGGCCTGGTGTCCGTTTTGCACGTCCTTCCTGCCTGCCTTCGAGAAGCAGGCCGGGGGCGCGCCGGAGACCTCCTTCAGGGTCTGCGTGGACGACCTGGCCGAACTGGAAGACCTGTTTTCAGTGGAAGTGGTGCCGACGGTACTCTACTTCGAGAACGGCCGCCTGGCCAAGCGCCTCGACGGCCGGCTGGGCCGGGGCCTCAACGCCGAGGCCCTGAGCGCCTTCTGCGCCGGCTGCGCCCCCAAGGGGGATAAGAAATGACCTCCCTGCGGCAGCTGCTGGCCGGGCTGCTGCTGGCGGTCCCCGCCGCGGCAGGCGGGCCCGCCGACGGACGAGCCACGGCCGCCGCCGAAGCAGGGCTGCGCCTGGGCGGGGCCGAACTGGTAGAGCTAGAGGGTTTTACCGCTCCCGACGGCAGCATCCCCTGCGCGGGCAGGTCCTTCTCCAATTCGTGGCATTACAAGTTCCACTCCGGCGGCGAGTGGCTGATCGTCAACGCCTGCGGCGAGAATTTCATCAACGCAGCCCGGCATAACCCCTACCGCAACGCGGACGAACCCCGGAAGAAACTGCCCTACGCTTTTGCCGCGCCCGGCGAAGTGCTGAAAAAAATGGAGAAGGACGGGGTCTTCAAGGCGCAGCCCAATCCGCTGAGCCGGGACGTGCTGATGCGCGTCAGGATGCTGCCGGCGGCGGAGGGGCGCCCCGAAGGCTGTTATTGGTTCGTCTCGCAGGGCAAGGCCAAGGCCCTGGCCGACTGCGCCGGAGAAAAGACCTGGGCCCTGGGCGTCCAGGCTAAAAGGAAATTCAAGGCGGCCGACGCCGCCGCGCCCAGGCTCAAGCCGAAGAAGGCCAAGAGCAGGCTGACCGCCGGCAGGTTCGCGGCCGGCGCGCTCGCCCTGGCCCGCGCCAAAAGTCCCGGCGCCTACCTGCTGAACGTTGAAGCCATAGTCGCCCCCGACGGCACGCTGGACTGCGCCGCCAACATCCCGTGGGAATTCACTTTCGGCCTGCCGGAAATCAATAATTTCGGCCGTACCGGCGCGGACTGCGGCGCCCGCCTGACGAAATTAAGCATGGGCGAATTCGACCGCGGCAAGGATTTCGCCGGCCTGGCCAAGACGCCGGAACAGTTCAGGGACAGCGACGAGGCCGCCAGCGTGGTCCCGGAGAAATGCCCACACAAACGCGTGGTCATGAAACTGCGGAACTACAAGCCCGGCAAGTCCCCGGTGCCGGGTCACAGTTTCCTCTGGGAACTGCATTGCGGCTCGCAGCACCATTACATAGACGCGGTCAAAGGCCTGTACCTGGGCAAGGAATAGCCGCTGGAGGATACCGACATGAAGAAGACCCTTAAAACTGACGGAGGGACGGGCACGCTCGACGGCGTCTTGGACCTCATCGCCCTGCGCACCGCGCAGCGGCGTTCCACGCTGGCCATCTTCGACCTGGACGGCACGCTGTTCGACAACCGCACGCGCACGATGTTCATCCTGCGCGAGATCTCGGAGAAATTCGACAGCCGCGTGCCGCAGCTCGCCGCGGCCTTCTCGTCCTTCCAGGACCTGTCGGTGGTGGACTACAGCCTGGACGTGACCCTGCGGCGCCTGCGGGTCCGGAACGCCGCCGAGATAAAGTTCATCCGCGAGGAATGGGCGCGCCGCTTCTTCTCCGACGAGTACCAGAAATACGACATGCCGCTGGCCGGCGCCAAGGCCTACGTGGAAAAGGCCCACAAGGCCGGCGCCACCGTGATCTACCTGACCGGCCGCGACGTGGGCCGCATGCTGGTGGGCACCACCGAGGTACTGCGCCTTTACGGCTTCCCGGTGGGCGTCGCCGGCACGATGACCATAGTGAAGAAGGAGTTCGAGCAGGACGACGAGATCTTCAAGAAAGAAGTGAGCGAGTACATCGACCGCCTCGGCGAGGTGGTGACCGTCTTCGAGAACGAACCGGCCAACTCAAACATCCTGCAGGCCCGGTTCCCCGGCGCCGCCTCCTTCTTCATAGAGACGCAGCACCGCCCCGGCGCGCCGCGGCTCAACCCCGGCATAACCCGCGTGAAGGATTTCAGGCCGACGGCCCGGCGCGCCCGCTGATGGAGATCCGGATAATCCTGGTGCGGCCCAGGAACCCAGACAATATAGGCGCGGCGGCCCGCGCGATGGCGAATTTCGGCCTCAGCGACCTGGCGCTGGTCGGCGCTTTCGCCTCCGACTGGGGGGAAGCCGAAAAGACCTGGAGGGCCGAAGCCTCGGTCTCCGCCATCAAGGCCATGGGCGTGATAGACGCCGCCCGCCTGCACGCTGCCATCCCCGAAGCCGCGGCCGGCTGCGACCTGCTGCTGGGCACCTCCTCCCTGCATTACCTCAACCCCGAGCGCGACGTGCTGCTGCTCAGGGACGCCGCCCAATACTGCGCGGACCGCGGCGCCGGTAAACTGGGCCTGCTGTTCGGGGGCGAGAAGACGGGCCTGACCCGGGAGGACCTCTCTTTCTGTTCGGCCTTGGTCAACATTCCCACGCTGCCGGCCCAGCCCTCGATGAACCTGGGCCAGGCGGTGGCGGTAGCCTGCTACGAGTTGGCCGGACGCGGCCACGCCGCGCCGCGAGCCTGCCGCAAGCCGGCGCCGCCGGCTCCGCCCGAGGAAATAGCGCGCGCGGCGGAACTGATAGCCGGGCGGCTGGCCGCCGGGGGGGCGGGCCACTGGACCGGCGCGGCGCAGCTGCGCGAGCTCCGTCAGGGTTTGCTGGACGCGCGCCTGACCAAAGGCGCGATGACGGCGCTGCGGCTGTTGCTCAAAGCGTAAATTTATATAATAGTTTCGTTCCCGCGGACAGCGCGGACCGGGCGGGTTTCATAATTCAGACTATTTTAGTAGAATTCAAACAATGCGCCAGTACCTCGCCGTATTGATGACTGTAGGCTTCGCGTTCGCCGTGGCGGCGGGCATGGTACTGCTTTCCATCCTGTTCGGGCCCAGCAAGCGCACCGCGGTCAAGCAGGAGCCTTTCGAATGCGGCATGCCTCCGGCCGCGGAGCCCCGGGGCCTGGCGCGCGTCAATTTCTACCTGGTCGCGGTCCTGTTCGTCATGTTCGACATAGAGATAGTTTTCCTGTACCCGTGGGCGGTCTCCCTGAGGGAGCTGGGGGCGGGGGCCTTCTGGGCCATGACCGCCTTCCTGGCGGTGCTGTTCACCGCCCTGGTCTACGCGGTCAAGAAAGGAGCCCTGGAATGGGATTAGAGACCGCCTTCGGCCACTCCTACCTCACCACGCGCCTCGACGAGGCCGTCAACTGGGCGCGCAAGTACTCGCTGTTCAACTACCCTTTCGTCACCGCCTGCTGCGGCATGGAGTTCATGTCCGCCTTCGCCTCCACCTACGACATCTCGCGCTTCGGCGCCGAGTACCCGCGCTTCTCGCCTCGCCAGGCAGACGTGCTGTTCGTGGTGGGGACCGTCAACGAGAAGCTGGCCCCGGTGCTCAAGCGGGTCTACGACCAGATGTGCGAGCCCAAGTGGGTAGTCTCGTTCGGCGTCTGCGCCACCTCCGGCGGCTTCTACGACAATTACGCCACCGTGCAGGGCATAGACAAGATCATCCCGGTGGACATCTATATCCCCGGCTGCCCGCCGCGCCCCGAGGCCGTGCTGGACGCCCTGGTGAAGCTGCAGCAGAAAGTCGCCGCCGAATCCGTACTGGACAAGAAATATAAATGACCAGCTACCTCATTGAAACTGTAAGGTCGAAGTTGCAGGACGCCGTGCTGGAAACGCACTCGTTCCGGGGCGACGAGACCGTGATCGTGAAAAAGGAGGCCCTGGCGGACGTCGCGGCCTTCCTTCGCGACAGCCTCGGCTTCGACATGCTGATGGACCTGACCGCCGCCGACTACCTGCCGCGCGAGCCGCGCTTCGAGCTGGTCTGCCATTTTTACTCCACCAAGCACAACTACCGCCTGCGCCTGAAATGCCCGGTCGGGGGGGAACAGCCCTCCGTGGCCTCGCTGACGCCCCTCTGGCCCGGCGCCAACTGGTTCGAGCGCGAGGTGTGGGACATGTACGGCATCAAGTTCGAAGGCCACCCCGACCTGCGCCGCGTGCTGATGTACGACGGCTTCGAAGGCCACCCGCTGCGCAAGGATTATCCGCTCAAGAAGCGTCAGCCGCGCATAGCGCACAGGGACTAGCATGACGGACCGCAAACACGCCGAACTGCCCAAGAACTGGGAACTGGAAAAGCTCGAGGACGGGCGCCTGGTGCTCAACATGGGCCCGTCGCACCCGGCCATGCACGGCATCGTGCGCGTACTGCTGACCGTGCAGGGCGAGCGCATCACCGATTCCGACGTGGAGATAGGCTACCTGCACCGCGGCTTCGAGAAGACCTGCGAGAACGTCACGTACAACCAGTGCGTGCCCTACACCGACCGCCTCAACTACGTCTCGCCCTTCATCAACAACGTCGGCTTCGCGCTGGCGGTGGAAAAGCTGATGGGCATAGAGACTCCGGCCCGCTGCCAATACATCCGCGTCATCATGAGCGAGCTCTCCCGCCTGACCGACCACCTGACCTGCATAGGCGCCAACGCGATGGAGCTCTCGGCCTTCACCGTCTATTTCTACCTAATCAACGCCCGCGAGGCGCTGTACCGCCTGACCGACTCCGTGGCCGGGGGCCGCATCACCCCGGCCTACACCCGCGTGGGCGGCGTCACCCGGGACCTGCCCCCGGATTTCAAAGCCGCCACGGCAGAGGTCTTCAAGACCGTGCGCAAGAACCTCGCCGACGCCGAGAAGATGCTCACCCGCAACCGCATCTTCTACGACCGCCTGCACAATACCGGCGTCATCGGCAAGGAGGAGGCCATCGCGCGCTCCTTCACCGGCCCCGTGCTGCGCTCCACCGGCGTGCCGCTCGACGTCAGGAAGGCGACGCCCTACCTGGTCTACGACCGCTTCGATTTCGACATCCCCGTGGGGTCCAACGGCGACAACTACGACCGCTACCTGGTGCGCATCGAGGAGATGAAGCAGAGCATGCGCATCGTGGAGCAGGCGCTGGCCCAGCTGCCCGCCGGCCCGGTGAACCATCCCGACTACGGCGTCACCCTGCCGCCCAAGGAAGAGGTGTACGGCAACATCGAGGCGCTGATGGCCCATTTCAAGCTGACCTTCGAGGGCGTGAAGCCGCCCAAGGGCGAAGTTTACCAGGCGGTAGAAGGCGGCAACGGCGAAGTGGGCTTCTACATCGTCAGCGACGGCACCGGCAACCCCTGGCGCCTGCGCGTGCGCCCGCCCTGTTTCCCGCTCACCGCCGGCTTGTCGCGCATGATCAAGGGCGCCTATATCGCCGACATCATCTCCACCTTCGGGCAGGTGAACATGATAGGCGGGGAGTTGGAGAGATAATGGCTTTCGTGACCGACGAATTCAAGGCGAGGGCGGAGAAGATCTGCGCGAAATACCCGCGTCGCGACGCCGCGCTGATCCCGCTGCTGCTGGAGCTGCGGAAAGAGAGCGGCTACGTGGCCGAGGAAGCCATGGACGAGCTGGCCCGGTTCCTGGGTCTGCCCTACTCCCGCGTAAAGGCCGTCGTCACCTTCTACACGATGTTCAACCGCGAGCCCGCCGGCAAATACCACCTTCAGGTCTGCCGCAACATCTCCTGCCACATGGCCGGCGCCCCCGGCCTGCTGGCCCGGCTGCGGGCCAAGCTCGGCATAGCCGAGGGGGAAACGACGAAGGACGGCCTGTTCACGCTCTCGGCGGTGGAATGCCTGGGGGCCTGCGGGGCCGCCCCGGTGATGCAGGTCAACGACGAATATTTCGAACGCCTCGACGAGGCCAAACTGGACGCGCTGCTGGAAGACTTGAAACATGGCCGCTTGAGGGACCTAGGCCTTTGAGGCGGCACGTGCATAGCAATGGAAAATATACTCTTAAGGGATAAGGTCGCGGAGCTGGAAGGCTATTTCGCCGCCGGGGGCTACAGGGCCCTCAAGAAGGCGCTGGCCCTGCCGCCCGCCGCCGTGATAGAGGAAGTCAAGAAGTCCGGCCTCCGGGGCCGCGGCGGCGCCGGCTTCCCGGCCGGCCTCAAGTGGTCCTTCATCCCGAAGGACGCGCCCGGCCCGCGCTACCTGGTCTGCAACGCCGACGAGGGCGAGCCCGGCACGTTCAAGGACCGCGAGCTGATCCTGAAGAACCCGCACGCGCTGATAGAGGGCATGGCCATAGCCGGCCACGCCATCGGCGCCGCCACCGGCTACATCTATATCCGCGGCGAGTTCGTCGCCGAGACGATAAAACTTGAAAAAGCCATAGCGGAGGCCAGGGCCAAGGGCTTCCTGGGCCGCAACATACTCGGCACCGGCACCGATTTCGAACTGCACGTGCACCGCGGCGCCGGCGCCTATATCTGCGGAGAGGAGACAGCGCTGCTGGAATCCCTGGAAGGCTTCAAGGGTCAGCCCCGGCTAAAGCCGCCTTTCCCGGCGGTAAAAGGTCTTTTCGCCAGCCCCACGGTGATCAATAACGTGGAGACCCTGGCCGCCGTGCCCGCTATCATAGAGCGGGGCGGCGAGTGGTACGCCGCCATCGGCAACGGCAAGAGCACTGGCACCAAACTGTTCTGCGTCAGCGGCCCCGTCAACAAGCCAGGCGTCTACGAGCTGCCGCTGGGAGTTACTTTCAAGGAACTGCTGGAGAAGAGCTGCGGCGGATTGAAGGAAGGAAAGCGGCTTAAGGCCGTGATCCCCGGCGGCTCCTCCACCCCGGTGCTGACCGCCGAAGAGGCCTGGATGGTGAAGCTGGACTACGAGTCGCTCGCGGCCGCAGGCTCCATGCTGGGCTCGGGCGGGGTGATCGTCATCGACCACAGCCAGTGCATGGTAAAGCTCCTGCAGGTGCTGGCCCGCTTCTACCACCACGAGAGCTGCGGCCAATGCACCCCCTGCCGCGAAGGCTGCGGCTGGCTGGAAAAACTGCTCGATAAACTGGAAAGCGGCCGGGGCACGAAGCAGGATATAGACACGATAGTGTCCGTGGCCGAGAACATGATGGGCCGCACCATCTGCCCGCTGGCCGACGCCATGGCCATGCCGGCGATAAGCTTTGTAAAGAAATTCCGTTCCGAGTTCGAAGCGCACGCGGCCGGGCATTACTGCCCGCCGGACTCCCCGGTGACACACTGATGCCCAAGATCACGATAGACGGCAGAACGCTGGAAGTGGCCAAGGGGACCACGGTACTGGAGGCCGCGCAAGCCGCCGGCGTCTATATCCCGCGCTACTGCTATCACCCGGCGCTGTCCGTCTCCGGCAACTGCCGCATGTGCCTGGTGGAGGTGGAGAAGTCGCCCAAGCTGCTGACCGCCTGTTCCACCGAGTGCGCCGACGGCATGGTGGTGCACACCGCCAGCGAAGCGGTGAAGGCGGCCCGCCGCGACGTGCTGGAATTCCTGCTTATCAACCACCCGCTCGACTGCCCCATCTGCGACCAGGCCGGCGAATGCGGCCTGCAGGACTACTACATGGAGTACAGCCGGGCCCGGAGCCGCTTCCCGGCCGAGGACAAGGTGCTCCGTCAGAAGCGCAGGGCGCTGGGCCCGCATTTGATGCTCGACAACGAGCGCTGCATCCTGTGCACCCGCTGCGTGCGCTTCTGCTCCGAGGTGACCAAGACCGCCGAGCTGGAAGTGATGGAGCGCGCCGACCATTCTTTCATAGACCTCAAGGCCGGCCGCTCGCTCGACAACGACTATTCGCTCAATATAGCCGACCTCTGCCCGGTGGGCGCCTGGACCTCGCGCGACTTCCGTTTTAAACAGCGGGTCTGGTTCCTCAAGAAGGCCCCGACCGTCTGCCTGGGCTGCGCCACCGGCTGCCTGGCCGAGGCCCAGCATAACGAGGGGGAAGTCTACCGCCTGATGCCCCGTCCCAACGCCGAGACAAACACCTGGCTCTGCGACCGCGGCCGCATGTCCTACAAGGCCCTGCGCGCCGGCGACCGCCTGACGAAGGGCTTCATCAAGAACGGCCTGATAGACCTGGAGCCCGCCCTGCGCGAGGCCGCCACCCGCATAGACGAGGCCGGCGCGACTGCCGCGATACTCGGCTCGCCCTGGCTGTCCGTAGAGGACAACGCGGCGCTGGCCCTGCTGGCCGCCGCTATGAAGACCGGAAATTTCTGTTTCGATTTCAAGTTCGAGACCGGCATAAAGGACGGCATCCTGATAAACAAGGACCCGTCGCCCAACGCCGCCGGCGCCGCCCTGCTGAAAGCCACCAAGGGAGGGCTGGGGCTCGAAGAGTTCCGCGCCAGGCTAAACTCCGGCGCGATAAAGCTGGTAGTCGCCGAGGCCCGCGCCGCCGCCCTGCTCAAGGACGAACTCAAGGCCTCGGGCGCCAGGCTGATAGCCTTCGCCACCAACCGGGGCGACATCCCGGCCGGGGCCTACGCCACGCTGCCTTACGCCTCCTATTTCGAAGCGCCGGGCACTTTCATAAACTATCAAGGCCTGCGGCGGGCCGTTGAGCCGGTAGTGCCCGCCCCGGAAGGGGTGAAACCGCTCTGGGCAGTGCTCAACAAGCTCGCGGCCTACAGCGGCGCCTCGCTGCGGCTGGATTCCGCCGCCGACGCGATGAAAGGTATGGAATGATAGAGTTCTACGAAGCCAACAAGGATGTACTCCTGTTCTCCGGCGCGGCCGCCGTGAAGGTGCTGGTTTTCCTCGGCGGAGTGATGAGCTTCACCGCGCTGCTGACGCTGGCCGAGCGCAAGGTGAGCGCGCTGATGCAGGACCGCGTGGGCCCCAACCGCGCCTCGGTCTTCGGCCTGGCGCTCAATGGCCTCTTCCACCCGATCGCCGACGCGATCAAGATGATCCTGAAAGAGGACTTCGTGCCTGGCAAGGCCGAAAAGCTGCTCTTTACCCTCGCGCCCTTCTTCGCCCTCGTGCCGGTGCTGGCGCTGTTCGCCTTCATCCCCTTCGGCGACCACGTTATGGTCTTCGGCTACCAACTGGACCTGCTGATCGCCGACGTGCCGCTGGCGCTGTTCTACGTGCTGGCCCTCTCCGGCCTGGCCATCTACGGCGTCTTCCTGGGCGGCTGGGCCTCCAAGAATAATTTCGCGCTGCTGGGCGCCATGCGCGGCGCCGCTCAGATGGTCTCCTACGAGGTAGTGCTGGGCCTCACGCTCGTCGGACTGATGATGATCTACGGCACCGCCGGCCTGCAGGACCTGGTGCGCGCCCAGGGCGCGCTCCTGTTCGGCTTCGTGCCGGCCTGGGGCGTGGTGGTGCAGCCCGCGGCCTTCATCCTGTTCCTGGTAGCGGCCATCGCCGAGAACAAGCGCACCCCGTTCGACCTGGTGGAGGGCGAGAGCGAGATCATCGGCTACTTCATGGAGTACAGTTCCATGCGCTTCGCGGCCTTCATGTTCTCGGAGTTCGTCGAGATCATCCTGGTTGCCATGCTGGCCGCCACGCTCTTCTTCGGAGGCTGGCAGGTGCCCTACCTCTACGATACCGGTTTCATCCTGCCGGGCGGTAAGGCCCTGGCGCTCAACCATTACCTGGTCGCGCTCCTGCAGGTGGGGGCTTTCTCGGCTAAGACCGTCTTTTTCTCCTGGTTCCTGCTCGTAGTGCGCTGGACGCTGCCGCGCTTCCGCTTCGACCAGCTGATGGCGCTCTGCTGGAAAGCGCTGCTGCCGCTGGCGCTGCTCAATATCCTGGTCACCGGCGCGGTACTGCTGGCAATGGGGAAGATCTGATGATCAGCGTGAAAAAAGTAAACAACCGGCCCCTAAACTTCCTGGAGCGGATCTACCTCCCGGAGATAGCCCGCGGCCTGGCCGTCACCATGCGGCATTTCTTCGTCAACCTCTTTAACCCCAAGGGCATGCCCACGGTGCAGTATCCCGAAGAGACCCGCCCGCTGCCCGGCAACGCCAACCTGCGCACCCGCCACCGCCTGAAGCTGCGCGAGGACGGCAGCCCCAAGTGCGTGGCCTGCTTCATGTGCCAGACCGCCTGCCCGGCCTACTGTATCCATATAGAGGCCGCCGAGTACGCCGAAAATTCCGTGGAGAAATATCCCGCCGTGTTCGACATAGACCTGTCGCGCTGCGTGATGTGCGGCATGTGCGTGGAGGCCTGCCCCGAGGACGCGATAGCGATGGACACCCGCGAGATCCCCGGCGGCGCGCTGACCCGCTCCGAGATGCTGATGAACAAGGAGAGCCTGCTGCGCAATCTGCCCGGCGAGCCCTCCACGCTGGGCGCGTCCAACCGCCTGGCCAACGAATACCTGGAGGGCAAGAAATGATAGCCGGCGCCGTCTACTTTTTCGGCGGCCTGGCCGCCTTGGCCACGCTGCTGATGATTTTCCAGCGCGACCCCGTGAAGGCCGCCATGCTGATGCTGCTGGCGCTGCTCTCCACCGCCGGTCTTTACCTGGCCCTCAGCGCCCAGCTGCTGGCCGCCCTCCAGGTGATCCTCTACGCCGGCGCCATTATGACGCTGTTCATCGTGGCGCTGACCGTGATGCCGCAGGCCTGGCGCGACCACCAGCCGAAGAACGTCTTCACCCGCGTACTGGGCCTGGCCGCCGCGGCCGTGCTGCTGACCGAACTGGTCAAAGTATCGGCCGTGCTCAAGACCGCCGTGCGGAACGTGGATTTCTCGGAGTCGGGCGTGCTGGGGCTGGCGCGCGAGCTGTTCGGCCGCTTCGCCTTCCAGTTCGAGCTGCTGTCGCTGGTGATCCTGGCCTCCATAGTGGCCGCCGTCACGCTGGCGGCCAAGAGGAGGCAAGCATGAGCGCCTATTCTCTCGCCGGCATCAGCTTCCTGCTCTTCGCGCTCGCCGCGGCCGGCTTCCTGACCTGCGGCAGCCTGGTGCGCATGCTGATGTTCCTGGAGCTGATGCTCAACGCCGCCAACGTGGCGCTGGTGGCCCTCGGGCCGCAGCCCGCCTCGCAGGCCTACGCCGTCATGCTTTTCGCCATAGCCGCGGCCGAGGCCGGCGTGGGCCTGGCCCTGATAATAACTCTGGCTTCCGCCTTCAAGACGCTGGAAGCCGCCAATATAAAGGAACTTAAAGGCTGATGGAAGGCAATTATTACCCGCTGCTGAAATGGATACTGCTGGCCCCGCTGGCCGGCTTCCTGCTTAACGGCCTGCTGGGCAAAAAGTTCCTCGGCGAACGGGCGGGGGGAATACTAGGCTCCCTGGCCATTTTGGTCTCTTTCGTCTTCGCCGCCCTGTCCTTCTCCGACCTGCTCAACCTGCCAGCGGAGAACCGCCTGCTGCGCGACACGCTCTTCAACTGGATCTCGGCCGGCACTTTCTCAGTGGACGCCGCCTTCCGCTTCGACCCTCTGGCCGCCGTGATGGCGCTGGTAGTCACCGGCGTCAGCTTCCTCATACACGTATATTCCACCGGCTACATGAAAGGCGACGCCGGCTACAACCGCTATTTCGCCTACCTCAACCTGTTCGTCTTCTTCATGCTCGCGCTGGTGCTGGCCGATAACCCGCTGGTCATGTTCGTCGGGTGGGAGGGCGTGGGCCTGTGCTCTTATCTCCTCATCGGCTTCTGGTACGAGGACCCGGAGAAGGCTACGGCCGGCAAGAAGGCCTTTATCACCAACCGCGTGGGCGACGCCGGTTTCCTGATAGGCCTGATGCTCCTGTCCGGCATCCTGGCGGCCAACGGCGTCCTCGGCCTGGACTTCGAGACGCTGCGCGCCAACGCCCACCTGCTGGGCGCCTATAATTTCCTCGGCGTGGCCGCGCCCACCCTGATCTGCCTGCTGCTGTTCTTCGGCGCCACCGGCAAGTCCGCGCAGTTCCCGCTCTATGTCTGGCTGCCCGACGCCATGGCCGGCCCCACCCCGGTCTCGGCGCTCATCCACGCGGCCACCATGGTCACCGCCGGCGTCTACATGCTGGCGCGCCTGAGCTTCCTCTACGAACTGGCGCCCAGGGCGCTGGAAGTGGTGCTGCTGGTCGGCTGCTTTACCGCCTTCTTCGCCGCCGTCATAGGTCTCGCGCAACGCGACATCAAGAAAGTGCTGGCCTATTCCACCGTCAGCCAGCTGGGCTACATGTTCATGGCCGCCGGAGCGGGGGCCTACGCGGCTTCCGTCTTCCACCTCGCCACCCACGCCTTCTTCAAGGCGCTGCTGTTCCTCGGCGCGGGCTCGGTCATACACGGCCTCTCCGGCGAACAGGACCTGCTCAAGATGGGCGGCCTGAAGAAGGAGATGCCCTTCACCTTCCTGCTGGTGGCCGCGGGCTGGCTGGCTATCGCCGGAGTGCCCGGCCTGAGCGGCTTCTACTCCAAGGACCTTATACTCGAGAAGGTCTTCGAACACGGCGGCGCCTTCGTCTGGGGCGTGGGCGTGCTGACCGCGGCGCTGACCGCCTTCTACACCACGCGGCTGTTCGTGCTGGCCTTCCTGCGCCAGAAGCGCGGCACGGCGCACGCGCACGAGTCGCCGCTCTCCATGACGCTGCCCATGGCCGCTCTGGCCCTGCTGGCCGTCGGCGGCGGCTTCTTCCTCAAGGACCGCCTGCTCGTCTTCCTGGACCCCGCCTTCGTGCCCGCGCAGGGCCACAGCCCCTTGGCGCTGCGCCTCATGGCCGTCTCGGTGGCCGCCGGGCTCACCGGCATCGCAGCGGCCTTCCTGCTTACCCTGCCGGCCCCGGCCGCCGCGCTGAAAGCGGCGCTGCCGCGCGCGCACGCGCTGGTCTACCATAAATTCTATGTCGACGAGATCTACGGCTTCCTGATACTGAGGCCCCTCAAGCGCTTCTCCGACCGCGTGCTGTTCGGCCTGGTGGACGCCGGGCTGATAGACGGCCTGCTGGTCAACGGCACGGCCAGGGCCTCTTACGCCGCCGGCCGCCTGCTGGCCAAGGCGCAGAACGGCAGGCTGGACACCTACGCGCTGGTATTTGCCGCCGGCGTGGCGCTGATGCTTTACTGGATCATCTAAATGGAACTGCTCAACAACCCGCTTTCCCTGACCGTGCTGCTGCCCGCCCTGGCGGGCCTGGGCATCTTCGCCATCCCGCGCGAGCGCGCCGCCGCCCTGAAGGGCTACGCCCTGGCCGCCTCGCTGGTCGTCTTCGCCCTGTCGCTGCGGCTGTGGACCGGCTTCGACCCCGCCGCCGCGGCCATGCAGTTCGGCCTGGACAAGCCGTGGCTGCCTTCCTACGGCATCCATTACGCGCTGGGCATCGACGGCATCAGCCTGCTGATGATACTGCTGACCACCTTCCTGGTGCCGCTCTCCGTGCTGGCGTCGTTCAACTATATCAAGGAAGGCCAGCGCGCCTACTACGCCTGCCTGCTCTTCCTCGAGGCCGGCATGGTGGGCGTGTTCGCCGCCCTGGACCTGTTCGTGTTCTACCTGTTCTGGGAAGCCATGCTGATACCGATGTATTTCCTAATCGGCATCTGGGGCGGCCCCCGCCGCATCTACGCGGCCCTCAAGTTCTTCATCTACACCATGGCCGGCTCGGTGCTGATGCTGGCGGCCATACTCTGGGTGGTCTCGGCCCACCACGCCGCCGCCGGCGCGTGGACCTTCTCCATACCGGCCCTCTACGCCGGGGCGCTCACGGAGCAGGCCCAGTTCTGGCTGTTCGCGGCCTTCGCCCTGGCCTTCGCGGTGAAAGTGCCGCTGTTCCCTTTCCATACCTGGCTGCCCGACGCGCACGTGGAAGCCCCGACGGCCGGCTCGGTGATCCTGGCCGGCGTGCTGCTCAAGATGGGCGTCTACGGCTACCTGCGGCTGGCGGTGCCCATGTTCCCGCAGGCCGCGGTAACTTTCGCGCCCTGGCTGGCCGGCCTCGGCGTGGTGGGCATAATTTACGGGTCACTGGTGGCCTGGAGCCAGCGCGACATGAAGAAGATGGTGGCCTACTCCTCCGTGGCGCACCTCGGCACCGTCATGCTGGGCGCCATGGCCTTCGAGCCCGCGGCCGTCTCGGGGGCGGTGCTGCAGATGGTCAACCACGGCCTGTCCACCGGCGCGCTGTTCCTGCTCGTCGGCGTGCTTTACGAGCGGCGCCACACGCGGCTGATAGAGGACTACGGCGGCCTGGCCAAGGTGATGCCCGGCTTCGCCGCGGTGTTCATGATCGTGACCCTTTCTTCCGTCGGCCTGCCCGGCCTTAACGGCTTCATCGGCGAGGTGCTGGTGCTGTTCGGCTCTTTCCGGGTCTACCCGTGGCTGGCCTCGGCCGCCGTGGCCGGCGTGATCCTCTCGGCGGTCTACATGCTGGGCATGTACCAGCAGGTGGTCTTCGGCCCGCTGCGCCACACCGAGAACAAGATCCTCAAGGACCTGGACATCCGCGAGTGGGCGTACCTGCTGCCGCTGCTGGTCTTCATAGTCCTCATCGGCGTCTGGCCCAACCCTTTCCTGCGGCGCATCCTGCCAGCAGTAGATAATTACATAACCCTGTCGCGCCAGCAGCCGGCCCCGTCGCCGGCGGTGGTCAAGTTGGCGCTGGACGGGGAGGAGGCGAGATGAATTTCGACCCCGTAAACTACGCCGCCTCCGCGCTGGCCGGCCCGCTGCTGCTGACCCTGGCCGCTTTCGCCGTGCTGCTGCTGCCGCTCTTCTTCAAGTCCCTGCGCGGCACCCAGGGCCTGGTCTCGCTGGGCGCGGTGCTGGTGACGCTGGTCTTCTTCCGGGCCGCCCCTCCCGCGCAGCTGGCCTTCTTCAGCGGCGCGCTCAACCTCTCGCCCCTGTCGGCCTACCTGTGGGCCTTCGCCATGGGCGTACTGGCCCTGTTCATAGCGCTGTCGCTGGCCCGCCCCTCGGCTCCCGCCGAGCACGAGGGGGAATACTACTTTCTCGCCGCCATGGCCACCATCGGCTTGATGGTCATGATGGCCGCAGGGGACCTGTTCACCGCTTTCATCGCGCTGGAGCTGCTGAGCTTGCCGATTTACGCGCTAGCCGGCATACGCCGCTCAAAGCCGGGCCTGGAGGCCGCCTACAAGTACTTCATGCTGGGCGCCTTCGGCTCCGGCATGACGGTGATGGGCATAGCCGTGCTCAACGCCCTGTACCCGTCGCTGGACTTCGTCTCGCTCAAGGCCGCCCTGCCGGCGCAGCCGCTGGCGCTGGCGGGCTTCCTGCTGGTCATCTCCGGCTTCGCCTTCAAGACGGCGCTGGTGCCTTTCCACATGTGGGTTCCGGACGCCTATGAGGGCGCTCCCACGCAGGTCTCGGCTTTCATGGGCGCCGCGGTCAAGGCCGGAGGCGTGGTGCTGCTGTGGCGGCTGTTCTCGCTGTTCGACGGCGGCCCGGTGCGCGAGATCTTCTGGTGGCTGACCGTGATCACCGCCGTGTTCGCCAACCTGGCGGCGCTGGCCCAGAGCGGCCTCAAGCGCCTGCTGGCCTATTCCAGCATCGCCCACGCGGGCTATATCGCCGTGGCTTTCTTCGGCGGGACTCGCGGCTGGGAAGCCGTGCTGTACTACCTGCCGGTCTACGCCATGGCCACCATCGGCGCCTTCGGCGTCGCCCTGATCCTCGAGCATGACGAAAAAGGCCCGAAGATCGAAGACCTGGCCGGCCTGGGCAAGACCAGGCCCTGGCTGGCGGCCGCGATGGCCGCCTTCATGTTCTCGCTGGCCGGCGTGCCGCCGCTGGCCGGCTTCTTCGCCAAGTTCTACGCTTTCGCCGGGGCGGTGGCCGGCGGCTATACCAGCCTGGTAGTGATAGCGGTATTGATGAGCGCCGTTTCCATCTACTACTACCTGCGCGTCACCGTGATGATGTATATGAAAGTTCCCGCCAACGGAGATGACCGGCCGGCGGAGGCCCCCGGCCTGGCCGAGGCGGTAGTCTTCCTCATGGCCGCCGGCGTGCTGCTGGCCGGCCTCTTCTCGAAGCCGCTGCTGGCCCTGGCCGCCGAGGCCTCCCGCTGGTTCTAAACCTACCCAACTCCGAGGACGCCGGGCAGCCCCGGCGTTTTTCTTTTTCCTGCGCGAACACACCGTATTATGATTAATGTGATTTTTGTTACATTTGCGGTATATCTATTGACAAAAGTCAGGCAAGTTGATTAAAGTAAGTATAAGCCGGCAGCCTGGGGGGCGCCGGCGGCAAACACAAAGGGACTACTGAAGCGCTGCCGATACCGCCTTGCGGTAGCGGCCGAGGCGCCAACGGGGGAGGCAGAATGAGATACGTCGCGAAATCCGCGCCGGCGCCCAGGCGGCGCCGCTCCAGGAAAACAAGCAGCCGGGCGTTAAACCCGGCCGAGTTCCTGCGGCGCAACTTCTATTACATCAATGGCGAGCAGTTGATCAAAATCTCCAGCCGTCTTCTTTACGAAGCCGCTTAGTTAACCGCCGGGGGGCGGATGGGGGAAATATGCTAAGGGAAAATACCGTTTTCGCACAGAAAATACTGGATTTCTACGCCATGAAGGGGGTGGAATGCTCGGTAGTGGACGAGCATCAGACGCTGCTGGTCGCGCTGGCGGCCGAAGGCCGGACCCGCGAGTTCCGTTACGGCAAGCGGGCCTTCGCCGGGCTGCACCATTCCAGGAAGTTTTACGCCACGCTGGAGAGGGAATTCTGCAATCTCTGGACGGCGCCGGGACCGGGGGCCTGCAACTAGGATCGCGATGAAGGCTGAATATCTGCGCCTTGCAAACGCCATACTCCTGGTAGCAGCCCGGGGAAAGAAGTGCCTGGCCCCCGGAGACGGAAAGTCGCCGGAGAAATACTTCCGCGTGCTCTACCACCGCCTGACGGCGGCGAAGCGGCGGGGGAATATTAAATAAAACCGTTCTCTTTCAGGAAATCCGTGGTGATGCCCGGGGTTTTTGCGGCGGCGTATTTGCCCAGGATGTCGTATTCGACATTAAGCAAGCCTCCGGGTTTCAGATTTTTCAGGGCGGTATTGGCCCAGGTGTGCGGGATGACGGCGGCCTTGAACGAGGACGGGGAAATGTCGTAAACCGTCAGGCTAATTCCGTCGAGGGCTACAGACCCCTTCTCCACCATCACCGCCCCAGGCCCCTTCTCCACCTCTATGATACGGCTGTTGCCGTCATCGCGCACGGCGATCAGCCGCGCCGTGCCGTCTATGTGGCCGGTGACGAAGTGCCCGCCCAGGCGGGCGCCCACGGCCAGCGCCCGCTCCAGATTTACTATTGAACCGGCTTTCAAGCCGCCCAGGGTAGTGCGGGAGAAACTTTCAGGGCTGACGGCGAAAGCTGCCCAGCCGGGCTTGTAGCCGATAACGGTCAGGCAGGCTCCGTTGACCGCAACGCTCTCACCGTCGGAGAGCGTCCAGGCCGCCGGCACGAGGACTTCCAGCTTCCCGGAGGAAACCGCTTTCACCTTTTCCACAGCCTCTATGATACCCGTGAACATCAGTCGAACCTCAGGTCCAGCATAAAGTCGGGGCCGGCTTTAGTGACGGCGGCCAGGCGGGGCCTGAGGCCCAGTTCTTTCCTGCCGGCGTTCAGCTCGTCCGGCCAGACCAGGGAATTTTTGGACTCGGTACCGCCGATTATCATCGGCGCGACGAAACAAATAAAACGGTCGGCCAGCCCCTCGCTTATGAAGGAGCCGGCCACGCGGCCGCCGCCCTCTACCAGGACATGGGCTATCCCCAGCTTGCCGAGCTCCGCCAGCAGCGGTTTAAGAGAGACGCGGCCCTTCTCCGACGGCAGCACCAGTATCCTGGCGTTGTGC
The DNA here is from genome assembly GCA_050174915.1 of Elusimicrobiales bacterium. Taxonomy (GTDB): domain Bacteria; phylum Elusimicrobiota; class Elusimicrobia; order Elusimicrobiales; family UBA9959; genus UBA9959. Next base: position 204,915 of record JBFXJL010000001.1, on the reverse strand, counting down.
GGGAATTTTTTCATGGCCGTGACGGAGGCCTTGCGCGTGGTGGCGATGAGCACCCGCTCGTTCTGAAAAAGCTGCGCCTGGCGCGGCACGCGGAAAGATGAATCAAGGGCAACTATCCAGGGCTGCCTCCGCACCTTGACCCCGCGCACATTGAGCAGGGGATCGTCGGCCAGCACCGTGCCTATGCCGGCGAGCACCGCGTCGGCTTCGGCGCGCAGTTTATGCGCCTCCAGCCGCGACTGGGGGGAGGAGATCCAGCGAGAGCGGCCGGCGGCGTCGGCTATACGCCCGTCCAGGCTTTGGGCTATCTTCACCGTCACGTAGGGCAGGCCGGTGCGCATGAATTTAGCGAAGGCGGGGTTGAGCGCCTGGCATTCCTTGCCCAGCACGCCGGCCGTCACCTTTATTCCCGCCCGCCGCAAGATGGCCGCGCCGCGGCCGCTGTGCGCGGGGTTCACGTCCTTGGCGCCGTAGTAGACTTCCTTAATTCCGGACTTTATAAGCAGCTCGGTGCAGGGAGGCGTCTTGCCGTAAGTAGAACAAGGCTCGAGGGTCACATAGATCGCCGCTCCGGCGGGGTTCACCTTGCAGGAACTCAGGGTGTTTACCTCGGCGTGCGGGCCGCCGTAGCGCAGGTGGGCCCCTTCGGAGATGACTCTGCCGCCCTTTACCAGCACGGCGCCCACCAGCGGGTTAGGATGGGCGGTATAGCGCCCGCGCCTGGCCAATTCGATGGCGCGGGCCATGTAGCCCTCGTGCCGGTCCATTATAGATGCTTGAACAGGTTGGCCATCTCTATGGCGCTCACCGCGGCCTCGGCGCCCTTGTTGCCGTGCTTCACGCCGGCGCGCTCTATGGCCTGCTCCAGGTTGTCAGCGGTGATGACGCCGAAGGCTACCGGGATCTTGTGCTTCATCGAGACGGCCGCTATGCCCTTGGCGGTCTCCTGCGCGACGAAGTCGAAGTGGGGGGTATCGCCCTTGATGACGGCGCCCAGGCAGATGATGGCGTCGTAGGGGCCGGCGGCGAGCTTCTCGCAGACCACCGGGATCTCGTAGGCGCCGGGGGTTTTCACGACGGTGATATCCTTCTCCTCGGCGCCGTGGCGCTTGAGGGAATCCACCGCCCCGTCGAGGAGGCGCCCGGTGATAAAATCGTTGAACCGGGAGACTATGATCGCGAACTTCAGCTTATCGGCCTTAAAGCCGCCTTCTATGGTTTTCATTTTATTCTCCTTAGCCTTCCAGTCCGGGCTTGAGCCCGAACAGGTGTCCCATCTTGTCGCTTTTGGTCTTTAAATAACGCGCGTTGTGCCGGTTGGGGTGTATGACCAGCGGCACCCTGCCGGCGATCTTCAGGCCGTAGCCGGAGAGGCCGGCCAGCTTCTTGGGATTGTTGGTGATCAGCCGCAGGCGGTGCAGGCCCAGGTCGCAGAGCATCTGCGCGCCTATGCCGTAGTCGCGCAGGTCGGCGGGGAAACCCAGCGCCTCGTTGGCGGTCACGGTGTCGTAGCCCTTGTCCTGCAGGCTGTAAGCCTTGATCTTGTTGCCCAGGCCTATGCCGCGGCCCTCCTGGCGCATGTAGAGTATGGCGCCGGCGCCCTCTTTGGCTATCAGGCGCATGGCGGCGTGCAGCTGGGGCCCGCAGTCGCAGCGGCGGGAGGCGAACACGTCGCCGGTAAGGCATTCGGAGTGCACCCGCACCAGCGCGGGGTCGCTTATTTTCCCGAAGGTCAGCGCGGCGTGCTCCAGGCCGGTGAGGCGCTCCCGGTAGATCGAGATAGCGAAGGTGCCGAACTCAGTGGGCAGCGTAGAGGAGGAGACCTTCTCCACCAGGCTCTCCTTGCGCCGCCGGTAGGCTATCAGGGCGGCGATGGTGGCCATCTTGAGCTTGTGGCGGGCGGAGAAGCGCGCCAACTGCGGCAGGCGGGCCATGGTGCCGTCCGGGTTCATGATCTCGCAGATCGCGCCCGCGCCCGTGAGGCCGGCCAGGCGCACCAGGTCGGTGCAGGCCTCGGTGTGGCCGGCGCGGGCCAGCACGCCGCCGGGGCGCGCCTTGAGGGGGAAGACGTGGCCCGGGCGGGTGAGGTCGCCGGGCAGGGAGCCGGGCGCGGCCAGGATCTTGATGGTGCGCGCGCGGTCGGCCGCCGAGATGCCGGTGGTGACGCCCTTCGCGGCGTCCACCGAGATCAGCCAGTTGGTCTTGAAAGGGTCCTTGTTCTCGCGCTGCATCTGGAACAGGTCGAGCGCCTCCGCCCTGTCGCCGGTCAGCGGCGCGCAGATCAGCCCGCGGCCGTGGCGGGCCATGAAGTTGATCTTTTCGGCCGTGACATAGCGGCCGGCCATCAGCAGGTCGCCCTCGTTCTCGCGGCCCTCGTCGTCGGTGATGACGACCATGCGGCCGCGCCGGATGTCGGCGACTATGTCTTCGATGGGGGAGAAGATGTTCTTTTTAGCCATAAAAAAGCCCCGAAGCTGTCTTCAGGGCTTTAGCGCGCGGCGAACGGCAAGCCGTCGTCACGCGTTGAGTTCTTCTGTCATCCGGACTATACCGTCGGCCCCGGAGTCACACCGGATCTGCTCGTTAAAGCTTGCGGGCTATACCGCCGGTGGGGAAACGCTCCCCGCCCTGAAGAACTACAGGGATATTATACAACTTTAGTTAAAAACAATTATCAACGCCTTTGGAGCCGGTGAGGGCCCACTGGCCTACGGCTGTGCCGGTGGAGACGCAGAGGTCGTTGATGCTCGAGTTAAAAACGACCGCGCCGACCGCCGGCGGTGACGCCGACTGCAGGGCGGCTGTATCCATAGCGCGCGGCAGCCAGAAACCGTCCGCGGTGAAAGTTGACTTATTGACCCCGGCGCCGAACTGCGCGCTGCCCGCCACGTCCAGGCGGGCCTGCGGCGAAGCGGCGCCTATCCCCACGTTGCCATTGGCTTTCACGACCAGCGTAGAACCTATTACCTCCAGCGCGCTCTGCGTTCCGGAGAGACCGCCGCCCAGGATGGAGGCTGAAGAAGCGAACAGCGCGTAGCCGCCAGCGTGCAACTGGGCCTGCGGGGCCCCGGTGTTTACGCCCACGTAGCCCGTGGCCGTAGAGACGAACAGGGCGGGAGCCGAGCCCTGCGCGCTTACGGTCAGGTCGGTGACCACGTGGAAACGGGAGTTGGGGACGAAGCCCAAGGGGGCCGGCCCCATTATGAAAGACCCGTTCTCCTTTATCCGGAAGGCCTGAACGCCGTCTGACAGGCTGGTGGCACCGCCGAGGTAGATCAGGTCCTTTTGGCCGGCCAACATGCCCAGCACGCCTTTATTCGGAGTGGCTTGCTCCTCCCACCGTATGTAGGCGTTACCTCCGGGTGCCGGGTAGAGAAACAGCACAGACTCGCTAGCGCGCTGGTCTATGCGCAGCGTGCCTTTGAGATGCATATCATCGCTAGGGGCGAACAGACCGCCCACCGCCAGCTTATTCTGAACGTAGACGCTGGTGCTGAACACCACGGCGTCGTGGAGACCGCCCTCGCGGGCGGTGATGGTAGCGATCTGTATCTCACCGGGCAGGGAATCCGTGACCAGATTGGTCAGGCCGGAGCCGTCGCCGTAGAAGCCGCCCTGCGCCGTCACCGAGGAGACGGCGTTGATGCCGCCGTTGACGGTGAGCAGGTGGGTATGCGTCGTGGTGCCGATGGACACCCTGGCGGCCGTGGTGCTGACATAGAGTATGGGCATGGCGCCGCCCGTGGTGCTGCTCACCAGCAGGTTCGTCATCACGTGGAATTTCTCGCGCGGCTGGTCCGCGGGAGCCGGCGAACTGCCTATGCCGAACTGCCAGTTGCCGAACTGGTCCGACTTTATCCGGAAAACTTCCTGACCGCCGTTCCAGGGGTCGCTGGCGGCGGCCCTGTAGATCAGGTCACGGCTGGCGCCCGGGTAGCCCAGCGCGCCCAGGTTTACGCCGCCCGAGGCGCTGAGGGCCGCGTTGGTCCAATGGATGTAACTGTAATCGTTATAGGATTTAAGCGATAGCTTGGCGTACGCCAGGGGGTTGTTCTCCGAAATATGGGAAACCCTTATCTCGCGGCCGACTTCCAACTGCACCGCCGGGTCCGGAATATTAACGCCCACATTTCCGGAGGTAGTGACGGCCAGGGAATAAGCGTTCATGGCGGCGGCGCTGGCCACCGTGAGGGCGTACTTATGCGCGCCGTGCGAGGCCAGCGTTACGCTGGACGGGGAGATTATCAGGTTGCCGGTCATAGTGTCCCCGGCCTTTAGCAGCTTGGTGGAGTCGGTACCTGTTACGCTGGTGAGCAGGGAGCCGTTGCCGACGAAATACGGCGCGTTGACCACACCGGCGCGCACCAGCACGCCGCTGGCCGTGTCCAGGCTGTACGTGGTGACGGAGTCCCAGCCCCATATGGTGCCGGTGGTGGCCGTCACGTTGTAGAAATTGCCGATACCGGAGGGGGCATGCACCGAAGCCGCGTACATGGCCCCCTGGGCCGTAACGCTGGAGGTGGCGACTATGCCGCCGCCCACCGTCAGGCGGGCCAGGTATGAGGCGCTGCCTAAAGCCGTGTTGCCTTCCAGCACCGAGAGGCTCGAACCGCCCACGGAGAAGGCGTTGCCGGTCACGGTCAGGGTGGAGCCGGCCAGGGTCAGCTGGCCGGTCATAGTGTCGCCGGCCTTTAGAACTTTGCTGGTATCGGAGGAAACCAGGTTGATCAGTCCCGAGCCGTCGCCGTAGAAAGTAGCGCCTGGCATCAGGTAGACATGCGAACTTATGAATATCCCGCCGCGCTGCGCGACGGCGGCGGAGGAGAACTCTATCCCTTCGGCGAACTTGACTTTGGGAGAAAGCAAGCCTTCCGGGGACGCCACTGTAAGCGTGGAACCGGCCAGGGTCAGCTGGCCGGTCATGGTGTCGCCGGCCCGGCGCAGCACGCCCGTGAGCGTGGTGCCGTCGCCGTAGAAGGAGCCGCCGTGTACCTGGCCCAAACCGTTGACGAGGAAGAGCTGGGAGGCGCCCGTGGAGATCAGCAGCAGGTCGCCGGTGTCTCCGGCCGCCGAGGAGATATGTAGCCTGGCCTGCGGATTGACGTTGTTCTGGCCGATGGACACATTGCCGGGATTGATGGAGTAGACGTGCGGACCGGCCACCTCCCACATGGTCAGGGCGGCGGCCCTGGTCTGCACGGAGCCGTCGGGAAACTTGAAGCCGCAGGAATTGTCTTCGGCGCAGGCGGGCAGGGAGCCCTTGCTCTCTACCATGCCGGCCACGGCCAGCGTCTGGCCGGGGGAAATGGAGCCTACCGAGATGCCGCCCAGCACGAACAGGTTAGTGGAGATGGTGATGGCTCCGTTGGTGGTGGTGGGATGCGCGCCGATCGTGTCGGCCAGGAACAGGGAGGTGGCCACGGACGAGGTGGTGGCGTAGACGGAGCTGAAAGAGTAGGGAGAGGCCTGCAGTTTGACCCGGGGGGACATGGCCTCGAAGGCGCCGGCGCAGTCGTTATCGCCGTCCACCTGGATCTCAAGCCACAGGCCGTCGCGCTCGGCGAAGATACTGGCGGGGATGCCCCCGGCTATCGCCGACCCGATCTCGACGTCGTAGCGCCCTTTGGTCACCTTGACGTCACAGCGGGTCTCCGAGAACAGGGGGCTGGTGATGCCCGTAGGAGTGTCGTAGATGTAGAACTTCAGGTCCTGCGGCGTCTCCACCGGGAGGTTGGTGACCTTGCTGATCAGGTAGCCCTGGTAGTTTATCGTCGGGGTTATCACCGCGGCGGCGGGCGCCGCGAGCAGGAGCCCCAGGGCGCCCGCGATCAGATTTTTAACGGGAATAGAATTCATAAGTCCTCCGCCGCGTTACCGAACCACGACCACGGTGCCGTTATAGACGGTGCCGTCGGCCTCCAGCTGGTAGATATAGACCCCGCCCGGCACCGCCTGACCGCCGGCCTTGGCGTCCCAGACGAGGGAATTGGTCACGGGGCCGCCCGTCATGGTGCCCACCAGTGCGCCGCGCAGGTCGTAGATCTTGCCCTTCACCGGCTTTTCCTGCGGGTTGTCGAAAATAAAGACCATCGTATCATTTTTGCCGTCGCCGTTAGGAGTTATCAGCCGGTTGGTGAGGCCGGCCCGGTCCGCCGCAAAACCGCCGCTGCGCTCGGTGGTCCTGAGCTGGTAGCGCCCGAGCAGCCTGGTGTCCAGGCGCACGCTGCGCTCAGCCTCGTCTACGATGCCGTACATCTGCAGCCACCGCGCGCCGTTATAATAGAACATGCTCAGCGCTTTGGCGTCGGCGCCTTCGGACGGAACGACGGCGCCGCCGGCTTTGGAATAATAGAGTTTCAGCGAGCCTTTGCTGGACAGCTGGAAGAGCGGGTCCGCCTGCAGGCCGCCGCGATAGGCGGAGAACTCCACGGATTTAACCACGCGCCCGCTCAGGTCCTCGATGTGGGTGGAGATGTCGAGGGTGTAGACGTCCAGCGGGTCGGCAGAGGGGGAGAAGAAGCTGCCGGTGCCCTCCTCCGGGACTTCGAAGACGCTCTGGTTGTCGGGAGCGAGGAAGTAGAGTCCTCCGGACTGGCTGGAGCGCACGTACGAGGGCAGAGAAACGCCCGCCTGGTTCACGGCGCGGGCGTGGTAGAAGTAGGGATCGGCGGTGGGCACGATATCCGTCCAGTTCAACGTGCTCGAAGAAGTCTCGGCGATCTGTACCCACTCGGCGTCGGCGGGAGCGGTGGCGCGGTAGACCTCGTATTTCTTGACCTCGTAAGGATATGACGGGCTGAACCGGTTGTCGAAAGGGATGCGGTTCATGTAGCCGGCCGGCGGGATCCAGGTCATGGTGACGGCGTTGCCGATGCGCGAGAGCTGGAAATTCATCGGCGCCAGCGGGGTCAGGGCCAGCGCGGCCGCGGCGTTGGAGATCTCCGAGCGCAGGTAGTGGCTGTTGAGCGTCTCCATGGCGAAGTAATAGGTAGTGCCGGCCTGGAAGCCCTCCACCACCCGGCTCTCCCGGCTGCCCGGCTCCAGCGGCGTCCAGTCCTGCGCGTAGACCAGGGCCGTGGCAAACCCCTCGTCGGTGGAAACCGGGGCGGAGGAGCTGTAGCGCAGGATATAGTAGCCGGCGGCCTCGGCGTTGCGGCTGGCGTCGGCCGACGGGGCCGTCCAGGTGAGGCGGATGGAATGGCTGGAGACTATCACCGGGGTCAGGTCGAAGACCGGGGCGGGGAAAGGGTAATAGGCCAGTTTGCCGCTGCGGTTCAGCAGGCCCGTGGCCTCCTGCGTGGAGACGGCCAGGTCCTGCACGTTGCCGTTCATCTCGAAACTGGGGGAGATCATGTAGGCGGAGCCGTTGCCGACGGCGCCGGTGATATCGATGAAATGCGGCGAGGTAAGCCTGGAGGCGCGGGCCTGACCGGCCGGCAGCAGGGCCGACAGGGCAAGGAGGGAAAACATAAAGCGCCTGAAGTTCACAATAAAATTATATACGCGCCGTGCGACAGAAATATTACAAAGAGATGTCGGGTTACGCCGGGCAGAATCCATAAATATGAAACAAAACGGTCACAATTGAAAAGTAGAATTAGTCTGTATGAAGCCGTGCAAAGCCGTCCTCACCCTGTTCGCCGCGCTGGCGCTCGCCCCCGCGGCGGCGTTCTGTTCCGCGTCGGCCCTCGGCCGCTCCGCGGCGCTCAACCGCCTGGTGACCCCCAACGGCGACGGCAGGAACGACACCTTTATTTTCCGCTGCTTTAACCCGCGCGACGCGGCCGTGGACGCGAAGATCTACGACCTCTCCGGCCGCGAGGTGGCGCAGATGCGCCTCAAGCAGCGCTCCATCGGCACGCCCCCGAGCCCGAGCACCTCAGGCGAGTTCTATGACCTGGAATGGGACCCGAACCTGGGGGCGAAGTCCCCCGGCGGCGTCTACGTGTACCAGGTCCGGGCGGAGGAGAAGGTATATAAGGGGACCGTAGTCATTATAAGGTAAGCGAAACTATGAACCGCAACGCCGCCGTAAAAACCGCGCTGACCGCAGCCCTGCTGCTGGCGCCGCTTTGCGCCCGCTCGGCCTTCGAAGACCTGGGCTTCGGGGCCAGGGGGCCCGGTATGGGCGACGCCGTCACCGGCGTGGCGGACGACGTTTCCTCGGTCTACTATAACCCCGCCGGACTCGGGGGTCTAGAGCGCCCGAAAGCGCTGGCTTCCCATTCCCTTTTTCACGGCGGCCTCAGCGACGGCTCCAGCCTGGGCCTGAGCGTGGCCGCGCTGGCCGTACCGATAGGCAATGGCCGCCACGGCACCATAGGCGCGGCCTGGCAGGACTTCTCGCTCTCAGGCGTATATTACGAGAAAACCGGCACCGTCTCCTGGGGCTACCGTTTCGACCGCAGCAGCCGCTATGAAAAACTTTCCGTAGGCGCGTCGCTGAAGTACCTGTCGCACGGCTTCACGCGCCTCGACGAGGCCTATAACGCCGTGGAGACGAACCTGACACAGAACGGCGCCACTGACCCGGTGCTGGCCGGCGCCAACGCCCGCGGCGCCCTCGACGCCGACCTGGGCGCGCTGTACCGCCTCACCAAGCGCTGGACGCTGGGCGCGGCCATCCTCAACGCTATGCAGGCCGATGTGGCCTTCAGCGAGTCCGACAAGGACCCCGTGCCGATGAAGGCCCGGCTGGGCGCCTCGTTCAAGAGCCTCTGGCTGCTGCTCTCGGCCGACGCCAGGCTGCAGAAAGGCCCGGACGGCGGCCTGGACAAGCAGTTCGTAGTGGCGGCCGAAAAGGTGTTCCCCAGCCTGGACCGCGGCGAGTTCGGCGTGCGCGGCTCACTCGGGGCCGGCGACCGGGAGTTCAAGCAGGCCACGCTGGGCCTTTCCTACAAGATCCAGCGCATCCAGTTCGACTACGGCTTCATGCTGCCTATCGGGACGGTCAAGGAGACCTCCGGCAACCACCGCCTGGCCCTGTCCTACCATTTCGGCACGCCCACCCAGGCCGAGATAGCCGAGGCCGAGTTGCTCGACCAGTACAAGCGCCTGCGCGAGACGCAGAACTACAAGGGCGCTCGCGACACGGCCAGCCTCAACGATCCCCGCCTGGCCGAAGTTAAAGAGCAGGTGCTGCGCGAGAATTATTACGCCGCCAATAAGCTGCTGGTAGCCAAGGCCGGCGAGCTGCTGCCCGATTCCTCGGTGGTCAACCTCACGCGCCGGCTCTCGGCCGTCGCGGCCTATTATCCGTCGCTGGCCCCCGAACCGGGCCACGGCCGGGCTCGCTGGGAAGACCTGCTCGCCAGCGGCGTCAGAGATTTCGTCAACGGCGCCGACAACCGCGCCATGAAGAAGCTGGCCTACGCCCAGAGCCTCAACCAGCAGGACGGCGGGCTGGCCAATTTCCTGGACAAGGCCGGGGAGATCTCCCGCATCACGCCCGACAAGGTGCCCGCCGACTTCAGCCGCGGCTGGCCCGAGTACAAGCTGGACCAGTCCGACGAATTCTACGCCAAGAAGCGCTATTCCGAGGCGCTGCGCAAGCTCGAAGAACTGCTCGACATAGAGCCGGCCTACCTGATGGCCCTCAAGAAGAGCGGCTCGTGCAATTACATGCTGGGCGCCTACTCCCGAGCCGCGCGCGACTGGGAGAAAGCGTCCCGCGCCGAGCCTGATCCGGTAGAGAAGGCCAAGCTGGCCAAGATGACCGCCGAAGCCCGCAAGAAACAGGGCACGGAATCCTCCTGGGAGCCCGAGACCAGCTCCTACCGCGACGAGGCGTCCGCCGAGCCCGTGCTCACCGGCGCGGCGGCCAACGCCAGGGAGATAGAGAAGCTCTACCAGGCCGGGGCCGACTCCTACGCGAAGGGCGAATACGGCAAAGCCGCCGACTCCTTCCGCAAGATCCTGACGCTGGACCCGCAGAACACGCAGGCCAAGAAGGCCCTGGAGCGCATCATCAGGCTCTCCAGGTAAGGGAGAACAGCCCGCTACCGGCGCAGCCGTATGAAACTATTCCACAAGTTCAGCGCGGCCCTTATGGCCGCCGCATTGGCGGCGGCCCTGCTGCTTTCCGGCATCTTCTTCAGTTTCCAGAACCGCACCGTGCGGGACGCGCAGCAGGCCCGCCTGGACGCCCTCGCGCAGTCCGTTTCCGCCATGCTGGGGGAAGCCGAACTGGCCGGCGATCCGCTGATGGCGGTGGATTACTTAGCCGGCTTATGTTCCTCGCGGGCGGAGATAGCCGCCTGCCGCCTGGACATCGGCCGCGGCCTGCGGCCGGTAAAGACCCGGGGCAAGGCCCCGGCGGCGAAGGGCGAACCTTCCGTGCCGCGGGAGATACGCGGCGGCAAATACACCGCGCAGCTGCTGTTCTCTTCGGCCGCGCTCGAGCGCGAACGGCGCGAAGCCCTCGCCGGCGTCTGGCATGACCTGGCGGCGGCCTTCCTGGGCGCCATGGCCGCGGCGGCGCTGCTGGGCGTGCTGGTGGCCCGCCGGCTGACGCGGCGCCTGCGGCGCCTTGCGGCCGAAGCCGCCGAGGTGGGGGAGGGGAAGTTCGGCGCCAAGACCGACGCCTCCGGGTCCGACGAGGTAGCCGAGCTGGCCGGCGCGCTCAACGCCATGAGCGACCGGCTGCTGGAACTAGAGACGATGAAAAAGAATTTCACCGCCTCCGTCACGCACGAGCTGCGCTCGCCGCTGGGCGTCATAGAGACTTACGCCGCGCTGCTGCTCGGGGAAAAGGAGAAATTCAGGCCCGAGGACCTGGAGGTCTTCACGCGCATCAAGGAGAACGCCGGGAGGCTGGCCAATTTCGTGACGGCCATGCTGGACCTGGCCCGCATAGAGCGGGGCCGGATGGAGTTGCGCCCGGCCGCCGAGGAGCCGCTGGCCCTGGCGCGCGACGCGGCCGACTTCCTGCGGCCGAAGGCGGAGGAGAAGGGCATAAAACTGACGGTGGAAGGCGGTCCGCCCGGAGGCACCGCGCGGCTGGACCGCGAACTGATCACCCACGTCCTTACCAATCTGCTCTCCAACGCGCTCAAGTTCACCCCGGCCGGCGGCGGCGTAACGCTGCGCGCCGCGCTGGCCGGCGGGCGCTGCCGGTTCGAGGTAAGCGACACCGGGCCCGGCCTGCGGGAGGGGGAGGCGGAGAAACTGTTCACCCCGTTCACCCAGGGCTCGGCCGCGCCGGGCCACGGCGGCACCGGCCTGGGCCTGGCCCTGGTAAGGGCCATCGCCGAGCTGCACGGGGGCAAAGCGGGCTGCGCCTCGGCCCCCGGCGGCGGCGCTTCGTTCTGGATAGACCTGCCGGACGGCGATGAATCCCCGAAATAACTTTGTAACCTGCTTTATATACAATATAACTGTGATTATGACCGCACCCTTACGCCTTTTAGCCGTCCTGTCCCTCTGCCTGTCGCTTAACGCGGGCGCGCAGGAGGCCGACCCGGCCCTTTCGCCCACCGCCCAGGGCTCGGAGATCTCCGCCCGCATGCAGGAGGACGTTTCGAAACTGCTCGAGGAGCTGCTCGGCCGCGGCCGGGCCCGCGCCTTCGTCACGGTGGAGGGGGAGATAGTGCTCAAGAGCAAGAGCGAGTCCGGCTCCCCGCCCGAAGAGAACCTGACTTTGCCCGGCTACTCCGCCGTCAACATCCTCGAGAAGACCGGCGAGTACCTCAAACAGCAGCGCGCCGAGAGCCAGCGCACCAGCGAATTCCGCGTCAAGCGGCTCACCGTCTCCCTCGTTTTCGACCGCGCCGTCCCCGACGCGCGCGTGAACGCCATCAAGCTGATGATAGCCGAGGTGCTGCGCGTCAGCGAACAGCGCGGCGACACCATTATCACCGCCAAAGCCGAGATGCTGCCCTGGTGGAAGAGCGCCCTGGAGGCTCCCGAGATCCGGCCCGTGCTGGTAGCTTCCGCCTTCGGCGCGCTGGCGCTCGGCGTGCTGCTGATCTTCGGTTACATACTGGCCTCCAAGCTGCTCAGCGGCTTCGTGGATTACGCGCGCATCAACGGCCCCGCCGCGGCTGCCTCCGGCCCCGCCGGCGGCGCCGCCGGTTTCGGCGAGAACGAGGGCGGCGAGGTGGGCGAATTCGGCGAGATCATAGACGTGGAATCCAAAGCCGCTTCGGGCGGCGCCATGCTGACGGCCGGCTCGGCCTTCGATTTCATCGAGAAGCTGCCCCCGGCCGACTCCGCCGAGCTGATAGCCGACCTGCCCGACGAGGACGCCGCCATCATCATCGCCAACCTGGCCGACCGCAGGCCCCATATTTCCTCCAAGGTGCTGCTGGCGCTGCCGCCCGCCAAGCGCCAGTCCGTCTCCGCCTTCCTGCTGGGCCTCAAGCAGGCCGAGCCCGAGCGCGTCTACGAGATAGAGAACGACCTGCGCCTGAAGCTCGAAAAAAGCCTCAAGGGCGCCGAGAAACTGGGCCGCCTGCTGTCGCTGGTGGACGAGGGCGCCCGCAGCGAGATCATGGACAATCTCAACCGCGCCGACCCGAAGGCTTCCGAGGAACTGCGCAGCAAGATGGTCACGTTCGACGACCTGTGCCGCCTCGACGAGAAGAACCTCAAGCCCCTCGTGGTGTCCATGCCGTACGCCGACTGGGCCACCGCCCTGGCCGGCGCCGGCGAGGTCGCCACCGGCAACGTGACCCGGCTGCTGCCCGAGGACGTGCGCCTGGTGGTCAAGGACCTGATGATGACCCGCCCCGAGGACGAGCGGGTGATCGGCGCCCGGGCCAAGATAATTTCCGCCGCGCTCGACCTCAACGCTAAGGGCCGCATAGTCCTGAAGGGGGCCGCGTGAGCCGTCCCGCCGACGCTTTCGACTCCGACCTGGACTACCTGTGGCGCGCCGTGGGCGAGGCCCAGGACGCTTCGTCCCGCTCCGAGGCCGAGCGCGCGGAAGCCCGCAAGAACCTGGCGCTCGCCGCCTCCCGGGCCGCGCTGCTGGAGCGTCAGCTGGCCGAGAGCCACGCCCGCGAAAGACATTTGAAAGCGGAAGCGGAGAAACTGCGCGCCGCCGCCGGCGCGGGCTCGGAGCGCCTGACCGCAGCCGCCGCGGCCGCGCGCGAAGCGGAAGACCTGCGCAGCGCCCTGCTGCGCAAGGAGAGCGAACTCGCCGCCGCCGCGCCCGAGCTGGAAGACCTGCGCGCCAGGTCCCGCAACCTGCAGGAGGCCCTGGCCGCCCGCGACGAGGCCATAGCCTCGTTCAGGAGCAAGCTGGCGGCCATCATGGAATTGCCAGAGATAGACCGGCTGCTGCGCGCCGACGAGGCCGCCACCGGCAAAACCCGCCCGATCTACGAGGAACTGCTGGAACGCCTGGAAGCCTCCAGGCGCGCCGCCGCGGACTCGGCCTCCGCCCTGGCCGCCGCAGCCGAGGGCGAAACGGCCGCCCGCCTGACGCTGGAGACAGCCGAGAGGGAACTGGCCGAACAGCGCGCCGCGCTGCAGCAGAAGAGCGCCGAACTGGAAGAGCTGAAGAAGGCCGTCGCCGAGGCCGCCTACGGGCAGAGGATATCCGGAGAAGAGCGGGCCGCGCTGGAAAACCGCGCCGGCGCCCTCAAGGCCGCCCTGGCCGCTGCCGCAGACGAGTCCGCTTCGCTGCGCGCTCGCCTGGACGCCTCCCGCGAGGAGGCAGAGCGCCTGCGCGCGGCCGCCGACGAGCATTCCGTAAAAGCGCAGGAACAGCGCACCAATTTTTCCGGCGCGGTCAACCAGGTCTTCGAGCTGCAGAACCGCGCGGCCGCGCTCAAATCGGCGCTGGCCGAGGCGCAGGAGCGGAGCGCGGCGGCGGCCTCCATGCTCAAGGCGCGCGAGGCCGACCTGGAGAAGGTCAACGGCCTGCTGCGCGAAGCCAAAGGTTCCCTGACGCAGGAGAAGGAAGTCTCCCGCCGGGAACTGCTGAAGATCAAAACCCTGGAAGCCGAGATAGACGCGCTCAAGACCAAGCTGGGCGCCGCCGCCGATTATTCGGCGCGCCTGCTCAAGTCGGTGGAGGAGCGCGACCTTGCGCTGGGGGCCGGCAAGGCCGCTCGCGCGCAGGACCAGAAGAAACTGGCGGACCTCGAGATAGAGAACGAGGACCTGCGCCGCAAGAACATAAAATTCACCGGGCTCCTGAAGCGCGAGCAGGCCGATTTCTCGGCCCGCATGCTGGTCTCGCTGGAGCGCTCCGCCAAGGAGCTCAAGAACTTCAACCTGCGCATCCCCGCCGCCGAGCGCAAGGCGCTCGAGCCCGCGCTCAAGACCCTTTTCGCCTCCGTCAACCTGCTCAAGGGCTGGCAGGAGTACCTGGACCCCGAGACCCCCGACATGGAGGATACCGACCTCGCTTCCCTGGTCTCCGTCGAGACTGGCAAGTGGGAGCGCGCCTTCAAGCAGCGCAAGATAGCCATCACCGCCGCCATCCTCAACCCCCGGCTGCGCGCGCGGCTGGCGCCCGAGCGCGTGAAGATGCTCTTCTACAATCTCATCAAGAACGCCTACGAGCGCCTGCAGCAGGGCGGCAGCCTGCGCGTGACGCTCAAGAGCTCCGAGGACGGGCGCATGGCCGTGTTCACCTTCGAGGACACCGGCCCCGGCTTCGCCCGCGAGGCGCTGGACAAGCTTTTCGCCCCGTTCAACACCACCGACAAGGGCAAGGCCGGCATCGGCCTGGCCGTGGCGCGCCGCATAGCCGAGAAGCACGGCGGCACGCTGGAAGTCAGCAACAAGAAGGAACGCGGGGCTATAGTGGAAGTGCGCCTGCCCCTGGGCGTATAATGAAAAAGGGCGGGATAGCTCCCGCCCGGCGCAGCCCGAAGCCCGCCCTTACAGCTTAAAAATGTACCCCAGCCTGAAGATCGTCCCGATCTTGGCCCCGAAGCGCCCCAGTTTGCGGCGCAGGGCCTCTATGCGCTTGTCCACGGCGCGGGGGCCGGCCTCGGCGGCATCCTTCCATACCTGCTCCAGCAGCACATAGCGCGATACCACGCGTCCCTGGTTGCGGAGGAAATACAGCAGCAGGTCGAATTCCAGGGCGGTCAGCCGCGCCTTTTTACCGGCAACGCTGGCCGTGCGGGCCTCCGGGGAGACGCGCAGGTCGCCGAACTCGTACTCCGCAGGTTTCTCTTCGGGCTCCGGCCGCCCGGCGGGGCCGCGCCCCAGCAGGTTCAGCAGCCGGGCCCTGAACAGCAGGGGCTCGGGCGGGAAAGCGAAATACTCGTCGGCGCCGCTGTCGAAAGAGGCGGCGGCGGCGGCCGGCGAGTAAGGAGCCGCGCCGGTCAGCACCAGCAGCAGGCCGGCGGTCTTCGGGGACCCGCGCAGTACGGCCACCAGGTCGCCGCCGCCCATGTCGGGCAGCGCGGCGTCTATCACGGCCACTCCGGCGGCCGGGGGGGCTTTCAGGAAAGCGGCGGCGGTGGGGTAGAACTTGAGCGCGAAGTCCGGCAGCGCGGCGCGGTAGAAGGCCCTCGCGGCCGGGTCGGAGGTCAGACAGGAGGCGGCGGGCTTCATGCGGGCAGCACGGCGGCTTTAATGCGGCGCTCGAGTTCGTCGGGATCGAACGGCTTGAGCACGTAGCCGGCGGCCCCGAGGGCAAGGCCCTGGGAGACCATGTCCAGCTCGGAGCGCACGGTAAAAAAGATGATGGGGGTTTTGGCCAGCGCGGGAACCTTGCGGATGCGGCGGGCGGCCTCGAAGCCGCTCGCGTCCGGCAGGCCCACGTCCAGCAGGATCAAGTCGGGCTTTTCGCGCGCGGCCAGCTCCACGCCGGGCAGGGCCGCCGCGGCCGTAAGTACGGCGCAGCCGGCCTTGGCCGCTATGCGGGAGGCTATGCGCAGGTAATCGGGTTCGTCGTCCACTATCAGGATAACGGGACGGGGCCTCATTTCTTCCTGGTCAGGTCTTCCACTTTCTTCTGCAGATAGGAGAGCTCTACGGTCTTGCTCATGAACTCGCGGCAGTTGGATTCCTGGCGGAACAGCTCGCTCATGTTCTTGTCGAAGAAAGTGCCGGTGATGACCAGCACGGGGATAGAGCGGGTCTCGTCGTCGGCCTGCAGGCCGCGGATGACCTCTATGCCGCCTATGTCGGGCATCATCACGTCGCAGAGGATGATGTTCGGCCGTATGGCCTTGGCCTTCAGCAGGCCCTCTCTGCCGTTCTCGGCGATCTCCACTGTGAAGCCCAGGTCCGTGAAATAGTCGCAGACCATAGTCCGGAATTCCACGTTGTCGTCAACGATAAGCATCAGTCCCAGGTTCTGTTCCATGCGGTTAGTATATTTCAAATGCGCCCGGTTTTCAAGAGGGGGAGGGGACGGGCGGGGGCGGGGCCGCCATGGCCTTGGACACGGTGAAGATAAACTTGCTGCCTTTGCCCACCTCGGACTCCACCCAGATATCGCCCTTGTGCAGCTGTACCGTCAGCTGGCACATGGCCAGGCCCAGGCCGAAACCCTGGCTCTTGTGCTCTTCCATCTGGCCGTATTTCTCGAAGATCTCCTTGCGCTTGGCCTCGGGAATGCCGGGGCCGGTGTCCTCCACGGCGAAGAAGACCTGCTTGTCGTCCTCCCAGGCCGAGAGCGTTATGCTGCCGCCCGAAGGCGTGAACTTGAGCGAGTTGCCCATCAGGTTGGTGATGACGCGCTCGAGCAGGATCGGGTCGGCCGTGACGTGGATCTTGGCGGGGAGCGGCGCCACGGTGAGCTTGATGTTCTTGGGGCCCGCCACGGGCTCGTGGTTGTCCTTGATGCGCGTGATCAGCGCCTCGGCGTCCACATTATCCAGCTGCAGCGTCATGGTGCCGCGCTCGAGCTTGGTGACGTTGAGGATGTCGTCGATCATGCCGCGCAGGCGGCGCGACGAGTAGAGCATGCTCTGCAGGTACTTGTCGGTGGCGGGGGAGGGGCCGATCTTCTTCATCAGCAGCTCGGTATAGCCCTGCAGCGTCGACAGCGGGGCGCGCATGTCGTGCGTGATCATGTGGAAGAAGTCTTCCTTGGCTTTCTCGATCTCCTTCTCGCTCGTGATATCGCGGATGATGATGACGCGGCCCGGCCGCTTGAGCGTGGCCAGCAGGAACTGGTTGGAGATGACGCGGAAACTCTTGGTCACGGTGGATGTCTCGTTTACGAAGGGGGCTTCCACCTCGGTCTTGAGGTACTTCTCCTTGTGCCCCAGCATCTCGGTCAGCGCGTTGAAGAAAGCCTCGTTCTTGACCGAGCGGGGGACGGCCACCTCCGGGGAGATCTTGGGAATGCCGAGCAGCTTCAGCGCGGTGTTATTGCAGTAGATCAGGGAGCCGCGGTCGTCGATGAGCAGTACGCCGTCGGAAATGGTGTCGATGAGCGCCTGGGCCTTGCCCTTCTCTTCCACGATCTGGTTGAGCTGGAAGGCGCGGTAGGCCTGCAATTCCAGCATCAGGCGGTTGAGCACGCCCACCAGCGACTTGATCTCGGGCCAGCCCTCGGCGGGGATCACGCTGTCGAGGTGCTGCGTGCGCAGGAAGCCTTTGACGCCGCCGACCATGTTGTTGATGGGGCGGATGATGCGGTTGGAGACCAGGAACACCACGACCATAGCGATGGCGAAGATGACGACGGCGAGCGCCCCGAAGACGATGATGGACTTGCGCTGCTTGCCGTAGAGTTCCTCTTCGGACTGCACCGACACGGCGGCCCAGTCCAGGTCCTCAATGGCGGCGTAGGCGCCGGCGAACTCCTCTTCCGAAAAAAGGAACTTGGACAGCGTGCCGGTGCGGCCGCCCCCGCGGAAGACCTTGCGCAGTTCCCCGGGCTCGTAAGCCAGGCCTTTCATGTCCTGGCAGGGCAGCGGACGGCCCTGGCGGTCGGAGATGAAGACGCGGCCGCTGCTGCCGGTCTTCTGGGAGTTGATCTTGCCCAGCAGCTTGTCCATCGAGAAATGGAAGACCACTACGCGGCCGTCCACCAGCGGATAGGCCAGGGGGAAATAGGTCTGCGCGCGCAGACAGATGGGCTCGCCGGTGGAAACCACGCCGCTGTCGGAGGCCTTGGCCACCAGCGCGGCCTGGAAGGAGGCGAGGGACTTCTTCTCGCGCACGGTCTCGCTCTGCAGGAAGAACAGCTCCCTGCCGTCGGCGGCGACCAGCGCCAGCGACATGATGTCGGAATTGATGCGGGCCGCCTGCTGTATCACCTGCGTCTCGTCCACCTTCTTGCCGCGCAGGGGGTTCTCGAACTCGTAGAGGAAAGCGAGGTTGCGGTTGGTGTTCTTGAGCCACTCGTCCACGTTGGCGGCCGACAGGCGCGACAGGCCCTTGTGCAGCTCGAAATAGCTGGCCACCGAGGAGTTGTACTGGTAGACGTTCCAGCCGACGGCGAGCACCAGCGGGAGCACCGCTATGCCCAGCAGGATCAGCAGGAACCTCGTGGTCAGTTTCATACGCCTAGATCTCGTGCCTTATGATGTTTATCTCTATGCGCCGGTTCTTGGAGCGCCCCTCGGGCGTCTCGTTGGTCTGCACCGGCTTGAACTCGCCGTAGCCCACGGCCGAAAGTTTCTCGGGGGCCACGCCTTCCTTAATAAAGAACTGCAGCACCGAGAAGGCCCTGGCCGAGGAGAGTTCCCAGTTGGAACGGAAGCGCGTGCCGCGCCCCAGCGGGCGGTTGTCGGTGTGGCCCTCTATCTGGATGGGGTTGGGCAGGTCCTTGAAAACGGCGGTCAGGCGGCGCAGGTGGGGATAGGAAGAGGGCTTGAGCACGTCGCTGCCGGGCGTGAACAGGATGGGGTCGGAGAAATTGATGCTGATCTTGTTGGCCGAGATCTCCACCTGGGCTATCTGCTGGATGCCGTGCTTGGAGAACAGCGTGCTGGCCACCTCGGTGTCCTTGCCGAACGTCTCCTCGATGGCCTTGGCCGAGAACTGCGAGGTGATGTTCTTGGAGCTGTAGAAGGCGAAGAGGATCATGAAGAAAATCATGAGGTAGCTCATCATGTCCCCGTACGTGATGGCCCACAGCGCGCCCCGGTTGAGCTCGTTCTCCAGTTCGTCCTCGCGTTCGTAGAAGCGCATAGGTCCTTATTTGCCCTTCGCGCCGGCGCCGCCGTCGAGCGTGAGGTAGCCGCGCAGGTGCATGTCTATGAGGTGGGGGGTCTTGCCGCTCATGATGTCGATCACGCCCTCGAGGATGAGCTGCAGCACCAGCGTCTCTTCCATGGCCCTCAGGCGGATCTTGTTGGCCACCGGCACGCAGAACATGTTGGAGAAGCCGATGCCGAACAGGGCCGACGTTATGGCCACGGCCATCGACCGGCCGATGGCGGTGGGGTCTGAGATGTTGGAGAGCGTCTGGATGATGCCGAACAGGGTGCCGATGAGGCCGAACATGGGGGAGAGCACGCCGGCGGTGCGGTACAGGTTGGAGTCCTCGGAAATATCCAGGCGGCGCAGGCGGATCTCCTCTTCCAGGATAGCGCGGGTCTCGCGCGACTCGGCGCTGACCATGGCCACGCCCACGGCGCGCTTGAGAAAGCCGTTGGCAAAGCCGGCGTCCACGCTGGTGAGCGCCATGATGCCGCCCTGCTTCTGGGCGGTCTCGGCCATGCCCACGAGCATGCGCACCGCCTCGTCCACGGCCGGCATCTTGGGGGAGGAGAAAATGGCCCCGAGGGCCTTGATGCCGGTCACGAAGCGCCTGTAGGAGGTGTTGATGATGGTGGCGGCCAGCGTGCCGCCCAGCACTATCACGATACCGTGCGAGTTGAAGATGTTGCCGGCCACACCGGAAGAATAGGTACCCCAGGCCATAACGGCCCCGCCCAGCATGAAACCCACGATCGTCATCATATCCATAGTTGAGTCTCCAAAACGGTTATCCTACGCTTAATTGTACAGGAGCGATGTTACCGAATTTTTGCATATATATAATATAAAATTGCGCGGTCTTTTTAGTTTTTGATACCATTTACAGGAAACGGCCGGACGAGACCTTCAGGGGCTTCGCCGCCGATATCACCTCTAGGAGCCGACCGCTATGGATTACTTACTCACCGAATCTCAGATCATGATCAGGGACCTGGCGCGCAAGATCGCTGTTGAGAAAATAAAGCCCGTGGCGGCCCAGTACGACGAGAGCGAGGAATTCGCCTGGCCGATAATGAAGGTCCTGGCCGAGAGCGACCTGTTCGGCGTCTACCTGCCCGAGGCTTACGGGGGCCTGGGCGGCGGCATCCTGGACATGTGCCTGGTGACCGAGGAACTTTCCAGGGCCTGCGGCGGCATAGCCCTGGGCTACGCCGGCACCGGCCTGGGCACCCTGCCCATCCTGCTGCACGGCTCCGAGGAGCAGAAGAAAAAATATCTGCCCGACATCGCCTCCGGCAAGCGCCTGGCCGCTTTCTGCATCACCGAGGCCGAGGCCGGCTCCGACGCCGGGTCCATAAAGACCACCGCCCGCAAGGAGGGCAACAAGTACATCCTCAACGGCACCAAGCAGTGGATCACCAACGCCGGCGAGGCCGAGATCTACACCGTGATAGCCCTGACCGACAAGGCCAAGGGCGTGCGCGGCGCCAGCGCCTTCATCGTTGAGAAAGGCACCAAGGGCATGGAGTTCGGCAAGAAAGAGAAGAAGATGGGCATCCGCGCCAGCGCCACCCGCGAGGTGATCTTCACCGACTGCGAAGTGCCGGCCGAGAACCTGATCTCCCGCGAGGGCATGGGCTTTATCGTGGCCATGAAGACCCTCGACACCTCCCGCCCCGGCGTGGCGGCGCAGGCCGTGGGCATAGCCCAGGGCGCGCTAGACTGCGCGCTGGACTACTCCCGCAACCGCGTGCAGTTCAACGCGCCGATCTCCAGTTTCCAGGCGATACAGCACATGCTGGCCGACATGGGCACGCAGGTAGAGGCCGCCCGCGCGCTGGCCTACTCGGTGGCCCGCCTGGTGGACTCCGGCGCCAAGAGCGTCTCCAAGGAATCGGCCATGGCCAAGCTGTTCGCCAGCGACGTGGCCATGAAGGTGGCCGTGGACGCGGTGCAGATCATGGGCGGCTACGGCTACATGCGCGATTACCCGGCGGAGAAGTTCATGCGCGACGCCAAGATAACCCAGATCTACGAGGGCACCAACCAGATCCAGCGCAACGTCATCGCGGCCAACATGATCAAGGAGACGCTGAAGAAGTAACGGCTCGCCTGTCGGGCCGACCAAGGGGACGGGCCCGTCAGGCACGTGAGGACCGGCTTTAGAGCGAGACATAATAATGTCTCGCGTCCGGTCCGCAAGGGCGGAGGCGATTTTTATAGCGAAAAATCGCCGAGCCGGGGCCGCGCAAAACCGCTATGCGGTTTATGCGTGGCGTCGGAAGCATGAGGATACGCAAAACCACTTTTTCGATAATTACCACAAAAATGAACATAATCGTCTGCATCAAGCAGGTCCCGAACACCACCGACGTCAGGATAGATCCGGTCACGAATACGCTGATACGCGACGGGGTGGAAAGCGTTATCAACCCGTTCGACGCCTACGCCATAGAAGAGGCCGTGCGCCTCAGGGAGCGCTGCGGGGGGAAAGTGACGGCCATAACCATGGGGCCGCCCCAGGCCGAGACCGCCCTTAAAGAGGCCATTGGCCTCGGCTGCGACGAGGGCGTGCTGGTAAGCGACCGCAAGTTCGCGGGCTCCGATACCTGGGCCACCTCCTACACGCTGGCCTGCGCCATAGAAAAGCTGGACGCTTACGACGTTATCCTCTGCGGCAAGCAGGCCTCCGACGGTGATACCGCCCAGGTGGGCCCCGGCATTTCCACGCATCTCGATATTCCTCAGGTCACCTACGTTAAAAAGATCTCCGAGATAAACGATAAAACCGCGAAAGTCGAGCGCATGACCGAGGATGGCTACGACGTGGTGGAAGTGCCGCTGCCCTGCCTGTTCACCGTGGTCAAGGAGATCAACACGCCCCGCATGCCTTCGCTCAAGGGCATGATGCGCGCCAAGTCCGCCAAGCTCGTAAAATGGACCGCCGCCGATTTGGACGCCGACCCGGCGGCCCTGGGGCTCGATGGCTCGCCCACGCGCGTGGTAAAGATCTTCACCCCGGAAGCACGCAAGGGCGGGGAGATGATCTCCGGCTCCACCGACGAGGTGGCCAAAGAGCTCGTAGAGCTGCTCAAAGGGGAGGCAGTGTAATGGCCTCCATCAAGATCCTCCTCGACAAGTGCACCGGCTGCACGCTCTGCGTGCGGACCTGCCCGTTCGGCGCCATACATATGGCCGACCGCAAGGCCGTCATAGACATGGCCAAGTGCACCCTCTGCGGCTCCTGCGTGGCCGCCTGCAAGTTCTCGGCCATAGAGCTGGAAAAAGGCGGCGGGCCCAAAAAGGACCTGTCCGCCTACAAGGACGTCTGGGTGTTCTGCGAGCAGAAGAAAGGCGTCATCCAGAGCATCTCTTTCGAACTGCTCGGCGAGGGCCGCAAGCTGGCCGACAAGCTGGGCGTGAAGTTGTGCGCCGTGCTGCTGGGCCACGACATGGAGACCGCCGCCGGCCGGCTGGGTGAACGCGGCGCCGACAAGGTATACCTGGTGGACCACCCCACCCTGGCCGCCTACCAGGACGACCCCTATACCGCCGTACTGGTGAAGCTCGTGGAAGAGTACAAGCCCGAGGCGCTGCTCTGCGGCGCCACCACCATAGGCCGCAGCCTCATCTCGCGCGTGGCCATAAAGACCAACGCAGGCCTGACGGCCGACTGCACCGGCCTCGACGTGGACACAAAAGAGCGCCTGCTGCTGCAGACGCGTCCCGCTTTCGGCGGCAACATCATGGCCACCATCATAGCTCCCAACCACAGGCCGCAGATGGCCACCGTGCGCCACAAGGTTATGCAGGAGGCGCCGGTAAAACCCGGCCGCGGCGTGGAAGTGGTCAGCAACGTCTACCCGGAAGAGACCTTCGCCTCCCGGACCAAATTGCTGGAGGTGGTGGAAGAACTCGCCAACACGGTGAACATCTCCGAGGCCGATGTTATAGTGGCGGGCGGCCGCGGTATGGGCTCGAAGGAAAACTTCGCCCGGCTCGAGGAGCTGGCCAAGGTGCTGGGCGGCGCCGTGGGCGCCACCCGCAGCGCCGTGGACGCCGACTGGATACCGTACTCTCACCAGGTAGGCCAGACCGGCAAGACCGTGGTGCCCAAGCTCTACCTGGCCTGCGGCATCTCCGGCCAGATCCAGCATTTGATAGGCATGCAGTCCTCAAAGACCATCGTGGCCATCAACAAGGACCCCGATGCCCCCATCTTCAAAGTGGCCACTTACGGCATAGTGGGCGACGTCAACGAGATAGTGCCCGCGCTGACCCGCGAATTCAAGCGCGCGCTGAATAAATAAGGAAAATACCATGGCTGATATCACTCCGCTCAAGAGCCTGCCCGAATGGAAGGCCCTCGAAGGCCATTACGCTAAAGCAAGCAAGCTGCACCTGCGCGACCTGTTCGCCGCCGATCCGCGGCGCGGCGAGAAATTCACGGTTGAAGCGGCCGGGGTCTACTTCGACTACTCCAAGCACCGCGTCACCTCGGGGACCGTGAACCATCTCTGCGACCTCGCCGAGGCCGCCGGCCTGCGGGAGAAAATAGAGGCCATGTTCACCGGGGAGAAGATAAATATCACCGAAGGCAGGGCCGTGCTGCACACCGCCCTGCGCGCCCCCAAGAACGCCACCATCGTGGTGGACGGGGAGAATGTAGTGCCGCACGTGCACGCCGTGCTGGAGAAGATGGAACAATTCGCCGAAAAAGTAAGGAGCGGCAGCTGGAAAGGCCATACCGGCAAGACGATAAAGAATATCGTGAATATCGGGATAGGCGGCTCGGACCTCGGCCCGGTCATGGCCTATGAGGCGCTCAAGCATTATTCACAGCGCGGCCTGGTCTTCCGCTTCGTCTCCAACGTCGACGGCGCGGATTTCGCGGAGGCCGTAATAGACCTCGACCCCGCCGAAACCCTTTTCATCGTCGCCTCAAAGACCTTCACCACGCAGGAAACCATGACTAACGCCGGCTCCGCCCGCGACTGGGCGCTGAAGGCCCTGAAGGAGGAGGCCGCCATCACCAGACACTTCGTGGCCGTCTCCACCAACGCCGCCAAGGTCTCCGAGTTCGGCATAGACACGGACAACATGTTCGGCTTCTGGGACTGGGTGGGCGGTCGCTACTCCATGTTCTCCGCTATCGGTCTCTCGACGATGTTGGCCATAGGGCCCAGGCATTTCAGGGAGATGCTCGCCGGAGCTCATGAGATGGACGAGCATTACCGCAACGCCCCCTTCGAGGAGAACATCCCGGCGCTGATGGGCCTGCTCGGCATCTGGAACAACAACTTCTTCGGCGCGCAAAGCATAGCCGTGCTGCCCTACGAGCAGTACCTCAAGCGCTTTCCCGCCTACCTGCAGCAGATGACGATGGAGAGCAACGGCAAGCGCGTCACCATCGACGGGCGCGCGGTGGATTACCAGACCAGCCAGGTCTACTGGGGCGAGCCCGGCACCAACGGCCAGCATTCCTTCTACCAGCTGATACACCAGGGCACCAAGCTCATACCGTGCGACTTCATCGTCTTCGCCAAGACCCATCACAAACTGGGCCGCCACCACGACCTGCTGATGGCCAATGTCTTCGCGCAGGCCGAGGCCCTGGCCTTCGGCAAGACCGTGGAGGAGCTGAAGGCCGAAGGCGTGAAGGACTGGCTGCTGCCGCACAAGACCTTCGAGGGCAACCGCCCTTCCACCACCATGCTGCTCGACGAACTGACGCCCGCGGCGCTGGGCCGCTTGGTGGCGCTCTACGAGCACGCGGTCTTCACCCAGGGCATGATCTGGCAGGTGGACCCCTTCGACCAGTGGGGCGTGGAACTGGGCAAGGCCCTCGCCGGCCGCATAGCCCCCGAGCTGGAAGCCGGGGAAGAGCCGGAACTCAAGCACGATTCTTCCACCAACGCCCTGATCCGCCGCTACCGCGCGGCCAGGTAAGCCGTGACCATGCCTCCGGAGACAGCGCGCAGGCTGGCGGCCGCCAGGGACATCGCGGCGGTGCTGCTCTTCTGCGCCGCGGTCTGGCTGGGCGGCAGCGCCGTGCTGAACTCGCCCTACCTGCAGAAAGAGCGCCTCACCCGCCGCGAGGCCGCCGCCGACATAGACGCCTTCTTCACCAGAATAGACAAAGCGCACCCGCTGCCGCGCGCCGGCCTGGCGCCTGAGCGCTGGGAGGGCCTCAAGCGTACCGCGCACGAAGAGGCGGACAGCCGCCTGGACGAGTTCGGCCGCATCACGGTCAGGGACCTGGCCTATATTCTTTATAAAGCCGGCGCCGGTCTTGGGGATGCAAACACCCGGCCCCTCTGGCGGCCCCGCCGCAAGTGGAAGGACCCGGAGCTCAAGTACCCGCCGTTCAGCGTGGATTACAGACTGGGCAGGTTCGTGATAGACGCCGCCGCCGACGGGGAACTGCCGGGGGCCGAACTGACGGCCATAGACGGCACGCCTTTCGAAGCTTTCATAGCGCCGCTGCTGGAACGGGTCTCCGCCGGCGACGAGCGCTACCGTCGGGCGTCTTACTGCGCGGATCAGGGCTTCTGGTGGGACATTTCCGGCCTGCTGGAAGGGAAACAAGACTTACAGGCGCGGTTCAGGACGCCCGAAGGAAAAGTGCTGACAAAGGAAACGCCGTTCATATCGGCCTGGGAATTCAGGCGCCTGGCCGGCACGCAGGACTACGCCAGGCCCAGGGTAGTGGTATCGCGCGGCGTGGCCTGGGTGGATTTGCCCGGGGCCTCCTTTAACAGGGCCTGGCGCAAGGCCTGCGACGCGGTCTTCGCCCAGCTGCGGCGCCAGCGCGTGGGCGCCCTGGTGCTGGACCTGCGCCGCAACGCCGGCACCGATCCCCGCGCCGCCTCCTACCTGCTGGCTTACCTGGCCGCCGGGGCCGGTTCGCCGGCCAGGGAGCAGGACGAGATCTTCGAGGGGCAGACCAAACTGCTGATCGGGCCGGGCACCGCCAATGCCGCCGCGCTGCTGGCCGCGCGCCTGCGAGCGCTGGGCGCCGTGGAACTGCTGGGCGAGGAGAGCGGCGGCCCGCGGGACGCCTACCACCCGCCGGAAACTTTTACGCTGCCGCACAGCGGCATAAAGTTTTCCGTGTCCTCGCGCAGGCCTCCGGAACCGGCGGCTCTCGCTGTCCCGGACGTAATCCTAACTCCGGAGCTGCTGCGCAGCCATAAGGGCGACGCGCGGGCCTTCATGCTGGAGCGCCTGGCCCGGGAGAAGGAACGGGGCGCGCGTACCGGAAAATAAAAAAAGCCCGGGCAGCCGGGCTTTCCTGTTTTCAGGCCTGGTCGGCCCGGGCGGGGAGGGGGGGCGGCTCCGCCTCCCCGGCGTGCTTGAAAACGCCCCAGGTCAGCACCAGCGCCGTCAGCAGTATCGTCCAGAGCAGCACGCTGTCCGGGATCAGCGCGATGCGCAGCTCGGCGGGAATCCCCATAAAAAGCAGTATCGTTATCAGGCCGCGCGGGGCGGCGTAGGTAAGCGCGGCGGCGGCGGGTGCCGGAAGGAGCAGGCGCAACGGCAGCGCCCGGGACCCGTAGATGACCAGCACCACCGGCAGCACCACGGCCAGCGCGGACCGGTCCAACAGCCTGGGAATATCCGCCGTATAACCCAACAGCACGAAGAAGAAGGTCTTGATCACGAACGTCGTCTCGGCGATGACGCTCTTGAACTGGCGCACCTCCGTTCCTATCTTGTCAAGACTGAAATAAAAGCGCATGTTGCCCCTGATAAAGAGCTTAATGTTGTTCAGGAAGAGGCCGAATACCAGCACCAGGATCAGCGGCGAGTAATGCATCAGCTTGGCCGTAGCGTAAACCAGCAGCAGGATGGCGAAGACCGGCAGGTACTTAACCTGGTGGTTAACCCGCTCTACGAGGGCGGTCAGGCCCAGCGAGAAGAAGACGGAGAGCAGCACCGTCACGAAGATCTCGAAGCCGAAGGAAAAGACGGAACCCGCCCCGAACGAGGAGTTAAACGCCAGGAAGTTGAAAACCAAAATGCCGAGGATGTCCGAGAAAGAACTCTCGTAGGTGATGAATTCGCGCCTTTCCTCTGAGAAAAGCCTTGCCCCCGGGATAGCGATGGCGCTGCTGATGATGGCCAGCGGCAGGGCGTTGAGCAGCGCCATCCGGGCAGGGGCCCCGAAGAGCAGCATGTAGACGCCGGCGATGCCCGCCAGGCAAAGCGCCAGCCCCGCCGCCGCCGAGAGCAGGCTTTTTTTTATCAGCGAAGTTTTCCCGGGGTTAAGTTCCAGGTCCAGGCCGGCCTCGAGCACGATCAGGATAAGGCCGATCGTGCCCAGGGGGGCCAGCACATAGCCCAGGTACGGGATAGTATAACCGGTCCAGTCGGAGAGCAGGCGCAGCGCCAGGCCCGAGAGGATCAGCAGCACCACCGAAGGCAGCCGCGTGCGCCCCGAGAACATATCGAATAGGTAAGAAATGAGAACGATGGAGCTGACGACTACGAGTATGATTTCGGTGTTCATGGCGGCAGGCTAAATTATACAAATATCTGCCAGAAAACGACTTCCTGACCGGGGAGAATAATGTTAGAATAATTACGGGTCCGGAGTTGCGCTCCGGAGGTTGGGAATGGTCGGGCCGCCATTCCGGTTATACCGGAAGGCGGCATTTCTTTTGGGCCGCGACGCGCCGTCATTCCGGGGGAAATATGCCGACAAACGACTGGATAATTTTCTCGGTCTCCTCGCTTTTCGTAGTGGGCGCGGGCGTAGCCATAGGCAGGATCAGCGGCGAGCTCGGAGAGAGGCTCGGTTTGGGGCGCGCCTGGGCGGGGGCCGTGCTGCTCTCATTCGCCACCACCCTGCCGGAGCTGGTCACTACCATAACGGTAACGCTGGAAGGGGCCTACGGCCTGGCCCTGGGCGGCATACTGGGCAGCATCATTTTTAATATTTTCATACTCGTCCTGGTGGACGCCGCCGTCCCCGAGCCGCTCTACGGCGGAAAACTCTCCAAAAGTCACCTGGCCACCGGCCTGCTGGGAACGGCGCTGCTGGGCGTGCTGATGGCGGGCCTGGCGCTGGGGATGGCCGC
The DNA here is from genome assembly GCA_050174915.1 of Elusimicrobiales bacterium. GTDB lineage: Bacteria > Elusimicrobiota > Elusimicrobia > Elusimicrobiales > UBA9959 > UBA9959. The sequence goes on along the minus strand of JBFXJL010000001.1, from coordinate 176,761 downwards.
CAACACGGGCGGCATAGCCATTTCCCCGCTGTTCCTGCTGGCGGCCCCGGCAGGCATCATCGCGCTGTACACGGTGGGGCAGTTCGTCCTTTTCCGCATGGCCAGGCAGTCCTTCGACAAGGAGATGGTAGTGCCCACGGTCTTCTCCGGCCTGCCGATGTGGGGGATCCTGACTGCTTACGCCGCTACGGCGGGAGTCATCATTATCGCAGCCATGGCCCTGGGCAGCTCGGTGCACAGGCTCAGCGACCACTACGGCCTGGCCGCCACTTTCGCGGGGGCCACGATGCTCGGCATCGTCACCAGCCTGCCGGAAATAACTAACGCCCTGGCCTGCGCCCGCCATAAGGAATATGACCTCGCGGTGGGCAACGTGCTTGGCGCCAACGCTTTCGTGCTGGTGGTGCTGGCCGCCGCCAGCCTGCTGGTCGGGAACCGCGTCTTTGCCGGCGCGTCCTTCGGCGACGCCCTGTCCACGATGGTGATGGCGGGCCTTGCGGTCATAATGCAGGTCATAGCCCTGGGCGCGCTGGCGGTGGAGAGCAAGCACCACCTCAAACGCCTGAGCGTGGCGTCGCTGATACTGGCGGCGCTGTACGGAGCCAACCTTTACGTTTCCTACCAGTTCGGGAAATAAACAACGCGGATAAGGAACAACATGAAAATCACCCTACGCCTTATACTCTCCCTGATCGTGGTGGTAGTGACCGTGGCGCTGTTCTCGGCCTGGTTCCAGGTGCGCCAGGAGAAGGTAAAGCTTTACGCCGAGGTGCGGGCCCAGTCGGCCCTGGTGGCCGAGACCCTCAAGGAGAGCGCCCGCCATAACCTGGAGGCGTCCGACCTGCCCGCCCTGCAGAAACTGACCGACAGGCTGCAGAACCAGCGGCGCCTGGAAGGCCTGGCGGTCTACGCCGAGGACGGCTCGCTGCTGGCGGCCTCCTCGGGCGTAGCCCCGGAGCTCGCGGGCAGACAGAGTCAGATCGCCCCGCTGCTGGCCGCCGGCGAGGAGGGGGAATTCCTCTTCGGCAACCGGCAGATCTTCCTCTACCCGGCGGAACTGCCGTTCGGCACCTCCCGGAAAGCCAGGGCGGCCCTGCTCACCAACGTCTCCCACATAGACTACGAACTGTTCCGCATCTGGAAACGTACCCTGCTGCGCCTGCTGGCCCAGATGATACTGATCTCGCTGGTGACGCTGCTCGTCGTGCGCTGGAACCTTGTAGACCCCATAGCGCAGATGGCGGACTGGATGAAGCGGCTGCGCATCGGCGAAGAGCAGGGCCAGACGCCGCCCCTGAAAGGGGATATCTTCGCCCCGATAGCCAGGGAGGCCACCACCCTGGCCAAGAACCTGCAGGCGGCCAGGAACGCCGCGCAGAAGGAGGCCCGCCTGAGGCAGGCGGGCGAATCCCTGTGGACACCGGAACGCCTGAAGGAACTCATAAAGATCAAGATGGACGGGCGGCCGCTTTACGTGGTCTCCAACCGCGAGCCGTACATGCACCTGCGCGAGGGGAAAGAGATCAAGGCCATAGTGCCGGCCGGCGGCCTGGTGACGGCGCTGGACCCCATACTCAAGGCGGCCGGCGGCACGTGGATAGCCCATGGCAGCGGCGACGCGGACTTCGAGGTGACGGACGCCCGCAACCGCATTAAAGTCCCGCCGGAAGAGCCGGCCTACACGCTGCGCCGCATCGCGCTTACCAAGGAGGAGGAGGACGGCTACTACTACGGCTTCTCCAACGAAGGCATCTGGCCGCTCTGCCACATCGCCCACATCCGCCCCATCTTCCGCAAAGAGGACTGGGAGCATTACTACGCCGTCAATAAAAAGTTCTGCGACACCGTGCTCGAGGAGATAGAGGGCGTTAAGGAGCCGGCCGTCCTGATACAGGATTACCACTTCACCCTGCTGCCCGGCATGATCAAGGCGGCGCGGCCCGACGCCCGCGTGGCCGTGTTCTGGCATATCCCGTGGCCCAACCCCGAGACTTTCGGCATCTGCCCCTGGCAGAAGGAGCTGGTGATGGGCCTGCTGGGCGCCGACCTGATCGGCTTCCAGACCCAGTTCTACTGCAACAACTTCCTCGACACCGTCGACCGCACTATCGAGTCGCGCATAGACTGGGAACATTTCTCGGTGCAGAAGGAAGGGCATATCACCCTGGTCAAGCCGTTCCCTATCAGCGTGGACTTCACCCAGCCGGACCGGGAAGCCAGACAGCTGCCGGAGAAGCCGGACGCGGCGGCGGTGCTCAAGGACCTCGGCATCAAGGCCGAAAAGATCGCCGTGGGCGTGGACCGCATCGACTATACCAAGGGCATGCTGGAGCGCGTGAAGGCCGTGGAGCGCTTCCTGGAGAAGTATCCCGACTACGTGAAGAAATTCACCTTCATCCAGATCGGCGCGCCCAGCCGCACGCATATCCCGCAATACCACCGCTTCCTCGCTGAACTGCACGCCGAAGTGGACCGCATCAACTGGCGCTTCAAGGCCAAGGACTGGAAGGCCATAGTCTTCCTGGAGAAGCACCACGACCACAAGGAGATCACCAAGTACTACAAGATCGCCGACACCTGCCTGGTGACCTCCCTGCACGACGGGATGAACCTGGTGGCCAAGGAGTTCGTGGCGGCCAGCGACGACCACCGCGGCGTGCTGATCCTCAGCCGCTTCGCCGGGGCGTCGCGCGACCTCAAGGACGCGCTGATAGTGAATCCCTACGACATAGAGCAGATGGCCGACGCGATCTACTACTCGCTCGTCATGCCCAAGGCCGAGGTGGAGGAGCGCATGACGCGCATGCGCCAGGAGATACACGACAACAACATCTACAAGTGGGCCGCCAACCTGACCGAGGAACTGATGAAGCTGCGCATGGACAGCTTCACGGGGGTATAGCGTGCGGGCCTTCTGGAAGCACGCGCCCGGGATAGCCGGCAGGCTGGCGGCCGGCAGGCTGCTGGTCACGCTGGACTTCGACGGCACGCTGGCCGCGCTGGCCGAAACTCCGGGGCAGGCCCGGCTGCGCCCCGAGTTCAAGACGGCCCTGCGCAAACTGGCGGCGCGCCCCGGCGTAAGCGTCTTTATTCTCAGCGGCCGCGCGCTGCCCAACGTGCGCAGGCTGGTGGGGCTGACGCGGCTTTACTACGGCGGCAACCACGGCATGGAAATAAAGGGCCCCGGACTGGCCTGGCGCGACGCCGGCGCGGCCCGCGCCCGCCGCCGCCTCGCCGCCGCGGCGGCCGACCTGCGCGAGCGCTTTCCGGAAGGCACCGGGGTGCTGGTGGAGGATAAATCTTTTTCCGTCAGCGTACACTACCGCAGCCTCAAGCCCGCCTACCGCCCCGGCTTTTTCGCGCGCATGCGGGCGCTGATCGCGGCGGTCGGCAAAGGCCTGCGTTGGAGCCGCGGCCACAAGGTTTTCGAGCTGCGCCCGGCCGGAGCGCCGCACAAGGGCGACGCGGTGACCAGGCTGGCGGCGAAGCTGGGGGCAAAGGCGGCGATAGCCGTCGGGGACGACCTCACCGACGAGGACATGTTCATCGCGCTGGCCGGGCGCGGGCTTACCGTACGCGTAGGCCGCCGGGCCCGCTCAGCGGCAGACTACTATGTCGCCGAACAGTCCGAAGTACTGGGGCTGCTGAAATTCATCGACGCCGCAAGGAGAAATAAATGAAACTGCGCGTAAAAATGCTGATAGCGCTGTCGGCCCTGAGTCTGACCTTCTCCCTGGTTATGGTGGCGGAGAGGACGCTGGGCCTGCGCCAGGCCATGCTGGAGCGCACGCAGGACAGGACTGACTATCTCTCGGACTTCATCTCGGAACTGTCCACGCATTACCTGAAGACCGGCAACACGCAGCGGCTCAAGGAAATACTGCGCAGTTTCGATCACTTCAAGAACATCAGTTACCTGCAGGTCACCGACGCTAAAGGCGCCGTCATCTACCGGATGGCCGAGAGCGGCCTGAAAATGGCAGGCAGGCCCCGGGACCCTGACGTCTTCCACCCCGGCGATGAGGTCTTCGACACGGGGCGGGAGATCGTGGCGGACGGCGAGGTGCTGGGGACGGTGCAGCTCGGCGTTTCGGTGCTGGGGGTAGACGAGGCGGCGGCGAACCTGGCCTGGCGGGGAACGCTGATAGGCGTGGTGTTCACCGGCTTCATAACCCTGGCGGCCTGGGCGCTCTCCATCAAGCTGGGCAAGGAGCTTAACTGGCTGCTCGATCTGGCCGAGAACGTAAACTCCGAGAAGCTGCCCGAACTGCCGAGCGGCGCCCTGGGCACGGATACCGGCTCCATCGCCCGCACCCTCAAGACGCTGCACGGCCGGCTCAGGGAGGAGGAAGGCAGACGCAAAGAATCGGACGCCATGAATAACGACTTCTTCGAGATGACAGTGCACGACCTAAAACAGCCTGTGACCGCTCTCAAGGCGTCCCTGGACCTGCTCCTGAACGAGAATGACCGCCGCTCTTACGACAAACAGCAGATAGACACCCTCTCCGCCATCGCCAGATCTTCCCTGTCGCTGCTGACCAAGATGATCTCGGACGTGCTGAACACGGCCAAACTCAACAACCCGCAGTACCAGCCGGAGCGGGAGCGCATCGACCTGCAGACCTTCCTCAACGATTGCGCGCCCGAGAACGCCGCTTCGGTGGCGGCCGCCGGAAAGCGCTGGGAATACGAGATAAGCCCCGGCCTGGCCGGGTGCTGGGTCTTCGGCGACGCCGACCTGATACGCCGAGTGGTCGGCAACCTGGTCCTCAACGCTATCCAGTACACCCCTGAGGGCGGGAAGATCAAGCTGGGCGCCAGGCTGCGCGACGCCGACCGCGTTTCTATCTACGTCAGCGACGAGGGAGAAGGCATCCCGGACACTTTCCGCCAGGAGATCTTCAAAAAATACAGCACCATGTCCCGCAGCCCGAAGAACCTGGGCCTGGGCCTGGCGTTCTGCAAGCTGGCGGCCGACCGCCACTCGGCGTTCCTCGACGTCAAGTCGGAACCGGGTCGCGGCACCGAGATCAGCTTCGTGATACCGGTCTACTGTCCCGCCGCCAGGTCGGTCGACCTGAAGGGGGAGAAATGACCGCGGCAGCCAAAGAGCCGTTCAGGTTCCGCAACAGGCTGACGCTCGCCGAGGTGACCGGCCGCAAGGCCTTCAATATCAACGAGCTGCTGGAGGGCATCAGGCGGGCCGACGACGAGGTGATCTACTATCACACCCACCGCTTCATCAAGCAGTTCCACCACCTGGTGCCCGAGGGCGCCAACGACTTTGCCTACTGGGTCACCAACACCGTGCAGGCCGACCGCCTGGGCGAGGAGCTGACGGCCATAGACATAGTCCGTTACAACTCGCTGGCCGACATCAAGGCCGCCTTCGTCGCCACCCTGGAGCGCCACCTGGCCGCCAACCCCGGCCCCTCGCGCACGGTGGCCCCGGGCAGGGAGTTCCACTTCATGCGGGCCATCCGCTTCTCGCTGCCTACCGCCTGCGCCGCCGACAGTTACGCCTCGTTCCTGGACTGCCTGCGCGCGGTGAACTCGTCGAGCCTGTACCTGCACGTGTTCGAGGCCCGGCTGCGCCCGCCCTACGGCGTGGACGATTTCTCCCACTGGTTTAAAAAAGAGTTCGGCGACGAGCAGGTGGGCCGGGAGATCTCCCGCCTGGATCCCTACTCCTACACGCTCGAAGGCCTGCGCGGGCGCATCATCCGTATAATCGAGAAACGCCTCGGGGAGGCCGCTAATGCCTAAGATAGACGAATACGCGCCCGCGGCCGGAGCGTCGGCGATAGAGGAACTCAAGATCATCGCCTCGCGGCTGGAGGGCAAGTCCATCCTGAACGTCAATTCCACTGCCGTCGGCGGCGGCGTAGCGGAGATCCTCAACCGCATGCTGCCCATGATGACGGAGCTGGGGATCAGGCCCCGCTGGGAACTGATCAAGGGCGGCGAGGATTTCTACGCCGTCACCAAGAAGTTCCACAACGCCATACACGGCACGCGGCAGGAGCTGACGCCGGCCGACTTCCAGCTCTACCGCGACACCCTCAAAGCCAACATGGACGCGCTGGACCTGGACGCCGACATCGCGCTCATCCACGACCCGCAGCCCGCCGGGTTAATCGACCGCAAGCCCGCCGGGGCCAAGTGGGTCTGGCGCTGCCACATAGACATGTCCAACCGCCAGGACGACGTCTGGAACTTCCTGAAGGGATATGTCTCGCGCTACGACGCGGCCGTCATCTCGGCGCCCGCCTTCTCGCAGGAGCTGCCGGTCAAGCAGTTCCAGGTGCCGCCGTCCATAGACCCGCTGGCAGACAAGAACAAGGAACTGTCGGAGGAGGAAGTCTCGGCTATCATGCGGCGCCTGGAGATACCGCTCGACAAGCCGCTGATCACGCAGGTGTCGCGCTTCGACCGGCTCAAGGACCCGCTGGGCGTGATAGCCGCCTTCAAGCTGATACAGCCCTATGTCACCGCCAGGCTGCTGCTGGTGGGGGGCAGCGCCGACGACGACCCGGAGGGGGCCGAGGTGCTGGCCGAGGCCAGGGCGGCCGCGGAGAACAACCCCGATATTCTGGTACTGTGCCTGCCGCCCACGAGCAACGTGGAGATCAACGCCATACAGCGGGCCTCGGCGATAATACTGCAGAAATCGCTGAAGGAAGGTTTCGGTCTGACGGTCTCGGAGGCGCTGTGGAAGGGCAAGCCCGTCATCGCCGGCGCGGTGGGGGGCATACCGCTGCAGATCACGCACAAGTACTCGGGCATACTGACGCGCACCATCGAGGGCACGGCCTACTGGATGAAGCGCCTGCTGCACGAGCCGGCCTACGCCAAAAGGCTGGGCGAGAACGGCCGCGAGCATGTGCGGGAGAACTTCCTGCTGACGCGCCACCTGCGCGACTACCTGCTCATAGCCCTCTACCTGGAGAGCGGCCGGCGGGACTTCATACACCTGTAACCGCGCGAAAAGCGAAAGGCCCGGTCGGACCGGGCCTTTTGCTTTGGCGGCGGACGGGGTCAGAGTTCGGCGCCGCTCTCCTCGAGCTCCGAGTTGCCGGAGAAGCCCCAGGTGACGTCCTTGTGCAGCCAGCCCAGCGTCTCCTCGCCGTCGGAGACCTGGTACCACTCGCCGCGCATGTCCAGCACCTTCAGGGAGCATTCCTTGTCGGCCACCCAGGCCACGGAGTGTTCCATGCCGGGACCGCTGCGGATATTGGCCTTGCGCGTGACGATGACCACGGCGGGCGCCTTAGAGAGGAGCGACTTATAGATCCAGCCCTCCTCGTTCTCGTAGTCGCCGACGCGCACCCAGTTGCCTTCACGGTCGAGCACCTCGAGGGGATAATACCTGCCGGCGGCCCAGACCACTTCGAAGTCGGCGCCGGGGCCGCTGCGGATATTGGCCTGCTGGGCAGTCACGCTCATCATGTCGGCGGCGCCGGCGGGCAGGGCGAGCGCCAGCGCGAGCAGCAGAATCGTAGTCTTCATAACGCCTCCTTTGGCGCGCGGTAGACGCAACGCCCATATTAATATTATAGCGCAGGGGAATGGTATTCCTATTGCGATGTTGTTACGCGATTTTTATGGGTTGATTCTGCTCATATATATAACTATTATATACGGGTCGCCGGCCTTACCCGCGGGCAAAAATCTTTCCGCCGCGCAGGGCCGGCGCGCATACGACATGAAAACAGAACTCGAAACCACACGGGACCCGCACTGGTACAAGGACGCGGTGATCTACGAGCTCCACGTCAAATCCTTCTGCGACAGCAACGGCGACGGCATAGGCGATTTTCCCGGCCTCACCTCCAAGCTCCCCTACCTGCAAAGCCTGGGCGTAACGGCCCTGTGGCTGCTCCCGTTCTATCCGTCCCCGCTGCGCGACGATGGCTACGATATAGCCGACTATTACGGGATAAACCCGGATTACGGCGACATGGGCGACTTCAAGGAGTTCCTGAAAGAAGCCCACCGCCTGGGCATGCGCGTGATCACCGAGCTGGTGGTCAACCACACCTCCGACCAGCACCCCTGGTTCAAGCGCGCGCGCCTGGCGCCGCCCGGATCGGCCGCCCGCGACTATTACGTCTGGAGCGACAGCCCCGAGAAGTACAAGGACGCCAGGATAATTTTCAAGGATTTCGAGACGTCCAACTGGACCTGGGACGCCGAGGCCAAGGCCTACTACTGGCACCGCTTCTACCACCACCAGCCAGACTTGAACTTCGAGAACCCGCACGTGCATACGGCCCTCCTGAAAGTTGTGGACCTCTGGCTGGGCCTGGGAGTGGACGGCCTTCGCCTGGACGCCGTGCCGTACCTGTTCGAGGCCGAAGGCTCCAACTGCGAAAACCTGCCGCAGACCCATGAATTCCTCAAAAAGCTGCGGGCGCACGTGGACGCCAGGTTCCGGGACCGGATGCTGCTCTGCGAGGCCAACCAGTGGCCGGAAGACGCGGCCTCCTATTTCGGCGCCGGCGACGAGTGCAATATGGCCTTCCATTTTCCGGTCATGCCGCGGCTGTTCATGTCGCTATGGATGGAGGACAGCTTCCCCGTCACCGACATCCTCGACCAGACGCCGCAGATACCCGAATCCTGCCAGTGGGCCGTCTTCCTGCGCAACCACGACGAGCTGACGCTCGAGATGGTGACCGACGAGGAACGCGACTACATGTACAAGGTCTACGCCCGCGACGCCAAGGCCCGCATCAACCTCGGCATCCGGCGCCGCCTGGCCCCGCTGCTGGGCAACAGCCGACGCAAGATAGAGCTGATGAACATTCTGCTCTTCTCGCTGCCCGGCACGCCCGTGCTCTATTACGGCGACGAGATTGGCATGGGCGACAACTTCTACCTCGGCGACCGCAACGGCGTGCGCACGCCCATGCAGTGGAGCCCCGACCGCAACGCCGGCTTCTCGCGGGTCAACCCGCAGCGGCTGTTCCTGCCGGTGGTCTCGGACCCCGAGTACCATTACGCCGCCGTCAACGTGGAGAGCCAGGAGGGCAACCTCTCGTCGCTGCTGTGGTGGATGAAGCGCGTGATAGCCATGCGCGCCAATTACAAATGCTTCGGGCGCGGGGCCTTCGAGGCGGTGCGCTCGGACAACCCCAAGGTGCTGGCCTTCGTGAGGCGGCACGGCGAGGAACAGGTGCTGGTGGTGGCCAACCTCTCGCGTTTCTCCCAGGCGGCCTCGCTGGACCTCTCCCGGTACGCCGGTCACACGCCGGTGGACGTTTTCAGCGGCAACGAGTTCCCGGCCATCAGCGAGAAACCCTATCTGATGACGCCAGGCTTCCACGACTATTACTGGTTCCAGCTGCGCAAAACGGATACCGGAACCGGACCGCAGGCGGACCAGCCGCCGCCGCAATTAAAATTCGAGGGCACGGACTGGGACAAGCTGCTGGACGGGGGCGGAGCCGCCCGCCTGGGCCCGGCCCTGGAGGCTTACGCCCGCCGCTGCCGCTGCTTCACCCGCGGCGCTGCCTCGCCGCGCACCATCCGCCTGGCCGAGCATTTCCACCTGCCTTCAGGCGGCCGCTTGGCGGTGTTGGAGGCCAGGCATTCGCAGGGCTGGACGGAGAAATACCTGCTGCCGCTGCGCTTCGTCACCGGCGAGGCGGCCGCCAAGGCCGCCGCCAAGTGGCCCCAGTCGGTGGTGGCCTCGCTGGACTTCCCCGGCGAGAAAGGGGTGCTCCTGGACGCCGCGCTGGACCCGCTGTTCCACGCCGACCTCCTATCGCTGTTCATTGGCAGGAAAAAGATCCGCTCCGGCCAGGGAGAACTTTGCGCCAAAACCCTGCCGGCTTTCCGCAAGGCCCTCGAGTCGGCCCCTATGCCGGGGGAATCCCGAGTGCTGAAGGCCGACGCCAATGGCATCACGATAGTCTACGGCTCTCATTTCCTGCTGCGCTTCGGCCGGCGGCTCGAGGAAGGGATCAGCCCCGACCTGGAGCTGGGCGCGAGGCTTAGCGGAGACGCCGCGGCGCCGGGCGTACCGCAGGTCTACGGCGGGCTGAACCTGAACCGGGACGGCCGCTTTCACGGTACCCTGGGCGTGCTGCGCGCCTTCGTCCCCAACCAGGGCGACGCCTGGGCGCTGATGATAGACGAGGTCTTCAAGTATTACGAAGCGGCGCAGTCGGCCCCCGCAGGAACCGTGCCGCCAGCCTACCCGGCCGAGCTCGCGCCCGCGGAGATAGCCGACATACCGCCGCAGCTCGTACAACTGGCGGGCGCGGTGCCCTTCGAGGCCGCGGCCATGGTGGGCCGGCGCCTGGGCGAGGTGCACGCGGCGCTGGCCGCGGGGCCGGCTGCCCCCGAGTTCTCCCGCGAACCCTTCACCCGCCTTTACCAGCGTTCTATCTACCAGTCGGTTTCCGGGACTTTGAAGAAATCTTTCCTGGCCCTGGCCAGGCAGCTCAAGGACGGCCCGCCGGAGGGGACTGACGCCCTGAAGGACCTGCCGCAGGCCCTGCCGAAACTGCTGGACCTGCTGAAATGCCTGACGCAGAAGAAATTCCCGGCCGCTAAGATACGCATCCACGGCAACTGCTTGCTGACGCAGGCGCTATTCACCGGCAAGGACTTCGTGATAAAGGATTTCGAAGGCGACCTGGACAAGCCCGTTGGGGAGCGCCGCATAAAACGTTCCCCGCTGCGCGACGCGGCCTCCATGACCCTGTCCTTCTACTACGCGGCACACGCGCCCTTCCTGCTGCCCGGCGGCCTGGCCCGCAAGGAACTGCCCGCCCTGGACGCCTGGCTGCGCCCCTGGTTCCACTACGCCGCCGCCTCTTTCCTGCGCGGTTATTTCGGCGCGGTAAGGCAGGCCGCCCTGCTGCCGCAGCCGCAAGAGGACGCACTGGCCCTGCTGAAAGTTTACGCCGCGGAAAAAGCCGCGCTGGCGCTAGCGGCGGAAATACAGGCCAGGCCCGACTGGGCCCTGGTGCCAGCCAAATTCCTGCGCGTCCTGGCCGACGGTCCCGCCGCGCGCCCGGAGGCGGCGAAGTGAGCCGGACAACGCCCCGGCCCTGCGGCGCCTTCCCTGAAAGGGAGGGAACGCTTTTCAGGGTATGGGCCCCGCGGGCCGCCTCGGTAGAGCTGCGGCTGGGCCGCCCCGCCGGCGCCGGCCTGAAAATGAAGAAAGCGGGCGGCTACTGGGAGGCGTACTCGCGGCGCGCCGGGCAGGGCACCCTGTACTCCTACTCGGTGGACGGCGGAGAGCCCCGCCCCGACCCGGCCTCGCGCTCCCAGCCGCTGGGCGTGCACGGCCCCTCAGAGGTAGTCGACCAGGCCGCCTTCGACTGGCAGGACGGGGCCTGGAAAGGCCTGCCCCAGGAACAGCTGATCATTTACGAACTCCACCCCGGAACTTTCACCCGCGAGGGCGGCTTCGCCGGCGTGGAGTCCAAGCTGGACTATCTCAAGACCCTCGGCGTGACCGCGCTGGAACTCATGCCCGTGGCGCAATTTCCGGGCGAGAGGAACTGGGGCTACGACGGGGTTTATCCGTACGCGCCGCAGGCCTCATACGGCGGGGCCGCCGGGCTCAAGCGCCTGGTGAACGCCTGCCACCGGGCCGGCCTGGCCGTGGTGCTGGACGTGGTGTACAACCACCTCGGGCCTGAAGGCAACTACCTCGACGTCTACGGCCCGTATTTTACGGACCAGTACCGGACCCCCTGGGGCAGGGCCGTCAATTTTGACGGGCCCGACAGCGTGCCCGTCAGGGAATTCTTCATCGGGAACGCGCTGTACTGGTTCCGTGATTTTCACGTGGACGCGCTGCGTCTGGACGCCGTGCACGGCATCTACGACCTCGGGGCCAGGCACTTTCTGGCCGAGCTGGCCGACAGGACCCGCGAACTGGCCGCGCAGAGCGGCAGGGAACTGCTGCTGATCGCAGAGAGCGACCTCAACGACCCCAGGCTTGTCCGCGCCGCGGAGGAAGGCGGCTACGGGCTGCACGCCCAGTGGTCGGACGATTTTCATCACGCGCTCCACTCGCTGCTGACAGGGGAACGGCAGGGGTACTACGAAGATTTCGACGGCTTCGGATCGCTGGCCAAGGCCTGCTCCGAAGCCTTCGTCTACGACTGGGCCTGGTCGCCGCACCGCAGGCGCATGCACGGCGCGCCCGCCGGCGGGCTGCCGCCGGCCAGGTTCGTGGTCTGCTCGCAGAACCACGACCAGGTCGGCAACCGCCTGCTGGGCGAGCGCCTCACCGCTCTGACCACTCCCAGGCGGCTCAGGCTCGCCGCAGGGGCGGTGCTGCTCTCGCCTTACGTGCCGCTGCTGTTCATGGGCGAGGAGTACGGCGAGACCAACCCCTTTCTTTATTTCGTCAGCCACGGGGACGAAGCGCTGGCCGCTGCGGTAAGGGAGGGCCGGAAAAAGGAGTTCGCCGCTTTCGGCTGGAAGCAAGAGCCGCCGGACCCGCAGGCCGCCGGGACTTTCGAGCGCAGCCGCCTGGACTGGAGCAAGCCCGAAGGCGGCCGGCACGCCGAAACCCTGGAGTTCTATAAACGCCTTATGGCGCTGCGCCGGTCAGACCCGTCACTGGGCACGGTAAGCAGGCAGGACCTGGTGGTCAGGGCGAATCAGGAGAATCGCACCCTTTCCCTGTTCCGCCGCAAGGGCCGCAACTCCACATACACGGTCTTTAACTTCGGACGCCGCGCCGCCTCGCGCGCGCTGCCGCCGGGCCGCTGGGCCCAGATCTTCTCTTCGGAAGGGGGGGCGGCGCCCCGCCACGCCCCGGCCGCCGCGGCGCTGCCGCCGGAAAGTTTCAAGGTCTTCAGGAGAACCGACATATGACCAACCGCTATACCTGCGTGCACGGGCACTTCTACCAGCCCCCGCGCGAGAACCCCTGGCTGGAAGAGGTGGAACTGCAGGATTCGGCTCGCCCGCACCACGACTGGAACGAGCGCATCAAGGAGGAGTGCTACGCCCCCAACACGGCCTCGCGCCTGCTCGACGGGGAGGGGCGCGTGACGGACATCGTCAACAACTACTCCCGCATGAGTTTCAATTTCGGCCCGACCCTGCTGAGCTGGCTGCAGCGCCGCCACCCCGGCACCTACAGGGCGGTCCTGGAGGCCGACATCAGGAGCCGCGAGCTGTTCGGCGGTCACGGCTCGGCGATAGCGCAGTGCTACAACCATCTGATCATGCCGCTGGCCAACGTCCGCGACAAGCGCACCCAGGTCCTGTGGGGCCTGCGCGATTTCGAGTCCCGCTTCGGCCGCAAGTCCGAAGGCATCTGGCTGCCCGAGACGGCGGCCGACCTGGAGACACTGTCGGTCCTGGCGGAACACGGCGTAAAATTCACCATACTCGCCCCCGGGCAGGCGCGGCGAGTGCGCAAGACCGGCGACGAGAACTGGCACGACGTCTCAGGCGGAAAAGTGGACCCGAGGCGCCCCTACCTCTGCCGCCTGCCGGGCGGCGCGGCCATCACGGTTTTTTTCTACGACGGCCCGCTCTCAAGGGAAATAGCCTTCAACGGCATGCTCAACAACGGGGATGTCTTCCTCAAGCGCCTCACCGGCGCCCTCGATCCTGGCCCGGAAGAGCCGCAGCTCTCCCACATAGCTACCGACGGAGAGACCTACGGGCACCACCACCGCCACGGCGACATGGCGCTGGCCTACTGCCTGCATAACGCCCAGGCGGACTCCTCCGTAAGGCTGACGGTCTACGGCGAATTCCTGGAAAAGTTCCCTCCGTCCTGGGAAGCCGAGATCTGGGACAACTCCTCCTGGAGCTGCGCGCACGGTGTAGAGCGCTGGCGCTCCGACTGCGGCTGCAACTCGGGCGGCAAGCCCGGCTGGCACCAGAAGTGGCGCGCGCCCCTGCGCGGTGCCCTGGACTGGCTGCGTGACAACCTGGCGCAGATCTACGAGAAGCAGTCGGAGGGGCTGCTGAAAGACCCCTGGGCCGCCAGGGACGCCTACATAGACGTGGTACTGGACCGTTCCGATGCGACGCTCGCCGCCTTCCTCGGCCGGCACCTTGCCTGCGAACTCACCCCGGAAACCCGGCTGAAAGCCGCGCGGCTGCTGGAGATGCAGCGCAATTCGATGCTGATGTACACCAGCTGCGGCTGGTTCTTCGATGAGATCTCCGGCATAGAGACCGTGCAGGTAATGGGCTACGCCGCGCGGGCCATGCAGCTGGCGGCCCAGGTCTCTGGCGTGGAACTGGAGAACGCTTTCCTGGAGCTCCTGGAGCGGGCGCCCAGCAACGTGACTGAATTCGGCCACGGCCGCAAAGTTTACGAACTTTTCGTAAAGCCGGCCACCCTGGACCTGCTGCGCGTGGGCGTGCATTACGGGGTCTCCTCGGTTTTCGAGCGTACCGAGGAGGAGACGGACCTTTACTGCTACCGCATAAAGAAGCGGGTCCTGGAGATAATGGAGTCGGGCCCGCAAAAGCTGGGCGTTGGGATGGTGGACATCACCTCGAAGATCACCACCGAGGTCAACAGCGTCAGCTTCGTCATGCTCTACCTGGGCGGCTACAATACGCTGGGCGCCGCGCGCGAGTTCATGGGCGAGCAGGCCTTCGGCTCCATGCGCGAGAACATCAAAGGCGCCTTCGCCGCTGGCAGCCTGGCGGACATGACCCGTTTGATCAGCGAGAACTTCCCCAAGGGCAGCTACTCGCTGTGGCACTTGTTCCGGGACGAACAGCGCAAGGTTATAGACCAGATCTTTTCAGCAGCTCGCGAGGAGATGCTGGCCTCCTTCAGGCAGGTCTACAATCACCACTCGGCCATCCTAGACGTCACTACCAGGCTGCACGCGCCCCTGCCGGAGGCTTTCGTGACGGTGGCGCAGTCCGTGCTCAACGACGACATCTCCCGCGCGCTCAAGGCATCACCAGTGGACGCGGCCGGCCTGCGCCGCGCCTCCGAACTCATAGGGCGCTTCTCCCTGGGCGTGGACAAATCGGCCATAGGCCTGGAACTTACAGGCGCCCTCAACCTGCTGGCCGATGCCTTCGCCGCCGAGCCCAATAACCCGGCCAGCCTGGAACGCATCACCGAGATACTGGAAGCCGTAGCGCCGCTGGGACTGGAAATGAACCTTTGGCGCGTGCAGAATATTTTTTTCAAGACCGGCCGCCACCTGGCCGCCGCGAAGAAGGCCGCCGCGACCGCCGGCGAGGGGGATGCCGCGCGCTGGCTGGAACTCTTCGGCCGCGCCAGCGCCGAACTGAAAGTGAGGTTCGACTATTGATGAAGACGCCCCTGGCCACCTACCGGCTGCAACTGCACAAGGACTTTCCGTTCTCCGCCGCCGGAGAGATCGTCCCTTACCTGGCGCGCCTGGGGGTCAGCCACCTCTACGCCTCCCCGGTATTCAAAGCCAGGGCGGGCAGCCTGCACGGCTATGACGTAGTCGACCCCGCGGTCATCAACCCGGAGCTGGGAGGGGAGGAGGGCCTGCGCTCCCTTTCGGCGGTCCTGGGTTCGGCGGGGCTATCCATCATGCAGGACATAGTGCCCAACCACATGGCCTACGACAGCGAGAACGCCATGCTGATGGACGTGCTGGCCAAGGGTCCGCATTCCGCGCATAAGGATTTTTTCGACATAGACTGGAACCACAATTACGAGAACCTGCGCGGCCGGCTGCTCGCGCCGTTCCTGGGCTCCTTTTACGCCGAAGCGCTGGAGAACGGAGAGCTCCGGCTGGCCTACGACGAGTCCGGTCTTTCCCTCAACTACTACCGCCTCAGGCTCCCGCTGCGCATGGAGAGTTATATCAAGGTTTTTGGCGCGGACCTCCGGCCGCTGGAGGCCGCCCTGGGCCCGGAAAGCCCGGAGCTGGCCGGCTTCATCGGCACCGTCAGCCTGCTGAAGACGCTGGCGCCGGCGCCGGACAGCGACTATCCGGAGGGGCAGTTCCTGCACGCGCGCAGAATGCTCTGGACGCTTTACACCGGCGTGCCCCGCATAAAAGAATTCATCGACGCCGCCATAGCCCGCCTTAACGGCAGGCCGGGGGACCCCGACAGCTTCGACGCTCTCGACGCGATAATCTCCACCCAGTTCTTCCGGCCCTCCTACTGGAAGGTGGCGGCCGAAGAGATCAACTACCGCCGCTTCTTCACTATCAACGAGCTCATCTCGCTGCGCATAGAAGAGCCGCGCGTCTTCGACTATGTGCACTCGGCCGCCCTCAAGCTGGCCGGCGACGGGGCGGTGACGGCCTTCAGGGTGGACCACGTCGACGGCCTGATAGATCCGCAGCGCTACCTGGCGCGCCTGCGCGAGGCTGCCGGCCCCGAAGTCTACATCGCCGTCGAAAAGATCCTCGCCCCGGAGGAGGAACTGCCGGCCGACTGGCCCATACAGGGCACTACCGGTTACGACTTCACGAACTACGCCAACGGCGTCTTCTGCCGCAAGGAGAACGAGAAGGAGTTCAGCCGCTTCTACTACCGCTTCGCCGGGCTGGAGACCCAGTACGACGGGCTGGTCTGCGCCAAGAAGCGCATGATCATCAGCAAACACCTGGCGGGCAATATCGACAACCTGGCGCACATCATGAAGAAGGCTTCCGCCAACGACCGTTACGGCCGGGACATTACCCTCTACGGCCTGCGCCGCGCGCTGGTGGAGGTGATGGCCAACTTCCCCGTCTACCGCACCTATGTCAACGGCGACGCGGGCCCGACGGAAACGGAGAAGGGCTACATCCGGGCCGCCGTGCAGAAGGCCCGCGAAAGGCTGCCGGGCTTCGGCTATGAGTTCAACTTCATAGAGGCCTTCCTGCTGATGGACACCCACAAGTCCCTGCAGGGCGAGGACCGCAGGGACGTGCTGGCGTTCGGCATGAATTTCCAGCAGTACACCGCCCCGCTGATGGCCAAGGGCTTCGAAGATACCATCCTCTACATCTACAACAAGCTCACCTCGCTCAACGAAGTGGGCGGCGCGCCCAACCGCTTTGGCTTCACCCTGGAGCAGTACCACGAGTTCAGCCGCCGCCGCGCCGAGCGCAGCCCGCTCACCATGAACGCCACCTCCACGCACGACACCAAGCGCGCCGAGGACGTGCGGGCCCGCATCAATGTGCTGTCGGAACTCCCGCGCGAATGGAACGCCCGGCTGAGGGCCTGGGCGAAACTTAACCTGTCCAAGAAGCGCCGCCGCCCTGACGGCGCGGAAATGCCGGACCGCAACGACGAGTACCTGCTGTACCAGACGCTGCTGGGCGCGTGGCCCGCCGCGGGGGAACCCGGCCCCGACTTCGCCGGCCGCATCAAGGCATACGCTATAAAAGCCGCCCGCGAGGCCCAGGTCAATACCAACTGGATAAAGCCGGACCAGGACTACGAGGGCGCTCTCGAGGCTTTCATCGATAAGGCGCTGGCACCCAGAGAGGACAACAGGTTCCTGGAAGACTTCCGGCCGTTCCGGGAGAAGATCTCGTTCTACGGCGCTTTCAACTCGCTGTCGCAGACGCTGCTGAAAGTCGCGGCGCCCGGCTTGCCGGATATCTATCAGGGTTCGGAACTATGGGACCTGAGCCTGGTGGACCCGGACAACCGCCGCCCGGTAGACTACGGGCTGAGGGCCCGACTGTTAGACGAAGTCGCGCGGGACTATGCCGCGCGTCCGGACGGGCTGCTGCCGGAACTGCTCGCGGACCTGCCTTCGGGCCGCGCCAAGCTGTTCCTGCTCTGGCGGGCCCTGGCGGTGCGCCGGGAATGCCGGGAAGTTTTCGAAGCGGGGGCCTACACTCCGCTTGCCGCGGAAGGCGCCCATAAGGACAGCGTGATAGCCTTCGCGCGGTCCCTGGGCGGCAGGCACGTTATCGCCGCCGTGCCGCGCTTCCTCACCGGCTTCGCGCCGCAGGGCACGCCGCCGCTGGGAGAGTTGTGGAAGGATACCCGCATAATACTTCCGGAAGTGATGGGAGGGGGGTGGGTCGAAACTCTTTCCGGGCGGGAGGTCCCCGCAGGCCGGGAAATACCGGCGGCTCAACTCTTCAAAACATTTTCCTGCGCCCTGCTCGTCTCCCGCTGACGGGAAGCGGGGGAACCTGGCCCTCAGCGGCGCAGCCGATTGACGGCGTCGTCCACCCGCTGGATGAAGCGCACGGCCAAGGCCGCCAGGCCGCCCTGCTCCGGGGAATACGAGGAGCGCAGTTCCTGCAGTTCCCTGCCTAGCTCCACTTTTATGGACTCGGATTTCACCACCGACAGCACCTGGGACGGATAGACGCTTCGGTTGCCGGTCATCAGGAAACTGATAACACAGGCCACCGTGGCGTAGGGAGCAACCACGGGGCCGAACAATTCCACCGCCATAATGCTCGCCGCTATCGGCGTGTTGGCCGCGCCGGCCAGCAGCGCCGTCATGCCTATGGCCGCGAAGGTGGCGTGGTCCAGCCCCATAAACCCGGCGTAGACGCTGCCGGCCGTAGCACCGACGAAAAAGATAGGGGTGATCACTCCTCCGCTGCCGCCGAAACTCAAGGTGACCGCGGTAAACGCGGACTTCATGATGAAGTCGTACCAGCGCGCGGGCGCGCCCAGCAGCGTGTCTTCTATAACGTCCAGGCCCAGGCCCAGGTAGCGCTTGGAGGCCAGCAGCGCCATCAGCACCAGCGCCGAACCGCCCAGCAGCCCCTTATAGGGCTCCCACATCTTCAGAAGGCGGGCCCGCTTCTCGCCGTACTTCAGGAATTCTATCAGTATCATTGCGGCCAGGCCGCAGAAAACCCCGGCCAGCATGACCTTGAGCATGAACGTTTCGCTGAAGACCGGCATGAGGCTTATCGGCTTATAAAAGTAGGTTATTCCCATGGCGGAGGAGACCTGGT
This sequence comes from Elusimicrobiales bacterium, assembly GCA_050174915.1. Lineage (GTDB taxonomy): Bacteria > Elusimicrobiota > Elusimicrobia > Elusimicrobiales > UBA9959 > UBA9959. Next base: position 157,883 of record JBFXJL010000001.1, on the reverse strand, counting down.
ACGCTGTGATCCCGGCGATAAAGGACGGCAGCAGCACCTCGTAGAGGATGGAGCCGACGAACAGCACCTCTACGCCAAAGATAGCTCCCGCTATGGGCGTGCCGAATACGGCGGCGAAACCGGCGCTGATGCCGCAGATCACCAGTTTCTTGCGGTCATGCTCATTGAACCTGAACACCCCGCTGAAAACAGAGGTGATGCCGGCGCCTATCTGGGCGCAGGGGCCCTCCTTGCCGGCCGAGCCGCCGATGGAGAGCGTGATCAGCGTCGCGACGAGTTTTACGGGGATAACGGCGAGGGGGATCTTACCCGCCCGGCGGTGCACGGCCTCTATCACCTTCTCCGTGCCGTGGCCTTTGGCTTCGGGCGCCAGGTATTTAACCAGCAGGGCGCTCAGGAAAAGCGCCGCCGGCAGCAGGAAATAAGAGTACTCCCAACCGCCCGCCAGGCCGGAACCGGCGCGCAGCAGTTTAAGGAAGAGCGCTATCGGGAATCCCACTATGAGCCCGGCCAGCGTGGCCAGGAACACCCACTTGGCTATACTGATGAAGAGCAGCGTTGATTCGGTAATGTGTGTTTTCATGACGGGCTGATTATAAATTACAAAAGTTTAAAGCGCGGGCGCAAAGGCGGGGCCGCGCGGAGGGAACAAAAAAAAGAAGCCCGGGCCGTCCCGGGCTTCTCCTGCGCTAGTGGCTGCTTACGGCAGTTTCACGATGCCGCTGGCCTGGCGCACTTCCACGTCCTTGATGGCGCGCTTTATCAGCGCCTCGGCGCTGGCGCGCAGTTCGGCCTCGGTGAGTATTTTGCGGGCTATGCCCTGCTCGATGGCCTTCAGGCCCACGGCCACGGCCTCGTCGATATAAACCTCGGGCTCGTCCATGTGGGGCAGCAGGTAGTCCTCGCTCATCTTGCCGGCCTTCACCACGTAGCCCGCCAGCGCCTCGGCGGCGGCCACGCACATCTCGTCGGTGATGGTCTTGGCCTGCACGTCCAGCGCGCCGCGGAAGATGCCGGGGAAACCCAGCGAATTGTTGACCTGGTTGGGGAAGTCGGAGCGGCCGGTGCCTACCACGCGGGCGCCGGCTTCCTTGGCGTCCCAGGGCCACATCTCGGGAATGGGGTTGGCGGTCAGGAAGCAGATGGCGTCCTTGGCCATGGTGGCCACCCATTCCTTCTTGATCACGTCGGGGCCGGGGGTGGAGGCGGCGCTCAGCACGTCCGCGCCCTTCAGCGCGTCAGGCAGCTTGCCCACTATCTGTGCGCCGTTGGTGACCTGGCACATATGCCATTTCTCGCGGTGGTCCTTGAGGTCGGTGCGGCCCTTGTGCAGGGTGCCCTTGGAGTCCACGTAGATGAGGTTCTCGGGCTTGGCGCCGTAATGCATGTACAGCGTGCCTATGCGGATATTGGCCGCGCCCGCGCCGAACAGCACTATCTTAACGTCCTTGATGTTCTTCTTCACTATTTTAAGGGCGTTGATGAGGCCGGCCAGGCAGACGGTGGCCGTGCCCTGCTGGTCGTCGTGCCAGACCGGGATGGTCATGGTGCGGCGCAGCTCGTCGAGGATGTCGAAGCACTTGGGCTGGGCGATATCCTCGAGGTTGACGCCGCCGAAGGAGGGGGCGAGCAGCTGCACGGTGCGGATGATCTCGGCAGGGTCCTTGGTGGCCAGGCAGATGGGGAAGGCGTCCACGCCGCCGAGATATTTGAAGATGAGGCCCTTGCCCTCCATCACGGGCAGGCCGGCCTCGGGGCCGATGTCGCCCAGGCCCAGCACGCGGGTGCCGTCGGAGACCACGGCCACCATGTTGCCCTTATTGGTATGCTCGTAGACCTTCTCGGGGTGCGCCTGGATGTCCTTGCAGACCGCGGCCACGCCGGGCGTGTACCAGATGGCGAAATCGTTGATATCGCGGATGCAGCATTTGGGGGAAACCTCGACCTTTCCTTTATAGAAAGGGTGCAGTTGCATGGCGTCCTCAGCCGGCTTATTCGCTTTCTTGAGCAACTCTTCTTTGGAGACTTTTATGTCGGACATTTTGAACCCCTTTGACCGCCGGAAATTGCTACCTGACACGAGAATTGTAGTAAACAAAATTTGTCTTTACAACTGGGTTTTTGATATACTTTTCGTGTTCACCCGAAGGCCCACAGGCCCCCGGTGATGAAACCTGCCCGCCGTGGATTTTACGGCACCGTAGCTCAGGGGTTAGAGCGGGCGTTTCATAAGCGCTAGGTCGGAGGTTCGAGACCTCCCGGTGCCACAGATTTCACGCAAGCCCTGTCCCGCCAGACAGTAGTGCAGCAGCGGGACGGGGTTTTGTATTAAAAGGCCCTCCGGGGCGTACGCGGATTGGGGGAAACATGACCGAGATATACCTGACCAAAGACGGCTTTGAAAAGCTGCAGGCCGAGCTATTGGATCTCAAGCGCCAGAAAAACGAGATCAATATTGAGGTCAACGACGCCCGCGAGCAGGGCGACCTCAAAGAGAACGCCGGCTACATCTACGGCAAGCAGAAACAGAGCCAGCTCATGTCCCGCATCAACGAGCTGGAGCTGCGCCTGCGCTCGGCCAAGATCGTGGACAACATGGCGATCAACAAGGACAATATCCGCCTGGGCGCCACCGTGACCATGCGCGACGAAAACACCAAGGCCACCCTGGTCTACACCCTTTGCAGCACCGACGAGGCCGACCCCACCGAGGGGAAGATCTCGGTCAGCTCCCCGCTGGCCCAGGGCCTGCTGGGGGCCTCCGCGGGCGAGCTGGTGAAGGTGCGCCTGCCCAACGGCGAGAAGCACCTGGCCATCCTCAAGGTTGATTACAAGTAAGTCGTATTTGTTATAATTTTTCTACTCGGTCAGCCGTTCTTTCACGGGCGGCGCAGGGGTCAGGAGAACCACACAATATGGCATTCTGGGGAAACAAAGAGGATGGGGAGAACCAGCAGCCCGGCCAGCCGCCCGCGCCGCCGGCGCAGGGCCTGCTGTCCGGCACCCTCGAGGACGGCTACAACGAGATAGTTAAGGCCAAGGGCCGAGCTCCCGGCATAGACCTCGCCATCAAGCTCAGCGACCTCATCCTGGAGCACGCCGTGCGCGAGCGCGCCAGCGACGTACACATAGAATCCCAGGGGCCCAACCTGCGGGTACGCTTCCGCGTGGACGGCATCCTGCAGGACATGCTGCTCGCCCAGAAGAACGCAGACATCCCGCTCACCCAGCGCATCCGCGTGCTGGCCGGCTTCGACCCCGAACCCCCTACCTCTTTCCGCAACGAGGAAGGCCGCTTCCAGAAGATGCTGGCCGGCCGCGCCATACAGGTGCGCGTTTCTTCTTTCCCTACCGTCAACGGCGAGAAGCTGGTGTTGCGCGTGCTCGACCGCCAACAGCTCGGCCTCGACCTGGACCAGGTGGGCCTGGACCAGGACGCGCTGACACTTATCAAAAAGCTCATCCGCAACCCGTACGGCATCTTCTTCATCACAGGCTCTACCGGCTCCGGCAAGACCACGTCGCTCTACGCGATGCTCAAGAACATCAATACCCCGATGATCAACATCATCACCCTCGAGGACCCGGTGGAATACCGCCTCGAGGGCATCAACCAGTCCCAGATCAGCGCCAAGACCGGGTTCACCTGGGCCGAGGGCCTGCGCACTATTCTGCGGCAAGACCCCGATGTGATCATGGTAGGCGAGATCCGCGATTTCGATACCGCCGAGATCAGCCTGCGCGCCGCGCTCACCGGCCACCTGCTGTTCACTACCATCCACACTATCAACTCCGCCAGCATCATCGAGCGCCTCTTCGAGATGGGCGTGCCGCCCTTCCTTATCGGCTCTTCCATGCTGGGCGCGGTCAGCCAGCGCCTGGTGCGCAAGGTCTGCCCCAAGTGCTCCCAGAACGCCGCGCCGCCGTCGGAGCCGGTCGTCAACGAATTCATCAAGAATATGGACCCCGAGGAAGGGAAGATCGTCAAGGAACTCATCCTCAAGCCCGGAGCTACCTACAAGGTAGAGAAGGGCTGCACCGAATGCCGCAACACCGGCTACCTGGGCCGCACCGGCATCTTCGAACTGATGCTGATGAACGAGGAGATCCGCAAGCATATCCTCGACCACGCCCCCACCGACGTGATCAAGCGCACCGCCATCCGCACCGGCAAGATGCGCACGCTGCTGATGGACGGCATCCTCAAGGCCCGCGCCGGCACCACCACGCTGGCCGAAATCATCCGCGTCACCGCGACGATGGTATAAAAATAGGGCGCAGTCCCTATTTTTCATGAAGACGATAATCATTAAATTCGGCGGCAGCTCCCTGGCGGACCCCGGCAAGATACGCCGGGCCGCCGCGATGGTGCTCGCCGCGCGCAAGCGGGGCCTGAGCCCCGTGGCGGTGGTCTCCGCGCCCGCGGACACCACCGACGACCTGCTGGCGCTGGCCGCCGAAGCAGGCGGGGGAGCGCCCTCCCGCAGGGAAAGCGACGCCCTGCTGGCGGCCGGCGAGCAGTTCAGCGCGGCGCTGATGGCCATGGCCATCGAGGCTGAGGGTGGCCGGGCCGTCTCGCTGACCGGCGCGCAGGCCGGCATACTCACCGACGAAGATTTCGCCTCCGCGGCCATACAGGCCGTGGACGCCGGCCGCCTGAAGCGGGAGCTGCGGGCTGGGCGGATACCCGTAGTGGCCGGCTTCCAGGGGGCCACGCGCGCCGGGGACATCACCACGCTGGGCCGCGGCGGCTCCGACTTCACGGCCGTGGCCCTGGCACGGGCCCTGGGCTCGGAGCTCTGCGAGTTCCGCACCGACGTAAAAGGCATCTACACCGCTCACCCGGCCATAGTGCCCGAGGCCCGCAAGATACGCCGCCTCACCTACGCAGAAGTTATCGCCCTGGCCAGGCTGGGCACCGAGGTGCGCCAGCTGCGCGCGGTACAATACGCCGCCCGTTATGGGATACCGTTGCACCTGCGATCCTCTTTCCACGACGAGCAGGGCACCCTGGTAACCGCCTCGGTGCCGGGTTCGGGCTTCTCCTGCCTGTCCTCCCTGAAGCACGGCTCTGCCGTTCTGGTCTCGGCCATAGGCCGCGGCCTCACCAGCGCCCACGCCGCCGCCGCGCTGGCCGCCGCCGGCGCCGGGGCCGCCGCGGAGACCCGGGCCGCGGGGGCCGTGACGCTGCGCCTGCCCGCCGCCGGAGCCGAAGCGGCGCTCAAGAACCTGCACCGGGCTTTCTTCGGGGGCCGCGGTGCCGCCGCCCGCCGTTGACTTGCCCCGCTTTAATCTATAGAATTCAGTTATGGCAAACCTGATACGCGCTATCTTCGCTATTTTCTGGCTGGCCGCCACAGGCTTCCTGGGCCTGCTGGTGTATGTGGTACTGCAGACCGAGGGCGATCCGCGCATGCTATGGGCCTGGCTGACGCTGTGCGCGCTCTCTTTTATTTCCGCGACCTTCCTGGCCTATAACATCATCTTCGGCCATCACGACCGCCACACCACGCACCACCGCGCCTGAGGCCGCTATGCCCTTCGACCTGGCTATAACCGGCGGCAAGGTGGTGAGCGGCGGGAAGACAGCTCTCCGCGATATCTTCGTAAGCGGGGGTCGCATAGCCGCCGTCCGTCCGCCTTCAAGGGCCGCCGCCGCGCGCCGCGTCGTCGACGCCCGGGGGCTGACCGTGCTGCCCGGCGTCATAGACGCCCACGCTCACTTCCGCCTGAAGCTGGGCCCGAACAAGTACACCTCCGACGATTTCACCTCGGGCTCGGCCGCCGCCGTCTGCGGCGGTACCACCACTTTCATCGACTACACCGGACAGGGACCTGGCGAGAGCCCGGCCAAGGGCCTGCGCGACCGCGTGGCGGAAGCGCGCGGCCGCTGCTACGCCGACCACTCCTTTCACTGCATGCTGACCGGCTGGTCGAGGATGACCCGTCCCGAAGCTGCCATTGCGGCCGCCGTAAAGGCCGGAGCCACCACGTTCAAGATGTTCACGGCCTACGGCGCCCGCGGCCTGATGGCCGGCGACGACGAAATGGCCCGGGCCCTCGCGGCCGCCGCGCGCCTGGGCGCGCTGGTCTGCGTCCACGCCGAGAACGGGCCGGTGATAGATTTCCTGACGGACCTGTACGCACCGGCAGGCGGCATAGGCGCGCTGCCGCGGTCCCGTCCGGCCTTCACCGAGACCGAAGCCGTAGGGCGCGTGGCCGCCCTGGCCGCCGCGGCCGGAGCCCCGGCGTATTTTGTACACCTTTCAGCGGCCGGCTCGGCCGAGATAATCGCGGCGGCTCGCCGGGCCGGCGTGCGGGTGATGGGCGAGACCTGCCCGCAGTACCTGGCCCTGGACGAGAGCAGTTTCAAAGGCAAGGACGGCTACCTGTACTCCTGCTGCCCGCCCATCCGCGCCAAAGAGGACAACGCGGCGCTCTGGCGGGCGCTGCAGAGCCGGGCGCTGCAGGTAGTGGCCACCGACAATTGCACCTTTACCCGCGCCCAGAAGGACGCCTGGGGCGGGGACATCAGGAAACTGCCCATGGGCCTGCCGGGCGCCCAGACCCTGCTGGCCGCGGCCTACACCTACGGCGTAAAAACCGGAAAGATCTCCCTGGAGCTGCTGGTGGAACTGCTGTGCGAGAACCCGGCCCGCGTCATGGGCCTTTCCTCCAAGGGTTTCATCCGCCCCGGCTATGACGCCGACTTCGCCATAATAGACCCCGCCGCCGCCGTAAAGGCCGACTGGCGCAACCTGCAGCACAACACGGATTTCTCGCCCTGGCAGGGCCGTAAACTTTACGGTTTTCCCAAGTATACCGTCCTGCGCGGCGAGGTAGTAGCCGAGTCCGGCGAGCTGACCTCGCCAAAGCGATTCGGCGGCCGCTTCCTGCGCCGCTCAAAACCCACAATAATATAATCTACAGGATCCAGCCGCAGGGACCTGGTTCCGAGCGACTTTGGGGAAGGGGGGGCCCCGCCATAAATTCCCATGGCGGGGGGAAACCGCGCAACGGTTTCCATCTTCCAGGAGCGAGGGGCCAGGCCCCTGCGGCTAACTACTTAGCGAGTTTAGAGAAGTAACGGCGGGCGGCGAGGATGTCGCCCTCTATGTGCTTTATCAGGGATTCCTTCGACGAGAACTTGCGCTCCGGGCGCAGGTGCCTGAGGAAGGTAACCTCCACCTTGCGCCCGTAGATATTGCGGGAGAAATCCAGTATATGCGCTTCCAGTATCAGCCGCCCGCCCAGCGTATTGACGGTGGGACGGCGGCCCACGCTCAGCACGGCCTCGTGCGTGTCGTGGCCCACCTTGACCCGCGCCGCGAAAATGCCGGGCGGCAGGATCTTGGCCGGATGCGCCCCGATATTGGCCGTCGGGTAACCCAGCTTGCGGCCCAGGCCCGCGCCCTTTACCACCGGCCCGCTGACGGAATAATTCCACCCCAGGCAGGCGTTAGCCTCTTCTACACGGCCCTCGCGGAGGCGGGCGCGGATCAGGCTCGACGAGATCTTGTGCCCGCCGCGGCGGGAGAACGGCACCGCCTTAAAAGCTATGCCCGCCTGCCGGCTGGCGGCCTTGAGGTAGTCCATGTGGCCTTCCCGGCCCCGCCCCACGGCAAAATCCGGCCCCACGCAGAGCCCGCCCGAGGAGAAGCGGTCCAGCACGACGCGGTTGAAGAAATCAGCCGCCGGCATGGCGGCCAGGGTGCCGTCGAAGACCAGCGGCTCCACGGCGTCCGGACGCAGCGCGTCGATCAGCGCCTCGCGCTCCTCTGGCAGCGTGATCAGGCAGTTCTCCAGCTCGCCGGAGAAAAAGAATTTTGGGGGAAAGGGGAAATAGACGACGCGGCTGGCCATGCCGCGCCGCAGCGCCTCGCGCACGGCGGCGCGGATAATGCGGCGGTGGCCGAGATGCACCCCGTCGAAGCTGCCGATGGCGGTAAAATTAAGCACGGCCGTCTCCCGGCGGCGGGAGCAGCCTGGCCGCGGCCTCTTCGGGCGTCATAGCGGCCAGGGCGGCGGCGGTAACGGCCCCGTCGGCGCGGTAGGCACCTATGGACGTGCGGCGCAGAACGGTAAGGTGCGCGCGCGACCCCATGGCGCGCCCCAGCTCACAGGCGATGGAGCGGATATACGTGCCGCCCGAGCACTCTATTTCGAAGTCCAGCCCGGGCGGGCGCGGGGTCCAGGCCAGCCATTTAACGTCGGTCTGGCGCCGCACCTCGGGCATGGGAATATTCTTGCGGGCCAGCTTGTACATGGGCTTGCCCTGCATGCGCACGGCTGAATAGGGGGGGACCTGCTGTATGATGCGGCCGTCGAAGGCGGCTATGGCGCGCGCCAAGGACGCCGCGTCCAGGGCGGGGGGCGGGGCTTCGGCCACCACCTTACCCTCGGCGTCCCAAGTGTCCGTCTCGGCGCCGAAGAGGATGGTGCCGGTGTAGATCTTGGAGGCGCCCTGCAGCCCTTCCTGCGCTTTCGTAGCGGAGCCGACGAGCAGGATGAGCAGGCCGGTGGCCATGGGGTCCAGCGTGCCGCTGTGGCCTATACGCTGCACCCCGAGCTTGCGGCGCAGCAGGTAGACCGCGTCGTGGGAGGTAATGCCTTTCGGCTTGTCGAAAAGGAAAAGTCCGGCGGGCTGCGGGATCATCAGGCCAGGAGCTTGGTCAGCACGGGAATGACTTTTTCCCGAGCTTCCTCGAGTGAGGCCTTTACTCGGCAGCCGGAAGCGTTGCGGTGGCCGCCGCCGCCGAAGGTCTTGGCGACCAGACTGACGTCGAGGTGCCCGCGGGAGCGGAAGGTGACGCTGATGCGCCCCGCTTCCTCGCGGAACATGACTGTGGCCTTAACGCCGGGGGGCATCATGCCGTAGTTGATCACGTTCTCGGCGTGCTCGGGGCGGGCGTCGGCTTCCTTGAAATCGGCCAGGGTCAGCGTCATGATGGCCAGCTTGCCGCCGGCCTTGAACTCCAGGCTGCCCAGGGCGCGCCCCAGTACCTTGAGCGCCTCGCAGGCCTTGGTGGCGTAGAGCAGGTCGTTGATGCGCGAAAACTTGAAGCCGGTCTCCAGCAGCCGGGAGGCCACCTGCATGGTGCGGGGGCTGGTGGCCGGAAAATGGAAGCGGCCGGTGTCGGTGACCATGCCCGTGTAGAGGCAGGCCGCCTCGCGCCGGCTGATATTGACGTTCATGTTGTAGAACAGGCGGTAGACGATCTCGGCGGTGGAGGAGGAATGCGGCTCGACGATGTTGATGTCGCCGTAGAACTCGGAGGTCTTGTGGTGGTCGATGTTGACCACCTTGCCGCAGCGCTTGAGCACCGGCTCCAGGGCGCCGCCGCGCGAAGGCACGGAGCATTCCAGCAGTATCGCGGCGTCGAACTTGCCCTTGGGGAGGCGCGAGCGCACCGCGCGCACGTTGGGCAGGAAGCGCAGGTTATCCGGGACCGGGTCCTGAGAGAACAGGCGCACCTTCTTGCCCAGGCGCCTGAGCACGGAGCCGATAGACAGCATCGAGCCGATCGTGTCCCCGTCCGGGTTAAGGTGCCCGGCCAGGAAAAACGTCTGCGAATTAAGTATCAGTTCCTCGAGACGCTTGAACTCAGTCTCGAGGTCCAGGGTTCTCATCGGTTTTTTCATTTTCCGAGTTAATCTGCTTGAAGATGTCCTCTATGTGCGAGGCCTTTTCAGGGGTCTCGTCGAACTTGAACTGTATCTCAGGCACGCTCTTGAGGCACAGGCGCTTGAACAGCAGCGTCCGGATCTCGCGGGAGTTGGCCTTGAGGATGAGTTCCTTGCGCTGGCGCTCCGCGTCGGTGCCCAGCACCGAGTAGTAGACGTAGAGCACCTTGCCGTCCCGCGTGAGTTCGGAGCCGGTCAGCGTGAGGAGCCCGTTGGCGTTGATGCCGTTGATATTCCTCAGCGCCGTGCTGATCTCCTGCAGGAAGAGTTCCTTCAGCCGTTCGTTTCTTTTAGAGCCCACGGGGTCAGGCGCCCGGCGCCGCTAGGCGACGGATGCGCTCCTCCTTGGTTATGACTTCCACCATATCCTCGGCGCGGAAGTCCTTGAAGCCGTCGAACAGGATACCGCACTCCATGTCCTTGATCACGACTTCTTTGACGTCTTCCTTGAAGTGCTTCAGGCCGGAGATCTTGCCCGTGCCGACGATCTCCTTGCCGCGGAGCACCCTGACCTGCTGGTTGCGCACCAGTTTGCCTTCGAGCAGCCTGGAGCCGGCGATCTTACCGGAGCTCAGGTCGAAGACCTGCAGGATCTTGGCGCGGCCGGTGACCAGTTCGACGATCTCGGGGGCCAGCAGACCGCTCATCGCGGCGCGCACGTCCTCTATGAGGTCGTAGATGATGGTGTACTCGCGGATTTCCACGTCCGTCGCCTTGGCGGCCTCGCGCACCTTCGTGTCGGCGTCCACGTGGAAGCCGAGGATGACGGCGGAGGAGGCCTTGGCCAGCAGCACGTCGGACTCGGTGATGTTGCCGATGCCGGTGTGCAGCAGCTGGATGGCGACTTCGCTGGTGCTCATCTTCTCGAGCTGGTCCTTGATGGCCTGCTGCGAGCCGAACACGTCGGTCTTGAGCACCACGTTGAGGTTCTTGAGCTGGTGCTGGTCCACCTGGGACTTCAGCGACAGCAGGGTCACGTGCCGCTGGTGGCTCATGGCCTCCTCGCGGCGGTTCAGCTTGCGCTTATCGGCCACGTGGCGGGCTTCCTTCTCGTTCTCGGCCACCTTGAGCACGTCGCCGGCGGTGGGAACCTCGCCGCTGATGCCGAGGATCTCGGCCGGCATGCTGGGTCTGAGCTCCTCGAGCCTGGCGCCGCGGTCGTCCACGATGGCGCGCACCTTGCCGTGCGCGGCCCCCACGGTGAACGGGTCGCCGACGCGGATGGTGCCGGTGACGTTGATGATGGTGGCGACGATACCCTTCTTCGGGTCCAGGCGGGACTCGATGACGATGCCCTGGCCGGGCTTGTCCGGGTTGGCCTTCAGCTCCATCAGTTCGGACTGGATGCTGACGATCTCGAGCAGCTTGTCGAGGTTGAGGCGCTTCTTGGCGGAGATCTCCACCATCGGCGTCTTGCCGCCCCAGTCTTCGGGCAGCAGGCCGTGGTTGGACAGCTGCTGCTTGATCTGCTGGCTGTTGGCCGTGGGCAGGTCGATCTTGTTGATCGCCACGATGATCGGGGCGTCGGCGGCCTTGGCGTGGTTGATGGCCTCCAGGGTCTGGGGCATGACGCCGTCGACCGCGGAAACGACCAGCACCACGATGTCGGTGATCTTCACGCCGTGGGCGCGCATGGCGGTGAACGCCTCGTGGCCGGGGGTGTCGAGTACGGTGATGTTGCCGCGGGGGGTCTTCACCATGTAGGCGCCGATGTGCTGCGTGATCTGGCCGGCTTCGGAGCCGACCACGTCGGACTCGCGCAGCGCGTCGAGCAGGGTGGTTTTACCGTGGTCGACGTGGCCCATGATCGTGATGATCGGGTAGCGGGGCTTGAGGTTTTCGGACGTCTCGTGTTCGATCTCCTCTTTCAGTTCGTCCTCGCCGTACATCGGGACCATCTCCAGGTCGAAGCCGTAGTCCGCGGCGATGAGCTGCGCGGCGTCCTCTTCGAGGCGCTGGTTGATGGTGGCGAACACGCCCATTCCCATCAGCTTCTTGATGAGGTCGGTGGTCTTAACGCCGAGCTTTTCCGCGAGCTCGCGGACGATCAGCGTGGTCGGGACCTTGAGCTTGGGCAGCGCTCCCTTCTCGCCGGGAACGGCGGGAGCGGCTTCCGCCGGCTTGGGCGCCGGCTTGGGCGCGGGGGCGGCGGGCTTCTGGAGGGGCTTGGCCTGCGGGCGCGGCGGCATGGGCCTGCCGGGACCACCGCCGTAACCGGGGCGCTGCATGGGCGGCTGCGCCGGCCTGGGCGGCGGGGCGCCGGCCGGGCGTATCACCGGCGACAGCGGCCTGATGAGCGGGGGAATGATAAGGCGCTGCGGCGGCCTGTTAGGCTGTGAAGGCTGGCTGGGTTGCCCGGGCCTGGCGGGCGGTACCGCCGGTCTGACCACGGGGGAAACAGGGCCGGCCGTGCCGGGGGTAAAGGGTCTTACCGGGGGAACCGCCGGGGCGGCCGGCTTGACCGGGGCGGCCGGCTTGGCCGGGGCGGCGGGAGCAGCGGGAGCGGCTGAGGCCGGAGCGGGGGCAGCGGGGGCCGGGGCGGGGGCGGCGGCCGGCTTCGGCGCCTCCACGGGTTTGGGCTCTTCCTTGGCCCCGGTAGGTCCGGCGGCGATAGTGCCTTCGGACGTGGAATGTGAGAACATGAAGCGCTTCAGGTCAGGCTTCTTGGGAAGTTCGGGTTCAGGCGCGGGCTCTTCGGACTTAACCTTTTTGGCGGTTTTGGGAGCCTTGGTCGTTTTTTCGCCCTCGTCGGCACCTTCGGCTTTCTTCTTGGGCGCGGCTTTCTTAGCGGGGGCTTTCTTTTCCCCGGCGTCAGCGCCTTCGGCCTTCTTCTTGGGCGCGGCCTTCTTCTTGGGCGCGGCCTTCGCCTCGCCTTCAACCTTAGCCGCCGAGTCCTTCTGGTCTAAATCTTCATTTTCCTTCTTTTTGGCTGTCATTTTTCACCTCTTCAGTCTCGGTAGCGGTCTCAATAGGGGTCTCGGCAGGGGTCTCGGCAGGGGTCTCGGCAGCGGCCTCTGCAACGGCCTCGGCGGGGGCCTCAGCGGCGGCGGCTTCTTCCTGGGCGGCCGGCTGCTGGCCGTAATTGGGGTTCTCTTCGAGGTATTTCTTGGCGCCCGCCAGGATTTTCTGGGCGGTTTTCTCGCCGATGCCCTCGAGGGAGCAAAGCTCCTCCTCGGTGAGGCCGGCCACGGTGCGGATGTCGAGCACGTTCATGGTGATGAGCGTCTCGGCCACCTTGGCGCCGATGCCGTCGATCTTGAGCAGGTCCTGCATGGCCAGGTCCGTGGTCCGCTTGTTCTCCTCGTTGCGCTGCCCCTCGGACTTCACCTCTATCTCCCAGCCGGTCAGGCGGCTGGCGAGGCGGATGTTCTGGCCTTCGCGGCCGATGGCCATGGCGAGCTGGTCGTCGGGAACGATGACCTGGGCGCGCTTGCCTTCCTTGTCGAGCACCTTCACGGAGCTGACGGTGGCGGGGGAGAAGGCCTTCGCGATCATGGTCAGCGTGTCCTCGATATAGGGGATCAGGTCGATCTTCTCGTTGGCGAGCTCGCTCATGATAACGCGGATGCGCGAGCCGCGGATACCGACGCAGGCGCCGACGGGATCCACTTTGGGGCTGTTGCTGCGCACGAGCACCTTGGCGCGGAAGCCGGGGTCGCGGACCACGTCCACGATCTCTATGACCTTCTCGGCGATCTCGGGCACTTCGGCCTCGAACAGGGCCTTCAGGAAGCCGCCGGAAGCGCGGGAGAGGACGATCTGCAGGCCCTTGTTCTCCTTGTCGACGCGGTGGATGATGGCGCGCACGCGCTGGTTGACGCTGTAGTGTTCGCGGCGGATCTGCTCGGAGAAGGGCAGGATGGCCTCGGCCTTGCCAAGGTCGACGAAGATATCGCGGCCGGCGACGTGGTGCACCAGGCCTGTGACGATCTCGCCCTCGCGGGGCTTGTACTCGTCGAAGATGCGGACTTTTTCTATCTCGCGGATCTTCTGGATGAGCACCTGCTTGGCGGTCTGGGCCGCGATGCGGGAGAAATCCTGGATCGGCACGGGGATGTGCACGTCGTCGCCCATCTTGGCGTCGGGGTGGTGCTTCTGGGCCTCCTCGAGGGTGATCTCCAGTTCGGGGGTGACCACCGGGTCGGAGACTTTCTTGACCAGGAAGCCGGCCATCTCGCCGGTCTCCGGGTCGATGCCCGCCATGATCTGGGCGGTCTTGCCGAAATATTTTCGCAGCGCGCTCACCAGGGAGTCGGTGATCGTCTTGAAGACGTCCTCGCGCTTTATGTTCTTCTCGCGCTCAAGCTGCTCCAGCGCCAGTAAAAGGTCCGATTTGTTCTTCTGTTCCTTGTTAGTAGTCATTGTTCTTACCCCTGTGTTATTTTCCCTTCAGGATCTCGTCGTCGGTCGGATGAAGCCGGGCCTCGTCGATATCCTCCAGGCTGAATTTTAAATCACCGGACAGGAGCACCTGCCCGTTTTCAAAGCCGGCTATGCTGCCGTAGTACACGCGCGCGCTGTTTACCGGCCGCTTCAGGCGGATCTTTACTTGCTGGCCCATGAAGCGCTTGAAATCTTTTTCCTTCTTTATGACGCGGTCGATGCCGGGGGAGGAAACCTCCAGGAAATACCCGTTCTCGTAAAAATTGTTGGTGTCCAGGCACTCGCCCACTTTTTCGCTGAGCACGGCGCAGTCGTCGAGCAGCACGCCGCCCTGCTCCCTGTCCACGAAGATCTGGATGAGGGGCTTGCCGTTATGGCTGGCCTGCTTGACGTCCACCAGTTCAAAACCGTTCAAATCCACGGTTTTCTCTATTTCGGCCTCTAATTTGGACTTATCCATAAAATTCCAGGTTCCTGCCCTATTAGTAAAAAAAGCGGCCTGAACTTCAGCCACCTTCCATATATAATAATAGCAATTCCATTCTCTATAAGGCAAGGCCGGAGCGGGGTCCCGGCAAGACTTTACACGCATTTTACACGAGCCCGGTCACCGCGGCCGGGCAAAAAGTTATAATTTTCCCATGGATATCCCAAATCATTCCGGAGCTTACCGTTTCCGCCGCGCCCTGAACTGGGTCCCGCTCGGCTTCGCTTACGCCTTCCTCTACATGGGCCGCTACAATCTGACCGTTGCCAAGAGCGTGCTGGGCGACGGGGTAATGACCAAGGCGCAGTTCGGCGAGATCTTCGCCGTGGGCGCCTGGGTGTACGCGCTTTCTTTCCTCGTCACCGGCCCGCTGGCCGACCGGCTGGGCGGCCGCCTGGCCATGCTCATAGGCACCGGCGGCTCCCTGGTGGTTAACTTCCTGATGGGCCTGTCCCTCTACGGCATGGCCAACTGGGGCTGGAACGTCTCGGTCTTCAACGCGTTCATGCTCCTCTACGCCCTGAACATGCACTTCCAGAGCTACGGCGCCATTTCCATCGTCACGGTAAAGGCCCCCTGGTTCCACGTGCGCGAGCGCGGCACCTTCTCCACGATCTTCGGCGCCATGATAGCCTTCGGCCTGTACTTCGCCTTCGACTGGGGCTTCGCGGTGGCCGAGGCCAGCCGCGCGGCGGCCGCGACGGATCCTTCCGTGATGGCCAGGATCTTCTCGGCCGTGTTCGGCCTGGGCGGGACGGGGGTGGACCAGAACTGGTGGATCTTCTTCGTACCGACCGTCATGCTGACCGTCTTCTGGCTGATCATGTTCTTCTTCCTGCGCAACACCCCCGGCGAAGCGGGCTATAAAGATTTCGACACCGGCGAGGAATCCGTCTCCTCCACCGGCGAGCGCCTGCCGGTGAAACAGGTATTCCTGAAGATCATCACGCACCCGGTGCTGCTGGTGGTGTGCGGCATAGAGTTCTGCAGCGGCGTGCTGCGCAACGGCATCATGCACTGGTACCCGCTGTTCGCGGGCGAGGTGGGCTTCAAGAAAGGTTTCTGGATCACCGACAACTGGGGCCTGATGCTGCTGCTGACGGGCCTGGCGGGCTCTTTCCTGACGGGCTGGTGCTCGGACAGGCTGTTCCAGTCGCGCCGCGGGCCGATGGCGGCCATTCTCTACGGCGTGATGGGCGCGAGCGCCGGCATCATGGCGCTGACGCTGGGCGCCAATATCTGGTGGGCCGGCGCGGCGACCATGCTGATCTCGATGTCGGTGACGGGCGTGCACGGCATTCTGTCGGGCACCTCCACCACGGACTTCGGCGGCGCCAAGAACGCGGGCGCGGCCACGGGCATCGTCGACGGCATGGTGTACCTGGGCACGGGCATGCAGTCCCTCGTCATCGGCCATATCACGCCGGTGGGGGAGCTCGCTAAGGACCCGAACAACTGGAAAATGTGGCCCGTCTTCCTGGTCCCCTTCGCCGTCATCGGCTTCATCCTTTCGATGAAGATCTGGAACGCCCTCCCCAAAAAGGCCAAGCAGCCCGTCGCCGTCCCCGCCGAGCCCGAATACCAGCCCGGCACCTAGGGACGCTGATTCTTATATTCCTAACTTCGGTTCAAAACCGCCGGGCCCTCCCGGCGGTTTTTTTATGTAGCAGGGGCAGACGAGGGTACGCCTTCTCCGGGTACGCTCGGCCACACCGTGGCCTCGCTCTTTCGCTCCGGCTCGGCGCTTACGCAAGCCTCGCCTCCGCGAGGCCCCTCCGAAGGCATACCCTCGCCCGCCTACAGTTGTCCCGCACAAGACCGTCCCATGCGGCAAAACCAGACGGCTGAATCGAGCAACCGCTCGTTATCAACCATGAGATCTCTCGGAGGGGGAGACCGCAGGGGCAGGGTAAGCAAAAGCCTGTCGGAGGCCCGAGTTTGCGTAAGCGCGAGGGCCGGGTGGCCGAAGGCCACTGCAGTGCGCGGCAGGTGAGGACCGGCTGCGCCGGTCCGCAAGGGCGGAGGCGATTTTTCCGCGAAAATCGCCGAGCCGGGGTCGCGGAAAGCCGCTATGCGGCTTATCCGTGACCGGCCACGGTGTGGCCGACGCCGATTTTGCGTTCCTGCCCCTGCGGTAGGCCCCCGACTGGGCATCCCGCGGATAAAGTGAAAAAGCCCCTTGCGGGGCTTTTTCATTTAAGGCGCAGTCTACCTACTTCAAGTTCTTGGCGAAGTATTCGAAAGCCTTGGCGAAGGGCTCGGGGGGGGCGCTGAGCACGCCGGCGCCTACCTGGCCTACGCCGGCGTTCTTGTGGGCCACGCCGGTGTCGATGAACGGCAGGATGCCGGACTTGGCCACCTTGATCACGTCTATGCCCGTCGGCGTGCCGCGGAAGTCCAGCGCCGGGATCTTGTAGATGTTGCTCTCCCCGACGGTGATGCCGTACATCGCCAGCGTGTAGGCTAGCGCGTCGGCGGCCTTGCCGCCCACGAACTGTACGATAGCCGGCGCCGCCGCGATGGCGAAGCCGCCCAGGCCGTTGGTCTCGGTTATCGCCGAGTCGCCGATGTCCGGGTTGGCGTCAGCCTTGGAGTAGCCTGGGAAGTACAACGCGTCCGGCACCTGGGCCGGGCCCGTGAACCACTTGCCCCCGGTGCCCGACAGCTGCACGCCGAAGTCGGTGCCGTTGCGCGCCATCACCACAACAAGGCTCGAGTCCTTCACGCCGCGGCCGGCGTCGAGCGAAGCCTTGGAGAGCGCCATGCTCAGGTTCAGGAAGAAGTGGTCGTTGCCGTTGATGAAGTCGAGCGAGCGGGCCGCCGTCTCCGGGTCCTTGCAGGTCTTGATCACGGCGGGGGCGAGGGCGCGGTAGAGCAGCGACGTGCCGGCGCGGTTGCGGTTGTGCACCTCGTCGCCCATGTGCAGCGCCTGCGCCACCATGGTCTTGAGGTCCACGCGGCCCAGCGACTCTATGGCGGCCTTCAGCGTCGGGTAAAGGGTTTTCTCCATCCACTTCAGGCGTTCTATCACCTCGGGCCCGTAGGCGCCGTAGCGCAGCACCTTGCCCAGGCCCTCGTTCTGCGTGGCGTAGGCGAAATTGCCGTGCTCCTCGTTCTTGACGATGAAAACGGGCATGGACGCCGAGATGATGCCCGCCATGGGCCCGACGGCATTATGCTCGTGGCAGGGCTCGTACTTGATCTTGCCGGAGGCGGCCAACTTCTCCGCCTCTTTAGGGTTGGCGGCCAGGCCTTCGTACATCAGGGCCGCCATGATGCCGCCCCGCATGGGGCCGCACATGCGCTCCCAGGTAACGGGGGGGCCGGCGTGCAGTATCAGGCTCTTCTTCATGCCGGGGATCACGTCGAGGGCCACGCCCATGCCTACCAGGGCCGGCTTGGCGGCCAGCACCCTGGCCAGGGCCTTCTGGTTGGCCTTCTCGATTTTCGCGCCGTGCCTGGCGGCCTTGGCGAACAGCGCCGCCTCGGCGGAGAGCGGCGGCTTGAACTGCGCCTGCACGCTGGCCACGCCGGAGTCCTTAAGCCCCTGCCTGAAAGATTCCAGGCCGATGTTCACTACCTTGAGTTCGGATTCGAAAAGTTTCATTTCTTACCTCCCAGACGCACTATCTCTCCGGCCAGGCGGCAGGCCCCGGCGTTGGAAGACATCACCAGCACGCCGGCGGCTTCCAGGGCCTTCACCACCTTGGAGCGCACCTGCGGGTCGGTCTCGGTGCCGGTCACCGACGCCACGATCGAAAGCTCCCTGTTGCGCAGGAACGCTTCCGTTATGGGGGGGAGTATCTCCTCGAGCGGCTTGAGGTTGGCGCCGTAGCCCAGCACCAGGTCCAGCAGCAGCACGGACACCTCGGGCTTCTTGGCCTCGGAGACTATCAGCTTGTTGCGCAGGGAGAAGTCTATCATCGGGTGCGGGCGGCCGACGGTGAACTCGTCCTCGCCGAGGTCTATCACGGCGTGGCCGGAGAGCTCCATGGAATTTTTCAGCTTCAGGCGCTTATCGAGCGGGGCGTTGGACTTCACCTCGCCGATCAGGTCGGGCAGGATGACCTGCGCCTCGCCGACGTAGGTGCCGCCGGTGAACAGGCCGCGCAGGCAGCGGCTCTTCTTCTTCTTCGCCGCCTCCCGCTTGGCCAGTTCCTCGGCCTTGAGGTTCAGATCGTAAATGATCTCGCGGGCCTTGGCTATCTTCCAGCCCTTGCCCAGGCAGGCGGCCTTGTAGGCGGCTTCCTCCAGGGTTTTGGCGGGATAGAAATCTTCCTTGATCTTCTCTTTGATCTCGCCGCCGATGAACACCGCCACCACCGGCTTCTTTATCCGCTTCACCTCGGCCGCTATCTTCCTGAGCACCTCGGCGGCCGGCGGCTTGGAGACCAGCAGCAGCACGTCGGTGGCCGGGTCGGCCGCCAGGAGTTTAAGGGCCTGGATGAAGGTCAGCCCGCCGACCTCGGCCTTCACGTCGCGCCCGCCGGTGCCGACGGCCTGCGAGATGCCCGCGCCCTCGTTGGAAATCAAGGTGGTCACTTCCTGCAGGCCCGTGCCGGCGGCGGCCACCACACCGACGTTGCCGCGGCGCACGGAGTTGGCGAAAGCTATGGGGGCGCCGTTGATGATGGCGGTGCCGCAGTCGGGGCCCATCACCAGCAGGCCTTTTTTAACGGCCGCCTTCTTGAGTTCCACTTCGGTCTCCACCGGTACATTGTCGGAGAAGAGCATGACGTTAAGCCCTTTCCCCAGGCAATCCGCGGCCAGCGCGCCGGCGAAGCGCCCGGCCACCGAGATGACGGCCAGGTTGGCGCCGGCGAGCATGTTCACGGCCTCGTCGAGGCCGGCGGCTTTGCGGTCCGTGCCGCCCACGGTCTGGGCCGGCTTCTTGTTGAGCAGTTCCTCGGCGGCGGCGAAGGCGGCCGCGGCCGCTTCCGGGGATTTCGCGCTTACGGCTATGGCCAGGTCGGAGTCGCCGGCTTTCAGGATCTCCGGGGTAAGCAGGCCGGAGGCCTTGATGATCCCCTTGTTCTCGGCGGTGGCCATCACCACGGCGGAGTCGATGACGCCGGGCACGGCGTTGAGCCGCTTGGCCACCTGCATCAGCGAGACCGAGTCGAAATAAGCGCCCTTCTTGATCACGGTTTTTATCATAAGTTCCTTTTTTAACGCGCCTCCAGCGCCTGCCGCAGGGCGAAAACCAACCCCGCGCAAAAATCAGCTCCCGAAGTATGGCCGCTGGCCAGCGCCTCGCGCGCCGCGGCCCTCAGTTCCCCGCGGTCGCGACCGCCCAGCGCCCGCAGCAGGCGGCCGGTCTTCGCGTTCACCTTGCCCTCGAAGGAGCAGCGCAGGAAAGAGTTGGAGACCAAATTGCCGCCTTCGGCGTAGAAGAAGATCTTCTCTATCAGTCCCTCGGCGTCGTAGCGCAGGTTGAGCATGGCAAAATTGAAGCCGGCCAGCAGGCCGCTGATAAAATCGTCGCCGGAGGGGGTAAGGCCGAAGCCCAGGCCGCGCATGGTCTTTACGCCGCGGGAATAGTCGCCGGCCCGCATATGGGTCACTGCCCGCTTGAAGCGGATCAGCAGCTGGCGCTCGAAGACGCGGGAAAAGGCCTTCTCGAGTTTACGCTCGAAGACGAAGGCCAGGCTCTTGGGCGGAGCCTTGAGGACCAGCTCGCGCTCGAGTTCCTTCAGCCCCGCGCTCAGGGCGGCGGGAGTAGCGTCCACCAGCGGTACGGCCGAGGCGTAGCGGGCCTCCGGCTCCTTGCGCAGGCGGTTCTCGTCGATATACAGGTAGAGGCGGGTGGAGCGCAGGCGCTTGGCGCCGGGCGGCAGCTGCCGCAGCACCACGTTGAGCGGCCCGGCGCCGGCGCGGGGGGGCACCACCGACACCAGCAGCCCGCCCTTGCGAAAATTCAGCGCGTTGGCGAAAGCCGAATGCAGGCGGTACTCGCCCTCCGGTATACTGTCGCCGTATGAGAGTAGATCCATTTTATTCACAGTGAACCGGGCTGGCCGGGTTAGCAAAACCTTCCGAAGACCGAGGCTTGCGTAAGCGCCGAGGGCTGAGGATGAGTGAGCGCACGGTGTGCGCGAACGCGTTTTGCGTTCCGGCCTGCCCGGCGAGCCCTACTGCCAGGGGAAAGATTTTCTTTCGCCGATGAAGGGGAAGCGCTCGCGGGTCTTGGCCACCAGCGCCGGGTCCAGCGGGCCGTCGGCCAGGTAGATGCCTTCCGCCGTGCCGGCGTCGATCACCGTCTTGCCCAGCGGGTCGTAGCACATGGAATTACCGGAGTACTCGATCTTCCCTTCCATGCCGACGCGGTCCACGCCTATGCAGTAGGCCTGGTTCTCCACCGCGCGGGCGCGCAGCAGCGTCATCCACTGCTCGGCCCGGCGCATGGGCCAGGCCGCTATCGCCACGTACACGTCCACGTCCT
The DNA here is from genome assembly GCA_050174915.1 of Elusimicrobiales bacterium. Classification (GTDB taxonomy): domain Bacteria; phylum Elusimicrobiota; class Elusimicrobia; order Elusimicrobiales; family UBA9959; genus UBA9959. Next base: position 136,887 of record JBFXJL010000001.1, on the reverse strand, counting down.
TAGCCTTGTTCCAGAACAGGTAGGGGAAGCGCAGGTCGAAGCAGACCGCCGGCATCACGCGCAGCCCCTCCAGCGTGAACACCTCCTGCTTCGAGCCGGGGTTGTAATGCTTGTCCTCGCCGCCGAAGGCGTACAGGTGGATCTTGGAGTATGTGTTGATCCTGTTGCCCTTGCGGTCCAGCGTGATCAGGTTGTTGTAGCCCTTCTCTACGCCGCCGTACGAGATGTTGATATTGTTCTGCGCGGCCAGGCCGGAGAAAAAGGCGCGGTCCTCGTCGTTAAGCTCGGAGACGGCGGTATTCATGGTGAAGGCGGACAGCGTCATCTCCGAGAACACCAGCCAGTCTATCTCCTTGCGGCGGGGGAAATTCTGCAACAGCTCCGCTATGCGGCGCTTATTGGCTTCCTTGTCTTCCCACTTCATGTCGAACTGGCAGAGAGCTACTTTCATGTTGCGTTCCTCCGGAGCTTATTTCCTCGCGGCCTTGGCGGCCAGGGCCACCTTTTCCTTGGTAACCGGCATGGACTTGATCCGCACGCCGAGCGCGTCGGCCACGGCGTTGGCTATCAGCGGGGCGCACGGTATCATCGTGTGCTCGCCCACGCCGCGCGCGCCGTAGGGGCCGTCGGGCTGGGGCACCTCTATGATGATCGGCACCACCACCTCGGGCATGTCCATCACGGTGGGGATCTTGTAATCCGAGAAGTTGGGGTTCAGCAGGCGCCCCTTTTCGTTGTAGCGCATGTCCTCGTAGAGCACCGTGGCAAAACCCTGCAGCAGCCCGCCCACCACCTGGCCCTTCACCAGGTCCGGGTTGATGGCCTTGCCGCAATCTACGGCCAGCGCCACCTTCTTGATCTTCATCTTGCCGGTCTCTTTATCCACTTCCAGGACCACGCCGGCGGCGCCCGTGGTGTAATGCACGTTGGGGTGGCCGCCCTGGCCGGTCTCCGGGTCGCTGATAGCGGAGGTGAACTCGGGCATAAATACGCCGGAGCCCATTATCGGGCCTCCCTTGAAGGTATGGTCGTCGGCCTGGATGCCGTTTATGACGAAGTCCCTGAAGGGCAGCGAGAAGTTCGGCTGGGTGCGGCACTTAACACGCTCGTCCTCGAGGTAGAGGGTGCTCTTGTCCAGGCAATGCACGCGCTGCACCAGGTCGAAGATGCGCTCGCGGGCCTCCAGGGCCGCGCGCTTGACCGCGTTGCCGCAGCCCCAGGTCACGTGCGAGCCGACGGTCTGCCACTCATAGGGATTGCGGTCGGTGTCGGGCGTCTCCACCCGGATCTTGGTCACCGGCAACGCCAGCACCTCGCCGGCCACCTGGGCCATCACGGTCAGCAGGCCCTGGCCCATGTCCATGCCCGAGACCAGGATGTTCACGCTGCCGTCCTCGTTGAACTTGAGGAAGGCGCTCGAGCTGGCGTTGGGGGGCATGGCGGGGGATTTCCAGAAGCAGACCACGGACTTGCCGATGGCCTTCTTCGGGTCCTTGGACTTCTCTTTGACGCCCCACTTGATCTCTTTCTCCACCTTCTCAATGGCCTCGCGGATGCCGTTGGGGTTCATGTGCGCGCCGTAGGGCAGGATGTCGCCTTCCTTGATGGCATTCTTCTTGCGGAACTCCACCGGGTCCAGGCCCAGCTGCTCGGCCATCCGGGTAATGTGCGACTCGAGCCCGAAGAGGAACTCGGAGTAGCCGAAACCGCGGTAGGCGCCGCAGGGCGGCAGGTTGGTATAGGTGCACATCGAGTCCACGCTGATATTGTCCACGCGGTAGGGGCCGCTGGCCGAAAGGCCGGCCGCGTTGACCACGTTGGCGCCGTACTCGACGTAAGCGCCGGAGTCCCAATACAGCTTAAAGTCGAGCGCGGTGATCTTGCCCGCCTTGGTGGCTCCCATCTTGATCTTGGCGGTGACGCCCAGGCGCTGGTAGGTGTTATAGAACTCCTGCGCGCGGTTCCACAGCAGCTTGACGGGCCGGCCGGGCACGGCGATGGCCAGGGCGGCCGCGATGATCTCCATCGTCACTCCGGCCTTGCCGCCGAAACCGCCGCCGATGTAGGTGCTGATCACGCGCACGTCCTTGTGGCTGATGCCGAAAGTCTTAAGCGTTTCGGCGAACACATGGCGCTGGGTGAAGGGGGACTGCGACGAGGTCCACATGGTCAGCCGGCCGGAGGCATCGTAAAGGCCTATGGCCGAATGCGTCTCTATGGCGCAATGCGCGTAGCGCGGCACGGTGTAGGTGTCCTCCATTACAAGGTCCGCGTCCTTGAAGCCCTTGGCGGTGTCGCCCCTGCGGATCTTGCGCCAATGCGCGATGTTGGTGCCCGGCTTGGGGAAGAACCACGGCACGTGGGAGTAGGAGCCCAGGTCGGGGTGCACCAGCGGGGAATCCTTCTCGAGGCCCTTCACGGGGTCCATCACCGCCGGCAATTCCTCGTACTCCACCTTTACCAGCGCGGCGCCGCGCAGCGCTATCTTGGGATCGGTGGCCACTACGGCGGCCACCTGCTCGCCGACGAAACGGACCACGTCGTTAGCGAAAATATAACGGTCGTTCATGTACAGACCGAACTTATGCGTGAAGTTGCGCCCGGTGACCACCTTCACCACGCCGCCCAGTTTTTCGGCGGCGGAGGTGTCCAGGGATTTGATCCTGGCGTGGGCGTGGGGGCTTTCCACCAGCGCGGCGTAGAGCAGGCCCGGGCCGAACTGCAGGTCGTCGGTGTACTGCGCCGCGCCTTTTATCTTCTCCCAGCCGTCAACGCGCAGCACGGATTTGCCCACCAGGCGCAGGCCGTCGTCGGCGGGTTTGGTCTTGGCTGCTTTCTTAGGCTTGGTCTTAAGTTTTTGAAGGTCCATATTTACCTCTCGGGCTATTTGCCCTTCACGGTCTCTTCGATGGCTTCCACGATGGGCTCGTAGCCGGTGCAGCGGCACAGGTTGCCGGCTATGGCCTCCTTGATGTCGTGCTTGGAAGCCTTGGGGTTTTTCTCCAGCAGCTCGGTAGCCGACAGGATGACCCCGGGCGCGCAGAAGCCGCACTGGAAGGCGTTCTTCTCGTGAAACTTCTTCTGCAGCTTCTGCGTCCACTTGCGCGTGGTGTTGGCGCCTTCGAGCGTCACTATCTCCGTGCCATCGGCCTCTACGGCCAGGGCCAGGCAGGAGCGAATGGTGCGGCCGTTCACCAGGATGGTGCAGGTACCGCAATCGCCGCGGTCGCAGCCCACCTTGGGGCTCTTTATCCCCAGGCGGCCCCTCAGCACGTCCAGCAGCACGTCGCTGGGCTCCACGGTCAGGGCTACCTTCTCGCCGTTAAGGGTGAATTTGATTTCGTGATTTTTCATAGGTCGCTCCGGTCAGCAGATATTCTCGGCGCCGTACTTGGGGCCCTTGCCCAGCAGCCGGGCGGAGGCGCTCTCCAGCGCCCGGCCCAGCATGATCTGGGCCATGTGCAGGCGGTATTCCTTCGAGGAGCGGATGTCGGTGATGGGGGAGAGCTCGCGCAGCAGGGCCGCTTTGGCCTCCTGCAGCGCCTTCTCTCCGAGCTTACGGCCGTTCAGCGCGGTTTCAGTCAGCGGGCAGCGGCCCGGTTTGGGGCCGAGAGCGCAGGCGGCAACGCGGTAGCTGTGGTCGGCGAAAACCAGCACGCCGATGCCGCCCTGAGCCAGGTCCTCGCCCTCGTAGCGGGACAGTTTCATGTAGCAGCCGGCGTGCTTCTTCTCCGGCAGCCGCAGCTCTACGGCCTCCACTATCTCGTCGGGGCGCAGCGCGGTGCGCTTGGGGCCGGTGAACCAGTCGGCTATCGGCACGCGGCGCGCGTCGCCGAGGCTGCGCGTAAGCACCACGGCGTCATAGACGGCCAGGGCGGGGGCGGAGTCGGCCGACGGCACGGCCGAGCAGATATTGCCGGCCACCGTGGCCCGGTTGCGCACGCCGGTGGAGGCCACGGTCAGCGCGGCTTCCCATAGCAGCGGGAACTTGGCCTTTATCGCGGAGGATTCTATCAGGTCGGTGAAGGTGGCGAGCGCCCCGAGGCGCAGCGTGCCGTCCTTCAGGGCGAAACCGGCCAGCCCGGGGACGGCCTTGAGGTCCACCACCACTTCCGGCTTGGCCAGGCCCTCTTTGAGGTGCACCACCAGGTCGGTGCCGCCGGCCAGGGCCCGGGCCTTGTCCTTGTAAAGGGAAAAGACATGAAGGACCTCCTCCATGTCTTTGGGTTTGACGTATTCGAATTCGGTTGTTATCGGCATTTTTCCTCCCGCTCAAAATGACCCGGGCCGGGAGCGTAAGCCCCCGGCCCGGTCAGGCCCGGTTCAGGCGGTCCAGGCGACCACTCGCCCCATGGCCGACTCGAGTTCTATGCCCTTGAGGGGGAAGAAGCCCAGCCAGCAGCGCTTATTGGACAGCTTATCTATCTCGCCGCCGATGTTCTCAGCGTGCACCAGCCGCTTGGGGAACAGCTTGAGGTGCATGACCTGGTAGTAGGTCTCCTGCGGGAACATCTCGTCCCATTTCTTGCCGTAATTGGCCTCCAGTTTCTTTTCGGCCTCGATGAACAGCTTGGGATGCCAGTTGCGGATGATGGTGTTCATGGGATGGTCGGCGGAGCCGCAGTCCACGCCTATCCACTTGAACTTCATGTCGAGCGCCCACTTATGGAAGCGGGGGCCCGGGCCGGGGTGCTTGCAGAAGTAGCGCACCTCGTCGCAGGTGCCCTTCTCGTACCAGGCGTACTTGTGGTAGCCGGTATTGATAATGAGGATGTCGCCCTTGCGGATATCGGCGCGCTTCATGAGCAGTTCGGGCTCATAGAGGTCGTAGTCGCCCACATCCTTGGAGATGTCCACCACCACGGCCTGGCCGGTCCATTCGCGCATGGGCACCTCGCCTATGGTGCGGCCGGCGCTGTAAAAATGGATCTCGCCGTCCATGTGGGTGCCCACGTGGTTGGAGGTGGTCATGATCTGGCCGTTGGCGCCCTGACCCATGTGCGCGCCGGCGATGCGCTTGAAGTACTGCAGCTGCAGCGGCATATAGCTCGGCCACGGGGGGGTGTGGATGCTGAGCGGCTGGGTCAGGTCGTACATCTTGGCTTTATCAAGGAATTTAATGAAGTCGTTGGGTTTCATGGTGTCCTCCGGGGCCCCCTGCCCGGGCGGGCCGGAGGGCGTCTTTCTATATAGAAATTCTAACAAATGCGGGGGGGCAAATAAAGGCAAAAAGACGCCGTTGCCGGCGCCTTTTCGCTTGAGCCGCGCGGTGGCGGCGGGGTGACTAGTACGACTTGGACATCAGCACCCGCTGGGCCGACGGCTTGCCGGTGAGGATGCAGACGCCCGCGCCCTTGGCCGCGGCCGGGATCTGGTCCTCGAACGGGATGTTCCGGATGCTGGTCTCGAAGCGCTTGGCCATCTCGTCCTCCTGCTCCGGGGTGCCGTCCCAGTGCACCCAGGCGAAACCGCCGCCTTCGCCTTTAAAGAACTTCTCGAAGTCGGCGATATTGTCGATGACCCGGGTGCGGGCGTCGCGGGTCTTGCGGGCGCGCTCCAGCAGTTCCGCCTGCATGGCGGCCAGCGTGGGCACGATGGAGGCGATGGCCTCCGCCCTGGGCAGGAAAGCCTTGCGGCGCTTGCGCTGCGCGACGGCGTCCTCGCCGGGGATCTCGGCCACGAAGCGGCGGGCTATGCAGAGCGAGCCCTTCTCGAGGTCCTTCGGGCCCACCTCTATGCGCAGCGGCACGCCCTTGCCTTCCCACTCGTAATATTTGGCGCCGGGCTGCATGTCGCGGTCGTCCACGCGCACGGCCACGCCGAGGGCCTTGAGCTCCGCGGCCACCTTGGAGGCTTCCTCCATGGTCTTAACGTGCTCCTCTTCGCTCTTGTAGATCGGGATCACCACCACCTGCACCGGGGCGAGCTTGGGGGGCAGCACCAGGCCGGCGTCGTCGGAATGCGTCATGATCAGCGCGCCTATCAGGCGGGTGCTGACGCCCCAGCTGCTGGCGTACACGTACTCCAGCTGGCCGTCCTTGTTCTGGAACTTCACGTCGGCGCCCTTGGAGAAGTTCTGGCCCAGGTAATGGCTGGTGCCCATCTGCAGGGCCTTGCCGTCCTGCATCAGGCCCTCTATGGAGAGGGTCTCCAGCGCGCCGGCGAAGCGCTCGCCGGGGGTCTTGCGGCCCTTGATCACCGGCACGGCCATCACGTTCTCGGCGAAATCGGCGTACACGTCGAGCATCTTCCAGGTCTCTTCCAGCGCTTCCTTCTCGGTGGCGTGCGCGGTATGGCCTTCCTGCCACAGGAACTCGGCGGTGCGCAGGAACAGGCGGGTGCGCATTTCCCAGCGCACCACGTTGGCCCACTGGTTGATGAGCAGCGGCAGGTCGCGGTAGCTCTGGATCCAGTTCTTGTACTGCGCCCAGATTATGGTCTCGCTGGTGGGGCGCACTACGAGCGGCTCCTCCAGCTTGGACTCGGGGTCCGGCACCACCTCGCCGTTGACGGACTTGAGGCGGTGGTGCGTGACCACGGCGCATTCCTTGGCGAAGCCGGAGGCGTGCTTCTCCTCACGCGTCAGGTAGGACAGCGGGATGAAGAGGGGGAAATAGGCGTTCTCGTGGCCGGTGGCCTTGAAGCGGTCGTCGAGCTCGCGCTGCATCTTCTCCCAGATGGCATAGCCGTGGGGCCGGATGACCATGCAGCCGCGCACGGCGGAGTGCTCGGCGAGGGTGGCTTGCTTTATCACGTCCAGGTACCACTGCGAGTAGTCCTGCGCGCGGGTAGTGATGGCGGCGGAGGCGGCTTTCGGCTGGTTGGCGGGTTTATTCATGGTTTCGTTTCCTCGGTGCGCGCCGCGGGCGCGCTATTTGGAGCTGCGGATCTTGCGGATCACTTCGTTGACCCACTCGCTTTCCTTGATCACTTTGATCTGTTTTCCCTTCTCTATCCAGACGCCCCGGCCCTTGCCGCCGGCCACGCCGAAGTCGGCGGAGCGGGCCTCGCCGGGGCCGTTGACCACGCAGCCCATAACGGCTATCTTCATGCCCTCGGCCTTCTTGAGCAGATGCTTGTCGGAATAGATGCGCTCTTCCAACTCGCGCACCACCTTGCCCACGTTCACCTGGCAGCGGCCGCAGGTGGGGCAGGAGATCAGGTCCGGGCCGTAATGCCTCAGGCCCAGGGCCTTGAGGATCTCGTACGCGGCGCGCACCTGCATCACCGGGTCTTCGGTCAGGGAAACCCTTATGGTATCGCCGATGCCCTGCGTGAGCAGCAGGCCGATGCCGAGGGAAGACTTCACCGTGCCGGCCAGGAAGCTGCCCGCCTCGGTGACGCCGAGGTGCAGCGGGATGTCGGACTTGGAAGCGAACAGCGAGTTGGCCATCAGCGTGCGCTCGATGTCGTCGGCCTTGAGCGAGACGACGATGTCGCGGAAATTCAGGCGCTCCAGCACGCGGGCCTCGTCCAGGGCTTCCTTGACCATCTGCTTGGCCCAGTCATAGGGCTTCCAGGCGGGCTGCGGGTTGCCGCGCAGCGCCTTCAGCGAGCCGGCGTTGACGCCGATGCGGATGGGGATGCCGGCGGCCTTGCAGGCCTTCACGACTTCCTTGACCTTGTCGCGCTCGCCGATATTGCCCGGGTTGATACGCACCTTGTCCACGCCCTGCCGCACGGCCTCCACGGCGAGGCGCCAGTCGAAATGAATGTCGGCCACCAGCGGGATGGAGATGGCGCTCTTGATGCGGCCGAGCGCCTGCGCGGCTTCCATGTCCGGCACGGCCACCCGGATGATCTCGCAGCCGGCGTCCTCGAGGCGGCGGACCTGGTCCACGGTCGCCTTCACGTCGCGGGTGTCGGTATTGCACATGCTCTGCACCGAGACCGGGCTGTCGCCGCCTATGGTAAAGCGGCCCACCCGCAACTTGCGGGTCTTGCGCGTCTTGCCGTGGCAGGAGCAGGCCATGTTATTTCGCCTGCGACTGCGCCGCGGCGGCCTTTTTGGCCGAGCGCGAAGTGACGATGCGCATGATGTCGTTGTAGGTTGCGAAGAGCAAAATGCTCAGCAACATCACCATGCCGGCGGCGTTGACGTACTTCATCATGTCGCCGGTAAGCTTGCGGCGGAAAATGCCCTCGTAGAGGTACAGCAGCATCCAGCCGCCGTCGAGCAGAGGAATGGGCAGCAGGTTGAAGAAGCCCACGGCCACCGAGATGAGGCCGATGAGGAAGAAGAAATCCGCCACGCCGGTGTGGGCGGCCTTGCTGACGATATTGACGATGCCGATGGGGCCGGCCAGGTCGGGCTTCTCGCGCTTGTGGATGTTGGTGGCCAGGGTCTTCACGGTGAAGGCGGTCCAGTACCAGCACTGATGCGCGCCCATCGCCAGACCTTTGAGCAGCGGCACGCGCGCGTATTCCACGCCGGGCGCTATGCCGATCACGCCGCGGGTCCCGCCCGCGTCGGTGGCCTTACGGGTTTTCAGCGTGACGGAAGCTTTTTCGCCGGCCCGCTCGTAAGTCAAGGAGATATCTTTCTCAACCTTGGGATAGATGGCGGCAGACATCTCTTTCCAGCCGGGCACCGGCTGGCCGTCCACCTCTACTATGCGGTCCCCGGCCTTTAGGCCGGCGATCTCTGCTGGGTAGCCCTGGGTCAGGTCGCCGATGACGGGCGCCGGGGAGGGGCGGGGTTCGCCCATCAGCAGGATCACGCCGGAGAACAGGACGAAGGCCAGCAGGTAGTTCATCACCGGCCCGGCCAGCACCACGGCGAAGCGCGTGTACCAGGGCTTGGCGAAATACTCGGCGGGGTCGCCGGAGAGTTCGTCGAGGCTCTCGCCGGCGGGCTTCACGTAGCCGCCAAGGGGGATGAGGCGTATGGAGTAGCGGGTGGGGCCGCTGGTGCGACCCCAGAGTTCCTTGCCGAAACCGAAGGAGAAGGCCTCCACCCGGATGCCGGTCAGGCGGCAGACCACGAAGTGGCCCAGTTCGTGCAGGAAGATCACCAGGCCGAAAGTGAACAGCACCGCAAGTATGGATACGATCATTGTTTTACCTCATCCTTTGTGCGGCGTCGGCCGCCTTCTGGCGCGCCCAGGCGTCAGTCTCTACCGCCGCGGCCAGCGTCAGCCCGGCCTTGTCTCCGCGGCAGGCGGCGAGCACCTTCTCCACCACCGCCGGTATGCCCGTGAACTTCAGGCGCCCCGCAATAAAAAGTTCCACCGCCACTTCGTTGGCGGCGTTGAGCGCCGCGGGGCAGATGCCGCCGCGCCGCGCGGCCTCGAAAGCCAGCTCGAGGCACGGGAAACGGCGGAAATCCGGTTTGAAGAAATCCAGCCGTGCCAGCTTGAAGAAATCGAGCGGCTCCGCCAGCGACGGAGCGCGGTCGGGCCAGGTCAGGGCGTACTGGATGGGCAGCTTCATATCGGGCCAGCTCAGCTGCGCCAGCACCGAGCCGTCCCTGAATTCCACTCCGGAATGCACCACCGACTGCGGGTGCACCAGCACCTGCACTTTGGAAATAGGCAGCGAGAACAGGTGCTGGATCTCTATGGCCTCGAGGCCCTTGTTCATCAGCGTCGAGGAGTCCACCGTGATCTTGGGGCCCATGCTCCAGCGGGGATGCTTGAGCGCCTGCGCCGGTGTAACTCCGGCCAGCGAGCCCTTGCGGGCGTAGAACGGCCCGCCCGAAGCGGTGAGGAAAACGCGCGACAGCGCGGCGTCGTACTGCCCGGGCTTGAAGCCGGCCAGGCACTGGAAGATGGCCGACGGCTCGGAGTCCACAGGGATGATCCTGGCCTGCCAGCGCTCGGCCTCTTTCATCAGCAGGGCGCCAGCCATTACCATAGGCTCCTTGTTGGCCAGCGCGATGTGCTTGGAAGCGCGGATGGCGGCCAGCAACGGGGCGAAGCCCACCGCGCCGGTCACCGCGCTGAGGACCACGTCGGCCTGGGCCAGCGAGGCCAGCTCCGCGAGCCCTTCCACGCCGGGCGCCAGCACCTTCGCGCCCTTCGGGGGATCGGCCTTCAGCTCCTGCCAGGCTTTGTAATCGAAAACGGCGACATAGGAGGGCTTCATCTCGCGCGCCTGGGCGCGCAGGGCGGCCAGGTTGGAGTTGGCCGCCAGCCCCAGAGCGCGCCAGCCTTTACCCAGCCGGCGCAGGGCCTTTACGGCGTTGACGCCAATGGACCCGGTGGAGCCCAGGATAACGACGCTCTTCATCAGAGGGCGAGCACCGCGTAGTAATAGATGACGGGGGCCAGGAAGATGTAGGAATCGAAGCGGTCCAGGATGCCGCCGTGGCCGGGCAGGATGTTGGAGGAATCCTTGGCGCCCACGGCGCGCTTGAGCATGGATTCCGCGATGTCGGAGATCTGGCCGAAGACGCCTATCAGCACGCCGGCGCCGACGGCGAAAGAGGGGGAGAAGGCCCCGGAGAACTTGGCGATGCCCCAGGCGGTCAGGATGGCCGCGATGAAGCCGGCGGCCGCACCCTCCCAGGTCTTCTTGGGGCTGATGGTGGAGAGCTGCCGGCGGCCGAAGGAGCGGCCGAAGAAATACGCGGCGGTGTCCATGATCCAGACGGTGATGATCAGCAGCAGCGTCAGCCACAGGCCGGCCGGCCGCAGGTCGCGGATGGCCGAGAGGTGGAACAGGCACCAGGAGATCATGAAAATGCCCAGCAGCGTCAGGCCCATGCGCTCGAGGTATTTCTTGGGAGAGAAGAGCTCCCAGGTCATCACGCCGATAACCGTGAGCGAGACGAAGAAGCCTGAGTAGTTGTTGGCGCCGGGCAAGCCCGCGCCGTAGCGGTCGAAGTAAAGGGCCAGGGGCAGCAGCAGGCCGAACAGGTAGAGGGCGCCGGCCTGCACCGGCTTGGAGCCGAGGCGCATCATGGTGGCGTACTCGTAGAGCGAGACGGCGATTATGGCGAAAATGAAGGCCGCGTAGGCGGGGCCGCCGGCGTTGATCAGGAGCAGGACTACCGGGATGCCGAACAGGGCTGTGAGTACTCTGGGCAGAAGCATTATTTTCCTCTCCTTCTCTCTCTGGCCTGGTACTCAGCCAGGGCTTTGCGGAATTCCGCGGCCCCGAAGTCCGGCCAGAGGGTATCGGTGAAATAGAACTCGCTGTAGGCGGCCTGCCACAGCAGGAAATTGGAGATGCGCATCTCTCCCGACGTGCGGATCAGCAGGTCCGGGTCGGGCAGGGGCGAGGTGTACATCAGCCGCGAGAAAGACTCCTCGTCCACGGCCTTGGCGCCCGAGGACAGGGCGCGGTTGGCGGCGTCCAGGATCTCCTGCCTGCCGCCGTAGTTCAGCGCGATGTTGAGGGTCATGCCGGTATTTTTCTGCAGGCGCTCCACGGCGTCGCGCATCACGGCCCGGGCCGCGGCTGGCAGCTGCTCCGTGCGGCCGCTGAACATCAGCCTGACGTTCTCCCGGGCCAGTTCATCGGCGTAAGCGGCGATGGTCCGCTTGAGCAGGAACATCAGCGCGCTGACCTCCAGCTTGGAGCGGTTCCAATTCTCGGTGGAGAAGGCGTAGATCGTCAGCGCCTTCACGCCGGCGTCGCTGGCGGCCTTGACCACCGCGTGCACCGAATCCACCCCGGCCTTGTGGCCCGCTATGGCCGGCAGCCCGCGCTTTTTGGCCCAGCGCCTGTTGCCGTCCATGATGACAGCCACATGGGCGGGCAGGCGCGCGGGGTCGGGCTTGTGGGGGGACATCAGACGGTGAGCAGTTCCTTTTCCTTGGCGGCCACCATGTCGTCGACGTTCTTGACGAAGGTGTCCGTCAGTTTCTGCACCGCTTCCTCGTGGCGCGCGTAATCGTCCTCGGAGATCTCGCCGGTCTTCTGGGCCTTCTTGACCTTCTCCAGGGTGTCGCGGCGCACGTTGCGCATTGAGACGCGGGAATCCTCGCCCATGCTGTGGACTATCTTGACCATCTTCTTGCGCTGGTCCTCGGTCATCGGGGGCAGGTTGATGCGGATCACTCCGCCGTTGCGGTTAGGGGAGGAGCCGAAATCCACCTTGCGCAGTTCGGCCTCGATGGCGTCCACGGCGCCGGCGTCCCAAGCGCGGACTTCCAGCGTACGGGGCTCGGGAATGGAGACCGCGGCCACCTGCTTCAGGGGCACGCGCGCGCCGTAGTATTCCACGTACACGGTGTCGAGCAGCTGCGGGTTGGCGCGGCCGGTGCGCAGCGACGTGAGTTCGCGCTTGAATTTCTCTATCTTCTCCATCATCTCCATCTCGGATTCGGACAGAACTTCTTCCATGGAAAAATCAGCCATAAACCCTCCTCCTGTGCCGCGGGGAAAGCCCGCTGGCATAGGTTAATTATATTAAATTATAAAGGTGTTTCCGTCAGCCCGCGGCAGCTACTTCGTCTTCCACGAGGCCGCAGACGATATGGGCCGCCAGGCTGTGCATTTCCTGCACGCGCGGAGTGTCGGAAGAGGGGGCGAGGAAAGCCAGGTCGCAGTGGGGAAGGATGGCTCCGCCGGCGGCGCCGAAAAAGCCTACCACGGCCAGGCCGAGGGCCTTGGCCTTTACGGCGGCCTTGAGGACGTTGGGACTGGAGCCGGAAGTGGAGACGGCTATCAGCAGGTCACCGGGGCGCCCCAGCGCTTCCACCTGGCGTTCGAAAATCCGGTCGAAGCCGTAATCGTTGCCCAGTGCGGTGAGGATGGAGGTATCGGTGCTGAGGGCCACCGCGGCGACGGCGCGGCGCTCCTTCTTAAACCGGCCCACCAGTTCGGCGGCTATGTGCTGGCTGTCGGCCGCCGAGCCGCCGTTACCGCAGACGAGGATCTTGCCGCCGGCCAGGGCGGTGGACGCCAGGAGCCGAGCGATAGGTTCGAGGGAGGCGTGGTCCGCCGCCAGCGCGGCTGCGGCCGCCTGATGCTGTTCTATAGCCGCGCGTATCTTGCTTTCCATGTCAGGCCTGCTTGATCAGCGTACCGGTTTTCTGGCCGGACAGCGCCTTGCGGATATTGCCCGGGGTGTGCAGGTTAAAGACCAGGATCGGGATATTGTTCTCCATGCAGAGCGTCAGCGCGCTGGCGTCCATGAACTTCAGGCCCTTGCTGATGGCCTCCATGTAGGTGATATCCTTGATGAGCTTCGCCTTCGGGTCCTTCTTGGGGTCGCCGGTATAGACACCGTCCACCTGCGTGGCCTTGAAGATCACGTCGGCGTTGATCTCGGCGGCGCGCAGCGCGGCCGCGGTGTCCGTAGTGAAATAGGGGTTGCCGGTGCCTCCGGCGAAGATCACCACGCGCCCTTTTTCGAGGTGGCGCAGGGCGCGGCGGCGGATGAACGGCTCGGCCAGGCGGCTGATCTCGATGGAGGTCTGCACGCGGGTGGAGACGCCCTCGTGCTCGAGCGCGCTCTGCAGCGCCATCGCGTTGATGATGGTGGCGAGCATGCCCATGTTGTCGGAGGTGACGCGGTCTATCATGCGGCCGTCACGGGCGCCGCGCCAGATGTTGCCGCCGCCGATGACAATGGAAAGATGTATGCCTTTTTTAAGGCCGGAGGCTATTTCTTTGGCGATATATGTAAGGGAGGGGGAGCTGATCGAACGGCAGTCGCCGGGGGTCCCCAGCGCCTCGCCGGAAAGCTTCAGAAGTACGCGTTTGTACATATTCCTCCCAGTGGATAGTTTTCCGCCGCCGCTGGCCCGTGAAGGACCCGCGGCGGCGGTTTACGGCCTGCGGCTGCTTACTCTACGCCGACGATGAAGCAGCTGAAGCGCTTGACGGCCACGTTGCCGCCCAGCTTGGCGCCCAGGTCCTTCACGGTCTGGGACACGGTCTTCTTGGAGTCGCGGATAGAGGCCTGGTCTATCAGGCAGCATTCCTGGAAGAACTTGTTGACGCGGCCCTCGAGCATCTTTTCGATGGCCTCGGCCGGCTTGGCCTTGTACGGGCGGCCGGTCTCGGCGGCGCGGGCCGCGGCGTCCGCCTCGTCAGCCTCCGTCTTGGCGCGGTAGATCTCTCTTTCTTTGGCCACGATGTCGGCGGGCACTTCCTCGCGCTTGAGGTACTTCGGGTTCATCGCCACGCTCTGCATCGCCAGTTCCTTGGCGAGGCTCTCGAGCTCGGCCTTGCCGGCGGCCATGTTGCCGTCGAAGGTCAGCTCCACGATGGCGCCCTTGCGGCTGTCGGAATGCACGTAAACGTTGACCGCGCTGTCGGCGGCGGCGGCGTACACGACGCCGCGGCGGATGGCCATGTTCTCGCCCATCTTCACGGCGACGGCCTGCAGGCGTTCCTTGGCCTTCTCGCTCTCGGCCGGGTTCGCCAGCTCGGCGTCGGTCAGCATGTCCGCGGCGAGCGCGTTGGCGAAGGCGGCCACGTCGGGGTTCTTGGCGACGAAGTCGGTCTCGCAGTTGACCTCGACCAGGGAGGTCGCGGCGGCGGAGCTCTTGGACACGACCACGCCTTCCTTCATGGTGCGGCCCGCGCGCTTGGCCAGGCCGGCCAGGCCCTTCTTGCGCAGTATCTCGACGGCCTTGGCCAGGTCGCCGCCGGCCTCGTTAAGGGCCCCTTTGCAATCCATTATGCCGGCGCCGGTCTGGCTCCGGAGTGTCATTACCTGTTCGCTGGTTATCGCCATAGTGTTTATCTCCTTGGGTGCTGGTGAATCTTGAAAAAGGGGGCGCAGGCGTAATAGCCGCGCCCCCTGTTCCGATGGAAGACTTATTCTTCGGTGCGGACCGGCTCTTGCGCGGGGACTTCCTCAACCTGGTTGAGGGGGTCGCCTTCGGGCTGCTGCTCGCCGGCTTCCACGGCGGAAGCCTGCTGGGCCTGCTGGTGGGCGGCGGCCTTCTCGGCCTCGGCCTCGGCGCGGCCGTCCACTACGGCGTCGGCCATGGTGGCGCAGAACAGGCGGATCGAGCGGGCGGCGTCGTCGTTGCCGGGGATCGGCCAGTCAAGCTGGTCGGGGTCGCAGTTGGTGTCGCAGACGCCCACGACGGGGATCTTGAGCTTGTGGGCTTCCTTGAGGGCGTTGGCCTCGTTGACGGGGTCCACGATGAAGATGATGTCCGGCAGGTTGCGCAGGTTGCGGATGCCGCTGAGCAGCTTCACCAGGCGGGCCTTCTCCTTGGAGAGGCGGGAAACTTCTTTCTTGGACATGACGCGGAACAGGCCGTCAGCCTCGAACTTGTCGAGCTCGTCAAAGCGCTTGAGGGACTTGCGCAGGGTCTCGAAGTTGGTGAGCGTGCCGCCCAGCCACTTTTCGTGCACGTAAGACACGTCGGCGCGGAGAGCTTCCTCGCGGATGATCTCTTTGGCCTGCTTCTTAGTGCCGACGAAGAGGAAAGTCTTTCCGGCTTTGGAGCAGTCTTTCACGAAGGTGTAAGCCTTCTTGATCTCTTTGACGGTCTTCTGAAGGTCGAGAATATGGATGCCGTTGCGCTCGCCGAATATGTAGCGGGCCATCTTGGGGTTCCACCTGTAGGTCTGGTGACCGAAGTGGACGCCGGCTTCTAACATGCTTTTCATCGTTACGTTAAGTGCCATTTTTTTACTTTCCTCCGTGTCTATACATTGCGCTTCTTTTCCCGCCCTCCAGGAGCAGGATTTCAACCGCATGGCTATATATTATCAAAAAGTGCGGCAAGGTTCAACGGAAAAGGGGGGAATAGTGCCTTACAGGCATAATTCTGGCGCCTACCGGATTAAGAGATGCTGGAGGCTACCGTGTGGGCAGGAACGCAAAACGCGTTCGCGCACACCGTGCGCTCACTCATCAATCGGGCTCGGCGCTACGCAAGCCTCGCCCTCATGAAGGTTTTGCTAACCCTGCCCACACGGTATCCCACAGTTGCTTCCACATATGACTTGCCTAGGGGAAACGACAGGCTGGCGAGGGTATGCCTTCGGAGGGGCCTCGCGTAGGTGAGGCTTGCGTAAGCGCCGAACCGAAGCGAAAGAGTGAGGCCACGGTGTGGCCGAACGTACCCGGAGAAGGCGTACCCTCGCCGGCCCTACCCTTGCCTGACGGGCCCATACGCTGGGCAAGCCGCCAAACCTGAGCATGACCACAAATCCGGTTCGCTTCACTGAGAGGGGGGTGAGGGGGGTTTTGCTATAATAGGGGCGATGAAAATCGCTATCGCGCAGATCAACCCCAGGGTAGGCGACATTGACGGCAACTTCGAGCTGATAGAGGCCTTCGCCCGCAGGGCCCAGGAGGCCGGGGCGGACTTGGCCGTTTTCCCGGAACTGGCGCTCACCGGCTACCCGCCGCTGGACCTGCTAGAGAAGAAAAATTTCATAGACGCGAATTTAAAGTCCCTCCAGAAACTCGCGGCCCTCAGACTTAAGACCGCCCTGGCCGTGGGCTACGTGGACCGCAACCCGGCCAAAAAAGGCAAACCGCTGCACAACGCCATCGCGCTGATAGACGGCGGCAAAGTGACGGCGCGCCGCTTCAAGTCGCTGCTGCCCACCTACGATATTTTCGACGAGGCCCGCTATTTCGAGCCGGCCTCCGACAACCGGCCCGTGCGGTTCCGCGGCGAGACCCTCGGCCTGACCGTCTGCGAGGACATCTGGGCCGGCACCAGCCTGCTGCCCAGCCGCCTCCTCTACCGCAACAACCCGGCCAAGTCCCTGCGCGACGGCAAAGCCTCCGTCATCATCAACATCTCCGCCTCGCCTTTCTACCGGGGCAAGGGCGCCCTGCGCCGGCGCATCCTCTCCGGCCTGGCCAGGAAAATGCGCGCGCACATCGTCTACGCCAACCAGGCCGGCGCCAACGACGAACTGATCTTCGACGGCAACAGCTTCGCGCTGGCCCCTTCGGGCCGCGTGACCGCGGCCGCCGCCGGCTTCACCCAGGACCTGGTGCTGGTGGACACCGCGGCCCCCGCGCCGGCGCGCCCCGCGCGCCAGCCTGACGTAACCGCCGAGATCTGCGAGGCGCTCACGCTGGGCATCCGGGACTATTTCGCCAAGCAGGGTTTCTCGAAAGCGCTGCTGGGTCTCTCCGGCGGCATCGATTCCGCCGTGGTGGCCGCGCTGGCGGCCCGGGCGCTGGGCCCGGCCAACGTGACCGGCGTGCTGATGCCTTCGGAATACACCGCCCGCCGCAGCGTGGACGAGGCCCTGGACCTGGCCGGCCGGCTGGGCATAAACTCAAAGATCATACCGATAAAGAACATCTACCGCGCCTTCCTTAAAGAGCTGGGCGGCGGGGGGAAGGACATCACCCTGGCAATGCAGAACCTGCAGGCCCGCTCGCGCGGCAGCCTGCTCATGGCGCTCTCCAACGCCGGGGGAGCGCTGAACCTGGTCACCGGCAACAAGTCGGAGATCGCGGTAGGCTACTGCACGCTGTACGGCGACACGGCAGGGGCGCTGGCCCCCATCGCCGACCTGTTCAAGACCGAAGTCTACCGGCTCGCAGCCTACCTTAACAAGGACGGGGAAGTCATCCCCCGGGCCATCATAAAGCGCCCGCCCACGGCCGAGCTCAAGCCCGGGCAGAAGGACCAGGACGACCTGCCCCCTTACAAGACGCTCGACGAGATACTGCGCCTCTACCTCGAGGAGAACCGCACGCCCGCGGAGATCGCCGCGCGCGGCTTCAAACCCTCGCTGGTGGCCGGCATCCTGCGCCGCCTGGAGATCAACGAGTACAAGCGCAAGCAGCTGCCCATAGCGCTCAAGGTCACCGAGAAGTCTTTCGGCTACGGCCGCAAGATGCCCATAGTCAAAGCCCTGGATTTCCTCCGCTGATGCTCAAACGCCTGCTCTCTCTGGCGCTGGTCTTGGCGCTGCTCGCCCCGGCCGCCGCGGCGCCGCCGGCGCGCAAGAAGAAAAAGGCCGTCCAGCCTGGCCCCAAGGCCAAGCTGGAGCTGATAAAGCCGGAACCCAAGAGCAAGGAAGACATCCTCAAGACCGTGCAGCGCCCCGCGCCGCCCAAGGAGGGGCTGCTGGGCCGCGTGCTCAACGCTATCACCATCGACACCCGCTACGGCCCTATCATTCCTTTCCCGGTGGCCGACTCCAGCAAGGACCTCGGCCCCAGCGTGGGCATCATGCCGGTCATCGCGCTCAAGAAGAAGAGCTCCGGCGAGATCAAGTCCGTCATCGTCCCGTCGTTCAGTTATAACGACAACCTGCGCACCACGATGACCTACCGCCAGTACATCTTTCCCGACGACAGACGCTACTTCATCCTGCGGGCCTCGCGCTCCGAGAAAGTGGAGCGGGAGCTGATGGCCTATTACTACACGCCGCAGCTGGGCGGCTCCGACTTCCGCCTCAGCCTGGAGGCCAAGCACTGGGTGACGGGCAAACCCTCCTTCTACGGCTACGGCATCAATTCGCAGCGCGGCGACAAGGCCAATTACTCCCTGCAGATGACCGGCGAGGAGATCACGGCGGACGTGCCGCTGATAAAAAATCTCTACCTCAATTTCAACCACTCCTATTTCGACAAGCGCATCGGCCCCGGCCCGGTGACGACGGTCAGCCAGGTCAAGGAGCAGTTCCCGGCCGACTACGCGGTGGCGTCGGAGATGCGCACCTTCCACACCAACCGCCTGTCGCTGGTCTACGACGACACGGACCACCCCTTCCTGCCCAAGGTCGGCACTTACGCCAGCGTCTCGGTGCTCTACTCCAACGAGGCCCTCGGCTCGGATTACGAGTACCGCACCTACACGCTGCAGATGAAGCACTACTATAACTATAAGGAAGAGGGCCGCTACGTAACGGCCGCGCATTACCTGCTGCAGTTCCAGCGCGGCGACGCCCTGCCGTTCTACGCCATGCCCCAGCTCGGCGAAAGCACCGGCCTGCGCATGACCGGCGACGGGCGCTTCACCGACCGGGGCAAGTTCGTCTTTACGATAGAGGAGCGCATCACGCTCTCCAAGACGCCGTTCTACAAATTCATCAGCGAGACCGAGATCGCGCCTTTCCTCGACGTGGGCACTGTCTTCTCCAAAGTCTCGGACTTCCGCGCCAGCGACCTCAAATACGCCCCCGGCATCTCCGCGCGCCTGGTCATCCGGCCTCAGCTGGTGGCCACCATAGACCTGGCCTTCGGCTCCGAAGGCACCAACGCCATCATCCGGATCGGCTACCCCTTCTAAATGACGAAACGCGGCGGAACCGTAAGGATCTCGGCCAAGGCCATAGTGATCAGGAACGGGCGCCTGCTGCTGATGCGCGCCAGGGACCGGCACGGCGTCTATTACCTACTGCCCGGAGGCGGCCAGCGCCCGGGCGAGACCCTGCACGAGGCCGTGACGCGCGAATGCCTGGAGGAGACCGGGGTGCTGGTAGCCCCGGGGGAACCGCGCCATATCCGCGACTACGTCGGGGCCCGCCACGAGTTCGCCCGCGAGGACAGGGGCTTCCACCAGGTGGAGATCATGTTCGATTGCGATTTCGTGAAGAAAGTCGGCAAGGCCCGGCTGCCGGACCCCGGCCAGACCGGGGCTGAGTGGGTTTCCCTGCGGCGCCTCGGCTCTGTGCGCCTCTACCCTTCGCTCCTCAAGATACTGCTGTCTCCCGACGGCAAGCGGCGCGGCCGCATCTACCTCGGCGACTCCAACTAAATCATCCTGCGGGCACGGTGTGAGGCCCGGCTTTAGAGCGAGGCATAATTATGCCTCGCGCCCGGGCCGCAAGGGCGGAGGCGATTTATTCAGCGATAAATCGCAGAGCCGGGGTCGCGGAAAACCGCTATGCGGTTTATCCGTGACGCCGACGCCGATTTTGCGTTCCGACCCCGTTGTGGACGTTAATGGCAGGAGATTATCAGGATAAGAGACTGCGCAGGCGGGACTCGAGGGCGGCGCGGTAGCCGTCCTCCACGTTGCGCTGCCCCTTCGAGACCCCGTCGCGGAAGGCGGCGAAGTACGGCTGCAGGCGGCCGTCGTCGTCGGAGACCGGGAAGAACGCCAGCGAGCGCAGTTCCGCCCGCACGCGTTCCGGCGGCAGCGCCAGGAATTCCTGCGCGAAGCCGGAGACCACGGGCACGGGATATTCCGCGGAGTAAAGGTTCTCGCGCAACGTTTCCTCGTGCGCCTCTACCCCCAGCTTCATACGGCGCGAGGCGGAGCCCAGCGCCGAGCGCATGGCGGCCAGGCGCTCGTCGTCCTTCACCAGCACCGACGCGTGCTCGAGGGTCTTGAAATATTTCTCCGCCGCGGGCAGCGACAGCCGCTTCGGCCCCAGCGACTCCTGGCCCTCGGTGACGCGGCCGGACTTCAGGCCGGCCGCAGAAAAAGAGACCAGGCGCTCTCCGTGCAGCGCCAGCAGGCCCCGCACCGGGGCCGGAAACCTGAACCCGGACGCCTCCCAGCTCATCGCGCGCGCGAACTCCAGGCGACCCAGCAGGAGGGGGAAGATCCCGGCGAGCGCCTTGGCCGCCGGCGCGCCTCCGGGCAGGCCGGCGGCGTAAAGAACCAGGCGCCGGCAGGTGCCGTAAGTTTCCAGGGAAACGGGGGCCAGGCCTCGGCGGCTGAATTCCTCCGCGGCCAGGCGCCTGAGCTGGTCGGCGGCGGGCCTTACGCCCGCGGCCGGCAGGGTTTCAGAAAAGATTTCCAGCAGCGCGTCGCGCGGGATCACAAGGCCTCCCCGGAGTGCAGCGCGCCGTAAGTGAGGCGGCCGGACCAAGCCAGGTCGGCCTCGCTCTTTTTGCGCTGCGAGACCAGCGCCAGGCGCTCCAGCGAGATCCCGATAACGGCCCCGGCCGGGCCGCGCCCTCCGCGCGCCTCCAGATAGCGGAAATCCGCCAGCGGCAGGCCGTCCAGCAGCACCTGCCAGCCGGGCGGTTCGCCTTCGGAGGAAAGCCAGCGCAGATCGTGCTCGGCCCTGTCTATGCCCGCCTCCCTGATGGAATTCAGAAAGAGACGCCTGACGTCAGCCGGAGCCGGCCGCATGAGGACGCGGTAGCGGTAAAGTCCCGGCAGGCCGTCGGGGGAGGGGCCGCGCGCCGCCGCGCCGGCCAGGCAAAGCGGGACGGCGCCGGACAGGCCCGCGGCTCCGGGCGGCAGCAGGGCGCAGCCCTGCCTGGCCCAGAACCGGTCAAATTTTAAGATTATATCCTGGAAATCCACTTTGTCTCCGCCGCGTCAGCCGCGCCAGCGCTTATTGTACATTTTTAGGCGGCGGCTCATTTTACGAAGGGCAGGGTGCGCAGGGTAATGTCCACCTGCCCGCTGAAAAACCGGCTGAACAGCCCGTCGATGAAGACGGCCGCGCGCTCGTCCTCCGGCAACTCGCGCACCTCGGTCCACGCGCCTGCGTGCAGCGTGTCCCAGAGCCCCGCCTCCGGCCCGGCCGCGGTCTCCCTGAAGCCGAAACCGGCGAGATCCAGCGCGCGCAGGGTAAAGGCGCGCCGCAGCCAGAAGGCCGTGCCGCGCGCGTCCAGGTCCTCCAGCGCGCCCAGCAGGAGGTCGTACTTCTCCGGCGAGGGGCTGGCCGCCGGCGTAAGCTTGCCGACTACCTCGCAATAATGCTGCGCCAGGTAGAGCGTGTCGAGGTCCTTGCGGATATTGCCGAAGACGCTCAGCGCGCTGCCGCCGGTGCAGACGGGAAAATTGGAACCCTTCTTGAGATAAAAGCGAAAGTCGCCCCAGCAGAAGGCCTCGCTAAGGGCGCGCAGTTTGCCGCGCGCCAGGCGCACGCTCTTGAAGTTGACCTCCAGCTTGCCGTGCTCCAGGGTAAAAACCGTGACGATACGGTCGCTCTCCCTGAGCGGCCGCCGCTGCAGCACGATGCCGTAATCGCAGAATATCATTGCCCTATTCTACAAATTTGACCGGTCCGGCCGCCCGGGGCCTGGGGGGCAATATGCTAAAATCATAATCCGGCCCCGGCGGCATGCCAGGCCGCGCGCGGCTTTTAGGAGACTATATAATGCCTGCAACAACTATGGAATCGCTGGTCAACCTCTGCAAGAGGCGGGGCTTCATCTTTCAGAGCTCGGACATCTACGGAGGGCTTCAGGGCGTCTACGACTACGGCCCGCTGGGCGTGGAGCTCAAGAACAACCTGAAAGCCGCCTGGTGGCGGGCGATGGTCTACGAACGCGACGACATAGAAGGGCTCGACGCGGCCATCCTCACGCACAAGTCCGTGCTCAAGCATTCCGGCCACGAAGCCACCTTCTCGGACCCGATGGTGGACTGCCGCAAGTGCAAGAGCCGCTGGCGCGCAGACCAGGTCAAGGACGGCAAGTGCGAGAAATGCGGCGCGACCGATCTCACCGAGCCCCGCCCGTTCAATTTGATGTTCAAGACCACCGTGGGCCCCGTGGCCGACGACGAGCATTACGCCTACCTGCGCCCCGAGACCGCGCAGGGCATCTTCTGCAATTTCAAGAACGTGATGGACTCCACGTCCAACAAGCTGCCCTTCGGCATAGCGCAGATCGGCAAGTCCTTCCGCAACGAGATCACGCCCAAGAACTTCATCTTCCGCGTGCGCGAGTTCGAGCAGATGGAACTGGAATTCTTCGTGCTGCCCGGCACCGACGAGGATTGGCACTCTAAGTGGGTGGAAAGCCGCGTGGCCTGGTGGCGGGCGCAGGGCCTGGAGAGCGACAATCTGCAGCAGTTCCACCAACCCAGGGAAGAACTGGCCCATTACTCCAAGGCCACCGTCGACATCCTTTACCGTTTCCCGCACGGCATGGAAGAACTGGAGGGCGTGGCCAACCGCACCGACTTCGACCTGGGCTCGCACTCTAAGCACCCGCAGGAGCTGGGCCTCACGGCGAAGGTGGAGGAGAACGCCGATTCCGTGGTGAAGCTCACCGCGCCCGACCCGGTGACGCAGAAGCCGCTGGTGCCTTTCGTCATCGAGCCCTCGGCCGGCGTGGACCGGGGCGTGCTCGCGGTGCTGACCGAGGCCTATACCGAGGAGAAACTTGAGAATGGCACCGACCGCATAGTCCTCAAGCTCAAGCCGCACCTCTCGCCCATCAAGGTCGCCGTGATCCCGCTGGCGCGCAACAAGCCCGAGATCGTGGCTAAGGCCAAGGAGATAAAGGACGCGCTGCTGAAGCTGGGCCTGGGCCGCATCTATTACGAGAACTCCGGCAATATCGGCAAGAGCTACCGCCGGCACGACGAAGTGGGCACCCCGCTCTGCGTCACGGTGGACTTCGACACCATAGGCAAGGGGGAGACTCCCGCCCTGGAAGGCACGGTCACCATACGCGACCGGGACACGATGAAGCAGGTCCGGGTGCACGCCTCCAAACTGGCCGATCACATCACCGGATATTTCAGGACAGCTACGGCGTAACGGAGCCCCCTTTGCTTTAAGCCCCGCTAATTTATATAATTAACACACTATGTTACCTACTTACAGACCTAATGTTAGCAAACGCAAAAAGCACATCGGCTTCCGCGCCAAGATGAAGACCAAGGGCGGCCGCAAGGTGCTCGCTCGCCGGCGCGCCAAGGGCCGCTGGACCCTCATACCCGACATAAAGTCTTAAGACTTTATTCGGGGCAGAGTGAAACAGTTCGCCTTTTCAAGAGCTTCGCGCCTCCGACTTAAAAAAGAGTTCGAGGCCGTTTTCGACGCCGGGCACAGGACGGCCACCAGGGATCTGGTGGTCTGGCATTCCGAAAGCGCCGGCAAAGAGAAAAAAATTGGCCTGATGGTCTCCAAGAAGACCGGCGGGGCCGTGAAGCGGAACAGGTTAAAAAGGCTTCTAAGGGAAGCTTTCAGACTGACGAGAGAAGAGTTAAAGGAAGGCACGCGCCTTATCATTTATCCCAAAGCGGGCTGCGCCATGGAAAACCTGGCCCAGGCCCGCAAAGCGCTGGAAACCGTCCGGCAGAGGGCGCGCCTAAACAGATGACGGCAGAGACCGTTCCCGAAAATCTTAGATCGCTTGCGCTGCGCACGCTGCGCTCGGTTTACAGGACAATGCGGCCCGTGTTAGGGCCCGGAACCTGCCGGTTCCACCCGTCCTGCTCCGAGTACGCGTTCGGCGCGCTGGACAAATACGGGATTTTTAAAGGGGGGAAGCTGGCCGCAAGCCGCCTCTCCCGCTGTCATCCTTTCTCCTCCTCGCCAGGCGGGCACGACCCGGTACCCTGAAATACCCCTGGAAGCCTCTCGCATGGCGGGAGGTTAAATGCAGAAAAATCTTATACTCGCGGTAGTCCTTTCCTCGCTGGTCTACATAGGCTGGTCTTCCTACATGCAGAAGCATATGCCTAAGCCGGCCCCGGCCGCCGAGCAGCAGGCCTCAGCGCCCGCGGCCGCGCAGGCGCCGGCCGCTCCCGTCGCCGCTGAAAGCGCCGGCGGCCTGATGGCCGAAGCCCAGGCCCTCCTGAAAGAGGCCAACGCCTTGGACGCCTCCGCCCCCGAAAAAACCGCCAAGCACGCCGGCACCCCAGCCGAGAAACTGGTAGTCTCCGTCGAAGCCGGCAAGGCTCGCTATAGTTTTTTCATCCCCAACGCCTCGCTGGCCAGCGTGGTTTACCAGGGCCCCGTCGCCCCGGCGGAACTGATCCCCGTCACCGGCCGCGGCTTCTTCCAGACCACCCTGCCCGGAGATTTCAAGCTCACCTCCAAAACCGCGTCCCGCGTGGAGTTCACCGCCCAGCAGGGCCCGCTGCGCGTGACCAAGCACTACACCTTCTCCGCCGATAACGGCCTCAACACCCTCGAGATCGAGGCCGTGAACACCTCGGCCAAACGCCTGGCGCTGGCCCCCTGGGAACTGCGCCTCGGCCCCGGCCTCGACACCGTGGCCAGCGAGATGAAAGAGAACGCCAGCGAGCTGAAGGCCGCCTACACCCACGCCGAAGCCGGCCGCAAGCACCCTGTCTTCAAGGAGATCGAAGTCGACGAGCCCGCCGCCAACGACTGGGTCTGGACCGGCCTCAACAACCGCTATTTCCTGGCCGCCCTGACCGACGCCAGTTTCAACACCACCCGCCCCGTGCGCCGCGACGAAACCGTGGGCGACCAGAAAGAGGTGCCGCTGCTGGCGGTGCCCATGCCCTCCGGCGAGCTCGCCCCCGGCGAGCGCAGGACCTGGAGTTCCAAGTTCTATATCGGCCCCAAGGACTACGAGGGCCTTAAGGCGCTGGGCTTCGGCCTGGACCGCGCGGTGGACTTCGGCTTCTTCGCGCCCATCGCCAAGCTCGCCAATTCCTCGCTGGCCTACTTCTACAAGGTCACCGGCAACTACGGCGCGGCCATCATCATCCTCAGCGTCCTGATACAGCTGCTGCTGACCCCG
Source organism: Elusimicrobiales bacterium (assembly GCA_050174915.1). GTDB lineage: Bacteria > Elusimicrobiota > Elusimicrobia > Elusimicrobiales > UBA9959 > UBA9959. The sequence goes on along the minus strand of JBFXJL010000001.1, from coordinate 111,629 downwards.
CTGAGCTACAAGAGCTTCAAGGCCATGGCGGTCATGAAGAAGATTCAGCCGGAGATGCAGGCCATACAGAAGCAGTACAAGAGCGATCCGCAGCGCATGAACCGTGAGATCATGGATCTCTACAAGCGCCACGGCACCAACCCGCTCGGCGGCTGCCTGCCCATGCTGCTGCAGATCCCGGTCTTCTTCGCGCTGTTCACCGCGCTCAAGAATTCCTGGAGCCTGCACGGCGCGCCGTTCGGTCTCTGGATCAGGGACCTGTCGGCCAAGGACCCCTTCTACGTGCTGCCCATCGTGATGGGCGGCATCATGTTCCTGCAGCAGCACCTGAGCCCGCAGACCACGGACCCGGCGCAGGCCACCATGATGAAGTGGATGCCCGTCATCTTCACCTTCATGTTCCTGACCTTCCCGTCCGGCCTGGTGCTGTACTGGCTGGTCAACAGCGTGTGGGGCTTCGCCCAAACAATGTACCTGCAGAAGAAGATGGCCTGAGACTTTGTAACTGAAAGAGAGGAGACACTCAAATGAGAGAAACCAAGACAGAAGCGAAAACAATACAGGACGCCGTTGAAAAAGGCCTTGCAGAAATGGGCCTCCGGCGCGACCAGGTTGAAGTAGTGGTCGTCAGCGAGGGAAAAAGCGGCTTCCTCGGCTTTGGCGCCAAGAAAGCCTGCGTCATACTTCGTGAAAAGCGCTGGGGCGAGAGCCGCAGCGAAGAGCCGCGCAGCGGCGGCAGGGGCGGCAGCAGCAGGGGCGGCAGAAGCGGCGGACGCGGCGGAGACCGCGGCGCTCGCGGCGGACGCGGCGGCAGGGGCGGCGACAGGGGCGGGCGCGGCGGCGAAAGCCGCGGCGAACATTCCTCCTCGTCGGCTCCCAGGCGCCCGGGCCGTTACGGCTACGAAGACGCCAGGCTTCCCGCGCAGGAAGAATCCCGCGACAGCAGGCCCCAGCGCGAGGACCGCACCCACAGGACGGACCGCGTTTACAGCGAGGAAGCGCTCGGCGCCGACTACATCTCCATGCAGCATGAGCAGGACCCGGTGGAACACGCCAAGTCCGCGCTGCTGAAAATGCTCAAGCTGATGGGTATCGAAGCCACCGTGACCGAGGCCAGGCTGGACACAGCGGAAAACCTGCTGTTCATCCGCTTCGAGTGCCCCGAGTCCGGCGCCTTCACCGAGGAGAACGGCCGCGGCCTGCAGTCCCTGCAGTTCGTGCTGAACTCCATAGTCAGCCGCAAGCGCGAGCCGCACCTGGCCCTGCGCCTGGACACCGGCGGCTACTGGGACAATAAAGAGAAAGAAATCGCCACCCGCGTGGAAGAGGCCGTCAACGAGGCCCGCAAGGCAAATTCGCCCTTCCGCATGGAACCCATGCCGGCGTCGATGCGCAAGATCGTGCACAACCTCATAAAGACCAAGTATTCCGACATGGAAACGGTCTCGGAGGGCGAAGGCCGCTGGCGCAAAGTGGTGGTGCGCTCCATCGAGAAGCCGCAGGAGCAGCCCGCCGCCGAGCCACAGCAGGCGGAACAGCCCGCCGCGCAGGCCGCCGAGCAGCCCGCGGAACAGACCACCGAGCCGAAGTAAGCCCGATGGCAAACCCGGCGTGACGGCGGCAGCGCCGTCACGCCGTTTTCTTTAACAGGGAACTAACAGGCATGATACTGCCCGACACCGGCGATACGATAACCGCCCAGGCCACTCCGCCCGGCGCGGGCGCGCTGGCCGTCCTCCGAATCTCCGGAAAAAACGCTTTCAAAACGGCGGCCTCCTTCCTGCAGCCGGCCGGAGGTCCGCCGCCCCACGGCGTGGCCAAGCTGATGTCCGCGCGCGACGGCGGCACCTTGGTGGACAGGGTGGTGGCCGTCTTCTTCCGCGGTCCCGCCAGTTATACCGGCGACGACACCGTGGAAATAACCTGCCACGGCTCTCCCTATATCATACGCACGCTGCTTAACCTCGCCGTCAGGGGCGGGGCCAGGCCCGCCGGCCCCGGCGAGTTCACGCTGCGCGCCTTTCTCAACGGCAAACTGGACCTGGCCCGCGCCGAGGCCGTGGGCCAACTGATAGAAGCCTCTTCCGCCGCCGCGCACCGGGCGGCCCTCACCCAGGCCGAAGGCGGGCTGTCGCGCGAAGTAGCCGCCATCCGCGAAAGCCTGGTCGCGCTACTGGCCCAACTGGAGGCCAGGCTGGACGATTCATACGAGGAGATACCGGCCCTGGAGATCAGGGCCTTTACGCGCGCCGCCGAAGCCGCCCGGGATAAGGCCCAGCACCTGGCCGGCAGCTACGCCGCGGGACGGGGGGTGCGCGACGGAATAAAGGTAGTCATAGCGGGAGCGCCAAACTCGGGCAAGTCCTCGCTGCTCAACGCGCTGCTCGGCTACGACCGGGCGATGGTCTCAGGCGCCGCCGGCACTACGCGCGACACGCTGGAAGCCAGGCTGGAAGTGGACGGTTTCACCGTGCAGTTCACCGACACCGCCGGACTGAACGCCCGCGCCGCCTCGGCGCTGGAGCGGGAGGGCATACGCCGAGCCGAGGTGGCCATCGCCGCCGCCGACGCCGTGCTGCTGGTCAAGGACGCCTCCATCGCCGAGACTGCCAGCGACCGCCGCGCCGAGCGGAAAATTAAACGCCTCGCGCTGGCGGGGGCCCGGTTGCTGCGGATCTATAACAAATCAGACCTCCCGGCGGGGCGCCGCCCCGGCGCGGGGTTCAAGGTTTCGGCCAGGACCGGCGCCGGGCTGGCCCGGCTAAAGGCCGCCCTGATAGCCGAACAGAAAAAAGTTTTTTCCGACGGTGCCCAGGCCGTGGTCACCTCGGCGCGTCATTACGCCGCGCTCTCGGGCGCGGCGGCGGAGCTTGCGGCGCTGCGGAGCGTGCTGCGCGGCAAGAACCCGCCGCTGGAGCTGGCCGCCGAACACCTGCGGGGTGCGCTGGAGGCGCTCTCCGCCCTGCTGGGCGAAACCGCGCCGGAAGAAGTGCTGGCCGGCATCTTCGGCAAGTTCTGCGTGGGCAAATAATGAAATATTTCTTCCCTTTTAAAGTTATCTTCGAACCGGCCCGCACCTTCGCAGACATTGCCGCTACCGGTTGGGGCTGGCCGCTGGCCCTTTACGCCCTCTCAATGACGGCCGCCGCCGCGTTGCTGGCCTGGCTGCCGCCGCAGTTCATAGCCGGCGCGCTGGAAGGCGCGGTCCTGCCTCCCGGCCGCGGCTTCTTCTTCTACCTGGCGGTCTCGCTGACCGGCGGGGGGGTACTGACCCTTTTCTCAGGCGCCCTGCTGGCGGCGGCGGCCCGCTTCCTGTCCTCGGGCCGGCTCGTGCTGCGTCTGCCGGCGGCGGCCGCCGCGACCGGCGCCTTCGGCATACTCTCGGCCGCCGTCCAGGGGTCGGCCGCCATGCGGCCGGCCGGCCTGGCGGTCGCCGCCGCCGCAGGGCTCTTCTCGGCCTGGGCCGCCTGGCGCGACCGCGCGCTTTTTGCGTCGTTGCTTAAGGCCCTGCTGGCCCTGTCGGCGCTCAGCCTGGCCGGAGACCTGGCCGGCGCCCTGGCCGCGATGGCCGGCTCACCGGGGGCTTACGCCGGGGTGCAGTACTTTTTCGCCATCGTCTCGCTGCTTTGGCTGGCAAAAGCGGCCGCCGCGATTTACTCCGTTACCGGAGCCCGGGCCATGGCAGCGGCCGTGCTGGCGCTGTTGGGCGTCATGGCCGCCCTGTTCCTGACCTTCAACCTGGGCCTGCTCCATCAGGACGTCTTCCAGGTGCTGCTCCTGCTATGACCGCCTTCAACTACCCCGACAGCTTCGACGTGATAGTGGCCGGCGGCGGCCACGCCGGCTGCGAGGCCGCGCTGGCGGCGGCGCGGCTGGGCGCTCGCACCCTGCTGGTCACCCAGGACCTGGACACGGTGGCGCAGATGTCGTGCAACCCGTCCATCGGCGGGGTGGGCAAAGGCCAGCTGGTGCGCGAACTCGACGCGCTGGGCGGGCAGATGGCCAGGATAGCCGATCATTCCATGCTCAGCGGCCACATGCTCAACACTTCCAAGGGCGCGGCCGTGCGCTCGCCGCGCGCGCAATGCGACAAGAAGATGTACCAGTTCGCGATGAAGGCCGCTCTGGAGCGGCAGCCCGGCCTGTGCCTGGTACAGGACGAGGCCGCGGAGATCCTCACGAAGGGCGGCCGGGCCGCCGGCCTGCGCACGGCGCGCAACACCGTCTACCGCGCCAAGGCCGTCGTGCTGGCCGCGGGCACTTTCCTGCGCGGGGTCATCCACATCGGCATGCAGTCCTTCCCCGGCGGCAGGTACAACCACCCGCCGTCGGACGCGCTGGCAAGGAACCTGGCGGAGCTGGGCTTCCGTCTGGGCCGGCTCAAGACCGGCACGCCGATGCGCCTTAACGGCAGGAGCATAGACTACTCCAAGTGCGAGCGGCAGGAGGCCGACAGGCCGCCCGCGCCTTTCTCCCACTTCACCGGCGCCATCCGCAACCCGCAGCTGCCCTGCTGGATCACGCGCACTTCGGCCCGCACGACCGCCGTAATACAAGGGGGCCTGCACCGTTCTCCGCTTTATAGCGGCAAGATAAAGTCCACCGGCCCGCGCTACTGCCCGTCGATAGAGGACAAAATAGTCAAGTTCCCGCACCACGGCGCGCACCACCTCTTTCTCGAGCCCGAAGGCTTCGACACGGCGGAATATTACGTCAACGGCCTCTCCACCAGCCTGCCCGAAGAGCTGCAGCGCGAGATCGTGCGCTCCGTCCCCGGCCTGGAAAAAGCCGAGATCGTGCGCGCCGCCTACGCCATAGAATACGACTACTCCGACCCGGGCCAGCTGGACTACACGCTGGAAACGCGCCTGCTGCCCGGCCTCTACACCGCGGGCCAGGTGAACGGCACCACCGGCTATGAGGAGGCCGCCGCGCAGGGCCTTGTAGCCGGCGTCAACGCCGCGCTGCGGGCAGCGGGCCGCGAGCCGCTGGTGCTGAAGCGCGACGAGGCCTATATCGGCGTCATGATAGACGACCTGGTCTCAAAAGGCGTGGACGAGCCTTACCGGATCTTCACCTCGCGCGCCGAGTACCGCCTGCTGCTGCGGGCCGACAACGCCGACCTGCGCCTGGCCCCGGCAGGCTTCAGGCTGGGCCTGCTGGATCCCGGCCTGAAAAAGAGTTTCGACGCCTACAAGGCCTCGGTGGAAGCGGCGGCGGCGGGGGAAAAACCGCCGGCCATGCCGGAGGGCCCCTGGACGGCGGAGAGCGCGCGCGCCACCGCCGCCATAGAAAAGCACTACGCCGCGTACGTTGCCCGCAACCGCCGGCAGGCTGAGAAGATGATGCGGCTGGAAAACGTGCGCATACCTGACGCCTTCAGCTACGCCGCCGCCCGGGCGCTGCCCAACGAAGCGCGCCACAAGCTGGAGGCGCACCGCCCGCGCACGCTGGCGCAGGCCGGACGCATACCGGGCGTGACCCCCGCGGACGTGCAGCTGCTCTGGATACTGCTCGAGAAGCGGCGCAGGAAGGGAGAAAACCATGAATGAGACCGTAAAAGCCGCGCTGGCGGCCTGGGGCCTGCAGCCGGACGCGGCCAGCCTCGACCGGCTGGAGCTTTTCGCCACCTCGCTGCTCCAGAAGAACGCCGTGCAGAATTTAGTCTCCCGGAACGACGAGCCGCTCATCTGGGAGCGCCACATCCTGGATTCGCTGGCCGCCGCGGCCCTGCTGCGCCGGCTGCTGCCGCCCGGAGCCCTGGTGGCTGACGCCGGTTCCGGGGCGGGCTTTCCCGGCCTGGTGCTGGCGGCCGTGCTGCCGGAATACAAGTTCGAACTGCTGGATTCCCGCAGCAAGCGCTGCGATTTCCTGACTTGGGCGGCCGCCGCCATGGGCTGCCAGAACGTAAAGGTCTTCCAGCGCAGACTGGGAGAAGGCGGGGCCGCGGCCGGCACCAAGTACGCCGCCGTGACCGAGCGGGCGATGGGGCAACTTGAAAACATACTGCCCCAATGCTTAAATATACTGGATAGGGGCGGTTTCTTCCTGGCCTGGCAGAGCGCCGCGCAGGTGGCTCAGCGCAGGCCGGCCGTGGAAGATGCGCAGTCGGCGGCCCGGGCGCGGCTGCTGGAGACCTTCGCGTACAGGCTGCCGGCGGAGGTGGAGGACCGCCACATCATGATCTTCAGGAAAAGTTAGGCGGGCCAGGAGCTTATGCACATATTGAACTATTATTTCACGCCGTTCGCGGTGATACTGATACTCTTCGCCATTTTCTTCTCCGAGCCGGAGCGCGGCGTAACGTATCTTTCCTTCGGCATCCTGGGCTCGACGTTCGCCCTCAACTACTGGCTCAACAAGAACACCTACAAGTTCATGCGCTGGACCAGGCATATCCGCGCTGTCACCGTCTGGCTGAACCTCGCCGTCAGCGCCGCGCTCTTCTACCTGCTGTCGCCCTACTGGTCGCCTATGTGGCTCCTGTTCCTCACCGCGCCGGCGGGAAGCGCGATGTACATGAAGAAGTGGCAGGTCTTCGGCGTGGCCCTCACCGCCTCGCTGGTGATGATAGCGCTCTACCTCTACCGGGGCGCGTCCTCGCTGCTGGCCGCCGACCCGGAGCTGGCCGGCTTCGCGGCCGCCCTTACGCAGGTGGCCGGCAACACCCAGCACCTGGCCATGGCGGCCACGCAGGCCGTGTTCATAATCTTCTTCTCGATGTTCGCCGCGGCCATGGCGGAGATGATACTCAAGGTCAGGGATTCGATGCGCTAGCCGCCCCGCGCGGCGGACCTTAAATGGATATTTTAGCCAAACTGCGGCTGGCGTTCTGGGGGCTCGTAATAGGCCTCTGGGGCCTCTTCATGTACCAGTACATGGACGAGGACATGTCGGCCCTTAAGCGCTTCAAGGTCGGCAAGAACCCCTTCTCCTCCAAGCCCGCCTACGACAAGCCGGTCCTGAAAAAATATCCCGCCCCCGTCTACAACCCGCCGCCGCAGGTGCCCACGGCCCCGGCACAGCCGCAGAGTTCGCTGACCCTGGTAAGGCCCGGCCCGGACGTCAAGGACATCCCCAGCACGCCCCTCATTCCAGAGCACCCGCGCGAGGATAAAGCGGTGGACATCCGGCTAGGCGAGCGCGACGACCACCCGGCCGCGCCGCCCGGCTTCGCGATGAAGGCGACCCGCCACTTCGTGGTCTACGAGGAGGGGGAGGAAGTCTCAGACGAGCTGGCCGCCACGCTCGAGGAGCTGCACGGCAATATCATGCTGGACCTGGTGGCCTTCTCGCCGTGGACGCGCGAGAAAAAAGTCTACATCTACTACTCGCAGAGCGCCGCCACCTACCGCAGCCTGACCGGGCGGCCGGAATGGTCCGGCGGCGCGGCCTCGCTCTCCGAGCGCAAGATCTACGTCTACCGGAGCGACGAGGCCTTCGGTATTTTGGCCCACGAGCTTACGCATATCTATTTCGACAGCTTCTTTCCGGCCGGCTCCCCGAGCCCGCTGTGGCTCAGCGAGGGCGTGGCCACCTACATACAGTCCGAGCGCGGCCTCTCCACGCCCAACTGGCTGGACCAGAACCTGAAACTGCTCGAGGGCGGCAGCGGCTTCAAGCTGGCCGACCTGGTGCGCATCGAGAGCATGAGCGACGCCGACGAGGACAACGTACGCCTGTGGTACGCGCAGTCCTACAGCCTGGTGCGCTTCCTGATGAAACTGAAAGCCGGCGACGCGTTCTACGTTTTCTGCAAGGAACTGCGCGACGGCAAGCCGGCCAACCAGGCGCTCTACCGCGCCTACGGCATGCCCTACAACAGGCTCTCCTCGCTGGAATACGCCTGGCGCTACGACCTGAAGACCGGCAAGCTCTCCGGCATGCAGCGCTGACGTTCGTAAAAAAATAAACCTCCCTTTTTTCCTTCCCGCGCGGCCAGGTCGCGCGGTGCCCTTATATATATTCCTATATACAGGTGTTGACTGAAGTCAACCTCTTCTTCACACCTCTCCGCGCGCCTCAGCGGGATAAAATTGAGCAATAAAACAAGCCTTTTTCACTGCCGCTATTGACAAGGGTGGGGGGATGCTATATACTAATAATCCAAGTGGTGGAAAGTGGTGAATAGTGTTTTTTTGTGGTTTAAAATGTTGTATACTGGATAAACGCTAAGAACAGATTTAAATATTGATATGAGCACGCTCTACGGGGAATACGAATATGCGATGGACGCCAAAGGCCGCGTCTTCATCCCCGCGCGTTTCCGCGAGGAGCTGCGCAAAGAGGACAAGAACTATTTCATGCTCAGCGTCGGGCTCGACGGCTGCCTCTTCATCTTCCTGCCTTCTAAGTGGGAAGAGTTGCTGGCCGGCAACATGCAGGTCTTCAAGGCCGAGAACAAGGAAGAGGAACGCGCTTTCAAGCGCCACTTCTTCGGCAACGCGTGCGACGCGCAGCTTGACGAGCAGGGCAGGATCTTAGTGCCGCAGAATCAGAAAGCGTACGCTTCTCTCAAGAAGAACATCATGATACGCGGCGTGGGGAATAAGGCTGAAATATGGGATGCGCAGGCCTGGTTGAAATACAAGAGAGACGTGATAGAGCCTTCTCTCGGAAAGTTCGGCAAGATACTGGACATATGACGGAATACATACACGTCTCCGTGCTGGCCGAAGAAACGGTCAACCTGCTTATCACCGAGAAGAAAGGCACCTACGTCGACGCGACGCTGGGGATGGGCGGCCATACCGCCCGGCTGCTCGCCGCGCTGCCGCCCGAGGGCAAGGTGCTCGGCATAGACTGGGACCCCGAGATGGCAGGAGTCGCCGCCAACAAGCTCAAGCCTTTCGGCGACCGCGTGAAGATAGCGCAGGGCAATTTCGCCAACATTGACGAGATCCTGGCCAGGGAGGGCATCCGCTCGCTGTCGGGCGCCCTGTTCGACCTGGGCATCTCCTCTCTGCACCTCGACAAGCCGTCGCGCGGCTTCAGCCTCAAGCATGACGGCCCGCTGGACATGCGCATCAACCCGGACAACCCGCTGACCGCCTACACGATCATCAACCAGTGGCCCTTCGAGCAGATCGAGCACCTCATCCGCGTCTGCGGAGAGCGCCACTCCCGCCGCATAGCGCGCGCCATCCTGGAGGACCGCCGGATAAAGCCGCTGGACACCACGGCCGAGCTGGCCTCGCTGATAGAGCGGGTGGCCCCGGCGCGGGGGGAGAAGATCCACCCGGCCACCAAGACCTTCCTCGCGCTGCGGGTGGCGGTCAACTACGAATTCGACAATCTCACGCGCGGCATCCAGAAAGTGCTGCCGCTGCTCAAACCGGGGGCCAGGATAGGCATCATCACCTTCCATTCCTTGGAGGACCGCATCGTCAAGGAGACGTTCCGCATCATGGCCAAGATGGGCGGGTGGGAGCTGGTCACGCGCAAGCCGGTAAAGCCTTCCGAAGAGGAGATAGCCGGCAACAAAAGGGCGCGCAGCGCGAAGCTGAGGGTAATAGAGAAGCTGTAGCCATAAGGGGGACACATGTATCCTGAGAACATCCTTAAGATGGGGGCGAAGTTCAACAAGATCCTGCACGGCAGGACCGCGAGGGCCAAGTTCAACGGACTCAAAGCCTCGGTATGCCCGACGAAGATCTTCTACCTCTGGGAGAAGCACGGCATAAAGAGGATAGAGCTGTTCAGCATGGAGTAAACACTTTACAACAAGGGACGCAACTATGCTTAAGAAGACTAGGAACCTGAGATTGGCGGCGCTGGGCGTTATCTGCGCGGCGGGCTTCGTATTCGCCTGGCAGAACGTGCAGGCGGTGCGGCTGGGCTACAACATCGAAAAGCTGCGCCGCGAGATCAAGGATCTCGAGAACGCCAACACCTACCTGAAGAAAGAGATACAGGTTTCCCTGTCGCCGGAGAAACTGGAAGCCGAAGCCAGCCGGCTCGGCATGGTTTACCCGGAACCCGGCTCCATCGTCATCCTCGACGGCAAGCCGGCGGCGGAACACGCGGGCCGGGGCTGGCTGGCCAGGCTTTTCAGGACTAACAAAGCCTCCTAGAGCAAGCCTCCGCCGGGGGTGAAAATGGCGGAAACAAAGACCTTCAGGAACATGTTCGACAGGATCCCCGTCTACGGGGAAACGGGCTTCGCCCGGGCCGCAGCCCTCCATGATAGCGCCAACTTTAAAATCAAGAATACATCTCTGCGCCGCGCTGGCCGCGCTGGCGCCCTTGGCCATCGCTGGCAGGCTGGTCTGGCTCCAGACCTTTCGCCACGAAAAGCTTTCAGCGACCGCTTCTAAGGAGTTCCAGCGCACCGTCTCCGAGATCGGCCCCCGCGGCCGCGTCTTCGGCGCCGGCGGGGAACTGCTGGCCGAATCCATCGTCACCTGGGAGGCCGGCCTCTTCAAGAAGGACCTGGAAGAGCCCGCGCGCGCCGTCGCCGAGCTGACCCGCGTGCTGCGCCTGCCGCCGGCCTGGCGCAAGAAATTCCAGAAAGGCAAGAACTTCGTCCCGGTCAAGAAAGGCCTGGACCGCGAGGCCTACGAGGCCGTTAAGGCCCTCAAGCTCAAGGGCGTCACGCTGGAGCCCGTGCAGAGCCGGTACTACCCGTCGGGGGACCTGGCGCGCAACATCATCGGCGTAACGCGGGCCGACAAGGGCCTGGCCGGCATAGAACTGCTCTACGACAAGGTGCTCAGCGGGCACGTCAGCCGGCGCGAGGTCATCCGCGACGCCGGCGGGCGCATCATCTTCGAGGACCGCAAGGAGAAGGAAGCGCTGCCGCGCGACATTCACCTGACCATAGACAAGAACATCCAGTACTTCGCCCAGGAGGCCGTGCGCCGGGCGGTGGAGTCCAACCGCGCCGAACTGGGCATGGCGCTGGTGCAGGAGCCCGGCAGCGGGCGCATCCTCGCCATGGCCACCTGGCCCAGCGACGTCGAGAAAATACAGCCGGTAGAGTGGACCTACGAGCCGGGCTCGACCTTCAAAGCCATAACCCTGGCCGCCGCGCTGGAGCGGGACATCGTCAAGGAGAGCGACTACTTCTACTGCGAGAACGGCGCCTGGGCCTTCACGCCGCGCATCATCCTGCACGACCACGAACCGGACAAGACCCTCAGCCTCTCCGGCGTCATAGAGCGCTCCTCCAATATCGGCACCGCCAAGATAGGCCTGAAGCTGGGCCTCAAGGATTTCTACCTCTACACCAAGGCCTTCGGCTTCGGCGCCAAGTCGGGCCTGGGCTTCTACGGCGAGTCGGCCGGCCTGCTGCGCCCCCTTGACCGCTTCAAGCCCATCGACCTGGCCGTGGGCTCCTACGGGCACGGCATAGCCGCCACGCCGCTGCAGGTGATCAACGCCTATTCCGCGCTGGCCAACGGCGGGCGCCTGTACGCGCCCCGGCTGGTGGAGAAAGTTACCGAGTCCGACGGCGAAGAGGTGTTCCTCAACGAGCCCAGCGTCATCAGACAGGCGATCTCGCCGGAGACCTCCGAGCGGGTCAAAAGAATACTGCGCGCGGTGGTGGAGAAAGGCACCGGCAAGCCCGCCGCCGTGCCCGGCTACGCCATAGCGGGCAAGACCGGCACTTCAAAAAAGATAGACCCGAAGACCGGCAAGTACCTGACCGGCAAGAACGTGGCCTCTTTCGCGGGCTTCTTCCCGGTGGCCGCCCCGATGTACACCATACTCGTGGTGATAGACAACCCGAAGGGCCGCACCTACGGCGGCGAGACCGCCGCCCCGGCCTTCCGGGAGATCGCCGCCAAGATCATCAACCACAAAGGGCTCAAATCCGACGCCCCCATGCCCAAAAGCAACGGCCGCCAGGCCGCCGCCAGGATCACCGACTGAGCCGGTATTCCTGACCGCCCGTAAATTTTCTATCATTTAGCCATGAAGCTATCCCAGGTACTGGCAGATTCCGGCGTCAGGCACGCCGGGCCCGATCCCGACATCAGCGCCGTCATCAACGACTCCCGCCTCGCGGCGCCGGGGGCGCTGTTCTTCGCGCTGCCGGGCGCCAAGACCGACGGGGCGAATTACATACAGCAGGCGCTGGAAAAAGGGGCTTCGGCCGTGGTCTCCGCCGCCGCGGCGCCCCGCGAGCTGCGCGCCGCCTTCCCGGCGGCCGCGCTGCTGACCGCGCCCGACCTGCCCGCCGCCCTCTCCAGGGCCGCGGCCAACCTCTACTCGCGCCCGTCGAAGCGGCTCAAGGTCTTCGGCATCACCGGCACCAAGGGCAAGACTACCACGGCCTACCTGCTGGAGAACATCCTGCGCCTGGGCGGCTCGCGCCCCGGCGTAATAGGCACCATCGATTACCGCGTGGACGGCCGCGTGCTGGCCCCGGCGGCCAATACCACGCCGCTGGCCCACACGCTGCAGGAACTGCTGGCCAAAATGGTGGCGGCCGACGCGCTGACCGCCGTAATAGAGGTCTCGTCCCACGCGCTGGCGCTGGGGCGGGTGGAGGACGTGGACTTCGACTGCGCGGTCTTTACCAACCTGCAGCGCGACCACCTGGACTTCCACAAGGACCGCGAGAGCTATTTCCAGGCCAAGGCCCGCCTGTTCGACCTGCTGGAGCGCTCCGGCAAGGCTGAGAAGCGCGCCGTCATCAACGCCGACGACGAGCGCGCGGGGTGGCTGGTAAAGCGCCTCAAGGGCAAGGTGAAGACCGTCACCTTCGCCATAGAGAACGAGGCCGACTTCAAGGCCGAGGATATAGAGATGCTGGAGGACGCCACCCGCTTCACCCTGCGCTCGCCGGAAGGGGAATTCCCCGTGCGGCTCAACCTGCTGGGCCGCCACAACATCTATAACGCCCTCGCGGCTATAGCCGCGGCGGCCTCCTCTGGCCTGCCCGTCAAGGCGGCCGTCTACGGCGCCGCCGCCCTGCTCAATGTCCCGGGCCGCCTGCAGCGCGTGGAGGCCGGCCAGGACTTCAGGGTGTTCGTGGATTACGCCCATACGGACGCCTCGCTGGAGAGCGCGCTGTCGGGCCTGCGCCTGCTGCCGCACGGCCGCATCATCACCGTCTTCGGCTGCGGCGGCGACCGGGACCGCACCAAGCGCGCCCCGATGGGCGCCGTGGCCTGCGCCCTCAGCGACCTGGCCATCATCACCAGCGACAACCCGCGGAGCGAAGAGCCGCTGGCCATCATCGACGACATAGAGAAGGGCGTAGTGGACAAGTACGACAATTACGAGGTGCTGCCGGACCGGGCCGACGCCATAGAGAAGGCCGTGCTGCAGGCGCGCAAGGGCGACATCGTGCTGATAGCCGGCAAAGGCCACGAGACCTACCAGATCCTCAAAGACCGCACCATACACTTCAGCGACGCCGAGACCGCGGCCGCCGCGATAAGGAAAAAACTGGGCCTATGAACCTTAACATCGACCTTGACACCCTGACGCGGGCAGTCGGCGGCAGACTTCTCAAAGGCGACCCCGCCGCCCCGTTCAATACCTTCGTGACCGACACCCGCCGGCTCAAGCCCGGTGATTTCTTCTGGGCGCTCAAAGGCGCCTCCTACGACGCGCACGACTTCCTGCCGCAGACCGTGCCGGTAGGGGTAAGCGGCTGGCTGGCGCGCGAGGACGCCGTGGCCGGGCTGGCGGAGCTGCCCGCAGCCGTGATCGCGGTCAAGGACACGCTGAAGGCGCTGCAGGCCCTGGCCGCCTGGCACCGGCAGCGCTTCCAGATCCCGCTGGTGGCCATCACCGGCTCCAACGGCAAGAGCACCACCAAGGAGATGCTGAAGAGCATCTTCTCCGCGGCCGGTGAGACCTGCAGCAACGCCGGGAACCTCAACAACCAGTTCGGCCTGCCCCTGTCGCTGCTGGAACTGGGGCCGGAGCACAAGTTCGGCGTATTCGAACTGGGCGCCTCGCGCCGCGGCGACATCAGGGAGATAGGCGAGGTGGCCCGCCCCACCTGCGGCATCATCACCAATGTCGGCCCGTCGCACCTGCAGTACTTCGGCGACCTGGAGACCATCTACGAGACCAAGACCGAACTGGCCGCCTGCCTGGCGCCCGGCAGCACGCTGGTCTACAACTACGACGACCATTATCTCTCGCGCCTCAACGGCCGAGATTTTAAAAAGATAACTTTCGGGCGCGACCCGGAAGCCGGCCTGCAAGTGCTCGACGGCGACGCGCTGCGCCTGGAATACGGCGGGGACATACACCGGGTGCGCCTGCCCCACGCGGGCGGCCACAACTACCTCAACGCCGCGGCGGCGGCCGCCGCTGCCCTGGCTTCCGGCCTGGATTTTTCCGTCATCACCAAGGGGCTGGAAAGCTACACCCCGCCGCCCATGCGCCTGCAGGAGCTGAAGATCAACGGCGCCACGGTGATCCTCGACGCCTATAATTCCAACCCGCAGTCGGCGGCCTCGGCCATCAAGCAGGCCGCGGCCATGGGCAGGCCGCTCTACATAATGATGGGGGATATGAAGGAGCTGGGCACCTACTCCGCCCATTACCACACGGACCTGGGCGCGGCCCTGGCCCATACCGGCGCGGAGCGGATCTTCCTGGCGGGCCCGGAGATGCGGCCCGCCGTGGACGCCTACCGCAACGCCGGCGGCAAGGCGCTGGTCTACGCCGAGACTCTCGACGGCTGGCTCGAGGAGGCCCGGGGCCTGATCAAGGCCGGCCGGGGCACCTTCCTGGTCAAGGCGTCCCGCTCGATGAAGTTCGAGCGGATAATAGAAGGGCTGTAGGCCGATACGGCCAAAGAAAAACCGCCGGGACCTCCCGGCGGTTTTTTTGCGCCCGCTCTTTCCGTTATTTCTTGGCTTCCATCACGGCCTTTACCATCTCGTCCCAGCGGGTAGCTTTAGAGAAGTTCAGGTATTCGTACTTGGGCTTGTAGTTCATGTAGAAGAGGGGGAAATAGACCGACAGTCCGTTGGCGTTCTTGGACTTGTAGCCCAGCGCGTCGTTACGCAGTACCACCTGCCGCGCCAGCACGTTAATGACCTCCAGCGCCGCCGCCTTCACCGCCGGGGCGGCGGTATTGTCGTAGTAGAGCTGCATCAGCTGGTAGAGGTCGCGCGCGTCCTCGTCGTCGAAGGAGCGCAGGCCCCATTTCTTCTCGTGGTACAGCTTCATGTCCGCCGGGGAGGCCAGTACCGCGCCGGCGAACCTGTCCATCGCCGCCGCCAGCTCCGCCGCCGCCGAAGGCCGCACTATGGACATCGTCACCGACATCTGCTGAGTGCCGTAGTAGAATTCGGAGAAGCCCTTCATGATGGCCTGCGCGGCGGTGAAAGAGTCGGAGGGGTTCGCGGCCAGCGCGTTAAGGAAAACCTCGTAATTGTAGCCGCTGCCCGGCGTGGTCTCCTGCGAGCCCACCACGTATTCGGCCGACTCGCGCAGCTCGTAAACGACCTCGGCGGTCTGCATCAGGCAGGCGTCCGAGGCGTACACGTTCACGCCGCCGCCGCTCTTGATGGCCAAGGCCAGTTCCTCGGGGGAGATATGGTGGCCGGAGGGTTCGTCGTAGGAAATGCCCTTGGCCGCGCCGGGAGGAGGCTTCACGCCGCGCCAGCCGCTGCCGTGACCGCCGATGATGAGCAGGTATTTCCGGGCCGGGTAATTGGCCTTGCCCCAGGCTATGAACTCGGCCAGGTGCCGCCAGTCGCCCATGTCCGCGTCGGGGAAATGCGCCAGCACGGGGGAATTGATGCGCAGCGGGTCTCCGTCCTTGACCATCAGGAAGCGGCGCGAGCCGGTCCAGTCCGCCTGCGGAGGGACGGGCTCCTGCACGCTGGCGAAAGGGTTGAAGACGGGCTCGGTGACGATGCGGCCCAGTTCGGCCACCACGTTAACGCGGGAGGTAGAGCCGGCGGCCTCCATCTCGTTGACGTCCTTGATGGCCTCGAGGCCGAGATTGTTGCGCGCGCTCACGTAGACCAGCACGGTCCAGTCCTTGGGCGCGGGCCGGTCTGGCGCGGCAGCGGCGGGCACTGGCGCTTCGGGCAGGCCGGCGGCGCCCAGGCGCTGCAGGTCGAAGGCGGCGGCGGGCTGGCTAAGAAAAAAAGAAAGCAGCAGGAGAGGAAAAGAGTTGGTCTTTTTCACATCTATATTATAGAAGCAAGGGCGCCGCGGGCGCATGAGCAGAAAGGACTACCGCTCCCTGGGCCCTTGGGGAAACATACAAGCCGCTCAAAAAATATTAAAATATAGATATCAATCGCGGCGGCCGGATTTTTCAGAGGAGACCATGCTCTACTACGCGCACTTGCTAAAAGATTTCTTCAGCCCCCTTAACGTACTCCAATACATCACCTTCCGCGCCGGCGGCGCGCTGATCACCTCCTTCCTGCTGAGCCTCCTGGTCGGCCCCTGGCTGATAGCCAAGCTGCGCACCTACAAGATAGGCCAGGTGCAGCGCACCGACGGCCCGCAGACCCACCTGGCCAAGCACGGCACCACCACCATGGGCGGCCTGCTGATCTTCCTGACCCTGGTGGTCTCCACCGCGCTGTGGGCCCGTATGGACAACCGCTTTATCCTGCTGCTGCTATTCGTCACGGTGGTGCTGGCCTTCGCCGGCTGGATGGACGACTACACCAAGCTGGTTAAGAAAAATCCCAAGGGCGCGTCGTCGCGCTTCAAATTCTCGCTGCAGTTCCTGGCCGCCATCGGCGTGGTGTGTTATCTCGCAGTGGACCCGCCCAACGCCCAGTTCGCCAACTCGCTGTTCGTGCCCTACACCAAGGGCCTCACCCTGGAACTCGGTTTCCTTTACGCCGCGCTGGCGATGATGGCGATCATCGGCTCCTCCAACGCCGTCAACCTCACCGACGGGCTGGACGGCCTGGCGGCCGGCACCATAGTCTTCACCGCGCTCACCTTCGTGATCATAGCCTACGCGGCCGGCAACGTAAAATGGGCTACCTACCTCAAGCTGATCTACGTGGAGGGCGCCGGCGAGATTTCGGTGTTCCTCTCGGCGATGATAGGCTCCTGCCTGGGCTTCCTGTGGTACAACGCGCACCCGGCCGAGGTCTTCATGGGCGACACCAGTTCCCTGTTCCTCGGCGGCGCCATCGGCACCGCGGCCATAGCCACCAAGCAGGAACTGCTGCTGCCGGTGGCGGGCGGCATCTTCCTGGTGGAGACGCTGTCGGTCATCCTGCAGATGGGCTCCTTCAAGCTGCGCAACAAGAAGCGGCTGTTCCTGATGGCGCCCATACACCATCATTTCGAACTTAAAGGCATAGCCGAGTCCAAGGTTACCGTGCGCTTCTGGATAGTGGGCATCATGCTGATGCTCATAGCCCTGAGCTCGCTGAAAATACGCTGATGTTCATACCGGAAAGATTCAAGGACGGGCGGGCGCTGGTGATAGGCGCCGGCAAATCGGGGATAGCCTGCGCCAACCTGCTGGCGGCGCGCGGCTTCGCCGTGCTGCTCTCCGACGAGAAAAAAGCCGCGGAGCTTAAAGACCGCCTCAAGGGCCTCTCGCGCCGCGTCAAGGTGGAGGCCGGCGGGCACACCCCGGCGGCCCAGGCCTGCGCTTTCGCGGTGAAAAGCCCCGGCATGTCCCACGCCAACCCTCTGATCAAGGCGCTCAAGAAGAAAAAGATCCCCGTTTTCAGCGAGATAGAGATAGCGCTGGCCTTCTCGCGCGCCGGCCGCCTGCTGGCCGTCACCGGCACCAACGGCAAGACTACCACCACCACCCTGCTCGGCGAGATCATGAACGCCGCGCTGCGCCCCGCCGCCCGCGCCGTAGTCTGCGGCAATGTCGGCATACCGGCCGCGGCGGCCGCGCCCGCGGCGCGCCCCGGCGACGCGGTGGTGATGGAACTCTCCAGCTACCAGCTCGAGGACAGCACTTATCTCAAGCCCGACGCCGCCTGCGTGCTCAACATCACCCCGGACCACCTGGACCACCACGGGAGCATGGCCGCCTACGTGGCCGCCAAAGAAAAGGTTTTCAGCTCGCAGGACTCGGACGCCTGCTGCGTTTTTAACTACGAGGATAAGTACTGCCGCGAGCTGGCGCGGCGCTGCCCGTCCAAGCCCCTCTTCTTCTCGTCGGTCCGCGCGGGGGGAAAACTGCACGCCTGGGCCGCGGACGGCAAACTGTTCTTCAAGACCGCGGGAAAGGAATTCAGCGTCAGGCCGCCGGCCCTGCCGGGCGCGCATAACCTGGAGAACGCCATGTGCGCCGGCCTGATGGCGCTGCATTGCGGCGCCGGCCCCGCCGCCGTACGCCGGGCTTTCGCGGCTTTCAAGGGCGTGGAACACCGCATCGAACCCGTCCGCAGCGTGCGCGGCATTTCCTTCATCAACGATTCCAAGGGCACCAACGTGGACTCCACCGTGGTGGCGCTCAAGGCGCTGGGGAGCCGGCGCAATGTCTGGCTGATACTCGGCGGCCAGGGCAAGGGCCTGCCTTACGCCCCGCTGATCCCTCTCATAAAGAAGAGCGTAAAAGGCGTGCTGACCATAGGCGCCGACGCCCCGAAGATAGAGGCGGAACTGGCCGGAGCCGCGCCCATAGTCACCGCGCTCACCATGGAGACGGCCTGCCGCGAGATCCTGCAGCTGGGCGGGCGGGGGGACATAGCCCTGTTCTCGCCGGCCTGCGCCTCGTTCGACCAGTTCAAGGACTTCGAGGACCGGGGCCGCAAGTTCAAGGCTTTCGTGGGGACCCTGAAATAAATGGATTTCTCGTCGAGACGGAAAAGACCGGCTTACAATATCATCAACAACCGCAGTCTTAAGTACATGGACTACCCGGTGTTCTTCATCGTGGCCATGCTGCTCATGCTGGGGCTGGTCTCGCTGTTCTCGGCCAGCGCGCTCTACGCCGCCAACAAGGGCCTCGACACGCTGTTCTACACGCAGAAGCAGGCCCTCTACATCTTCCTGGGTTTCGGCCTGATGATGACCGCCGCCAAGTTGGACCTCGAGCGCGTGCGCCCCTATATCAAGCCGGCGATGATAGTCACCATCATACTGCTGGGCGTCACCCTGCTCATGCCGCCGGTGGCGCATGTGCGCCGCTGGATACCGCTGGGCTTCATGAAGCTGCAGATGAGCGAATTCGCCAAGATAATCATGGTGCTCTACCTGGCCGATTTCTTCGACCGCAGCGCCAGCCGCCTCAACACCGACCTCAAAAAGATGGCGGGGCCGGTTGGCGTGATCATGCTGATGCTGGTACTGATAGCGGCCGAGCCCGACCTGGGCACGCCGGCGCTGCTGTTCGCGGTGGCCTGCCTGATGTTCTTCGCGGCCGGGCTGAAACTGCGCTACCTCCTGATGCCGCTGGGCGCCGGCCTGCTCATCCTGATCGAGGAGCTGATCCGCAAGCCTTACCGCCTGGCCCGGCTCAAGAATTTCCTCTCGCCCTGGGACGACGCCTCGGGCACCGGCTACCAGCTGGTGCAGGCGCTGCTGGCCGTGGGTTCCGGCGGCTGGTTCGGCAAGGGTCTGGGCGCCTCCAAGCTCAAGCTCATGTACCTGCCAGAACCGCACACCGATTTCATCTTCCCCGTCGTGGCCGAGGAGCTGGGCCTGGTGGGCGGCCTGTTCATCACCGCGCTTTTCGCGGCCCTGCTGATAAAGGGCGCGCGCATAGCCCGCAACGCCCCCAGCCTGTACACCTCCACCGCCGCGCTGGGGCTCACGCTGGTGATAACCCTGCAGGCCTTCTTCAACCTGGCCATGGCCATCGGCCTGGTGCCGACCAAGGGCATACCGCTGCCGTTCTTCTCCTACGGCGGCTCTTCCATATGGGCATCGATGATAATGGTGGGACTGATACTCAACATCTCGGCGCACAGGAGCGGGGCGCGATGGTAGCCCGGCGCGTCCTGATAGCCTCCGGGGGCACCGGCGGCCATTTCTACCCCGGCTTCGCGCTGGCGGGGGAACTGCGCCGCCGCGGCTGGCAGACGCTCTTCGTGGTCAAAAAGGAAGACATAGCCCGCCCCGCGCTGGAGGCGGCCGACTTTCCCTACGCCGAGCTGGACATGACGGCGCTGCCGCGCTCGCTCAACCCGCTGGCCCACGCCGCCTTCCTGATAAAGTTTTTCAGCTCCCTGGCCCTGGCCCGCAGGATGATAGCCGACTTCAGGCCCGACGCCGTGGTAGGCACGGGCAGTTACGTGGCTTTTCCGGCGGCGCTGGCCGCGCGCCTGGCGGGGATCCCCGTTTACATACACGAATCCAACGCCGTCTTCGGCCTGGGCAACAGGCTGGCCGGGCTGTTCTGCGACAGCGCCGCGCTGGGCCTGCCGGTGGCGGCCAACCCGCTGGCCGCCCGCTCCGTGCTGGCCGGCACGCCGATACGCGAGGCCTTCCGCGCCTCGCCCGACAAAGCCTCGGCCCGCGCGGCCCTGGGCCTGGAGAAGGGGAAATTCACGGTGCTCGTTTTCGGCGGCAGCCAGGGCGCCCGGCGTCTGAACGCCGCTTTCATCGCCGCGGCCAAAACGCTCAAGGGCGACATACAGGCCGTGCATGTGACCGGCCGCAAGAATTTCGAGGCGGTACAGGCCGACTACGCCGAGGCCGGCCTCGACGACGCGCCCGGGCTGAAGGTCTTCGACTACCGCGAGGACATGCCCGCCCTGTACGCGGCGGCGGACCTGGTGATTTCCCGCTCGGGCGCCAGCACCGTGGCCGAATTGGTACACCTGCGCAAACCTTCCATTTTGGTGCCGCTGCCCTCTTCGGCCGGCGACCACCAGCGCCACAACGCGCTGGCGCTGGCAGGGCCCGGCGCGGCGCTGTGCCTGCAGGAGGGGCCGGACTTCGACGCGGAGCTGGCGGCCGCGGTGCGCAATTTCACCGGCGAGCCCGCCCGCCTGGCGGCGATGGCCGATGCGTTTTCAAAAGCGGGAATACCCGACGGGCTGGGCGCGGCGGCCGCGCTGGCCGACATCATAGAAAAAGGACGTTAAGATCTTACGGGAGGACAAAATGGAAATTGAAAAAGGTTCCAAGTGGGTCAAGTTCGAAATGATGGAGCGCTTCATGCGCGACGTGTTCAAGGGCATAGGCGTGCCCGCGGCCGACGCGGCGGTCTGCGCCGACGTGCTGATAACGGCCGACAAGCTGGGCATGGACTCGCACGGCGTTTCCCGGCTCAAGCCCATCTACTACGACCGGATCAAGCAGGGCATACAGCTGCCCAAGGCGAAGTTCGAGATCGTCAAAGAGACCCCTACCACCGCCGTGATAGACGGCCACAACGGCATGGGCCACGTGATAGCCGTGCGCGCCATGGAACTGGCGATAAAGAAGGCCAGGAAATTCGGCCTGGGCATGACGGCCGTACGCAACTCCACCCATTACGGCATGGCCGGCTACCACACCCTGCTCGCCGCCAAGGCCGGCATGATAGGCATCACCGGCACCAACGCCCGCCCGTCGGTGGCCCCAACCTTCGGCGTGGAGAACATGCTGGGCACCAACCCGCTCACCTTCGCCCTGCCTACCGACGAGAAGTTCCCTTTCCTGCTCGACTGCGCCACCTCCATCACGCAGCGCGGCAAGATAGAGGTGTACGCCAAGCTGGGCAAGAGCATGCCCCAGGGCTGGGTAATAGACGCTGACGGCAACTCCAAGACCGACTCGCGCGCCGTGCTGACGGACCTGATAAAGGGCACCGCCGCGCTCACGCCGCTGGGCGGCGTGGGGGAGGACCTGGGCGGCTATAAGGGCTACGGCTACTGCACCGTCGTCGAGATCCTATCGGCCGCGCTGCAGCAGGGCGCCTTCATGAAGGCCCTGCTCGGCCTCGACAAGAACGGCAAGAAGATCCCGTACCCGCTGGGCCATTTCTTCCTGGCCATAAACATAGAGGCCTTCGTGCCGCTGCGCTCGTTCAAAAAGACTGCTGGCGAAATACTGCGCCAGCTGCGCGCCTCCAAGAAGATGCCCGGAGCCAAGCGCATCTACACGGCCGGCGAGAAGGAGCATCTGACCTGGCTGCAGCGCAAGAGCCGCGGCGTGCCGCTCAACAAAGAGACCCAGCAGGAAGTGCTGGCGATGCAGAAGGAACTGGGCCTGAAGGGCTACAAGTTCAACTTCTAAGACGCGGCGGCAGTAACGGAAGGCGGCGGAGGGAAACCTCCCCGCCTTCTGTGCTTGATGCACTTTTCTGTATTTCATATCATATTCTCGTCGGGATTTTTCAGGGTTAGCATCCGGGGACGATGAAAAACAGCTTTGTTCTGCTTCTTTGTGCGCTGGCGTTCTGCGCTTCCAGTTCCTATGCCGCCGCCGATAAAACCCTGATTTCAGCCCGTGAAACTATATTGTCCAGTTCAGTCTCGCCGCAGGACGCTCTCCTTAAATATTCTGAAGCAGTAAAGAAAACCAACGCCGCCCCAGTGCTCGGCGAGTACGCCTATGCCCTCGCCTACTCCGGGCTCGGCGAGGCCGCTCTTACTTCAATAGACCGGGCCCTGATAGCCGAGCCTCTACACCCGGATATACGCTTCTACTTATCTGAGATTTTCAACGCCGCCGGCCTGGAGGCCGCCTCCGACGATATCTCCGCCGCGGCCCCGGCCTGGCTGAAGGGGAAAACGCTGAAACTCCCAAAGTTCGAAGTGCCCGCCCCTGTTGGGGACTTCGAGACCGCCGCCGTCTCGCTTAACATGCTGATGGCCCAGCGGCGCTACGCGCAAGCCGCCGTGCAATACGACAGGCTGTGCGAGGCCAACCAGGCCGAGCCGCGCTGCCACGTGGGATACTCGCTGGCCCTGGAGCGCCTCGGCGCCTACAAGGCGGCCGCCGCCGAGGCCGCAAAGAACCTCGCACTCTACAAGGACCCGGAACCGCAGGCCATAACCAAAGCTTTCATCGACGACCTGGCTAGGCGTCCTCCCTTGAAGCTTTCTTCCGTAGAGAAACCAACGCTGAAAGGCCGCTATCTTCTTTTCACTGGCGGCAGCCTGAACCGGGCCGAAGACCGCACCCTGTATTCTTTCAGCACCCGCGTGGGCAAGTTCTTAAGCGAGCGCGTCGACGTCTCGGCCAACGCTTCCATCAACGGCGGCAACGAGTTGTCGGATTACAATGGCCTCACGCTGGGCGCGGTGGGGCGGTACAATACCCCGCTGTCCGTAGTTCCACTCAACCTTACACTGGCCGCCAAGGGCGAGCGCGTCCCAGCGCCGGAGAAAAACTTCACTTTCCTGCTGTCTCCGGGCCTGAGCTATTTCATCAAGGACAGTTCTATAGACCTTTTTTTCGACGTGGCCCTGAACGGACCTTACAGCGGCAGCGTCACCATGTCGCTGGGCTATACTATTTACTTCGGGGTGGGGAAATGAGGCCGCTGATCGCCGCTTTACTGCTGCTCCCGGCCATCTGCAAGGCAGGGCCCCTGCCGCCGCAGTTCGAGGGCTCGGCGGTAAACGCTTCCGGCACCACGATCCTGAAGGCGGCCAAGGCCTATGTCTCCATACAACCTATGGGCCGTCCGGCGGTAGTGGCGCAGGCCGCCGCCGCCCTGCCCCTGGCGCCGGAGAAACCTTTCTCGGTGGAATGGCCCGGCGGGGGAGAACTCTGGGCCATAAAGGACGGCCAGCCGGTAAAACTGGATTCCTGGTCCGACCGTTCGCTGCCGCTGAGCCCCAAGTCCTCCAGTAAAGGCCGCTGGTTCGGTACTTTCGGCATACAGAGCATGGGCGGTGGCGACTATCCCGCCTCGTCGATCAACCTGCGGGTCGGTTCGACGTTGTTTAAGAACCAGTACGACCTCGCCTGGACCTACGATTACTATAAACCAGCCGAATCCGAAACCTACCGCGCCGCCATGGGCCTGATGGGCCGCAAGCTGATGCCGCTTAGCCCGCATGGCGGCTGGAACTTCGGGACGCAGTTGTCGATGCTGAATAATTACGGCGAGCGCAGCGGCACGCTGGGGCTGGTGACCGGCTTGAATATTTACCTGCCGCGCGGCAGTTTCGATATCACCCTGCTGCTGCAGGACGAGGGCGCTTACGGCCTGCTTGCCGGCTATACCGTACATCTGACCAGATGAAGAGACTATTCGCCATATTCCTGATCGCTGGCGCGCTCCTGAGCGCGGGCAGGGAAGCGCTGGCCCAGTCGGTAGATTGCGCCGGGACGCTGATGTCCTGGAGTTTTTCTTACCCTTGGTACGCGCAGCATTGCCATTGTGTGAGCAGCGACCAGATGCCGGTCTGCGATACCGCCGGTGATTCCGGCGGCGAAGATAAATTCGGCAATTTTAATTTCGGCCGTTTTGTCTGGCTTGGGCCCGAGAGCGGAGAGGCCCTCTACACGCGCCACTACGGCGACAGTTTCGCCGGCTACGAACTGGAGACCAGGCTGCGCTGGCAGATAAGGGCGTGGCTGATAGCCCGCGGCGAGTATCCCTCGGAAGGAAGCCTTGGCGCGCGCCTGGTGGAGTGGTTCTATAGGCGGCTGTCCGGCAAAGCGGCCGCAGGCGGCGTTTCCGCGCTGGACGGCGAGCCGCTCAACGGGCCTGCAGGAGATTTTGAAAGCCTGCTGTACCGGCTTCGCGGCGAGGTTCACCGTGACCTGCTAGGCAATTCCCCAGATTCCGTCGCGGATAATTTTATGTGCATCGCTGACGGCGCGCAGGCGGTCAGGTCGATACCGCCCACCTACGGTATCTTTTACAGGTCAATGTCGGGGCAGGCTGAGACCAACGCTTTTAGGATAGAGCAGTTCCCCGACGGCCGGGCAGTATTCACGGATGCCGGCAACGTGCGCTGGACCTTCAGGCCATATAAAGCCAAGAGTTCCGGCGCTTATGATTACTACCGCCCGCCGCTGGGCTCGCCCTACCGGCTGGCGTTGGGAAAACGCGGTTTCAGGGTGGAGACGCCCGAAGGCGACTCCATAGATTTCTCGCCTGCCCCGGAGCCCGGTGCCTGGCGGCCCGGCCGCTATAACGCGGCCGACGGCAGTTGGCTCACTTACACCTACGGTCCCAACGGCCTGGCCCGCATAACGGACATGCATGGCCGCTACTTCGCCTTCGAGCGCGACGCGAAAGGCCTGCCTCTTGTCGCTACGGACGAGCAGGGCAGGAAGACCTCCTTCACTTACGACCAGCAGGGCCGCGCCACCGGCGTGGCCTATCCTGACGGCGGCAGAAAGACTTTCAGCTATGACGCGGCCGGCTTCATGTCTTCGGTTAAGAGCGGGGCGCTGGCCGACGAGAATTACACCTATGACGCCGCCGGCCGCTTGCTGACCAGCGAGTCGGACGGCGGCGTGAACCGCCTGGAGCATTACTACAACGACGCGGCCTCTAAAACGGTCATCACCGACGGCCTGGGCAACAGGACTGAATATACCCAAGTCAGCGACCATGGGAAGAAGCTGGTTACAGGCATAACCGACGCGCTGGGCGGCAAGACCGCCATGGCCTACGACGCCAACTTCAATCTGGCCTCCGCCACCGACCAGCTCGGCCGCACCACTAAATACGTCCGCAACGCCAACGGCGACCCGGAAACGGTGGTGGACGCGCTCGGCAGCACGACCACTATCCGGTACCAGGTAAAGCGCAATTACCGCGACGACTACGGCGAACGCACCGACTATTATTCCCGGCCTATAAAGGTAACCGATCCCCTTGGCCGCGTGACCAAGCTGGATTACGACAGCTACGGCAACCTTGCGAAAACTGAAGACGCTTTAGGCAACAAGACCAGCATAGATTACGACAAGGCCGGCCACCTGCTGGCGCTGCGCGACGCTCTGGGTTCTACCTACAAGTATGAATATGCCAATGGCCTTTCCAAAGCCATAGATCCACTTGGCCGCATTACCAGGTACGAGCGCGACGCGGACCTGCGCGTGACGGCGCTTACTGACCCCTTGGGCCGCCAGACCACTTTCACCTATGACCTGAGCGGCAACGTCACCTCGGTCACCAATCCGCAGAACTTCGTCACAGAATTCTCATATGGCAACGGGGCCTGCCCGTCGTGCGGCGGCGGTCAGCTTTCGGCCCTGATAGACCCCAAGGGCAATATCTGGGCTTTCAACTACGACCAGTACGGCAGATTGACAGATACCGCCAACCCGCTGGGGCAGAAGAAAACCTATCAGTACGATAAGATGTCCCGCGTGACCGAAGTGAAAGACCCAGCGGGGAATCTCACTGCCTACACCTACGCCGCGTTGAACCGGCTGACGAAGAGAGACATCCAGACCCCGGCCGGCGAGCATTCCATAACCGACTATGCCTACGACGCGGTGGGCAATCTGCTGTCAACCGCCAATTCCGAAAGCTCAGTGAGTTTCGTTTACGACGCGCTGAACCGTGCCGTGGAGACCACCCAGGCCTTTGGCGGCAAGTCTTACACGATCGGCTACGCCTTCGACGCCGTTGGCAACCGGATCGCCATGGCCACGCCGTGGGGCAGATACAGCTATACCTACGACGCGCTGAACCGCGTAACCTCGATAGTGAATCCGCAGGACATAACTGTCACCTTCGGTTACGACGCTGTCGGCCGGCGTACGAAGAAGGTCATTTTCAAGAACGCTCCGGAAATCCTGGCTGAGACCAATTACACCTACGACACGGCGGGCCAGCTTCTCTCCATTGTGAACAAAGCCGGCGGCAAGGTTGTGGACTCCACCAACTATGAATATGACACCGCCGGCAACCGCGTTAAGAAGGAAGACCAGGACGGCACGATCAAGTACAGGTACGACGCCTCCAACCGCCTGATAACGGCCGAGCCCGTCCCTATGAACATGCCCGAGGCCGAGGTGTTTATCTATGATAAGAATGGCAACCGCCGCTACGACCGCGGCGCTTGGGACTACAAATACGACGCGGCCAACCGCCTTCTGGAGAACAGCACCTATACCTACACCCATGACCTCAACGGCAACCTGACCGGCCGCGTCAGGAAAGATGACAATAGCGTTATCTCTTACGACTATAACCCGGCGCAGCAGCTTGCAGAGGTCATAACCCCTGAGCACAAGACCAAATACAAATACGACCCATTAGGCCGCCGCATCGAGAAGGCCGTGGACGGCAACATCCAGCGTTATGTTTACGACAACGAGGACATAATAACCACCCTCGATGGGAGCAACAACCCGACTGGGACCTTCACCCACGGCCCCGGCATAGACGAGCCGCTGATAATGACCAAGCCGGACAGCCAAAACTATTACTACCATGCCGACGGGCTGGGCTCTATAAAAGCGATAACGGGCGACGGCAACCAAACCATTGAAATCTACACCTACAAAGCCTACGGCCAGCCGACAATCAAAGACCGCGCCGGGACAGTATTTAATGAGTCCGCTATTGGCAACCCATATCTATTCACAGCCCGGGAGCTCGACAGCGAGTCCGGTCTCTATTATCTGCGATATCGATATTACGACTGGGGAAGGGGCGCATTTACCCAAGAAGATTTGATAGGTTTTTGGGGAGGAGATACTGGCTTGTATACGTATGTTAGTGCAAATCCCGTAAATCTTGTGGATCCATATGGCTTATGGACTGCATATGGGAACTGGGGTGGGCCTAATTGGACGGGGGGACAGACTCGCCCATACGAATCATTAACTGTAACGCAGAAGTCATGTCTTGCGCCTCCAGTAGACTCTATGGATGAACTATTTAAACGGCATGACCTGGCCTATAGTGCAGTGCGTGTTGCACTGAGTAAAGCTCTGGAAAGAATTAATAATAGTCCAACGCTATCAAAAAAAGAACAGAATAGCGCCATTAAATTGGAAAACAAACTATTTGAAAAGGCCACAAATCTTATCGATAATCTCCTTTATCATCGCCTTACGGAACTAAATGATGATCCTGCAAGATGGTTACATCCTGCGCCTGATCCGGAATTCGCGCGATATGTCCGTAGAAGGGCAACACTTGTGTTCAATATCCAAAAACGATTATGAAATTCCTTGATTTGTCTTTTGAATTGATTGATCTCGGTGCGGTTTTCTTATTCTTATTTCTTGCGCTAGCGTTGGTTGCGACATTCATTTGTCTCGGGGTGTTCCAGGAAAAGCGGTTTCGTTATGCTCTCCCAATCTCTAACGCAGTCGTCGTTATCCTTATTGGAATCATTCGCATCCAAAACAATGACGCTCTTGCGGATATGATCTGGAGCATACCTTTGACTATTGATTTCGCTCTGTATCCATTGCTTCCGCTGTTAGGCTGGATTTGCGGAGCCTTTCAATCAAGAATCGTATGTCCGCTATTGATGTTCTTGTTTGCTGGAAGTTTTCAATATTATTGGATAGGAAGACTTATTGACTATTTATGGGGTAAGATTTTTCCTAAAGGATAGTGATGCAACTAGGTGGCAAATATTCGGTTTGATTTGGATTGTATGCGATACAAGTTATTGATTCTAGCGATAACAATGATGTCGCCTGCTTTTTGCGTCGGCGGGCAGGATGCTGTTGTTTTGGCGCCAGCTTCCGCGCAACACGAGGCGATGGGGAAACTCACATCGGAAGTATCCGTTATCGCGGTAATACCTGCCGAGGAAGCCGATGTGCGCCAGGCCGGACTGCTGAACAGCGGCGGGCCGGTAGTTGTCGCTGACCCGGGTGGGAGGGGCGGCTATAAGGTTTATGACGGGACTACAGGTGCGGACATAAACAGTAAATTCAAGGCCGGTGTTTCGGCAAAAGAAGAACCACGCCCGGTTGCTGCACCTATCCCCGAACCAGCCAAGCCCCGTAAGGCACAGGCACCGCAACCAAAGCCGAAGGCGGCTTTCAATCGCAACCACATCGGCCTTTCCGCCGGCATGACTAACCTGGAGAAGAACGAGGACAGCCTGGATATGCTGGCCACCAATCCCAACGCGGAGGCGAGCTATACCAAAACCACCGGACGGTTCAGGATTTTTTTCGAGCATTATTTCAGCGAGAAGTACGGCCTGGGCCTTGCCGTCGGCGCGCAAAAGGGCGCGCAGAGCCAGTTGGACCTTACCAACCGCACCCTCGAGATAGAGGGGGACCCCAAAAGCGCCACTGTATACGTTATCCGCCGTTTCGGCCGGCATTTCGGCGTTTATCTGGGAGGCGGGGTGGACATCACTGCGACAACATTGGACGATCCCTCCAATTTGGCCGGCGTCCCGTCCGGCGCTGGAGCTTTCGAGGGGCAGATCACGGCGCCTCACGCGGAGGCGGGGTTGATCTTCAGCGCCGGCAATTTCTCGCTGCGCTTCTCCCTCAAGGAGATCATGGGCGAAGGCACCGACGAGCTGGCCCGCGGCGCCAACGGCCCTAAATACCTGCTCATAACGCGCAATAACAATTCTGTTTCATATAAGTATTCTGGCCAATCCTTGGGGCCAAACGAAGAGTATTTCAAAGTGGACATGGGCGGTTTCGCCTCCGCCGTCACACTGAACTACGCTTTCGGCAACTGGTAAAATCCTCCATGTATATCTGGGAATTGGTCCGCAGTTCTCATCACACGAGAGAATATTGCTTTCCAGCGCCCCGCGTTGCTATCATTCCTTTATGTTCGGAGAAGACGCCAGGGCCAAGACCTCACTCTACCTCGCCATTTTCCTGCTGTTCATGGCTTATGGCGGCAGGTTTACGGGCATAGAGCCGTTCCACAACCAGTTCTTCACCGCCCTCTCCTGGACCTACCTGCTCATAGCCGACCTGCTGCTCCACCGCCTGGCCGGGCGCTCGCCGCTGCTCTCAGCCCCGCTGGAATTCCTGCTGCTGGCCGCCTGCTCCGCCGGCCTGGCCGTCATAGCGGAGCTGCTGAACCTCCGCCTGGAAGCCTGGACTTACTTCAACCAGTCCTCCGACCTTTCTTTGCGCTGGACCGGCAGGCTGCTGGCCTGGGCCGCGGTATTACCCTCCATACTGGTAACGGCTGAACTCTTGTCCCTGTTCAATTTCCTGCGCAGTATCAAAACCCGGCCTTTTCAGACTGGCCCCAAGGCACAACCGGCCATGCTGGCGGCCGGCGGCGCGCTGCTGCTGGCTGCCCTGATTGCTCCGCGCTACTGCTGGCCGCTCGCCGTACCCGCTTTCTTCCTGCTGACCGAACCGCTCAACATGCGCCTGGGCCTGCCCTCCGTGCTGCGCGAGGTGGCGGGGGGGCTGCCGGCCAGGGCCATACGCCTGGCCGCCGCCGGCCTGATAGCCGGCCTGCTCTGGAATTTCTGGAACCAGGTCTCGGGCGCGGCCTGGCAGTATAACCTGCCCGGCTGGCTGCGCTCACCGGCCCATTATCTCGGCTATCCGCTGCTGGCCCTGGCCGCTTATTCCGCCTATTGCCTGGCCTCCTGGCTGCGCTCCGGCCGCACCTGGGAGGGACACGCCTGGAACATGCCTGGCAAACAGCCTGGGCCCTATGCCGGCTGGGCCGCCGCCGCCATACTTATAATCTCCTCATATATAGCCCTGCGGGCCGTAGACGCCTACACCGTCAGGTTTTACCTCGGCTGGATCTAGCCCCGTACCCAAAGACCTATTTCCTCCTGGGCCCTACGGGCCCCGTTCAGTTAGGCCTTGCGACCTTTGACTTTAGTCAACCCGCGGGCTATAACATAGCAGAAGCGAATGCTTGGTTCTGGAGGAGTTATGAAAAACATCGTAAAAAACACTCTGATAGCGGCGGCCGGCGTGCTCATATTGCCCGTCCTCTCCTTCGCCAGCGGCAAGAGCATCTACGGCGAAGACGACCGCAAGGACTTCTTCCAGATGTCCGGCGACATGCAGGCCGTGGCCAACTCCGTGGTCTCCATGTGGAGGTCCGCTTCCGTTACCGCCGAAGGCTCGGACTTCAAACTGACCACCATGAACTTCGGCGACCGCCTGAACCTCTGCCCCGACGAGAAGTTCCGCGAGCAGCCCATTGGGGCCTTCTGCTCCGGCTCGCTGGTGGGCGAGGACCTGATCCTGACGGCCGGGCACTGCATCAAGTCCGAAACCCAGTGCCTGGACACCAAGTTCGTCTTCGGCTTCGGCGTGATGAGCGCCGGTTCCGAGGCCGTGACCACCGTTCCTTCCGGCAATGTCTACGGCTGCGCAAAGGTCATAAAGCGCTTCCTGGGCGGCGAGCCCGGCTCGCCCTTCCCCGCCGGCCAGCGCCTGGGCGCGGACTACGCCCTGGTGCAGCTGGACCGCAAGGTCACCGGCCGCCAGCCTCTGGCCATCAACAGGGGCACCGCCCTTAGGAACGGCGAAGGCATCTTCGTGATCGGCCACCCCGTGGGCCTGCCCGTCAAGCTGGCCGGCAGCGCCACCGTGCGCGACTTCTCCAAGATCGGTTACTTCACGGCCGACCTGGACACCTTCGGCGGCAACTCCGGCTCGCCGGTCTTCAACACCCGCACCAAGAAGATAGAAGGCATCCTGGTGCGCGGCGACGAGGACTTCATCGACAGCCCCGCGGGCTGCACCACGATGGCCACCTACGAGCAGACCGGCGGCCGCGGCGAGGACGTGACCAAGATCTCCGAGATCTCCGCGAGCATCCCCAGGCTGCCCGGCGAGAAGGCGGCCCCCGAGGAGATAGAGGTCAGGGACGTGGACACCAGCGGCATAGCTCCGGTGGAGGCCGCTTCCAGGACCCTCTCCTTCGACTAAAGATCGGGCTTAAGAGAACGCGCCCGGGGCCCTCCCCCGGGCGCGTTGTTTTTTGTATCCTTATTACGTGAAAACCCTGTCGCTAGCGGCCGCCATGGCCGCCCTGCTGCTGGCCGGCTGCGCCGCCCCGGGCAAAAGGCTGCTGTCCGACGACGCGCTCACCAGGGCCGCGGCCCTGGAAGCCGCGGCGAGGGAACCTTCGAAAGTAAAATTTAAAATAGTGGCGAGATTACGCAAAGCCCTGGCAGGTAAGGAAGCCCAGCGCAGGGGCTACGCCATGACGGCCCTGGAAGACATCGGCCCCGAGGCGCAGCGCGCCGCCCCGGAACTGATGGCGGCGCTGGGCGACCAGGACCCTTTCGTTTCGGCCGCCGCCGAGCGGACCCTGGTAAAATTAAAAGGCACGGCACCGGCGCTGGCGGGCGCCCTGCTCTCCCCGGACCCGGTCCTCAAGAGCAAAGCCCCGGAGATACTGGCCGCGCAGGGGGAAGAGGGGGCGCTGGCCCTGGCCGCTAATTTTGAAAAGGGCAGCCGCGAGTTGGCGGCGGAGTCCTGCCATGCTCTCGGCCGCCTCGGCCCGGCCGCAGAAAAAGCCGTAGCGGCGCTGGCCCGGGCGGCTTCCAGTTCGGACCCGGCGGTAAAAGCCGCGGCCCTCTCCGCCCTCGTCAACGTCGGACGCCCCGCCGGCCTCTGGCTGGCCGCCGCGCTCAAGTCCGCCAGCCCCCGCTCGCGCGCCGGCGCAGCGGCGCTGCTGGCCGCCATCCCTTCGCCGCCTGAAGAGGCGCTGGAAGCCCTGGCCGCCGCCCTGGAAGATCCGGACGGCGCGGTCAGGGAGAACGCCGCCGCGGCCCTGGCGGCTTTCACGCCTGAAATAATGAACACCCTACCCTCCAACTTGCTGCCGGCGCTGTCAAAAACCGCCGCCGCCGGGGCTAAAGAATCCGGGCCGGCCCTGCTGGCCCTGGTCAGGACGGGTCGGGCACAGGGAGAACGGCTGGCTCAAGCCCTGCGCTCCGCCGACCCGCGCACCCGCGAAGCCGCCGCGCTGGCGCTGCTGTTGATGTTCCCGCCGCCGCAGGAGGCGGCCGCGCCGCTGCTCGAGGGTCTCAAAGACGATGACCCGAAGGTGCGCCGGGCCGCCGCCTCGGCGCTGGGCAATTACGCCGTGGCCAGCCCCGCTGCCCTTCCCGCCGGCACGGTAGCCGCCCTGTTGGCGGCCACCCGCGACGCCGACCCCGAAACCCGCAACCTGGCCGTCTTCCCGCTGGGCAGGCTGGCCCCGGCCGACAAGAGCGCCCTGGACGCCGTCATACAGGCGCTGGCCAACTCCGACCCGGAGGTGCGCCTCTCCGCCGCCGCGGCGCTGGCCGCCGCAGGGAAAAAGGCGGCCGCCGCCGAGAAGGCGCTGTGGAAAGTTTTCCGCTCTCGCGACTGCCGGCAAAAGACTGCCGCCGCGAGGGCGCTGGCCGCGGTAAAGCCGGAACTGCGCCGGCTGCCCGCCGTGGCCAGGGCCCTCAAGACCATTTGCCCGGCAGTTAAAGAAGCGCAGACGGACCCGTCCGCCCTGCCCGGCCTGGCGCCGAAGAAAAAGAGAAAGCCCGCAGTAAAGGCGGCGCCCTAGGAACCTATGACCCAAGCGCTGGAGATCAGGGGACTGGTCAAGAAATATAAGGACTTCGAGGCCGTGGCGTGCCTGGATTTCAGCGTGGCCCCGGGCGAGATCTTCGCCCTCGTCGGGCCCAACGGCGTGGGCAAGTCCACCACGCTCAAGATGATCGCCACCATCCTCACCCCGACGTCGGGCAGCGTCTCGGTGTTCGGGCTGGATACCCGGCGCGACGCGCACGCCGTGCGCGAGACCATCAGCTACCTGCCCGAGGAGGCCGGCGCTTACAAGAACCTCACCGGCCGCGAGCACCTGGATTTCATGGCCATGGTCTTCCTCAAGGACCTAGCCAAAGCCCGAGCCGCCGCGGCCGAGGGGGAGCGCCTTTCCGGCCTGGGAGAGCGGCTGGGCGACAAGATCAAGACCTACAGCAAGGGCATGGCCCGCAAACTGCTGCTGGCCCGCGCCGTCATGATCCGGCCGCGCCTGGCCATCCTCGACGAGCCCACCAGCGGCCTCGACATCGTGAACGCCTACGAGATACGCAAGACCATCAAGGCGCTGGCCGCCGGCGGCATGACCTTCCTGATCTCGAGCCATAACATGGGGGAGATAGAGTTTCTCTCGGACCGCATAGGCGTCATCAACAAGGGGCGCATGCTGGCCTGCGACAACCCGGCCGCCCTGAAAGCCAGGTTCGCCACCGAGGACCTGGAAGAGGTCTTCATAAAATTAACCCAATGAACATCTTCCTCGTCCTCCTCAAAAAAGAGATCAAGGAGCTGCTCACCGCGCAGCTCGTCATCACCATCGCCGTCACCCTGCTGGTCTTTCACGTCATCGGCAAGGCCGTGGGCAGCCACAACAAGTCTTCGGCCGCCCGCAACGGCATCGTGGTGCTCGACCTGGACCGTTCCGACCTGTCGGCCCGGCTGCTAAAGGCCATCTCCGGCGCAAAGACCAGACCCAGCGCCGCCCCGCAGCGCGAGATCGCCGCCGCCATGGCAGCGCCCGAGTACGCCGCCGAGAATTCCTTCATGGTCATTCCCGCCGGCCTGCAGGCCGCCGTCACGGCGGGGAAAAGCTCCAACATAGAATACTACTCCCGCTTCAGGCGCGAGGCCTCGGGCCTGGGCCCGGCCATCGCCGCCTCGCAGATACGCCGCACCCAGCAGGCGGCGGCGAAGGAAGTAAGCGCCTACCTGATGCAGCTGCGCCTGCCCGGCCTGGCCCCGGACTTCCTGCGCGACCCGGCCCCGCCCCGGGAATTCGCCGTGGTAAACGGCCGCACGGCGGAGGTGTCGCTGGCGCAGGTGATCGGCTTCATCCAGTCCCAGTCCTATTTCTTTCCTATCGCGGTGTTCTTCATCGTCATTCTCTCGGCGCAGATGATCATGACGGCCGTGGCGAGCGAGAAGGAGAACAAGACGCTCGAGACGCTGCTCAGCTCGCCGCTGGACCGCCGGCTGCTGGTGATGAGCAAACTGGCCGCCGCCACCCTGATAGCCGCGGCCCTCTCCGGGGCCTATATGCTGGGCATGCGCTCTTTCATGGCCGGCGTCACCGGCCTGGGCGCCGATCCCGCCGTGGCCGTGGCCGCCGCCGGCCCCGCGCTGACCGCGCTGGGCGTTATGATCAGTGGCCCGGGCTACCTGCTCGTCGGGCTGTCGGTGATGTTCTGCATACTCTGCGCCCTCTCCATCGCCTTCATCCTGGGCATACTCTCCGAGGACGTCAAAAGCATACAGACCATGATGACCCCGCTGATGATGCCGCTGATGCTGGCCTACCTGCTGCCCATCTTCATAGACATGAGCACCGCCCATTTCGGCCTGAAGCTGCTGCTCTACGCCATCCCGTTCACTCACGCCTTCATGGCGCCGCAGAACGTGATGATGGGCAACATCCCCCAAGTATGGTGGGGGATACTCTACCAGGCCGCCGTGTTCGCGGTCTGCGTTAACATTTCCACGCGGCTGTTCTCCGGAGACGCGCTGCTTACCCTGCGCCTGCGGCTGCCGTGGCAGAAATAGGAGGGAAAATGAAGAAGAACTACCCGCTGGCCAAAGCATACTCGCTGCTGGAATCCGGCCCGGTGATCATGCTCAGCTCGGCCCACAAGGGCCGGAGCAACGTGATGACGCTGTCCTGGCACAGCATGATAGATTTCGACCCGCCGCTGGTCGGCTGCGTGATCAGCGACCGGAGCCTCACTTTCAAAATGGTCAAGGCCTCGAAGGAATGCGTGATCAACATCCCTACCTTCCCGATAGCGGCCAAGGCCGTGGCCTGCGGCAATGTCTCCGGCGCCAAAGTAGACAAGTTCGCCAAGTTCGGCCTGACGCCGCAGCCGGCCTCGCTCGTAAAAGCCCCGCTGATAAAGGAATGTTACGCCAGCCTGGAATGCCGCCTGCACGACGCGCGCCAGGCGGGCAAATACAATCTCTTCATCTTCAAGGTAGTCAAAGCCTGGGTGGACGACGTAAAGCACCCGGCCACCGTGCATCACCGCGGCGGCAGCGACTTCTTCGTAGCCGGCAGGACGGTGAAGATCCCCAACAAGATGGCTTAAGCGCCGCCGGGATAAAAAAGAAAAGGCCGCCTTCCGGGGCGGCCTTTCTTTTTCCGGGGTGGACCTTAATAAGGCTTGCGGGTCTCGCCGGTGCGGCGCACCGTCTCGTAGGAGAAAGCCGGCAGGCAGATGGCGATGTATTCGGCGCCCTCGGGGTCGGGGGTGGAATAGCGCACGCGCTCGCCCGGCTCCATGATCAGGGCCTGCTTCTCCCTGACGTCGAAGGTGCCGTTCTGCGTCTCCACGCGCAGCAGGCCGCGCAGCACCAGGGTGTACTCGGTGAAGAGAGGGTTCTGTTCCGGCTCTACCCAGCCGCCGGGGCTGACCATCCGCGCCACGCTGATGGTGGTGGTCTTGGAATTGGCGCGCCCGATATATTCCTCTATGACCTTGGGCTTGTTGCCCGCGGCCGGCACTATTATGGGTTTTTCGATGAATATGGCCATTTGCTCCCCCTGAAAAAGCTCTTTAGGTTATTCTATCAAAAAGCCGGCGGCCGCTTTTTAACGCCGGGCTTATTTTGTAAACTTGTCTGAACTTTTAAGAGGTAACCATGGCAAAATCTCTCGGCGGCAAACTCCATACCAAGATCCTGGCCGGCCTGCTCCTGGGCGCGGCGCTGGGCATACTGGCCAACACTACGCTGGGCGGCCATCACCCGGTGACCGACTGGGTCAACCATTATGTAGCCGGCCCGCTGGGGCAGATCTTCCTGCGCATGCTCTTCATGATAGTGATGCCGCTGGTCTTCGCCTCCATAGCCCTCGGAGTGGCCGGCCTGGGCGACCTGCGGCGGGTAGGGCGCATAGGCGGCAAGGCCGTAGGGTACTTCCTGGCCACCACCTTCCTGGCCGCGGCCACCGGCCTGCTCTTCGTCGGCGCGCTCAGGCCCGGCGACGCCATAGACGCGCCCGTGAAGGCCGAGCTGATGGCCGCCTACGCCGGCGACGCCTCCGCCAAGCTGGCCTCGGCCTCCGGCGGGGGCTTCGGCGTGCACACCTTCGTGAACGTCGTCACGCGCAACCCGGTCAAGTCCGCCGTGGAGGGGGACATGCTGGGCATCATCTTCTTCGGCATCGTGTTCGGCGCGGCCCTCACGCTGATCCCGGCGGCCCGGGCCAAGCCCATGCTGGACCTACTGCAGTCCCTTAACGACGCGGTCATCGCCATCGTGGGCATGGCCATGCGCCTGGCCCCCTATGGCGTGACCGCGCTGATCTTCGGCGTCACCTCCCGCTTCGGCTTCGCCCTGCTGCTGCCGCTGGGCGGCTACATGCTGGTGGTGCTGGGCGCCCTGCTCTTCCACGCCGTGGTCAACCTCTCCCTGGTGCTGCGCCTGATAGTGGGCATTTCCCCGGCGCTATTCTTTTCCCGCGTGCGCTCGGCCGTGGTCACGGCCTTCTCCACCAGCTCCAGCTCGGCCACGCTGCCCACGGCGCTCGACGCGGCCGAGCAAGGCCTGGGCGTGCCGCCCAAGATAGCCGGCTTCGTGCTGCCGCTGGGCTCGACCATGTGCATGAACGGCACCTCCATCTTCGAAGGCGTGACGGCCATCTTCCTCTGCCAGGTGTTCGGTATAGACCTGAACGCTGTACAGATGGCGGTGATAGTGGTGATGTCGGTGATAACCGCCATTGGCGCGGCCGGGGTGCCGGGCGGCTCCATACCGCTGCTGGCCGGCATCGTGGCCATGTTCGGCGTGCCCGCCGAGGGCATAGCGATAATCCTGGGCGTGGACCGGCTGCTGGACATGAGCCGCACGGCCGTCAATGTCTACGGGGATATCAGCGCCACCGCCTACGTGGCCCGCTCGGAAGGGCTGTGGAACGCCTCCATGGTGCAGGGCCCCCGTCAGGCCGTACCGGTCCCCGAAAAGGCATAAAAAATCGGGGCGGACCCGCTTGGTCCGCCCTCTGCCAGGGTTCCAACTGTTACCGCTACTGCCCGCTTGGGGTGGAACCCCTTCCCCAACTATAGTCTAGCTCACGAAACCGGCTTTTTCAAGGGCCCTTTGGGCCCATAACCATGTATTTTCCCGTCGCGTATCTCCGGCAGGCGCTCCGCGCCGTGCGGGTTTTCTTCCTCAACAGGTTCCTGTAAGCGATGGAGTAGACGTTCATTTTTACTTCTTCGAGAAGACGGACTCGTCAAGCATACCAGGTTCTTCCTGACGGCGCGCAGCCCCCATAGCAGACTTAATTCTTAATTTATATAATTATAGGGCACGAAAGTTTTAAGGAGACGACCATGAAAAAGACCATACTGCTTTCCTTTGTCGCTTTAGCCCTGGGCGCAGGCGCGGCCTTCGCCCATTGCGGCAACTGTCCCTCTGATAAAAAGCCCGCCGCCAAGGCGGAAATGAAAGACGCCAAGAAGAGCGACTGCGGCGACTGCCCGATGCACAAAAAAGAACGGGCCGGCAAGAAATGCGGCGGCGTGACCTGCCCGGAAACTATCAAGGGCGCCGAGACCGCCACTAAAAACATCGAGAACGGCGTGGAAACCACGGTTACGGCCAAGGACGCCGAAACCGCCGCCCAGATACAGGAACTCGCGCTGGTGCACTACGGCGCCAAGGGCGAGAAATGCCCCGGCTGCCCCACCACGGTGCCCGGCGCGCAGACCAAGGCGGAGAACATAGAAGGCGGCGTGAAGGTAACGATCACCGGCTCCACCCCCGAGGCCATCAAGCAGATCCAGGAAGCCGCCGCCAAGGAGCATGAGGGCCATGGTCCCGCGATGGCCAAGGACAAGAAAGCCGGCGCGAAGAAGGCCGCCAAGGCCGGCAAGAAATACACCTGCGCCATGAAATGCGTACAGGCCGACAAACCGGGCAAGTGCCCCAAGTGCGGCATGCCGATGCAGGAGAGCAAGTAAATGGTATCTTCCGTGCTCAAACAAATATCATTCTTCAAAGACCTCAGCAACAGCGACTTAAAGAAACTCTTCTCCATAGCCGGGCTCAAGCAGTACGCGGCCGGGCAGATGGTCTTCGCGAAAGCGGACCTGGGGAATAATTTCTTCATCGTGAAGACCGGCCGCATCAAGATCTTCACGACCGTGGGCGGCGGCAAGAAAAAGACCTTCGCCTACCTCAAGAAAGGAGATTTCTTCGGCGAGATGTCGCTGCTCGGCGGCAAGGTGCGCTCCGCCTCGGCCCAGGCCGTGGAGGACAGCGAGGTGCTGGTGATCTCCAAGAAGAACTTCAAGCGCCTCATCATCGAGAACCCGGACTTCTCCCTGAACCTGCTGCAGACGCTCGTGGAGCGCCTGCACAAGGCCAACAAGGACATGGAGTCCATGCTGTTCCACAACATCCTCGGCCGCCTGGCAGAGGCCATCCTGGAACTCTCCAAGGACAAGCACACCAAGCCGGTGAAGATGGCCATAGACCAGAACGAGCTGGCCCAGTACCTGGGCACCACGCGCGTGCCGGTCTGCCGCGCCATCAACACCCTCAAGCGCGCCGGCATCATCGATTACCGCCGCGGCGAGCTGGTGATACTCAACCAGGCCCGCCTGCAGTCCATGGCGGGGAGCGACTGATGGCGCTGCATTCGCTGAGGGGCTTCCGGGATATCCTCCCGCCCGACTCCGCGCGCTTCGCGGCCATCGAGGCCGCGGCGCGTGAGGTCTTCGCCCTTTACGGGTACCAGGAGCTGCGCATCCCGACCATTGAGCTCAAGGAGCTGTTCGTAAAATCCACCGGCGAGACCACCGACATCGTGGAGAAGGAGATGTACGCCTTCACCGACGGCGGCGGCCGCGAGGTGGCGGTGCGCCCCGAAGGCACGCCCGGCGTGGTGCGCGCCTACATAGAGCAGAACATCAGCCAGAGCGGGCGCAACGCCAAGTTCTATTACATCGGCAACATGTTCCGCGCCGAGCGACCCCAGGCGGGCCGCTTCCGCGAGTTCGAGCAGATCGGCGCCGAGCAGCTCGGCAACGCCTCGCCGCTGGCCGACGCCGAAAGCATCACCATGCTGGTGCGCCTGCTGGAGCGGGCCGGCCTCACGGACTGCTCCGTGCAACTCAATTCCCTCGGCTGCGGCGAATGCCGCAAGAACTACCGGCAGACGCTGCTGGCCTACCTGCGCGGCTGCTCGGAGCGCCTCTGCGAACCCTGCCGTGGCCGCATAGAGCGCAACCCGCTGCGCGCCCTGGACTGCAAGATCGACGGCCCCTGGCTGGCGGACTCGGCCCCCAGGCTGTCCCTCTGCCCCGACTGCGCCGGACATTTCGCGCGCGTACAGGAACTGCTGAAAATCTCCGGAGTGCCGCATAACGTCAACCCCGGCCTGGTGCGCGGCCTGGACTACTATACCCGCACCGTGTTCGAGGTGCGCAGCAGCGCCCTCGGCAGCCAGGACGCCGTCTGCGGCGGCGGCCGCTACGACGACCTGGTTAAATCCATGGGCGGCCCCGCCGCGCCGGCCATAGGCTGGGCGCTGGGCGTGGACCGCCTGGCCATGCTGCTCAAGGACCAGCCCGCGCCCGACGTCTCCACGAAAGCCTTCGTGGTGGCCGCCGGCAAGGAAACCGGCAACAGGGCCTACGCCCTGCTATCGGCGCTGCGCGCGGCCGGCATCAGCGCCGACTTCTCCAATTTCGACCTGAGCCTGCGCTCGCAGATGCGCTCGGCCGACAAGAGCGGAGCCGCCTACGCGCTGATCCTCGGCGAGGACGAGATCAAAGCCGGCACAGTCGCCGTAAAGCCGCTGAAGGAAGCCGGCGAACAGACCCTGGTCCCCTTCGACACCGTCCCCTCAACCCTCAAACAGCTTTTGAAGGGTTGACAGGATATAGCCCACGCGCCGGCCAGGGTTTGGGTTCGGAAGGCCCTCACGGAGGCCGAGGCTTGCATAGCGCCGAGGCCGAGTGAGGAGGGGCGCGCACGGTGTGCGCGACCCCGTGCCTGACGGGCCCAGACCCTGGCAGGCCGCGCAGATGCCGCTCCGGGGTGAGCGGGGGAAAGACCCGGACAGCCCGACTCCGCTAACCTGCGAACCTGCGACAGTAACATCGAGACCTATCAAACAACCTATGACCAACAACTCTTCAAAAGCTACCGCCCTCCGCACTCATACCTGCGGCGAACTCAACGCCGCCCACGCAGGCAGCACCGTCACTCTGTGCGGCTGGGCCGACAGCAAGCGCAACCACGGCGGCGTGCTCTTCATCAACCTGCGCGACCTCTACGGCGTCACCCAGGTGGTGGCCGCCCCCGGCAGCCCCGT
The DNA here is from genome assembly GCA_050174915.1 of Elusimicrobiales bacterium. GTDB lineage: Bacteria > Elusimicrobiota > Elusimicrobia > Elusimicrobiales > UBA9959 > UBA9959. The sequence continues at coordinate 70,582 of JBFXJL010000001.1, read as the reverse complement.
CTTTGCCGCCGCCGAGGAGACCAAGAGCGAGTACGCCCTGCGCGTCACCGGCAAGGTCACCCTGCGCCCCGGCGCCAACGCCAACAAGAACATGCCCACCGGCGAGATAGAGCTCGAGGCCGCCGAGATCGCCGTGCTCAACGCCTCCCAGCCGCTGCCCTTCGACCTAGGCGAACACGCCGGCGTCTCCGAGGAGACCCGTCTTAAATACCGCTACCTCGACCTGCGCCGCCCGCGCATGGCCAAGAACCTGGTACTGCGCAGCCGCCTGTCCCAGGTAGTCCGCAACTACCTCTACGGCCTCGACTTCAACGAGGTGGAGACCCCGCTGCTCACCCGCTCCACGCCCGAGGGCGCCCGCGACTTCGTGGTGCCGTCCCGCAATAACCCAGGGGAGTTCTACGCCCTGCCGCAGAGCCCGCAGCAGTTCAAGCAGGTGCTGATGATGAGCGGCATGGACCGCTACTTCCAGCTGGCCCGCAATTTCCGCGACGAGGAACTGCGCTCCGACCGCCAGCCCGAGCACACGCAGATCGACCTCGAGATGTCCTTCGTGGACGAGCAGGACGTCGCACGCGTGGTGGAAGGCATGATGCAGGCCGTCTTCGCCAGCCTGGGCGAAGAAGTGACCGCGCCCTTCCTCGAGATGGAATACACCGAGGCCATGCTGAAGTACGGCATCGACAAGCCCGACCTGCGCTACGCGCTCGAGATCAAGGAGTGCTCCGATATCTTCAAGGCCTCCGAATTCAAGGTCTTCTCGGGCGCGCTCGCCGACGGCGGCGTGGTACGGGCCATAAAGGGCGAAGGCGCCGCCGCCTTCAGCCGCGGCGACATGGACAAGCTCACCGACCTCGTCAAAAAACTCGGCGCCAAGGGCCTGGTCTGGCTGCGCTTCAAGGACGGAAAGTGGGAGTCCCCGACGCTGAAGTTCATCAGCGAGGCCGAGCAGGCCGCGCTCAAGGAGCGGCTGGAAGTGAAGGAAGGCGACGCCGTTTTCATCGCCGCCGACAAGCCCGCCGTGGCCGCCCCGTGCCTGGGCGCCCTGCGCAACGAGCTGATCGCCCGCCTAAAACCCGCCCCTCTCAAGAAATGGGCCTTCCTCTGGGTGCGCCATTTCCCGCTGCTGGAAAAGGACATCGAGAGCGGCGCCTGGACCTTCACCCATAACCCCTTCACCGCCCCGCTCCCGGAAGAGGCGCACAAGCTCGACACCGACCCCGGCAACGTGCGCTCCTGCCAGTACGACCTGGTCCTCAACGGCGTGGAACTGGGCAGCGGCTCCGTGCGCAACCACAACCGCGCCATGCAGGAAAAGATCTTCGGCCTGATGGGCTACGACAAGGAGGCCGTGCAGCGGCGCTTCGGCATGATAGTCAGCCCGATGGACTTCGGCGCGCCCCCGCACGGCGGCATCGGCATCGGCTATGACCGCCTGATTGGCATCATCTGCGGCACCGATTCCATCCGCGACGTCATAGCCTTCCCGAAGACCACCAGCGGCGCCTGCCTGATGAGCGACGCCCCTTCGGTGATCGATGACAAGCAGCTCAAGGAACTTCACCTGAAGATAACAGAATAATGACCACCTACCCCGACTGGATAGTAAAAGAAGTGCGCCGCAATAAGGCCGACTTGCGCGGCACGGCCGCCTCCGGCACCGCCGCCCAACTGAAGGCGCGCGCGCTGCACACCGTCTGCGACGAGGCCCGCTGCCCCAACAAAGGCAAGTGCTTCTCCGAGGGGGCGGCGACCTTCCTGATACTCGGCGACATCTGCACTCGCAACTGCGGCTTTTGCGCCGTCACCAAGAACCGGCCGCCGCTGTCGCCCGACCCGGGCGAGCCCAGGCGCGCGGCAGAGTTGTGCCGGGAGTGGAAGCTCAAATACGTGGTCTTCACCTCGCCCACGCGCGACGACCTGCCCGACGGCGGGGCGGCCCACTTCGCCGAGACCAACAGGCTGATAAAAGAACTCTCGCCCGGCATCCGCACCGAGCCGCTGATCCCGGATTTCAAGGGCGACATAAAAGCCCTCGAAACGGTACTGGCCTCGGATCCCGACGTGCTCGGCCACAACCTGGAGATGGTCGCAGGCCTCTACGCCGGGGCACGCGCGGGCGCCGACTATGGCCGCTCGCTGGGGGTTATTTCCAACTCCAAGCGCCTGCGCCCCGATATCCTCACCAAGTCCGGCATAATGCTGGGCCTGGGAGAGAAGCCCGAGGAGTTGGAGCGGGCGCTGGCCGACCTGGCCGCCGCGGGCTGCGACCTGCTTACGCTCGGGCAGTACCTCTCCCCGTCAAAAGTCCACCGGCCGGTGCAAAAATATTACACCGAAGAAGAATTCGTCAGGTGGGGGGAGAAAGCCAAGGCAGCCGGCCTGAAGGCCGTACTCTCGGGGCCCCTCGTGCGAAGTTCCTACAAGGCCCGAGAACTTTACGAGGAGGCCCATGGAAGAGCTTGAGAAGGACCGCGAGTCCTTCCGTTGGTTCACGCTGGCCTGGGACGACTACGTAGGCGCGCTGACGCTGCTGCTACCGGTGATCCTGACGCAGGCGCTCGTCACCGCCGGCTCCTTTTACATCATCCACCGCTGGCATTCCCTGCCCGCCGCCGCGGCCTACATGCTGTTCGTAGTGACGCCGCTGGCCACCGGCATTAACCTCGTCTATATCAAGATCGCCCGCGGCACCGGGCCCCGCTACTCCGACCTGTTCAGCGCTTTCCCTGTCTATCACCGGGCCGTAGCCGTCAGCGTGCTCCTGTCCCTGGCCTCCGTGAGCGGCGCGCTGCTGCTCATCGTCCCGGGCATCGTTATCTACCTGACCTTCATGTTCAGCGAGTACGCGGTCGTGGACAGGCGCACCGGAGTACGTGAATCGTTCCGCCTGAGCGCGGCCATCACCGACGGCTGGAAGACCCGCCTGTTCCCCGTTTTTACCCTGGCGCTGCTCATAACCGCTCTGGTGCCGGACATCTACGCGGTGACCGGGCCGTTCAAAAACCCGTCGGCCTCGCTGGCGCTCAAGCCCTGGACGATGGCTGCCGCCGCGCTCAAGACCTTCGTTTTTCTGCCCTGGATCACCCTTGTAATGGCCCGCGCCTACAACCTGCTCCTGTCCCAACCGGCGCCGGAACCGCAACAGCCGCAGGCCGATGCTTAACCTGGTCTTCTACCACAGCCGCGAAAACCGTTGCAGCGTCAACGCGCTGGCCGGCGCCATAGAGCCACTCAGGAATATCGACGCCATTTTTCCTAACACTACAGCGGCGCTGCGCGAAGCACTGCGGCGCCCCGCTGGCGGCGTCACCGTCGCGGCCTTCTCCTTCTTCACCTCCCAGAAGGAGGAAACTGCGGAACTGATAGGCCGCCTCAGGGCCGATTCCCCCGGCACCGTCTTCCTGGCCGGCGGGCCGCACGCCAGCGCCGAGCCGCAAGAGACGCTGGAGCTGGGCTTCGATTACGTCGTGTCCGGCGAGGGGGAACAGGTTTTCCCGGAGTTGCTGCTCGCCCTGGATGCGGGCAGAGCCCCGGCGCCCGGCGTGATAAAAGGCGCCAAAGCGGACCTCGGCGCCTATCCGGCGGTGTCGGAGCGCTACGGCCTCTTCGGACCCATAGAGATCACCCGCGGCTGCCCTTTCGCCTGCACCTACTGCCAGAACTCCTTCCTGTTCGGCGCCAAACAGCGGCACCGCCCGCTGCCCGTCATCCTGAGCGCGATGGACGCCATGCTCTCGCGCGGCCTCAAGGACATACGCTTCATAACCCCCGACGCCTTCGCCTACGGCTCGGCCGACGGCAGGATATTGAACCTGCCCGCGCTGGAAGAATTCATGCGCAGCGCGCACGACCTGGCCGAGGCGAAGGGCGGGCACATCTATGTCGGGTCCTTCCCTTCCGAAGTGCGGCCGGAGCACGTAACGCCCGAGACGCTGGCGCTGGTGAAGAAATACGCCTATAACCGCCGGCTGGTAATAGGCGCGCAGACCGCCACCGCGGCCGCGCTCAAGGCGGTACGCCGGGGCCACGGTCCCGAGGACATCATGAACGCCGCCCGCCTCTGCAAGGCGCACAAGATAACCCCCTACATGGATTTCATACTGGGCCTGCCGGGAGAGACGCCGGAGGACGAGGAAGCCTCGATGGCCATGATGACGGAACTGGCGGACCTGGGGGCGATGATACACACGCACGCCTTCATGCCCCTGCCGGGCACGCCGCTGGCCGGGGCGCCCGCCGCGGTCATCGGCCCGCGCATGGAGGCCTTCATCCTGCGCCTGGAGTCGCGCGGCAAGTCCTTCGGCAAATGGAAGGAGCACCGGGCGGCAGCGCGCCGCAAGCGCGGTTGACCAAAGTCATAGGCCTTACGGCCCAGAAGACGCGGGGTCCTAAGGCCTTTAATACCCCGACGGTAAAATGTAGAATTAATACACAGTCGACAGATCAGGAGGAGAATTGATGAAAAGATTAGCTATCGCCGTGGCCGCTTTCCTTAGCGCCGCAAACCTCAGCGCCGCCGAACTTAACGGCCTCTCAGCCGCCGACGTGAAAGCTTCCAAAATAGAAGCGCCGGCCCCCGTCCTTGAGCAGGTCGCGGAGAAATGCGGCCATGTCTCCGGAGAGATCACCAAGCTGCACCTGCTGCCCACCGCCAACCGCAGCCAGCTCATCAGCTACGCCAAGACCGAGGCCGACTATAAAGACTTCGTCGCGACCTGGACCCCGATACTCGAGAAGTTCGGGATGAAGGTCGTCTCCTCCGAATACAAGACCGAGCTCGGCATCCTCAAGTACGAGTCCGCTGCCGGCAAAGTGCTGCGCCGGTTCATCGGCGACGGCATGAACTACGACGCCCTGAGCGAAGAGGCCATGCACAAAGAACAGCACATGCTGATAGAGGCCCTGGAAAAACAGAATATGACCCCGGTGGCCGCCTTCCGCATCAAGCACGAGGCCTTCCGCCCCACCTTCAGCGTGTACTACCTGACCGACGCGGTCGAGAATCCCGACCACGAAATCCAGTTGCGCCAGATGAAGCACGGCGACGACATAGACTTCGACCTGCTGACCAACTCCGTCACGCTGGTGGAGAAGGACGCCTCCTTCTCGATGGTCTACATCGGCAAGCTCCTCGGCTTCAAGGGCAAGCTGGCGGCCGACGAGGCCGGCATAGCCGCCAAGGTGGCCGACTATAAGAAATTCCTGCTCGAGAACAAGAAGGAATTCATCGCCGCCAAGGTCACCAAGCTCGACGAGCCCTTCGTGGTCGGCGAGCACACCTACCGCTACTACGCCGCGCTGTACTTCTTCCAGTAAGAAGAGCCGCGAGAATAAAAGAACCGCCGGGCGACCGGCGGTTTTTTTATGTATCAGCTTACGCAGTAATACCATTTGACCGCGCCCGCATTATTTAATACGCTAACCCTAGGGTTTGGGATCTTAAAAAATTACGCGACTTCGGCCGGGAGACAGCTTCTCCGCGGCCGCCGGCGCCTACAGGGCGCCGAAAATACATGCCGGAACAGAACAAAACTATAAAAGTCCTGCTGGTAGAGGACAACCCCTTCGACGCGAAGGTGGTGGAAGACCTTTTTGGCTCGCTGAAAGGCTCCTCTTTCTCGCTGCGCAAGGCCGGCACGCTGCAGGAAGCCCAGGCGGCCGACGCGGCGGAGAAGGCCGACGTGCTGCTGCTGGACCTGAACCTGCCCGACTCCTTCGGCCCCGAGACCCTGCACAAGGTGCAGAAGTTCGCCAAGGACCGGCCCATCATCGTGCTGACAGGTTTCTACGAGGCGCACCTGGGCACGAACATGATAAAGAAGGGCGCCCAGGATTACCTGGTCAAGGGCAAGATCAACGCCAGCTGGCTGGCCTATTCCATAAAGTACGCCATAGAGCGCGCCCGCATAGACGCCAAGCTGCAGCAGCGCGAGGCGCGTCTGCGCGAAGTGCTGGGAAAGGCGCCCGACGGCTTCCTGGTGATCGGGCCCTCGGGGCGGGTGCTCTTCGCCAACCGGGGAGCGGAGCAGCTGCTGGGGCGGTCGCGGGCCGAGCTGGCGGACCTGCCGCCCGGGCTGGCCTCCGACCTGGAGCAGACCATAGAGACAGAACTCACCCGCCCGGACGGCGGAAAGGTTCCCGCCGAGGTGCGGGCGTCCGAGCTGCAGTGGGGCGAGGAGAACTGCCGCCTGGTGATGCTCAGGGACCTCACGGCCGTGCGCCAGCTGGAGCGGAACAGGGATGAATTCATCTCCCGCGTCTCACACGACCTGCGCGCGCCGCTTACCATAGTGCGCGAGGCCATGGGCCTGGTAGCGGACGCCGCCGCCGGCCCCGTTACCGACAAGCAGAAAGAGATACTCCAGATGGGCCTGGACAACGCCGACCGGCTCAACCGCCTTATCGACGCGCTGCTGGACATCACCAAGATGGAAGCCGGCGTTATGCCTATGTACGTCTCGGAAACCGACCTGGGCGCCCTGCTGGCCGCCTGCGCCGCCGAGCACACCTATCTCGCGGCGGACAGGGGCATAGAGATCCTCACCCGCCTGCCTCCCGGCAAGGCGGGCGCCTACTGCGACGCGGACAAGATACGAGAAGTGCTGGCCAACCTGGCCTTCAACGCGCTTAAATTCACCCCCAGGGGCGGAAAGATCTCCCTCTCTCTGGAAACCGGAGCGGAAGGGGCGCGCCTCTGCGTCGAGAACACCGGCCAGGGCATAGCCCCGGAGGATATCCCCAAACTTTTCCACAAGTTCGCGCAGGTGTCGAGTTCCGGCCATACGAAGGAGCGGGGAACGGGGCTCGGCCTGGCCATTTGCCGCGGCATCGTGGAGCTGCACCGCGGCCGCATCTGGGCCGAGAGCGACTACGGCAGCAACTGCAGGTTCCTGGTGCAGCTGCCGCTGCCCGGTTTCGCCGAGGCCGCGGGGTTCCTGCTGCGCAGGGAGATAGACCTGGCCGGCGGCAAGGGCGAGTTCTGCGCCCTCGGAGTTACGCTGCCGCCCGCCCTGGCCGCTGCGGCCTCCAAAGTGGAAGCTTTCATACATTCCAGGCTGCGCGCCTCCTCGCGCGCCGTGGTAAGGCGTGGGGACAGGAGCTTCCTGGTAATACTTTCAAAGTGCGGCGGCGGCGAATGCGCCAGGGCGGGGACTTTTCTGGAAGAGGGGATAAGGCAGGTGGCCGGAGTGCCGCCTGAAAGCAGCCGGTTGGCCGCGGCACTGAGCTATCCCGCTGATTTTTCCGACGAGTTGGAGTTCCTCCGGCGCATGCCGGAGGGCTGGGGGAAAGATGGCGAAGATACTGCTGATAGAGGATGAGCCGCAGCACGCGAAGTTGGTGCGGCTGCGCCTGGAAGCCAACGGCATGCAAGTGACCTCGGCGCTCACCGCGAGGGAAGGGGCCGACGCCGCTCTGCTGCAGGAGCCGGACCTGATACTGCTGGACCTGCTGCTGCCTGACATGCCGCCAGAGGAGGCCATCAAGGCCCTGCGCGCGGTGCCCTGCGCCGCGAGGACACCAATAATAGCCTTCACGGCGCTGGATCCGCTGGAGATACACCGCCGACGCCTGGACTCGGAATTTTCCGGCATAGTCACCAAGCCCTACGAGGCGGGGGAACTGCTGGCGAAGATAAAAAAGATCCTCGGTTGATCAGAGCCCCAGCTCGGGGGCTATTTTCTGCATGGCGCCCAGCGCCAGCTCCACGAACTCGTCGAGCTTGAGCCCCAGCTGCTCGCATTCCATTATAATACCCCGGTCCACGGTGGCCGCGAAACGCTTGTCCTTCATGCGCTTGGTCACCGACGAGGCCTTGACGCTCGCCAGCCGCTTGTCCGGGTAAACCAAGGTAGTGGCGGTAATAAGGCCGGTCACGGTCTCGGCGGCCGCCAGCGCCCGGTGAAATATCTCGGACCTGCGCCGGCCTCCGTGGGCGGCCTCGTTGTGCAGGAGTACAGCCTCCACCAGGCTCTCGGGCAGGCCGCGCTCGCGCAGGATGCGTCCGGCCTCGTGGGTGTGCCGGGCCGGGTCTCCTTCGGTAAGTTCCACGTCCAGGTCGTGCAGCAGGCCGGCGAGGCCCCAGAGTTCCGGGTCCCCGCCCAGCCGCGCGGCCAGGGCCCGCATCACGGCCTCCGAAGCCAGACAATGCTTCACCATGTTGGCGTTCTTTACGTGCGCGCGCAGCAGTTCCAGCGCCTCTTCCCTTTGCATAAATCCTCCGTCGTAAACCGTATTGCCTAAAATTATAGAATATAGCGATGGTCAATCCGAATACCGTGCTGCTGATCACCGTGCTGGCCTCTTTCTCCACGCCTTTCATGCTGTCGGCGGTGAACATAGCCCTGCCGGCCATGGCCCCGGCGCTGGGCCTGGACGCCATGGCCATGGGCTGGGTCTCGCTCTCTTTTCTGCTGGCCTCGGCGGCGCTGCTGGTGCCGATGGGCCGGGCTGCCGACATTTTCGGCCGCAAGCGGGTCTTCGCCGCCGGCTTCTCCATTTTCACCCTGGCTTCCCTTTTCTGCGGCCTGGCCGTCACTCCGGCGCAGCTGCTGGCCGGGCGGGTGCTGCAGGGCGTTGGCTCTTCCATGATCTTCGGGACCTCGGTGGCCATCCTCACCTCGGTCTTTCCTTCCGAGCGGCGCGGCAAGGCCCTGGGCTGGGTCTCGGCCGCGGTCTACACCGGCCTGTCGCTGGGCCCGTCGCTGGGCGGGCTGCTGGTGCAGTACGTGTCCTGGCGCGCCATCTTCCTGCTTAACGTGCCGGTGGGCCTCTTCGTACTCTGGCTGCTGCACAGCCGCCTGGCCGCCGCCGAATGGAAAGGAGCGGAGGGCGAGAGTTTCGACCTGCCAGGCGCGCTGCTTTACGCCGGAGCGCTGGCCGCCCTGATGTACGGCCTGTCCGCCGTAACTTCGCCCGCCGGCGGCCTGGCCGTGCTGGCCGGGGCGGCCGCTCTGGGCGCTTTCTTCTGGCGCGAAACCCTGGCTGCCCACCCCATACTCAACGCGCGCCTGTTCCTGCAGAACAAGGTCTTCGCTTTCTCCAACCTGGCAGCTTTCCTCAACTACAGCGCCACCTTCGCCATGGGCTTCCTGCTGAGCCTCTACCTGCAATACGCCGGCGGCCTGGCCCCCAGGGAAGCGGGCTTCGTGCTGGTAGCGCAGCCGCTCCTTATGGTGGCTTTCTCGCCGTGGGCCGGACGGCTCTCCGACAGGCATGACCCCGGGGTGATCGCCTCGCTCGGCATGGGGCTGACCGCGGCAGGCATGCTGTTCTTCGCCTGGCCGCAGGCGGGGCTGCCGCTCTGGCGCGTGCTGACCGGCCTGGCGGTGATGGGCTTTGGCCTGGCCCTCTTCGCCGCCCCCAACACTAACGCCGTCATGGGCTCGGTGGAAAAACGGCACTACAGCGTGGCCTCAGCCACGCTGGCCACCATGCGGGTAACCGGCCAGATGTTCAGCATGGCCGTGGTGATGGCGCTCTTCTCGCTCTTCGTGGGCAAGGTACGCCTGGGGCCCGAGAATTACCAGGGCCTTTCCGCCGCATTCGGCGCCGGGGTCTGGATCTTCGCCGCGCTGGCCGCTGCGGGCGTGCTGGCCTCGCTCAAAAGACGCCGGGCCTGAATTTATAGAATAACTTGGGTTAACGGGAGGGTTATGATAAAGTGCTACGCTAAAACTCTGTTGCTGAGCTGGCTGCTCTTCCTGCTGGTGCTGCTGCTGCCCCTGTTCCTCGGCATCGCCCCCGACACAAACCTCGCCCGCTCCGCCGCCGAGGCGCTGGTCTACGGCGTGGTCCTGGCCGCGCTGCTGGGCACGGCGCAGATAATCGCGGCCCGCCGCGCCGCCGGCGCCGATACCGCCGGGGATATCTACTCCGTCTCGCAGACCAGGACCTTCGAGAGCGCGCTCCCCAGGGAGCGTCTCTTCGCCGCCGCGGATCATTACCTGAACCAGCCAGGCCGCGGCCGGGTCACCCTCAGGGATCCGGAAGCCGCCAGGCTGGAGGCGCTTACGCCACTGAACCTGCTCACGCTGGGCAGCCGTATCGCCGTCAGCGTATCTGACGCCGGTGACGGCCGCTCGCGGGTCAGGATAGATTCCAAACCGCTGCTTCCCACGCTGCCGGCCGATTTCGGCGCCAACCTGAAAATAGCGCGGGGGCTAGAGGCGCATCTGCGCGCCGGCGGGCAGTAGTTCAACTTCGGGAAAAGAAAAGGCCGGACTCACGCCCGGCCTTTTTTACGCCCTGCGGCGGGTCAGAACTCGGCGTAGCCGGGCACGCGCGGGAACGCGCTTACGTCGCGGATGTTGGAGATGCCGGTGATCAGCATCATCATCCGCTCGAAGCCCAGGCCGAAGCCGGAATGCGGCACCGAGCCGAACCGGCGCAGGTCGAGGAACCACTGGTAGTCCTCCACCTTCATCTTCAGGTCGTTCATGCGTGCTTCGAGCACATCCAGCCTGTTCTCGCGCTCGCTGCCGCCCACCAGCTCGCCGATGCGGGGCACCAGCACGTCCATGCCGCGCACGGTCCGGCCGTCGTCGTTGAGCTTCATGTAGAAAGAGGCCACTTCCTTGGGCTTGTTGTAGAGGATGACGGGCTTCTTGAAATGCTGCTCCACCAGGAAGCGCTCGTGCTCGCTGGCCAGGTCCACGCCCCACTTCACCTTCAGCTCAAAGCGGTCGTTGACCGGCTCCAGGATCTTCACGGCGTCCGTGTACTGCAGCCGCTCGAACTTGTTCTCCAGGATGTTCTTAAGGTTGTCCATCAGGGCCGGCTCGACGTATTTGGCGAACAGCTCGATGTCGGAAGGGCACTTCTCCAGCACGTCCCTGGTTATCGACTTTATGAAATCCTCGGCCAGGTCCATGTCGTCGGCCAGCTCGTAGAAGGCCATCTCGGGCTCTATCTGCCAGAACTCGGCGCAATGGCGGTAGGTGTTGGAGTTCTCGGCGCGGAAGGTGGGGCCGAAGGTGTAGATCTTGCCCAGCGCCAGGGCCAGGGCCTCGCCCTCCATCTGGCCGGACACCGTCAGGCCGACCTTCTTGCCGAACAGGTCCCGCGAGAAGTCTATCTCGCCGGCCTCGGTCTTCGGAACTCCGGCAAGCTTGGTCAGGTCGAAGGCGGTGGCCGAAAACATCTGGCCCGCGCCCTCGGCGTCGGAGGCGGTGAAGATGGGCGTGTGCACGTAGGTGAAGCCGTTGTTCCGGAAATAGGAGTGAATCGCGAAAGCCAGCTCCGAGCGCACGCGCAGCATGGCCGCGTACTTGTTGGTGCGGGGCCGCAGGTGGGCCACCGTGCGCAGGAACTCGTCGGAGGTCTTCTTCTTCTGGATCGGGTATTTCTCAGCGTCGCAGCCGCCGTGTATCTTCACGGCCCTGGCCTGCAGCTCGTACTTCTGGCCCGCGGCGGGGGAGGCCACCAGGTCGCCGGTTATCTCCACGGCGGCGCCGGTGACCAGCGCGGGCAGCACGGCGGAGAAATCGCCGTTCTCGGCGGAGAAGACTACCTGCAGGCTCTCGCGGCAGGAGCCGTCATTGAGCTCGGCGAAGGAGAGCACCTTGGAGTCGCGGCGGGTCTTGATCCAGCCGCGCGCCACGGCGCCGGGCACCGGGGCCGGGCTTTTGAGCAGTTCTTTGATGGTTATAAGGGCCATGTTCGCCTCGTCTGACTGCGCCGCCGCGCGACGCTTATTTCTTGCCTTTCTTCTTCTTCTCTTCGGGAACCTTGGAAACGGCCACGAGCTCGAGCTCGCAGGTCTTGTCCTCGCCGCTGTACTCCTCGAGGATATAGCCGACGCCGGGGGCGTAATAGCGCACCGACTTGCCGGCGTCGCCGCCGGCCAGCATCGTGACGATCTTCATGCAATTCGCGAACTTGCCGGCCTTTATCGAAACCTTGTCGGAGAGGGAGACGACCTCGCTGGCGTCAGGGGACTCGTCCCACTTGGCGCCTTCCTTGGCGGGCAGGGGGAATTCACGGCGGCCGCCTACGATTACGCCGTCGGCCGTGGTCAGCCACTTGGCGTCGCGCGTGATGGTGTACTCGGTGGTATGCGAGTCGCGCAGTTCGAAGATCATCCTGGCCTGGGCCACCAGCTTGGCGGCCTTCTTCTTGACCTCGAGGATATCGATGAAGACGCGGGCCGTGCCTTCGAACTCGGTGCTGGTGAATTTATACTCGAAGCGGGTTTTGTCTTTAAGGGGGAAATAGTCAGCCATAGTTTCTCCTGTACGCCGCGGGTTATATAAGATTTTACCAATTATTTTCGCGAAGATTACGGATAAAGGGCCTCTGCAGCTTTGTCCGCCACGGATAAACCGCATAGCGGTTTTCCGCGGCCCCGGCTCGGTTTAAACTCGTGTGACAGGGATCGGCCACGGCTCCTGCGCTCGCCGTCGCTCGCTGCTGGGAAGGTCTCTAATACTTTGTCCGCCACGGATAAACCGCATAGCGGTTTTCCGCGGCCCCGGCTCGGCAATTTTTCGCTGTAAAAATTGCCTCCGCCCTTGCGGCCCGGGCGCGAAGCATAATTATGCTTCGCTCTAAAGCCGGGCCTCACCTCGTTGCCAGTCCCTATCGGCATGCGCCTCGTTCGCAACGCGGCAGGCAGTCCATCCCGGGGACCAAATCAAAAAGCCCCCTTGCGGGGGCTTTTTTGATTTGGTGGACGTGACAGGGATCGAACCTGCGACCTCCTCGTTGCGAACGAGGCGCTCTCCCAACTGAGCTACACGCCCAAATTTTAACGGCTGGCTTCTTTCGCCGCCTGTTCAACCCTGCGCTTGGCCTTAAGGTGCTCCTTAAAGCTGGAGTTGAAAATGTGCTTGCCTTTGCGGTCCGCCACGAAGTACAGTGCGTCCAGGTTAGCCGGGGCCAGCGTAGCGGCTATCGAACTCTGGCCGGGACTGCAGATAGGGCCCGGCGGCAGGCCGCCCACCACGTAGGTATTGTAGGGCGACTTGAACTTCAGATCCTTGTATGTAAGCGCCTTTTTCCAGTAACCCAGCGCGTATTGCGTGGTCGGATCGGCTTCCAGCGGCATCCGGATCCGGTAGCGGTTGATGTAGACGGCCGCTATCAGGGGGCGCTCGCTGTCTTCCATGGCTTCGCGCTCCACTATGGAGGCGATTATCAGGACTTTCTTCTCATCCAGCCCTTCCGGAAAACCTTTAGAGAACAATGGCCGCACTTGCCTGTCGAATTCAGATTTTAGCAAATTTATAACTTCCTGTGGCAGCATATTTTTTTTGAGCAGATAGGTGGAGGGGAACAAATAACCCTCCATTTTCTGCGCGCGCGCCAGTTCCAGGAACTTCTCAGCCGGGGTGACGGCGTTGGCCTCCAGCCGCTCGGCCACCTGCTCCATGCGCCAGCCCTCGGGGATCACCACGCGGATGCTGCTGATATAGGTGCTGTGCGTCAGTTTCCACAGCGCCTCCTCGGCCGACATGTGGGAACGAAGGGCGTACTCCCCGGGCATCAGCCGCTTGCCGGTACCGGTGAGCTTAACCAGGATCTTGAACCAGGTGGAGCTCAGGATGACGCCGTTCTGCTTGAGTTCGGACGCCACCCGACCCGCGCTCGCGCCTTCGGGGATGGAGACCTTAACCGGCCTGCCTGGCCAGAAGAAATAGAGGGAAAGCAGCAGGAGGCCCGCTGCCAGGACGATAAGAATTGTTTTAAGTTTTCTCATAACAAACGCCGCGAGTAGACCTGTCTATAAACCGGCCCGGCCGGGGTCAGAGAGCTCTCCATCAGTTCAACCGAAGCCACCCGGCTGCGCGCCCTTTTGGCTGGGGCGAAATCCGCCACGCGCCGGGTAAAATTCTCGGGCAGCTCGCCCTTTACCCGGCCGATGGTGACATGCGGCTCGAAGCGGTTCTCGAACATCAGCCCCGCCTCCGCCAGGCCGGCAGCCAGTTTGTCGGCCAGGAACTTCAGTTCCTGCGCGCCCTCTCCGATGCCCACCCATAGCACGCTGGGCCGGCGGGCAGAGGGGAAGACCCCGAAACCGCCCAGCGATACGTCGAAAGCCTTGATCCCCGCCAGCGCCGCGTCGATCCCCTTCACCGCCGGCTCCGCCTTGGGCAGGTCTCCGAGGAAAGCGTAGGTCAGGTGGAAATTCTCCGGGTCCACCCATTTGACGGTGCCCCGGCCGGAGTTGGCCGCGGCGTAGTCGGCTATCGCCTTTACGCTGGCCGTGAACGCGGGTTCGAAAGCAGAGGCGACAAAAAGCCGCACCGCTATTCCTCCTCCCGCATTTCGTCGGCCGCGCGCTGCTGCGCCGCCTTGGCCCTGGCCTTAGCTTTGGCGCGGGCGGCGGCCCTGGCCTTGGCCGAGCGGGCGGCCTTACCGGCAGGCGCGGCGGAGCTCTTGAGCTGCTTGCGGATCACCTTGCGCTTGAGGGCCTGGTCGCGCAGCGCGGCGCGCCGCTCCAGGGAGCGGGGCTTCCAGCCCTTCAGGGCGGGCAGGCGCTTGCGCATGTTGGAGATGGCGGTGCGGTGGCGGCCCAGGCGCGACAGCGGCGTCACGCGCAGGCGCTTCTGAGTCGGGCTGAAAACGATCTCGTTGTTCTTCTCCAGCAGGTATTCCTGCGGGGTGCCGCCGGAGTCTTCCTCCTGCGTTACGGCCACGCGGCCCTCGTCGAAGACGCCCGCGGAGAACTCCTTGCTGAGCTGCGAGTACTCCACCGCGAATTCGGTGCCGCGCACGGCGCAGACCGCCGACGGGGTGCGCACCTTGAACCGGTGCTTCTCGTTGAGGAAATGTTTTATCTTGGCGACCAGCGAGCCGAAGTTGACGGAGAAGACGGCGTCCTCCTGCTCCAGCGAGGAGATCTCCAGCTCGGTATTGCGGCCCAGGGACATCGCGCCCTTGTCGTCCAGGTAGATCTCGGCCAGGCCGTCGGCTGAGGTCTTGACCATGTCGTTGGGGTCCAACGGCATCTCGCCCGTGATCTTGGACCACTCATCCCCGTCCACGGTCTTCACCATGACGGTGCCGGAGATGACTTTCAGGCGGGCGTCCCAGGACTGGGACTGGGCCTGGGAATAATTCCCGGACTTCATCATCTGCTCCATCATCTTGCGGTAGTCGGCGTCGTCGGCCTGCTGGGACGCGGCCGGGACTGCCGCGAAGAGCAGAGGCAAAGCTAAAAGTGTCAGGCTGAGTTTCATAACGGCCACCGCCTTATTTTTCTATTTTCCGGAACTGCCGGCGCCCCACCTGCAGCACGCAGGCGCGGGGTTCGAACACCATATCCTCGGCCACTTTTTCGCCGTCCAGGCGCACCGCGCCCTGGTCTATCAGCCGCCGGGCTTCGTTCATGCCCTTGGCCAAGCCGGCCGCCACCAGCAGGTAGGACAGCTTGCCGGGCTTCTCGGCGCGGTAAACTTCCATGTCGGACGGCAGCTCTTTGCGGGAGAAAACCTGCTCGAAATGCTGGCGCGCGGCCTGGGCCTGCTCGGCGTCGTGGAAGCGGGCGGTGATCAGGCCGGCCAGGCGCTTCTTGGCCTCCATCGGGTGCTCGGCCTTCACGGCGGCCAGGTCCTCGGCCGTCAGCAGCTCGTAGTAGGAGTACATCAGCGCGTCGGAAACCGACATCACTTTGCCGAACATGTCGTTGGGCAGGTCGTTCAAGCCCACGTAGTTGCCGTAGGACTTGGACATCTTTTTCTCGCCGTCGGTGCCCACGAGCAGCGGCATCGTCATCACGGCCTGGGGCTCCTGCGCGTGCAGCTTCTGCAGGTCGCGGCCCATCAGCAGGTTGAAGATCTGGTCCTGGCCGCCCAGTTCCACGTCGGCCTTCACGGCCACCGAGTCGTAGCCCTGCAGGATGGGGTAGAGGATCTCCAGCAGGCTGATCGGGGTTTCGGCCTTCATGCGGGCGCGGAAGTCCTCGCGCTCGAGCAGTCGCGAGATGGTGACGCTTTTGGCGATATTGACGAAATCCGACACTCCCACGGCGGGGCTGGCGAAGAAGGGCTTAAGCCACTCGCTGTTGAAGCGGATCTCGGTCTTCTCGCGGTCGAGCACCTTGAAGGCCTGTTCGGTATAGGTTTTGGCGTTCTTGGCCACGGTCTCGTGGTCCAGCACGGGGCGGGTCAAGTCGCGGCCGGAAGGGTCGCCCACCTGGGCGGTAAAATCGCCGATGATCAGGACGGCCGTGTGGCCGAGGTCCTGGAAGCGGCGCAGCTTGCTCATGACCACGCTGTGGCCGAGGTGCAGGTCCGGGCTGGAAGGGTCCGCGCCGAACTTGATGCGCAGCCGCTTGCCCGAGGAAAGCTTCTTGGCCAGGTCCTCGCGGCCCACTACGTCAACGGCGCCGCGGGTGATATCTTTAAGCATCTCGTCAGTGTCCATAGTTAAATTATATTAATTTAGTAGGGGACTTGGCCCCGGGTTTACTGGAAGCCGTACGGGTCGGCTTCCACGAAGTATTTCACGCGCGGCCGGGGGGGCAGCGCCAGCGCCCGCTCCAGGCAGAGCGCGGCGGTCCGCTCGGCGGCGGCCTTTACCAGGTAATACTCGCTGTGGAAGCGCCGCTTCTCCTGGCCCTGCGGCGTGACCGGGCCCAGGATCTCTCCCTCGTCGGCGCCGCCGCCCAGGAAGGAAAGGGCCGCCAGCAGGTCCGAGGCCGCGGCGTCCAGCGCGCGCCGGTCCACCGAGGCCAGGCGCACTTTGAGTATATGCGAATAGGGGGGGTAGAAGAAGTCCTTGCGCGCGGCCAGTTCTCCGTCGGCGAAAGAGGGATAGTCCATCTCGGTGAGGCGGGAGAACACGTAATGTCCGGCCTCCCTGGTCTGGATGAAGAGCTCGCCGCGCGCGCCCAGCAGCCGCCAGGCGCCGTAGAAGGCGCGGTAGGATTTCTCGGAGGCCCTGAAGTCGGCGCCGGACAGATCAGAGTCCGCGTCTATGAAAGCCGCCAGCGTCAGGCGCGGTGCGCCCAGTTCTCGCAGCGCTATGCGGGTGCCTACCAGCACGTCGGCCTCGCCCTTGGAGAAGCTCTCCAGTTCGCCTCGCATCGTCTTCAGCGAGCCGCGCAGTACGTCACCGTCGAAGCGCGCTATTTTGGAACCGGGCAGCAGGCGGGCTATGGCCTCCTGCGTCTTCTGCGTGCCGGCGCCCAGATCGCGGAACACCCGGCCGCCGCAGGCGGGACAGACTACGGGCTTGGGCTCCTTCTTGCCGCAGCGGCGGCACAGCAGCACCTGGCCGGCCTCGGCAGTTTTTAAAAGGGTCATGCCCGGGCCGCAATCGGCGCAGCGCGCCATCCAGCCGCAGTTGGCGCAGAACAGCCGCGAGGCGTAGCCCTTGCGCGCGGCTATCACCAGCGCCTGGCCTCCGGCGGCCACGGCCCGGCGCAGGCTGTCAGCCAGCGGGCGGGCCAGGATATCGCCGGGGTACTGTGTCATGTCCAGCACCCGCACGTCGGGGCCGGGCCCGGCCAACCGCGCGGCAGGCACCGCGTCGAAGCGCCGCAGCTCGCCCGAGGCCGCCGCGCCCCAGACCTCTATCGACGGGGTCGGGCTGGCCAGCACGGCCGCGCCGCCCAGGGCGCGCATGCGCCGCAGCAGCACCTCGCGGGTATGATAAAAAGGCTCGGCCTCTTCCTGCCGGTACACTTCCTCGTGCTCCCCGTCCATCAAGGCCAGGCGCAAGTCCTTGAAAGGCAGGAAGGCCCCGGTGCGGGTGGCTATCACAACTTTATAACGGCCGGCCACGGCGCCGCTCCAGGCCTCGGCCCGCTTCTTGGGGGTCAGTCTGGCGTGCCAGACGCCGACGCGGCCGGGGAAGACGGTCTCCAGCGCGGCCGCCAGCTGCGGTATGAAATTAAGGTCCGGCACCAGCAGCAGGCCCTGCGCGGCCTCGTCGCGCAGCGCGGCGGCGAACACCGCCGGATACACAGCCTCGCGCCGCTCCAGCGGGGCCAGGCGCAGCAGGTAACCGCCCTCCCTGGACGACGAGAGGGCTTTGATGAATTTACTCAGCTCGGGCAGCTCCGGAGGGGGGAAGCCGGCCGCGGGCGGCTCGACCGGCGGCGGGGAGGGGCGCTCGGCCGGGGCGTGGGCGTAGAAAGCGCCCAGGCAGAGCCCGTGGGGCGAGCCCCAGCGGGCCGACATCCAGACGGCCAGCGCGGGCGCGTCCTCGGGGAACAGCGGGTCCTCGTCGAGCAGGCGCGTGACGGCTTTAAGTTCCTTGAAGCGGGTAAGGTCGGCGTCCTTCTCGGGCAGCACACGCAGGATCACGCCCACGGCGGCCGCGCGCTTGCCCAACGGCGCCTCGGCGCGCAGGCCCGGGGCGGCCCTGAGCTCCAGCTCTTCTGGCAGCAGGTAATAAAAAGTCCGCCGCAGCGGTATGGGGAAAGAAAGTTCAGCCAGCATGTGGGGTCAGGTCTTTACTTTTGACCTCGCAGTAACTGCGAAGGTGCGCTGAGCGGGGAAAGGTCAAAAGTAAAGACCTGACCCCAGATTAGATTTTACCAGTTTCCAGGAAGGCCTTGAGCATCTTCATGTCTTCCCAGGTGTCACGTTTGAGGTTGGGGTTGCGCAGCAGGGCCGCGGGGTGATAGGTGGGGATCAGTTTTACGGGGCGGCCCGGCACTATTTCCACCGGGTAATCGTAGGCGCGGCCGCGCATCAGCGAGATGCCCTTGTCGGTATTGAGCAGCACTTTGGTCGGCACGGAACCGAGGGTTACGATGCAGGCCGGCTTGATGGCGCGAAGCTGCTCGTCAAGGTACGGGCGGCAGGCGGCGATCTCGGCGGGCGTGGGCGGGCGGTCGTTGCCGTGCGATTCCGGGTCCGCCGGGTTCTTCATCGGGTGGCACTTGACTATGTTGGCGATATAGACGTCCGAGCGCTTGAGGCCCAGCACGGTCTCGAGGATCTTGTCGAGCAGCTGGCCGGAGCGGCCCACGAAGGGCTCGCCCTTGTGGTCCTCCTGGAAACCGGGGCCCTCACCGACGAAGACGACCTTGGCCTTGAGGCTGCCCACGCCGAAGACGGCGTTGAGGCGGCTGGCCCCCAGGCCGCAGCGGCGGCAGGTCTTCACCTGTTCGGCGAGTTCGTCCATGCTGGCGGTTTTTTTTGCGGGCATAAGGGGGGCGGGGGAGGCCGGGAGCTCAGCTGCCGGCGCGGGGGTTCCGGCTGCCGCCGCTTTGGCCGTCTTACCGGCCCGGGAAAGGACGGGCGCCGTTCCGACGGCGCCCGTGTGCGGCGGCTCCGCCAGATCCTCGTCGAGAGACCTGATATAGGCTGCCAGGTCTTTCGCGGTGTCAGCGAGCTGCCGCTTCATGTTTATTCCTTGGAAGGCTTCTCTTCCTTGGCGTCCTTGCGAACGCGCTTGGCGTCGTCCGGGCGCTTGGAGGAGAGCTTTTCCTCGATCTCCTGGTCCTTCTTGACGGCCTCTTCGATCTCGGGGACCCGCACCTTGCCGCTGACCACATCGAGCAGGGAACGGTCTATCAGTTCGGCCATCGTCATGCCGCGGGAGTCCTCCTGGCGGCGCAGGTGGCGGGCCCACTGCATGGCGCGCACGATATCGGTGTACTTGGACGGGCCGTAGTCCGAGATCAACTGCTCCAGGTCGGCCTCTTTCTCTATCACAGGCTTTGCATGCGTCGTCATTTTGAACCTCCGTTAAACTAGAAATCTTTCCTGGAGAGCTGGGCGCCGAATGTGCGCACCTTGTCCAGGTTCCTGGCGGTCTTGAGCGTTTCGAGCTCGGCTATGGCCGCCACCTCTCGTATCGTCTCGGACAGCTTGTCGTTGATGACCAGGTAGTCGAAGCCGGACGCCACTTTGATCTCGGAACGGGCCGTCTCCAGCCTTATCGCTACGTTCTCCGGGGCCTCGCCCCGGCCGCGCAGGCGCTGCACCAGCGTCTTCAGGTCAGGCGGCAGCAGGAATACCGTAACCGTCTGCGGGAAGAGCTTTTTTACCGAGCGGGCGCCTTTTACGTCTATCGTCATCACCGGGATGCGGCCCTTTTCGAGCACCGCCATCACCGACTTGACCGGGGTGCCGTAGTAGTTGCCGTGCACCTTCGCCCACTCCAGCAGCTTGCCTTCGGCCCTGAGCTTCAGGAACTGCGGCACGGTAACGAAATAATAATCCTTACCCTCCACCTCGCCGGGGCGCCTGGGCCTCGTGGTGCAGGTTACGCTAAAAGCGAACTTCTTATTGAGCTTCAGCAGGCCCGAACGCACGACGGTCTTTCCGCCCCCTGAGGGGGCGGAAAGAACCATCGGGAAGTACTTGTGCGTTCGGCGCGGCACTTACTTGTTCTTGCGGGGCTTGCGGATCTGCGACTGCGCCGCGGCCAGGATCGCTATCGGCACGCGGAACGGGGAGCAGCTCACGTAGTTCAGGCCCGCGTTGTGACAGAAGTCCACGCTGGCCGGGTCGCCGCCCTGCTCGCCGCAGATGCCGATCTTCAGGTCTTTGCGGGTCTTGCGGCCGCGCTCGACGGTGATCTTGATCAGCTCGCCCACGCCGTCCTGGTCTATCGTCTGGAAGGGGTCCACGGGGATGATGCCTTTTTCCGTGTACTCTTTCAGGAAGAAGCCCGAGTCGTCGCGGGAGTAGCCGAACGTCATCTGCGTCAGGTCGTTGGTGCCGAACGAGAAGAACTGCATCGTCTCGGCGATCTTGCCGGCCTGCAGCGCGGCGCGAGGGATCTCGATCATCGTGCCGACCATGTAGGTCAGCTTCACGCCCTTGGCCTTGGAGACCTCGGAGTAGACGCGGTGGATGATCTCGGACTGGTGCTTAACCTCGTTCTCGAGGGAGACCACGGGGATCATGATGTCGGGGAAGACCTTGATGCCTTCTTTCTGCAGCTCGGCCGCGGCTTCGAAGATGGCGCGGGCCTGCATCTCGGTGATCTCCGGGTAGGTCACGCCGAGGCGCACGCCGCGGTGGCCCATCATCGGGTTGCTCTCGTGCAGGGCGCTCGCGCGGGCCTGCAACTCGTCGAAGGAGATGCCCAGGGACTTGCCGAGCTCCTCGAGCTTCTCCTTCTGGGTGGGCACGAACTCGTGCAGCGGCGGGTCCATCAGGCGGATGGTGACGTGGAAACCTTCCATGACCTTCAGCGTCGCCTTCAGGTCGTTCTTCATGAAGGGGAAGAGGTCGTTGAGCGCGGCTTTGCGCTCCTCGAGCGTCTTCGACATGATCATCTTGCGCAGCTGGAAGAGCGCCTGGTCGGAGCCCTTGCCGTAGAACATGTGCTCGATGCGGAACAGGCCGGTGCCCTCGGCGCCGAACTTGCGGGCGACGGTGGAGTCGGCGGGAGTGTCGGCGTTGGTCCACACCTTGAGGGCGCGGATGGAATTGCAGAGCTTCAGGAACTCGCCGAGGGTGCCGAGGGACTCGCTGGCGTCAACCATGTCCATCTTGCCCTTGTACACGAGGCCCTTGGAGCCGTTCAGGGAGATCCAGTCGCCTTCCTTGAAGGTCTCGCCGCCCAGGCGCAGGGTCTTGGAGCCGTGCTCGATCTCGACGCCGGCGCAGCCGACGACGCAGCACTTGCCCCAGCCGCGGGCCACGAGGGCCGCGTGGGAGGTCATGCCGCCGCGGGCGGTGAGGATGGCCTCGGCCGCGCGCATACCCTCGACGTCCTCGGGGTTGGTCTCTTCGCGGACCAGGATGACCTTCTTGCCGTCCTTGAACCATTTAACGGCGTCAGCCGCGGTGAAAACCACCTGGCCCACGGCGCCGCCGGGGCCGGCCGGGAGGCCTTTGCCGATAGCCTTGATCTTGGCTTCGGCCTTGGGGTCGATGGTGGGGTGCAGCAGCTCGTCGAGCTGGGAGGGGGTGACGCGCATCACGACCTCTTCCTTGGTCGCCAGGCGCTCCTTATGCATGTCGATGGCCATGCGCACGGCGGCGGGGCCGTTGCGCTTGCCCACGCGGCACTGCAGCATGTACAGCTTGCCGTTCTCGACGGTGAATTCGATGTCGAGCATGTCGCGGTAATGCTTCTCGAGCTTGGCGCGAATGCCGGCGAGCTCTTTATAGCAGGCGGGCATCATCTGTTCCATGGACTTCAGGTTGCGGCTCTGGTCGGAGCGGCTGGGCTCGTTGATGGGGTGGGGGGTGCGGATGCCGGCGACGACGTCCTCGCCCTGGGCGTTCTCAAGGAACTCGCCGTAGAAGTAGTTCTCGCCGGTGCCGGGGTTGCGGGTGAAGGCCACGCCGGTAGCGCTGGCTTCGCCCATGTTGCCGAACACCATGCTCTGCACGTTGACGGCCGTACCCCACTCGGCGGGGATGCCTTCGATCTTGCGGTACTGCACGGCCTTGTTGCCCATCCAGGAGGCGAACACGGCGCCGATGGAGCCCCACAGCTGGTCCATGTGGTTGTCCGGGAATTCTTTGCCGATGACTTCCTTCACCTTGGCCTTGAACTGCTCGGCGAGGGTCTTCAGGTCGTCCGCGCTCAGATCGGTGTCGAGCTTGGCGCCGCGGGCTTTCTTCATGGCTTCCATGAGGTGCTCGAGCTGCTTGCGCACGCCGCGGTTGTCTTCCACTTCGATGCCGGCGGCCTTTTCCATGACGACGTCGGCGTACATCATGATCAGGCGGCGGTAGGAGTCGTAGACGAAGCGGGGGTTCTTGGTGAGCTCGATGAGGCCCGGGATGGTCTCGCTGGTGAGACCGCAGTTAAGGATGGTCTCCATCATGCCCGGCATGGACTTGCGGGCGCCGGAGCGGATGGACAGCAGCAGGGGGTTCTTGGCGTCGCCGAACTTTTTGCCGGTCAGTTCTTCAACTTTGCGGATGTTCTTTTCGACTTCCTGGGTGAGACCCTTGGGGTAGGAGCGCTTGTTGCCCCAGTAGTAGGTACAGATCTCGGTGGTCAGCGTGAAGCCCGGGGGAACGGGCAGGCGCAGGGAGGGGTGGCCGGCCATCTCGGCGAGGTTCGCGCCCTTGCCGCCCAGCAGGTTCTTCATGGACTCCTTGCCGTCGGCTTTGCCGCCGCCGAAGAAGTAGATCATCTTTTTGGAAATTTTGGGTGCTTTCACTGCTTTCGCTTTGGATTTAATGGCCGTCTTGGGCATATTCGTTGGCTCCTGTTGTCTTTGACTGTCTGGCCCGCGGGTGCGGGCGGAAACCCTTTGGGAGGGCTTTCCATAATGATACAAAATGCCGGGCCCAAGGGGCAATAATATAAAGGAAGGTGCCAGCATCACCCGAAATTGCCCGCGAGAAGCCCAGTCGGGTCTGTCAAGGGCGTGGCCCCGTCAGGCACGGGGTCGGCCACACCGTGGCCGCCCCTCCTCACTCGGCCTCGGCGCTATGCAAGCCTCGGCCTCCGTGAGGGCCTTCCGAAACCACGCCCTTGACAGACCCTCCGTTTACTCGCTGGAGCACTGTTACTGTGGTGATACTGGCGGAGACCGCAGGGATGGGGGACAAAAAAGCCTGTCGGAGGCCCGAGCTTGCGCAGCGCGAGGGCCGAGACGGGCAGCCGCGAGCACGGTGTGCGAGACGGCGTTTTTTTGGACTCCGTCCCTGCGGTATGCCGCCAAAATGTCCGGGAACGTTACTGCGGTTATTTAGTGAACTTGCGTTCTAGGGATTCGATGAGGATGGGGACCAGGAAGAAGAGGAGGACGAGGACGGCGAAGGAGAAGAGGGTGCCGCCGAGGGCGCGCAGGCGGGCGTCCACCCCGCCGGCCTGGAAGAGCACGGCGGTGCCGATGATGCCGATAATGCGGTTGCGGCGCTTGACGTCGGAGAGTTTCACTCTTTGATCCCTTCCAGGTCCAGCATGAAAGCGAATTCAAAAGCCGTCAGTTTCAGCGACTCGAAGCGCCCGGACTTGCCGCCGTGACCGGTATCCATGTCGGTCTTGAGCAGCAACAGGTTGCTGTCGGTCTTGAGGTCGCGCAGCTTGGCCGCCCACTTGGCCGGCTCCCAATATTGCACCTGAGAGTCGTTGAGGCCGGTCGTGATCAGCAGGTTCGGATAAGCCTTGCGCGCCACATTGTCGTACGGGGAGTAGGAGAGAATGTACTCGTAGTACTCCTTCACGTTCGGGTTGCCCCATTCGTCGTACTCCGAAGTAGTCAGCGGGATATCCGGATCCAGCATGGTGGTCACTACGTCGACGAAGGGCACGGCGGCGATGATGCCGCGGTAAAGCTCGGGCGCCAGGTTGGCCACGGCGCCCATCAGCAGGCCGCCCGCCGAGCCGCCCTCCGCGTAGACGTGGGCCGGAGAGGAGTAGCCCTCTTTGATCAGGAACTTCGTGACGTCGATGAAGTCGTAGAAGGTGTTCATCTTCTTCAGCTGCCGGCCTTCCTCGTACCAGCGCCGGCCCAGTTCGGAGCCGCCGCGGATATGGGGGATCACGCAGATGAAGCCGCGATCGAGCAGCGACAGCCGCACCGAACTGAAGTAAGGGTCGGAACTGTAACCGTAGGAGCCGTAGGAATAGATATAAAGGGGGTTCTTGCCGCTCTTCAGGTCCAGGCCTTTTCTATAGACCACGGAGACGGGCACCCGTTCGCCGTCGCGCGCGGTCACCCACAGGCGCTCGGCTTTGTAAGCCTCCGGCTCGAAAGAGCCCAGCACCTCCTGGCGCTTGAGCAGCTTTTTCTCGCCGGTGCGCAGGTCCACGTCGTAGACCGAGTCCGGAGTAGTCATGGACTCGTAGCTGACGCGCAAGGCGCCGGTCCGGTACTCAAAATTCTCGGCAAGCTCGGTCATGTAGGCCGGCTCGTCGAAGTCTATCCAGCTCTCCCGGCCGGTGGCGCGCTCGAAGACGTGGAAGCGCCCCTGGGCGTTGCGGCGCTCCTTGAGCACCAGCCAGTCCTCGAACACGTCCATGTACTCCACCAGCGTGTCCTCGCGGTGGGGAACCAGGCCGGCCCAGTGCTCCCGGGCAGTGGCGGAGGCGGGGCAGACCGACACCTTGAAATTGCGGGCCCCGTCGTTGCTCAGCACGTAGAACTTATCCCCGCCGTCCTCTATGTCGTACTCCAGCCTGGGCTGGCGGGCCTGGAAAACCCGGGGTGCGGCGCCTGGCTTATCGGCGTCTAAAAGGCGGTACTCGGTGGACAGCGTGGAACCGGAGCGCAGGAAAATGAATTTGTCCGTGTTGGACTTGGAGACGCTCACCTCGAAAGTATCGTCGGCCTCGAAGAAAACCTCGCGGTCGGGGGCCGCGCCCAGCTCGTGCGCCAGCACGCGCTCCCAGCGCAGCGTCTCCGGGTCCTGCCTCACGTAGAACAGGGTCTTGTTGTCGGCGGCCCAGGTCATGTTGCCGGCGGTCTTGTCCAGCCGCTCCTTCAGCGTCTCGCCGGTGCGCAGGTCCTTGAAGTACACGTCGTAGAAGCGCCGCCCGCCGGTGTCCATGGCGTAAGCTATCATGGCGTGGTCGGGGCGGATGGCGGGGAACAGCACGGCGCAGTAGGGCTTGCCCTTCGCCAATTCGTTGACGTCCAGCAGCACCTCTTCTTTACCGTCCGGAGAGCCGCGGCGCCGGGCGTACACGGGGTACTCGCCGCCGGCCTTGTAGGTCTTGTAGTAATAGTAATCCCCGTACCTGAACGGCACGGTGGAGTCGTCCTGCTTCACGCGGCCCTTCATCTCGTCGAAGAGCCTGGCCTGGAATTTCTCGGTGTGGGCCATCGCCGCGGCGGCGTAGGCGTTCTCTTCGGCCAGGTATTTTATTACCTCGGGGTTTTTGCGGTCCTTGAGCCAGTAGTAATCGTCCACCCGCGCGTGCCCGTGCTTCTCCAGCCGGTACGGGATCTTTTCGGCCCTGGGCGGCGGGACGGCCGCCGCGCCTTCAAAAGCGGTCACACACAGTACCGCAGCCAGAAATATGGTTCTCATGGTCCGCACCTCCGGGCGCCATCGCTAGATGCCCATGCGGGCCAGGATCATGCAGATCTCGTTGACGACTGAGACCATCTGCGGGTGCGAGGCTTCGAAGCCTTTCACGGCGTAAGAGATGCCGGAGATAGAAAGATTCTTGAGCTGCACGCTGGAATTACCGCGGGTGACTTCGTGCGCCGCGGCCTCGGTGAAGTAGCCTATGCTCCGTGCCTCGTCGAGGCGGGACGGCGGCAATTCGGCCAGTTCAGCCTTCAGCCGGCCCAACAGGGCCACCAGCTCGGACTTTTCTTTGGCGTCGCCGGCCTGTACCTTGGCGATAGCGGATTCGATTTTAGCGAGAGTGTCTTTGATCACGTTGCCTCCATGTCCCTACCGGTCAAAACTACCAAATACGCCCCGGGGTGTCAAATAAACGCGCCATTATGCTAATCTTTTAAATATGACGGGAAAAGCCGAAATAGTGTGCACCGGCTCCGAACTGCTGGCCGGCAAACTCAACCTTTACGTCCCGCTCTTCCATGAGCGCCTGGCGCCGCTGGGCTTCGGGATCACCCGCGAACAGAGCTCCGGAGACAGCCTCGCCGAAGTGCGGGATTGTCTGGCCGGTGCCCTGCGGCGCGCCGACCTGGTGCTGGTCTGCGGCGGGCTGGGCCCTACTTTCGACGACATTACCCGCCAGGCCGCGGCCGCCGCGCTGGGCCGGCGTCTGGTGCATTCCAAAACCTGCGCGCGCATCCTTTCCTTCAACTACGGGCTCAAGAAACTTCCGCCTAATTTCAAGGACCAATGCCTGATAGTGGAAGGCGCCAAGACGCTGGAGAACGCCAACGGCACCGCTTTCGGCGAGGTGCTGACGCGCGGCCGCAAGATGCTGGTACTGCTGCCCGGCCCGCGCCGCGAATGGGAACCGATGTTCCCGACTTTCCTCGAAGAAGAGCTCCGCTCCTTCTTTAAATTGCCGGGCCTGCGGCAGGTGAAACTGCGCGCGGCCGGCCTTTGGGAAACACAGGCCGAACGCCTGCTGCGCCCGGTAATGCGCCGCCACAAGGACCTGACCTTCACCATCCTGGCCGGCCCCGGCACGGTTGACTTCCTCATTCTCGGCGACGACGCGCGAGGCGCGGTGGAAAAAGCCGCCGCCGCCTGCCGCCGCCTGCTCGGGGCTAACCTGTACGGCGAGGGGGAAGCCACCCCGGCCTCGGCGCTGGGCGCCCGGCTGAAGGCCGCCGGCCGCACCGCGGCGGGCGCGGAATCCTGCACCGGCGGCCTGGCCGCCGAGCTGATCACCGACATCCCCGGCAGTTCGGCCTGGTTCAACGGGGCCGCTGTGGTCTACTCCAACGCCGCCAAGAGCGACTTGCTCGGTGTCAGGCCCGCCACGCTCAAGAAGCACGGGGCCGTTTCAGCGGAGTGCGCGCGGGAGTTGGCCGAGGGCGCGCGCCGCGCTTTCGCCAGCGACTACGCCTACTCGGTCACCGGCATCGCTGGGCCGGACGGCGGCTCTCCGGCCAAGCCGGTGGGGCTGGTCTATTTCGGCCTGGCCGGCGGGCGCGGAACCAGAGTGTTCAGCCGCAAGTTCCCGGGCGGCCGCCAGTATGTGCGGGCCTGCGCCGCTAATTTCATTTTAGATGAGCTGCGAAAAATAATAAAATAAGCGGAGCAGTCTTATCCGCTTTCCAAGGAGAACAATATGAAAAACTTCATGCTCCCGTTGGCCGCCTCGGCCCTCTTGCTGGCCGCCTGCGGCAAGAAAGAACAGCCCGCGCCGCAGCCGGAAACGCAGGCCGCGCAGACCCAGTCCTCCCCGGCTGCCGCCGGTTACGTCCAAAAGGAAACTTATTTCAGGCTGCCTAACGCCGCCGGCGGCGAGATCGACCTGGCCGCCTACGCCGGCAAGCCGGTACTCGTGATGTTCTTCACCGAGACCTGCCCTTACTGCCGCAAGGCCGCGCCGTTCATCCAGAAAGTCCACGCCTCGCACGGGTCCAAGGGCCTCGCCGTGGTCGGCATCTGCGTGCAGGACAGCGCGCAGGCCGCCAAGAACTTCGCCCAGGATTTCGGCGTCACCTTCCCGCTGGCCTACAAGGGCAAGGAGATCTCGCGCAATTACCGCACCCAGGGCGTGCCCTATATTTACCTGCTCGACAAGGGCCACGAGGTCTACGACGTCTGGGAAGGTTACGACCCCCAGTACGACGCTTCCATCCTTAAGGCGATAGAGACAGTGCTGGCTGGCAAATAGTCCGGAACGGCGGGGGGAATAATACAATGGCTACTGAAATACAGAAAGGAATGATACTGGTGCACCGGGTCTTCGACGTGGCCGGCGAGATCTCCCTGCCGCGGGCAGAGCAGCTGCTCAGCGACCAGGCCAAAGGGCCGCGCCTGAAGTTCCCTAGCGACACGCGCCGCGCCATCATCATCAAGGAATCCCCGCTCAAGACGGACCTCGGCGAGGAGCTGCTGTCCCTGGGGGGCGGGACCCACAAGGTCAGGCTGTTCTCCCGGATCTGGAACTACGGTGTCATTACCGTCACGATAGAGCTGCCCATCCCGCCCGGCACCTCCTGGACCGACCTGGTGTCGATGGCCGCCGACCTGGAGAAGTCGGAAGAGATAGAACTTCTGGCAGTGTCGCGCAAGGACGCGCTGAAGAGCCGGATCATGCCGGCCCTCTCCCACCCGGCCGACTGGGAGATCTCCGAAGACTACATCACCTATATCGTCGAAAAGGCCGACGGCTCAGACGACCCTAAAGCCTTCATCCGGAAGGTGGACGTAGCGGCGCTGATCCTGGCCGAGTCCAAGGAACTGCTGGTCGACGACCACCGCAACTTCCTGGTGGAGAGCGCCACGCAGTACTCCCGCTCCGACCTGGCTATCATAGACTGGAACTCCGCCCTGCTGATAGAACCGAACGGCCAGCGGGACGTCGCGGACGTGATAGAATTCTCGCTAACCCACCTGCTCGAGTTCCGCTACTACGACGAAATGCTGGACCGCAAACTGGACCAGCTCTACGAAACGATGGAACAAAAGCGGGAGAGCGTGGGGAATATCTTCCGCAACTTCTACGACGCGGCCGCGGAAGACTCCAGCCGTAAGTACATGGAATTCTCGGAATTCCTGGGGCGCCTGGAAAACTCGCTGAAGACCGTAGGCGACCCCTACCTGGCCACCGTGTTCAGGGCCTCGGCGATGGAATTCCATTTCGACGATTGGAAAAAGAGCATCTCCCGCAAGATGGAGACGCTCGCCCAGATCAGCCAGATCCTGCACGGCGAGGTGAACACCCACCGCAGTCACTGGCTGGAAATAATAATAATAATCCTGATCACCATAGAGGTAGTTCCCTTCCTCTACAGCCTGCTGAAATAGGCCAGGTCAGTCCCCGAGCCCGGCGATAGCGGCGGCCACCACGGCCTTCGCCTTACCGCTCAAGCCCCCGCTGGAGCGGTACTTTATCTTCAGGAAATTCAGAGGCTTCCCGTTAAGTTTTATGCGGAAGTCCAGGTGCGGCCCGCTGGAGAGCCCCGTGGAGCCCACGTAGCCGACCACGTCGCCCTGCGCCACGCGGCGGCCGGAGCGCACGCCCCGGGCGAAGCGCGAAAGATGGCCGTAGGTAGTGGCGTAGCCGCCGCCGTGCTTTAACATGACCAGGTTGCCGTTGCCGCCCTTCCAGCCGGCGAACGTCACCGTACCGTCGGCCACGGCCGAAACCGGCGTGCCAGTGGGCGCGGCGTAATCTATGCCGTGGTGCGGCCGGTAGTACTTGAGCACCGGGTGGAAACGCCGGTTGGTGAAATATGAGGAGATGCGGCGGTAATGCAGCGGCGCGCGCAGGAACATGCTGCGCAGCGACTCGCCGTTCTCGTCGTAGTAATTGCCCTTCCAGGCCGCCGCGTTCTTGCGCCCGGTTTCCTTCCCGTCGTAGAAAGCCGCTGTTATAATCTGAGAGACCACCTTGCCGGAGGGGTCCTTCCTGTAGGTCCATTCGATGGCCCAACGGTCGCCGCCCCGGACTTCGGTGAGGAAGTCCACGGACCAGGAGAAGATGTCGGCGTAGTCCAGGATGGCGGCCGGCGGCACGCCGGCGGCGCTCATGGACTCCCACAGCGAAGAGCTGATCTCTCCGTACACTTTGCCCGAGGCTTCGGCCAGCTCGACGTCCTGCACGTACACGCCGTACTCGCCGGTCTCTGAGGGGGAGAGCAGGTAGGTCTTGAGGTCGCGGTTGACGGCCAGGGACACGAGCGAGCCCCAGGTGGAGACCGTCAGCTCGTAAGTATCCTGCGGCCGCAGGCGGCGCAGGTTGAGCTCTTTAGACATGGCCCGGGAGATCCTGGCGCGGTCCGCCTCTCCCAGCCCCTGCGTCTTGAGCACCGAATCCAGCGTGCCGGTTATCGTACCGCTGGAGACCACTACGGAGGGCTCGTCGGGGAAGGCCGGCAGCCAGGGGCGCGACAGGTATAGCGCGCCGGCCAGCAGGGCCGCCGCGGCCCCGCCGGCCAGCACGAACCACCTGGCTCTTTCGTGAAAAACCGCGTCCTGGTGCCGCATCAGCAGTACAGGTAGTCTTCCACGAGCTTTTTGATCTCCTCTTCCTTTCCGTAAAGGCGCTCGCTGAGGTTGCGGTCGTCGTGGCTCTTGAGGCGCTTGATTGTGCCGTCTATGATCTGACGGGGGAAGACCCCGCGGGCCTCGAAGGCGTCGCGGTGCTGTTCCAGGGACTCGGCCGAAGCCCAGCAGGAGGCCGGCAGCTTGGGCAGCTTCTCTAGCAGGCCGGCATGAGCCTTGTCGCTGACGTTCTTGTCCACGAAGAACTTGTCGGCGTAGGCCAGCGCGTCCTTGCGCTCGAAGCCGCGGCGCGCGGCCACGCACAGGCCGGCCATCAGGAAATGCAGGTTGGCCGAGCCGTCGGCGGAGCGGAACTCCACCGTCTGGGTATGGTCCACCATGGGGGCCGCGGAGCCGGGATTGGCGTCCTTCACCATCGAGGAGGCGTTCAGCCAGCCGAGCGGGATGCGCACCAGGGCCGAGCGGTTGCGGTAGGCCCAGCAGACGTTGATGGGCGCCTCCTGGTGCGGGACCAGGCGGAAATAGGAGGTGGGCACGGTATTGCCGAAGGCCGTCATCGGGGCGGCCAGCTCCATAAAGCCGGCTATGGTCTTGCGGGCCGGGGCGGAGAGGACGCCCTTGTCTATCATCGCGTTCCTGCCGTTCTTGTAGAGGCAGGTATGCACGTGCAGGCCGGAGCCGGCGTGGCCGATGGAGATCTTGGGCGCGAACGAGATCACGACGCCGTACTTATGGCCGATGCCGTTGAGGATCCATTTCGCCACGGCCAGCTGGTCGGCGGCCTCGGAGGCGGGCACGGGCAGGAACTCGATCTCCTGCTGCGCCATCTCCGAGTCCTCGGTGCGGATAAAGCCCACCTCGGCGTGGCCGTACTTGATGCGGCCGCCGGCTTCGGCGATGGCGGCCATGGCCTCGGCGCGCAGGCCCTCCCACTTGGCGAACGGGAAAGACTCGTGGTAACCCTTCTGCGTGCCGGTCGGGTAGAGCGGGTTCTTGGGGGAGATGACGTAATACTCCAGCTCGCCCAGCGCGTGAAAATCGTAGCCGGAGACCTTGCGGAACTCTGCCTCAGAGCGGCGCAGCACCTCGGCGGGAGCGCCGGCGAAAGGCTTGCCGTCGGCGGTGTAGAAGGAACAAAGGACGTCCACGGCCGGGACCTGCGAGAACGGGTTGACGAAGGCCGTGCGGTAGCGCGGCACCACGTAGAGGTCGCTGGAGCCGGCGTCTATCATGCCCTTGAACAGGCTCGAGCCGTCCACGCGCTCGCCGGCCGACAGGATACGGTCCAGGTAGCGCTCGTCGTTGATGATGAAGTTAAGCGTCTTCAGGCGGCCGTCTCCGGCGGCGTAGCGGAAATTGACCATCTTTATGCCGTTGGCCTTGATGTAGCGGACCAGGTCGGGCCTGGTGAAATCACACGGTTCCTTGCCGAGGAACGCGGCTATCTTGTTGGCGTAAATCTTGGTCTTCTGCATGTCGGCCTCCCAGCTGGTCTTTCAATAGAAAATAATAACAAATTAAAATTCCATCGGGAAGTTTAACAATCGCCTCGTTTTTTGGTAATCTTTTCAGGAAGTTTGAAGGCTAAGATTAGGGGATGACCATGAAAACCACAGCGGCGGCGCTGCTGCTCCTTTTTGCCGGGACCGCCCTGGCGCAAACGGAGTTCCACGCCACAAACGAACTCTCGATTACCTATAACGACACGGCAGGCCCCGGCAGGGCCGCCTCCCCGCTCACACGGGGGGTGAACTTCCTGGACACGCTCAACCTCTACGGCAACGGCACGAGGGGCGCCTGGGAATACAATTACACCGCCGGCGCTAAAGCCACCGACGACGAACGCAACGACGCCAGGAAAGTCTCGCTCACCAATCTCCAGGGCCGCGTCACCAACAAGGTCCACACGCTGACCGCCGGCGACGTGTTCGAATCTTTCTCCCAGTACTCGCTGGCCACCTCCCTGAAGGGCGGCTCCTACCGCTTCAATAAGGAAGGGACGCGCCTGCCCGAAGTCACAGGCGTCTTCGGCTGGGCGCACCCGCGCTGGGACTCGGTCTGGCGGGATCCGCGCACCAGCGCCGTTACCCGCCGGGCGGCCGGCCTGCGCGTCAAGCAGGAGCTGACCCCCGACCTGTGGGCCGCGGGCAGCTACGTGGGCACCAAGGATACCGGCCGGACAAACCCGGCGGACCCGCTCTACGACGCGAAGAACTACACCTTAGACTTCGGCTATAACCCCATCCCCGGCCTTACGGCCGCCGGCGAATACTCGGCCTCGGATTACGACGAGGCCTCCAGCGGCGCCTCGGAGCGGGGCAGCGCCGCGCGCCTTGAACTGACCGGCGACGCCGACCCCAGCCGCGTCACCCTGGAGTACGAGAACGTGGACCCCGACTTCCTGTCGCCGCTCGGCTCGGCTTCGCCGGACCGCCGCAAGGTGAAGGCCAAGTGGCGCTACAAGTACTCGCCGCGGATAACGGTTACCTCCGGCCTGCTCTGGTACCGCAATAACCTCGACGGGCAGCTGGCGGGCACCACCCGCAACTGGAAGCCGGAGGCCGCCGTCGCCATCAAACGGCCTTTCGGAACGAGGCCCTATTCCTTCGCCGACCTCTCCTACCGCTTCGACCGCAAGTACGGCGGCGGCAGCAGCGGGGCCGACCATTACCTGAACGCCAACTACCGCGACCGCTTCGGCGAGCTGGACTCCGACACGAACCTCGGCTACACGCTCTACCGCACCAAGACGGCCGTGCGCGACGCCAGCGAAGTGACGTTCAACACGGCGCTCAGTTCCCGTCACGAGACCGGCGCCGTGGTGCTCAAGCCTGCGGTCAACCTCGGCACCTGGTATTCCAAAGATGAACTGGCGGACGCTACGGACAAGCTCTACGAATACTCGCTGGGCCTCGGCTTCGAGGCCCCGGCCGCCAGCCTGACCGCCGACCTGCGCGCCGGCCAGAACCTGCTGCGCAAAGAGACGGGGGAAGATTCGGATAAGTTCTTCGCGGCCCTGTCGGCCTACTGGCGCCCCAAATTAATGGCCGGGCTCAACGAGAGCACGCTCTTCCTTCGCGCCGGCTACAATAGCTACGACTTCACCACCGCGGCCAATAACTTCCGCGAAAAGAGCGTGACGCTCGGGCTGACTACTTCTTTCTAAGACCGGAGATAATATGAAAAAATTACTGATACTCGCGGCGGCGGTGTTGGTGCTGGCGGGCTCGGCCGACGCCAAATGGTGGATCTTCGGCAAGTCCAGGACCGAGGTGGGATTGAAATACCTGCACATCAACAAAGTCTCGGCCGACGAGACCGGCCCTAAGATAAAAGTCTTCCGCGAAATGCTGGGCGCCGACGGGCTGGTAAAGATAACCGGCCGCGCCTCAGGCGGCAAGACCGGCGCCGTGCGCATCACGCTCGACGACAAGGCCACCTGGCAGGACGTCAGGTTCGCCGACAACGGCACTTTCGAGCATTCTTTCAAGCCCGAACCCGGCAGAACCTACGCGATGCTGATAGAGGTCACCGATACCGCGGGCAAGACCAATAAGCCCGAAGAAACGCGCAAGGAGATCACGCTCTCCGAGGAGAACATCCAGGCCAAGGTGAAGGAGGCCCTGGACGCGCTGTTCGCCGCCTACTCCGCCGAGAACCTGCAGCGGTTCATGGCCGGAGTGGGGGAGGACTTCGCCGCCGACAAGGCCATCCTGGAGCGCGCCGTGAAGCGCGACTTCGACGCGCTGAGCAATATCAGCCTGCGCTACACGCTCAACAACGTGGCCGCCGGCGCGCAGGGCAGGGTCTTCGTCTCCATAACCTACAACCGCATGGTCTTCGTCAATAAAACCGGCCAGACCAGCACCGACAGCGGCTCCACCGAATTCGTCTTCGGCTCGGCCGAGGGCAGGCTGGCGCTCTACAGCATGAAGCAGCCGCTGATCTTCGGCCTGTCCGACGCCGAGGGCGTGGCCACCGGCTCCGTGCTCGGAGGGGACACCGCGGCGCTGACCCTCGACGACAGCGGCAATCTCGGCACCGGCGCGGTCGTCACCCGCAGTCATACCAACCCCGACCAGAGCTTCGGCTACAACATCGAGACCGAGACATTCGAGGACTGCGACGCCACCGCCCCCAATTGCGACGGCCACCTGCTGTTCATGCCCGGCATTCCCTACATCGCCGCGGACGACAGCCCCACCAGCGCCTTCATCGGTCTTATAGCGGGAAAGACCGCCTCCACGGCTACCCGCGCGGACGCGCAGGCGGCGGCGGTGAACCAGCAGGCGCCCCTCTCCGCCGGCAGCACTTACGGGCTGAAATATGGCGCGGACTACTACGCGGTGGAGGTCACGGCGCTGTCCGGCGCCGGCGCCGGCCCCTACTCGATAACCATAAAGACCAAGGCTTTCTAAAGCCTCGGCGCGGAGAAGGACCGGGCGGCCGGTCCTTCCGCTTTAGAAGGGGAAAAGATGAAGACCATACTGCTTATAAGCGCCGCGCTGCTGCTGGGCGCCCCGGCGTCTTTCGCCGAAATGGACCTGGTCACCCAGGCCGTCTACGAGGTGCTGGAGGAAAAGATCTCCGGCGACGTCGGCAAGCTGACCGACCCGGAGTTCCTGCAGGAACTCGTTGAGAGCGTCGCCCAGGGCACCTCCGACAAGATAGTGCAGGACATCGTAGACAACTACGATCCCTCGGGCATAGCCTCCGACGCCGGCATGAAAATACTGGAGAAATTGGTGCCGGCCGCCGCCGGGCCGATAGAGCTCATCCTGATGGCCAGCGACATCGCCCACGAGGGCACGCGCAACTGGCTGGACTGGGCCAGGGCCAACCGCGTCGCCGAATTCAATTCCGAGGTCATCGAGAAGGGCGGGGACACCGTGGCCGGCCTCGACGCCGCGTGGAACAATTTCAACGCCGATTTCATACAGACCGGCCTCTCCGACACCGGCGTGCTCTACGCAGAGCGCCCGGATTTGCTGCGCGAGATGAAGACCGCCTATGCCATGCGCCGCAAGGAACTGCTGCGCGCGGAACAGAAGAAGAACGCCGTCAAGGCGAAGATAGAGGCCAAGCAGCGCGCCTACAAGTACCTGCGCTGGCTCAGGAAGGACGCCCGGATGAAGGTAGAGGGCGTAGTCTCGATGATCAAGGCCACCGGCGGGCAGCCGACCGCGGAGAAGGTACGCGGGGCGCTTAAGGACCCTAAGATCTACAACGAACTGGTCGCGAAGTGGCGCAAAGAGGTGGACAAGGCGGCCGAGTCGAAAGGCGCCGTGCCGCCGCCGGCCACCGGCGACCCCGAACTGGACAAGGCGGCCGCCATCGTAGTCGCCTCCAGGAAGGACGTGCAGCAAGACGCCCTGCCCGACTACGGTCCCGCGGTACAGGAATACGCCCTGAACGCCGACCGGCTGCTCAACGGTAGCCTCACGGCCTCCGAGTACCAGAACGTGCAGGGAGCCCTGTCCGCCGCCGTACGCAGCATGCTCGACGCCGGCATGAAACCCACTTACATTTATTCGAGGGACCCCGAGCTCGTCGCCCTGTCCAAGAAGCGGGCCGAGCAGCAGCAGCGGGCCTACGACAAAGCGCTGGCCGGGATGGAGCGGGCAGACGCCATGGTCTCCGGGCGCGCCAAGGACCTGAAGGCGGAGCTCGAGGCCCTGACCATGGGCGGCCCCGGCGGCGGCTACTACGGCGCCAAACCCAACAAGCCGCTGACCGAACTGGCAGAAAAACTGCAGGGCGAACTGGCCGACAGCGAACCAGGGAAGAAACTGGAGAAAGCGGAGGGCGTGATCTACAGCCTTGAGCACGCCAACTGCTACGAGGCCCGTTCGCATTGGGCCGGCGTAAGCTGGGAAGGCAAGGCGCCGCCGGCGCTGGCCGTCATGCGCAAGTACCGCGACTACTTCGCCGGCGGGGCGGACGCCTTAGAGCAGCTGCGTCCGCTGGCGGCGGAGCGGGCCGCGCAGTTCGCGGCCAAGGTCCTCGAGTTCGAAACCACTTACAATCGTTCCTCGGGGAAATACGCCGAGCTGCTGGAAGGGAACTCGGCCCTGGCCGAATACTCCGGCGTGCAGCCCTACGACTTCGCCGCGCAGCGCGCCGAACTGAAAGCCGCCAGGGAGCTCGCCTCCAAAGAAAGCAGTTTCGCGAACCCCGCCTACCTCGTTTCTCTGCAGCAGGGGGCGCAGCGGCTGCGCAAGGAGCAGAAGGCCTGGGACGAAGAGATCGGGGCCAACGAGGCTTACCTGGCCGAATTCAAGACAGCGCCGGAGCGGATAGCGGCGCTGATCAAGGGCTCGGGCACCGGCCCGGCCGACCTGACCGCCGACGGCCTGAACAAGTACTACTCGGAGGAATTGTCGGGGCTAGTGGAACTGATAGACCTCTCCACGCTGCTTCTCGACGAAAAGACGCGCGGCGGCGACGCTTCGCAGCCCCTCTACTACGAGGGCCGGACCATCCGCGCGTCCGAACTGTCCTCCTCCCTGTCGCTCAAGACCCTGAAGAACCATGCCGACAGGGCCGGCGAGCTGGAAAAGAAGACGGCGATCCTGAGGGCCGCCGACCTGGAAGGCCGCGCTGCCAAAGCCGCCGCGACCGCCGCCGCGGCGGCCCTGGCACTGGGCAAGGCGACCGTCCCCGCCGGGGAAACCGCCGATACGCAGAAAGCCTTGGAGGCGGGCCTGGCGCGGCTAGCCTCCGGCCTTATAAACTGCGACTACGCCTCCAAGGGCACAGCCTGTCTCTCGGCTGCCGCGTTGGAGAAGAAAGTAAAAACATACCGGGACAAGATAGCGCGCTCCGGAGAGCAGGAGAAAAAATGCGCCGCGGCCTGCGCCAGGACGGCGTCGGACCCGGCCTACGACAACCGCCCAGACTGCTCCGTGATCAGGGACAAGTGGGAAATGTCCCTGGAGGCCGGCACCGCCTGCGCCGCGGCGAGCAAGGCCCAATGGGCCGCCGCCGGCAAGGAGTTCGCCAAGCACACCCCGTTCAAGCAGGCCCTGATAGCCGGCAAGCCGCTGGACTGGGACGACATCAGGCTCACCCGGGCTGACCTGAAAGGCGGCAAGGCCGTTATCTCGGGGTCCCTGAAGCCGGACGCCCCGGCCTATCCGCGGGTCTACGTCTCGCTGAACAGCGAGTACAAGAGCCGGGAGCCCGGCCAGACCGTGCCGGTGACGGGCGGCGCCTTCGAATTCGCCTTCGCGCCGGTGCCGGGCGAGACCTACTACGTAGGCGTGCAGGCCATAGACGGACCGGGCGGCATGAACTCCCAGCCCCTTCCCTCGAGGGGTTACGTGAAAGTTACGCTGGCCGCGGAAGACAGGACCGCCGAGGCGCAGGCCTTCTACGAGAAGTTCCGCGCCGCCTACGAGGCCCGCAACGCCGCGCAGGTGATGGCGTTCATCTCCCCGGACTGGAGCGCCGGCGGCGACGACACCACGCTGGAGGACCTGGAGCAGAACCTGCGCGGCAACTTCCGCCTCTACGACGAGATCAGGTTCTCGTTTTCCGGCCTCAGGGTGACGCAGCAGGGCGCGGCGCTGCAGGCCTGCTACGACACCGTCATCACCAGCCGCATCTTCAAGCGCAACCTGAAACACGAGGAAAAGGCCTCCGTCTGCGACGAATTGAGGGAAGAGGGGGGCAAATTACGCATTGCCCGGACCTTGTCGGGCAAGTACTGGTAGGCGGAATAGCTTAAAAAACAAGCGCTTTTGCGCACAAAGCCCTCCGGAAGCGGGGGGCTTTTCGTTGACTAGAGAGGTAAGTAATTAATATAATTGGAAACGACCAAAGGAACTAAACCTAGTATAAAGAGAGTGTATACACAATGGCATTAACCAAGAACAAAATCAGAGAAGTAGCGGAAAAATTTTCCGCGAAGCCCAATGACACCGGCTCGACCTCCGTGCAGATCGCACTGGTCACCGAGCGCATACAGTACCTTTCCAAGCACAGCCTGACCAGCCCCAAAGACAACGCGTGCAAGCGCGGCCTGTCCAAGCTGGTCTCCCAGCGCAAGCGCCTTCTGACCTACCTGGAAGCCAACAACCGGGAAGAGTACAAGAAGGTAATCAAAGCTTTAGGCTTAAGGAAATAATAAATGACAAATTATCCTAAACCGCTCCGCCTGGAAGCCCAGGTGGGGGATAAGTCCATTTCGTTCGAGACCGGAGCCATCGCCAAGCAGGCCGGCGGCGCCGTTATCATCCGCATCGGGGACACCGTGGTGCTCTCCACCGCGCAGCAGGCCAACAAGCCCAAGGACACCCCGCCGTCTTTCGTGCCGCTCAGCTGCGACTACAAAGAGCGCACCTACGCGGCCGGCAAGATCCCCGGCGGCTTCTTCAAGCGCGAGGGCAAGGCCCGCGAGAAGGAAGTGCTGGCGTCCCGCCTGACGGACCGCGCCGTGCGCCCCCTGTTCCCGGATTACTTCAACACCGAGACGCAGGTGGTCAACATGGTGATGTCCTTCGACGGCGTCAACGACGCCGACGTGATCGCCATCAACTCCGCCTCCGCGGCCCTGATGATCTCCGACATCCCGTGGAACGGCCCCGTGGCCGCCCTGCGCATGGGCAAGATCGACGGCAAGTTCGTGATGAACCCCACCAACGAGCAGCGCGAGACCGCCGAGATGGAAATGGTCATCTGCGGCACGCTCAACGGCATCCTGATGGTCGAGGGCGGCTGCAAAGAGCTCCCCAACTCCGACCTCATCGCCGCGATGGAAACCGCCAAGCCCGAGCTCGAAAAGCTCTGCCAGCTCCAGATCAAGATGAAGGAGCAGGTAGGCAAGGTTAAGACCCCCATCGCCACCCCCGAGATCAAGGCCGACCTGAAAGCCGCCGTGGAGGCGATGGTCACGGCCGAAGTCGAGAGGATTCTTTCCTCCAAGCCCGAGAAGCACGCCATGGAGAAGGCCCTCGAGAAGATCCGCGTCGAGGCCTACACCGCCATGACGCAGAAGTATCCCGAGGACGCCACGGCTTCCTACCAGGCCAAGACCGTCTTCGAAGACGTGCTCTACACCGTCTGGCGCCGGATAACGCTGGGCACCATGGTACGCACGGACGGCCGCAAGACAGACGAGATCCGCGAGATCAACATCGACCCCGGCTTCCTGCCGCGCACCCACGGCTCGGCCGTGTTCACCCGCGGGCAGACCCAGGCCCTGGTGACGGCCACGCTCGGCACCTCCGACGACAAACAGATGCTCGACGCGCTGGAAGGCAAGACCTTCGACCGCTTCATGCTCCACTACAACTTCCCGAGCTACTCGGTAGGCGAAGTGAAGCCTGACAGGGGCCCCGGCCGCCGCGAAATAGGCCATGGCCACCTGGCCAAGCGCGCCCTCGCGCCGCTGCTGCCCAGCGAAGAAGTGTTCCCCTATACCATCCGCCTGGTGTCCGACATTCTGGAGTCCAACGGCTCCTCGTCGATGGCCACCGTCTGCGGCGGTTCCCTGGCCATGTTCGACGCCGGCGTGCCCCTTAAGGCCGCCTGCTCCGGCATCGCTATGGGCCTGGTCACCGACGGCTCCAAGTTCGCGGTCCTTTCGGACATCGCGGGCCTGGAAGACCACTACGGCGACATGGACTTCAAGATCACCGGCACCCGCCAGGGCGTGACCGCGCTCCAGATGGACGTGAAGCTCGCGACCGGCATCCCGATGGACATCATGAAGCAGGCCATCGAGCAGGCCACCCGCGGCCGCAACCACATCCTGGACCTGATGGAAAAGGCCATGCCGGCGCCCCGCGCCGACATCTCCGAGTTCGCGCCGCGCATCGTCAAGCTGATGATCCCCCGCGACAAGATCGGCGCCTTCATCGGGCCCGGCGGCAAGAACATCCGCGGCATCCAGGAGCGCACCGGCGCCGAGATCGCCGTCGAGGACGATGGTTCAGTGTTTATCTCCAGCTGCGACAAAGCCAGCCTGGACGCGGCGAAGCTCTTCGTCGAGCAGTTCTCCATGGACGTAGAGGTCGGCAAGACCTACAAAGGCACGGTCGTGTCCATAGTGGACTTCGGCGCCTTCGTGGAAGTGCTGCCCGGCAAGGAAGGCCTGCTGCACATCTCCGAGATCGACACCAAGCGCATCAACCGCGTGGAAGACGTGCTCAAGATGGGCCAGGAAGTCGAAGTGAAGTGCGTGGAAGTGAACAACGGTAAGTACCGCCTGTCGCGCCGCGTGCTGCTGCAGGAAGCCGCGAAGAAGTAAGAACGTATCCGGCCCCCGCGCTTGCGCGGGGGCCGGGATATCTCCGGAGGTTCAACATGAAAAAAACCGCAAAACCCCAGGAAACCGCTTTCGAGCAGGTGCAGAAGTTCTACCAGTTCATGAACTCCAACAAGCTGGAGGTCATAGAATTTTCCAAAGACAATACCTATGTGAAGCTGGTGCGCAAACACAACAACGCCGTGCACCAGATCCCCGTTTTCGCCCCGGCCGCCAACGCGGCCCCGGCCGGCAAGTCCGCCCCCAGGGCCCAGGCCCCCGCGGCGCAAGCCGGCGAGACCATCAAGGCGCCCATGTCCGGCATCTTCTACCGCGCGCCCACCCCGTCCAGCCCGCCCTACGTCAGGGAGGGGGACGCCGTAAAGGAAGGCCAGATCATCTGCGTCATCGAAGCCATGAAGGTCTTCAACGAGATCAAGGCCGAGTTCAACTGCGTCATCGAGAAGGTGGTGCAGGAGAACGGCAAGCCTGTGGAACCCAACGGCGACCTGTTCGCCGTTAAGAGGTAACATGCAGGACGCCGCCAAGTTCACCGACACGCTGGCGCAGACCGCCGGGAACCTCCTTGAAGCGGTCAAGGCCTCGGGCGGTGACGCCTCGTCCTGGGACTTAAAGCTGAAGCTCCATCTTTCCAGTTCTTCGCTCTACCTGGCCCTCGGTTGGCTGGCGGCTCAGGGCAAAGTGGAACTTTACCCCAAGGAACTTAACTTCAGGGTAGTACTGACCGAAAAATAGCGCGCGCCGTCAGGCGCGCGCGCCTACCATGCGCGACCCAGCAAAGAACAGAGCCTCCGCCCAGGGGAAAAAAAAGTCCTCGGCCTTCTCCCATGTCCTGTACTGGCTGGGGGCCTTTTCCTTTAATATATGGCTGATCTGGGTGCTGCTCAGTTCCAAGGCGCACGGCATAGTCGGCGACACCGTCTCCACGGCCCTCACCGATTTCCTCGGCTACACGGCCTACCTGTTCCCGTTCATCTTTCTCTACGGCCTGGTAGCGCTGCTGATAAACCTTAACAAGCCCCATAAGGGCGTGCTCACCCTGACGGCCGGCACGCTGCTGATGCTGGGCTCCATGTCCGCCATGCTGGAACTGTTGCGCGGTACCACCTTCCCCGGCTGGGAGAAAGCGGGCGGCTGGCTGGGCTACTTCCTGCACCAGGTGCTGTTCCGGATGTTCGGCGAGCTGGGCGCCGGCCTGATAGCGGCGGTGATCTTCTTCGCCGGGCTGCAGCTGCTCTTCAAGATCTCGTGGCGCAAGCTGCTCAAGACCGTCAGCGCCGCCGCGGTGGACGATTACCGCAACTGGCTTTCCGCCCGCCGGGAACTCAACGCCAAACTGAAGGTGATAGCCGAGAAGGAACAGGCCGGTACGCCGGCCTACGAGGCCAAGCCCATCCCCGAGGCGCCGCCCGTGATCCGGGCGCAGGAGCCGAAGCCCGCCCCCGAACCCGCGGCCAGGCCGGAAATGAAGATAGTACGCGCCCAGGAAACCGCGCCGCAGAAAACGGCCGCCCCGGCTCCCAAGCCGGCCGCTGAAGCAGCGGCCAAGGCCGACGCCTCCAGGGAAAAGCTGGCCGACCCCTATTTCAAGAATTTCAAACTGCCAGGCGCCGACCTGCTGGACCCGCCCGCCAAGCAGGACGGCCTGATAGGCCCCGCCGAAGACGAGATCAACTCCGCCCGCCTGCAGCTGGAAACAACTTTCAAAAGCTTCAACATCGAGGTGCACGTCTCGGGCGTGTACCCGGGCCCCGTTGTCACCCGCTACGAGGTCACGCCGGCCCCGGGCGTGAAGATAAGTTCCATCGTGTCGCTCTGCAACGACGTGGCGCTGGCCATGAAGTCCGCCGGCGCCATCCGCGTGATCGCGCCCATCCCCGGCAAGTCCGCCATCGGCTTCGAGATCCCCAACAACAAGCGCGCCAAGGTCTCCCTGCGCGAACTGATCGAAAGCTCGCAGTTCAACGAGGCCCGCGCCCCGCTCACCTTCGCGCTGGGCCGCTACGCCGAGGGC
This sequence comes from Elusimicrobiales bacterium, assembly GCA_050174915.1. GTDB lineage: Bacteria > Elusimicrobiota > Elusimicrobia > Elusimicrobiales > UBA9959 > UBA9959. The sequence goes on along the minus strand of JBFXJL010000001.1, from coordinate 27,861 downwards.
GCCGTGGCCGTGGCCAACCTGGAGACCATGCCGCACCTGCTGGTCGCCGGCGCCACCGCCAGCGGCAAGAGCGTGTTCATGCAGTCGCTGATCCTGTCGCTGATGTTCCGCAACAAGCCCGACGAGGTCAAGTTCCTCTTCATCGACCCCAAGCGCCTCGAGCTTACCTTCTACGAGGACATTCCTTATTTATACGACCCCAAGGAGACGCCGGACCGCGTCTCGGTGATCACCGACCCCAAGGACGCCGCCAAGTCGCTAGTCGCGCTGACCCGCGTGATGATGAAGCGCTACAAGAAGTTCGAGAAGGCGCGCGTAAAGAATATCGCTTCCTATAACAAGTGGGCGCTGGAGAACGGCGAGCCCCAGGAATACTACATCATCGTCGTCATCGACGAACTGGCCGACCTGATGCTGCAGACCCGCAACGTGGTCGAAGACGCCATCCAGCGCCTGGCCCAGATGGCCCGCGCCGTCGGCATCCACCTGGTGCTGGCCACGCAGCGCCCGTCGGTGGACGTCATCACCGGCGTCATCAAGGCCAACCTGCCCTCGCGCGTGGCGCTGCAGGTAGCCTCCAAGACCGATTCCCGCGTCATCCTGGACTGCCCCGGCGCCGAGGCCCTGATAGGCCGCGGCGACCTGCTGTACCTCGCCATAGACGCCCAGAAGCCGTCGCGTATCCAGGGCGCCTACGTCAGCGAGGACGAGATCCGCCGCGTGGCGGACTATACCAAGGCCCAGGCCAGGCCTAACTACATGCCGCTCACCGAGGACGAGGACGCCGCCGGCACCGGCAAGGGCAGCTCCTCCGAGGAAATGATCGCCGCGCTGCGCCTGGTCATGGAGCGCCGGCGCGTCTCGCAGGACCTGCTGAAGGCCCACTTCGGCTCCTCGGCCAGGGCCACCAACATTCTGAGCATACTTGAGATGAACAACTTCATACACAAGCCGGAAGGCTCTAACCGCTGGGAGATCTATTTCGACAAGATAGAGTCCCACCTGGCCTCCGCCGCCGCGGGCCCTCAGCCGCAGCCGGAGCTCGACAACGAGCCGCTGGAAAAGGAGTTCACGAGAAATGAATAAACTGATAACGGCAGTTTTGCTCCTCGCTTTCACTTCGGGCGCCATGGCCCAGCAGAAACCCGCCGCCAAGCCGGCGGCCGAGCCCAGGAAAGCCGCGCCCGCCAAGGCGGCCCCGGCGAAAACCGCCGCGAAGCCCGCCGAAAAGAGGGCGGAGGCCCCCGCCGCGCCCGTGCTCGAGAAGCTCAAGGCCTGGGACGCCGCCCTTGAGACCCTCAAGGCGGACTTCACGCAGGAGCTGAATTTCACCGAAGCCGGACTTAAGCAGACGATAGAGGGCACCCTGCGCTACTCCCGACCCAACCTGCTGCGCATCGAGCACATAAAGCCCTCCAGGCAGATCGTCGTGACCGACAAGAAGGACATCTGGATCTACAAGCCCGAGGACAACCAGGTGGTGCGCGCCTCGTGGGAAGCCTGGCGCCGCACGCAGGACCAGAATTTCTCCGGCATCCTGGATTTCGGCAATTACGCCGCGCTGACCGAAAAGAACACGGCCACCGTCAGCGGGGGGGGGGACGGCGCCCCGGTCACCGTCAAGTTCGTCCCCAAGTCCGGTAAGGACTATTCGCTCTCGCTCACCCTGTCGGCCACGGATTATTTCCCGCTCGGCGCTGAGCTCTCGGTGGAAGGCACCGTCATAAAGACCCGCCTGACGTCTGTGGAAAAGAACGGGCCGGTGGACGCGGCTGTTTTCAAATTCTCTCCGCCCAAGGGCGCGGAGACCCTGGAGTTTAAAAACTAAAAATGACGCTGGCAAACCGCATAACCATGGGTCGGATGGGCCTGAGCCTGGCCATCTTCGCGCTGATCCTCTCTCAGACCTTCTGGACCGAGATCGCGGCCCTGGTACTGCTTACCATCGCCAGCATCTCCGACGGCATCGATGGCGCGATAGCGCGCCGCACGAAGACCACGACCTCCTTCGGGGCCATCGCCGACCCCTTCGCCGACAAGCTGCTGGTGATGGCCGTCTTCCTGGCCTTCGCCTCCATCAAGGAACTGTCCGTCCCGCTCTGGGCGGTGTTCCTGATCCTGCTGCGGGAACTGACCATCTCCACGCTGCGCGTGCTGGCCGCCCTGCACGGCGACGTGATGAAGGCCGAAGCGGCCGGTAAGATCAAGACCACGATACAACTGATCACCGCCTTCACCATCATGGTGCTGCTGGTGCTGATAGTCTGGGGCCGCAAGCACGGCCTGCCGGCCCCGTTGGCCGAGATCGTGACGCTGGCCAAGCCCATCTCCTGGTGGCTGACGGTAGTCACCGCTTTCTTCACCATCATCAGCGGCGCCATCTACCTCTACAATCACCGCACCCTGCTCTATAAGTCCTGGAGCGAACGGGGACGGCAGCCCTGATGAAGGCCGCGGCCAATTTCGCCTTTCGCTTCCTGGCCAGCGGCGGTTTCGTCAGCTACGTGCCGGCCCGCCTCACCGGGTTCAAAAAATTCACCGGCTCCGGCATGGCGGGCTCGCTGGTCGCGCTGGCCCTGGTCCCCTTCCTCCCGGAGGGGAGGAATTTCGCTTTTTTCTGCCTGGCTTTCCTGCCTTTCTCCGTCTGGATCGCCGGCCGGGCTTCCGATATCTACGGCACCCACGACGACCCCCGCATAGTCATCGACGAGTTCATCGGCCTGTGGACGGCCCTGCTCTTCCTGGACCGCACGCCTTTCAACCTGGCGGCGGCCTTCATCTTCTTCCGCGCGCTGGACACCCTTAAACCCTGGCCGATCAAGCAGCTCGAAACTTCGGTCAGCGGGGGTTTTGGTATAATTATAGACGACGTGCTGGCCGGCGTCGAAGCGAATTTACTCGCCAGGCTGGCGGCCTTTATCTTCTTATGAAATCCGCGCTACTGCTCCTGACTTTTTTCCTGGCCGCGCCCGGCTTCGCCCTGGCGCAGCAGAACGTGGTACTGCCGCCCGAGGACAAGCCCATCGTCGTGCCCTCCACCGCGGCCCCGGCCCAGGTTGAACAGCCGGCCGCGGCCCTGCCCGGCATGGGCGCGCCCGGCCCCGCCAAACCCGGCCCCTCCCGCCCCGCCGCCTATGGCGAGGGCAAGGTGCCGCTCAGCGGCATCGTGCTGATGCCCACCGCATACCGCGGGCGCGGCCGCAACGCCATCGGCCTCGGCCTCGATTTCAACGCGGCGTACTATATCGGCCGCCTTTACGGCAAGAACTCCTACGCCTGGACGATAGAGAAGAAGAACTATCTGGACCGCGTCGGCCTCTGGCTGCTCTCGGCCGACTCCAAGATGCAGGTGCAGACTGAAGGCAAATGGCGCCCGGCGATGGCCGCCGGCGTGCAGGGCATACTTAAATTCCGCGACGCGGCCCAGCCCTCGCTCAACAGCCCGTCGGTAACGACCAAGATAGATTCCAAGAACACCGATACTTACGCCAACGCTTACGTGGCGCTCACCAAGCGCCTGCACCAGAACTTCCTGGTGAACGCCGGCTACTCCGACGGCGACATGCCCAAAGTCATCTACAGCCTCTCTGAGTTCCTCTCCAGGGAGGCCATCAACCTCAGCAACGGCCGCGACAGCACCGCCGCCGTCAACATCCCTACAGGCATGCTGTTCGCCGGCCTGGTCTGGCTGCCCACCAAAGATTCTCCCATAGGCCTCGAGATCATGGTGCCGCAGGGCGCGCCGCAGTCCCCCAAGCTCATCAACCTGCACCTGGGCACGCTGCTAAAGCTGAACTTCGAGCTCTCCTACCTCACCTTCAAGGGCGGTTGGGACCTGATGGGCATGTTCCAGTTCCGCTATAATTACCTGCCCAAATAACGCCCCGCCAGGCGACAAAAAAAAAGACCGCCGGGGCGGTCTTTTTTTATTCCGGGAAAGGGACTTTTACTTGCCGCCCAGCTGGGAGAGGTAGCGCCGCGCCTGCTGATGGCCGGGGTTTACGCGAAGCGTTTCCGTCAGCTCGCGGCGCACCCGGGCCCAGTCCCGGTTCCAGTAGAGTATGGCCAGGTTGTAATGCGCGTCGGCCATGCCGGGGTTGCGCCGCAGCGCCAGCGTGTAGGCGTCCTCGGCGGCGCGGCGGTCTCCGTTCTTCTCGGCGGCAACGCCGTAATTAAGCCAGGCATAGGCGCTGGCCTTTTCCAGGCCGAGGCGAAGCTGCGGGAGCGAGTAATATTTAACGCTCAGCTGCAGCAGGCGCTCATAGATCTCCGCCGAAGCGCGGAAGCTGCCGCCGGCCGTGCGCCAATCGTCCTTTGAGGAATAATAGAACCCCTCGAACAGCGGCGCGTCGGGCAGGTCGGGGTCCAGCAGGGCCGCCAGGCGCAGCTGCCGCAGCGAGGCCGGGTCCAGGCCGCCTTCGGCGCTGCGCCTGGCCGCGCCTGCCATCAGCGCCTGCGCGTAGGAGGTGCCGAGGTCCCGGTCGAAGAAATCCCTGTAGCGCGGGTCCAGCCGCGGCAGCGCGTATAATTCCCACGTGGGGCCGGCGGCGGAACCGCGCGCCGGGTACAGTTGATTGACGAGGCCGCGGGGCAGCGACGGCACTTCGCGCGGCAGCTCGGCGTCCATCGTGGCGTAGACGCCGCCCGGGTTGCCCCCGGCGAAAGCCTCCCACTCGCCGGCGCCGCCGCCGTTAAGGTTCTGCAGCTTGAGTCCCGGCTGGTAGCGCTCCTGCAGCGCGCGGTACCAGGACGCGCCGGAGAGCCCCTGCGCCACCACGCTCACGTCCGGGCGCAGCCCCTTTACCGACTGCAGGTACCAGATCGAAAAAAGCTGCACGTCCTTCTTGGCCACCAGCACCGCGCCAGGCGGGACGGAGCGCAGCGCGTCGGCGGCGTGATCCTCGGCGGCGAAAAGCCAGCGGCGGTCGGAGGCGTAGGCCCCGTTGTGCCAGACCAGGCCGGCGGCCGCGGCGGCGGCCAGAACCAGCGCCGGCAGCGCGCGGGGGAAAAGCCCGTACAGGTAAAACAGGCCTGCCGCGGCCCAGAACGCCACGGCCAGGTCGGGCAGCAGGTAGTACGGCTCGACGATAGCCAGCGCGTGCGGGTTGGGCGGCATGTTGGCCATATACAGAAAAACCGGCCCCGAGAAAAAGAACAGCGCGCCGAAGGCCAGCAGGCGGCGGGGGGAAGCGCGCCACTCGCCCCGGAGCCCGAGGGCGGCGAAGGCCAGCGCGAAATTGAAGTTCTCCCAAAGGTGCGCGGCGTAATATTTCAGGCCCGGCAGAAAAAGTTCGCCCCTGGCGTAGTTCAGCGAGATCAAGTCCAGCGTGGAACCGTAACTCTTACGGGTGATCACGGCCAGGAAGGTGGCCGGATCGGCGGGGTGGCTCCAGTCGAACAGGGGGAAGCCCGCGCTGCGCAGCGGCAAGAAGAGGTACAGGGAGAAGCCGAGCAGGGCGAACCCGACGGCCTTGAAAAACAGCGCCCAACCGCCGGCGCGCAGCGCCGGCCAAAGCAGGATCAGCACGGCCGGCGCCGCCAGCAGCAGGTCCATGCGGTTGGCCATGCCCAGGCCCAGCAGGAAAGCGGAGAGGTAAACCGGCGCCCGGCCAGGCAGCGAGGCCGCCAGCAGCAGCGCCGCGGCGAACAGGAAATTGAGCGCGTACATCTCCGGCACCGAAGAGACCGTGCGCAGCGTGAAGTTAAGGCCGAGCAGCAGCGCCGCCGGCAGCGCGGCCCAGCCGGAGAACTGCGCGGCCGCCGCGCGCCAGAATAACACCACGCCGGCAAGACCAGCCAGCGCCGAGAAAAGGTTCAGCCGCCAGGCCGGGTTTCCCAGCGGCAGCAGCGAGAAGAGCTTGGCCGAGATAATGTAAAGCGGGTAGCCGGGCTGATGCGCCACGCCCAGCGTCCAGGCGACCCCGGCCATTTCCCCGGCGTCGCGATAGGGGGGAAGCACCGGGGGCAGGCAGTACAGGTAGAGCGGGACCAGCGCCAGCGCGAGCAGCGCCGGCGGCAGCCAGGCGGGGAGGGAGATTTTCTGCGCGGCCGGGTCTTGCATCAGGTGACTATTTTATAAGTTATTGCCGCTCTTTAGAAGCGCCGGCCGGAAGCAGGCCCGTCAGTTCGCGGGCCCGCGCGGGGTCCAGCGCGGCGGCGGCCCGCAGGTCGCGGCGCGCGCCGTCGAGGTCGCCGGACTCGGCGCGCAGGCGGCCGCGCACCTCGTAGTTGGCGGCGCCTCCGGGATCTAGCCGTACCGCCTCCTCCGCCGCGGCCAGGCCGCGCTCCAACTCGCCCGTGCGGTGCAGGGCGGCGGCGAGCCGGCGGGAATTGGCGGGGTCGGCGGCCGGCTCCTTCCACTCCAGCGCAGCCGCGTAGTCCCGGGCCTCGCCGGAGTAATCGCCCAGCGCGGCGCTGGCGGCGGCCCGGTCGAGGTAATAGGCCGGGCGGTCCGGGTTCAGCCGTATGGCCTCCGATAAATTCTTCAGCGCGCGGCCGGGCTGCCCCAGCGCCGAGTAAACGCGGCCCAGCCGCCAGCGGGCGGCGTGGGCGCCGGGCTTGAGTTTCAGTATCTTAAGCCCCTCGGCCTCGGCCCCGCGCAGGTCGCCCGCGCGCTCCAGGCACAGCATGGCCAGCTCGCGCCCGTCGGTCTCCTTCGGGCGCAGGCCGGAGAAGGCGGCCGCGTCTGCCGCGCAGGCCGCGTCGTCGCGCAGCGAATAGGCGGCCTCGGCGCGCACGAGGTAGGCCTCGTCGAAAGTGGGATCGTAGGAAAGCGCTTTGGAGGCGAGTTCGCGCTGGCGCGCGTAGTCGCCGCGCAGGCGGCCCCAGGTCAGGGCCTTGAGCAAGTGCGAGATCTCCTGCGCGTAGCCCAGGGCGATGGCCCGGTCGGCGGCGGCCAGGGCTTCTTCCGCACGGCCGGCGTCGTAAAAGAGCCGGGCGCGGTAGTAGTGGAGCAGCGCGTCGTTGGGATGGACTTTCAGCCGCCGCTCGACGGCGGCCGCGGCGGCCAGGGGGCCGCGCGAGGAGGAGAGCGCGGCGATGTCGCGCCAGTCCAGGCGGTCGCGGCCCGCCTCGTACGAGCGCTGCAGCGCGGAATACGCGGCGGCCAACGCCAGCGCGGCCGCCGCGCCGGCGGCGAGTATCGCCTTTATACGTCCGGTCATGCTTTTATCTTATAAAAAATTAGGCAGGGCTGCCTTTTGGGGGGTAGGGTGAGGGAGGCAGCCCTGACGTTTTAATTCTAGCACCCTGCCTGACCTTTGTCAAGTGTCGGATGTATCCCAGGTTACACAAACACCGCGCCAAAGAAAAGCCCCCGCTCCTTGCGGAACGGGGGCCGGGAGGTGCGCCTCCCTAACCCATACCCCTATCTTTTCAGGCCCCGCTCCAGGCCTCTATGCGCTCCACGAGCTTCTCGAACTTGAGCGGTTTGACGAAATAGTCGTCGGCGCCGGCGGCGAGGATCTTGTTGCGGATGTCTTCGGAATCGTAGCCTGTCACGGCGATCACCAGCGTCTTCTTGTCGCTGGCCTTGATGATCTCGCACACCTTGAAGCCGTTGATGTCCGGCAGCATGATGTCGAGGATCACGACGTCGGGCTTCTCGCTGCCCACCAGCGAGCCGGCCTGAAAGCCGTCGGTAGCGGAGAAGACCTCCCAGTTCTTGCGGGAGACCTTGAAGAAGCGCTCGATCACTTTCAGAAAGTGAACGTCGTCCTCCACGATAAGAACTTTTTTGGCCGTATCCATACGATCCGACAGCTCCTTGGGAATCGGGATCCTGTTCTCTTCCAGAAAAGATTTGAGATCCTCCGCCTTGATCCGCCTGTGGCCGCCTAAGGTGGTAAAAGCCTTCAGGCGCCCGGCATCCACCCAGTTCGCCACCGTACCGGGGGAAAGTTCCAACATCTTGGCCACTTCGAACGTGCTAAAAATCTTCTGTCTCATCGATGCGTTCCTCGTTGTTGTGATTTTTACGACTTTTAACCTTTTTGATATTATAACATAATTCTGATTTTTGACAAGTCAGGGCCAGTGAAACATTGTATACACACCGCTCCGGACTCTTCCGGCCGGAGGGGGCCGCTCACTTGCTTTTAAATATACTATCTTTTATAATTAGATAAGAGTCAGCCGAGCCAAGCACCGGGGGATATCTTGCAGGGAAAAAAAGTTCTGGTGGTGGATGACGACCCGAGCGTGGGTCTGCTCATTTCCGCCGTCCTGAAAAAATACAACTACGCGGTCACCACCCTGTACCACGGGGAGGAGGTCCTGGTTTTCCTCAAGGACAACAAGCCGGACCTGATCCTGCTCGACCTGCGCATGCCCGGCATAGACGGGTACGCGCTGTGCAAGCGCATCCGGGAGGTCCCGGACACCCGCGACATCCCCATCATCATCCTCAGCGGCGTCTCCGAAGTGGAGGCCCGCGTGAACACCATAGAACTGGGTGCCGACGACTTCATCACCAAGCCTTTCGACGTGCGCGAGCTCAGGGCCCGCATCAACCGCATCCTCAAGCGCAAGAGCGCCGACACCGCGCTGAACCCGCTTACCCGCCTGCCCGGCAGCCCGGCCATAGAGGAAGAGGTGCTGCGGCGCGTGGCGGAAGAGATCCCTTTCGCGTTCTGCTACGTTGACGCCGATAATTTCAAGGCTTATAACGACGTCTACGGCTACGCCAAGGGCGACGACGTCATAAAAGGCATAGCCCGCCTGCTCGCGGAAAAGACCAAGGCGCTGGCGGGCCAGGACTATTTCGTCGGCCACGTGGGCGGGGACGACTTCGTCTATCTGGCCGCCCCAGACACCGCCGAGGCCGCGGCCAAGGCCATCACCGAGGAATTCGACAGGATCATCCCCGGCTTCTACAGCGAGGCCGACCGTAACCGAGGCTACATCACCACGATGGACCGCAAGAACCAGACCCGGGATTTCCCGATCATGACGCTGACGGTGGCTATCGTGGCCCCGCGCACGCAGCACCATTACGCTAAGATCGTCGAAAGCGCGGCGGAACTCAAACGCTACGCCAAGGACCTCGCGGACAGGAAGGGGAGCATCTTTGTAAAGGACAGGCGCATCTGACAATGGAAATTGAACCCAACCTCTTAGGAGCGGTTTTCGCGGGCTGCAAGATCATCAGCAAGCTGGGCCAGGGCGGCATGGGCTCGGTCTACAAGGCGCGCCACGAGGCGCTGGACAAGTTCGTCTGCGTCAAGCTGCTGGCCGCCGAGCTGGCGCGCGAGCAGCGCAACATAGATTTCTTCCTGCGCGAGGCCCGCTCCGCGGCCAAGCTGGAGCACCCCAACATCGTCCACGTCTATAATTTCGGTCAGGAGAACGGCGCCTACTTCATCATCATGTCCTACGTGGAGGGCAAGAGCCTGCAGGATATGCTCAACGAGACGGGCCCGCTGCCCGTCAAGGAAGCCACCGAGATAATGACCGGCGTGCTGCAGGGGCTCGCCCACGCCCACTCCAAGTCCGTCATCCACCGCGACATCAAGCCGGCCAATATCCTCGTCGGCACCGACAACGTGCCGCGCATCGCGGACTTCGGCCTGGCGCGCAGCATCACCGAAGAGAAGCAGCTGACGATGGCGGGGGAAATGGTGGGCACAGCCTACTTCATGTCACCCGAGCAGGGCCTTGCCGGCACGGTGGACGCCCGCGCCGACCTGTACGCAGCGGGGGCCACCTATTTCTATATCCTCACCGGCAAGTACCCTTTCGACGGGAAGTCCTCCATAGAGGTCATCCACAAGCACATCGGCGAGCCCGTGCCGAACGTGATCATGATCAACCCGGACGTCCCGCTCTGGGCCTCCCGCGTGATAGAGCGCCTGATGCGCAAGAAGCCGGAAGAGCGCTTCCAGACCGCCGGCGAAGTGATAGAAGAATTCGCCAAGCACGCCTCGGATAACGGCAACGAGGTGCGCGTGTCGGCCGAGTCCACTTTCGACCTGCCCGACGTAACGGCCAGGATGAACGCCCGTGCCGCCGAGCCGGCGGCCTCGCTGGAAAGTTCCCAGTCCCACCCGCCCGCGCCGCCGCCCCCGCCGCCCGCGGCCCCGCAGCCCTGGGATTCCCAGACCCGCCCCGCCTCCGAGCCGCCGCAGGTACATCCAGGCGCCGCCACCGCCAAGCCGGCGCTGCAGCTGGCGGCCCTGCATAACGGCCTCAAGGCCGGCATGCACCTGGCGCTGACCCTGGCCGGCACCGGCTGTTTCGTGCTGGCCGGCGCCTCAGGCGGCACCCCGGGCAGCCTCACCGCCCCGCTCACCGCCAACCCGGTCACGGCCGGCCTGCTGGCCGCTGCCGGTGCCGGACTCTACCTCTGGGCGATCTGGCAGAAGCCCTATAAATTCACGGCGCTCTACTCCCTGTTCGCGGCGGCCGCCGCCGCCGCGGCTTATGCCGGCGGCGCCTATATTCCGGCCCCGCACGGCACCGACACGGTAGCCAAGGCGTTCCTGGCCGTCAGGCTGGGCCTGGAGAACATGTTCGCCTCCGCAAACCTGATCGTCTACGCGCTGTTCCTGTACCTGGCGGCCTCCAAGGCGGTCTTCAAGGGCTGGGGGCTCAAGGCCGCCGCCGTGGCGGCCTATCTGGTGGGCCTGGCCCTCACCTACGCCTACTTCAAGGCCGGCGCCGAAGTAACGCCCGAGAAGATCTGGCTGGCCGTAGGCGGGGCGCTGGCCCTGCTGGGCCTGGCCGCCGCGCTGACGCAGAAAACTTTCTCGCTGTTCTTCAACCCGCAGTCCCTTTTCCTCGTGGCCAACCTGGCCATGTTCGCGATGTTCACCAACCCGCAGGTGGAAATGATAACGGACCGCAAGGAGCGCGTGGAGGCCGAAGCCGCCCGCCGGGCTAACGCCGCCAACCACCAGCAGTACCAGCAGGCGCTGATGGCAGCGCAGTCCGAGGCGGCCTACGACGAGGAAGGACGCCCGCTGGAGATCAGGCTGCCGGCCAGGCCAGCCGAAGTGCATCCGCCGGTGCGGGGCAAGCTGCGCAATCAGGCCCGTATGGAATACTACGCGGCGCTGGGCGCGCGCATCAGCGGCACGCTGGCCGGTTCGGCCGGCATCATCTTCATAGCTTTCTTCCTGGCCCTGATGGCCAACGCCTGCTTCCTCGAGGAACTGGCGCAGTCCATCCGGGAGCGGGACCTGTATTAAAGGAGAACCGTAAGTGCGCAAATTCATTTTTTCCGACATCCTCTGGGGCACGGCGCTGACGCTGGCCGCCCTGTTCTTCTATTTCACCGGGACCGGCCTGGAATCGGCCGAGCTGAAGTTCTACGATTTCCGCGCCCGCCTGAGCGCCGTCGCCCCGGACAGGGGGGACATCGCCGTCATCGAGATCAACGACGACAGCATCTCCAAGATAGGCCGCTGGCCCTGGTCGCGCTCCCGGATAGCGGACATGCTGGTCTGGCTCTCCTCCGAGCCCGCCAAGCCTTCCGTGATCGGCCTCAACATCCTTTTCTCCGAGCCTGAGAAGAACGGCGGAACGCAGATCGCCGACCAGCTCAAGGCCAAGTATTCCGAGCTGCTGGCCGAAAAGAAGATCCGCGAGACCGGCAAGGACTCCGAATTCCTGAAAGCGGTGGAGCAGGCCAAGCGGGAGATGGACAATGACGCCAAGCTGGCCGAGGCCATTACCGCGGCCGGCAACGTGGTGCTACCGCTCTACTTCGACACCGGCATGCCGGTCTCCAAGCCCAAGCCCGAGCCGGACTGGATGAAGCTGCTGGCTCCTTCCATCTCCCACGCGGCCGTCATGGAAGGCGTGGCCGTGGAAGCCTCGGGCATAACGGCCCCCATAGACGTGCTGGCCTCGTCGGCGGCCGGCGCCGGCCACGTGAACGTGTTCAGCGAGATTGACGGCGCGGTGCGCCGCGAGTATCCCTTCATCCCGTACGGCCAGAACTTCTACCCGTCGTTCGCGGCCGAGATCGTGCGCGTGCGCCTGGGCCTGGCCCCGGACAAGGTGGTGCTGGCCCCCGGAGCGGAGGCGCTGTTCGGCAAGAGCCGCATGCCGCTCGACGCCTCCTCCTCGGCGCTGCTGGCCTTCAACAAGAGCAAGGCCTTCAAGTATTACTCTTTCTACGACGTGATGAACGGCAAGATCGTGCCCGAGGCCTTCAAGGACAAGATCGTCCTCATCGGCCTCACGGCGCAGGGCGTGGGCAGCCTCTACGTCACCCCGACCGACAGCGCCATGTCCGCCGTGGACTTCACCGCCACCGTGGCCGACAATATCCTCTCGGGCCGCTTCGTGGCGCGGCCTGAATGGGCCGGCCCCGCCGAGCTGGGCCTGATCCTGCTAGCGGGCCTGTTCACGGCCTTCCTGCTGCCGCGGCTCAAGGCCGGCTCAGGCGCCGTGCTGGCGGGCCTGCTGTTCGCCGCGCTGGTAGGCTCGGGCATCTTCCTCTTCACCTCCAAGGGCCTCTGGCTGAAGATCATGTACCCGTCGCTGGTGCTGGTGGCCGGCTACGTGTTCGTCATCAGCAAGCGCTTCTTCCTCACCGAGAAGAAGAAGGAGCTGATAGAAGTCTCGCAGATAGAGACCAACAAGATGCTGGGCCTGTCCTTCCAGGGCCAGGGCATGCTGGACCTCGCTTTCGAGAAGTTCCGCCTGTGCCCGCTCGACGACAACATGAAGGACACGCTCTATAACCTGGCGCTGGACTTCGAGCGCAAGCGGCAGTATAACAAGGCCGTGGCAGTTTACGAACACATCTCCGGCAAGGACCCGGAGTTCAAGGATATCAAGGGCAAGATCGACGTGCTGAAGAAAGCCGCCGACGGCGCCGTGTTCGGCGGCGTGGGCGGCAAGGGCGGCGGCGCCGAGGCCACCATGATGATGGCCGGCTCTTCGGCCACCCCGATGCTGGGCCGCTACGAGATCAAGAAAGAGCTGGGCAAGGGCGCCATGGGCATAGTCTACCTAGGCGTGGACCCCAAGATAAACCGCTCGGTGGCCATCAAGACCATGCGCTTCGAGGAGGGCCTCGAGGAGCAGGCCATGAAGGACCTGAAGGACAGGTTCTTCCGCGAGGCCCAGGCGGCCGGCAACCTGCAGCACCCGAATATCGTCAAGATCTTCGACGCCGGCGAGGAGCAGGACATCGCCTATATCGCCATGGAACTGCTCAAGGGCGACGACCTGAAGAAATGGACGGCCAAGGACAAGCTGCTGCCGGTGGAGAAAGTGCTCGAGTACATGGCTCTCTCGGCCGACGCCCTGGGCTACGCCCACAAGAGCGGCATCGTGCACCGCGACATCAAGCCCGCCAACATCATGCTGCTCGACGACGGCTCGCTGCGCGTCTGCGACTTCGGCATAGCGCGCATCACCGAATCCTCCAAGACGGCCACCGGCACCGTGCTGGGCACGCCGTACTACATGAGCCCCGAGCAGATAGCCGGCAAGAAGGTGGACGGCCGCGCCGACCTCTTCTCCCTCGGCGTTACCCTCTACGAGATGCTCACCGGCGAGCGCCCGTGGAAGGGAGGGGAATCCATCGGCACGCTGCTGTTCCAGATCACCAGCGACCCCTATCCGGACCCGATGGTGATACGCAAAGACCTGCCGCCCGGCATACTCGCCGTGATCGACAAGGCCCTCAAGAAGAAGCCCGAGGAACGCTTCCAGACCGGGATGGAGATGGCCGTCGCCCTCAGGGACGTGCTGGCCGGCCGCCCGCCGAAGATAGACAACGGCGCCCCGGCGCCGAAGCCCGCGGCCCAGGCCGCCCCGACGCTGGCGCCGGCTGCCGCGCCCGTTGCCGCCCCGGCCCCCAAGCCGGCTCCCGCGCCCAAGCCAACCCCGGCCCCCGCGGCCAAACCGGCCCAGCCGGCCGCCGCGCCGGCCGGCCTGGAACTCGCGCCCAGGAGCGGCAGCATGAGCGCGCCCCCGCAGGCCGCGCCCAAGCCAACCCCGGCCCCCGCGGTCCAGCCCGCGCAGGCTCCCGCCCCCAAACCGGCCCCTGCCCCCGCGCCCCGGCCGGCGGCCAACCCTGGCAGCGTGGATTTCGACAGCAGCCTGCCGGTAATCTTCCCCGAAGAGGATAAAAAATGAGCCTTAAAATAGAATTCGCAGCGGCCTCAGACGTGGGCAAGGTGCGCAAGAACAACGAAGACAGCTACCTGGTGGCGCCCGACCTGGACCTGGCCCTCGTGGCCGACGGCATGGGCGGCCATAACTCCGGCGAGGTGGCCAGCTCCCTGGCGGTCAAGGTGACCCGCGACAAATACGAGTCCATGAAACTCACCGCCATGAAGCCCGCCCCCTACAACGACAAGGTCTCCCTCGAGACCAACCAGCTGGGCTTCGCCGTGCAGCTGGCCAACTCCGTGATCTACGAGGCCGGCAGCGCCGGGCCCGACAACAAGGGCATGGGCACCACGCTGAGCGCGGCCCTGCTCAACAAGGACAAGCTCTGCATCGCCCACATCGGCGATTCCCGCATCTACCTGCTGCGCGCCACGGCGATGCAGCAGCTCACCGAGGACCACTCGCTGGTGATGGAGCACGTGAAGAAGGGCCTGCTCACCCGCGAGCAGGCGGACGTCTCGCCGCTGCAGAACATCCTCACCCGCGCCCTCGGCACGCAGAAAACTCCCGCCGTGGACCTGGTGGAAACCGCGCTGGAGCCCGGCGACCGGCTGCTCTTCTGCAGCGACGGGTTGTTCAAGGCCGTCAAGGAACCCAGGATACAGCAGATGATAACGGCGCAGCCCGACGACGCGAAGGCCTGCGCCGAGCTGGTGGCCGCGGCCAACGCCGCCGGCGGCCCCGACAACATCACGGTCATCATCGGCACCGTAGAAAAAAAGACTTTCAAAGAAAACTTAAAGGACCTGTTCAGGAAATAATATGCCTAAACTGATGCTTAAATTTGAAGCCGCCTTCATCAGGGAGATCAAGCTGGACAAGCCGGCCTTCTCGCTGGGCCGCAAGCCGGACAACGACATCGTGCTCGACAACGCGGCCGTCTCCGGCCACCACTGCAAGATGTACGAGTCCGGCGGCACCTGGTTCGTGGAGGACCTCAACTCCACCAACGGCACCTTCGTCAACGGCAAGAAGACGCTCAAGAGCGGCCTGAAGCCCGGCGACATAGTCACGCTGGTGAAATACTCGCTGGTCTACGCCGAAGACAGCACGCCGCTTACCGCCGCCAAGGCCGAGCAGACCCTGCCGCCGCAGCGCGGCAAGCCGCCGCAGGGCGCCTTGGAAGTGCTGGAGAACGCCGCCGACGCCCGCAAGGACTTCGAGCTGACCGCGCTGTCCACCTATATCGGCAAATCCGCCCAGGCCGCCATCCCGTACAAGGCGGGGGGGCTGTTCGGCGGCGGGCCGGAGCTGGCCGTGGTGATCACGCTGCGGCCCGAGGGCTACTACCTCAACCCCATCAAGGAAGGCTACTCCAAGTACAACGGCAACGCCCTCAACGAGAAGGTGATGCTCAAGGACGACGACGTGATAGAAGTCGGGGCCACCAGGTTCCGCTTCTTTATAAAAAAGTAGCGCCCCGCGCCCGGGAGAAAGCCGCCCTCACCGGCGGCTTTTTCTTTTTTAGCAGTCAGAACAAAAGAGTGCTATTGACACCAAAAACCGGTTTTGCTAAACTAGCACTTGTAGGATTGAACTGCTAAATTTGAAAGCCCGCGCAGGGCGGGGAAAGATTAAAGAACAAACAGGAGGGAAGTAACATGTCAGACACAGCTACCAAAATAAAGATACAGCCCCTTGGCGACAGGCTCATCATAAAAGTGGCCGAAGCCAAGGAAATAAAGAAGAGCGGCATCATCATCCCCGAGACCGCCAAAGAAAAGCCCCAGGAAGGCGAAGTAGTGGCCGTGGGCAAAGGCCGGCTTACCCCCGAAGGCAAGCTGATCGCCATGGAAATAAAGGCCGGCGACGTCGTGCTGTACGGGAAATACTCCGGCACCGAGATCAAGATCAACGATGAGGAATACCTCATCATGCGCGAGGAAGACATCCTCGGCATCGTGAAGTAATATATAAGGAAGGACAAAGAACATGGCTAAACAGATAATTTACTCCGAAGAAGGCAGGATGCGCATAAAGGCCGGCGTGGACAAGCTGGCCAACGCGGTGAAGGTGACCCTCGGCCCGAAAGGCAAGGCCGTCATCCTCTCCAAGAAGTTCGGCTCCCCGACCATCATCGACGACGGCGTGACCATCGCCAAGGAGATCGAGCTCGAAGATCATTTCGAGGACATGGGCGCCCAGCTGGTGCGCGAAGCCGCCTCCAAGACCAACGACGTCGCGGGCGACGGCACCACCACCGCCACCGTGCTCACCCAGGCCATCTACACCGAGGGCCTCAAGAACATCACCGCCGGCGCCAACTCCACCTACATCAAGAAGGGCATCGCCAAGGCCGTCGTCGCCCTGGTCGAAGAGCTCAAGAAGATGGCCAAGCCGGTGAAGACCAAGGAAGAGAAGACCCAGATCGCCACGATCTCGGCCAACGACCGCGAGGTCGGCGAGCTCATTGCCAACGCGATGGAGAAAGTGGGCCACGAGGGCGTGATCACCGTCGAAGAGGGCAAGTCCTCCAAGACCGAGCTGGATGTCGTGGAAGGCATGCAGTTCGACCGCGGCTACGTGTCTCCCTACTTCGTCACCGACTCCGAGCGGATGGAGTGCGTGCTCGAGGACGCCGTCGTCCTGATCACCGACAAGAAGATATCGGCCATGAGCGACCTGCTGCCCGTGCTCGAGAAGATCGTGCAGACCGGCAAGCAGTTCCTGATCCTCGCCGAGGACCTGGAAGGCGAAGCCCTGGCCACCCTGGTGGTCAACAAGCTGCGCGGCACCCTCAAGGGCGCGGCCGTTAAGGCCCCCGGCTTCGGCGACCGCCGCAAGGAAATGCTGGAAGACATCGCCATCCTCACCGGCGGCGAGGTCATCAGCGAAGAGCGCGGCATGAAGCTCGACAAGACCGACATCAAGCAGCTCGGCCACGCCAAGCGCATCGTCATCGACAAGGAGAACACCACCATCGTCGACGGCGGCGGCGACAAGAACGAGATCAAGAAGCGCACCTCCCAGATCCGCAAGCAGATGGAGGACTCCACCAGCGACTACGACAAGGAAAAGCTGGAAGAGCGCCTGGCCAAGCTGTCCGGCGGCGTAGCCGTGATCCGCGTGGGCGCGGCCACCGAGACCGAGATGAAGGCCAAGAAGTCCAAGATCGAAGACGCCAAGAACGCCACCAAGGCCGGCGTGCAGGAAGGCCTGCTGCCCGGCGGCGGCGTGGCCCTGATCCGCGCCTCCAAGGTGCTCGACAAGGTGAAGACCGACCACGAGGACGAGAAGACCGGCGTCAACATTGTGCGCCGCGCCATCTACGCCCCGCTCCGGATCATCGCCGAGAACGCCGGCGCCGACGGCTCCATAGTGGTGGACAAGATCATGAACTCCGCCACGGACATCGGCTTCGACGCCGACACCCTGGAATACGTCGACATGCTGAAGGCCGGCATCGTGGACCCGTGCAAAGTCACCCGCACGGCCCTCGAGAACGCCGCCTCCATCGCCAGCACGCTGCTCAACACGGACTGCCTCGTGGCCGACCTGCCCGAGAAGAAGCAGCCCGCCATGGCCGGCGGCGGCATGGGCGGCATGCCCCCCGGCGCCGACATGTACTAATCGGCATCTGAAGTAAATAAAAACCCCCGGCCCAAAAGGCCGGGGGTTTTTATTTAGGGGACGCTGCTTCCTATCTTCCTAAAGGTGTGTTATTAATTCAGGAGGTGTAGTTAGGAAGATAGGAAGCAGCGTCCCCTATCGCATCATGCGGGTTCGGGGACGGGAGGGGGAGGGGCGGCGCGCAGGCCGTCCTGGTCGGCGGTGAGGCGGCGGCCCAGGCCCAGGAAACCCAGGCAGGAAACCACCGCCAGCGCGGCGATGATGAACCAGGGGCCCTGCTGAAAAACCGGGCTCAGGAAGCCGATGGCGTTGGAACCGATCAGGATGCCGGTAGAACTGCCCACCTGCTGAAAAAGACCCTGCAGGCCCAGGTAGCGGCCTTTCTCGGCCTTTGGGGCCATATTGGCGCCCAGCGCCTGCATGCCCGGCGACACCGCTATCTCGCCGAAAGTCACGACCACGATGGCCGCCGCCGCGTAGAAGAAGGACGGCGCGTAGCCGAAGCACAGGTAGCCGGCGGCGTAGCACAGCGCGCCGGCCGCCAGCCCCGTAGTGATGCGCCGCCGCCCCAACAGCTCGGTCACGAAATACTGGAACACCACCACCAGGAGGCCGTTGATGGAGAACAGCAGGCCTATCTCCCGCTCGGAGAAGCCCAGATAGGCTTTGGAATAGAGCGAACTCGACACCACCAGCTGGCTCATCACCGCGCTCATGGTGAAAGAGAAAACGCAGAAGCGCAGGAAGATCCTGTTGGATAGCGCGTGCGCGGCCCCGGCCAGCCCAGGCGACACAAAGCGCCCCTTGGCCAGGCCCGGCACGTCGCGCACCGACAGCCACACGATGGCAGTGCAGACGCCGAACACCAGCGCCGTCACGGCGAACATCAGCGAGTACGAGCCTTCCGCCAGCAGGCCGCCCAGGGCCGGGCCCAGCGCCCAGCCGGCGTTATTGCCCATGCGCAGGAAGCCGTAGGCGCGCATGCGGCCGGCCGGCGGGGTGAAGTCCGCCACCCAGGAACGGGCGGCGGGATGAAAGAAAGCGCCGATGAACATGCCCAGCGGGTGAAAGACGAAGACCACCCACAGCGGGGAGCGGGCATAGATGGCCCAGGCTATCACGCCTATGAGCAGCGTGCGCAAGCCCATGGACCAGACCATCACCTTGCGGCGGCCTATAGCGTCTGACACCTCGCCGCCTATGAACTGCGCCGCGGACGAGACCAGCATGGACAGGGCCAGGAAAGCGCCGGTCCAGGCCATGGGCATGCCCCGCTCGCCGCTCAGGTAGACGGCTAGGAAGGGAAAGGAAATGGCGTAGCCGGCAGTCAGCAGCGCCTCGGCGGCGGCCAGGATCCAGAAACCGGGAGGCAGACTCATCAGGAAATAATAGCATTTACGACGGGCTGGACGGATTTCCCTATGAAAAACAGCCGTTTTTTGATAAACTATACCTATTCCCAACCATGCCGACCGCTGAAATCACACGCAAGGGCACCCTACTTTCTAATTTCCAGAACATAACGGCACGCATTGCCGCCGCCTGCGCCAGGTCCGGCCGCAAGCCGGCCGAAGTAGAACTGCTGGCCGTAACCAAGTACGCGGCGGATGAGGACGTCAAGCTCCTGATAGAGGCCGGCGCCCTGAAGACAGCAGGCGAGAACAAGGTGCAGGACGCGCGGGCAAAATGGCTCGACGGCGCCCTGGCACCGCTGCGATCGCGCGTTCAGCTCCATTTCATAGGCCACCTGCAGACCAACAAGGCCAAGGCCGCCGTAGAAACCTTCGACTGGATAGACTGCGTGGACAGCCTCAAGATAGCCGCCGAGCTGGACCGGCACGCCGCCGCCCTGGGCCGCACCATACCGGTAATGATACAGCTCAAGCTCAACGCCTCGCCCACCCAGTCCGGCGTCCTGCCCGAAGAAGCGGGCGCGCTGCTGGCCGGCCTGCGCGGTTTCAAGAATCTCGACCCGCGCGGCTACATGGGCATAGCCCCGGCCGCCGCCGGTCCGGAAGAGCTGAAAGCCGCCTTCAACAAGGCCAAAGTTCTCTTCGACAGGGATTTCCCGGGTTCCGGGAACCGCCTGTCGCTCGGGATGAGCGGGGATTATGAACTGGCGGTGGAGGCGGGCTCGAGCCTGCCGCGCATCGGCAGTTCCCTTTTCGCTTAACAGTCAGGAAGCCCCGCACAGCAGGGGGAAAACAACCGCGGCGCGGGCCGCAACAGAGAGGTAGGGGACATGATCGTAAAAGTCAGAGTTATACCGAACTGCGAAGACAACGAGGTAGTTTCCCGCATTGGCAGCGTGCTGCGCGTGAAGATCTGCGCGCCCGCCGCCGACCTGAAGATAAACCTGCTGCTCAGGGATTATCTTTCGGAGTTCTTCGAGGTGCCTTCCAAACTGGTCAACATCATCCGCGGCGCCAAAGGCCGGGAGAAGACCGTGGAGATCACCGGCAAGACCGAGGAAGAGCTCAAAAACCTGCTCGATTCCATCCCGTAAAGCCCCCAGGGGTTTTACGCCGGGCCCGCGCGAGCGGGCCCTTACTTTTAGGGGGGAAGCATGATACCGCCTCGCTTGATCTTCAAGAGCGGCAGCCTGAAGGTGCTCGACCAGCGCCTGCTGCCGGACCAGGTTAAATACATCACCGTGCGCGACGCCGCCGGCGCCGCCAAAGCCACCAAAGACATGGCCCTGCGCGGAGCGCCGCTGATAGGCTGCGCCGCGGCCTTCGGCTTCGCCTTGGAACTGCGCCGGCTCAAACCCGGCTCGGCCGCCGAACTTATAAAGACCGCCAAGCGCACGGCCGACCTGCTCAAAGCCGCCCGTCCCACGGCCGTGGCGCTGTTCTACGCCGCCGACCGCATGCTCAACCTGGCCGTGAATTTCGCGGCCCGCCACCACGGCAAGTTCGCCCCGGCCACGCTCAAGCAGTTGCTCGCGCTGGCCGACAAAGAAGCCCGGCTGATCACCGCCGAGGACGAGGCCGCCTGCGACGCCATGGGCCGCTACGGGGCCGCCCTGCTGCCCGGGAACTGCGTGATCATGACGCATTGCAACGCCGGCGCTCTGGCCACCATGGGCATTGGCACGGCCGTGGGCGTGATTACCGCCGCGCACAAGAAGGGGAAGATCAAACACGCCTACTCCTGCGAGACGCGCCCCTACCTGCAGGGCGCCCGCCTGACCATCTGGGAGCTGATGCGCGAGGGCGTGCCGTCGGAACTGCTGACCGACAACATGGCGGCCCACATCATCAAGACCTGCGGCGTCAACGCCATCGTGGTGGGCGCCGACCGCATAGCCGCCAACGGCGACACGGCCAACAAGATAGGCACCTACGGCCTGGCCGTGATAGCCAAATATCACAAGGTCCCTTTCTACGTGGCCGCGCCCGTCCCGACCATAGACCTCAAGGCCCGGGACGGCGACGCCATCGTGATCGAGGAGCGGTCCTGCGAGGAAGTCACTTTCGTGAAAGGCAACCGCATAGCGCCGAAGAACGTGCGGGTGCGCCACCCCGCCTTCGACGTCACCCCGGCCGCTCTCATCACCGCCCTCATCACCGAGAAAGGCGTCATCAGCCCCGTCACCCGCGCCAACATCAGGAAGAACTTAGCCAAGTAGTCCGGTAGCCTGGCCCCGTCTGGCCCGCCGCTCGCTCATAGAGCGGGCGCGGCGGAGTGCCCTGGCCACGCATAAACCGCATAGCAGTTTTGCGCGGCCCCGCCTCGGCGATTTTCGCTTAAAAATCGCCTCTGGCCTTGCGGCCCGGGCGCACGGCATAATTATGCCGTGCTCTTTGCCGGACCTCACCCTAAAATCGCTCACAGCGGGCCAGACGGGGCCGAGCCGCTCAGGCCTGCCGGCGGCCCGGTTCCGAGCGACTTCGGGGAGGGGGGCCCCGCCGCGGGGGGAACCGCGTAACGGTTCCCCCAGGAGCGAGGGGCCGGGCCGTCGGCAGGCAAGACACGGAGTTATTATCTTATCTGTAATCTTCTTGTAACACCCCTTTGGTAAGATTTAACCATGACCGAACCGATTTCCCGTTTTTACGTCTACATCAAAAAGAGCATTCGCGGGCCCTTCTTTCCCAAGGACGCGGCGCTGCAGCCCGGCTTCGGGCGCTCCTCGCTGGTCTGCCCCGAAAAGGCCCTCGGCCAGTGGCGCGAAGCCTCGCTCGAACCCGCTTTCCAGGCGCTGATCGAGCTGCCACCGCAGGCCCCCGTTAAGCCTCGCCCGCCGATGACGGTGGAAGCCGCCGAAGAGACCGCGGCCCGCTCGCTGCTGGAAAAGGCCATCAACAAGAACGCCCACCTCGAGCGCGAAGTGAAAGAGCTGCGCAAGGCCTACACTACCGAGAAGCACGCTTTCGAAGAGCAGCTCAAGCGCAAGGAAGGCGATATCCACGCGCTCAGCGAAAAGCTCAAGCGCTCCATACAGAACACCCAGGCCGCGAAGGGGGAACACCCGTCGTGGGAAACGCTCTACAAGACGCTCAAGAAGCGCTCCGAGGAAAAGCTTTGCGAAGCCACGCAGGACCTCTCGGAAAAGGCCGCCGAGAACGCCCGCCTGCGCGAGCGCCTGATGGCCGCCGCCGAGAACGCCGACGCCGCGCTCAAGCGCGCCCAGGGCGAAGCAGCCGCCAGGACGGCCGACCTGGAAAAAGAGCTGCGGGAACTGCGCTCCCAGCTCGAGGAGAAGGACATGCTGGCCCGCACGCTGAGCGACAATATCGCCTCGCTGGCCGGCAAGAACGAGGAGTTCCAGAAGATCATGTTCGACGAGCGCCGCGACTACGAAGAGCAGAACAAGAAGTTCTGCGAGGAAATAGGCCGCCTGCGCGCCGACCTGAAATGGCGCGACCAGGAAACCGCCAAGATCCGCGAGGAGCTGTTCGCGGCCGTCAACAAGCTCAAAGAGATCGAGGCCGTGGACGATATTAAGTCGCGCGAGCAGGAGGAGCTCTACGACGTGCTGGGAGCCAAACTCAAACTGCTCTCCGGCTATTTCGAGAACCTGGAAGCCCGCGTGAAGTACGCCTTCAGGAAGGCCTGAACGCCTAAGCTGCCCGCGGCCGGCGTCCCTTCCGGGCGCCGGCTTTGCCACACCCTCCCGCCGTCCCTCCGAATTGGTATAATTTATATTAATATATCGCACCGGAGAAGCAATGAACATCACCTTTAAAGACCTTATCATAGCCGGCGGGCCTATCCTCTTCCTGCTGGCCGGCCTTTCCATCTACTCCATAGCCCTGATCTGGGAGCGCTGGACCACCTACAAGCGCACCATGAAAGGTCTCGACGACCTGCTGCACAAGGTGCACGCGCTGCTGCGCACCGGCGAGCTCCGCCAGATCTCCGAGTTGTGCGCCAAGGCTCGCAACCCGGCCGGCGACATCATACACAAGGTCATCAACCATTACGGCACTCCGCTCGAGAAGCGCGAGCTGGCCGAGAAGGCCGTAGACTGGCACGTGTCGCGCCTGGGCAAGGGCCTGACCCCCATAGCCACCATCGGCAGCATCAGCCCTTTCATAGGCCTCTTCGGCACCGTGATCGGCGTCGTGCGGGCCTTCCGCGACCTCTCCATGTACGCCGGCGCCGGCCCCTCCGTGGTGGCCATGGGTATAGCCGAGGCGCTGGTCAACACCGCGGCGGGCCTCTTCGTGGCCA
Organism: Elusimicrobiales bacterium; assembly: GCA_050174915.1. Lineage (GTDB taxonomy): Bacteria > Elusimicrobiota > Elusimicrobia > Elusimicrobiales > UBA9959 > UBA9959. The sequence goes on along the minus strand of JBFXJL010000001.1, from coordinate 4,482 downwards.
TCCCCGCCATCGTGGCCTACAACTATTTCACGCATAAGGCCAACGACTTCGCCAGCGAGGTCAACTGGGTGGCCGAGCAGGTAATAGACCGCTCGGTGGCCCGCGAGCCCGGCCTGCCGGAGGCGGCGGCCCGCTGACCATGAGAGTACATTCCAAGAAAGGCGGCATCATAGCGGAGATCAACATGATCCCGCTCATCGACGTCTCGCTGATCCTGCTCATCATCTTCATGGTGATCACGCCGTTCCTGGTGCAGTCCCAGATCCAGGTGAGCCTGCCCAAGGCTTCCACCGGGATCAAGACCGCCGACGAACAGGTGCTCAAGGTGCAGCTGGCCTCGGACGGCTCGATGGCTATAGACGGCCGCGCGGTGAAATACCAGCGCCTGGAGAAAGAGCTGACGCTGCGCCTGGCCAAGTCGCACAAGAAAACCGTGCTGGTGGAAGCCGACAAGAGCGTGCCGGTCGAGCGCGTGGTGCGGGTGTTCGACGCCGCCAAGAAACTGGGCGCCGGCAAGATCGGCATCGCCGTCAAACCGGAAGACTAGCGTGCGCGCCTACCTCCTCTATTCCTCCTCCGCCCACTTCGTGCTGCTGGCGGCCCTGTTCTTCGCCGGGCGCCACGCCGTGGGCGCCAAGAAGCAGCAGGCCTACTATATTGACTTCATAGGACCGTCGAGCGTGGTCACCATGGCCAAGGCCGCCGACGCCCCGGGCCGCGGCGAGGTCCCGGCCGCCAAGGACGTCCCCGCAGCCAAGACCGCGGCAAAGGCCGCAACCTCCGCGGCAAAGGCCGAGCCGCCCGAAGAGGACGATTTCTCCGGAGGGGCCCTGCCCAAGCCCAGCGTGCTCTCCGGCGGCGCCAAACTCTTCGAGACCGAGAAGCCCGCGCCCGGAGGCGAGGGCGGCACCCCGCTCATCACCGATTCCGCCAATTTCCCGTACCCCTGGTACATCACGCAGGTGCGCGAGGCGCTCTGGAACTCCTGGACCTCCCGCATGCCTTCGGCCGGCAGCCTGCGCTGCACCGTGCGCTTCAGCATCAACAGGGAGGGGGATATAAAATCGGTGAGCGTAGAGAAGTCCTCCGGCAACAGGCTTTTCGACAACGCGGCGGAGAACGCCGCACAGGCGGCCGCGCCGTTCGCGCCGCTGCCCGACGATTTCTTCGAGGACCGCCTGACCGTGCACGTAGAGTTCAAGGCGATGGACTAACCCGTGATAAGCTCGCTAATCCTTATCGCCGCCGCCGCGCACCTGGCCGCATTCCTCGCCTACCCGCACAGCGGGCGTTTCGGCCAGCCCTTCAGCTTCGTCTCCATGCTGCTCTGGACCGGCTTTTCGGTCTTCATAGCGCGGGTGACGGAGAATTACAGCAGGGAGGGCAAGGCGGCTTTCGCGGCGCTGTTCGCCCTGGCCTGCGCTTTCTCGGTGCTGGCCCTGCTGCCGCAAAAGGACGGCAGGCCGGCGCTTAAAAAGTTTTTATCCGGGAATTACCCGGCCAAAACCGACCTCTATATCGGCCTGCTGCGGCTCGGCGTGGAAGTCCCCTCGCTGGCGCCGCCCAAAAAGGAAGCCCCCCCCTTATGAGCCTCATATTCAAACTGCTGGCCGTAGCGCTGCTGCACGCGGCCTTCTATGTCTCCTACCCCGGTACCGGGCCCTACGGCGACTATTACCTCGCCGCCTCGCTGCTGGTCTGGGGCGTCTTCATCCTCTTCATCAACACCAGCACCAGGATAGTGCGGCTCATCAGCGGCCTGGCCGGCCTGGCCGTCAACCTGGCGGCCTTCGCGCTGATAGCCCTGGCCCTGGCGGCCACCATGCCGCAGCACGACCGCACCAGCGTGCTGGAGAAACTGCAGAAGGGGAAATACCCCGACCGCGCCACGATAAACTCCGGCCTGCTGCGCTTGGGCATACACCTGGACCGGGACGTGGGCGGGGCTGTAAGGAATGCGGCCGAGCGCGAGGCTGGCAAGGCGCTTAAGAAGATCAAGGAAGATTAGCCTATGAAGACCATAGCCATTACCGGGGGCACAGGGTTCGTCGGGCGGACACTTTCCAAGGCCCTGCTGACCAAAGGTTACGCCGTGCGGGTGATCACCCGCCGCAAGCCGGCCGCGGCGCTGGAAGGCGCGGCCTACGCCGAAGCAGATTTCGCCGATAAGCAGAGCCTGCGCCGCGCGCTCGACGGCGCCGACGCCGCGGTGCACCTGGCGGCCGCGCTCTTCTGCCGCTCGCGCGAACAGTTCATGCGCGCCAACGCCGAGGGCACGGCCAACCTGGCCGCCGCCGCCGGCGAGGTGCCGTCGCTGAAAAAATTCGTCTACATCTCCAGCCTGGCCGCCGGCGGGCCTTCCTCCGCCGACCGCCCCCGCGCGGAAGCCGACGGCGAAGCCCCGGTCTCCTATTACGGGAAGAGCAAGCTGGCGGGGGAAAAGGCCGCCCGGGCTTTCTCCAACGGCCCCGCCGTCATACTGCGCCCGCCCATAGTCTACGGCAAGAAGGACTCCGGCCTCTCCAAGATAGCCGAATGGGTGCGCAAGGGCGTCATGGTGAACGCCGGCTCGGCCGGCGGCCGCTTCAGCTTCATCTACGTCGACGATTTAGTGAACGCCATCATAGCCGCGCTGGAAACGTCCAAGTTCGACAACGGCACTTTCTACGTCTGCGAGGACCGCTCCTACGAGTGGCGGGAATTCATCACCCTGCTGGCGGCCGGCATGGGCGTGAAGATGCCGGTCATGCTCTCGCTGCCCCCGGCTGCGGTCTGCGCCGTGGGCTGGCTCTACGAGACCGTGACCGCCATAACAGGCGCGGACCCGGTGATGAACCGGGACAAGGCCAGGGAGGCTTCGGCGCCCAACTGGACCGCTACCCCGGCCCTGTGGGAGAAGGCCGCCGGCGGCGCGCAGTGGACGCCGCTGGCAGAAGGCATAAAGAAAACTTTTTCCTGAGTTTTCTTCCCCGCATATTTTTATATAATTAACCGAAGGTTCATTACGGCATTACAGATTTTTGGAGAGGTGGCCGAGTGGTTGAAGGCACCGGTTTGCTAAACCGGCATACGGGGTAAACCCGTATCAAGGGTTCGAATCCCTTCCTCTCCGAACTTTTTTGCTTTTTAAAAAATCGGAATTAAAATTTATAATTTCTGCGCGCGCAGAATTAAAATTAAATATAAATTCCCAAGGTTTTTTGAACTCGACGGAAAGCCGCCGCCTGCCTATACGGAAGTTCGAACCGATCTTTTTCAGCTTTTCCCTGTTTTCCTCCGCTTTTCCGCTCTCCGCCAGTTCCCCGACGTGAACCGCCTCGCGGTATAACTCTATCTCCGGTTCGAACCGATTTGCTCCCTGCCGGGCAAAAGCTGCGAGTTTGTTTTCAATTTCCTTTTTCTCGTTGACCAATTGGGCTTTGCGCTCAGCGTACTCGGACTGCGTAAGGTGGCCTTGCAGTACCAAATCCAGCAACTTGCCCAATTGGTCTGTAAGGATACCCAAATTACCTAGCAGCTTTTGCCGGGCACTCTCCCCGGCCTGGGCCAATGCGGCTCGTTCCTTCTCCGCTATCAGGATGAGCCCATTGGCCAGGGCCTGGGGTAAGGAAACACTTTTTAGTTCTCCTTTTATCTGTTCCTCAATAACCTCCTCACGGACAAAGGGCTCGTCGCATGGCCCTTTGCGCTTGGTACAGCGCAGGTAGTTATGCGCTTTCTGAGTTTCCGTAGTAATGAAGCAACCGCAAGTGGAACAGTGGAAGACCCCACGGTAGGTGTAAGGCTTCAACCTTGGCCCCTTGGGCTTGCTTTTACGAAGCATTACAGCCTGGCAAGTATCAAACAAGGCTTTGGTTATGATCGGCTCATGCTTTCCCTCGTAGAGCTCGCCCTTATACCTTATAAGACCGTAATAGACGGGATTCTTGAGCATATACTGATAGTTGCCTACTGAAAGGGCGGTATGCCGCCCTTTCAGTCCAACCTCGTTCATTATGCGGCGGATCTCGGCCAGCGGGTAATCCCCGGTAGCGTAAAGTTCAAAGGTCTTCCGGATAAAGACCGCCCGGTCTTTATCCGGATAGATAGTCTTGGTGTTCTTGTCGTTTATATAGCCGAGCGGGGCACAACAAGGCCAGATACCATTGCGAAGTTTTTGGCGAAAGCCGCGCCTGATGTTTTCTGAAAGATTGTCCACGTAATACTTTGACTGACCGAACGCGATTGAAAGCATGAACTTACCCTGCGGCGTAGGATCAAACCAAAAGGTAGGGAACTTCAAGGCGGTTATCTTGGTGGTGTCCACCAAATAGATAATGCGCCCGCCATCTATGGAGTTATGTTGAGCTCAACATAATTCCGTTTATGTGCAGTAAAATATTATGTGAAGTAGACGCCTCCTCCGCCCCAGACCTCGACGTGACCTAATTTTAGTCCCTCCATTTTACTCAACATAATTCTGTCCCATCGAGAGCTTTTCCA